>NZ_JAGGOI010000048.1 GCF_018614585.1 Streptomyces sp. ISL-1 | reverse complement strand
CCCTGCGGGGACGACCCTGCACGACCCCTCCCCGGCCGGACGTGACAACTCGTCCCCGTTAGCGCGCACCGGGCCGCGACAAGCCAGCACTCCCGGGGACTCGACCGGGCTCGACTCCTCGGGGCCGGTGCTGCCGCCGATGCCCTGCGGGGACGACCCTGCACGACCCCTCCCCGGCCGGACGTGACAACTCGTCCCCGTTAGCGCGCACCGGGCCGCGACAAGCCGGCAATCCTGCGGGCTCGACCGGGCTCGACTCCTCGAGGCCGGTGCAGGCCCCCCGGCGGACCTGGTCCCCGCTGCCCGCACTGGGCAGCAGCAAGCCGGCACTCGTGGCTCCTCGACTCTTCGGAGTCGGTGGCTGCCGCCGATGCCCTGCGGGGACGACCATGCACGGCCCCTCCCCGGACGGACGCGGCAACCCGTCCCCGTTGCCCGCACCGGGCGGCGACGAGCCGGCACTCCCAGGGGCCCGGGGGCTCACCCCTCCAGTTTCGGGAAGGGGCGGGGTGGGGGACTGGACCACCGTTCACATTCAGTCCATCCGTAACGGCCGAGTCCAGTCTCCCCAAGGTTCACTCAACTCCCCTAATCTTCCGTCGACTTGAAACGACCGACGTGAAGGCAGGGGACCATGGGGAAGCTCACACGCGCCGCCGTGACGACGACAGTCGCGGCCGGGCTGCTCGCCACCGCACTCGCTCCGGCGGAGGCGGCCACGGCCCAGGTGGCGGACCCGGGGCAGTTGCCCTACTCCTCCGCCACCTGGGTGGGCGTCCACAACGCCTACGAGAAGGCGAAGTACTCGTACTTCGCCGACGCGCTCGACTCCGGCGCCGGGATGCTCGAACTCGACGTCTGGACCAATGTGTTCGGCCGGTCGTGGCGCGTCTCGCACAACAACCCTCTCGGCAACAACAACAACTGCGAGAACGCGGCGAACGCCGCCGAACTGCGCACCAAGTCCAGAAACCAGGACCTCGGCGGCTGCCTCGCGGACATGAAAGCGTGGCACGACGCCCACCCCGGCCATCGTCCGATTCTGATCAAGATCGAGATGAAGGACGGCTTCCAGAACAACAACGGCCGCGGCCCCGCCGCGCTCGACGCGCTGCTCTCCGCCCGACTCGGCGACGCCCTGTTCCGACCGGCCGACCTGGCCGGGGCTCACCCTGAACTCGACACGGCGGTACGCACGAACGGCTGGCCCGCCCGGTCCGCCCTCGCCGGCAAGTTCGTCATCGAGCTGATCCCCGGGACGGTCGAGGAGGGCAACCCCGCCGACACCCTGTGGACCGACCGCGAGTACGCCACGCACCTGCGCAATCTCGCGGCTGCGGGCAAGCTCCGGGACGCGGCCGCCTTCCCGGCCGTCCACGGCGCGGGTGCCGGCGACCCCCGTACCCGGTACGCCGACGCCGACATCCGCCCCTGGTTCGTCCTCTTCGACGGGAACGCCGGTACGTACGCGGGCGGCACCGTCGACACCGGCTGGTACGACCGGAACCACTACCTCGTCGTCATGACGGACGCTCACAATGTGGCGCCCGCGATCGACGGCACGAACCCGACCGAGACGCAGGCCCGGGACCGGGTCGCGCTGCTGGCGGGGCGCCACGCGAGCGTGGTGTCGGCCGACTGGTATCCGCTGCCGTCGGTGCTGGCGACGGTGGTGCAGCGGGGCGGCGGCCAGTAACGGACGTAACGCTTGTCACAGAGGGGTCGGCCTGGGGGGTGCCACGGAACACCACGCGATGGTTTACCGTTCATCTATACGTGGGTGCGGATGGGACAGTGTCCCCGGGCCTCACCTTTTGCCCACAGGGAAGATCGTTCGGCTGAAGCCCTGTGGAGCGTTTCGCCGAGAGGCGACCGCCATTCGCGCCCACCTCTTGCTGCCCCGGCCGGAACCCCCCGTCCGGTCGGGGCTCTTCTTCCGAGGCGTCTGGATGCGCTGCCGCGCCGGGCCGGCCGGGCACGCCGCCCACGTGCCGTATTACCGTCGGAGTATGACAACTGTCGCGTCCGGCACGGGAGCAGGGCCGCTGCTGCGCGGCTGGCGCGAGCGGCGCCGGATCAGTCAGCTGGAGCTGGCTCTGCGCGCCGACTCCTCGGCCCGCCACATCAGCTTCATCGAGACAGGACGCTCCCGCCCGAGCGAGGAGATGATCCTGCGCCTCGCGGAGCACCTCGATGTCCCCGTACGGGAGCGCAACGCCCTGCTGCTGGCGGCCGGTTACGCGCCCCGGTATGCCGAAACCTCCCTCGCCGACCCGGCGATGGGGCCGCTGCGCGAGGGCATGGAGCGGCTCTTGCAGGGCTACGAGCCGTATCCGGCGATCGTCGTCGACGGCACCTACACCGTGGTGGCGGCGAACCGCGGTATCGCGACGCTCCTCGAAGGCCTGCCGGAGCATCTGCTCACGCCACCGCTGAACGCCATGCGGATCACGCTCCACCCGGAGGGGCTGTCCCCGCGGATCCGCAATCTGCGGGAGTGGCGCGGCCATCTGCTGGCCCAGATGGAACGCCAGATCGCGCTGGCCCGCTCCGAGCCGCTGCGCGAGCTGTACGACGAGGTCGCCGCGTATCCCCTTCCGGAGAGCCCGGAGAGCCCGGAGAGCCCGGAGAGCCCGGAGACCGGCGCCGGGCCCGAGGACCGTGAGCACCCCCCATATTTCGCGCTTCCGCTTCAGATCGAGCACGACGGCCGGGTGTTGTCCTTCGTGTCGTCCATCTCGACCTTCAACACCCCGATGGATGTCACCGTCGCCGAGCTGGCCATCGAGACGTTCCTCCCGGCCGACCCGGCGACGGCCAAGTATCTGCAGTCGCTCACCCCGTAGCTGCTGCGCGCAGCGCGGACCACTGCAGGACGGCGAAACCGGCGACGGTCAGCGCCTGCAACGGGATCCAGACAGTGCCGGCGGTCGTCGGCTCGAACCAGAGCGCGAGCGCGGCGACGCTGAGGACGGCCCACAGCAGATTCGCCTCGACGACGAGCTTCACGGGCAGCTGCGGCGGCTGCCGGCGGGAGGCGAGAAAGCCGACTCCGGCCCCGAACAGCGCGAGAAATACGCCCAGTTCGACCAGGACGGCGGCATCGACCCCGAGGAGCCGCCCGAGAGGGCCGGATGCCGCGACGTACGCCAGTGCGTTGACGCACGTGACGAGGGCGTCGAGAGCGAGGAACCTGCGCAGCATCGTCCGCGGCTCGTTGGTGCGGGAGATGCCGGGGAGCAGAGTTTCGGACATGGCGAATCAGCCTCCATCGAGGTCGGACGGGCCTGGTCGGGGACCCGGAACCCGGACGGAGTGCGCCGCCCGAGATCCGGTACCGCAAGGGTGCCGAGCGGGGCGCGGGGCGTCGATTACCCACGAGGTAATGGACCGGAGGACGGGGCGCTCAAGGGTGGGCGGAGGCGAGCCGCGCTCCTAGCAGGCGTACGCCGCACGGGCAACGGTCCGCGCACCGCCGTCCGCGGCTCGCGCTATGGGTCGCGTCACCATTCCGCGGGAGAGGGGCCGGTTCCTACTGTGACCGGCACATCGGTACGCCTGCGGGAGGTCTCGGATGCGGTTGCGCAAACACTCCAAGCCGGCGGGCATGAGCACTGTCCTCGCTCTGCTCGCGGCCCTGCTCTGGTTCGTCCCCACGCCCGCGGCGCATGCGGCCGTAACCCTGGAGAAGGTGGGCAGCTTCGGCGCCAATCCGGGCGGCCTGAACATGTACGTCTACCGGCCGGCCGCTCTGCCCGCGCATCCCGCGGTCGTGGTCGCCCTGCACGGCTGCACCCAGAGCGCCCAGGTGTACGCCGACAACTCCGGACTGACGACGCTCGCCGACCGGCACGGGTTTGTGCTGGTGCTCGCCGAGACGACATCGGCGAACAACCTCAACAGTTGCTTCAACTGGTTCCAGACGACGGACAACCGGCGCGGGCAGGGCGAGGCCGCGTCGATCCGGCAGATGGTCGCCCATGCGGAGAGTGCGTACGGGGCCGATGCGGCGCGTACGTACGTCACCGGGCTCTCGGCCGGAGGCGGTATGACCGCGGTCATGCTCGCCGCCTACCCCGACGTCTTCGAGGCGGGCGCGGTTGTCGCCGGCCTGCCGTACGACTGCACCAAGGACACAGGGGCGTTCACCTGCATGAACCCGGGCGTGGACCGTACGCCGGCGGTGTGGGCGCAGCGGGTCCGCGACGCCTATCCGGGGTACGCCGGGCCGTGGCCCCGGGTGGCGGTCTGGCACGGTGACAATGACCCGACGGTCGCCCCGAAGAACGCGGATGAGCTGCGGGACCAATGGACCGCCGTGCATGGGGTGGATCAGAATCCGGACCGCACATCCACGATCGGGCCCAACCAGACGCGCCGGGAGCAGTATCTGGGGACCGACGGCAGGATCCTCGTCGAGGTCGACCGGGTGCCCGCCATCGGCCACGGCACGCCGGTGGACCCGGGCAGCGGGCCGCAGCAGTGCGGGCAGACCGGCACGGCGAACTTCATCGACTCGATCTGCTCCAGCTACTGGATCAGCGAGTTCTTCGGCCTGAGCGGCTCCGCGCCGGATCCCGGCGGCCTGCCGGCCCCGGCCGGACTCGCCGCGACGGGAGCCACCGACACCTCGATCACCTTGAGATGGAACGCGGTTGAGGGTGCGGCGGGCTACGCGGTGTACCGGGACGGGGCGCGTGTCGCCACTCCGGCGGGCTCGCCCTTCACGGACACGGGGCTGAACCCGGGCACGGGCCACGACTACAGCGTGGCCGCCCGCGACGCGACAGGGGCGGAAGGCGCACGCTCCGGCCCGGTCACGGCTGCCACCACCGGCTCCGTGGCAGCCTGCTGGACGACCGACAACTACCACCAGGTGGCGGCCGGTCAGGCCACCACGGACGGCAGCTACGCGTACGCCAAGGGGTCCGCGCAGAACATGGGTCTCTACAACACCTTCGTCACCCACACGCTGAAGGAATCCCCGGCCGGCTACTACGTCGTCGCCGACGGCAACTGCCCCTGACCCCACGGCCGGTACACCACGGTCCGTACACCACCAGGAGGTTTCCCGTGCGCTTCGCCCTTCCGTACGCGGCCGCGCTGCTGCTCGCCGTCACCGCCGCACCTGCCGTCGCCGGGCCCCAGCCGGAAACGGCGGCCCACTGTGCCCGGATCGCGCGGCTGCACGTGCCCGGCGCCGAGCACCAAGAGGTGTCCTGTCTGGGCGAGTTGACGACGGCGGGGACGGTCGCCTCCGGCCATACCGATCAGGCCGACTGGGCCGGACTGACCCCGGCGGGACTGGCCACGCCCAGCGGCGTGCCCGGCATCCAGATCGACGGCTATTTCTCCGACACCTCGAAGGGCAATGCCAACCACGGCTGGAGCCATGACTCGCAGTTCGTCGTCCGGCTGCCCGACCGCTGGAACGGCGGGCTGGTCGTGGCGGGCTCCCCCGGCGTGCGCGAGCAGTACGCCAACGACCGCGCCATCGGCGACTGGGTCCTCTCCCGCGGCTACGCGTTCGCCGCCACCGACAAGGGCAACACGGGCGCGGGCTTCTACCGCGACGGCGCCGCACCGGGAGCGGCGATCGCCGAATGGAACGACCGGGTCACGCAGTTGACCAGGGCCGCCCGCAAGGTCGTCGCCCAGCGCTACCACCGCCCGCCGTCCCGCACACTCGCCACCGGCATGTCCAACGGCGGCTATCTGGTGCGCTGGCAGCTGGAGAACCACCCCGAGCTGTACGACGGCGGCGTCGACTGGGAGGGGACACTCTGGCGGGCGAGCGGACCGCATCTGCTGACGTTCCTGCCGCCCGCGCTGCGCCACTATCCGGTGTACGCCGCCGGCGGTCCGGGCGCGGACCAGGCGCACAGGGCCATGGTCGCCGCCGGGTATCCGGCAGGGTCGGAGTTCTTGTGGCCCTTCCACCATCAGTACTACTGGGACCTGACCCAGCGCATCTACCGGGAGGAGCTGGACCCGGGCTACGACGGGCAGACCGAGGCGGGGACTCCGTTCTGCGCACCCGGCACGCCCGCCTGCGACGCGGATTACGACTACGCGTCCCGCCCACCCGACGTGCGCCGTGCCGTCGCTTCGATCGCGCTGACCGGCCGGATCGGCAAACCGCTGATCACCCTGCACGGCACCCTCGATGTGCTGCTGCCCATCGGCCGTGACTCCGATGTGTACGCGACGATGGTGCGCGACGCCGGGCGCGGCGGGCTCTTGCGCTACTACCGCGTCGAAGGCGGCACGCACGTCGACTCGCTCTACGACGTCTTTCCGGACAGGCTGCGGCCGTTGACCCCCTGTCACCGCTCGGCGTTCACCGCCCTGGAGGCATGGATCGGACACGGCAGGCAGCCGGTGCCCAGCCGCACGCTGGCCCGCCCGGAACCGGCCGATCAAGGCACGCTGCTCACCGACTGTCCGCTCGGCGGTCCGCCCGCCCGCACAATGGCCGGATCCTGAGCAATCCCGCACCCGCCCGGCCCCGAATACCTGTCGTGCGGCGGCGCGCCGGTGGGCGGCGCGCCGGACCCGGCTGCTGGGGGCGCAGGTGCGAGCGACCGTACGGGTACGAGTACTGGCGACGGACGGGCCACAGGTGTGGATCGCCGTGAGCGGCCGACTGACCGGGTCCACGGCTCCGATGCTCAAGCAGGCGCTGCGGCTGCGTGAGACAGATGGCTTCACCGTGCTCTTCGTGGATGTCAGCACCCTCGCCGACGACTGGGAGCTGACTCCGGATGAGATACGGGACGTGTTTCCGTGCGGTCCGCGCGGCAAGACGCTGACGTTCCACATCATCGGCCCGGCCGACGGCCTCCGGTGGGAGCCGGGCCACGATCCACGGTTCGTCCTCCATACGGGCGCCGCCTCGGCGTGGCAGGCGTGGGTGAGCGGCCCTTCGACGCTGGGAGTGGCCACGGCGGCGGTGCGGTGGCCACTCACCGGCTTCCATCTGCCGGCGTTGGGCGCGAGGGGCGGCCCGACTCCCGGGTGAGGGGTACCCGTGCGATGGCGGCGGGGTCAGGGGGCGCCGTCGTCGGATGTCGCGCGGTGTTCGTCGGATGCCGGTCCGCCGGACTCCGTATCTGGAACGGCGGTGTGGGACGGGTCCTCCGCATCCGTGGAGCGGGCGGCTTCGGCGCGGAGCATGGCGTTGAGCGCTGCGAGAGGGTCGATGGGCATGGCTGTGCACCTCGCGGTGTGAAGTGGCTGATGGCTGCGGACGGCTGACGGTGGTTGTCAGCAGCGCAGGACCACACAGCGCACGGCGCGCGGCAGGTGGGCGATTTCCGTCGGCCGGCTCCGCCCGGGGCGGTACGGGACGGGCTCGGCCGTCGCCGTACGCGCATGGATGTCCGGCGCGACGTACCGGGCCGCGGGACGGGCACGGCCCGGGCCCGAGGGGGACATCTCGGTGTCGGTCTCCTCCGGCCGGTCGCCACCCCCCGGGTCGGGCGGCGACCAGGCGGGCGCCCGGGTCGTGGCGCCCCCGGCCGCCGTGACGCCGGAGCCGTCGGACGTGCCCAGAAGAGTCACCAGCACCAGCACGACGACCGCCACGATCCGGCGCGTGGCGGCGAGAGGCTGGGAGTGGAGCTGGTTCATGGCGACGCGACCTCCTGGATGCGTCAATTGCCCAGGAAGTGCCCCGCCGCGCCCAAGTAGGGCCGAGATCCGCCCTACCGGGGGACACCCATTACGCCGAATTCACCGCCGTGTGCGGAGTGATCACGGTGACGCCGGTGCCCGGGGCGCTGCCCAGGGCAGCGAGCGCCTCGGGCACGTCGTCCAGGCCGATCGATGTCGTCACCAACAGGTCGGGGCGCAGGGCGCCGGAGGCGACCATGGCCATCATCTCCGGGTAGGCATGCGCCGCCATGCCGTGGCTGCCGAGGATCTCCAGTTCCAGCGCGACGAGCCGGTCCATCGGCAGCTGTACGCCCTGGGGCAGCAGGCCGACCTGTACATGGCGGCCCTGGCGGCGCAGGCTCTGGACGGAGTTGACGCAGGTCACCGGGGCGCCAAGGGCGTCCAGCGAGAGATGCGCGCCGCCGCCGCTCGCCTCGCGGACCGCATCGGCGACGTCTGTGGTCGGCGCGGAGGCGTCCACGCATACCTGGGCGCCCAATGTCCGGGCCAGTTCCAGCGCGCCCGGAGAGACGTCGACCGCGACGACCCTGGCCCCGCTCGCGGCGGCGATCATCACCGCGGACAGGCCCACGCCGCCGCATCCGTGCACGGCGACCCACTCCCCCGGCCGCGCCCGGCCCTGCCCCACAACCGCCCGGAAGGCGGTCGCGAACCGGCAGCCCAGGCTCGCGGCCGTGGCGAACGACATCGAATCGGGCAGGGCCACCAGATTGGTGTCGGCGTGGTGGACGGGGACGTACTCGGCGAAGGATCCCCAGTGGGTGAAGCCGGGCTGCTCCTGGCGCTCGCACACCTGCTGGGCGCCGCGCGCGCACGCGGCGCACCGGCCGCAGGCACAGATGAACGGCACCGTGACCCGGTCCCCGGGGAGCCAATTGGCGACGTCGTCGCCCACGGACTCGATCACTCCGGACAGTTCATGGCCGGGGACGTGCGGGAGGGTGATGTCGGTGTCGTGCCCCATCCAGCCGTGCCAGTCACTGCGGCACAGCCCCGTCGCCTCGACCCTGATCACAGCGCCGGTGCGGGACGGCACGGGCTGGGGCACCTCGCGTACGGCGAGCGGCTTGCCGAACTCCTCGAACACGACAGCACGCAACGGGCCACTCCTTCGTCCGGCGGATCCTGCCTGGGCTCAGCTGCCTCAACGTATCCGGAAGGAAGGGTTCTACGGCAGCCCCTGACCTGTGCCTTCCGGCCTGGCCGCCGCCGGCGGCCCGATCGGCACCTGCGGCCCCTGGCACTCGCGCAGCCAGCGCCGCAGCACCCGGTGCACCCGCTCGGCGCCGACCAGTTCCGCGCCGGCCGCACCCGGCGCACCCGGTGCACTCGCCGAGAGAGGGGACGACAGGTCGAGCGGCGACAACAGGAAGGGCTGGGACTGTTCGCCGCCGAGCCCGCCGTGCGAGCCGATCTGCTCCTCGAAGGCGTGCACATTGCCCGTCGCGGGGTCGTATTTCGAGTTGACCATGATGTCGGCGACGTGCGGGAAGCCGTCGGTACGGCGTACGGCATCGGCCGCGCCCGGGCCGAAGGCCGCCAGCGTCCCGTCGACGGACAGCCCGCCGTGGACCAGGCCGTCGTCGGCCGGCTCGGCCAGGGGCACCTCCGCGCCGCCCGGGCCGAGCACCAGCGAGCCGTGCTCCTCGCTGCCCACCAGCAGGAAGCCGATGCCCGGGTGGTTGGCGAGCGTACTCAGCAGCGCCGGGTGGCGGCGCTCGATCTGTTCGCGGCTGAGGCGCTCGGTCGCGTCGGGGAAGGAGATCAGCCCGAGGTTCCCGGAGGCGAGCACGATCGGCTCGGAACCCGGTTCCGGATGCTCGTCCGCACCGTCCGCCAGCCGCCGGTGCAGCGCGCTCCGCAGAGCGTCGCCCGCCGTGTCGCGGGCCTCCGCGCCGCTCTTGGAACGTCTCGCCCGGCGCGAGACGGGCAGCCCGCAACCCGCGCGCACGAGGTCCTTGAGGGTCAGTCCGTACACCCCCTCGAAGGTCTCCCCCGGGCTCTGTCCGTGGTCGGACAGCAGCACGATCCGGTAGCCGCGGGGCGCGTGTTCGGCGACCTTGGCGATCAGCGCGATCGAACGGTCGAGGCGTTCGAGCACCTGCGACGCGTCCCGGCTGTGCGGCCCCGAGTGGTGCGCCACCTCGTCGTACGCGACGAGGTCGGCGTATATGGCGGTGCGCCCGACGAGCATGTCCCCCACCACCGCGGCGACCACCACATCCCGCTCGATGACGGTCGCGAACGCCCGGATGAAGGGGTAGAGGCCGCCCCGACCGACCCGCGGCCGGTCGCCGCGCAGCCGCGCCCGCGTCGACTGGCCGATCTCGCGGGCGACTTCGGCGACGAAGGACAGCGCAGTGCGGACCGCGTTGGCGGGGTCGGAGAAGTACGCGAAGTAGCCCGCCCTGGAGCGGTTGGCCCGGCCGCGCCTGGCTGCCATGGACAGCACCAGCGCGAGCTGGTCGGCGCCGCCGCTGAAGAGATTGCCGCGGCTGGCGCCGTCGACGGTGAGCAGCCCGCCGTCGCCGGTGCGCTCGATGGCGCGGCGCTGGAGTTCGGCGGCGCTCGCGGGCCGGTTTGTGACCATCACCCGCCCGCTGTCCTTCTCGTACCAGCGGAAGGCCGGGACGTCGTGGTTGGAGCCGTGCAGGATGCCCAGCTGGCTGGCGCCGGTCTGGCTGGACCAGTCGGTGCGCCACCGCGTGAGGCGGTGGGTCGTGCCGATCCAGCCGGCGACGGTGGGCATCACACCGTCCTCGGCCGCGCGTCGCAGAACCTCGTGCCCGACCCCGTCGAGCTGCAAAAAGACCGTGCCGGGCAGTCCCGCACCGCTCCCATCCTCACCACGTCGCCGTCTGCGGCGGTCGGCGAGCCGGGAGAGCCTGCGCCGGTAGGCGTCGTCGTCGCGCACAGCGAGCGCGGTGGAGGTCGCGGAGGCGACGGCGGACATCACGGCGGCGACCACGACAGCGGTGTCCGGGTCGACCGTGCCGCGCCCGTCGGGGATCAGCCAGAGCGCGAGCAGCAGCAGCGAGCCGTTGAGGAAGAACACCAACAGGCCGAGCACCAGGGCGGGTACGAGCAGCAGGGCCCGTACGACGACCGGCCAGACCAGCGCGGTCAGCAGACCGAAGGCGCCGGCGCCCCAGGCGGCGGTGACAGCGGTCCTGGTGATGCTTTCGCCGTCCTCGGACTGCAACTGGAAGTCGGGCAGCAACCCGGCGAGCGCCAGCATCGTCAGCGTGGACACCGCCCACACGACGATCACGCGCAACAGGGCTCTGCCGGCCGTACGCCATCGCCCTTCGCTCACGCCGTCTTCACCTCACCCCGGGGTCAGGTCTCCAAGCCTGGCACAGGGGCGGGCGCGATCCGGTGGCGCTCGGGCGGCACATTCAGCAGCCGTCGTAGCCGGCCGTCGGCATGGAGAGTCTGCGATGCACACTGGCTTTCATCGCGGCGTCGTAGGCCGGCTCGTCCAGGCCCGCGATCTCCAGCGGCACGCCTTGGCGCTCACACTCCGCGACAAAGCCCCGCACGGACGTCAACGCCCGCGCGAGCACGCGTTCGTTGGGCGCGACGAACATGTCCACCTGGCCGGCCACGACATCGGTCCACAGCGCGCAGTGATCGGGCCGCAGCCCGTACAGGAGAAGCTCCCTGGTGACGACGAATCCCTTGTCGGCGGCGGCCCAGTGGGCGCACATCGCGTGCTGCCTGCGGGTGTCCACCAGAAACGGGTCGCGGTCGAGTTCCTCGAGGGGCGTCAGGCTGGCGATCGCCGCCACTCGTAAGCCGCCCATGGACATCCCCCGTACGCTCGCCGTCGCCGCCGACCCTACTCCGCCTCTACGCTCGTACGAGTACGAGTACGAGTACGAGTACGCGGAGACGGGACGGGACGGGACGGGCGGAATCGGCGAGCGGGAACGAGGAGGCACTGCGTGCCGGTGGAGGTCACCTGGTGGGGTCATGCCACCTGCACGGTCGAGGACTCCGGTATCCGGGTGCTGACCGATCCGCTGTTCGTGCGCCGGCTCGCACATCTGCGCAGGCGGCGCGGTGAACTGCCGCCGCCCGAGGCCGCGACGGCCGAGGCCGTCCTGGTCTCCCATCTGCACGCCGACCATCTGCATCTGCCGTCGCTGGCCCGGCTCGCGCCCGGCACCCTTGTGGTGGTGCCGAGCGGTGCGGGGCGCTCGGTGCCCGGCCTGCGGCGGCTCGCCCGCTCCGCCGGACTGCGGGTCACCGAAGTGGCGCCGGGCGACGAGGTGCGCATCGAGGACCTGGTGGTGCGGGCCGTGCCGGCGCTGCACGACGGGCGGCGGCTGCCGTTCGGGCCGCACCGCTCGCCCGCGCTCGGCTATGTGATCAGCGGTGAGTCGCGTACGTACTTCGCCGGGGACACCGGGCTCTTCGACTCGATGACCGACGAAGTCGGCCCGGTGGATGTGGCGCTGCTGCCGGTCGGCGGCTGGGGGCCCTGTCTCGGGCGCGGGCATCTGGACCCGGACCGGGCGGCGCAGGCCGTGGCCTCACTCGCGCCGGGCGCCGCTGTGCCGGTGCACTACGGCACGTACTGGCCGATCGGGATGGACGGGATCCGGCCGCACGAGTTCTACGCCCCGGGCGAGGAGTTCGCACGCAAGGCGGCGCGGCTGGCTCCGCGGGTGGCGGTGCACCGGCCCGCCCACGGCGAGCGGGTCAGACCGGCGGCCGCCCGGTGAGCTCGAAGCTGTCGGGTGTCATCGGGCAGTTGTCGGAGATCCTGGGTGGGCTGCCGCCGGAGGAGACGCAGCAGGCCGTCGGCTACCCATCCCTGTTTCTGCTGGTGGCGCTGGGATCGCTGGTGCCGGTGGTGCCGACAGGGGCGGTGGTGAGTTCGGCGGCGGTGGTGGCCTTTCACCAGACGGCTCCGGCGGCGCTGTTGTTCGTCTTTCTGGTGTCGGCGTTCGCCGCGTTCCTGGGGGATGTGACGCTGTACTGGCTCGGGCAGCGCGGGACCCGGTCCAAGAACGGCTCCCGGTGGCTGGCCGCGCTGCGCGACC
The DNA here is from genome assembly GCF_018614585.1 of Streptomyces sp. ISL-1. GTDB lineage: Bacteria > Actinomycetota > Actinomycetes > Streptomycetales > Streptomycetaceae > Streptomyces > Streptomyces maoxianensis. The sequence continues at coordinate 69,993 of NZ_JAGGOI010000048.1, read as the reverse complement.
GCGCCTCGCCCGAGCGGATCGAGCAGGCTCGGCGCAAGCTCGACGAGCACGGCGTGACCGTGCTGGTGGTGTCCCGGCTGGTGCCGGCCGGGCGGATACCGGTGATGCTGGCCTGTCTGCTCGCCAGGATGCCGCTGCGCGGGTTCGTCCGCGGTGACGTCCCGGCGTGCCTCGCGTGGGCCGCGACGTATCAGCTGATCGGGATTGTGGGCGGCGCGCTGTTCGACGAGCCGTGGAAGGGCGTGGTGGTGGCGGTGGCGCTGACGTTGGCGATCAGCGGGGCTCCGGCGCTGTGGCGCAAGGTGCGGCGATCACCCGGCCAGCAGGCGTGAGCCGCCGACCGGCAGGTCCCACAGCTGCCCGCGCGGGCGGCCGGTGCGCTCCCAGGCGGCCAGCACCCGGGTGATGGGCTCGAGGACCGGCTCTGCGGAGAGCACGAACGTCGCCCAGTGCATCGGGGCCATGTTGCGCGCTCCGAGGTCCTCGAAGGCGAGCACCGCCTCCTCCGGATCGGTGTGCACATCGCTGAGCCACCAGCGCGGGTCGTACGCGCCGATCGGCAGCAGCGCCACGTCTATGCCGGGGTGGCGGCGGCCGATCTCCTTGAACCAGTGGCCGTAGCCGGTGTCGCCCGCGAAGTACACGCACTGACCGAGCGGGTCGGTGAGCACCCAGCCGCCCCACAGCGAGCGGCAGGTGTCGATGAGGGTGCGTTTGGACCAGTGGTGGGCCGGTACGAAGTCGAAGCGGACGCCGGCCAGCTCCGCGCCCTCCCACCAGTCGAGTTCGGTCACCCGGGTGAAGCGGCGGCGCCGGAACCAGCGGCCGAGCCCGGCCGGGGCGAACACCGGCGTGTGGCGCGGAAGTCTTTTGAGGGTGGGGGCGTCCAGATGGTCGAAGTGGTTGTGGCTGATGACCACCGCGTCGACGGGCGGCAGGTCCTCCCAGCGCACCCCGACGGGTGTGATCCTTGCCGGAGTGCCGAGGATCCGGCGTGACCAGACGGGGTCGGTGAGGACGGTGAGCCCGCCGACGCGCAGCACCCAACTGGCGTGTCCGGCCCAGGTGACGGCGAGGGTCGTGGTGTCCACGGCGGGCAGCGGCCCCGGAGCGAAGGGCAGCAGCGCAATGTCCCTCAGCCCGTCGGGGCCGGGGCGCACCGCGCCCTCCCTGGCCAGGCGGGCCATGGCCCGTACGCCGGGGAGCGGAGCGGTCAGCCGGTCGGCGAAGGATCCCGGCCAGCGGCGGATCTCGCCGAGGGGGCGGGGGCGTGAGCCGGGCCGTACGCCGCCCGGTGTGCTTGCCGGCTGTCCCGACTGCTCCGTCCGCTCCGTCTGTTCCGTCATCCGGGGCTCCGTTCAACGCAGTTCGTCGAAGGCCTTTCCAAGAATGCTCAACGCCCCCGCCACATGCGGCAATTCCAGAGGTGCCGGTGAGGTGAGTGATTCCAGCCGCTGCTCGGGAGTAGCTCCCAGCAGCGGTCCGGTGGCCAGCCGCACCCGCAGTGCGCCCAGTTCGTCGCCGAACCGGTGTCCGCCGGGCACGGACGTCCCGAGACGATGGGTCAGATACTCCTCCAGCTCCATGGAGTCGGTGACGCCCCGGTCGGCGAGACGGGCGCGCAGCGGCCCGAGGTCCGCGTACAGATGGCGGCCGGCCTGCGGCGGGCGGGCCACCGCGCCGCAGACGAGCACCGCGTGGTGCACCGCGGCCGCCACGCGCGCGTGCAGCGCGGCCGCCTGCTCCGCCCTGTCGGTGACCGGGCCAGGCTCGTCGAGCGCGTGCGCGGCGGCCGCGGCGATCGGTTCCGCCACCACCGCGCCGAGTGCGGTGAGAATGTCGAGCGTCCTGGCCCGCCGCGCGGCGCCCTCCTCGGTGGGCGGGAACCTGGCGATGGCCACCGGCCAGGAGTCGGGCGTGAGCCCGCCCGCCAGATCGCTGATGACCGTTACATCGCCCGGGCACATCTCGGCGGGACTGAGCAGCACCGTCTCGTGCGGCCGGTGGACGGTGTCCCGCCAGGTCTCGTCGCTGATGATGTGCAGCCCCTCGCCCACCGCGGCCTCGCACGCCTCGCGCAAGGTCTCGGGCGGGGCGACGGTGGCGGTGGGGTCGTCGGCGACGGAGAGCAGCAGAAGACGGGGCCTGCCGCCCTCGGCGCGCACCCGGCGTACGGTCTCGAGCAGCGCGTACGGATCGGGCACGCCGCCGCACTCCGCCGGGGTCGGCACATGGTAGGCGGGCCGGCCGAGCAGCCGGGCCTGCGGAGTCCACCAGGCGGGGCACGGACGGGGCATCAGCACATCCCCGCCGTACGCGCCGATCAGCGCGAACAGCAGGGGCTGCGCGCCGGACGCCACCGCCACCTCCTCGGCGTGGGAGCGCAGCCCGCGCCGCCACCAGTAGCCGCACGCCGCCTCGCGCAGCTCGGGGCCACCGCCGGGCGGCTCGCCGACGGCCCGGTCCGACGCTGCCGCGAGCACCGCGGCGAGCTCGGGCAGCACGGGCAGTCCGGACTCGGGTGCGTGCGGTCCGTATCGGACGGGGCCGAGGCCCTCCGGAACCGTCCGCTGCATGCCGTCACCTCCGCTGCTCTCATCCCGGAACCACGCCCGGCCCACGAGCCCTTTATACGGAGGTTTGCGCAAGCCCGCCGGGCGGGAGCGTCGGACGGGCGGGCGCCGGACCACCGTGACCGGGTGACGCAGGCGCGTAGTTGTCCATGTCGACGACCATGCCCGCGGTCCTGGGCGCGTGGCATGCGCCGGGCGATGACTTTCGCCGACCTGGCTCACGGTGTGGCCGAATGGGTCACCTTCCGCTTGGCCACGCCGTCCGCGGGGTACCCGCGACCCATGTCCGACGCTCACGCACAGAACGCACAGGCCACGCCGCAGCTCCTTACCCGGATCTCGACACTCCTCCACCGCTGGGACCGTCAGCTGCTGCACAACGTCGCCGCCCAGCACTGGCCGGGGGCGGAGCCGGTGCTGCCCCGGCTGAGCCACAGCGCCAACCATGGGCTGCTCTGGTTCGGTACGGCCGCGGGAATAGCGGCGTTGGGGCGGGAGCCACGCTCACGCCGGGCCGCCGCCCGTGGTGTGGCCTCGCTCGCCCTCGCTTCCACCGTCATCAACACCGTCGGCAAGCGCTCCGTGCGCAGGGCACGGCCGGTGCTCGAAGCGGTGCCGGTGATACGGCGGCTGAAGCGGCAGCCGTTCACCACGTCGTTCCCGTCCGGGCACGCCGCGTCGGCGGCGGCCTTCGCGACCGGCGTCGCGCTGGAGTCGAAGGGCTGGGGCGCGGTCGTCGCGCCCGTGGCCGCCGCCGTCGCCCTCTCGCGCGTCTACACGGGCGCGCACTACCCGAGCGATGTGCTGGTGGGCGCGGCGCTGGGCGTGGGTGCGGCCTTCGCGGTACGGGGCGCGGTGCCGACCAGGTCGCAGCTGCCCGCGCCGGGCAGGCCGCACGCCGACGCACCCGCGCTGCCCGGCGGCGAAGGGCTGGTGGTCGTGGTCAACCGGCAGGCGGGCTCGGCGGGTTCGGCGGCTCTCGTACGCGAGAAGATGCCGCTCGCCGAGGTCGTGGAGTGCGCGCCCGAAGGGCTGACGGCGGAGCTGGAGAAGGCGGTGGGCCGCTGCCAGGCGCTGGGGATTCTGGGCGGTGACGGCACGATCAACAGTGCGGCGAGCGTCGCGGCCGCGCACGGACTGCCACTGGCCGTCTTTCCCGGCGGCACGTTCAACCACTTCACGTACGACCTGGGTATCGAGTCGGTCGACGACACCTGCCGGGCCGTCGAGGGCGGCGAGGCGGTCCGGGTGGATCTGGGGCGCTTTCGGCCGGGCCCGGACTGCGGCGAAAGCGGCGGCGAAGACCGCGACGCGACCCGTCACTTCCTCAACACCTTCAGCCTGGGCGTCTATCCGGAGCTGGTGCGTATCCGCGAACACTGGTCACCGCGAATCGGCGGCTGGGCCGCCGGGGTGCTCGCGGCGGCGATTGTGCTGCGCGGCGAGCACCCGCTGGAGGCCGAGGTCCAGGGCCGGCGACGCCCGATGTGGCTGCTGTTCGCCGGGAACGGCATCTACCAGCGGGTGGGGCCGACGCCCGGCCGCCGTCAGGATCTGTCGGACGGCCTGCTCGATGTCCGGGTGGTGCACGCCGGCCGCCTGCCGGGGCTGCGGCTGCTGGCCGCCGCGCTGGCAGGTCCGCTGAGCCGTTCGCCTGTGCATGCGGCGCAGAAGCTGCGGCAGTTGCGGATCGGCGGACTCGCGCCGGGCACTTTGCTGGCGTACGACGGTGAAGTCATGGCCGCCCCCCGGGAGTTGGTGGTGGACAAGGAGGTCCAGGCACTCACGGTCTACCGCCCGCAGGCCCTGCTCTGAGCGCTCGTGGGCCGCCGCGGGATCCCGCGGAAAACCCGATCGACGGGCTCAGGCTGCTTCGCGCACCATGAGCGCATGCAGATACGCCGCGCGCAGACCCATGACTCAGCAGGCATCGCAGCGGTCCACGTACGGTCCTGGCAGGCGGCGTTCTCCGGTCTCGTACCGCGGGAGCACCTCGACGCGCTCGACCCCGCCCGGGAGGCATTGGTCTGGGCGGGCCGGCTCACCGAGCCCCGCAGGCCGGACGCGGGGGTGCTGGTCGCCGAGACCGGGCAGGGGGTCGTCGCGTTCGCGGGTTACGCACCGGCCCGCGCCCCGGGCACAGCGGAGATCGGCACGCTCTACGTCCTGCCCGAGCTCTGGGGCACGGGGGTCGGCAGCCGTCTGCTGGCGGCCGTCGTGGACGAGCTCACCGAGGCGGGCCGCACGCGCGCGCTGCTGTGGGTGCTGGAGGCCAATGACCGCGCCCGGCGGTTCTACGAGGCCGCGGGCTGGCGTGCCGACGGTGCGGTCGAGGTGGACACGACCAGCGGCCTCCCACTGATCAAACTGCGTTACCAGCGGCCGCTGTCGCGGGCCGTCAGGGCCGAGCCCATCCGTACGCAACGGCTCGTCCTGCTGCCGCTCGCCGTCGCGCACGCGGACGAGATGGCGAAGGTCCTCGCCGACCCGGCCCTGCACACCTTCATCGGCGGCTTGCCCGAGACCGCCGGTGCGCTGCGCTCGCGGTACGCCCGCATGCTCGCGGGCGCGCCCGATCCCGGCGTGTCCTGGTGCAACTGGGTCATCAGGCTGGAGGCCGAGTCCTGTCTCACTGGCACGGTCCAGGCGACGGTCGGCACGGCAGGACGCGGCCGCACCGCCGAGATCGCCTGGCTCGTAGGCACGCCTTGGCAGCGGCGGGGCATCGCGACCGAGGCGGCGCGGGCGCTCGTCGGCTGGCTCGCCGGGCGGTCGGTCCATACGGCCGTCGCCCATGTGCACCCGGACCATCTCGTCTCGGCGGCCGTCGCCGCCGCGGCCGGGCTCACGCCGACCGACCGGGTGCGGGACGGCGAGGTGCGCTGGCAGGCGGCCCTTCCGGTGGGCACCTCCTAGAGCTGTACGCCCTGCGTCCGGCGGCAGCTCCACGAGCAGGGCAGGAGCAGGTCCCTGTGACACGAGGTCCACATCGCAGGAGGTCCATTGGGTCCATATAGCAAGACAGGGGTCTCGCAATGCGGAAGCATCGGCGTACCGTTGCCGTACCCGCCTCGGCAGAAGGAGTCCGTCCATGCCCAAGGAGACCGCCGTCTACACCCATGGGCACCACGAGTCGGTGCTGCGTTCGCACCGCTGGCGGACCGCCGCCAACTCCGCGGCGTACCTCATCGGCGAACTCCGCCCGGGACTGGACGTGTTGGACGTGGGCTGCGGGCCCGGCACCATCACCGCGGATTTGGCCGAACTGGTCGCACCGGGGCGGGTGACGGCCGTCGACGCCGCCGAGGACGTACTGCGCCAGGCCGGCGAGACCGCCGTCGGCCGCAGCCTGGACAATGTCCGCTTCGCGGTCGCCGACGTCCACGCGCTGGACTTCCCCGACGACTCCTTCGATGTCGTCCACGCCCACCAGGTGCTGCAGCACGTCGGCGACCCGGTGCGGGCGCTCGCCGAGATGCGGCGGGTCTGCAGGCCCGGGGGCGTCGTCGCGGTGCGCGACAGCGACTACGGCGCCTTCACCTGGTTCCCCGGCATCCCGGCGCTGGACGAGTGGCAGGAGCTCTACCGCCGGGTCGCCCGGGCGAACGGCGGGGAGCCGGACGCCGGGCGCAGGCTGCTGTCCTGGGCCCGCGCCGCGGGCTTCACCGACATCACCGCCACGGCCGCCGCCTGGTGTTTCGCCGCGCCGGAAGAGCGCGCCTGGTGGAGCGGCCTGTGGGCGGACCGTACAACCGCGTCCGTGTACGCGAAGCTCGCGGTCGACGGCGGCCACGCCACCGCCGGGCAGCTGGCGGCGATCGCCGACGGCTGGCGGGAGTGGGGCGGCCGGCCCGACGCCTGGTTCATGGTTCCGCACGGCGAAGTGCTCTGCCGCGCGTGACCGCGGCGTCAACGACCTGCCGCCTGGCGACCGCTCGCCGTCACGGCCGGCTGATGCCGGCCGGTTTGCGGGCCAGCAGGAAGGCCTGCTGCGTCTTCTCGGCGAAGTCGCCGTCGTCGTCACGCTCGCGCAGCAGCCGGCCGAGCATGACCAGTCCTGCCCGGCTCAACAGCTCCGCGACACCTTCCGGTTGCCTGCGGTGGAAGTCGAGCGAGATCGCGTGACCGAACGCTTCCGTCCGGCGCAAGGGCTCGTCACCCACCTGGAAGGCGGCCAGCAGGTGGCCGCCCGGAGCCAGCACCCGGTGGAACTCGGCGAAAACCTCCGGCAGTTGCTCCTGCGGGATGTGGATGGTCGAGTACCAGGCGATGATGCCGGCGAGAGCGCCGTCGGGCAGGTCCAGGGCCAGCATCGAACCCACCTCGAAACGCAGGCCCGGGTGCGCCTGCCGGGCCACCGCGACCATCCGCGGCGACAGATCGACGCCGAATACGGACAGCCCCAGGCCGTGCATATGTGCCGTCACCCGGCCGGTACCGCACCCGACGTCGGCGACCGGCCCGCCGCCCGCGGCCAGCACGAGCTCGGCGAACCCGGCGAGCATCGCCCGGTCCAGCGGCTTGGCGGCCAGTTCGTCGCGGAAGTGTTCGGCGTAGTCGGCGGCCACGGCGTCGTAGGACGCCCGGGTGGTGCGCACGAAGTCTGGTTCGATCACGGTCGGGCACCCTACCGTGCGGGTGCCGGATCCACCCACAACCGGGCAACCGATTTCGCCTTCCGCAGCCGCCAACTACGCTTGCCCGTATGGAGATCCTCGGAACCACGCTCCGCATCTGCGTCGACGACCTGGAGGCCGCGGCAGCCTTCTACGAACGCCTCACGGGCGCCACACCACTGCGCTTCGAGCGTAGCGGGGTCTCGGTCGCCGCGGTCGGCTGCTTCCTGTTGATGAGCGGCCCGGAGTCGGAGCTGGAGGTGCTGCGCAAGGTGACGGCGACGATCGCGGTGAAGGACGTGGACGAGGCGTACGCCACGCTGTCCGAGGTCGGCGCGAGAATCCTCGCGGGGCCGGTGCCGACCCCGGTGGGCCGCAATCTGATCGCCGTTCACCCGGACGGGTCGGTCTTCGAGTACGTCGACCGCAACGCGGCCGCCTGACCTCCCCGGTCCCTTCTGCCCGGCCCGGATCATCGCCCCTTCGCCCCTGAGCCCGGCCGGGTCCTCAGCCCTGGGGCCGCATCCGGTAGTTGTAAGCGTCGGGCAGCGGCTCGTCGGTGAGCTGGGACCAGACCTCGCCGAGGATTTCCGCGCCCTCGCGCAGATCCGCCACCTCGAAGCCCGCGTCGAAGACGGCGCGGGCCTGCTCCGAGCGGCCCTCGGCGATGAGCAGTCGGGCGTCGATCAGGCGGAAGCGGCCGCGCTGCCGGACCGACGCGCCGAGCCGGTCCCAGACCGCGCGGGCGTCCGCCGTGCGGTGCACGGCGAGCAGGGCGTCGATCGCCTCCCGGCCGAGCGCGGCCGTGGCCGACGTCCAGGTCTCGCCGTCGTCGCGGCGCTCCTGGCACAGGTCGTCGAAGGCCTCGGCGTAGCGTTCGGCGGCGCGCTGGGCATTACCGCCTTCCTGGTCGGCGACGGCGAGGCAGCGCAGCAACGGCCAGCGGGAAGGCGCGAGCTGGAGGCCGCGCTCCCAGCTGCGTACCGCCTGGGCGAGGTCGCCCGCGTGCCACTGGGCGACGCCGAGGTGGTACTCCGTGAGCGGTTCGGCGGGGGCGGTCTCCAGCATGTCGCGCCAGTGCGGTGCGACGAGCGAGGGGCCGGGCGGGTTGACCTTGCGGGGCTCGGGGAAGACACCGGTCTCCAGCAACTCCCGCCAGGGCTCCTGCTCTTCGCCGAGCGTCGCCTCGTCGAAGGGCGTGCCGGGCAGCTTGTGTCCGCCGCGCAGCACCTCCAGCGCCCCCCACCCGGACCCGGTGGCGAGCCGCTCGCCCGGTTCGGCGTCGGCACAGGTCCGCCATGCCTCGTACGCGGCGTCCACCGCCGACCGCGGCAGGGCGTCCGCCAGCCGTGCCTCGGCCTCGGCCCGTGCCGCGCCCCAGTCGTCGCCGTGCACCGCCGTGGGATCGGCGGCGAGCGGTCCGTACGACTCCAGCCAGCTGAACTCCCCTCCCCCGTCCAGCCGTATGTGCTCCAGCTGCGTGCGCGCGAGCCCCGCCTGGATCTCGGCGTAGCCGCCCGTGCCCGGCTCGGTCAGCCACTCCTGCCAGCGCCGCCCGCCGCGCGCCGAGCCCCAGAGGAAGAGCTTGCGGCCCCGCAGCACATCGGTCGAGGTCTGCACGAGGCCGTGCCCGTCCGCGTCCAGCGAGGCGATCCACTTACGTGCCTGGGCCGGCACCTCGTAGAAGTAGTCGGCGGGATACTCGCTGCGCAGCGGGTACGTACGGTCCGCGCCACGGAACTCCGGCACCGGCACCCGGCGCAGGCTCCGCTCGTAGCCAAATTGCCAGGCCTCCTCGGCCGGCGCGAGCACGCGGGTCGTCTCATGCTCTTCGACGGCGATGTTGGACCACCAGTAGACCGGCGCGGGCCTCTCGTGCGGGTTGCGTATCCGTACGCCGACATGGAGGAAGTCGGAGTCGGCGGGCAGCCACAGGTCCACCTGGAACGGCAGGTCGCGCAGCCGCTCCCACTCCCAGAGCCTGACCATCTCGCCGCCGTCGGGCGCGGGCACGAGGGCGGCGTGCAGCGGGGCGCAGGACAGGGTGGTGTGGCCGGTCGCGCCGATGTTCCACTCGATGCCGCCGGAGTACCAGGCGCCGTTGAGTGCGAAGTCGGCGGGCTGGAACACCGGGTTGCGGTACAGGAGTTCGCGCCCGGAGGGCTTGTGGTGCAGCGAGTGGATGCGGCCGCCGAGGCCGGGCAGCACGGTGACGCGCAGCCGTTCGTTCTCGATCACGATCGCGTCGAGAGGGGTCTCGGTGCGCTCGCGGCCGTAGCCGTCGAGCACCCGCACCGGCAGCAGCGTGCGCAGCGGCTCGTATCCGATCTGCCGTGCCATCTCGCGCGGCAGCTCCTGCTTGGCGCGCTCGTCGATCGAGTGCATCTCGTCCAGCGGCCGCAGAGCGGGCAGCGGGTTCGGCGGCCCCACCGGGGCTGCGGGCAGGGTCAGTACGGTACGCCGCACGGTTGTGGCCAAGGCAACCTCGCTCCTCGCGCGGGCCGCCGACAGCTCCTTTGGCCGACGCCCCCCGGTGACCATGGAACACGGTGGGCTCCGGCCTGACCAGGGGCTCCGCGAGTCAGTCTTCGGCAAAGGCGGCCACGGTCGCCGAGGACCCGGGACGGTCAGCGGTCGAGCATCTCCGCCGTGATCGCCCAGCGTTGGTGGTCGCGCCAGGCCCCGTCGATGAAGAGGAAGTCGGGCGAGAAGCCCTCGAGCCGGAAGCCGGCTCGGCGTACGAGCCCGATCGACGACGCGTTCCCGGGCTGGATGTTGGCCTCCAGCCGGTGCAGGCGCAGCGGGCCGAAGGCGTACCGCACGACCAGGCCGAGTCCCTCGCTCATCAGGCCGTGGCCGACGGCATGGGAGAAGGCGCCGTAGCCGATGGCCCCGCTGCGGAAGCCGCCCTCGACGATGTTGTTGATGTTGATGAAGCCCGCGATGCGGCCCGACTCCCGCCGGCAGACGAGGAATCCGGACTTGGCCGGGTCCTCGATGATCCGCTGGGCGTAGGCGGCGTACGCCTCCGCGGTGATGGGCGGGAAGAGCCAGGGCCGGTGGTGACCGGTGCTCCGGCGGGCCAGCGCCGTGAATTCTTCGCTGTCCTCGTACGCGTAGTGGCGTATACCGACCCGCGGAGCTGCGGCGAGATAAGGGGAGGCGGGGCTCATGGGACCAGGATGAACGGTTTCTGGCCCTATGAGTGCGGTAGCGGGCCGTACGGGTGAGGGATACCGCGCTGGAGCTGGACACCAAAGGCGGCGTGGACATCGTCGGACGGCACAGCGAGGGATGGTCCTCGGGAACCTTCGGGTGCAGGCCACGAAGAGGGCCGGCGGTAGCTGCGGTCACATGCCGCGGCGCTGCTCCTGGACGGCCTTCATGAGGTCCTCGATGGCGGACTGGGTGTCGCGGTCACGCGCGTCGTCGATCGCTTCGAGAGCTGCGGCCGCGGCCTCGCGAATGTGGTGGGGAAGCCCGTCGGCGGCCGTGAGCCGGTAGGCGGCCTTACGGCGCGCCCTGCGCTCGGCGGGGTCTACCGCTTCGGGGCCGGACAGCGGAAAGACGGAGGTCCTGTACGCGGATATCTCCAGCACCACCATGTCCGAGATTCCGTCGGCGTACCCGAGCCCGGCGGCCTTCCCCTGTCCTTCCCGAATGGTTGCGATCATTCGACGGCGGGACAGGACCGTGCCCAGGGCAGCGCCGCCTCCCAGGGAAAGGGCGCAGGCGACGGCGAGGAACGGCCCGTCCCAGACGAAGCCGGCGACTGCTCCGAGGCCCGCGAGCGTGACGGTCCATCCGGCCGCTGTCCGGGAGCTCATCTGCTCGGGTGTGGTGTCCAAAGTGGGAGTGTCCCAGCCGGTACTGACAGCCCGGCCGTCGGCCTCAGATCTCAGGCCCGTCGTGCCCGGCACCCGCACCGCGGCGGACGCCGGGGTCGGACAGTCCCGGGGCGAAGAGCGCCTGCTCAGTCGATGACGGCGGTGGCTTCGACCTCGACCAGATGGTCGGGTACGTCCAGTGCCGCTACGCCCAGCAGCGAGGCAGGGGGTGTCGCGGTGACCCCCAGCTTCGCGGCCGCCCGACCGAGCCCCTCCATGAGCAGGGGCATCTTGTCGGGGGTCCAGTCGACGACGTAGACGGTCAGTTTCGCCACGTCGTCGAAGGAGGCGCCTGCCGCGGCCAGGGCGGTGCCGATGTTGACGTAGCACTGCTCGACCTGAGCGGCGAGGTCGCCTTCGCCGACCGTGACACCGTCGACGTCCCAGGCGACCTGCCCGGCGATGAAGACCAGCTTCGACCCGGTCGCGATCGACACCTGCCGGTAGGCGTCGATTTCCGGCAATCCGTTGGGGTTCACCAGGGTGATGGCCATGCTGTCTGCCTCCATTGCTATGAGAGCCGCTCTCTTGCGGTTACTCAGGAACCGTAGGAGAGTGGCCGCTGACATGGAAGAACGCACTTTTCAGTGACTGGGGAACCTGATGGTGACCAAGCAGTTCAGCGGCTCGCCCGAGGATGCGGACCTGAGGCGTGCGGACTCTCTGGCGCGGGAGATCTTCTCGGACGTCGCCAACAAGTGGGCGCTCCTGATCATCGAGGCTCTCGGTGAACGCACCCTGCGCTTCAGCGAGTTGCGGGACGAGATCGAGGGCGTCAGCCACAAGATGCTCACCCAGAACCTGCGCATGCTGGAGCGCAACGGTCTGGTCGAGCGGACGGTGCACCCCGTCGTGCCGCCGCGGGTCGAGTACGCCCTCACCGAGCCGGGCCAGGCCCTGCGGGTGACGATCGACGGACTGTGCGACTGGACACACCAGTACCTCGGAAGCATCGAGGCCTCCCGCCACCGCTTCGACGCCTGACGGGTTGAGGACTCGCTTGCCGTGCAGCCGCGAAGGAACGCACTCGCAGGCCCCCGAGCGCGGGCCGGGGCAGTGTCCGCCACTGATGGAGGGGCGGTGCTCTGCGAGTGCGGTCCGCCGGTAGCCGGCTGAGCGCGTGCGCTCCGCCGGTGGCCGGTTGCCAGTTGATCTGCGCGGATGCCTGTGCCGGCTCGCCCCGAAGGCTCGCGGTGCGGCCCGAACCAGTCCGTCCGGCGGGCGCTTGCGGCTAGCCAGGCAGTGTCGTTCGGATCATCGCGGGGCCGTTTCATCGGCTGAGTCACCTCGCCGCAGGGTCGGCAGAAGCAACCCTTCCGGGTGTGTGGCGGTCTTACCCGGCGTCATGCTCAGAGGGCAACCTCTGTCAATTCGTACTGGCTGAATCGGCTGGAAAGGGCGCACTCCATGGAGCTCGATCCCAACTTCTGCCTGGACGTTCCGGAGGGTTTCGACGACTCGGACGCTGAGACTGGCGTGCATCCCATGGCCAGGAAGCTGTTCCTCGCCACAACTGCCGCGGAAGCCTTCAAGAAAGCCCATGAGTGGGTGCGGGAACAACGAATCCGCCTGTCAGACGTGTCGTGGGACTTCCTCCATGGCGAGGACGAGCCCTACTGCCTGAGCATCTATTTCATCTTCGAGCTGGATCCCGAAGACACCTGACTACGACCGACCGTGCAGTTTCGGCTAGATCAGCCGGCCGCTGGTCCGGGTGTGCCGTTGACTGACCGTGGGGATGTAGTCGTACCGCTCGGAAGCCTGCCCCTCTGACTGACGCTTCGGCTGTCCTCCGCGCGAATGGCCGGCCTCCGGGCGGTGCCGAACTGGTCGTACTGCATGGCGTCGGCATGAGACCCCCGCCCAGCTCCTGGCCACGGCGGGCGACAACCCTGACCGGCTCAGATCGGAGGCATCCTTCGCGCATCTATGCGCGCGGCCCCGGTCCCGGCCGGCTCGGGCCGTACCCACCGGCACCGCCTCAACCGGGGCGGCGACCGCCGGCCCACTGGCACCCGGGACAGGAGGAGCCGGTCAAGTACTGGATCTCGAACCTGCCCGCCGACATCCCCGCCCGCGACCTGGTCAGGCTCGCCAAGCTCCGCCGGCGCATCCAGCACTACTACCGCGAGCTGAAGACCACCCTGGGCACCCCATGGCAGCCCTACGGCAACACCTGACAAAGCCCTACCAGGGAACGCGGTCCAGCGAAGCCTCCAGGTCGAGTTCGCCTTCGCGGGTCTGTGCGCCGGCCTCCACGGCGGCGCGCATGCGCTCGACCACCGCGTCCGGAGCCGGGTACACCCCGCCCAGTGCCTTGCTCTCCTCGCCGAGCCCCTCCAGCAGGTGCCCGCCGCTGGTCGATGCGGCCCCGACCGCCGCCTTGGCCGCGGCGATCTGTTCCGGGCGCAGCGCCGCGATGCGCCGGGCGAGTGCGTCGACGAAGCCGTCGAGTTCCTCGGCCGGGAGCGCGCGGTTGATCCAGCCGTAGCGCTCGGCCACCTCCGCGTCGAACAGGTTCCCGCCGAGGATCACTTCCAGAGCCCTGGCGCGCCCCACCAGCGGGGGCAGCAGCTGGGTGCCCCCGCCACCGGGGATGATGCCCATCCGGGTCTCGGGCTGGGCGAGCCATGTCCGCCCCTTGGCGGCGAAGCGCATGTCGAGTGCCATCGCCAGCTCGTTACCGCCGCCCCGAAGGCGCCCGGCGAGCTTGGCGATCGTCACCTGCGGCAGCGTGCGGAAGCGCAGCATCAGCTTCTGCATGGGATTGAGGAGCGACTCGTCGCCGCCGGCGACAGCGTTCGGGTTGGCCAGCTCTGCGAAGGTCTCCGGCTTGAGCATGAAGCTCAGGTCGACGTGGGCGGCGAAGAAGTCCGGGTCGGCGCTCTGCACCACGATCACGCGCACCTGCTCGTCCCCGCGGACAGCCCCGGCGAAGTCGTGCAGTTCGTTGATGAGTGCCGTGTCGAGCATGTTGACCGGCGGGTTGTCGAGCGTGACATGGGCCACGCCCGCGTCGATCGCCACGCGCAGACTGGTGTATTCGTCGTACGACGACATCTCGTCCTTCTCTCGGTGGATTCTCCGGCCCGCAGGCCCTCCATCGATCACGCTAAAAGCTGACGCTGACGTCAGAGGCAAGAAGGTGTGACGCGCGCCACGCCGATCACGGCATCGCCGAAGCCACGGCTTCGCGTCCGCAGGCCCGAGGACCGGGACAGGCGCGCCCGTCCCGGTCCTCGGGCCTCCCTTTGAGGCGACGGGCGCGGTGCGTGCGGTGGATCTTCGGGGCTCCGGCGGCGTGCTGGTGGGCAGCATGACGGCGGCGTCCCCCTGCTGAGCGCGGCAGCACGCCGAACTACCTGCTCGAAGAGCCAGACCCTAGTGTGCGGCGGTCATGGATCCCATGAGCAGGACCGCACGACGCCTGCTCAACCCCCGGCCCAGGCTCGCCATCACGCGGTTGAGTCGGCCGGAGACGACGCTCGGCGGTGGTGTGCGGCGGTCAAGGGCCCGCAGCGCCGTCGCCACGACCTCCCCAGGGGGCTGGCGTTTGGAGCCGCCGTCCGCGGGCGTTGGTGCCGAGGACGTCGAAGAACTCGGTGCTGGTCGCGCCGGGAGACAGTGCGAGCACGCGCAACCCGGTGCCACGGGACTCCTGCCACAGGGCCTCGGTGAAGCTCAGCACGAACGCCTTGGCTGCCGCGTAGACGGCCATGTTGGGGACGGGAAGGTACGCGGCGGTACGCGGATAGGACGCCGCAGTTGCCGCCGAGACCGGGTGCCGCTGCCCTCTTCCGCTGGATCCGGCCTTGATCGAAGGGGCCGCCCCTTACGCTGACGTCAGGGGTAGGAATGTCGGACCCTGACAGGCAAGGGAGGCGCGATGCGCATCGGGGAACTCGCCACCAGGACAGGCGTGAGCGTGCGAGCGCTGCGGTACTACGAAGAGCAGCACCTGCTCGCCTCCGAACGCAGCCCCAGCGGGCAACGGCACTATCCGGACAGCGCCGTCGACCGCGTACTGCTGATCCAGCAGCTGTACGGGGCAGGGCTGCCGAGCAGGTCGATCGTGGAACTTCTGCCGTGCGTCGTGACCGGTGAGGTGACGCCCGAGCTGCTCGACCGGCTGACGGCGGAGCGGGACCGCATCGACACCCAGATCAGCAACCTGGCGAATACCCGGGACAGGCTCGACACCATCATCACCGCGGCTGTCACCACCCTGCAGACCGGCCGCGCCTGTCCCTGATGAGCGCGCTGGAACGGTGACGGGACTGACCCTCGGGACACGACACGGCATCCGTCGCATGACCAACCCGCGCCCGCTGGAGATCCGGGCGAGGTCCAGCGGGTCAATGATCCAGCCCTCGGCCTGGAGCCGGCGGACCACGTCCGCGATGCCCAGGGTGTTGGGGAAGATCACCAGGTTGGCCACCAGCGACGTGAACTCCGCGCTGACTGAAGCGCACCCGGTCCGAGAAGCCGTTGAACGCCTCAAACTTGTTGGTCGCGGCGGTCACCCGGCTTCGGAGCGGCGCGTCCGAGAGGTAGCGCGGCAGCTGGACGGTGCGGATCACCCACCCGACCTCGGGTTCAGTGGTGGGCGAGGACAGCCGGGCGCATCTTTGGGAGTCACCGCCGCCAGACAGCACCGCCTTGTCAGACAAGTAGCCTCCTACCTGGTGAACTCTACGCGCATAGAGGACTCGCCCTGCTCACCGCGAATTCCCGATGGCCGACAAATCGCAGCTCATCCCGGATCCAGCGGGCGTTTGCCCCACCGCTCGGGCTCGCATAGCTTGCTGACAAGTGAGCCGAGGAGGGCCAATGGCAGTCAGCGGGCAACAGCGGAGGCCAGTCGTCGTTCTGTACGAGCGCATCGCCGACGCCATCCACGAGGGCACCTATCCCCCGGGCTCCACACTGCCGTCGGAGCCCCGGCTCGCGACCGAGCTCGGGGTCAGCAGGCCCGCCCTGCGCGAGGCGCTGCTGCTGCTCCAGGAGGACGGACTGCTCTCGGTCCGCCGAGGAGTCGGGCGGACGGTCAACGACCGCCCGCTGCGGCGGGGTTACGAGTACATCCAGCCCCTGGAGGAGCTGCTGTCCACCGGCTCGCCGCTCCGGGTGCGGCCACTGCTGCGCGCGGTGGAGGAGCCCACCGACTTCACCACCCAGCATCTGCTCGCGCCGGCCAGGGCGGAGCTGCGTTTCTGGGAGTCGCTGCTGACGGGGGACGGCACGGCGGCGGCGCTCAGCCAGGAGTGGGCGGCCGCCGAAGAGGTCCTGGAGCGGGAGCATCCGGCGTTCGCCGAGGCGCTGCGGACCACGCCCGCTCCGGCCACCTCCATGCTCGCGGTGCTGGCCGCGGCCTCCCGCGGGGTCGCGCTGACCGGTCACAGCGGGGTGACCGCGACCCTCCTCGGGCAGCGGCGCGGCGAGCAGCTGGGCCGGGCGCCCGACACCCCTGCGGTGCTGGTCACGCAGGTGGTCCGGGTCGGTGACATCCCGATCCTGGCGGCGAAGCACATGCTGCCTACCGGTGCGCCCGCCATGCCCGTACTCCAGTCGAACTGACCGCGGCGCCGGAGAGGAGACCGCCGTCACGGCGTGTCCCTCAGACGTGGCGTACACTCCCGGTGCATGCACTTGTCTGACATCCTCCGCGCGCCCAAGGCCGTCCTCCACGACCACCTCGACGGCGGCCTGCGCCCCGCCACGATCATCGAACTGGCACGGGAGTGCGGCTACCGCGAGCTGCCCACCGAGGACCCGGCCGCGCTCGCCACCTGGTTCCGCGACGCCGCGGACTCCGGCTCGCTGGAGCGCTACCTGGAGACCTTCGCCCACACCTGCGCGGTGATGCAGACCCCCGAGGCGCTGGAGCGCATCGCGGCGGAGTGCGCCGAGGACCTGGCGGCGGACGGGGTCGTCTACGCGGAGGTGCGATACGCCCCCGAGCAACACCTGGAGCGCGGCCTGACCCTCGACGAGGTCGTCGACGCGGTCAACGCGGGCCTGCGCGAGGGCGAGCGCCGCACCGGCGGCCGGATCACGGTCCGCGCCCTGCTCACCGGTATGCGCCACACCGAACGCTCCTTGGAAATAGCCGAGTTGACGGTAGCCCACCGCGAGCGCGGGGTCGCCGGCTTCGACATCGCGGGCGGTGAGATCGGCAACCCGCCGGCCCGCCATCTGGCCGCCTTCCAGCATCTGAAGCGGCACAACTGCCACTTCACGATCCACGCGGGCGAGGCCGTCGGCGCCGAGTCGATCCACGAGGCGGTGCAGATCTGCGGCGCCGAGCGGATCGGGCACGGCGTTCGCATCACCGACGACATCACGGTGCACGACGACGGCACGGCGGACCTGGGCCACCTGGCCGCGTACATACGCGACAACGGCATCGCCCTGGAGGTCTGCCCGACGTCCAACCTCCAGACGGGCGCGGCGAAGGACTACGCCACGCACCCCATCGACCTGCTGCGCCGCCTCGGTTTCCGTATCACGCTCAACACGGACAACCGCCTGGTCTCCGGCACCACCATGAGCCAGGAGTTCCAGCACATGGTGGACGCTTTCGGCTACGGCACCGAGGTCTTCGAGGAGTTCACGGTCGCCGCGGTCGAGTCGGCGTTCCTGCCGCTGCCGGAGCGCCGCCGCCTCATCGACGAGGTGATCCGGCCGGGATACGCGGCGCTGCGGGAGCGGGGCACGGTCCAGGACCCCGGCACGGTCTAGGCCTCAGATCAGCGCGGGTTCATCCAGCGTTAGCGTGCACGCGTCGGCGTCCAGCACCGCCGGCGCCCCGAGGGGCATCGTCAGCGCGGTCGGGCTGTGCCCGAAACCCAGCTCCTCGACGACCGGTATGCCAAGGCCCCCGAGCCGGTCGTGCAGCACCGCCCGCACCTGTTCGTACGGACCGCACTGCGCCCATGACCCGAGCGCGACCCCGGCAACACCCTCCAGCCAGCCGGAGCGCAGCAGTTGGGTGAGAACTCGGTCGAGCCGGTAGTCCTCCTCCCCCACGTCCTCGATCAGCAGCAGACCGCCGCGGGCGGACGGCCTGGGGTGCGGGGTGCCCAGGTCGGCGGCGAGCAGGCTGACGCAGCCGCCGAGTGTGATGCCCCGGGCGCGCCCGGGGACCATCGTGCGGGCCGTGTCCAGGCCCAGGGTGCGTACCGACTCGGGCTCGAAGAGCGTGGCCCGCAGTGACTCCTGGGTGGGGGCGTCCTTGAGGAAGGTGGCGGCGCCGACCATCGGGCCGTGCAGGGTGGCCAGTCCCATCCGGACGGCGAAGGCCTCGTGGAGGGCTGTGACATCGCTGTAGCCGACGAAGACCTTGGGGCCGGCTGCGCGTATCGCGGTCCAGTCGAGCAGGTCGACCATGCGCTGGGCGCCGTAGCCGCCGCGGGCGCAGATGACGGCGGAGACCGACGGGTCGCACCATGCCTCCGTCAGGTCGCGGGCGCGGTCCCGGTCGGCCCCCGCGAGATACCAGAACTCGGGGTGCTGGTCGCGGACATGAGGCAGTACGACCGGGTCCAGGTTCCAGCCGCGCAGGATCTCCAGGCCCGCGTCGAGCCGCTCGCCCGGCACGGGACCGCTGGGCGCCACGACGGCGACCTTGGCCCCCGGCCGCAGTCGCGCCGGGCGGGTCAGGGGCGTCAGGGGCGTGCGGGTCACTTCTTGAGCTCCAGCAGCGGGGCGTCGGGGTGGGGGATGCCGAAGGTCTGGGCGTACAGGGACAGTTCGGCCTCGAGTGCGCGGATCATGGTCTCGGCTCTGCGGAAGCCGTGGCCCTCGCCCTCGAAGGCGATGTACGCGTGCGGGATGCCGCGACCCGCCATCCGCGCCAGGAAGCGCTCGCACTGCGCGGGCGGGCAGATCACATCGTCCAGGCCCTGGAGCAGCAGGAACGGGGTGCTGATCCGGTCACTGTGCTGCAGCGGCGAGCGCTCGCGGTAGCGGCCCGGGACTTCGGCCAGCGGACCTACCAGCGACTGGAGATACTGCGACTCGAAGTCGTGGGTCTCACCGGTGGCCCAGCTCACCAGGTCGAGGATGGGGTAGATGATGGTGCCGCAGGCGTAGACGTCGGTGGTGGTGAGCGAGGCGGCGGTGGTCCAGCCGCCCGCGCTGCCGCCGCGGATGGCGAGCCGGGCCGGGTCGGCCGTGCCCTCGGCGGCCAGCGCCTCGGCTACGGCCGCGCAGTCCTCGACGTCGATGACGCCCCACTGCTCACGCAGCCTGTCGCGGTACTCCCTGCCGTACCCGGTCGAGCCGCCGTAGTTGACCTCGGCAACGCCGATGCCGCGTGAGGTGAAGTAGGCGATCTCCAGGTCGAGGACGAGCGGTGCATGGCTGGTGGGGCCACCGTGCGCCCACACCACGAAGGGCGGTAGCTCCTCGTCGGGCGCTATCCGGTCGGGACTGTGGGGCGGATAGATATGGGCGTGGATCTCCCGGTTGTCGGGGCCGGTGAAGGTGCGGATCTGCGGCTCCGGGTAGTACACCGGGTCCACCGGGTCGTCGTGGGCCGAGCCGATCACCCTGGTCCGCCCGGTGGCGGTGTCGAGCTCGACGACCTCGTAGGCACTGCGGGGGCTGGCCGCGACCCCGATGACCCGGTCGCCGTGCACGGCGAGGGTGGAGGCCCACTCGGTCCACGGCCCCGGGGCGTCGACGAGCTCGCCGGTCTCCGGGTCGAGTATCCCCAGGGCAGTGGCGCCCTTGCCGTGGATAACGGCGATCAGCCCGTTGTCCAGCGGGTGGAACCACTTGAGGCCGATCTTCCACAGCGGCCCGCCGAACTCCTCCCCGCGGCCCGGGCAGAGGCCGGTGCTCGGCACGGCCCCGGGCAGAACCGCGGGCGCGACGCCGGGCCCCGGCCCCACCCCAGGCACGACCTCGGGCCCCACTCCGGGCGGGACTTTGGGCGCGACTCCGGAGACCAGCGCCTCCAGCCGGACCCCCTGCAACTCCCACCAGTTGCCGAGGTCGGAGACGAAGAGCAGCGAGCCGTCCGGGGCCCAGTCGACCTGAGCAACCGACTCGTCCGTGGCCCCGGCGACCTGCCGCGCGCCACCGAACGGGCCCCCCGCCGTCACCTCGCCGAGCATCACGACCGTGCCGTCCCAGGGCATCTGCGGATGGTCCCAGGCGATCCAGGCGGCGTGCCGCCCGTCCGGTGAGAGCCGCGGCCCGGTGACGAATCGGTGCCTGTCGTCGGAGAGCTCCCGCACCGCCCCCCGGTCCTCGGCCGCCGAGCCGTCCAGCGGCACGGCCGCGATCACTCGGCGTACGTCCGTGGCGGCCTCGCCGGTGAACTCTTCCAGTACGCACCAGACTTCGCCTCGCTCCAGACGGAGCTGCGGGTCGGCCCAGCGCAGCCCACCGCCGACCGCCGACACCGGGGTGAGGGGGCGCGGCACGGCGTCGGGCACATCGGGCTCATAGGCGTACAGCCGCTGGTCGGGGAAGTGGACGAAGACGAGGAGCGGACCGCTCTCGGCGCGGCCGGCTCCGGCCCAGGGATGCCCGCCGTACTCGATGACTCTGCTGCGAACATTCCACGGGGAGGGGAGCACCGACTCCTCGCCGCCATCTGCCCGCCGGCGAATCAGGGCTCGTCTGCCGCCCTCGGTGGGACGTGGCACGGTCCACCACACTTCGTCGGCGACCATGCCGAGGAACTCCGGGCGCCCGTCGTGCGAGGCGGCGAGCGCCGCGTCGATGGGTGACGGCCAGGTTCCGTAGGCTCCCGTGGGTACCATTACCGACTCCCCCTATGCGGACCGCAGATAGTGGTCGAGAGCGTTCACACCGAAGTGCAGCGCGTCGACCGGAACGCGCTCGTCGACCCCGTGGAACATTGCCGCGTAGTCGAAGCCGGCAGGAAGCTTCAGCGGCGAGAAACCGTAGCCGGTGATGCCGAGCCGGGAGAACTGCTTGGCGTCTGTGCCGCCCGGCATGCAGTACGGCACGACTTGCGCGCCCGGGTCGAAACGCATCACGGCCGCGCGCAGCTTGGCGAACGTCGGGGAGTCGACGGGAGCCTGCAGAGCCACCTCGCGGTGGTGGAACTCCCACTCGACGTCAGGTCCGGTCAGCAGGTCCAGCGTTTCTTCGAACTCGGCCTCGCAGCCGGGCAGCATCCGCCCGTCGATGTACGCGGTGGCCTGCCCCGGAATGACATTGACCTTGTAACCGGCTTCCAGCATGGTCGGGTTGGTGCTGTTGCGCACAGTCGGCTCGACCAGCGCGGCGGCCGGCCCCAGCTTCGCCATCAGCGCGTCCACGTCGAAATGGTCCGCGTCCACATCGGTCTCGATGCCGTGCAGCACGGCGAGCTCGGCCAGCGCGGCCCGCACGGTCGGCGTGAGCCGCACCGGCCACCGGTGCTCGCCGATCCGGGCGACGGCAGCGGCGAGCCGGCTCACGGCGTTGGCCCGGTTGACCTTGGAGCCGTGTCCGGCCCTGCCGTGCGCGGTGAGCTTGAGCCAGGCCGTGCCGCGCTCCCCGGCCGCGATCGGGTAGAGCGTCATCCCGGGGCCGGCGTGGAAACTGAAGGCCCCGGACTCGCTGATCCCTTCCGTGCACCCCTCGAAGAGGCCGGCATGGTGGTCGGCGAGGAAGCCCGCGCCGTCGATGGCGCTTGCCTCCTCGTCGGCGGTGTACGCGATCACGATGTCGCGCCGGGGCCTGACGCCGGCGCGCGCCCAGGCCCGGACAACCGCGAGGACCATCGCGTCCATGTTCTTCATGTCGACCGCGCCGCGGCCCCACACCACCCCGTCCCGGACCTCCCCGGAGAAGGGGTGCACGGACCATTCGGCGGGCTCGGCGGGCACCACGTCCAGATGGCCGTGGACGAGCAGGGCGTCGGCGGACGGGTCGGTGCCCTCGATCCGCGCGACGACATTGGTACGACCCGGGGTGCGCTCCAGCAGGGTGGGTTCAAGGCCGGCGCCGGCCAGCCGCTCGGCGGCATACTCTGCGGCGGGCCGCTCCCGGCAGTCGCCTCCGCCGCGGTTGGTGGTGTCGATGCGGATCAGCTCGGAGGTGAAGGTCACCACTTCGTCGAGAGCCTGGCCGTCGATGGGCGTTGTCACGTCAGCCATACTGCTCCTCCACTGCCGCCGAGACGATCGTCGTGACCGCTTTGAAGGTGCGAATGCCCTCATACATGGTCCCGCTGGTGTACGCGACGCGACGCTCGCCGCTCCCTGCCACGCCCGGCACTACGGTGGCCGCCGCCGCGAGATGCTCCGCGTCGAACTCCAGCTCCACGGTGAACGGGCCGCCCCGCACCGGCTCGTGCCGAATGGCGAGGGCCGCCGCCTCCTTCGCGGCGCCGCGGATGTCGGACGCGGTACGGCCCGGGGTGCGGCACACCGCCGCATACCGCGAGACGTGGTCCTTCACCGCGACCTTGCGGGCCTCGGGCGCGTAGCCGTCGGCGTCCACACAGGTCAGGTTGTCACCGGTCACCAGCACCACCGGCACGCCGAACTCCGCGACCACATGGGCGTTGAGCAGGCCCTCGCTCGCCCGCGCGCCGTCCAGCCAGACGCCCGTGATCGAGTTGGCGAGGTAGGTGTGGGCGAGCACACCCTCCGCGCCGGCCCCCGTGTGGTAGCCGACGAACGCGATGCCGTCCACGTCGCCGTGCTGCACGCCCTCCACCATCGACAGCGACTTGTGCTTGCCGGTGAGCATCGCTACCCGCTCGTCGAGCCCCTCCAGCAGCAAATTGCGCATGCTCCAGTGCGCTTCGTTGATGAGCACCTCATCGGCGCCGCCGTCGAAGAAGCCGAGGGCCGCTGCGTTCACATCGGAGGTGAACATGGTCCGGCAGCGCTCCCACTGGGGAGTGCCGGGCAGCACGTCAGCCGGCCAGGTCACACCGGTGGCGCCTTCCATGTCGGCGCTGATGAGGATCTTCATGTCTGGAACCGTACGCGTCGCCCGGCAGCCGGGCCAGCCCTGTGGATAACTACCCGGGGGTCACACCTCCTGCATCACCCGTTCCGGCCAAGGACCAGCCATTTCGATGGCAGCTCGACCCGTGATCCGTCCGCCGCATACTCCGTTGTCGTCAGCGGAAGTTCACCGCTCGCGAGCACGTCGAGCCCGGCACTGTCGAAGAATTCCACCAGCTCGGCGTCGGCCACCGCCCCCGGCACGAGCCCGTGCCGGAAGACCGGCTGAAGCTTCGGCGGCAGCCCCGACGGCGACTGCGCCAGGCCCATCAGCTTCTGCCCGGCGGCCTCAGCGAGCTCGACCACGAAGGCCCGCCCGCGCTCCCCCACCAGTGTGGCGACGGTGTCGGCCAGGTCCTGCCGGTCCTCGGGGTCGCACTGGTGGAGCACTCCGCGTACATAGACATTGGCGTCGCCCAGTTCGGCGTGCAGCTGCGCCACCTCGGCCCCGTCCACCGCGTCGATCTCCCGGAACCGCGCCTGCCCTACTTTGTCCTGTCTTCCGGCGAGTTCGATGGCGGCCGCCGACAGGTCCACCCCGAGGACACGCGGGAAGCGGTCGGCGAGGAAGCGGGTCTGTGTGCCATTGCCGCAGCCCAGATCCACCAGGGTCAGTTCGGGTTCCGTCACATGCGGTTCGTAGAGCGCGAGATGGATTCCCGCGGTCAGGGCCGGCTCCGCGTCCCAGAAGACGGCTCCCGGCTCGTCGGAAGCCTCACTCCAGAAGCCTTCCCAGGCATCCTTGTACCGACTCGTCACGCTCATGACCAGCTCCCAGGGATGTGACACGACGTCAAGATCGGTCTATCGCTCCTGGGTTACCCCGACAAGCGCCCGGCTCATTCCTTCACGCGGCGTTCGGTCCTTCAGCACGCCGCCACGCGCGCAGGCCGACAGGCACGCCGCGGCCGCTCGTCGCCGGGCCCGACCACTGACGGGGCAACGGAGGCGGGATGGGTCGTGCGCCCGCGCAGAACTGATCGGTATTCAGTCCTCGTGCCCCAGCTGAAGATCGCGTTCGGTGCGTCCGCCGCCCGCGACCTGCAGGACTGTCGCCACCGGCGGATAGCCCGCCGCGATCACCGTGTACTCACCCGATGACAGGTCGACGAAGCGGAAGGTGCCGTCGGGGCCCGTGGTGAGGGTGTCCACCACATTGCCGGCCGCGTCCAGCAGTGTGACGCGCGCGTCCTCGACCGGGCGGCCGTCACCGGCCCGCACCGTGCCCCGCAGCACCGCTCCGCCCGCCAGCTCTACGTCCTGCCGGGTCTCGCGGGCCGCCTGCACGCTCACCGGTAGCGCCGCGGGCCGGAAGGCGGGGGCGCTCGCGGCGAGGGTGTACTCCCCCGCCACCAACTCCGTGATGACATAGCCGCCTTCGCGGCCGCTGCGGGCGGTGGCGACGACATCGCCGCGTACGTCGGTCAGCGTCACGGCCGCGTCCCGCACAGGCGTGCCGTCCGCCGTCACGACGGTCCCGGCGAGCCGGCCCGCGCCGCCGAGGACCACGTCGAGGTCGACCGGCCGCTCTCCGACGGTGACGGTGACCGCCTGTGGCTGGTGCCCGGCCGCCGCCGCGATCATGACGTACGAGCCGGCCCCCGGCACGCTCAGTGCGTACCGCCCGTCCTCGCCGCTCGCGCCGCGCCCGATCTGGTGCCCCTGTACGTCGATGAGGGTGAGGGCGGCGCGCGGGACTGTGCTGCCGTCGTGGTGCTGGACGATGCCGCAGACCGGGACGCCCGAGGTGTACGCGGGTGCGCTGCGGGCCTGCGGTACGGATGCGGTCTCCGGGGCGGATGCGTTGTAGGACACCAGCGGTTTCTCCTTGAGGAAGAAGGCGATGAAGAGGCCGAGCGCGAGCACCGGCACCAGGTAGAGAAAGATCCGTGGCATCGCGTCCGCGTACGCCTGGATGTAACCGTCGCGCAGGGCGGGCGGCATCGCGTGGACCAGTTGCGGGGTGATGGATGCCGGGTCGGGCAGGCCCGCGCCGGCCGGGAGGCGGTCGGCCAGCGCGTCGGTGAGGCGGGCGGCGAAGAGCGTGCCGAAGACGGCGGCGCCGACGCTGCCGCCGATCTGCCGGAAGTAGTTGTTGGCGCTGGTGGCGACGCCGAGGTCGGCGGGCGGCACGGCGTTTTGCACGGCGAGGATGAGGACCGGCATCACCAGTCCGATGCCGACGCCCAGCACGGCCTGCCAGATGCTGTATTCCAGCCGCGGCGTGTCGGCCTCGAGCCGCGACAGCAGCCACATGCCGGCCGCCGACATCGCACTGCCGAGCACGGGATAGACCTTGTAGCGGCCGGTACGGCTGATGAGCCGGCCGGAGACGATCGAGGCGGCGACGATGCCGCCCATCATCGGGAGCATCAGCAGCCCGGACTCGGTGGCACTGGCGCCGTCGACCATCTGCAGAAAGGTCGGCAGATAGCCGGCCGCGCCGAAGAGCGCGACGCCCACGACCCCGCCGACCAGGCTCGTGATGTTGAAGATCGAGTCGCGGAACAGCCATAGCGGGATGATCGGTTCGGGGGCGAAGTGCTCAACGACGATGAAGAGCAGGATGGTTCCCGCCGCCCCGGCCGCCAGTCCCAGGATGACGCGCGAGCCCCAGGCGTACTCCGTGCCGCCCCAACTGGTCAGCAGCACCAGGCAGGTGGAGGCGGCGGCGAGGAACAGCGCGCCGAGAACGTCGAGCCGGGCGCGCGCGGCGGGTTTGGGGAGTTTCAGCACCACGGTGACGACGAGCAGGGTCAGCACGCCGAAGGGGACGTTGAAGTAGAAGCACCAGCGCCAGGAGACATGGTCGGTGAAAAAGCCGCCGAGCAGCGGGCCCGCGACCGACGCGAGTCCGAAGGCCGCGCCGATGAGTCCCATGAACCGGCCGCGCTCCCGGGCCGGGACGATGTCCGCGATGATCGCCTGCACACCGATCAGGAGACCGCCGGCGCCGATGCCCTGGATGGCACGGAAAGCGATGAGTTCGTCCATGCTGCGGGACCAGCCCGCAAGCGCGGAGCCGATGACGAAGACGACGATCGCGAACTGGAAGACGCCCTTGCGGCCGAAGAGGTCGCCGAGTTTGCCGTAGATCGGCAGGCCGATGGTGGCGGTGAGGAGGTAGGCGGTGATCGCCCAGGGCATCCGTTCCAGGCCCTGGAGCTCGCCGACGATCTTCGGGAGGGCGGTGGCGACGATCATCTGCTCGAGCGCGGCGAGCAGCAGGGCGAGCATCAGGCCGAAGAAGACGAGGCGTACGCGGCGCGGGCTGAGCGCGGGTGCCCCGGCCTGATCCGCATGCGGAGGCGGTACGGCCGCGGCCGGAGCCGTCGGCTCGTCCTTCACCAGAGTGATCCCGCCCACGTGCATGCTCCCCTCGTCGCGCCTGCGCGGGCCCATTTCTCGCATTACGCGACAACTGCGGGCAAGCGCGACGAGTTGCTGTGGGAAGCCTGAGTGAGCGGCTTAAGCGCCGGTCGGAGCCCCTACGGCGTACAACAGACCCCGTACGGAAAACCACTCGAATCGGTGAGCTCGAGAAAATCCCGGCAGGCTACTTCTCGACCTCGGCGGCCAGCTTGGCGAGCAACTCGTCGTAGATCCGCCCAAGTCCCTTGGGGGCGAAGGTCTTCTCGAAGAATCCGCCGATGCCGCCGGCGCCGTTCCAGACGGTGGTGACGACGGCCCTGGACTTCCCCTCGCCGGACGGGGTGACGGTCCAGGTGGTGACCATGGAGGAGTTGCGGTCCTTCTCGACCAACTGGCCGTCGGTCGGCTCCGTCACTTCGAGCAGGCAGTCGCGGATGCGCTTGCTGGTGGCCTGGAGCTTCCAGTGGACGAGGGTGCCCTCGCCGTCACCGCCCTCCCGGACCTCGTACTCGCTGAAGTGCTCGGGCAGAAGCTTCGCGCGGGTGTTCTCGTAGTCGGCCAGCGCGTCGAACACCTTCTCCGCGTCCGCCGAGATGATCCGTTCCGTGGTGGCCTCGACCTGCGCCATTCCTGTTCCTCCAGCACTCGGTTCTTCGGGGTGCGCGTCTTCGTAGGTGCGCCGCCAGCCAACCACCTCGGGAGCCGCGGACAAAAACTGGGGTAGCAGCGATCAAGGGAACATGTGTTCTATTATGTGGCCACTGCTACCGAGGAGGCGCCATGCGCTGGGACAATCTGGTCGAGAACCCCACCACGGCCGGGGACACCGCGCTTTTCGGTATGTCAGCGGTGACGACCCGGACCTTCGACACGCCCGAATTCCGCGGCATCACCTTTCACGAGGTCCGCGCCCGTTCGATCCTGAACCGGGTGCCGGGCGCCTCACGGATGCCGTTCGAGTGGACCGTCAACCCCTACCGGGGCTGCACGCACGCTTGTGTGTATTGCTTCGCCCGCAAAACACACAGCTATCTGGACCTCGACACCGGACTCGGCTTCGACTCCCAGATCGTCGTGAAGATCAACGCGCCGGAGCTGCTGCGCCGGCAGCTGGCCTCTCGACAGTGGCAGGGCGCGCATGTCGCGATGGGGACGAACGTCGACTGCTATCAGCGGGCCGAGGGGCGCTACCGCCTGATGCCAGGCATCATCTCGGCTCTGCGAGACCACGCGAATCCGTTCTCGATCCTCACCAAGGGCACGCTGATCCTGCGCGACCTGGATCTGCTGCGGCAGGCGGCGGAGGTGACGGAGGTCGGGATCTCGGTCTCCGTCGGCTTCACGGACCGCGAGCTGTGGCGCACGGTCGAGGCGGGCACGCCATCGCCCGAGCGCCGCCTCGAAGTCGTACGCACTCTCACCGATCACGGCATCGGCTGCGGGGTGCTGATGGCGCCGGTCATCCCCTTCCTCGGCGACCATCCGGACCAGCTCCGCGCGACGGTACGCGCGATCGCCGCGTCCGGGGCGACGTCGGTGACCCCGCTGGTGCTGCACCTGCGGCCCGGCGCGCGCGAGTGGTTCATGGCATGGCTGACGCAGCACCATCCGCAGCTGGTACGGCGGTACGAGCGGCTGTACGCGGAGGGGGCATACGCGCCGAAGTGGTACCAGCGCCGGATCACCCGCCTTGTCCACGAACTGGCAGCGGAGTTCGGGATAGGCCCGGCGGACCGGGGAGTGCCGCGGCGTATCCCGATGCCTCCGGAGCCGGATCCTGTGAGGCCTGAACCGACCCAACTCACCCTGCTCTGAGGCCGGCGGCCGATTGTCAGTGGCGTGCGCGAGGATGACCGCATGACTATCGAGCTCACCCACGTGAAGGCCCCCGAAGGCGTCGCCCCCGGCACTGGCTACAGCCATGTCGTCTGGGGGACCGGGCGGTTCGTCGCGATATCGGGACAGTGCGCCTTCGACGAGGGCGGCAACGTGGTGGGCGAGGGCGACCCGGCGGCGCAGGCTCGGCAGGTCTTCGAAAACCTCCGCCGCTGTCTGGCGGCGGCGGGCGCCACCTTCGAGAACGTGGTCAAGCTGACGTACTTCGTCACCGATGTGGCACACCTCCCGGCGGTCCGGGCCGCGCGCGACGAGGTGATCGACGCGGGGCGGCTCCCGGCGAGCTCAGCGGTCCAGGTCGCGGCGCTGTTCCGGCCCGAACTGCTCGTCGAGATCGAGGCGTTCGCGCTGGTCGGGGAGTAGGGCCAACCGATGGACGTACGGATCCGCGAGATGGTCCTGGACGACTGCGATGCGGTCGCCAGGGTCCGCGTTCAAGGCTGGCGATACGCGTACGCAGGGCTGATGCCGCAGTCGTATCTGGACACGATGAGCGTGGAGGAGGACGCGGCGAGGCGCCGTGAATTCCTCGCCAAGGGCCACTCCCGGCTGACCAATGTGGTGGCCGAGCGGGATGGCGAGGTGGTCGGGTGGGGGTGCTGCGGACCGAGCCGGGACGAGGACGCGACGGCCGACCAGTGCGAGCTGTACGCGCTGTATGTGCTGCAGGAGCAGGTCTCCACGGGGGTGGGGCGGGCGCTGATGACAGAGCTGACGGGCGGAGCGATGGCCGCGGGCTTCGGGCGGATGACGCTCTGGGTCCTCGAGGAGAACGCGCGCGCCCGCCGCTTCTACGAGAAGGCGGGCTTCGCGCCGGACGGCGCGGAGGAACCGTTCGAGGTGAACGGGGTCGTGGTTCCGGAGGTGCGGTACGCCAGCGCGCTGACGCGGTGACGGCGGGAGCCGGGCCTGCTCCCGCTCCGCGCCTGCCGCAAAGGAGCGCCTGGCCCTCAGCCCAGGCGGGCCAGTGCCGCTTCCGCCCCCGCCATCAGACGGGGGTGCGTGGTGGCCGAGCGGAGGACGGTCGCCGCTCGTTTGTCGCCCAGGGCACCCAGACCCTCGACGCAGGCCAGGGCCAGGCGCCAGTGGGGGTCGCCCGGGGTCAGGCGGCGGGCGAGGACCGTGATCAGCGCTGGGACCGACTCCGGGGCCCGCAGGCGGGTGAGCAGCCGGACCGGGACCAGGGCGTAGGCGACGCGCAGCTCATTCGTGGCGAGCGCCGCCGCCGCGCGGGCGGTGCGGGGGTCCGCCAGGCGGGACAGGGCGTGGGCCGCCGAGACGCAACGTTCCGGGTCGCGGTGGTTCAGGAGCAGCACCAGCGCCTCGAAGGCCCGCCGATCCCCCGCGCAGCCGAGACGGTAGGCCGCGATCTCCCGTGCCCACAGGGGCCGCTCATATTCGGTGAGAACTCCGGCGAGCTCCTCCTGATCCTCCGTGACCAGCAGCCGTTCGTACGCCGCCGAGCCGCCCGACTCGCCCCGCAGCCGCCGCGCCAGCGACCGTAACTCCTCATCCATGGCGGCCAGCGTATCGGCGATGACGCCGCGATCCAGATCACACCCGGCCAGGTCTGGCGCGCTCGTTACTCGCGAGTTAACCTCAAGTGAGCGGGTAACCCCCGCACAGCTCACGGTGGCCTGGTGACGCAGCCACCGCGAGTGCTTGTCGGTTCGGTAGTTCTGCACACGAGTTCTGCACATGCGTGAGTACGACGCGACTCCGGGACAGAGTCCGTCGGCGCTGTACCAGGCCACGCAATTGTGTGCCCCGCGCCCCTTGGCGTTCTCGCCCGCGCGCGCCCTCCTCAGTCGTCACTCACCCTGGAGTCCCCCGATGGACACCCCTCTCCACACCATTGCCGTCGTCGGTCTCGGCACCATGGGCACCGGCATCGCCGAAGTGCTCGCCCGGGCCGGCCACGAGGTCATCGGCATCGACATCAGCGACGCCGCCGCCCACCAGGCCGTCACCGCGCTCGAAGCCTCCACCGCCCGCGCTGTGGAGCGAGAGCGGATCACCGAGGAGGAGCGGCGCAACACCCTCGCCCGCTTCCGCACCTTCTCCGATCTGCAGGCCGCCGCCGACGCCGATCTCGTGATCGAGGTCGTGTCCGAGTCGTACGAGGCCAAGCAGCAGGTCTTCCGCGCGCTGGATTCCGTCGTGCGCCCCGGCACCATCCTCGCCACCGGCACCAACGCCCTCTCGGTGACCCGGCTGGCCGCGGACTCCGCCCACCCCGAGCGCGTGCTCGGCCTCCACTTCTTCAACCCGGCACCGGCGATGAAGCTGGTCGAGGTCGTCTCCTCGGTGCTGACCTCGCCGCGCGCCATCGAGGCCGTCACCGCGCTCGCCCGCGAGCTCGGCAAGGAGCCGGTCGCGGTCGGCGACCGGCCCGGTTTCGTCGCTGACGGGCTGCTGTTCGGCTATCTCAACCAGGCCGCCGCGATGTACGAGGCGAAGTACGCCTCCCGCGAGGACATCGACGCCGCGATGAAGCTGGGCTGCGGGCTGCCGATGGGCCCGCTCGCGCTGCTCGACCTGATCGGCATCGACACCGCGCGTACCGTCCTGGACGCGATGTACGCCGAGTCCCGCGACCGCCTGCACGCCCCGGCCCCCATCCTCAAGCAGCTCAGCGAGGCGGGCCTGACCGGCCGCAAGTCGGGCCGCGGTTTCTACACCTACGCCGGCCCCGGCACCTCGGACCTGGTCCCCGATGCCCTCACCCCGCAGCCGGCGGCCGAGGCGGCGGCCGGCCGCGAGGTCCACTCGGTCGGCGTCGCCGGCTCCGGCACGATGGCGAGCGGCATCGCGGAGGTCTTCGCCAAGGCCGGTTACGACGTGGTGCTCGCCGCCCGCGGCCTGGAGAAGGCGGAGACGGCGAAGTCCCGTATCGCCAAGTCCCTTGCCCGCTCGGTCGACAAGGGCCGGATGACCGCCGAGGCCCGCGAGGCGACGCTGGCCCGCGTCACCCCGGCCGGCTCGCTCGACGCGTTCGCCGAGGTCGACCTCGCGGTGGAGGCGGTGGCCGAGGATCTGGAGATCAAGCAGCAACTGTTCGCGACCCTCGACAAGGTGTGCAAGCCGGGCGCGGTGCTCGCCACCACCACCTCGTCGCTGCCCGTCGTCGCCTGCGCCCGCGCCACCTCGCGCCCGCAGGACGTCATCGGCATGCACTTCTTCAACCCCGCGCCGGCGATGAAGCTGGTCGAGGTGGTCCGTACGGTCCTGACCTCCGACGAGGTCCACGCCACCGTCCGCACGGTGACCACGAAGATCAAGAAGCACCCGGTGGACTGCGGCGACCGGGCCGGCTTCATCGTGAACGCCCTGCTCTTCCCGTACCTGAACAACGCGATCAAGATGGTCCAGGAGCACTACGCGACGCTGGACGACATCGACACCGCGATGAAGCTGGGCGGCGGCTATCCGATGGGCCCCTTCGAGCTCCTCGATGTGGTCGGGCTCGATGTCTCGCTCGCCATCGAGAAGGTTCTGCACCGCGAGTTCCGCGACCCGGGCCTGGCTCCCGCGCCGCTGCTCGAGCATCTGGTCGCCGCGGGCTGCCTTGGCCGGAAGACGGGGCGTGGCTTCCGCGAATATGCCCGGCGCTGATCGCACCGCGGGCTGGGGCGGACTGCTCGATCCTTCGGACGGTCCGCATCCCGCCGCGAGTGGGGGCGACCCCAACCCGCAGGCGCGTTCCGCTGCACGAATGCAGTACGTTCAGCTCATGCCCCAGCCCGCCAAGCCCACCCGTGCCAAAGCGACGCCGGACGCTCCGGAAAGCGCCGCGGGCAGTCGCGCCGCCGCACAGCGCCTCAAGATGCGGCGCGAGCTGGCGGCGGCGGCGATGGAACTGTTCGCGACCAAGGGGTACGAGGCGACGACGGTCGATGAGATCGCCGCCGCGGCCGGGGTCGCCCGCCGGACCTTTTTCCGCCACTTCCGCTCCAAGGAAGAGGCGATCTTCCCGGACCACGACGACACGCTCGTACGCGCCGAGGCGGTGCTGAACGCGGCCCCGGCCCACGAGCACCCGCTGGACACCGTGTGCCGGGGCATCAAGGAGGTCATGCGGATGTACGCGGCCTCCCCCGCCGTTTCCGTGGAGCGCTACCGCCTCACCCGCGAGGTGCCCACCCTGCGGGAGCGGGAGATCGCCTCGGTGGCCCGCTACGAGCGGCTGTTCACGCGCTATCTGCTGGGCCATTTCGACGAGCGCGACCACCATGTCGGCAACGACGACCCGCTGCTGGCGGAGGTGGCCGCGTCCGCGGTCGTCACCGCGCACAACCATGTGCTGCGCCGCTGGCTGCGCGCGGGGGGCCAGGGCGATGTGGAGGCTCAGCTGGACCACGCGTTCTCGATCGTCCGCGACACGTTCGGCTCGGGCATAGGAGCGGGCCGCTCGACCGCCGCGCCGAGCGAGCGGACCGAGCGGACCGGCCCGGCGGCCGTGTCGACGCGCACCAGCGGCGACGTACTGGTGACGGTGGCCCGTACCGACGCATCGCTCGACGAGGTCATGCGCACCATCGAGCGGGCTCTGGGCGACCGCCAGGGCTGACCCCAGGGGCTCCGGCCCCGGACCCCGCGCGGGGGCCCCGGCCCCCGCGCCCCCGGCTCCTCAAATCGCCGGAGAGGCTTGAAGCGGAGCGTACGAGCCGACCGCACACAAACATTTACGCAAGGTTACGGCCGCCCCTCTCGGGGCGGCCGTTGTTGCTCATACGTGCCCGCCAGATGACAACTGAGAGAAATTCCTGGCACCCAGTGTCTTGCGAGCTGGCACAGCGTGCCATACGTTGAAGGTGTCCGGGCGGCCGGCGTGCAGAGACCATTCGTACGTCGGCTGTCCCCGCAAACCATCGTGATTGCGCGCCCGGACGCCTGCGTCACAGGCACCCTCCCGCGCCCACCAGCGCTGCCACAGCACCACCAGCCGAACCGACGGCACACCTCCACAGCAGCATCCCGACGTTTCCCCTCAGCGTTCCCGCAACGCGCTTCGCCGGAGGCACCCCGTGAAGGAAATCCTGGACGCGATCCAGTCGCCGGACAGCACGCCCGCCGACTTCGCCGCAATGCCCATCCCCGACTCGTACCGCGCGGTGACCGTGCACAAGGACGAGGCCGACATGTTCGCCGGCGTCGACAGCCGCGACAAGGACCCGCGCAAGTCCCTCCATGTCGAGGACGTGGCCGTGCCCGAGCTCGGCCCGGGCGAGGCCCTGGTGGCCGTCATGGCCAGCTCGGTGAACTACAACTCCGTCTGGACCTCGATCTTCGAGCCGGTGTCCACCTTCGGCTTCCTGGAGCGGTACGGAAGGCTCTCGCCGCTCACCAAGCGGCACGACCTGCCGTACCACGTCATCGGCTCCGACCTCGCGGGCGTCGTGCTGCGCACCGGCCCCGGTGTCAACGCCTGGCGGCCGGGCGACGAGGTTGTCGCGCACTGCCTGTCCGTCGAGCTGGAGTCGTCCGACGGTCACAACGACACGATGCTCGACCCCGAGCAGCGCATCTGGGGCTTCGAGACCAACTTCGGCGGCCTCGCCGAGATAGCGCTCGTCAAGTCCAACCAGCTGATGCCCAAGCCCCAGCACCTCAGCTGGGAGGAGGCGGCGGCGCCCGGCCTCGTCAACTCCACCGCCTACCGCCAGCTCGTCTCGCGCAACGGCGCGGGCATGAAGCAGGGCGACAACGTCCTGATCTGGGGCGCGAGCGGCGGACTGGGTTCGTACGCCACCCAGTTCGCACTGGCCGGCGGAGCCAACCCGATCTGTGTGGTCTCCAGCCCGCAAAAGGCGGACATCTGCCGCGCGATGGGCGCCGAGGCGATCATCGACCGCAACGCCGAGGACTACAAGTTCTGGAAGGACGAGCACAACCAGGACCCGCGCGAGTGGAAGCGCTTCGGCAAGCGCATCCGTGAACTCACCGGCGGCGAGGACGTGGACATCGTCTTCGAGCACCCCGGCCGCGAGACCTTCGGCGCCAGCGTGTACGTCACCCGCAAGGGCGGCACCATCGTCACCTGCGCATCGACGTCGGGCTACAACCACGAGTACGACAACCGCTACCTGTGGATGTCGCTGAAGAAGATCGTGGGCTCGCACTTCGCCAACTACCGCGAGGCGTGGGAGGCGAACCGGCTGGTCGCCAAGGGCAAGATCCACCCGACCCTGTCGAAGGTCTACTCGCTCGACGACACCGGCCAGGCGGCGTACGACGTGCACCGCAACCTCCACCAGGGCAAGGTCGGCGTGCTCGCCCTCGCCCCGGGCGAGGGCCTGGGCGTGCGCGACGAGGAGCTTCGCGAGAAGCACATCGACGCCATCAACCGCTTCAGGAATGTCTGAGGTTTCACAGATGACTGAGCGCCAGAAGGACCGGCCCTGGCTCATGCGGACGTACGCCGGTCACTCGACCGCCGAGGCGTCCAACGAGCTGTACCGGCGCAATCTCGCCAAGGGGCAGACCGGCCTGTCCGTCGCATTCGACCTGCCGACGCAGACGGGCTACGACCCCGACCACATCCTCGCCCGCGGCGAGGTCGGCCGGGTCGGGGTCCCCGTCTCGCACCTCGGCGACATGCGGCGGCTGTTCCAGGACATCCCCCTGGACCAGATGAACACCTCGATGACCATCAATGCCACCGCCATGTGGCTGCTGGCGCTCTACCAGGTGGTCGCCGAGGAGCAGGGCGTCGACGTCACCAAGCTCCAGGGGACGACGCAGAACGACATCGTCAAGGAGTATCTGTCGCGCGGGACGCATGTCTTCCCGCCCGGTCCTTCGCTGCGCCTGACCACCGACATGATCACGTACACGGTGGCCAACATCCCCAAGTGGAACCCGATCAACATCTGCAGCTACCACCTGCAGGAGGCGGGAGCCACTCCGGTCCAGGAGATCTCGTACGCCATGTCCACGGCGATCGCCGTACTGGACGCGGTCCGGGACTCCGGTCAGGTGCCCGCCGAGAAGTTCGGCGACGTGGTGGCCCGTATCTCCTTCTTCGTGAACGCGGGCGTCCGCTTCGTCGAGGAGATGTGCAAGATGCGCGCCTTCGGCCGCATCTGGGACCAGGTCACCCGCGAGCGTTACGGCATCGAGGACGAAAAGCAGCGCCGCTTCCGCTACGGCGTCCAGGTCAACTCCCTGGGTCTGACCGAGGCCCAGCCGGAGAACAACGTCCAGCGCATCGTCCTCGAGATGCTGGCCGTCACCCTCTCCAAGGACGCACGCGCCAGGGCCGTGCAACTCCCCGCCTGGAACGAGGCGTTGGGGCTCCCGCGCCCCTGGGACCAGCAGTGGTCGCTGCGCATCCAGCAGGTGCTGGCGCACGAGAGCGATCTGCTGGAGTACGAGGACATCTTCGAGGGCTCGCACGTCATCGAGGCCAAGGTGAAGTCCCTGGTCACCGAGTGCCTCGCCGAGATCGGCCGGATACAGGAGATGGGCGGCGCGATGGCGGCCGTCGAGTCCGGCTATCTCAAGTCGCAGCTGGTCTCCTCGCACGCCGAGCGGCGGGCCAGGATCGAGGCCGGCGACGACAAGATCATCGGCGTCAACATCTTCGAGACCACCGAGCAGAACCCGCTCACCGCCGACCTCGACACGGCGATCATGACCGTCGACCCGGCGAACGAGGCGCGCGTCGTCACCAAGCTCCACGAGTGGCGCGACAACCGCGACGAGGGCAGGGCGACCGATGCCCTGGCCGCCCTGAAGAAGGCCGCCGCGGGGTCCGAGAATCTCATGGCCGCGACCGTGGAGTGCGCCCGTGCGGGTGTCACGACCGGCGAGTGGTCGTGGGCGCTGCGGGATGTCTTCGGCGAGTTCCGCGCGCCGACGGGCGTCTCCAGCGCACCCGTCGCGGTGACCGCCGAGGCGGGCACCCCGCTCGCCGTCGTACGGGAGAAGGTGTCCCGTACGGCCACCGAGCTCGGCTGCGGAAGGCTGCGGCTGCTGGTCGGCAAGCCCGGGCTCGACGGGCACTCCAACGGCGCCGAGCAGATAGCCGTACGCGCCCGTGACGCCGGCTTCGAGGTGGTCTACCAGGGCATCCGGCTGACGCCCGAGCAGATTGTCAACGCCGCCCTCGCGGAGGACGTGCACTGTGTGGGCCTGTCCATCCTGTCCGGTTCGCACGGCGAGCTGGTGCCGGATGTACTGGACCGGCTGCGCGAGGCCGGCGCGGCGGACATTCCGGTGATCGTCGGCGGGATCATCCCGAACGCCGACGCCGCCGATCTGAAGGCGGCGGGTGTGGCCGCCGTCTTCACCCCGAAGGACTTCGGCATTACCGAGATCATCGGCCGTATCGTCGACGAGATCCGGAAAGCGAACAAGCTCGACCCTCTGGAGGTCCCCGCATGACCGTCAACCGTCTCCGCCCGCGTCGCTCGTGCCTAGCGGTTCCCGGCTCGAACCCGCGCTTCCTGGAGAAGGCCCAGGGCCTGCCTGCCGACCAGGTCTTCCTGGACCTGGAGGACGCCTGCGCGCCGCTCGCCAAGCCGGAAGCCCGGCACACCATCGTGAAGTTCCTCAACGAGGGCGACTGGACGGGCAAGACCAGGGTCGTACGGGTCAACGACTGGACGACCGAGTGGACGTACCGGGACGTGGTGACGGTCGTGGAGGGCGCCGGCCCCAACCTCGACTGCATCATGCTGCCGAAGGTCCAGGACGCCCAGCAGATCGTCGCGCTCGACCTCCTGCTCACCCAGATCGAGAAGACGATGGGCTTCGAGGTCGGGAAGATCGGCATCGAGGCGCAGATCGAGAACGCCAAGGGCCTGGTGAACGTCGACGAGATCGCGGCCGCCTCGCCGCGTGTCGAGACGATCATCTTCGGCCCGGCCGACTTCATGGCGTCGATCAACATGAAGTCCCTGGTCGTGGGCGAGCAGCCGCCCGGCTACCCGGCGGACGCGTACCACTACATCCTCATGCGGATCCTGATGGCCGCCCGGACCCACAACCTCCAGGCGATCGACGGGCCCTACCTGCAGATCAAGAACGTCGACGGCTACCGCGAGGTCGCCGGCCGTGCGGCGGCTCTCGGCTTCGACGGCAAGTGGGTGCTGCACCCCGGGCAGGTGGACGCC
The DNA here is from genome assembly GCF_018614585.1 of Streptomyces sp. ISL-1. GTDB lineage: Bacteria > Actinomycetota > Actinomycetes > Streptomycetales > Streptomycetaceae > Streptomyces > Streptomyces maoxianensis. The sequence continues at coordinate 32,546 of NZ_JAGGOI010000048.1, read as the reverse complement.
GCGAACGAGGTCTTCTCGCCCTCGCAGGAGGACTACGACCACGCCGAGCTGATCCTCGACGCGTATGAGTACTTCACCTCCGAGGCGGGCGGCAAGAAGGGCTCGGCGATGCTCGGCGACGAGATGATCGACGAGGCCAGCCGCAAGATGGCCCTCGTCATCTCGGGCAAGGGGCGGGCGGCCGGCATGCAGCGCACGTCCAAGTTCGAAGCTCCGGAGGCGTAAGCATCATGCAGTTCGGCCGCACCTACGAAGAGTTCACCGTCGGGGACGTCTACAAGCACTGGCCCGGGAAGACGGTCACGGAGTACGACGACCACCTCTTCTGTCTGCTCACCATGAACCACCACCCCCTCCACATGGACACCAACTATGCGGAGAAGACGACGGACTTCGGCAAGAACGTCGTCGTGGGCAACTACATCTACTCGCTGCTCCTCGGCATGTCGGTCCCGGACGTCTCGGGCAAGGCCATCGCCAACCTGGAGGTCGAGTCGCTCAAGCACGTCGCGCCGACTTTCCACGGTGACACGATCTACGGTGAGACGACGGTCCTCGACAAGACCCCGTCCCGCTCGAAGACCGACCGTGGAATCGTCTACGTCGAGACCAAGGGCTACAAGCAGGACGGCACCCTCGTCTGCGTCTTCAGGCGCAAGGTGATGGTCCCGACCGAGACGTACATCAAGGAGCGCGGCGGCGAGCAGCCCGGCCGACCGGAGCTGCTGGACACTCCGAAGAAGACGCAGGAGAAGTAACCATGAGCCGACTCGCCCAGACTCACGGTCTGACCGACGTCCAGCAGGAAATCCTGGCCACCGTGCGGGACTTCGTCGACAAGGAGATCCTCCCGGTCGCGACCGAGCTGGAGCACCGCGACGAGTACCCGACGCAGATCGTCGAAGGCCTCAAGGAACTCGGCCTGTTCGGGCTGATGATTCCGGAGGAGTACGGCGGTCTGGGCGAGTCGCTGCTCACGTACGCGCTGTGCGTCGAGGAGATCGCCCGCGGCTGGATGTCCGTCTCGGGCATCATCAACACGCACTTCATCGTGGCGTACATGCTCAAGCAGCACGGCACACAGGAGCAGAAGGACACCTTCCTCCCCCGGATGGCGCTGGGCGAGGTGCGCGGCGCGTTCTCGATGTCCGAGCCGGCTCTGGGCTCCGACGTGTCGGCCATCACGTCCAAGGGCGTCAAGGACGGCGACGACTACGTCCTGACCGGCCAGAAGATGTGGCTCACGAACGGCGGAACGTCCAATCTGGTCGCCGTTCTGTGCCGGAGTGACGAAGGACACCCGGAGGGCACCGCCCCCCACAAGTCGATGACGACCTTCCTCGTCGAGAAGGAGCCCGGCTTCGGAGAGGTCCGGCCGGGCCTCACCATCCCCGGGAAGATCGACAAGATGGGCTACAAGGGCGTCGACACGACCGAGCTCATCATGGACGGACTGCGCATTCCGGCCAATCGGGTACTCGGCGGCACCACCGGCCGAGGGTTTTACCAAATGATGGACGGCGTCGAGGTCGGCCGCGTCAATGTCGCGGCCCGTGGCTGCGGCGTGGCGCAGCGCGCCTTCGAGCTGGGCGTTTCGTACGCCCAGCAGCGTCACACCTTCGGCAAGGCGATCGCCCAGCACCAGGCGATTCAGTTCAAGCTGGCCGAGATGGCTACCAAGGTCGAGGCCGCCCATGCGATGATGGTGAACGCGGCACGCAAAAAGGACTCCGGGGAGCGAAATGACCTGGAGGCAGGGATGGCGAAGTACCTCGCCTCCGAGTACTGCAAGGAAGTCGTCGAGGACGCCTTCCGTATCCACGGCGGTTACGGCTTCTCCAAGGAGTACGAAATCGAGCGCCTCTACCGTGAGGCTCCGATGCTGCTGATCGGTGAGGGTACCGCCGAAATCCAGAAAATGATCATTGGTCGTCGGCTGCTCGAGGAGTACCGCTTCCAGGGTTGATTGCCGCACTTGAGTCGATACGGCCGCTAAGGTGATCACAACCTGTGATCATCTTCCGGCCGCCGACTCGGCTGACGGCTTTCCCAGTTGTGGCTCACACCCGATAACATCGCGGGAAAGCCGCCGTCCCCCGTTGCCAGCGCGGCATCATCCGCTACGAAGGTCATCCATGCCCCACAGCCAAACCTCTGCACCACGCGACGGTTTCCTCAAGGGACGCCTTGCTCGCGGAGCATCGCCGTGGCTTCTGCCGACCATCGCCACCGCTGCACTCAGCCTGGCCCGCTCGCGCCGTTCGAGGCGTGCCGCGGCCATCGCCGTGCCCGCCACCGCGCTCGCGGCGGGCATGCTGTGGTTCTTCCGCGACCCCGAGCGAGAGATCGCCCAGGGCCGGGTCATCTCCCCCGCCGACGGTGTGGTGCAGAGCATCATGCCGTGGAAGGACGGACGTACCCGCGTCGCGATCTTCATGAGCCCGCTGAACGTCCACGTGAACCGCGCTCCCCTCGCGGGCACCGTGACGTCCGTCGAGCACATCCCCGGCGGTTTTGTGCCGGCGTTCAACAAGGAGAGCGAGAACAACGAGCGCGTTGTCTGGCACTTCGACACCGAGCTCGGCGACATCGAGATGGTGCAGATCGCGGGCGCTGTCGCCCGCCGCATCGTCCCGTACATCCCGCAGGGGACCAAGGTCGAGCAGGGCGAGCGCATTGGGCTGATTCGCTTCGGATCGCGCGTTGACATCTACCTTCCGGAAGGTGTGGACGTCGCTGTCGAGGTCGGACAGACCACGACCGCGGGGGTGACTCGAATTGACCGTGATTGATCCTGACACACAGGCGGGCTGGGCCGCCGAGGCGGCGGACGAGGACGACGCGGAGGACATGCCGCTCTCGCTGCGGCTGTCGATAGCGGACACCCTCACGCTCGGTAACGCCACGTGTGGCTTCATGGCGGTGTACTTCACCACCACCGGCATCCTCATCCCGCACCTCACCGGCAGCAACGAGAGCGGCATGGCGCGCAACAGCGCCGCCACCGCCGTGATCCTGATGCTGCTGGCTGCGATCTTCGATCTCTGTGACGGGCTCGTGGCGCGCAAGCTGCGCAGCTCGCCGATGGGTGCGGAGCTGGACAACCTCTCCGACCTGATCAGCTTCGGGCTGGCCCCGGCGTACTTCGTGCTCGTGTACGGAATGGTCGCGGACGACGCCCAGCAGAAGGTCTCGGCGGTGGCCGCGATCGTGGTGCTGCTGGCGGTGGTGCTGCGGCTTGCCAGATTCTCGTGCGTGACCATGAAGGACGGCATGTTCCAGGGCATGCCGAGCCCCTTCGGTGCGCTCACGGTCGTCTCGATCGTCCTGCTCGAGCTGCCGTTCATCCCGACGCTGCTGGCCATCATCGGCGCGGCATGGCTGATGGTGAGCCGGGTCGAGTACCCCAAGCCGCGAGGTGTCCTCGCGGTGGCGATGCTCGGCTGGATCGTCGCCGCGATGGGGATGCTGGCGGCCTGGGCGTTCGACGCCCCGGGCGGACAGGTGCTTCTCCAGACCGGCTGCGCACTGCAGATCGTGATGGCGGCCACGATCCCGCTCTTCGCGACGGCGCGCCGTGTGAACACGTTCCGCGACAACCGCCGCGAGAGCCGCGAGGCAAGGACTGCTCAGCTCCCCTAGAGCAGTGCATACGCAAGGTGAGGGCCCGGGTGCGATCCGCACCCGGGCCCTCGTCATGTCCCGCGTCTTCCGGGCTGCCCGGGGGCTGGGGAAGGACCCCCGCCCAGGGCCCTTCTACCTCAGGAAATCCCTCGCGATGTTCTCCGCCACCCGCTCCAGCAGCGGTCCCGCCTGCGACATGCTCCGCGCCGCGTCCGGCTCCAGTTCCGTCAGGGCGTACGCCCGCCGGATGCCCGCGCGGCCCAACGCCTCGGGCCGCAGGGCAAGGCGGCCGCAGACCGCCACCACCTCGATGTTCCGCGCCCGGGCCGCCGCCGCCACGCCGGCCGGGGCCTTGCCGTGGAGGGTCTGTTCGTCGAGGGAGCCCTCGCCCGTGATCACCAGCGTCGCCCGCTCCAGCGCCGGGGCGAAGCCGAGCACGTCGAGCATGACCTCGATACCGGCCCGGAAGCTCGCGCCGAGGGCGACCAGCGCGCCGTAGCCGATCCCGCCCGCCGCGCCCGCGCCGGGCGAGAGCGCGTACTCAGCGGCCTTCGGGCCGACGGAGACCTCTAGAACCGAGGCGTAATGGGCGAGCGCCGCGTCCAGCGTGGCGACGTCCTCGGGGCTCGCGCCCTTCTGGGGGCCGTACACCGACGGCGCCCCCTTCGGCCCCGTCAGCGGGTTGTCCACGTCGCTCGCGAGGACCAGCTCCACGTCCTTGAAGCGCGGGTCGAGGCCGGACAGGTCCGCGGACGCCAGGTCACGCAGAGGGCCGCCGCCCGGGCCGACCGGATCGCCGGCCGCGTCCAAAAAGCGCGCGCCGAGCGCCGCGAGCATGCCCGCGCCACCGTCCGTCGTCGCGCTGCCGCCGACGCCGAAGACGATCGTCCGCGCCCCTCCGTCGAGCGCGGCCCGCAGCAACTCGCCCGAGCCGTACGTCGTTGAAGTGAGCGGCGCGAACACACCCGCCGGGAGGTGCTGGAGGCCCGACGCCTCCGCCATCTCCACCACGGCGGTGCCGTCCCGCAGGGCGTAAGCCGCGGTCAGGGGCTCCCCGAGCGGCCCTCTCACCCGGACCTCGCGGCGTTCGAACCCCGCCGCCACCGCCGCCGCGACCGTGCCGTCGCCGCCGTCCGCGACGGGCAGGGACTCGACCGCCAGACCGGGCACCACCCGCTTCAGCCCCGCCGTCACCCGCTCCGCGACCTGTACGGCCGTGAGCGAGCCCTTGAACTTGTCAGCCGCGACGAGCACGTGCGCGGGCTGAATAACTGCTCCGTCCGTCACCTTGCTATCCCTTGCTTTCGAACAGGCAGTCGCGCCGCCCCGACCCTATCCGCCGGGCCGGACGGCCTGCCACCCATCACCGCGCGGAGCCGGCGGCATTTCGGTAAACCGGACCTATGGGCCTACCTCACTCGGAGCTCGCCGACCGGATCCACGGCGGCTGGCTGGGCAGAGTCTGCGGCAACATGCTCGGCAAGCCCGTCGAGCGCGGCGACTACTGGACCCGCGAGCGCATCGACCGCTATCTGCGCCGCACCGGCGCCCTCCCGCTCACCGACTACCTTCCCGAGCCCCCGCCGGACGCGGACGAGGGCGAGTTCGAGCTGCGTCCCGAATGGCGCCAGTGCGTACGGGGCCGGATCCACGGCAGCTGCCGCGACGACGACGTGGACTACACGATCCTCGGCCTTCATCTCCTGCAGACCCACGGCTTCGGCTTCACCACGGAGCAGGTTGGGGACGCGTGGCTGCTGCACCTCCCGTTCCTGCAGACCTTCACCGCGGAGCGGGCTGCCTACCGCAACCTCGCGAACGGGCTCAAACCCCCGCTCACCGCCACCCACGACAATCCCTACCAGGAGTGGATCGGCGCACTCATCCGCGCCGACATCTTCGGCTTGACCTGCCCCGGCGACCCGCACCGCGCCGCCGGGCTCGCCCGCCGCGACGCGGTCCTCTCGCACACCGGCAACGGTGTGTACGGCGCGATGTGGGCAGCCGCCATGATCTCCGCCGCCTTCACCGCGAACGGCCCGCGCGAGGCGATCGACACGGCGCTGGAACGCATCCCGGCGAGCTGCCGCCTAGCCCGCGCGGTACGCCACACCATCGCTCTGCACGCCTCTGGAACCCCCTGGTCCGACACGCTCACCGAGATGGCCGAGCAGACGGGCCGCCTGGGCTGGATCCACACCGTTCCGAACGCGGCCGTCATCACCGCCGGCCTGCTGTACGGCGCCGGCGATTTCACCTCCACCATCGCTCTCACGGTCCGCGGCGGACTGGACACCGACTCCAACGGAGCGACCGCGGGCTCGGTGGCCGGTGTGCTGTGCGGCGCCGCCGCGATCCCCGCACAGTGGACAGAGCCCCTGGAGGACCGGGTGCGCAGCGCGGTGTTCGGGTTCGACGGCGTAAGGATCAGTGAACTGGCCGAGCGTACGGTCCGGTTGGCGGCGGACTCCGCCGGCAGACTCCCGCCGGGCCCCACGGGCTGATCCCTGACCCCCATTACGCTTTCCCGAGTGACCACCTCTGACTACGCCACGTACATCGCGTCCCTTCCCCGCATCCTCGCCGGAGCCGCCGTTCTCTTCCGTGACGGCCAGGGGCGCGTGCTGCTGGTCGAGCCCAACTACCGCGAGGGCTGGGCGCTGCCCGGCGGGACCGTCGAGTCGGACCTGGGCGAGACCCCGCGGCAGGCGGCGCGGCGGGAGACGCTCGAAGAGATCGGGCTCGATGTGGAGCTCGGCGCGCTGCTGGCGGTCGACTGGGTGCCGGGGGCGGCGCGGCCCCCGATCGCCGCGTATGTGTACGACGGCGGAGTGCTGACCGAGGCCCGGATCAAGACGATCCGGCTGCAGGAGGAGGAGCTGGTCTCCTGGCGGCTGGTGTCCCGTGACGACATCCGCGAGCACCTGCTGGGATCGCTCGGCCACCGGGTGCTGGCCGCTCTCGACGCGCTGGAGGCGGGCACCGGGACGGTGGAGCTGGAGAACGGCCGACCGCCCGCCTGACACCAAATCGGCTCGCCGCCGCGGGGGCCCGCTGCGTACGCTCGCGGCATGACTCTCGTCGCGATCCTCAGCGGCGCCGGCATCTCCACGGACTCCGGCATCCCCGACTACCGCGGGCCGAAGGGCCTGTGGCGGCGCGATCCGGAGGCCGAGAAGCTCGTCACGTACGACTACTACATGGGCGACCCGGAGATACGCCGCCGCTCCTGGCGGATGCGGCGCGACAGCACGGCGTGGCGCGCCCGGCCGAATGCCGCGCATCTCGCCGTCGCCGAGCTGGACCGGCAGTCCGGGGTCGAGGTCCGGGTGATCACCCAGAACGTCGACGGGCTGCATCAGTTGGCGGGCATGCCCGAGCGCAAGGTGCTCGAACTGCACGGCACGGCACGGACGGTGACCTGCACCCGATGCCACGCCCGCTCACCGATGGCCCAGGCGCTGGAGCGGGTCGAGGCCGGCGAGGAGGACCCGCCGTGTCGCGCGTGCGGCGGGATCCTGAAGTCGGCGACGGTGATGTTCGGGGAGCGGCTCGATCCGGCGGTGCTGGCCGAGGCGATGGCGATCGCCAAGGCCAGCGAGGTCTTCATCGCGGTCGGCAGCAGCCTGCAGGTGCAGCCCGCGGCCTCGCTCGCGGGGATCGCCGCGGAGCACGGCGCGCGGCTCGCGATCGTCAATGCCGAGCCGACCCCCTACGACGAACTGGCGGACGAGGTCGTCCGCGAGCCGATCGGCATGGCGCTGCCCTCGCTGCTGAGGCGGCTGAACTCGAGCCCCTCGGGCGACTGAGGGCCGGGGTCAGCGAGGACCGGCGTCCGGGAAGGAGCCCCCGTTCTCAGAACAGCGAGTCGTCCGACGCGCCGCTCTCGAAGGCCAGCAGCCGCTGTTTGCGGTCGAGCCCGCCGCCGTAGCCGATGAGGCTGCCCGTCGAGCCGATGACCCGGTGGCACGGGACGATGATCCCGATCGGGTTCTTGCCGTTGGCCAGACCCACCGCGCGGGAGGCCCCGATATTGCCGAGCGCGTCGGCCAGTTGTCCGTATGTGCGTGTCTCGCCGTACGGGATCTGCCGCAGCTGGTTCCACACGTCCCGCTGGAAGGGCGTCCCTTCGAGCCGCATCGGCACGTCGAACTCCTTGAGATCCCGGGCGAAGTACGCGTCGAGCTGGCGGATCGTCTCGCCGAAGGGAGCGGGGTCCGGCTCGCCGAACGTCTCCTCGTCGGGGCGGTGGCGCTGCGCGGTCATGTAGAGGCCGCTGAGCACGCCGTCGGTGGCGACGAGGGTGAGCGGGCCGTACGGGCTGTCCGTGACGGTGTGTTGTTTCACCGGACTTCCTTAAGCGGGGAGGTGGTTGATGGGGTGGTCGTCGGTGGCCCAGAGGTACTGGACGGCGTACGCGCGCCAGGGCCGCCAGGCGGCGGCCCGCTCGGTGAGTGCGACGGGCGTGGAGGGCAGACCGAGATCGGCCGCCGCGCGCCGCATCCCGAGGTCACCCGGCAGGAACGCGTCGGGGTCGCCGAGTGCCCGCATCGCGATCACCTCGACCGTCCAGGGGCCGAAGCCGGGCAGCGCGATCAGCTGGGCGCGGGCCTCGCCCCAGTCGCTGTCGAGGCCGAGCCGCAGCGAGCCGTCGGCCAGCGCGCCGACGAGGGTCGTCAAAGTGGTGCGGCGGCTGCGGGGCAGGGCCAGCGTCTGCGGGTCCAGCGCCGCCAGAGCGGCTGACGACGGGAAGAGGTGGGTGAGGCCGCCCTCGGGGTCGTCGATCGCCTGGCCGTGCGCGGTGACCAGCCGGGCGGCATGGGTACGGGCCGCGGCGGTGGAGACCTGCTGGCCGAGTACCGCCCGTACCGCGAACTCCGCCGCGTCGACGGTGCGCGGCACCCGCCGGCCGGGTGCCTTGTCGACCAGCGGCGCGAGCAGCGGATCCGTACGCAGCTGGTCGTCGACGGCGACCGGATCGGCGTCCAGGTCGAGCATCCATCGGCAGCGGCTGATCGCGATGGTGAGGTCGCGCGGGTCGGTGAGGAAGAGCCGGCAGGCGATGTGGTCGGGGTGCGGGGTGAGTGCGACGATGCCGTGTCCGTACGGGAGGGACAGGGTGCGGCGGTAGGCGCCGTCCCGCCACTCCTCGACGCCGGGGACACCCGTCGCGGCGAGGTGTCCGAAGAGGTTGCTCGGGTTGAGCGGTGCGCGGTACGGCAGCCTCAGCGCGATCACGCCGGGGGTCCGCGGGGGTGTGGACCTGCTGCGGGCGGCGCGGGTGCGCAGTTCGCCCGGGGCGAGCGCGAAGACTTCGCGGACGGTGTCGTTGAAGGTGCGGATGGAGGCGAAACCGGCCGCGAAGGCGACTTCGGCCATGGGGATGCCGGTGGTTTCGATGAGCAGGCGCGCGGTCTGGGCGCGCTGTGCGCGGGCCAGGGCGAGCGGTCCGGCGCCCAGTTCGGCGAGCAACTGGCGCTCGACCTGGCGGGTGGAGTAGCCGAGGCGCGAGGCGAGGCCCGGCACGCCCTCGCGGTCGACGATGCCGTCACGGATGAGACGCATGGCGCGGGCGACGGCGTCGGCGCGGGCGTTCCACTCCGGCGAGCCGGGGCTGGTGTCGGGGCGGCAGCGCTTGCAGGCCCGGAAGCCGGCCTGCTGGCAGGCGGCGGCGCTCGGGTAGAAGGTCATGTTCTCGACCTTCGGCGGCACCACCGGGCAGCTGGGGCGGCAGTAGATCCGAGTGGTCAGCACGGCCGTGAAGAACCAGCCGTCGAAGCGGGCGTCCTTCGACTGGACGGCACGTACGCAGCGCTCGGTGTCGGTGTGCATGGCTCAAGCATCTTGCACGAGGGAGGTCGGGGCTGGCGAGAATACGACATCATCCTTGCCCGGCCAGGGCCGCCTCGAAGGCCTGCGGGTCCGCCTGCGCGGCCGCTCGGAACGGCACTGCCGCTGCGGGGGCGGCGCCACCCATCCCGGGTGACGCCGCCCTGTGCGTCTTAGTATGAAATGCGGACGTTGAAATGCGGACGTACAGGTATATACAACGCCGCAGCAGAGGGAGGACCCGTGACTGCTGAGGCCCGCATGACCGAAGAAGCCCCCGGTGCGGCGCGCGGCCCCGGGAGCGCCGGCAGTCCCCGGTATCTGCCGGTCTCCGAGCACGGGCTGATCGGGGATCTGCGCAGTGCCGCGCTGGTGGGGACGAACGGCACGATCGACTGGTACTGCTGCGGCCGTTTCGACGCGCCCAGCGTCTTCGCCTCGATCCTCGACGCCGAGAAGGGTGGCTCCTTCGAGCTCGCCCCTGACGTGCCGACCCGCACAAAGCAGTTCTACTTCCCCGACACCAACGTGCTCATCACTCGCTTCTTCGCGGAGGACGGGGTGGGCGAGATCCAGGACTTCATGCCGATCGTCGACGACTCGCGCGAGGCCAGCCGGCACCGGCTGATCCGCAGGGTGGTCTGCGTCCGCGGATCACTGCCCTTCCATGCCTACGTGTCACCCCGCTTCGGCTACGGAACCGAGCCGCACACCGTCCGTACCGAGCACGGCTGCCCGGTTTTCGAGTCGGCCTCGCTCACCCTTGCACTGACGTCCAGCGTGGCGGTCGAGCACGACGGCCGGGACGCATGGTCCCTGTTCAAGCTGCACGAAGGTGAGAGCGCGGTCTTCGCGCTCGACCAGGTCGGGGGCGAGGTGACCCCGCGGGGCTGTGCCGTCGCCGAGGCGGAGGAACTGTTCGAGGCCACCGTGCGGTACTGGCGGCGATGGCTGTCCAGGTCGCGTTACCGCGGCCGCTGGCGCGAGATGGTCCACCGCTCCGCGCTGACGCTCAAACTGCTCACCTACGCGCCGACCGGCGCCATCGTGGCCGCGCCGACGACGAGCCTGCCCGAGCAGATCGGCGGCGAACGGAACTGGGACTACCGGTACGTCTGGATGCGCGACGCGGCTTTCTGCGTCTACGCGATGCTCCGGCTGGGCTTCACCGACGAAGCCCAGGCCTTCATGAACTTCATGACCGAGCACCTCCACCGCTCGGACCCCAGCATCGGCCCACTGCAGATCATGTACGGCATCGACGGCAGCTGCGACCTGCCCGAGCGCGAGCTGCCCCATCTCGAGGGCCATTGGGGCTCCGGCCCCGTGCGCGTCGGCAACGACGCCGTCGGCCAGCTGCAACTGGACATCTATGGCGCACTCATCGACTCGGTCTACCTCTACGACAAGTGGAGAGAGCCGATCTCCAGCGCGCACTGGGACACCGTCTGCGATCTGGTCGACTGGGTCTGCGAGAACTGGGACAAGCCCGACGAGGGCATCTGGGAGACCCGGGGCGGGCGCAAGGACTTCCTCTACTCGCGGCTGATGTGCTGGGTGGCGATCGAAAGGGCGATGCGGATGGCGCAGCGCCGGGGGTTGCCGGCCGACATGGTGCGCTGGGCCGGGGCACGCGACACGATCTACCGGCAGATCATGCGGCGTGGCTGGTCGGCCGAGCGGAACGCGTTCGTCCAGCATCTTGACGGCAACGTCCTCGACGCCTCCGTACTGATGATGCCGCTGGCCAAGTTCATCTCCCCGACCGACCCGAAATGGCTCTCCACACTGGACGCGCTGGGCGAGGAACTGGTCTCCGACTCGCTGGTCTACCGCTACGACCCGCAGGCCAGCCCGGACGGGCTGCGGGGCGAGGAGGGCACGTTCTCGATCTGCTCCTTCTGGTACGTCGAGGCGCTCAGCCGCGCCGGGCGCCTGGAAGACGCCCAGCTGGCCTTCGAGAAGATGCTCACCTACGCCAACCACCTCGGCCTGTACGCCGAAGAGATCGGCCGCACGGGCGAGCAGGGGGGCAATTTCCCGCAGGCGTTCACGCATCTGGGGCTGATCAGCGCGGCCTTCAACCTCGACCGGGCGCTCGGCTGAAGGCCGGGCCGCGGTCCCGCACCACCGTGATCAGGTGTGCGCGGCGAACGCCGCGTACGCCTGATCGTCGAAGAGAACGAACCGGACCTCTTCCACCGCGGTCTCTGTGCCCCGCACCGTCTCGACCGCGATGCGGGCGGCATCCTCCATCGGCCAGGCGTATACACCGGTGGAGATGGCCGGGAACGCGATCGTCCGCGCACCCAGTTCGTCGGCGACCCGGAGGGACTCGCGATAGCAGGAGGCAAGAAGCGAAGGGTCGCTGCCGGTCGCCTGCCATACCGGGCCCACGGTGTGGATCACATGGCGGGCGTCGAGGCGGCCCGCGGTGGTGGCGACGGCCTGGCCGGTGGGCAGGCCCTTGCCGTAGTGCGAGGCGCGCAGGGCGCGGCACTCGGCCAGGATCTCGGGACCGCCGCGGCGGTGAATGGCGCCGTCGACTCCCCCGCCGCCGAGGAGTGAGGAGTTGGCGGCATTGACGATGGCGTCGACATGCTGCCGGGTGATGTCTCCCCGTACGAGGACGATGACGGGCGGCTCCTGTGTCATACCGACATCATCTCCCCGGTGGGGGTCACCCGGCTGCCCGAAGTCGCCTCCACACCGCCTTCGCCGCGTGATGGCCCGACATGCCGTGCACGCCGGGGCCCGGCGGAGTGGCGGACGAGCAGATGAAGACCGAGGGGTGCGCGGTGGCATACGGGACGCGGGCGAGCTTGGGGCGGATCAGCGTCTGGAGCCCCGAGAACGCCCCGCAGGCGATGTCCCCGCCGACATAATTCGCGTTGCGGTGCGCGAGTTGGGGCGGCCCCGCGACTGCGCGGGCCAGCACGAGGTCGCGGAAACCGGGCGCGAAGCGTTCCAGCTGGCGCTCGACGGCCTCGGTGGCGTCGCCCTCCCAGCCGTTCGGCACATGCCCGTATGCCCATAGGACGTGCTTGCCCGCCGGGGCCCTGGACGGGTCGATCACCGTCGGCTGGGAGGTGATCAGGAACGGCACCCGGGGGGCGACACCCGCGACGGCCGCGCTGAGGGCCGTCTCGATCTCACCGGCGGTGGGGCCCAGGTGCACCGTCCCGGCCACGCGGGCCTCCTTCGCGGTCCACGGCATCGGACCCGACAGGGCATAGTCGATCTTGAACGCGGAGGCGCCGTACCGATAGTGCTGATACGCCTGGCCGAGATCGGCGATCTTGGCGAGCGCGGTCGGCGAAGTGTCGAAGATGTACGCCCGGGCCGGGGGCAGCTCGTCGAGCCGCTTCACCTCCGTGCCCGTATGGATCTCACCGCCCTGTTCGCGCAGATACGAGGCAAGCGCGTCGGAGATCGCCTGGGATCCGCCGCGCGGCACCGGCCAGCCCTTCTCGTGCGCGGCCAACGCGAAGCACAGGGCGATGCCGGCGGTGGCGAAACCGCTGGTGGGGGCGATGGCGTGGGCGGCGAGCCCGGCGAACAGGCCACGGGCCCGCTCGCCCTCGAAACGGCGCGAGACCCAGGTCGCGGGCTGCAGCGCGGTCAGCCCGAAGCGCGCCAGGCGGTACGGGTCGCGGGGCAGGCCGTCCCAGGGAGTGCGCAGGAAGTCGGCGGCGAGGGTGTCCCAGTGGCCGGTGTACGGGGCGACGAGCCGGCGGTACGCCCCGGCGTCACCGGCTCCCAGCGACATCGCGCTCTGACCGACCGAGCGGCTCAGCACCGCGGCGGTACCGTCCGGGAAGGGGTGGGCGAGCGGTAGTTCGGGGTGCAGCCACTCCAGGCCGTGCCGCGCGAGCGGCATGGCGGCGAAGGCCGGCGAGCCGATGCCGAGCGGGTGGACCGCGGAGCACGGGTCGTGGCGGAAGCCGGGGAGGGTGAGCTCCTCGGTCCTGGCTCCGCCGCCGATCGTGTCCATGGCCTCGTACACCGCCACGGAGAAGCCACGGCGGGCCAGTTCGACAGCGGCGGTCAGTCCGTTGGGTCCCGCCCCCACGACGACGGCATCGAGCATCGACGGCACCTTCGGACTCCTTTGTCAGCCGATGGCCAAGGTCCCCAGGATATTCCGGGGCGCCGACGGCTGGGGCGGGGGTAGTGTCCGGCGCGATGAATTCCAGGATCGAAGCGATGGCGCAGCAGCTCACGGCGGTACGAGGGGTGCGTGCGGTGGCGCTGGGCGGCAGCCGTGCCCGCGGATCGCACCGCCCGGACTCCGACTGGGACCTGGGCGTCTACTACCGCGGTTCGGTGGATACCGGAGCTCTGGCGTCCCTCGCCGCGGAGGTGACCGGTCGACCGGTGGAGGTCGCCGGGCCCGGAGGCTGGGGCCCGTGGGTCAACGGCGGCGCGTGGCTGTCCGTGGACGAAATGCGGGTGGACTGGATCCTGCGCGACCTGGACCGGGTGCAGCGGGTCTGGGCGGACTGCCGGACCGGCCGGTACGGCGACCCGGAACCCGCGCCTGGTACCCCCGCGCCCAGGGGCCACCCACGCCTCGTAGCCCCGCGCCCGGGGCGACCGGCGCCGGACCAAGCAACCGGAACCCGCGCCTCGTACCTCGTACGCCGGGGAGACCCGTATCGGGCGGTCAGCCCGCCAGCAGGCTGCGGACCCGTTCCGCCGTCTGCGCGTCCCTCGCCGCCGTGAACGGAAGCGCGTTCCCGCCCGCGATACGGAACGGCTCGCCCGCCACCGTCGTGTGCGCCCCGCCCGCCTCCGTCACCAGGAGCAGGCCCGCCGCGTGATCCCACGCGTTCTCCCAGGAGAAGGCGACCGCGTCCAGCTCGCCCCGCGCCACGGCCAGATACTCCAGGCCCGCCGAGCCGCAGGCCCGCGCGTGCACCCCCTCCACGTTCAGGCCGAGCAGCGCCTGCTTCTGGTCCGGGGTGGTGTAGTCCGGGTGTGACATGGCCACCCTGAGCGCCGCCCCGGTCGCCGGTGATCCCGCCCGCAGCGGCATGCCGCCCAGGAGGGCGCCTCCGCCCCGTATCGCTGTCGCCATCTCGTCGAGCACCGGTCCGTACGTCCAGGAGGCGAGCACCTCGCCGCGGTGGGCGAGGGCGACGAGCGTGCAGAAGCCCGGCTCGCCGCGGACGAACTGCCGGGTGCCGTCGACCGGGTCGACGATCCAGACGGGCGCGTCGCCGTGCAGGGCCTCGTACACGGACGGGTCCGCATGCACGGCCTCCTCGCCGACCACGACGGAGCCGGGGAGCAGAGCCGTAAGGGAGGCGGTGAGGTGCTCCTCGGCATCGCGGTCGGCGACGGTCACCAGATCGTGCGGCCCGCTCTTCTCGACGATCTCGTGTGCGGCGAGCTGGCGGTAACGCGGCATGATCTCGGTGGCGGCCGCCTTGCGGACCGCCTCCTCGACGTCGGACAGATCACCGTTCAAGAAGTCATCGATCATGCGTCAAGCAAAGCATGCCCCGCTGACATCCCTCTCTCGGCTCAGCGCCCCACCGCGTAACCCTGCATTCCCCTCGGGTTCGCCGCGGCGGACAGCACGCCCGTGCGCGGGTCCCTGGCGACCGCGCACAGCCTGCCCTCCGACCAGGCGTCACCGACGGTGACGTCGTGGCCACGCAGCCGCAGCCCAGCGATGACGGCCGGGTCCATGCGCGACTCGACGGTGACGCTGCCCGGCCGCATACCGCGCGGGTGGAAGGAGCCGGGGAAGCTGTCGTTGTGCCAGTTGGGTGCGTCGATCGCGCCCTGGAGGTCGAGCCCGCCGCGCACCTCGGGGCGCAGTGCGACGGCCAGGAAGAAGTGGAGTTGCCACTGGTCCTGCTGGTCGCCGCCCGGCGTGCCGAACGCCATCACGGGCACGCCGTCGCGCAGCGCGAGGGAGGGCGTGAGCGTGGTGCGGGGCCTGCGGCCGGGGGTGAGGGAGTTCGGCAGCCCGGGCTGCGGCCAGGCCATCTGGAGGCGGGTGCCGAGGGGGAAGCCGAGCTCGGGCACGACCGGGTTGGACTGGAGCCAGCCGCCGCTGGGTGTGGCCGCGACCATGTTGCCCCAGCGGTCGACGATGTCGAGGTGGCAGGTGTCGCCGCGGGTCGAGCCGTCCGCCGCGACGTCAGGCTCGCCGGGCCGCGGCGACGCGCCGCTCCTGGCGACCGTCGGCTCCCCCGCGCCCGGCGCCGGTTTCCCCGTCGCGTCGAAGCAGGGCTCGCCCGATGCCACCGCCGTGGCGTGGGTGCTCAGCGTCGGGGTCCGGCCGCCCGGGCTGCCCGGCCGCAGCTCGTAGGAGGCCCGCTCGCCGATGAGCGCGCGACGGCCTGCGTTGTACGGCTCCGAGAGCAGCTCGACCAGCGGGACCTCGTCCGCGTCCCCGTACCAGGCCTCCCGGTCGGCCATCGCCAACTTGCAGCCCTCGACGAGCAGATGGACATACTCCGCCGATCCGTACTCCGGCAGCTCGTCGGGGAGCAGCGCGAGCTGCTGCAGCAGGACGGGCCCCTGGCTCCAGCCGCCCGCCTTGCACAGCGTCCAGCCGTTCCAGTCGTACGTGAGGGGGGCTTCGTAGGTGGCGGACCATCCGGCGAGGTCGGCCGCGGTCAGCCTGCCCGTGTGCCGTTCACCGCTGGTGTCCAGGGTGGGGCGGGCGGCCTGGCGTACCAGCGCATCGGCGATGAATCCCTCGCTCCACACCTTCCGCGCGGCCTCGATCTCGGCGACCCGCCCGCCGCCGGACGACTCGGCGATCAGCCGCCGCCAGGTCGCGGCGAGCGCGGGGTTACGCAGCAGCTCACCCGGCGCGGGGGCCTTGCCGCCCGGCAGATAGACCTCGGCGGACGAGGTCCACTCGGTCTCGAAGAGCTCGCGAACACTCTCCACGGTCTCACCGACGCGCTCGACGGGCGCGTGCCCGTCCTCGGCGTAACCGATCGCGTAACGCAGCGCCTCAGCAAGGGACTTGGTGCCGTAGTCGCGCAGCAGCACCATCCACGCGTCGAACGCGCCCGGCACGGCGGCGGCGAGCGGCCCGGTCCCGGGAACGAGGTCGAGTCCCAGCGAGCGGTAGTGCCCGATGCTCGCCCCGGCCGGCGCGGTCCCCTGCCCGCAGAGCACCCGCACATCGCCGCCCGCCGGCGCGAGGATGATCGGCACCTCGCCCGCGGGACCGCACAGATGCGGCTCGACGACATGCAGGACGAACCCGGCTGCCACGGCGGCGTCGTAGGCGTTGCCGCCGTCCTCGAGGACGGCCATCGCGGACTGCGAGGCGAGCCAGTGGGTGGAGGACACCATGCCGAAGGTGCCCTGGAGAGTGGGCCGGGTGGTCAACACGGTTGCGGCTCCTTCACTGGCGCTCATCGATCTCAGTGTTCGTCTTCAGTGTTCGTCTTCAGTGTTCGTCGACTTCCCTGGTGGTCATCGACTTCGCCGGTACTCAAGAACGGCCCGCGCGGCACCGCGAATTCATCGGGGACGGAGAGAATGTTCGGCGTCCGTGCAGGCTAACCGCCTACGCTCCCCGGCCATGAGCCTGTCCCCCGCTCCCTCCTCTTCCGTGCTCGCCGCGTTCGGGGCCGCCACAGCGCCGGTTCCCCTCCCCGGCGGCCAGGGCTCGGCCTGGCGCTCCGGCGCGCTGGTGCTCAAGCCCACCGCGATGGAGCAGGAGACCGCGTGGCGCGCGGGCGTCCTGCACCATCTGCCCGAGGCCCCCGGCTTCCGGGTCGCCCGCCCGGTCCCGGCGACGGACGGATCCTGGGCGGCGCACGGCTGGGAGGCCTGGCGGCTGGTCGGCGGATCCACCGATCCGCACCGCGCCGACGAGGTCATCCGCGCGGGCGAAGCCTTCCACGCGGCACTGGCACACCTGCCCAGGCCGCGCTTCCTGGGCATGCGCGACACCCCCTGGTCCCGCGCGGACCGGCTGGCCTGGCAGGAGACCGAACAGGCTCCGGACTTCCCCCTGCTGGGGCCCCTCCTCGCCGAGCGCGGCACCGTTGACGCCCCTGCCCAGATCGTCCACGGTGATCTCCTGGGCAATGTCATCTTCGAGCCGGGCCGGCCGCCCGCGATCATCGACTGGCCGCCCTACTGGCGTCCAGCGGCATACGCCTCCGCGGTCGTCGCCATCGACGCGCTGTGCTGGTACAAGGCCGATCCCGCGCTGCTCGACCGGTGGTCGCATCTGCCCGACTGGCGTCAACTCCTCATCTGCGCCCTGATCTTCCGTATCGCGACCCACGCGACGCTGGGTGGCGCGACGGAAGACGACTACGGCCCGGTCGTGGACCTCGTCCTCGACGCCGGCTGAACCGGCCGCAGCGGTTCGTCGCCGCGTACTGGCACCTCGCAGCGGATCGCGGACATGGTCCACTGCGCAGCTCTGGTCACCCGTATGGCGTCCCTGGGACTGTCCTCAGCCCGCCACCGCGCTCCACTGGAGATGGCCGCACACGTTCCACGACCGTGCAGCCGCCACCCGCACACCAGCGCATGGAGCGAGATGGCAATGGTCGACATTTCGGTCGTCGTGCCGTGTTTCAACGAGAGCGAAGTGATCGACGCCTTTCATGGCGCTCTGATCACCGCTCTCGAACCGACCGGGGTCACCTTCGAGATCTGCTACGTCGACGACGGCAGCAGCGACCGGACCATGGATCGTCTGAGAAGCCTCGCGGGATCGGCTCCGCGGGTGCGCTACGCCTCCTTCAGCCGGAACTTCGGCAAGGAATCCGCCATCCTCGCCGGAATGCGCATGTCCCGCGGTGCCGTGGTTGTCCTCATGGACGCCGATCTGCAGCATCCCCCCGAGCTCCTCGCCCGCATGCTGGAGCTGCACCACCACGGCTACGACCAGGTCGTAGCCCAGCGCGACCGTACGGGCGAAGGTGCCCTGCGGACCGCCCTCAGCAGGGCCTACTACCGCCTCGTACGCCACTTCATGGACGTCCAGATCGCTGACGGGGCGGGCGATTTCCGGCTCTTGTCGCGTCGTGCTGTCGACTGCGTGCTGTCGCTCCCGGAGAGCAACCGATTCTCCAAGGGACTCTTCTCCTGGATCGGCTTCGACACGGTCAGCTTCACGTACCAGAACGTCCAGCGAGCTGCCGGGCAGTCCAAGTGGGGCGGCCGGCGTCTGCTCAACTACGGCATAGACGGGCTGCTCTCCTTCAACAGCCGTCCGCTGCGGCTGGCCATCCACACCGGTCTCTGGCTTTTTCTGTCCGCGCTCGTCTATGCCCTGTGGATCGTCGCGAACGTCGTACTGAACGGTGTCGAGACCCCCGGTTACGCGACACTGATCACCGCCATCGTCGCGCTCAGTGGAATCCAGCTGGCCACTCTCGGCGTCATCGGGGAGTACGTGGGCCGGATCTACCACGAGTCGAAGCGCCGGCCGCACTATGTGGTCCGCGAAACGGACGACACCACCGCAGTCCGTAACTCCGGCAACTCGCTGGAAGCCGCCGGACATGTGCGGCAGGAGCCATGAACTCTCGGGGCACCTTCCGGCAGTTCACCGTCTTCGTCGCGATCGGCCTCGCCAACACGGCCGTCTACTACGGCGTGTACGCCTCGCTGAACATCTGGATGCCTTATCTGGCAGCCCATGTCGTGGGCTACGCGGTGAGCATCACCGGATCGTTCCTGCTCAACTCCTACGTCACCGTCCGTACGCGGCCGACCTGGCGTGCCTTCGCCCGGTATCCGCTGTCGGGCGCGGCCAACGTCGTGGGCGGCGGAATCCTTCTCCATCTCGCCGTGAGCAGGCTGGGGCTGGACGAGAACCTCGCCGCCCTCGCCGCCGGTGTCCTCGTCGCACCGCTCTCGTTCCTGCTCGCCCGATGGGCCATCACCTCCGGCGCGATTGCCACACCTCGTTCCAAGCCGCAACCCCCGCAGCGTTCACAGGAGCAGGTCAGGGGAGCCGCTCCGAATGAGTGACCCGGTCCAGGTGGTAGTAGTCGGCGACGCAACGGGCCGGCCAGATCCTGCGCCCGTCCGAGCCGAACGGCTCCAGCATTCCGCTGACCGAGAGCGGCTTGTACGGGAGAATCTTCGCGCCGCGCGCCGCCCGTTCGCGCAGCCACTGGTCCTGGCGGTCCCACTGGCGAGCCCGTACCTGCATGTCCTGGCCCAGGTGGTGGAGCGGGGCGAGCAGGCCCATCACCGCCGCGGCGCACACCGCCGCGGCTGCTGCCGTCGCCACGCCCATTCGCCGACCACGCAGACGCAGCGCGCGTCCCAGGAAGGCGCCGGCGCCCACGAGCATCAGGACATACAGCAAGAGGTAGTCGTTCCACGTCCGCTCCGCGGTCACCACCCGTGCGCCGAAGGCCGGGTAGGTGATGACGGTGCAGAGGTAGCCGGAAAGGATGAAGGCCAGTGCGCCGAAGGATGTCAGCAGCAGCGGCCGGCACGGCAGCATGACCGCCCGGCTCCCTTCCCTCTCGCCCCGGCCTCGCGCCAGCAGGCCCAGCAGCACTCCGGCCGCGACCGCTCCCACGTACTGCCAGGTCGTGAGGATCGTCTCCAGGATGTGCACGTACCCGCGCAGCGAGGCGATCAGCGATTCGGGGGCGAGCATGGATTCGGTCTCTGCGCCGTACCGCACCCGCCGGTTGCGCGACCCCGGGGAGGTCAACAGCACGAACGTTCCGATGCCGATCCCTGCGATGCCGACCAGGGACCAGCCACGGGCGAAGGCCCGGACCCGCTCGGTGAAGAGCCGGCGGCCGAGCAGTACCACCCCCGAAAGCACTACCAGTGCCACGACCGATGTCTCCTCGGAGAGCGTCCCCATGAAGACCCCCGCCACCAGTACGACGGCCAGAGCGGCGATGCGGCCCCGCCGCCTGCGCGCCCGCAGCAACGGGATGGCCGCCGCGCACGCCAGCACCGGAGCCACGGTGTGCGAGACCGATGCGGCAGGCCAGTAGAACGTCTTGTACGTATTGGGGGTGGCGAAGAGGAAGACCGCCGTAATCATGGACGCCACGAGCAGCGGCGCTCCGCGTGGGGCCGTCTGGCCGGCCATGCGCAGCAGTTGCACGGTCAGAGCCCACAGCAGGCCCAGCATGAGAACACCGCTGATCAGAGCGAACCACTGATGGCCGGCGACCGGGAACTTCGTGTACAGCCCGATGAGCATGCCATTGCTGATCCTCCCGTTGTCGGTGACGTAGAACTTCGCGATCAGCCCCGAGACGCCGTGGTCACGCACGATGGGCAGGAAGCACCACTCGTCCGCACTGGGGCGGACATGGCGGCCCAGCCACCAGGCCATTGCGAGCAGTCCGAGAGGCAGCAGGGAGAGGCCCACCGTCCAGGCGGGCGTCCACGAGCGGAGGAGACCTCTGCGGCCCTTCCCCCGCCGCCGGCGGGGGCCGTCACCCGGTTCCCGCGGGATGGTGACGCCCGATGCGCCGACGGCCACTTTCACCACAGCCTCTCGGGAACACCCGGTCCGACACCGTCGAGGTGAATTCTCGCGGTGCCGTCCCACCGTCCGCACGGCAAGACCGGCGAATGGGTCAGCCGCCCGAGAAGCCTGCCCGCCCGGCGTCCTGGACGACCGCTCCCCGCGCGAGCAGCAGCAGCGCGTCGACCAGGTCGTCGGCCGGGCCGCCCGTGGCCAGTCTGCGCAGTTGAAGGCCCATCACCAGCGCGACGGTGGTCGCGGCGAGGCGTTCGGCGTCGGGGACGCCGAGGGCTGTGAGGATCTGCGCCGCGAGCCGGTCGTACGCGGCGAATGCCTCGGCGGCCGCTTCCCGCAGCCGCTCGTCGCGCCCGGCCTGGACGTACAGCTCGAAGGGCGCGATGTGCTCGCTGTCGAAGGCGGTGCCGCCCGCCACCTGGCCCGCCAGGTTGGCAGCGCCGTCGATGTCGACGCCATCGCTCTGGCACTGGTCGGCCAGTTCGGTAAAGCGGCGGGTCTCCTCGTGCACGAAGTGCAGCAGGCTCTCGCGCAGCAGCTCGTGCTGGGTCTCGAAGTGGTAGGTGACCGAGCCGAGCGAGACCCCGGCCTCCTTGGCGATCCGCCGGTTGGTGACCGCCGCGACGCCGTCCTTGCCGATGATGTGCAGGACTGCGGTGATGATGCGCTGCCGGGTCGTGGCGGAGCGGGCCGGATTGGACATGGCGGTCATTGTTCCACCGGCACGCTCCCGGGGATCACCGGGGCGGGCGGCCGCTTCTCGTACCACCGCTGGTCCGCTTCCAGTTGGGCGGCGAGCGAGATCAGCCGTTCCTCGCTGCCCGCGGGGCCGAGCAGTTGGGCGCCTACGGGCAGTCCGTCGGCGGTGAGTCCGGCGGGGACGTTGACTCCGGGCCAGCCGAGGACGTTCCAGGGCCAGGCGTACGGGCATGCGGCCGCCATCGTCGCGTCGGTGCGCCAGGCGCTGAGTCCGTCGAAGGCGCCGATGCGCGGCGGCGGGGCCGCGGTGGTCGGGGTGAGAACCACATCGAACCCGGACGAGTCGAAGATCGCCCCGATCCTCGCGTGCTGGCGGGCCTCGCGGGCGCGGGCGGCGCGCACGACGCGGCCGCTGAGCCGGCGGCCGTTGCGCATTGCATGGCGGGTGCGCGGGTCGAGCAGGGCGGGGTCGGGGTGCAGGGCGGCGACCTCCGCGATGCCCGCGGTGGCGCGCGGCACGAAGGCGAGGCCGATCAGGCCGTAGCGCGGCCGGGCCTCCTCCACATGGTGGCCGAGGCGGGCGAGCGCCTCGGCGAGCGCGGTGACGGCGCGGCGCACCTCGGGGTGCGGCGCGGTGCGGGTGAGGGTGAGCGGGGGCCGCCAGGCCAGGGCGATGCGCAGCCGGCCCGGCTCGCGGCGGGCCGCGGCCGAGGCGTCGATGGCGTCCGGGCGGTGCAGGTCCTTGGGGTGCGGGCCCTGCACCACGTCGAGCAGCAGGGCGGCGTCGGCGACGGTGCGGGCGAGCGGGCCGTTCACGGCGAGGCCCTGGAAGGCGTCGGCGTAGGGGTGCAGGGAGACGCGGCCGCGCTGCGGTTTGATGCCCACGAGGTGGCACCAGGCGGAAGGGATGCGGACCGATCCCGCGCCGTCGGAGCCGAGCGCGGCGGGTACGAGCCCGGCGGCGACGGCGGCCGCCGAGCCGCCGGACGAACCGCCCGGGGTGTGGTCGGTGGACCAGGGGTTACGGGTGGCTCCGAAGGCGGGTCCCTCGGTGAACGGCCACTGGCCGAGCTCGCAGGAGTTGGTCTTGCCGACGATCACGGCCCCGGCCGCGCGGAGGCGGCGTACCGCTTCGCCGTCCGTGGCGGCCGGGGCGAGCTCGCCGCAGCAGCCGAAGAGGGTGGGCAGCCCTGCCACGTCGGTGTCGTCCTTGACGGCGAGGGGCACGCCGAGGAGCGGCAGCCTCTCCCCCGCCGCGAGGCGCCGGTCCGCGTCCCTGGCCTCCACGAGCGCCGCGTCGCCGCGTACCCAGCGGAAGGCGTTGATGGTGGACTGGCTGGCCTCGATGCGCTCCAACGCGCTCTTCACCAGCTCCTCGGACGTCGTCCGGCCGTCGGCCAACTCCCGTGTGTGCTCTGCCAGTCCGCCGGATTCATCTGTGGACACGATCGCCCCGCCTCCCTATTGTTCGTTCGAACGAACAGAACTGGAGGGTAACCAGATGCGCATCACCGGAGCAACCGTTCTGCTCACCGGCGTCACCGGCGGCATCGGCGGCGCACTCGCCGCTGAACTGGCCGCCATGGGCACGAAGTTGATACTGAGCGGTCGCCGCCCCGAGGCGCTTGAGCCGCTCGCCGAACGCTACGGCGCCCGCACGGTCGTCGCCGATCTCGCCGACCCGGGGGACGTGGAACGGCTCGCCCGCGAGGCCGCCGGCACGGACATCCTGATCGCCAACGCCGCCCTGCCCTCCAGCGGTGAGCTGCTGGACTACACCCCGGACCAGATCGACCGCGCCCTCTCGGTCAACCTTCGCGCCCCGGCCATCCTCGCGCGGCTGCTGGCCCCGGCGATGGTCGAGGCGCGGCGGGGCCATCTGGCGTTCGTCGGCTCGATGTCGGGCAAGACGGCGACGAAGTACTCCGCGCTGTACGACGCCACAAAGTTCGGCCTGCGTGGCTTCGCGCTCTCGCTGCGCCAGGATCTGCACGAGCACGGGGTCGGCGTGTCGATCGTCCAGCCCGGATTCGTGCGGGACGCGGGCATGTTCGCGGCGACCGGAGCGGAGCCGCCCGCGGGGCTGCGCACGGTCTCACCCCGGCAGGTCGTCGCGGGCGTCGTCCGCGCCATCGAGCAGAACAGGGCCGAAGTGAACGTCGCCCCCGCCGAGATGAAGGTGCTCACCGCGATCGGCGGCCAGTTCCCGGGCTTCTCCGAACGCGTCCAGCGGCGCGCGAGCGGCGCGGACCGTACGCTCCGCCACATCGTGGAGGCACAACGCGAAAGCCGCTGACCCCTGGCGGCCCGTACGCCTCGCGCCGGGCCTCAGTCCCGGGCCTCGCGCGCAACCGGCAGCATCAGCGCCACATAGAGCACCAGCGCCGCGGCGAGGCCCACCGCCCAGCCGTAGTTCGCGAGGGGCTTGAGCAGGGGGATCAGTCCCTCCTCAGGGAACGGTCCCTTCCCCTTGGCCGAGTGCGAGCCGCCTACCGCCAGCACTCCGCCGACCGCGAAAGCGGCGACGGCGCGCAGATTCCAGCCGGAGGTGTACCAGTAGCGGCTGCCCGGGGTGTAGAGAGCGGCCAGGTCGAGGACGGTGCGCCGGACGATCCAGTAGTCGGCGATCAGAATGCCCGCGACCGTGCCGAGCAGACCACCGACCAGACCGAGCCAGGTGAAGATGTAGAGCTCGGGTGTCTCGGTCAGCTTCCACGGCATGATCAGGACGCCGACGACGCCCGTGATCATCGCTCCCCTACGGAAGTTGATCAGCTTGGGGGCGAGGTTCGCCAGGTCGTACGCGGGTGAGACGACGTTGGCCGCGATGTTCACCGAGATCGTCGCGATCAACACGGTCACCAGGGCGAAGAGCAGGCCGAAGACGTTGTCGGTCTTGGCGGCGAGCGCGACCGGGTCCCAGACCGCCGCGCCGTACACCGCCTGCGAGCCGGAGGTGACGAAGACCGACAGCAGCGCGAAGAGGGTCATTGTCGTCGGCAGGCCGAGCGTCTGGCCCCAGACCTGGGCGCGCTGGCCGGCGGCGAAGCGGGTGAAGTCCGGGATGTTCAGGGACAGCGTCGACCAGAAGGCGATCATGCCCATCAGCGAAGGGAAGAAGACCGGCCAGAAGTCGGAGCCCCAGCCGAGCTTCGAAGGCTGGTCGAGGAGCGGTCCGAGGCCGCCAGCCTTGGCGGTGATCCACACCAGCAGGGCCAGCGCGCCCACGATGACGAACGGCGCGGCCCAGTTCTCGAACCGCCGCAGCGTGTCCATCCCCCGGTAGATGATGGCCAGTTCGAGCGCCCAGAAGACCACGAAGCACACCCACAGCGTCCACGGCTGCCCGCCGACCTCGGCCGCCTTCGTCCAGCCGCCGAAGATCTTGCCGAGCAGGATGAAAATGCCCTGCCCGCCGATCCAGGTCTGGATGCCGAACCAGGCACAGGCCACCGCGGCCCGCACCAGCGCCGGCAGATTCGCTCCGCGCAGACCGAAGGAGGAGCGTGCGAGGACGGGGAAGGGAATGCCGTACTTCGGTCCCGCGTGCCCGGTCAGCAGCATCGGTGCGAGCACGATCAGATTGGCGAGGGCGATGGTGAACACCGCCTGCTTCCAGTCCATGCCGAGGGCGATGAGGCCGGAAGCGAGCAGCCAGGACGGGATGTTGTGGGCCATGCCGACCCACAGCGCGGCGAAGTTGTACGTCGTCCAGCGGCGTTGCGCGACGGGGACGGGCAGCAGGTCATCGTTGACGAAGCGACTGTCGGCGGGTACCGAGCCGGGCGGGAGCTCGACGCGACCCGCCACGCCGGCTATCGGGCCCTCGGAGGGGCTGGGCGGGAGGGTCGCGGTCATGGCTGGCGGCTCCTTCGGCGGTTCGGTGGTTCGGTGGTTCAGCGGTTCAGCGCGGGGATGATCACTGAGCCGTACGCGTCGATGGTCGATTCCTTCGCGTCGTGCATGTCGTAGACCGCGAACTGGTCGACGCCCAGCTCGCGCAGCGCCTTCAGCTTCTCGATGTGCGCCTCGGCCGGCCCGAGCAGACAGAAGCGGTCGACGATCTCGTCCGGGACGAAGTCCGTGGACGGGTTCCCGGCGCGGCCGTGGTGGCTGTAGTCGTAACCCTCGCGCGCCTTGATGTACGAGGTGAGGGCCTCGGGCACCAGATCGGAGTGCTCGCCGTACCGGGACACCAGGTCGGCGACGTGGTTGCCGACCATTCCGCCGAACCAGCGGCACTGTTCGCGGGCGTGGTCGAGGTCGTCCCCGACATACGCGGGCGCCGCGACGCAGATGGTGACGGAGTCGGGGTCGCGCCCGGCGTCGGACGCTGCGGTGCGTACCGCCGTGACCATCGACGCTGTCAGATACGGGTCGGCGAGCTGGAGGATGAACCCGTCGGCCTTCTGCCCCGCGAGCGCCAGCGCCTTGGGCCCGTAGGCGGCCATCCACACCGGCAGCTTTCCGTCGCGTACCCACGGCAGCCGCAGCGGCTGCCCGTCGACGACGGCCTCCCGGCCCTCGGCGAGGTCGCGGATGACGTCGATCGCCTCGCCGACCCTGGCCAGGGTGTTGGGCTTGCGGCCCGCGACGCGCATCGCGGAGTCGCCGCGGCCGATGCCGCACACCGTGCGGTTGCCGTACATGTCGTTGAGCGTCGCGAAGGTGGAGGCGGTCACCTCCCAGGTCCTGGTCCCGGGGTTGGTCACCATGGGTCCGACGTGGAGCTTCTGGGTGTGTTCGAGAATCTGGCTGTAGATGACGAACGGCTCCTGCCAGAGCACCGCCGAGTCGAAGGTCCAGCCGTAGCGGAAGCCGTTGCGCTCCGCGCGTCGCATCAGTGAGACGACGGCGGAGGCCGGCGGGTCGGTCTGCAGGACGAGTCCGAAGTCCATGACGTGGGGCTCCTAGTTCAGGTACTGGCACGTGCCTCGGGGGGTGTACTGCCCGTGTCCCGCCCGGCCGGTGAACTTCCGCTGGTCGATGACCACCTCGCCGCGCGAGAGCACGGTCTCCACCTGGCCGGTGATCCGCCTGCCCTCGTACGCGGAGTAGTCGACGTTCATGTGGTGGGTCTCGGCCGAGAGGGTCTGCTCGGCGTGCGGGTCGTAGATGACGACGTCGGCGTCCGCGCCCGGCGCGATGGTGCCCTTCTTCGGGTAGAGGCCGAACATCCGGGCCGGGGTCGCGCAGGCGACCTCGATCCAGCGGCGGCGGGTGAGGTGTCCGTCGACGACCGCCTGGTGGAGCAGGTCCATCCGGTTCTCCACGCCCGGCAGCCCGTTGGGAATCTTGGAGAAGTCGCCACGGCCCAGTTCCTTCTGGCCGACGAAGCAGAAGGGGCAGTGGTCGGTGGAGACGACCTGCAGGTCGTTGGTCCGCAGTCCGCGCCAGAGCGCGGCCTGATGTTCCTTGGGCCGCAGGGGAGTTGAGCACACGTACTTCGCGCCCTCGAAGTCCGGCTCGGCGAGGTTGTCGGTGGAGAGGAAGAGGTACTGCGGACAGGTCTCGCCGAAGACGTTGAGCCCCTTGTCGCGCGCGGCGACGAGTTCGGCGACGGCTTCCTCGGCGGAGACATGGACGACGTAGAGGGGGGCGCCGGCGACCCGGGCGAGCTGGATGGCGCGGTGGGTTGCCTCCGCCTCCAGGAGGGCCTTGCGCACCTCGCCGTGGTAGCGCGGGTCGGTGCGGCCCTCGGCGAGCGCCTGTTCCACCAGGACGTCGATGGCGATGCCGTTCTCCGCGTGCATCATGATCAGCCCGCCGTTGGTGGCGGAGCGCTGCATGGCGCGCAGGATCTGCCCGTCGTCGCTGTAGAAGACGCCGGGGTAGGCCATGAAGAGCTTGAAGGAGGTGATGCCCTCCTCCACCAGCAGATCCATCTCCTTCAGCGACGACTCGTTGACGTCGGAGAGGATCATGTGGAAGCCGTAGTCGATGGCGCATTTGCCGTCGGCCTTGGCGTACCAGGCGTCCAGTCCTTCGCGCAGGGCGTGCCCGACCGACTGCACGGCGAAGTCGACGATGGTGGTGGTGCCGCCCCAGGCCGCGGCCCGGGTGCCGGTCTCGAAGGAGTCGGAGGCGAAGGTCCCGCCGAACGGCAGCTCCATATGAGTGTGCGCGTCGACGCCGCCCGGGATCACATACTTGTTGGCCGCGTCGATGGTGCGGTCAGCGGTCCAGGCGTCGGCGACGGCTGAGCCGTGCGCGGCGAGCGCCACGATCCGGCCGTCCTCGATCAGTACGTCGGCATGGACCTCGTCCGCGGCCGTGATGACCAGGCCGCCGCGGATCAGGGTGCGGGTGCTGCTCATGCTTGTGCGCTCCCTCTTGTGCAGTCGATCTATACGCTGTGCAGGGCCTGTTCGAGGATCACGGCGCCCTCTTCCGCCTCGGCGACGGTCAGCGAGAGCGGCGGGGCGATACGCAGGGCGCTGGTGTTGTGGCCGCCGCCCTTGCCGAGCAGCAGCCCGCCCTCGCGGGCGGCCTCCAGGACGGCCGATGCCGCTTCGGGGTTCGCCTCGTCGGTGCCTGGTTTGACCAGCTCGATGGCGATCATCAAGCCCCGGCCGCGTACTTCCCGGACGGCGGGAACACCGGCGCCGATGGCCCGCAGCCGCTCGATGAGCAGGCCGCCGACGCGGCGGGCGTTGCCCTGGAGGTCGTGCTCCAGCAGATACGAGAGATTGGCGACGCCTGCCGCCATGGTGACCGGAGAGCCGCCGAAGGTCGAAATGGAGTTGGCGTCCAGGGAGTTCATGATCTCGGCGGTGGCGACGACGCCGCCGATGGACATGCCGTTGCCGATGCCCTTGGCGAAGGTGAGGATGTCCGGCGGCCCGTTCTCGGCGTGCGCCTGCCAGCCCCAGAAGTGCTCGCCGGTGCGGCCCCAGCCGGTCTGCACCTCGTCGGAGATCCACAGGATGCCCTGCCGGTCGAGGACTTCGCGGAACGCGGCGTACAGACCGTCGGGCGGGGATGTGAAGCCGCCGACGCCCTGGATGGGTTCGGCGATCAGCGCGGCGACTCCGCCACGGGTCTGGCCGAGGATGTCCTCCAGGTCCGCCACGCACGCCTCGATGAACTGCGCGTCGGACAACTGGGCGTAGGGGCCGCGGGTGCGGACGCCGCCGTGCACGTACAGCGTCTGCACCGGGGACAGGCTGGTGGGCGACCAGCTGCGGTTCCCCGTGATGGAGACCGCCGAGAAGGACCGGCCGTGGTAGCTGTTGCGCATCGCCAGGATCTGGTTGGAGCGGCGGTGGCCGGTCGCAAGCAGCAGGGCGGTGTCAGTGGCCTCGGTGCCGGAGGTGGTGAAGAAGACCCGCGCGTCGGGGATGCCGGAGAGGGTGGCGATCCGCTCGGCGAGTTCGACCATCGGGCGGTTGAGGTAGAGCGTCGAGGAGTGGATGATCCGCCCGGCCTGCTCGCTCACCGCCTTGGTGACCTCGGGGAGGGCGTGGGCGGTCATCGTGGTGAGGATGCCGCCGAAGAAGTCGAGGTAGCGGTTGCCTTCCGCGTCCCAGACATGGCGGCCCTCGCCGTGGGTGATCTCGATGGGCTGCTTGTAGTAGAGCGCGACCCAGTCGGGGATGACGGCCTTGTGGCGGTCGTACAGGCTGGTCACGGCCGCACCAGCCCTTCGTACGCGTCGGGGCGGCGGTCCCGGTAGAACGCCCATTGCTGTCGTACGACGTCGATCAGGTCGAAGTCGAGGTCCCGTACGAGCAGTTCCTCCTCCTTGTCGCTGGCGACGTCGCCGACGAACTGCCCTCGCGGGTCGACGAAGTAACTGGTGCCGTAGAAGTCGTTGTCGCCGTACTCCTCCTGGCCGACGCGGTTGATGGCGGCGATGAAGTACTCGTTGGCGACGGCGGACGCGGGCTGCTCCAACTGCCAGAGATACCCCGAGAGGCCGCGCGAGGTGGCGGACGGGTTGTAGACCAACTGGGCACCGTTCAGGCCGAGTTGACGCCAGCCCTCCGGGAAGTGCCGGTCGTAGCAGATGTATACCCCGACCTTGCCCACAGCGGTCTCGAAAACGGGCCAGCCCAGATTCCCCGGTTTGAAGTAGTACTTCTCCCAGAAGCCCTTGACCTGGGGGATGTGGTGCTTGCGGTATTTGCCGAGATAAGAGCCGTCGGCGTCGATCACGGCGGCGGTGTTGTAGTAGAAGCCGGCCCCCTCGATCTCGAAGACCGGGACCACGATCACCATGCCGGTCTCGCGGGCGAGCTCCTGCATCCGGCGGACCGTGGGACCGTCCGGGACGGGCTCGGCCCATCGGTAGTGCTCGGGCTCCTGGACCTGGCAGAAGTAGGGGGCGTTGAAGACCTCTTGGAAACCAATGACCTTGGCGCCCCGGCGGGCGGCCTCGCGGGCGTGTTCCTCATGTTTGGCAATCATGGATTCGGTGTCGCCGGTCCAGGTCGCCTGGACGAGTGCGGCGCGTACGACGTTAGCCATGAGCTGCTCCTTCGGCGGGGCGTCAGAGAGCCTCTACGCACGTAGACACTCGTGCGTAGGAGGAGAACGTAAGCCCCGTCACACACTGGGGCAAGACCATCGTCGTTAACCCGCAGAGTCGATCTTGTTTCACACCCGAGCGGTCCACACCGAAAAGCCTCAGGTGCCGAGGTGACCTGCGACGCGCAGCGCATGGACGAGATCGCGCTCGTGATCCGCGGAGATCGCGCGGGCGGCGTCGAGCAGCCACGGCACGAGGCGACGGGGGTCGCGGTCGGCGATATGTGCGGTGTCCTCGGCGGCGTGGATCTGTACGAAGGCGGCCAGTAGAGCCCGGGCTTCCGGTGCCCGGCTCTCGTCCTCGAGGGTGAGGACGGCGTCGGCGATGTCGTCGGCGGGGCGGGTGACGCCCTGGCGCAGCAACTGCCGGCTGTCCTCTGTGCGGCCGGCCGCGGCGAGTGCGCCGGCTGCGGCCGCGAGCCTTAAGGCGGGCTGTGACGCGGTCTCCCAGAGCAGGGTGGCCCAGTCGGCGGCGAGGCCGGCGCGGTGCAGCTCAGCGGCGAGGAGGGGCAGCCAGGGGGCGGGACGGGCGGCGGCTTCGCACAGCACAGCGTGCGCCTCACCGCTGCGGCCCTCCGCCCTCAGCCGCCCAAGTTCGGCGACGGTCTCCCGGGCGGCCCGGCCCGCTCCGGGGGGCGGGGCGGGGGCGACGGGCGCCTGCTCTTCGGGGGCCGCGCCGCCGTAGCGCGCCCCTCGCGGCGCATCACCGGCGACGGGCAGTGCGGGCACGGCGGCGATCTCCTCGCCGTCGTCCTCGACCCCGGCGAACCGGGCGCCACGGGGACGCCGCTTCTTCACGGGTGCGGGGGATTCGGTGGGTGCGGGGGGCGTCGGGGGCGGCTCGGCGGGCACGCTCGGGGCGTCCGGGCCCGGGGCGGCTTCCGACTCGGGCCGGAACCAGCCGTCGGGGACGACGGGCTCGCCGGGGCGCTCGTACGCCTCGTACGGGCGGTCCGAGGCGGGCGTATCCCGTACGTCCGTGCCTGCCTCCGGCTGGTACCAGCCGGAGGCCGGACCGGCTTGCGCGGGAACATAGCCCTCGGGCGACCCGGCCCCCGGCCCGTACCCGGCGTCGGGTTCGTACGAGCCGTCAACCGGACCGGCCTGCGCCGGAACATAACCCTCGGGCGTCCCGGGCCCCGGACCGTACCCGGCGTCCGGCGCGGCAGAAACGTCCCCGCCCGCGGGCCACCCGGCGTCCGCCCCGTACGAGCCGTCAAGCGGACCGGCCTGCGCGGGAACATAACCCTCGGGCGTCCCCCTCCCGGCGGGCCCCGGACCGTGTCCGCCTTCCGCGACGCCCGGCGCCCCGCGTCGGCCCCGCGTCGACGCGTCCAGCGCGCCGAGCCTCGAACGCAGCTCCGCGACTCGCGACGTCGCTCGCGCGTAGTCGTCGCGGGTCCACTGCAGTTCGTTGGCCAGCTGCTCCGCCGCGGGCGTGCCCTCCGGCTCGCCCGCCAGGCCGCGCAGCAGTTCCTCCGCCCGGCCCGTCGCGTACACCTCTTCCCGGAGCATCAGCTCCAGCCGCTCCCCCAGCGCCTCGCGGCCGCCCGGCCGCCGGTCGTGAGCCGCCGCGGACGCCGCGTGGAGGTGTCTCGCGCGGACGTACTCCTGCTCCGCGACCGCCGCCCCGCTCCGTGCCCCGAGGTCGTGGATCAGCGCCTCCACCACGTCCCAGGGCGGGATCTCGAAGCCGTCCAGACAGGCGCGCATACCGCCGGGGTCACGCTGCCAGAAGATGCCGTACCAGCCGTTGCTCCGGTCGAGGAGCGCGGTCAGACCCTTCAGGTACCGCGCGAACACCCCGGCCTCTACCGGAAGTTGATGCACCGCCATCGCCGCCCCTGCCCCACCGCCGCCCGGAACATTCCGGTCCGCAGGTATTCGACCCCAGGCGTGTTACGGCGCTGCTACGCGCTGTTTTCAGATAGTCACCGCAATCCCGGTGTGCGGCCGCTTGCCCAGCCGGACGACCATCGCCGGCCAGTCGACCAGCCAGAACTGCCAGGTGTACTTGCGGGCGAGCAGTTTGCGGATCGCGGCCGTACCGGCCGCGTCCAGCAGTCGCGCCGTGCCCTCCGCGCTCGGTGCGCCCTCCGCCGTCCGGCCGCGTGCGTCGCAGACGGTGACGACGACGCGGCTGTCGTTGCGCAGCCGCTTGACCTTCCAGGAGTCGGAGCGGGTCCAAACGACCAGTTCACCGTCGTCCACCGCGAACCAGACGGGCGTGGCGACGCCCGTTCCGTCCTTGCGGAACGTGGTCACACTGATGTACCTGGCGTCTGCGAAGTCCTCAGGAGTCACGCGGCGAGACTATGCCGTACCGGAGTTGGAGTCGCGCGTCAGGGTTGGCCCGCGCCCATCGGCCGAGCGCCGAGGGCCGCCCGCCGCCCAC
>NZ_JAGGOI010000047.1 GCF_018614585.1 Streptomyces sp. ISL-1 | reverse complement strand
CACACTCCGGGGGTCACCTCAGGTAAGGGTGGCCCCTTCGATCGGGGCACCGTTGGGCCGGGTAAACACGTAGCCGAGGCTCGGGACTACCCGGCCATGGGGATCCCCGTCTACGTGATCATCGACCCCCGGAAGGGCACGGCCGCGGTTCTCACTGACCCCGGCCCCGGGGCGGAGGGCATCCGGTACCGGTCCAGACACGACTACGTCTTCGGCGACACGATGACCGCTGGGGCATGGAGCATCGACACCGGACAGTTCCCGACCTACGAGAGTCCGTAGTACCAGAAACAGGACAGGGCCCCTCCGCTACGGGAGGGGCCCTGTCGCTGCCGCTACTTCGCCATGTTCGCCGGCGGCGCTATCGGCGTCGCCGCCAGTGACTGCGGCGACGTCGCCGACGCGTACGCCGACGGTGCGGCCATCCCCGCAGTCGGGTCGAGCAGGGCCTCCTCGAGCGTCGGCGGCAGGCCGCCCACGATGCGGATGCCCGCCGCGTCGAAGGCCTGCTTGATGCGCCAGCGCAGTTCCCGCTCCACGCCCAGGGCCTTGCCCGGCATCGTCTTCGCCGCGACCCGGACCGTCATGGAGTCCAGCAGCACCTCGTTCAGGCCCAGCACCTCGACCGGGCCCCACAGCTGCTCGTTCCACGGCTCGGACTTCGCCAGGTCGTCCGCGACCTCGCCGATCACCGAGCGGACGTGGTCCAGGTCCTCCGAGGAGCGGACCATGACGTCGACCGCCGCCGTCGCCCAGCCCTGGCTGAGATTGCCGATGCGCTTGATCTCGCCGTTGCGCACGTACCAGATCTCACCGCTGTCGCCGCGCAGCTTGGTAACGCGCAGGCCGACCTCGATCACCTCGCCCGAGGCGACGCCCGCGTCCACGCTGTCACCGACGCCGTACTGGTCCTCCATGATCATGAAGACGCCCGAGAGGAAGTCCGTCACGAGATTCCGCGCGCCGAAACCGATCGCGACGCCCGCGACACCCGCCGAGGCGAGCAGCGGGGCCAGGTCGATCTCGAAAGCGCCGAGGATCATCAGGCCCGCGGTGCCGAGAATGACAAAGGAAGAGACCGAGCGGAGTACGGATCCGATGGCCTCGGAGCGCTGTCGTCGTCTCTCGGCGTTGACCAGCAGGCCGCCGAGTGCGGTGCCCGCCACCGCCTGGGCGGAGCGGTTCATCCGCTCGATCAGCTTGGTCAGGGCACGGCGGAGGAGCATGCGCAGCACCAGCGCGACCACCAGGATCAGCGCGATGCGCAGACCGGTGTTCAGCCAGGTGGACCAGTTCTGCTCCACCCAGCTCGCTGCGTCGCCGGCCTGCTTGGCGGCCTCGTCGAGCGAGGCAGGCTCGGGCGACGGATCGGCGGCCAATAGGACGGACCAGGACACGGGGGGAACCTCCAGGCATTGCGGGAGCAGCTCAACCACCCTAACGGGGCATCCGGTGTGATCCGGTGCGCTGTTCGAGGGAGAGACGAGGCTCACCTGGGGATGAGCAATTCGCGGCCTGTCGCGGCCTCGAGGCAGGTCGTAGGCATGTGGTTGAAAACACCTCGAGCCCGTTACCCGCACGTGGTGGCGCTCGGACCTGGCATGAGGAGAGACTGAGAGCAGATCGTCCCGGCGCGAGCCACGCGCCGCCGGCGTACAAGGAGGCATCCACCGTGCCGCACGTCCTGGTCCTCAACGCGTCGTACGAGCCCCTCGGCGTCGTACCGCTCCGCCGCGCGCTCATCCTCGTCCTGGAGAACAAGGCTCTCTGCCTCGAGGAGTCCGGCGCCTTCATGCACAGCGCGACCCGTGTCATCGCCGCTCCCAGCGTCGTACGTCTGAAACGGTTCGTGCGGGTCCCCTACCGGGGGCCTGTTCCTCTCACCCGCAAAGCACTCTTCGCCCGCGACGGCGGGCGCTGTATGTACTGCGGTGGCGTCGCAACCAGCGTCGACCATGTCATTCCGCGCAGCCGTGGCGGACAGCACGTCTGGGACAACGTGGTGGCGGCCTGCCGCCGCTGCAATCACGTCAAGGCGGACCGGCATCTGCGGGAGCTGGGGTGGCGGCTGCACCAACAGCCCGCCCCGCCGAGCGGGCTCGCGTGGCGCATCATCGGGACCGGGCATAGGGACCCGCGCTGGCTGCCATACCTGCAGCCGTACGGCGCGGACGACGCGATGGCCCGGATCGACGGCATTTCCGCCTAAGATCCGGGCCTTCGTAGTCCCTCGCCGCCGCCCCGTACTCACACGGTGCTCACTCGCGCTCACTCCGCGACGGCGTAAGCCTCGACCGACCAGAGCGAGTACCCGTACTGGGTGGCGCGCGCCTCGCCCTGGACGCGGATGAAGCGGGTGTCGCGGCTGTCCATGCGGACCGTCTCGCGCCCGCCCCGGCCTGTCGTCACCGTGGCGGCCGTACGCCAGATGCGGCCGTCCGAGGAGACCTGGACGCGGTACTTCGTCGCGTACGCGTCCTGCCAGTGCAGCACCAGTTGGCCGACCCGGGCGGGCCGCTTCAGCTCCAGCTGCCACCAGGCGCCGTCCTCGACGGGCGAGGACCAGCGGGTTCTGGGGTCGGCGTCGATCGCCGAGGCCGCCGGGAAGTCGGCCGTCTCGTCGCCGGACGACGAGGCGACGGAGCCCGCGGCGCGTGCGAGGTCGGGGCCCGCGGTGCGCGGATACGCACGCACCGTGAGCGTGCGCTCCTGGCCCGCGAAGGACAGCGGAACCTGGTACTCCCCGGCCGGTGTGCCCGCCGGGACGGTGACCTCGACCGGCACGGTCGTACGCAGTCCACGCGGCACCGTCGTCTCCTTCGGCACCGACACCTTGATGCCCGCCGGGGCCTTCGCGGTGAGCGCGCCGCGCACCTCGGCGGGGCGGCGCGCGGTCAGCCGGATGCCGGCTCGCTGCGGACCGCCGCCGATCTCGGCGTTCGTCTCGCCCTGTACGAGATCGAGGCCGGCCGCCGGCTCGTCGGCGAACCAGGGCACCACGGACCGTACGGCGACGGGCTCGCCCCCGTCCGACGCGATCCGCACCGCGTCCATCCGCAGTCCCTTGGCATCGGCTTGGGTCCAGCCGCTCGCCGAGAGGGGAGCGAGCGTGCGCCAGCCCTCGCCCGGGACGTGCGCCTCAAGGCGGCCGCCGGATCCTGAGCCGCTGCCCGGGGGTCCACCCGCGCGCCCGCGCGGGGTCTGGCTCGCGGCCCCGGAGTCGCCCGAGCCCGCGGTTCCGCTCGGGGTGCCGTCCGCGCCTGCGACCGCCGTCCCGTGCCCCGGCTCCGACATCACCGTCACCGCCGCCACCGGCCTCGTTCGGTCCAGCCACACCGTGTCGTCGCCCGCCGTGGCCTTGACGCGGTCCGCGCCCGTCCAGGCCGCCGACTCCTTCGCCGCCCGTTCCAGGAACGGGTTCAGCACGCCCTTACCGACGGTCGCGCGGCTCGCTCCGAGCTCCTTGCGCAGCAGCTCCAGGTCCAGCGAGGCCCGCCAGGCCGCCTCGCCGTCGCCGCGGGCCTGCGCCTGCAGCATGTCGACGGAGAGCTCGCCGGCCCGGCCGTACCGCGCCAACTGCTCCAGCCACGGCCGTACTTCGTCGCCCAGACGGCCGTCGGCGGGTCGCTTCAGCCGCTCTGGAGCCTCGCGCATCACGGTGAACGCGGCGCGCAGCGAGGCCGCTGCCCGGTCCCTGGCCGCCACGTCCGTCGTCGTACGGGACCACCAGAAGTCCTTCAGCAGCGGCTGCAGATAGCCGGACTCGGAGGGGCTGAGGATCGAGGAGGCGTGGTTGCCCGCCAGCGCGCGCAGCGCCTCACGGGTCTTCGCGTCGCCGCCCGCGAGGTCGTTTATCGCGGCCTGCCAGGACTCCTGGGGGCGATAGCTCTTCGGGTTCCAGGCGTAGTCGGCGGCCGTGAACAGCGGGATGCGGGAGGCGGACGCCTGCTCCATGGCGTTGGCGAGCAGCGCGGCCGAACCGCTCGCCACGGCAGGCTCGCGGCCCGTGTAGGGGCCGAGGAACATCCGGTCCTGTGCGTAGTCGTTGACCGGGTAGTTGTCCATGGTGACCAGTGGGTGTCTGAACGCGTCGCGTGCGCCCGCCAGTTCGCGCCCGGTGATCGTGCGCGGCACCACCCCGACACCCGTCCACGCCACCTGGACCCGGCTGTCCAGCTCGCTCGCGAGCGCCCGCCGGTAGTCGGTGGCGCCCTCCTGGTAGAACTCCGTCGGCATCAGCGACAACGGCTCGGCCACCGGATACCGGTCCGCCAGATGCCGGGCCACCGCGCCCGCGACCCGCGCGTGCGCCCTGGCCGCCGCCTCCGGGCCGGAGCCGAAGGCGTCCGCGTCCTTGTCGCAGTGCCACTCGCTGTAGCTGACGTCCTGGAACTGCAGCTGGAAGGCGCGCACACCCAGCGCCCACATCGCGTCGATCTTGCGCGTCAGCGCCCTGACGTCGTCGTTCTTGGCCAGGCACATCTCCTGGGCGGGCGCGACGGCCCAGGCGAGCGTGACGTGGTTCTGCCGGGCACGCTCGGCGAGTTCGCGGAACTCGGCGCGCTGCGCGGCGGGGTAGGGGTCGCGCCAGCGGGCCTGCCGGAAGGGGTCGTCGCCGGGCGCGTACAGATAGCGGTTCTGCTTGGTACGGCCCATGAAGTCCAGCTGCGCCAGACGCTGTTGATGGCTCCAGGGCTGTCCGTAGAAGCCTTCCGTCAGTCCGCGTACGGCCGTGCCCGGCCAGTCGCGTACGAGGACTCCGGCGACGGCCTTGTGACCGCTACCGGCGACGGTCTTCCGGTCGGTGATCAGTTGGCGCAGTGTCTGGACGCCGTGGAAGAGCCCGTCCCCGCCGAGGCCGTCGAGCGCGACCGTGTCGCGGCCCTCGACCTGGCCGACCGCGAGCCGGTAGCCGCCGGAGGGCAGGTCGGCGCGCTCGGGCGCGCGCAGGGCGCGCAGCGCGTTCTGCGCGCCGGTGCCGCCGATACGCAGGACGGGACCGCGGCCGGGCAGCTGGGTGTGCACGGTCCGTACGCCGGCATCGCGCAGCAGCTTTTTGAGCCGCTCTACGGCGTACGGATCGGCATCGCGGTCCGCAGCGACGGTCACCTCGTCGCCGAGCGGCACGGCGGAACCCGCGGCCCGCATCGTCTGCGGGCGCGGCCACACGGACGGCAGTGCGGACTCGCCCTCCGGGTCCTTGGCGGTGCTGGGCAGGGAGCCGGGGTCTTCGGGGGCCGCGACCGCGCCGTGCGCGCCGCCGAGCAGGCTGCCGATGACTGCGACTGCGACGGCTGTCGCGGTCCGCCTCCTGCGCGCGAGCCGCACGTCAGTCTCCCCTCGTCCATCCCTGACGTTCCGGTCGGTTTCGAGCCCACCACCGCCACACTCCGGGTGTCAATGCGAGCGGCCGTTGTGCACCTTTTGCCTGATGCTATGGGTGGTTTGAAGCAATGTGACTCAACTGCGGGGTGAGGGAGGGAATGTGGGGAACTTTGTGTGACACGGAACACGTTGACCGATCGTGCAGGTCTGCCTTCGCGATCGCTGGGTAGGGCGCCTGTGTCCCGATCCCGTCAGCTTGGAGTGTCCCCCATGGCCGCATCCGCGCATCTGCTGCTCTCCGCCCTGTCCAAACAGGTCCCGGGCCCCGGCCCGCTCACCAGCGAACCCCCGCTCGCCGATGCCGCCCCGCTCACCAGCGAACCCCCGCTCGCAGACGCCGCCCCGCTGACGAGTGAGCCGCCCCTCGCCGACGCCGCTCCCCTCACCAGTGAGCCGACCGCGCACGGGACGGCCGGCGGCACGGAGTCACCAGGAGTCTGAATGGGCCTAGACCGGCTCGCCGCGCTGCACGGAGTCGCCACCGCCTACGCGCCCTCGGAGGGCGTCACGGTCCCTGTCCCCGACGCCACGGTCCTTGCGGTCCTCGCGGCGCTCGACATCGACGCGTCGACGCCCGCGGCGTTACGTGATGCCTTGAACCACGCCGAGTCCGCGGCGTCGGCCCGCCTGCTGCCGCCGACCGTGGTGCTGTGGAGTGAGGGCGCCGATCCGCTCCCACCTGCCCTGACGGCGCTCCCCGCGGGCACGAGTGTGCGGGTCGAGACGGAGGGCGGTGGGGCGGTCCAGTGGACCAGCCCGGGTCCGGCGGGCGCTGCCCCGCCGGGTGGCGCGGAGCCGACCACTACGGCCGAGGCGGCTTCTGCGGCCGGCGTGGTGCATCCCGCCGGCGTGGTGCCTTCGGTCGGCGCGGCGCCTCCGATCGATGTGGCGCCTGTGTCCGGCGCGGTGCCACCGGCCGACGTGCCGCTCCCGGCCGAGGCGGCGTATCCCGCCGACATGGCGCATCCCGCCGACATGGCTCATGACTGGCCGCAACTTCCCCTGGGCGTACACCAGTTGCACGCCCACGCCCCGGACGAGCGCGTGGCACGCTCCACCCTCATCGTCGCGCCCGCCCGCGTGCCGTCGCCCGACCGGCGCTCGTACGGGTTTCTCGTGCAGCTCTACTCCCTGCTCTCCGCCCGGTCCTGGGGCATGGGCGACCTCGGCGATCTGGCCGAGCTCGCCACCTGGTCAGGGCGAGCGCTCGGGGCCGGGTTTGTGCAGGTCAACCCGCTGCACGCGGCAGTGCCCGGCGCGCCCACCGATCCCTCCCCGTACCGGCCGTCCTCGCGGCGGTTCCCCGATCCCGTCCATCTGCGGATCGAGGACATCCCTGAGTACGCGTACGCCGGCCCCGACGACCGGCAGCGGCTGGACGAGCTCCGGGACGAGGCCGCGCGACTGCGTGAATCCGTGCTGGCCAAGGGTGCGTTGATCGACCGGGACGCCGTGTGGGCGCTGAAGCGCGCGGCCCTGGAGATCGTGCACCGTATCCCGCTGGGGCCCGGCCGCCGCGCCGCGTACTGCGACTTCCTGGCCGAGCAGGGGCAGGCACTGGAGGACCACGCCACCTGGTGCGCCCTCGCCGAGGTGCACGGGCCCACGTGGCACTCCTGGCCCGCCGCGCTGCAGGACCCGCGCTCGCCCGAGACCGCGCGGGCCCGGCACGAGCTGATGGACCGGGTCGACTTCCATGGGCGGCTGGTCTGGCTCACCGACCGGCAGCTGGCCGCGGCCGGACAGGCGGCGCGTGAGGCGGGCATGGGCGTCGGCATCGTCCATGACCTGGCCGTCGGCGTGCACCCCGGCGGTGCGGACGCCTGGGCGCAGCGGGAGGCATTCGCCGCCGGGATGTCGGTCGGCGCGCCCCCGGACGCCTTCAACGCACGCGGCCAGGACTGGGGGCTGCCCCCGTGGCGGCCGGATGTGCTGGCCGCGTCCGGCTACGCCCCGTACCGGGGACTGCTCCGAGGCCTCCTGCGGAACGCGGGCGCGCTGCGTATCGACCATGTCATGGGCCTGTTCCGCCTCTGGTGGGTCCCGGAGGGCAGCCCGCCCACCGAGGGCACGTATGTGCGATACGACGCGGAGGCGATGCTCGCGATCCTCGTCCTGGAGGCCCACCGCGCGGGCACGGTCGTCATAGGGGAGGACCTCGGCACGGTCGAACCGGGTGTGCGTGAGGCCCTGACCCGCAGGGGCGTGCTGGGCACCTCCGTGCTCTGGTTCGAGCGCGACTGGGCCGGCACGGGCCGCCCGCTGCCGCCCGAGCGCTGGCGCGAGGGCTGCGTCGCCACCGCGACCACGCACGATCTGCCGTCCACCGCGGCCCGGCTGACCGGCGAGCATGTGGCGCTGCGGCACCGCCTGGGTCTGCTCACCCGCCCTCTGGAGCAGGAGCGTACGCAGGACGCGGCGAACGTCTCCGAATGGCTCGGCCTGCTCACCGGCCTCGGCCTGCTGCCCGAGGGCACGGGCGACGAGGAGGGCCAGATCCGCGCGGCCTACCGCTTTCTGCTGCGTACACCCGCCCGCATGGTCGGCGTCTGGCTGCCGGACGCGGTGGGCGACCGCCGCCCGCAGAACCTCCCGGGCACCTGGGACCAGTACCCGAACTGGCGCCTGCCGGTCGCGGACGCCGAAGGCCGCCCGGTCCCCTTGGAGGAGCTGGCCGCCTCGCCCCGCCTGCACGCGCTGATGGGGGTCTTCACGCCCCGTACGGCACCCCCGGACGCGCGGCCGGGATAGCCGTTCGCTACGTTGGCATCGTGGACAAGAAGAACGCTTTGCGCGCCGGCTCCGTCGCGGCCGGTACGACGCTGATGATGCTGCTCCTGTCGTCGCCCGCGCTTGCCTTCAGTGACGACGGCGAGGACCCGGGCCAGGGTCTGAGCGTGATGGAGACGGTGGGCCTCTTTGTCGCGGCGCCGGTGGGGCTCTTCCTGCTGATCGTGGGCCTGGTAATGGTTCTCGACAAGTCCAGGAAGCAGACCTGACCGGCTTCAGGCCCCGTCAGCTCCACGAGATCTACTAGCTCCACCGGCTTTCCAAGGGCGCCTTGAGGTGTGTACGCACCCAAGGCGCCCTTGCCATGCCTGCCATCCCCCCAACCATTCAGGCTCCGGCCTGCCGGGAGCCTGAGGTGGTGCTGGGGCGGGGCCGCCGCATCCCGCGCTCACCGGCGGCGACGGGCTGACGACGGACGCGTCACGCGGCACAGCCGGCCGTCCTGACACCGGCACCGACACCGGCACCGACACCGGCACCGGCACCGACACCGGAGAACCCGTTGCTCTAGGCCGCGTTCCCCTGCATCGGCCGGTGCCGTACACGCGATGCGGTCCCGTCGGGCACGAGGTGGGGCACATGACCGGGCACCTCGTCGGGCATGAGGTCCCACCACCAGGAGACGGCGGGGATGTCCAGTGGCTCGCGGCTGTCGTCGGTGGGCGTATCGCGGAACACCGACGGGAAGGCCGCCGGATCGTCCGGCGTGGTGTACCGAACGGAGCTGATGCCCCAGTCCTGGGCGCCGCGTATGAAGCAGGCAAGGCTGCTCAGATACCGCCGCAGCTGCGGGCTGGCCGTCGGCTGCAGGTGCGCGCTCAGGCGCATGAAGAGGGTCATCACCCGGTCCCGCTGGGAGATCGCCGTCTCCAGTGCCTGGACGGGATTGAGACCGTGCTCCTCCTCCAGCACCCGCAGGGCGTTGAGGTAGTAGCCCGACCCGTTGCGTTCCTTGTGGTACGAGAAGATGTCGTTGTCCCACGTGATGATGAAGGACGCCATCTCGGCCGCCGCGCGCACGGCGGTGTGGTCCCGCTCGTGCGGCTGGAGCTCGTAGCCGTGTCCCATCTCCAGCAGCGGTAGCACCACGGACGTCGCGCCGTCGTAGAGGCGCATCAGGGTGTAGTCGTTCAGGTCCGGCACGGTGCCCGTACTGCGGTGGGCCGCCTCCCACACCACGGAGAAGAAGTACTCCCGCAGCGCGTCCACCCAGCGGGCCGTCTGGCCCGGGGTGCCGTAGCGGCTGACCCGGAGCCGCAGGTCCCGCAGTCCCGCGGCCAGCGGTTCGTCGAGCAGCATCGGGGCTTCCGGGTTCTGGGCGACGCGCAGCAGACGATGGAGCAGGCCGGCCAAGTCGCCGGGCCGGTGGCCGAGTTCCCCCTCCTCGCAGTGTCCGTCGTCCACGCCGAAGAGCCACAGGACGAAGTCCGAGAGGAGGGAGACGACCTCCTCACTGCCTTCCGGCAGTATCCGGGCGGAGAACGTGCCGATGTCCTGCATCACGAGTCTGCCGCGCAACTCGTCGGACCCGATGCGAAACGTTTCGGCCCAGGCCGCGGTCTGCACGTCTATGTCCGCATGGCACGGATGGATCGCCGGCGGAATGGGAGAGAAGATCGGTGGAACTCTCAGCTCGGGTCCCACTGCGAACTCCCTCTCGTTGGGGGCGCGACGCCAACTCTGCTTCAGCAGAGGTCACTTGCGCCCCAGAGCGATCAACCATGGCGCATAGTATTCACTCCGAGCGGTTGATCCAATAGGACAAGCCCCCGGCTATGGGGCACGCCACCGCGCCCTCCCCGGCCGTCGGGGTGAGAACGGACCAGGCCGTGGGCCGTGCGCCGTCGCGAGGCGTCGCGAGGGCAGGATCATGACGCCTCCCGCGTCGTGGCCAGCGTCTGCAGGTAGCGCATCAGCGTCATCAGTACGTCCCGGCTGGACGCGCGCTCCCGGGCGTCGCACATCACGATCGGCACCGCCTCGGGGAGATCGAGCGCGGCCCGCAGCTCATCCACCGGATAACCGGGCGTGTCCGGGAAGGAGTTCACGGCCACCACGAACGGCACCCCGCGCTCCTCCAGACGCCCGATGACGTCGAAGCTGACCTCGAGGCGGCGGGTGTCGACCAGCACCACGGCACCCAGCGCGCCCTCGAACAGACCGCGCCACAGGAACCAGAAGCGCTCCTGTCCGGGAGTGCCGAACAGATAGAGCACCAGCTCCTCGTTGATGCTGATGCGGCCGAAGTCCATCGCGACCGTCGTCGACGTCTTGTCGCCTATGCCCGCCGTGTCGTCGACGCCGACCCCGGCCTGGGTC
Organism: Streptomyces sp. ISL-1; assembly: GCF_018614585.1. Lineage (GTDB taxonomy): Bacteria > Actinomycetota > Actinomycetes > Streptomycetales > Streptomycetaceae > Streptomyces > Streptomyces maoxianensis. The sequence goes on along the minus strand of NZ_JAGGOI010000047.1, from coordinate 51,726 downwards.
ATCGTCTCCTCGGTGGTCAGTGGCCGGATCTCGCTGACCGAGCCGACCAGGGTCGTCTTGCCGACCCCGAAGCCGCCCACGATCACCACTTTGACGGCGGCGGCAGCGGTTGCCGGCAGCGCATCCTCGCTCCGCGGCCCGGCGGCCGGCGCCGGTTGCTCAGAGCCTCTGAAGTCCATCGATCACTGCCTCAATCAAAGCGCGGTCGGGAAGTCGGGCGGGTGGGACGGGTGCTCGGGCGACGACCCGGTTGCCGGCGAGCAGATCGCCGATCAACACGGTCACGACGCTGACCGGAAGGCCGGTGTACGCGGAGATCTCGGCGACCGACAGCGGCGCGTCGCAGAGCCGGATGATCGCCGCGTGCTCCGGCTGCATACCGGGCTTCGGCCCGGACCTGGCCATGATCAGGGTGACCAGGTCCAGCGTGGCGGGGACGGACGAGCCGCTGCGGCCACCTGTGATGACGTAGAGCCGCTCGGGACTGTCCTCCCAGTCCCGGCCGCCCGCGTCGCTCACCTCGGCTGTCCATCCTGACGCGGCGGGGTGCTCAGGTGCTCACCGATCCGCAGAACGAGGTCCCGCATCCGCTGGCCCATCAGCCCTGCGTCGACGTCCGCGTCGGCGAGCACCGCGAGGAATGCCCCGGGGCCCGCTGCCATCAGATAGAAGAAACCGCCGTCCATCTCGATCACGACCAGCCGCATCCGGCCGTCGCTGTGCGGGAGTTCGGAGGCGACCGCGCCGGCCAGGGACTGCAGCCCGGCACAGGCGGCCGCCAGCCGGTCGGCGGTGTCGGTGTCGGTTCCGTACTGGGCCATGCGCAGACCGTCGGCGGAGAGGACGACCACATTCCTGGTCTGCGGCACGCCCTCCGCGAGGTCCTTGAGCATCCAGTCCATGTTGGTCTGGTTGGACTGCTGCTGAGTCATGGCTGGTTGTTCCCTCTGTTCGTCTCGGGGGTCTCGCCGGTCACGCCGCTCTGGAAGGCGGCCAGCCACATGCCGGGCTGCACCGCGGGTGCGGGATCCGATTCGGACTCCGGCGCCGGCGCGGCAGTTGGGGCCGGTGCCGCGACGGGCGCCTTGCGACGCCGCTGCGGCAGACCGTTCGCGGTCCGCTCGGCCACGACAGGGAGCTCGTCTTCCACCGTCGTGGGACCGGTGGCCGGCTTGGGCGGGCGCTCGGCGGGGGCCTGAGGCAGAGTCGGGCGGGGGCCGGAGGAGGCGCCGATGCCATGCGCGAGACCGGTCGCCGAAGCGGCCGTGGTGATCAGCGCCTGCGGGACCACCAGGATGGCGCGCACACCGCCGTACGCGGAGGAGCGCAGCGAGACCTGGAAGCCGTACGCCTGCGACAGCCGGCCGACCACGGCGAGGCCCAGGCGCGGCGTCTCACCGAGGTCGTTGACATCGATGCCCTGCTGGGCCTGGCGGAGCATACGCTCGGCCCGCTTGCGGGCCTCCTCGCTCATGCTGACGCCGCCGTCCTCGATCTCGATGGCGATGCCCGACTGCACGTCGACGGCGGTCAGATGGACCTTGGTCTGCGGCGGCGAGTAGCGGGTGGCGTTGTCGAGCAGCTCGGCGAGCGCGTGGATCAGCGGCTCGACGGCGGTGCCGAGGACGGCGACCTCGGTGACCGAGTGCAGCTCCACCCGCTGGTAGTCGATGATCCGCGACATGGCGCCGCGCATCACGCTGTAGAGGGGTACGGCCTTGCTCCACTGGCGGCCGGGCCGCGCGCCGCCGAGCACGGCGATGGAGTCGGCGAGCCGGCCGATGAGCGCGGTGCCGTGGTCGATCCGGAGCAGATCGCCGAAGACTTCGGGGGAGCGGCCGTGCCGGTCCTCCATCTCCCGTAGTTCCTGCGCCTGTTGGTGGACGATGGCCTGAACCCGTCGGGCGATGTTGACGAAGGCGCGCTGTGCGGATTCGCGCAGATCTTCCTCGGCCACCACGGCGTTGAGTACCGAGCGCAGCACCGCCTGGTGCTCGGCCCGGGCGTCGATCGATTCGAGTACGTCCTCCGGGAACTCGCCCTTGCGCAGCCGCTCCACCACCTGCGGCAGCAGTTCGTCGGCGAGGTATCCGGTCTCGGCCTGCTGCCGCGCCAGCGCGGCCTCCCGCTCCGAGAGTCTGGCCCGCAGCTCCTGGACCAGCCTGCCCCGGCGCGCTGCTTCGGCGCAGGCGATCGCCACCATGACGACCGCCGCGACACCGATCCAGAGCACAGGGGTGCGGGCCGACTCGGAGACCAGTACGGCGGCCGCCGCGGTGGCCGCGGCGATTACGGCGACGGGCAGCAGCCACACGGAAGAGCCCGCAGGCCGCGGACTTCCGGTCGACGTTTCCTGTCGAACCATCAGCACCCTCAAACCCCATCGAACGAAGAAGATCACATAACGACGGTCGGGAGCATATCCATGTCCGGCCAAGGAGTTTGACGGCGGGTCACAGTAATTGGCGCATTGTTTTCGCCCGGCACCGACGAGGGCGCCCCGAGCCGATGTGGCCCGGGGCGCCCTCGCGCGAGCTCGTTACGCAGCGGCCGCGTCCGCCTCCTGCGCCTTCAGCGCACGCTCGACGCCCGCCCGCGACTCCGAGATCAGCCGCCGCAGCGCGGCGTTCGGCTCGGCCGATGCCAGCCACGCGTCCGTCGTGTCCAGTGTGGCCTGCGAGACCTGGAGCGAGGGGTAGAGCCCGACCGCGATCTGCTGGGCGATCTCATGGCTGCGGGACTCCCACACGTCCTTGACCGTGGCGAAGTACTTGTCGGTGTACGGGGCGAGCAGCTCGCGCTGGTCGGTCTGGACGAAGCCCCCGATGACCGCCTCCTGCATGGCGTTCGGCAGCTTGTCGGACTCGACGACCGAGGCCCAGGCCTCGGCCTTCGCATCCTGGGTCGGCCGGGCCGCGCGCGCCGTCGCCGCGTGGCGCTCGCCCGCCGCCGTCTTGTCCCGCTCGTACTCCGCGGCGATCTCGTCCTCGTCGAGCAGGCCGGCAGCGGCGAGACGCTCCACGAACGTCCACCGCAGCTCGGTGTCCACGGCCAGACCATCGATCGACTCCGTGCCGTCGAGCAGCGCCTGCAGCAGGTCCAGCTGCTGCGGCGTCCTCGCGGTCGCGGCGAACGCCCGCGCCCACGCCAGCTGGTGGTCGCCGCCCGGCTTCGACGCGCGCAGATGCGCCAGCGTCGCGTCCGTCCACTGCGTCAGCCCCGTCTCGCGCCACTCCGGCGCGGCGTACAGGTCGATCGCCAGCTTCACCTGGCGCTGCAGCGACTGCACGACGCCGATGTCCGACTCCTTGCCGATGCCGGAGAGGACCAGAGAGAGATAGTCCCGCGTCGCCAGCTCGCCGTCGCGGGTCATGTCCCAGGCGGAGGCCCAGCACAGGGCCCGCGGCAGCACCTCGGTGAAGTCGCCGAGGTGCTCGGTGACGACCCGCAGCGACTCCTCGTCTAGGCGGACCTTCGTGTACGTCAGATCGTCGTCGTTGAGCAGGATCACCGCGGGACGGCGGGTGTTCTGCGGGAACGGCACATCGGTGCTCTCGCCGTCCACGTCGAGCTCGATCCGGTTCGTACGGACCAGCTTGCCGTTCTCGTCGAGGTCGTAGCAGCCGATCGCGATCCGGTGCGGACGCAGCGTTGGCTCACCCTTGGCGCCGGCGGGCAGGGCGGGCGCCTCCTGGCGTACGGAGAACGAGGTGACGTACCCGTCCTCGGAGACCTCGATCTCGGGGCGCAGGATGTTGATGCCGGCCGTCTCCAGCCACGCCTTCGACCAGGTCTTCAGGTCACGGCCGGAGGTCTCCTCCAGCGCGCCCAGCAGGTCGGACAGCCTGGTGTTGCCGAACGCGTGCGCCTTGAAGTACGCCTGCACCCCGCGGAAGAACTCGTCCTGCCCGACATACGCGACGAGCTGCTTCAGCACCGACGCGCCCTTGGCGTAGGTGATGCCGTCGAAGTTGACCAGGACGTCGTCCAGGTCACGGATGTCGGCCATGATCGGGTGGGTGGACGGCAGCTGGTCCTGCCGGTAGGCCCAGGTCTTCATCTGGTTCGCGAAAGTGGTCCAGGCGTGCGGCCACTTCGAGCCGGGGGCGTGCGCCTGGCAGGCGATCGAGGTGTAGGTGGCGAACGACTCGTTCAGCCACAGGTCGTTCCACCACTCCATGGTGACCAGGTCGCCGAACCACATGTGCGCGAGCTCGTGCAGGATCGTCTCGGCGCGCGTCTCGTACGCCGCGTCGGTCACCTTCGAGCGGAAGACGTACTGGTCGCGGATGGTCACCGCGCCGGCGTTCTCCATCGCGCCCGCGTTGAACTCCGGCACGAAGAGCTGGTCGTACTTGGCGAAGGGGTATTCGTAGTCGAACTTCTCCTGGAACCAGTCGAAGCCCTGCCGGGTGACCTCGAAGATCGCGTCCGAGTCCAGGAACTCGGCGAGCGAGGGCCGGCAGTAGACGCCGAGCGGGACGCTCTGCCCGTCCTTCTCGTACGAGCTGTGCACGCTGTGGTACGGACCGACGATCAGCGCGGTGATGTACGTGGAGATCCGCGGTGTCGGCTCGAAGCGCCAGACGTTGTCCTGGGGCTCCGGAGTGGGGGAGTTCGAGACGACCGTCCAGCCCTCGGGGGCCTTCACGGTGAACCGGAAGGTCGCTTTGAGGTCCGGCTGCTCGAAGGAGGCGAAGACGCGGCGCGCGTCCGGCACCTCGAACTGCGTGTAGAGATAGGCCTGCTGGTCCACCGGGTCGACAAACCGGTGCAGCCCCTCACCGGTGTTGGTGTACGCGCAGTCCGCGACGACCGTCAGCTCGTTCTGGCCCGTGTGCAGATGCGGCAGCGCGATCCGCGAGTCCCTGAAGACGGCGGCGACGTCCAGTGCCTTGCCGTTCAGCACGACTTGGTGCACGGCCGGGGCGACCAGATCGATGAAGGTCTCCGCGCCCTCCTCGGCGGAGTCGAAGCGCACCGTGGTCACGGACCGGTAGGTCCCGCCCTCCTGTGCCCCGCTCAGGTCGAGGTCGATCTCGTACGAGTCGACACTCAGCAGGCTCGCCCGCTGCTGGGCCTCTTCGCGGGTCAGATTCGTGCCAGGCACGCTGTCATCTCCTCGGTTCGTGACGTTTGCGGCCATCTTTCCACGGGGTGCGGGTCCGTCGCCTGCTCTATTTGCCTGCCCCGATCGCCTGCCCCGATCGCCTGCTCCGCCCGCTGCCCCGGCCGAAGGGGCAGGCCCGCGGGGAGCAGCACGAGGGCGGGGCACCCCGTGGGTGCCCCGCCCTCGTCGCCGGCAGGGGTCAGGCCTTGAGCTCGTCGGCGACGAGCTCCGCGATCTGCACGGCGTTCAGCGCCGCGCCCTTGCGGAGGTTGTCGTTGGACAGGAAGAGCGCGAGGCCGTTCTCGGCGGTCTCGTCCACGCGGATACGGCCGACGTACGAGGCGTCCTTGCCGGCCGCCTGCAGCGGCGTCGGGATCTCGGAGAGCTCGACGCCCGGGGCGTACGTCAGCAGCTCATAGGCGCGCTCGACGCTGATCGGGCGCTCGAAGCGGACGTTGACCTGCAGCGAGTGGCCGGAGAAGACCGGGACGCGGACACAGGTGCCGGAGACCTTGAGCTCCGGGATCTCCAGGATCTTGCGGGACTCGTTGCGGAGCTTCTGCTCCTCGTCGGTCTCGAAGGAGCCGTCGTCGACGAGGTTGCCCGCCAGCGGCACGACATTGAAGGCGATGGGGCGCTTGTAGACGGCGGGCTCGGGGAACTCGACGGCCGCGCCGTCGTGCGTCAGCTCGCTCGCGCGGCCGGCGACCTCCTTGACCTGCCCGTCCAGCTCGGCGACACCGGCCACCCCGGAACCGGACACGGCCTGGTAGGTGGTGGCGATCAGCGCGGTGAGTCCCGCCTCGGCGTGCAGGGGCTTCAGGACCGGCATCGCGGCCATCGTGGTGCAGTTCGGGTTGGCGATGATGCCCTTGGGGCGGTTCTTGATCGCGTGCGGGTTGACCTCAGCGACGACCAGCGGCACCTCGGGGTCCCGGCGCCAGGCCGAGGAGTTGTCGATCACGACGGCGCCCTGTGCGGCGACCTTCTCGGCGAGCGCCTTGGCGGTCGCGCCGCCGGCCGAGAAGATCACGATGTCCAGACCGGAGTAGTCGGCGGCGGAGGCGTCCTCGACGGCGATCTCCCGGCCCTCCCAGGGCAGGGTGGAGCCCGCGGACCGCGCCGAGGCGAACAGTCGCAGCTCGTCGACCGGGAACTTCCGCTCGGAGAGGATCTTGCGCATGACTCCGCCGACCTGACCGGTGGCTCCGACGATTCCGACCCTCACGGACGACTCCTTTGTGCTGATTCGTACTGTTCTGCTGGCCTGGGTGCTGCTCCATGATGCGTATGTCCCCGGGCGACTTGTCCAATCCATTGTCCGATGGCCGGGACGTGTGACACAGGACATGCCGGCGGGGCGGGTGCTCCGAAGAGCGCCCGCCCCGCCGTCGTACAGACCGAGCCGCTACGGGAGTGCTACGGCGTGACCTTCTCGATCACCACGCTGCCTGCGCCCGCGACCGTGCCGCGGCCGTTCAGCAGCTGCACCTCGCCGAAGAACTGCCGCCCCTCGGGAGCCGCGCCGCCCACCAGAACCTCGGCGCTGACCTGCGCCGACGCCCCGTTGGCGAGCTTCACCGGCGTCGAGTCGACCTTGACCGAGCCGAGCGAAGCCGCGAAGAACACATCGCGGTAGTTGTACTCGGTGGTCCCGGCCGGGACGGAGTAGCCGTCGACGACGATCGTGTAGGTGCCGGCGGCCGGCTTGAGCAGGCTCACCGCCTCCTCGGAGTCGCCGTCCGCCGCCTGGCCCACCTGGACGCCGTCCAGGAGGACCGTCAGGTCCAGGTCGGCGCCCGTGTCGGAGACCCCGCCGATGGCGACGTCGAGACGCTCGACGCCCTCACCGATGGTGACCGTCGACTCCTGCGACTCACCGTCCTTGATCGACGGCCGGGCGACCTTCGCCGAGCCCAGCGAACCGCCGGCGAGCTTGCCGTCGATCGCGGCGAAGCCGTTGGTGACCTTCCACTCGACGGGGGCCGGCGTGCCGACCTTCGCCTCGGGGAGCGTCTTGACGGCCGGGTCGAAGGAGGCGCCCAGCAGGCTGACGTCCAGCTTGTACGGGTTGTCGAGCAGCGGAGACGTACGCCGCGACTCGACCTCGATCTCCCAGACGCCCGGGGTCGGCTCGGCGTACGAGCGCAAGTCCGGACGGCAGGTGTTCGCGGGATTGTTGTAGTTCGGGTAGCAGAAGATCGTCGAGCTGTCGTCGACCCCCACGCCGTACGGGTGGATGCCGATGAACCGGGTCTGGCTGTTCGCGGCCAGAGCGCCGAGCGAGACCTCGAGGTTCTTCGCGCCCTCGGGCACGGTGACGAAGTACGACTTGTGACTGTTGCGCTGTACCGAGCCGGACGCCGAGAAGGTGTACTCGGGCTTCGCCAGCTGCTTGGAGACGATCACCGTGGCGAGGATCTGCTTGTCGATGCCCTCGGTGCGCTCGTCGTCCACCTCGAGGATGGCGCTGTGGGCACCGGCCGAGCCGGGCTTGGCGTCGACCTTGACGGTGACCGGCGTGTTCAGCGGCAGCGTGACCGCGCCGGAACCGGGCAGGTCGAAGGTGCCGTCGTTGTACTTCCAGTCCAGCTCGTGCCGCACGGGGCGGTCCGGGCCGGTCGTCCGCGTGATGACGACGTCGTACGACTTCTTCTGGCCGGCCTTCAGGCCGCCCTCGCGGTCGTAGAGGCCGGTGCCGAAGCCGGGGGTCTTCAGCGCGAAGTCGATCGCGGTGTCGACCGGGGCCTTGACGCCGTACTCGTGGGCGGTTGCGCCGTCCTCGATGGCGTCCCAGGCGTCCACGATGTTGATCAGGCCGGAGCCCTGCTCATGTGCCTGCACTCCGGGGATACGGTGCGCGGTGCTGGTCAGCGCCGTGCGCAGCTTCGCCGGGGTCAGCGCGATGTGCCGCTGCTTGGCGGCCGAGAGCAGCAGAGCGCTCGCGCCCGCGGCCTGCGGCGAGGACATCGAGGTGCCCTGCAGCATCGAGTAGCCGGCCGGGAGCTTGTAGCCCGCCTCGGCGACCGGGCCGCCGGGCAGCCAGGTCTGGGTGGTGTTGATGGAGGCGCCGGGCGCGGTGATGATCGGCGCGAAGCCGCCGTCCTCGCGCGGTCCGCGGGACGAGAAGGGCAGCATGGCGTACTTCTTCGTCACCCCGGATCCGTAGTTGGACGCCCAGGTCTCCTTGGAGATGGCGGCGCCGACGGAGATGACCTTGTCGGCGAGGCCCGGGTCGCCGATGGTGTTGGTGCCCGGACCCTCGTTGCCGGCCGAGATGACCAGCTGGACACCGTAGGTGTCGATGAGGCGGGTGTAGAGCTCGGCGCGGGCGTTGTTGCCGTCGTTCAGCGCGGGCAGACCGCCGATGGACATGTTGACGATGTCCACGCCGCGGTTGATGACCAGGTCGGCCATGCCCTCGGTGAGCGCGATGTTGGTGCAGCCGCCGCTCCAGGTGCAGGCGCGCGAGGAGACCAGCTTGGCGCCGGGCGCCGCGCCGTTCATCCTGCCCCCGAAGAGGCTGTTGGCCGCGGTGATGCCGGCGACGTGCGTGCCGTGCTCGCTCTCGATGACGCCGATGTTGACGTAGTCGGCCTTGGCGCCGGCCGCGTTGTAGACGACGTCCTTGCGGACCTCGATGACGAACGGGATGCGTTCGACGACCTCGGTGGCCGGGTTGTCCTTGCCGAAGTAGCCGATCTGGAAGCCGTTCTTGTACGGCTTCATCACGGTGTCGTTCGAGAAGTTCGCGTCGTTGTCGAGGTCGACGCGGGCGGTCCGGGTGCCCGCGTCGTACAGCACGCCCCAGACGTCGGTGGTGTCGCCGTCCCGGTTGAGGTCACCGGCCATGTCGCCGCCCTTGGTGGCGGCCTCGGCGAAGAGGTTGAACTTGTACGCGCCCGCCGGGGCGGAGTACGTACGGCCGTTGACGGTGAACGTCGGGCCGCTCACATCGAGCGACATCCGGCGCCAGGTGCCGTCGCCGTCCGCGACCGGGTCGGTCGCGGTGACCCAGTCGACGATCTTGCGCTCGCCGGTGGTGGTCTTCTGCAGCGCCGGGTGGGCGAGGTCGACGCCCGAGTCGAGGATGCCGATGGTCACACCGCGGCCGTCGGCCTTGGGGTGCTCATTGACGAAGTCCACCGCGCCGGTCTCGAAGGACGGGTTGTACGGATTCTTCGCCGGGGTGTCCTTCCCGGGCGCCGGGTACGTCGCGGCCTGGGCGCCGGCCCTGCCCGCGCCCTTGGCGGTGTCGCCCGCCGGGGTGGGGTCGTCCAGCTTGATCTCGTGCTTGAGATCGATGCCGTGGACGCTGGAGAGCTTGGCGGCCGCCTTGAGCGCGGCCTCCGCCCGGTCGGTGGGCAGGGTGGCCCGCACATAGCCGAGCTGGTCGTACGTCTTGCCGACCACGGCGCCCTTGACGGCGTCGAGCTGGCCCGCGACCTGCTCGGTCGCACCGGGGGCGGTGGCGACCATGACGGTGACGCTCTTCTCGCCCTTGGCCTCGGCCTCGGCGAGCAGTTGCGCGTCGGCCGAGCCGAGCTTGTCGGACGCGGCCTTGACGCCGGCGGTGGTGCCTGGGTCGTCGGCGGGCGCGTCGGAGAAGGCCGGTACGGCGCCGGCGGCGACCAGCGCGGCCACCATCGATGCTGCGGCCGCGATGCGGGCCACGCGTCTGTGACCTGGTACGGAGCGCCCTGATATGGGGCTCTGGGATTCGGGGGTCATCAGCATCCCTGTTTAGTGAAAGAGAGGGTCCGGAATTCGGTGCCGGATGACCGCTCAGCCTTGCGTAAGTGACAGGGGTTTGTGGAGAGTTGTCGGAGGCGGGATGTGGTCATGGCGGACATCCGCCACTGCGGGCGATGTGCCATGAGGGACAAAGGGAGCCATTCGGTCCTCGCGGTCGCGGATGTGCGTACGTCTACCCTCACGGCATGAACAAGCAGTGGCGGAACAGGGAGTTGAGGGTTGCGGCCTACGCCGTGTGCGTACGGCAGGAAGAGATGCTGCTCGCCCGCTGGGTGGGCCGCGACGGCGTCAAGAAGTGGACGCTGCCCGGCGGCGGAATGGAGCACGGGGAGGACCCTGTCGACACGGTCGTCCGCGAGGTCGAGGAGGAGACCGGCTACACGGCCGAGATGACCGCGCTGCTCGGCCTCGACTCCGTCCGCCGCCGGTATCCGCGCAAACTCGGCGCGTTCGCCGACTTCCAGGGGCTGCGCATCGTGTACGAGGGCCGGGTCACCGGAGGCGAGCTGCGCCACGAGACGAACGGGTCCACGGACCTGGCCGCCTGGCACCCGCTGGCCGCGGTGACCGGCCTGGAGCGGGTCGAACTCGTCGACATCGGCCTGGAGTTGTGGCGCTCCAGGCCCGCGGTGGGCCGGATCGCCACAAACGGCCGATAGCCGCTCAACTCTTCCCCCCGGAGTTCCGCGGCTCGAGGCCGCTGAAGGCAGCTGACGCGGCCGACCGCTCAGCGCGGGAGCACCACGACGTAGGCGGCGGGATCGCGGTCCGGCGCGGCCATCAGTGCCGTGCGGACCACGGTCGCCTGCTGCTCCGGCGACTCCCGCAGTCGCCTCGGCATGATGTGTACGACGGTGATGCCGAGCCGCTCCAGCTGCTCGCGCTTGCGGACGGACTCCGACCACAGGGCGTCGTCGTCCTGGCGCGGCGCGCGGGTGTCCAGCTCGAGGGCGACGGCCTGCTCGGGCCAGTAGGCGTCGACGCCGCCGAGGTGCGGGCCGCCGGGGAGGCGCAGGTCGACGTTCCACAGGGGGTCGGGGAGCCCGTGCGTACGCACCAGGTCGTACAGCCGCTGCTCGGCGACGGCCCGCGCCTCGGCGAGCAGCGAGTCGACGGCGTTCACGACGTGAGGGCGGGACAGCAGTCGTGCGCGGTTCAACTCCTTGAGCACAGCGACGGCTTCGCAGTGCCCGCCGCTGACCGCCTCGGTGAGCAGCCGGCGTACGGCATTTGCCTCGGTGAGCTGTGCGACGGCGTCCGCGAGGGCGCGGGGCACGGGCGCGACGGGCACGCCGGTGATCTTTTCCGGTCTCGGCAGGGTGTGCGCCCGCACCAGCCGGACGCAGCCGGTCGATCGCAGCCGCCGGGTGCGGGGCACGAGGACGTCGATCCGGTCGAGGGAGAGGAGTGGCGGGGCGGAGGAGAACCGGTGCAGGGCGAGGGCGGCGAGTCCGGTGACCATGGCTTCGCCGTAGAGGCCGGCGGCGGGCACCCCCTGGGGCTCGCCCTCGGCGGGAACGGCCGTCCGTCCCGCGTAGAGGAGGGCGCCGTGCAGTCGCTCCTCGCTGGTGGGCGGTCCGGGGTGCAGGAGAAAGACACCGGGCAGCAGCGACTGCCAGGGCCCGCCCGGCAGGCACTGCGAGGTGATGCGGGCGGGGGAGATGCCGTGCGCACGCAGCTGGGCCGTGGACAGTACGCGGCGCTGGACCTCGCAGAGGTGGCTGAGCGGGAGGGGGGAGAGCGGGGTGTCGTGGTTCATGCGACGGGGATGCCCGCGGGGGGTCGGGTCGCTAACCGCTGTTACAAGCTCGTCGACAATTCAGGACAACACCGCCCTAAAGTACGGACGTTCGACTGCCGATCAGCCCCCCGACGATCGGGGGGTGCGGGCGCCGAGGGAATCACACCCGCAGGCACCGCACCGGCACACGACCCTGGCGCTCCTACGCGACCGCAGCCGCATCGCAGGACTACCGCAGGGCGGGGCACCCAGGGCCGCACGCCAGGTCGGCCCTCGCAGGCACCCGCATTCACCTGCGAACCCGCCCTACGGCCCCGCACCCTCCGTCGCACGCCTGTGCCCGCGGGGCCCGCGCCACCCCGCAGGCACCCGCACGTGACACCCGGCGCCCCTACGCGCCCGCAGCCCCGTCGCACGCCTGTGCCCGCAGGGCCCGCGCCAGGTCGTCCCTCGCCTCCAGCACCAGCCTTCGCAGGGCCGGCGGCGCGTCCGCGTGGGACGTCAGCCACTCGTCCGTAGCGGCCAGTGTCGACTCGTCGTCCTGGAGACTCGGGAAGAGGCCCCTGACCACGTCCATGCCGATCTGGATCGACCGCTCCGCCCACACCCGCTCGATCGCGTCGAAGTATTTCGACACGTACGGCACGAGCAACTCCCGCTGACCCGGCTGCACAAAGCCCGAAATCGTCGCCTCCACCAGCGCGTTCGACAGCGAGTCCGACTCGACGACCAGCGCCCACGCCTGGGCCTTCACCGCCGCCGACGGCCGCGCCGCCAGGCAGCGGACCTCGTGGCGCTTGCCCGACGCCGTGTCGTCGCGGGCCAGTTCCGCCTCGATGACCGACTCGTCCGCCATCCCGTGCGCGGCCAGCGGCAGCAGGAACGCCCAGCGCAGCTCCTGGTCCACCTCGAGCCCGTCGATCTTCGCCCTGCCTTCCTGCAGTCCCTGCAGCAACTGCAGATCCGCCGCCGCCGACGTCGCCGTCGCCGCGAAGAACCGCGCCCACGTCAGCTGGTGCTGGCTTCCCGGCTCGGCCAGCCGCAGCTCACGCAGCGCACCCTCCGCCAGCAGCCGTCCGCCCTCCTCGCGCCACGCGGGCGCGGCGTAGTGCTCCAGCGCGGAACGCGCCCACGTGTGCAGCGTCTGCAGCACCCCGATGTCCGACTCGCGCCCCGCGAACCGCAGCACCAGGTCGATGAAGTCCCGCGCCGGCATCAGCGCGTCCCGCGTCAGATTCCACAGTGCCGACCAGCACAGCGCCCGCGCCAGCGAGTCCGTGATGTCGCCCAGATGCGCCCGCAGCGTCGCCAGCGAACCCTCGTCGAAACGAATCTTGCAGTACGTCAGGTCCTCGTCGTTGACGAGAATCAGCTCCGGCTTCTCAGCCCCGGTCAGGCCCTCCACGACCGTCCGGGGCCCGGCGACGTCCGCCTCGGCCCGCGCGTACCGCACCAGATCCGTGCCCTGGCGCCGGTACAGGCCCACCGCCACCCGGTGCGGCCGCAGCTCCGGGTGGGACTCCGCCGCCTCCTGGATCACTGCGAGCTCCGTGATCCGGTCACCCGCGTCATACGTGACCACCGGAGTGAGGGAGTTGACGCCCGCGGTCTGGAGCCAGGACTGCGACCACGCCGTCATGTCCCGCCCGGACGTCTCCTCCAGCACCGCCAGCAGATCGCCAAGACGCGTGTTCCCGTACGCATGGCGCTTGAAGTAGCGCCGCGCGCCCTCCAGGAACGCGTCCTGCCCCACGTACGCGACGAGCTGCTTCAGCACACTCGCCCCCTTCGCGTACGTGATCCCGTCGAAGTTGAGCTTCGCGTCCTCCAGGTCACGGATGTCGGCCGTGATCGGATGGGTCGACGGCAACTGGTCCGCGCGGTACGCCCACGACTTGCGGTTGTTGGCGAAGGTGACCCAGCCGTTGGTGAACCGCGTCGCCTCCACCATCGAGAACGAGCCCATGAAGTCGGCGAAGGACTCCTTCAGCCACAGGTCGTCCCACCACACCATGGTGACCAGGTCGCCGAACCACATGTGCGCCATCTCGTGCAGGATGACGTTCGCCCGGCGTTCGTACGACGCCTGTGTCACCTTCCCCCGGAAAATGAACTCCTCGCGGAAGGTCACACACCCCGGGTTCTCCATCGCGCCGATGTTGTACTCGGGCACGAACGCCTGGTCGTACTTCCCGAACGGGTACGGGTAGTCGAAGTGGTCGTGGAAGAAGTCCAGCCCCTGCTTCGTCACCAGGAAGATGTCGTCCGCGTCGAAATGCCTGGCGAGCCCCTTGCGGCAGATCGCCCCGAGCGGGATCTTCAGCGCCGTCCCGTCATCGAGGATCCGCGTGTAGACATCGGTCTCGTAGTGGTACGGACCGGCCACGACCGCGGTGATGTACGTGGAGATCGGCTTCGTCTCCGCGAACCGCCACACCCCGTCCTCGGCCTGCGCGCCCTCGCCGTTGCTCCAGACGCTCCAGCCCTCGGGCGCGGTCACCTCGAAGCGGAACGGCGCCTTGAGGTCCGGCTGTTCAAAGGTGGCGAAGACCCGGCGCGCGTCGGCCGGCTCGTACTGGGTGTAGAGGTAGACCTCGCCGTCCTCCGGGTCGACGAAGCGGTGCAGCCCCTCACCCGTACGGCTGTAGGCGCACTGCGCGTCCACGACCAGCACGTTTTCCGCGGCCAGGCCCGCAAGGGCGATCCGCGAGCCGTCGAAGACGGCGGCCGGGTCCAGCTTCTCGCCGTTCAGCGTCACGGCCGTCACGGAGGGCGCCAGCAGATCCGCGAAGGTCCCGGTGCCCGGCTCCGCGCAGCGGAAGCGGATCGTCGTCACCGAACGGAAGGTGCGCGGCCCGGCGCCATCCGGGGCCTCCCCGACCGCGGAACGCAGATCGAGGGCAACCTCGTACCCGTCGACGGAGACCAGCTCGGCCCGCCTACGGGCCTCGTCGCGGGACAGATTCTCACCGGGCACGGGCACTCCTTCGTGGCTCGTTCGAACAGGACCGATCCTGCCATGTGCACCTGGCACCCGGTATCCGGGAATCGTGCGGTGGCCCGTTGCGTTGCCTGTTCGAGGCGCACGCGACGTTCCCCATGAGGAGTGACATGTCCGAGAACGGCAAGTCCGGCAAGACCCCCGTCGACTTCTGGTTCGACCCCCTGTGCCCGTGGGCCTGGATGACGTCCCGCTGGATGCTCGAGGTGGAGAAGGTCCGCGACGTCGAGGTCCGCTGGCATGTGATGAGCCTCGCCGTGCTGAACGAACCCAAGCTGGATGAGCTCCCGGAGGAGTACCGCGAGGGCTTGAAGCAGGCGTGGGGCCCGGTCCGGGTCGTGATCGCCGCGCAGCAGAAGCACGGGGACGAGATCCTCGGCGATCTCTACACCGCGCTCGGCACCCGCTTCCACAACCGCGGCGAGGGCGCGACCCGCGAGGCGATCGCGGCGGCGCTGGAGGAGGTCGGCCTGCCGGCCGAGCTGATCGATTACGCGGACTCCGACGCGTACGACACGGAGCTGCGCGCCTCCCACAAGGAGGGCATAGACAAGGTCGGCCAGGACGTCGGCACCCCGGTCATCGCGGTCCCGGGCTCGGACGGGCAGCAGATCGCCTTCTTCGGCCCGGTGGTCACGCCGGCCCCGAAGGGCGAGGAGGCGGCGAGGCTCTGGGACGGCACGCTGATGGTCGCCTCCATCCCCGGCTTCTACGAGATCAAGCGCACCCGCACACAGGGCCCCATTTTCGACTGACCGTTCCTCGACTGACCGGTGACTGACCGGTCTTCGGCCATCGCTCATGGAAGGACCCCCGCGAGTCACGTCCTCGCGGGGGTCCTTCGTCATTCCGCCCGCACGTGAAGGTTGAGAAGACGATCACGAGCAGGACGCTCATCGGGTGCTACTGAGGGTGCTACGGAACGAGCAGCAGGTTGTTCGCACGCTGCTTCGCGGACGCGTAACGCTTCGCCACGTCCTGCCAGTTGACGACCTTCCACATCGCCTCGATGAAGTCCACCTTCTGGTTCTTGTACTGCAGATAGAAGGCGTGCTCCCAGGCGTCGAAGACCAGGACCGGGACCGAGCCCTGCCCGACGTTGCCCTGGTGGTCGTAGATCTGCTCGACGATCAGACGGCCGCTGACCGGCTCGTAGGCGAGAACGCCCCAGCCCGAGCCCTGCGTGGTCGCGGAGGCCTTCGTGAGCTGCGACTTGAACTTGGCGAAGGAGCCGAAGGACTCGGCGATCGCGTCCGCGAGCTCGCCCACGCCGTCCTTCTCCAGCGGTTCGCCGCCGCCGTCGCCCGTCATGTTGTGCCAGTAGATCGAGTGCAGGATATGGCCGGAGAGATGGAACGCGAGGCCCTTTTCCAGACCGTTGATCGCGCCCCATGCCTCCTTGTCGCGCGCCTCCTGGAGCTGCTCGAGGGTGTCGTTGGCGCCCTTGACGTAGGCGGCGTGGTGCTTGTCGTGGTGGAGCTCGATGATCTGCGGGTTGATGACCGGTTCGAGCGCCGCGTAGTCATAGGGGAGTTCAGGAAGCGTGTAGGTGGCCATGTCTGTCCGGTCCCTCCGGCTGCTTATTGCACATCTTATGCAAGTGCAATCTAGCAGCAGGAGGGTCGGGTTGTGATCAGGCGCCGGTCACGTCACGTCGTTGGCACTCACGTCGTTGGCACTCACGTCGTTGGCACTCACGTCGTTCCGGGCGATCACCGCGAGGTCCGGGAAGTCCGTGACGACCGCGTCCACGCCGAGGCCGTAATGCAGGGCGTACTCGGCGAAGGCGTCACCGAACTCGCTCGGGCCGGTGCCGCGCCGCAGCGCGGCCGGCAGGAACTGGTTCTCCGCGCGGAAGGTGTACGCGCCGACCTTCAACCCCGCCGCGTGCGCGTCCGCCAGCAGCGGGGACGGCGCGAGTACCGACGACTTGTCCGGCCCGATCCAGTCCGCGTACTCGGCGATCTCCCGCAGCCCGGCCGGGGTCATCATCTGCGCATACGTGGCGGTGTGCCCGTACGGGCCGCCGGAAGTGCCCAGCGCCTGCCAGAGCGGGAGGCGCAGCCGTGCGTCGGCGATGCGCAGGAGGCTGGAGGGTTCGAAGGACTGGATGACGCACTCGCGGGCGTCGAGGTGGCCTTGGCGCACGATGCGCAGGAGCTCAGGCTCCAGCGGGAGGCCGATGGAGCGGAAGTACGTCGGGTGCTTGGTCTCCGGGAAGACGGCGATCCGGCGGCCGTGCCGGCGGGAGAGCCTGCGGGCGAGGTCGACGACCTCCTGGAAGGTCATGATCCGCTGGGTGCCGTCGAAGACGGTGTTGCGGTTGCGGACCAGCGGCAGCCGCTCCACGGCCCGCAGCGTCTTCAGCTCGGCGAGCGTGAAGTCCTCGGTGAACCAGCCGGTCACCACGCGCCCGTCGACCGTCTTCGTGGTGCGGCGCTGAGCGAACTCCGGATGCTTCGCGACGTCCGTCGTCTGCGAGATCTCGTTCTCGTGCCGGACGACCAGCACATGGTCCTTGGTCGGGACGAGGTCCGGCTCGATCCAGTCGGCTCCGGCCTGGACGGCGAAGATGTAAGAGGCCGCGGTGTGCTCGGGCCGCCAGCCGGCCGCACCGCGATGTCCGATCACCAACGGCCGGTCGGGAGCGGGGTGTTGACGGACCTGGGCCGCCGCGGCGGGCAGCGCGGACACGGTGGTCGCGGCGGTCGCCGCGCCGGCCGCGAGAAGGATCGAGCGGCGTCTCGGCAGTGCGGGCATGCGGGTCTCCCTCGTCGGTCCTCGGTCGTGGGGGGCGCTGTACACCACGCTCCCGACGACGGGTTGCGGCAGAGGGGACACAGGGTGTCCGGGTCATGTCCGCGTGAGTGTGCACGGGACAGGACGCGCCGGACCCCCGGACCGTGACGGCCCGGGGGTCCGGCTTGCTTTTCGAGCCCGTTGGGGCCCCCGGACGAAGTCCGGTGGAGTTGAGGAGAAAACGGTTGCCGGACGACCCCGGCTACCCCTTGCCCGCTTCGGCGTCGAGCGCCTCAGCGTCCCCCTTCGCCGCCACCGCGACCTGCCGGACGTACCCCACGACGGCCAACGCCAGCACCAGCCCACCCGTGTAATACAGCTGCGTACGCGTATCCGCCTCCCGCGCCATCAGAACGAACACCGCCGCCATGCCCGCCAGCGCCACCCACGTCAGCGCCGGGTACAGCCACATCTTCACGACCAGCTTCTCCGGCGACTCGCGCTCCAGCTTGCGGCGGAGCACCAGTTGGCAGACGGCGATGAAGATCCAGACGACCAGGATCACCGCGCCGATCATGTTGAGCAGCCACATGAAGACGTCGTTGGGCCGCCAGTAGCTGAGCAGTACGCAGCTGAAGCCGAAGACGGAGGAGACCAGCACGGCGACGCGCGGGACACCACCGAAGACCTTGCCCAGCGCCTTCGGGCCCTGGCCGCGGGCCACCAGCGAGCAGGCCATGCGGGAGGCCCCATAGACGTTGGCGTTCATCGCAGAGAGCAGGGCGACCAGTACGACCACGTTCATGATCTGGCCGGCGGCGGGGATTCCGAGGTGGTCGAGGGTCGCGACGTACGGGCCCTTCTCGACGACCTTCGGGTCGCCCCACGGCACGAGGGTCACGATGACCGCCATCGAGCCGATGTAGAAGAGCGCGATACGCCACATCGCCGTACGCACGGCCTTGGCGACACCCTGGACCGGGTGCTCGGACTCGGCCGCCGCGATGGTGACTGTCTCCAGGCCGCCGTACGCGAAGACGGAGGCGAGCAGACCGACGACGAGGCCCTCGGAGCCGTTCGGCATGAAGCCGCCGTCGCCCGTGAGGTTGGCGGTGCCGGGGGCGTCGGTGCCCGGCAGGATGCCGAGGATGGCCAGTACGCCGATGCCCAGGAAGAGGGCGATCGCGCCGACCTTGAGGGCGGCGAACCAGAACTCGAACTCGCCGAAGTTCTTCACGGCCGCCAGGTTGGTGCCGCAGAACACCAGCATGAACAGGGCGACCCAGGCCCACTCCGGAGTGCCGGGCAGCCAGCCCGTCATGATCTTGGCGGCGCCGATGCCTTCGAGGCCGACGGCCACACAGAGCAGGAACCAGAATGCCCAGCCCACGGTGAAGCCCGCCCAGGGACCGATCGCCCGCTCGGCGTGCACGGAGAAGGATCCGGATGCCGGGTTGGCCGCCGACATCTCGCCGAGCATGCGCATCACGAGCATGACGAGCAGGCCCGAGATCGCATAGGCGATGACGATCGAAGGTCCCGCGGCGGCGATGCCCGCGCCTGATCCGACAAAGAGTCCGGCGCCGATGACGCCGCCGAGAGCGATCATCGAAAGATGGCGTTGCTTGAGTCCGTGCGAGAGCGGCGCGTCGACCGGTTGGTCGACCGGCGCGGGCGCGGAAGTCCGAGACATGGGCGTGCCCTGTTCAGTAGCTGGGGCCGGGGAGCGGAGGACAGTCTGGGCACGCGCCCGTTTGCAGGGGGCACATGTCCGCTATACGGGCACGATGCTCACACAAGGTGAACACTCACCTACGTCGCGCCCGAACCTCTCGCGCCCCGCGACCAGCGGCACCGCCGCGGTCGCGCCGTCCGGCCAGAGCACCTGCGCTTTGGCGGGACTCCACAGTCTCCCCAAGTTCGACCCCGAGGCGCGGAACGGGACGACTCGGCTCCGACCTCAGTGACGAGCGTCACGCCAACTTGCACATGGCGGACCACCTTTGTGTGATCTCCACCAAGCGGCAGAGTCGGCCTTTGTCGCCGACTGACGGTGATCGAGTGATTCCCGGTGGGCTAGCGTCAGCCTGTCCTTACCTGCCCTCACCTTTCGCGGAGTCCCGATGAGTACTGCTTCCGTCACCTCACGCCCGGGAGCGGTCCTCGCCGACCTGCTGCCTGCCTCACGTACGAAGAGCATCGCGCTGGTCGTCGGCGGCGCCGCGCTCACCGGCATCGCGGCCCAGATCTCCGTCCCGGTCCCCGGCTCCCCGGTCCCCGTCTCCGGCCAGACCTTCGCGGCCCTCCTCGTCGGCACCGCGCTCGGCGCCCGCCGCGGCTTTCTCTCCCTCGCGCTCTACGCGGTCGTAGGCATGGCGGGCATGCCCTGGTTCGCCCAGGGTGCTTCGGGCTACGCGATGCCGTCCTTCGGCTACATCCTCGGCATGACGCTGGCCGCCACCGCCGTCGGCGCCCTCGCGCGCCGCGGCGCCGACCGCTCCGTCCTGCGCACGGCGGGCGCGATGGCGGCCGGCTCGGTGATCATCTACGCGGTCGGTGTCCCGTACCTGGCGCTGGCCACCGGCATGACGCTGTCGCAGGCCGTCGCCGCCGGTCTGACGCCCTTCCTGATCGGTGACGCGCTGAAGGCGGCACTGGCGATGGGCGCGCTGCCCACGGCGTGGAAGCTCATCGGCCGCCGGGGCTGAAGCTCCCGGGGCAAAGCTTTCGCAGGAGTGGTCCCGGCTGCGCAAAGCATGGCTGCGGACAGCATGAAGGAGGCTCTCCGTTCGCGCCTTGCCGGCGTGTACGGAGAGCCTCCTTCGAGCAGAACGGACGCCTAGGACCGGGTGACCGAGTCCTTCACATCGCTCTGAGTGGCGTCCGCGGAATTCACCGCGCCGCCGCGCCCGAACTTCTCACGGCCGACCGCGATCGCGATCACCACGGCCGCCACCAGCAGCGACAGCAGCACCTGTTCCCGCGGGTCGCCCCCGTCGTAGATCATGTAGCCCAGCACGAACAGGATCATCGCGATGGTCAGCCAGGTCAGGTACGGGAAGAGCCACATCCGCACGACGAGCTTGTCCGGCGTCTCGCGCAGGATGATCCCGCGCATCCGCAGCTGGGTGACGCAGATGACCAGCCATACGAACAGCGCGACCGCGCCGGACGAGTTCAGCAGGAACGCGAAGACGGTGTCCGGCCACTTGTAGTTGAAGAAGACGGCGAGGAAGCCGAAGACGACGGACCCGAGAATGGCCGCCCGCGGCACGCCACGCGAGTTCGTACGGGCAAAGGCCTTCGGCGCGTCGCCACGCCGCCCGAGCGAGAACGCCATCCGGGAGGCGGTGTAGAGCCCGGAGTTGAGACACGACAGGACGGCCGTCAGGACGATCACGTTCATGATCTGGCCGGCGTGCGCGATGCCGATCGAGTCGAGGGCGGCGACGTACGAGCCCTTGTCGACGATCGACTTGTCGTTCCACGGCAGCAGCGTCAGCACCACGAAGATCGAGCCCAGGTAGAAGATACCGATCCGCCAGATCACGCTGTTCGTCGCCTTGGTGACCGCGCGCTGCGGGTCCTCGGACTCACCGGCGGCCAGGGTCACGATCTCGCTGCCCATGAAGGAGAAGACGACCATCAGCACACCGGTCAGGATCGCGCCCGCGCCGTTCGGCAGGAATCCGCCGGCGTCGGTGAGGTGTGCGAAGCCCGCACCGGGGTTGTCCGAACCGGGCAGCAACCCGAAGACCGCGAGCACACCGATCAGTACGAACGCGCTGATCGCGACGACCTTGATGCCCGCGAACCAGAACTCGAACTCGCCGTACGACGACACCGAGGCGAGGTTCGTCGCCGTCAGCACCAGCATCACGATCAGCGCCCAGCCCCACTGCGGGACCGCCGGTATCCAGCTTTCGAGGATCTTCGCGCCGGCGGTCGCCTCGACCGCCAGCACCACGACCCAGAAGAACCAGTACAGCCAGCCGATCGAGAACCCGGCCCAGCGGCCGAGCGCCCGGTCCGCGTAGGCGGAGAAGGAGCCGGAGGTCGGGTTGGCGGCGGCCATCTCGCCGAGCATCCGCATCACGAAGACGACCAGTGCGCCTACGAGTGCGTACGACAGAAGGATGGCTGGGCCTGCCGCGGCGATACCGGAACTGGAGCCGACGAACAGGCCCGCGCCGATCACTCCGCCGATGGCGATCATGGACAGATGGCGGTTCTTGAGACCGGCCTGGAGACCGCCGGAGGAATTCGGGTCCCCAGGTATACCGGGCTTCCCGCCTTCCTTCGTGAGGGTCTGCTGCGAGGTCATGGACGATTCCTTAGGTTTGAGAGCACTCGGGTCACGAGCCCCCGCATTCAAACCTGCGATACCCGATCACGGAAGTCCCGTCTCCGTATCGTTAGGTCGATGCGATAAGCGGAAGGCCCGCGACCCTTACGGGTCCGGACCCCGCTGACCGCTACCCAGCCCCGCGCGTGCCACACTCGGACCATGCGCGTGTACCTCGGCTCCGACCATGCCGGCTTCGAACTCAAGAACCACCTCGTCGAGTGGCTCACGGCCCATGGCCACGACCCCGTCGACTGCGGCCCCCACATCTACGACGCCCAGGACGACTACCCGCCGTTCTGCCTGCGTGCCGCCGAGAAGACGGCCGCGGACCCCGACAGCCTCGGCATTGTGATCGGCGGCTCCGGCAACGGCGAGCAGATCGCCGCGAACAAGGTCAAGGGCGTGCGCGCCGCACTCGCCTGGAGCGAGCAGACCGCGGCGCTCGGCCGTGAGCACAACGACGCCAACGTCGTCGCCATCGGCGGCCGGATGCACACGCTGGAGGAGTCGACGAAGTTCGTCGAGATCTTCCTCACTACGCCGTACTCGGGTGAGGAGCGTCACACCCGGCGCATCCAGATGCTCACCGCGTACGAGTCGACCGGCGAGCTCCCTCCGATCCCGGCGCACCACCCGCAGCAAGGCTGATGCCCGAGGGTCATACGATCCACCGACTGGCCGCCGACCACTTCGAGAGGTTCGGCGGCCGGCCTGTGCGGGCGACCAGCCCGCAGGGGAAGTTCTCCGACAGTGCGGCGCTGCTCGACGGCCAGGTCATGGAGAGCACCGAGGCGCACGGCAAGCACCTCTTCCTCGGCTTCGGCCCGCTCGGCTGGGTCCATATCCACCTCGGCCTCTTCGGCAAGGTGAACTTCGGCGCCGCGCCCCCGCCTCCGCCCACCGACACGGTCCGGCTGCGTCTGGCCTGCCCCACCGCGTACGTCGATCTGCGCGGCCCCACCGCCTGTGAGCTGATCGCCGACGGCGAGAAGCAGGTGATACACGACCGCCTCGGCCCCGACCCGCTGCGCGCCGACGACGCCGCGTGCAACTCCGGGGGCGAGCGGGCATGGGCTCGTATCTCCCGCTCCCGCACCACGGTCGCCGCGCTGCTGATGGACCAGAAGATCATCGCGGGCGTCGGCAATGTCTATCGCGCCGAGGTCCTCTTCCGGCACGGCATCGACCCCTACCGCACGGGCATCGACCTGCGCCGCGCCGAGTGGACAGCGATCTGGACCGACCTCGTGGAGCTGATGCGCGAGGGGGTACGCAACAACCGCATCGACACCGTGCGCCCCGAGCACACCCCCGAGGCGATGGGCCGCCCACCGCGCGTCGACGACCACGGCGGCGAGGTCTACGTCTACCGTAGGGCCCAACTGCCCTGCCATGTCTGCGGCGGCGAGATCCGCACCGCCGCTCTCGCCGCACGCAATCTTTTCTGGTGCCCCTCCTGCCAGCAGGGTTAGTTCCCGACCGGGGCTCCGCCCCGCGCCCCGCTCCTCAATCGCCGTTCAAGCCCGTCCGGCGATTGAGGACACGCCCGAAGGGCGTACCGGGGTCCGGGGCGAAGCCCCGGTTCGGGACGGAGGTCCTGACGCCCACGGGCGTAGGGGGAGCGGTGGGGTGGGGAAGCGGCCCGCCGCAGGCGCTAGAAGCCGTGCGGCAGCCAGGGCGCGACATCGCTGATGAAGGCCGACGACGCCTCGGCCAGCGCCCCCTGCCGCAGCTCCCGCACCCGGCCCGCGCCCGCCAGCGCGGCCAGCGACACCCCGCCCAGATAGGCCGCGCCCAACTCCCGTACGGACAGGGCGAGATCAACGTCGTCCTCGGTCCGCTTGCAGGACGCTCCCTTGCTGTCGCCGGTCAGCCGCCACCGTCCGGCGTTCCAGGGACAGAAGGCGTCATCGACGTCGAAGACGACATCCACCGGCGTCCGGTACGTACGCGCCTCGAGCGCCGCGCCCAGATCCACCAGCCGTACGAACAGCCCGTCACGCACCCGCACTTCCAGCTTCCGCACATCGTTGACGAGATGCAGCAGCGGATCGTCAACGGGCCGGTTGCGCACCAACACCCTCACCGTCAGGTCGATGTCGAAGAGGAATCGCCACAGCACGGCGTACGTAACGGGGTCGAGCGCCTCGATATGCCGCAGCGTGATGGTGCCGCTCGGCCCGCCGGCCTCCCACTCCGGCTTGTTGTGGAAGCGGACGAAGCCGACGATCTCGCCCTCCCGCTCGGCGACCACACACTGCATCGGCGACGCGCCGTCCCGTTCGGCCGGCGGGTCGAGCAGCGGCAGCCGCTCCCAGCCCGGCTTGCGGGCGAGCATGCCAGGCCGCGACCCGATGCCGCGTACGTACACCGCCTCGCACTCCGCGGCGACATCCGCGACCTCGGCGAACCGCAGCCGGACGGCGTCGGCGCCCTGCGGGGCTGTGATCCGCCCCCGGACCGTGTCGATTTGAGCGGACATCTGCTGGGTCGCGATCCCGTAGCCGAACCGGCCGTAGATCTCCGGCTCGGAGGCCGTCAGCACGGCCAGCGGCTCACCCCAGCGGCGTACGTCGTCCAGTTGGCGGCGCATCATTGAGGTGAGTACCCCGCGCCGCCGGTGCGTCGCGGCCACGCTGACCATCGTCACGCCCGCTGCGGGCACCATCGCGCCGCCCGGCACCGAGACCCCGAACGAGAACGCCCCGGCCGTCCCGACGCAGTCGTCGCCGTCCCAGGCCCCGATCGACCGCTCGTGCTCGGTCAGCGAGCCCCACAGTTCGCGCTCTTCCTGCGGCTCCTCGACCCCGCCGAAGGCGAGCAGCAACTTCCCGAACCAGTCGTCCCATTCGGACGGCCGCAGCACCCGCAGCTCGATCGTCATATGCCATGCCTACCAGGGCTACGGCATCAGGGCGACCCAATTTCGAACACATTGTCACAGGGGTCCCCCTGCGGAGAACGCGGGCGGGTGGATAGGGTCCACGGCAATGGCCCTCGGCTCTGCAGCAGACTCGTACACGGCCCGGTTGCGGAAGGCAGTGCACCGGGCACGTATCGCGCTGCGCAAATCCGGCGTCGACTACTTCCGCGGCGACGGATCCGACTGGATCGCGCTGGCCGGGCTGCTGCTGACCATCCCCGCCTTCACCTGGGGCACGGTCGTGATGCCCGCCTGGGTGTCCCCGGCGGCGCTGGTCCTGCCGATCGTGGCCGGCGGTCTGCTGCTGCGCCCGGCGAGCCTGCTGGGTCTGTACGCGGCGGCCGCGGCGGCTCTGATCGTCGAGTCTGTCGTGCTCGGCCCGTACACCGCGGGCCCGGCCACCGTCACCCCGGGCACGGTCCTGGTGGTCGCCGCATGCGGCTTCTTCGGCCTGCTCATCGCGCAGTTCCGGGCGCGGGTCGGCGTGCCCTGGCGGCGCGGCGGAACAATGCTCTTCGACCTGCGCGAGCGCATCCGAATACAGAGCGCCCTGCCGCGGCTGCCGAAGGGCTGGCACCGGGAGATGGCGCTGCGCCCGGCCGGTGGCCAGTCCTTCTCCGGGGACTTCGTGGTCGCGGCGCGTACCAACGGCGGCCGCACGCTCGAGGTCGTCCTCACCGACGTCTCCGGCAAGGGCATGGACGCGGCGTCCCGCGCGCTGCTGCTGTCAGGCGCGTTCGGCGGCCTGCTCGGCTCGCTGCCGCCGCACGGCTTCCTGCCCGCGGCCAACGGCTATCTGCTCCGCCAGGACTGGGACGAGGGCTTCGCCACCTCCATCCACCTCGTCCTGGATCTGGACTCGGGGGACTACGAGCTGCTGTCGGCAGGCCATCTGCCCGCGCTCCAGCTCCACGCAGGCAGTGGCCGCTGGGAGGAGATGGACACCGAGGGCCCGCTGCTCGGCGTCTACGACGGGGCACAGTTCGACGCGGTGAAGGGTTCCCTGCGGCCCGGTGACGTACTGATGCTCTTCACCGACGGCCTGGTGGAGGCCTCCGGCCGCGACATCAGTGAGGGCATCGACCGCCTCACCGGCGAGGCCGACCGCTATGTCGCCTCCGGCTTCGAGGGCGCGGCCTGGCACCTGATCGAGGCCGTCGCGAAGGACGTCAACGACGACCGGGCGCTGCTGCTGCTCTGCCGGCAGGCGTGAGCGCGGGGCAGGCCGCGCCCCACCCCCGATCCGCGCCCCACCCCCGATCCGCCCGCATCCCCTGTCCGCCTGCATCCCCTGTCCGGCTGCGCCGCGGACAGCCTCGGGCGCGTGAACTCGGCGCGGATCGCCGCGCGTTGACTGGCCCGACCACCCCCGCCCCCGGCTGAACGGCCGCCCAACGGGCACCGTACGCCCGTACAGTCGTCCCATGCCGTATCTCACGCTCACCGAGGTCGAGGCCATCGCCCGTGAGGCGCACGCCGCCCAGACAGACAAATCGGGACGGCCGTACACCGAGCATCTCGCTGCCGTCGCGGAGGGCGTACGCACCCGGGGCGGGAGCGAGGAGCAGATCGCCGCCGGGTGGCTGCACGACTCCGTCGAGGACGACGCACTCTCCCGCGAGTGGCTGGAGGCGGCCGCGCTGCCGCAGTCCGTCAAGGACATGGTTCTCGCCCTCACCAAGAGCAAGGGCGAGGATCTGGAGAGCTACACCCGGCGCATTCTGGCCACGCCCGGCGCCCGCCTCGTCAAGGAGGCCGACCTCGCGCACAACGCCGACCCGGCGCGCCTCGCCGCCCTCGACGAGGCGACGCGGACCCGGCTGACGGCGAAGTACGCGAAGGTGCGCGGCCTGCTGGGCCTGCCCGGCGGCCGGCCCACCGCCTGATTCAGCGGGTCAGCGCCCGCGGGAGCTCCGTCGATTCAGCGGTTCAGCGCCGGGCCCGGCTCGGTGGATCCGGCGCCGGCTCCAGCTCCGTCGTTTCAGCGGGTCAGCAGGTCAGCGGTTCAGCGCCGGGGCCCCAGCTCCGTAACGTCCCGCCGGAACGCCCACGTCATCTCCGGCTCGGTCACGCAGCGCATCACCCGCCGCACCGGCGGCGTGCACAGCAGTGTCACAGCGGCCGCCGCGACCAGCGTCACCACGATCTCGCCGCCCGGCTCGCTCAGCCAGGTGTTCGTCTCGAAGACATGCCCGTAGTCCGCGGCCTTGATCAGCAGGCCGTGCAGCAGATAGCCACAGATCGTGCCCGCGCCCAGCACCGTGAACCACATCCTGCGGCGCGGCACCCACGCCAGGAACCCGGCCGAGAGCAGCACCGCGCACCCGAAGAACCCGAGGGTCATCACAATCCCCGACCACCACGGCACACCCAGGTCCTGCGCGCTGCTGGAGCGGTAGAACCAGCCCAGATCCATCCGGGGAGCGGCCCAGTACGCGAAGACGCCCGCGCCCGCGAAGAGCGGCAGCGAGAGCAGCCGCACTTCGCGCCGCCGCACCAGCTGGAAGTGCTCGGGCTTCAGGCACAGCCCGAGCACGAAGAACGGCAGGAACTGCAGTACGCGCTGGAGATTGAGGTCCGCCCCGATGTTCGGCGTCAGCGCGGCCAGCGAGGCCAGGGCGAGCGCGACCGGCAGCGGCCACCGGATCAGCCGCCACAGCGGCGTCGTCAGCCGCCAGATGAACAGGGCGACCAGGAACCAGGTCAGATAAAAGGGGTCGAGCAGGCTGATCGGCTGCTCGGGGGCGTGCTGCGCCCACCGCCGGAAGAGGGAGTAGACCACCTCGAAGACGACGTATGGCAGGGCGATCCCGGTCAGCAAGCGTCTGAGCTGGTCGGGGCGGCCGGTGTAGCTCCGCGAGAAGTATCCGGAGACGACGATGAAGGCCGGCATGTGGAAGGTGTAGACGAGCATGTACAGCGCCCGGGTGGCGCGGCTGCCCTCCATCACCGGCTCCCACGCGTGGGCGACGGCCACGAGCACCATGGCCAGATATTTCGCGTTGTCGAAGTAGGCGTCTCGCCTGGTGGACTTCGCGGCGGCCTTCTCGACAGGCGCAGGGACGGCCGGAGCCGCCGTCTTCTGCGTCGTACGGACGGGCTCCGTCTCCCGGGCCTGGGGGAGCGGGGCCCTCTCATATCCATGCGGAGCGTGGAACATCTGAGGCACCTTAGTCTCGCCGATTCGATTTCGTAAAACCTTCTCCAGGTGTCCCCCATTCGAATCTGAAACA
This sequence comes from Streptomyces sp. ISL-1, assembly GCF_018614585.1. GTDB lineage: Bacteria > Actinomycetota > Actinomycetes > Streptomycetales > Streptomycetaceae > Streptomyces > Streptomyces maoxianensis. The sequence continues at coordinate 23,876 of NZ_JAGGOI010000047.1, read as the reverse complement.
GCCACCAACCGCCCACTATGCCCTAGTTAATACCCCTTAAATGGTGCATATCGCCACGACTTTGTGACCACGTGAATTCCCTCACCGGCCACCTTCGAATTTCTCGTGAGCGACGTGTGCGGGCATGGCAACGATCAGGCCGAATTCCTTCCCGCATTTCACCCCGGCGGCCGAGTCTTCCCTTCGTACAGGCGCGCGCGGGCGCGCGGATGGCGTGAACCCGTCGTCGATGATTCGTCAGCGGGCCGCATGTTCTGGGCTGTTGGTGGCACGATGGTCAAGGCGGGGGTGTGCTGGGCCGCACGCTCCCGGGCCGGCAAGGCGGACCGACCGAGGGTGTGATCAGTTGTGGCCATTTCACTATCTGTGGTGCTTCTGTTGGCGATCATCCTCGTGGTGCTGATCCGCGGTGGCTCCATCAAGGCCGGACCCGCGATTGTCGCGGTGCTCTTCGGCTTCTTCCTCGCCTCGACGGGCATGGCGCCGTCGATCAACAGGTTTCTCGACTCGATAGCCGACACCATCAACCAGATCAACTTCTGATCCGGAAACGCCTCAGGCCCGGCTCGGTGAACTGCAACCGAGCCGGGCCTGAGGTCTGAAGAGAGCGGGCGACGGGAATCGAACCCGCGTAGCTAGTTTGGAAGACTAGTGCTCTACCATTGAGCTACGCCCGCAAGCAGCGCACCGCAGGTCGCGAGGCCCGCGGTCACGAAGAGCATCGTAGCGGGTCCGGGGCCGGTGACGCACACCCCATTCCGGCCGCAACGCCTCCCTCAATGCCCCACGGAGAATGCGGGAGCCGCATGGCCTGCGGCCATGTACCCTACGTGTCGCACCGACGGGGTGTGGCGCAGCTTGGTAGCGCGTCCGCTTTGGGAGCGGAAGGTCGTCGGTTCGAATCCGGCCACCCCGACCATCACCACCATCGCCCTTCAAGATCGCATTGTGGGGCTCATCCTCCGTGCGGCTACTATGCAAGCTGCGTGCCCGTGTGTCCGACGCGTCCGACGAACAGTCGGCGAGTCTGACGGAGAGCCGGGCCGATCCGCTGAGCCGCATCCAATGCGGCGGACGCAGAACCTCAGAATCAGCCACAAGGAGACCGAACCGTGAAGAGCGCCGTGGAGACCCTGAACCCGACTCGGGTTCGGCTCACTGTCGAGGTGCCCTTCGAGGAGCTCAAGGACAGCCTCGACGCGGCGTACAAGAAGATCAACCAGCAGGTCACGGTCAAGGGCTTCCGGAAGGGCAAGATTCCGGCCCGAGTGATCGACCAGCGGTTCGGCCGTGGTGCGGTGCTGGAGGAGGCGGTCAACGACGCCCTCCCGAAGTTCTACACCGAGGCGGTCAACGAGGCCGCGGTCAATCCGCTCGGCCAGCCCGACGTCGACATCACGGAGCTGAAGGACGGCGAGACGCTCGCCTTCACCGCCGAGGTCGACATCCGCCCGGCCATCGAGATCCCGGACTACTCCGGCATCGAGGTCACCGTCGACGCCGTCGAGGTCAGCGACGAGGACGTCGAGAAGTCGGTCGAGGAGCTGCGTGAGCGCTTCGCCTCCACCAACCCGGTCGAGCGCGCCGCGGCCGAGGGTGACATCGTGACGATCGACCTCGAGGCCAAGGTCGACGGCGAGGTCCTGGAGGACGGCGTCGCGAGCGGCGTCCAGTACACGATCGGCTCCGGCGAGCTGATCGACGGCATCGACGAGGCCGTCACCGGCCTGGAGGCCGACGGCGAGGCCACCTTCACCTCCGAGCTCAAGGGCGGCAGCGCCGAGGGCAAGGAGTCCGAGGTCACCGTCAAGGTCACCGCCGTCGCCGCGCGCGAACTCCCCGAGCTCGACGACGACTTCGCCCAGATGGCGAGCGAGTTCGACACCCTCGAGGAGCTGAAGGCGGACAGCCGCAAGCGCCTCGAGAACATGAAGCAGTACGACCAGGCCACCCAGGCCCAGGAGCGCGTCCTGGACGAGCTGCTCAAGCTGGCCGAGGTGCCGATCCCCGAGAAGCTCCTCGAGGACGAGGTCAACACCCGCAAGCACAACCTGGTGAACCACCAGCTCGCCCAGATGGGCATCGACCTCGCCAAGTACCTGGAGATCCAGGGCAAGACCGAGGAAGAGTTCGATGCCGAGACCGAGGAGCAGGCGGTCAAGGGCATCAAGACCCAGTTCATCCTCGACGAGCTGGTCAACAGGGAGAAGCTGAACGTCAACCAGGAGGAGCTCACCGAGCACCTCATGCGGCGTGCGGCCTCCTCCGGCATGAGCCCCGACCAGTTCGCCCAGGCGGTCGTCGAAGGCGGCCAGGTGCCGATGCTCGTGGGCGAGGTCGCCCGCGGCAAGGCGCTCGCCGTGGTTGTCGAGGCCGCCAAGGTCACCGACAGCAACGGTGAGGTCATCGACCTCGAGGACGACGAGGACGAGGCCGAGACGGTCGAGGGCGCCGTCGACGGTGCCGCTGACGACGCCGACGCGGACAAGAACGCCGACAAGAACGAGGCCTGAGCCTCGCGCTGACCCCTACGCCGGGCCCCGGACGCACCCTGCGCCCGGGGCCCGAGTCGTACTGCTGTGCCCTTGAGTACCTTGCGCTCCGAGCGAACAGTTCGGGAACCGGGATGGTGTTGTCCCACCTGCGCGTTAGGGTCCATGAATACGAGGGCAGGGGAGTCCCCGCCCCCAGTACGAAGACGCTGAGACGGTCACAGCCGTCAGAGACGAGCAGGTGGATACGTGACGAATCTGATGCCTTACGCCGCGGGTGAGCCGTCCATCGGTGGTGGCCTCGGCGACCAGGTCTACAGCCGGCTGCTCGGCGAGCGCATCATCTTCCTCGGCCAGCAGGTCGACGACGACATCGCCAACAAGATCACGGCGCAGATGCTGCTCCTTGCCGCCGATCCGGACAAGGACATTTTCCTCTACATCAACAGCCCCGGCGGCTCGGTGACGGCAGGCATGGCGGTCTACGACACCATGCAGTACATCCCGAACGACGTGGTGACCATCGGCATGGGCATGGCGGCCTCGATGGGTCAGTTCCTGCTGACCGGTGGCGCCGCCGGCAAGCGCTTCGCGCTCCCCAACACCGACATCCTCATGCACCAGGGTTCGGCCGGCCTCGGAGGCACCGCCTCGGACATCAAGATCCAGGCCGAGTACCTGCTCCGTACGAAGAAGCGCATGGCGGAGATCACCGCCGTGCACTCGGGCCAGTCCGTGGAGACGATCATCCGCGATGGTGACCGCGACCGCTGGTTCACCTCCGATGAGGCCAAGGAGTACGGCCTCATCGACGAGATCATCTCCGCCGCCTCGGGCGTTCCGGGCGGCGGCGGCACCGGCGCCTGAGCCGTGAGCTCCGAGCTCCCGAGCCAGGCAGTCCGCGCCCCGTCCACCCCAGCCCACAGAACGCCACCAGGATGGTGAACACCGACATGAGTATCTTCCCCGGCGCCTCCGCCAGCGGTCTCTACACCGGCCCGCAAGTGGACAACCGCTACGTCGTCCCACGCTTCGTCGAGCGCACCTCGCAGGGCGTGCGTGAGTACGACCCGTATGCGAAGCTCTTCGAGGAGCGCGTGATCTTCCTCGGCGTGCAGATCGACGACGCCTCCGCCAACGACGTCATGGCGCAGCTGCTGTGCCTGGAGTCGATGGACCCGGACCGCGACATCTCGATCTACATCAACAGCCCCGGTGGCTCCTTCACCGCGCTGACCGCGATCTACGACACGATGCAGTTCGTCAAGCCGGACATCCAGACTGTCTGCATGGGCCAGGCGGCCTCCGCCGCGGCCGTGCTGCTCGCCGCCGGTACCCCCGGCAAGCGGATGGCCCTGCCGAACGCCCGTGTGCTGATCCACCAGCCGTCCTCGCAGACCGGCCGTGAGCAGCTCTCCGACCTGGAGATCGCGGCCAACGAAATCCTGCGGATGCGTACGCAGCTGGAGGAGATGCTGGCCAAGCACTCCACCACGCCGATCGAGAAGATCCGTGACGACATCGAGCGTGACAAGATCCTGACCGCCGAGGACGCACTTTCGTACGGCCTCGTCGACCAGATCGTCTCGACCCGTAAGAGCACGGCCGCAGCGGCCGCCTGACCGGACCGGCGCCCTTGGCGTGGCTCACGCGACAATGTGAACCGCGCCAAGGGGGGCCCGAACGGGGGGCCCGGCAAGGTACCGTCGGATATGAGGCACCAGGAGTCGGCTGAACCAAGCTGCTCCCAGGCGAAGGGGAAGCACCTCGTGGCACGCATCGGTGATGGCGGCGACCTGCTCAAGTGCTCGTTCTGCGGAAAGAGCCAGAAGCAGGTGAAGAAGCTCATCGCAGGCCCGGGTGTGTACATCTGCGACGAGTGCATCGACCTCTGCAACGAGATCATCGAGGAGGAGCTCGCCGAGACCTCCGAGGTGCGGTGGGAGGAACTGCCCAAACCGCGCGAGATCTACGAGTTCCTCGAGGGGTACGTCGTCGGGCAGGAGCCCGCGAAGAAGGCCCTCTCGGTAGCGGTCTACAACCACTACAAGCGCGTCCAGGCCGGCGAGAACGGCGGCGGAGCGGGCCGGGACGACGCGATCGAACTGGCGAAGTCCAACATCCTGTTGCTCGGCCCGACCGGGTCCGGCAAGACGCTGCTGGCCCAGACTCTGGCCCGGATGCTCAACGTCCCCTTCGCCATCGCCGACGCGACGGCGCTGACGGAGGCGGGATACGTCGGCGAGGACGTCGAGAACATCCTGCTGAAGCTGATTCAGGCGGCCGACTACGACGTCAAGAAGGCCGAGACCGGGATCATCTACATCGATGAGATCGACAAGGTCGCCCGCAAGAGCGAGAATCCGTCGATCACCCGGGATGTGTCGGGCGAGGGCGTCCAGCAGGCCCTGTTGAAGATCCTGGAAGGCACGACGGCCTCGGTGCCCCCGCAGGGCGGCCGGAAGCACCCCCACCAGGAGTTCATCCAGATCGACACGACGAACGTGCTGTTCATCGTGGGCGGCGCCTTCGCCGGGCTTGAGAAGATCATCGAGTCGCGGGCGGGCGCCAAGGGCATCGGCTTCGGCGCGACGATCCGCTCCAAGCGCGAGATCGAGGCGAGCGACCAGTTCCAGGAGGTCATGCCGGAGGACCTGGTGAAGTTCGGGATGATCCCGGAGTTCATCGGCCGCCTCCCGGTCATCACCTCGGTCCACAACCTGGACCGCGAGGCCCTGCTGAAGATCCTGGTCGAGCCGCGCAACGCACTGGTGAAGCAGTACCAGCGCCTGTTCGAACTGGACGGCGTGGAGCTGGAATTCGACCTCCCGGCGCTGGAGGCGATCGCCGACCAGGCGATCCTGCGCGGCACCGGCGCGCGTGGCCTGCGGGCCATCATGGAAGAGGTCCTGATGTCGGTGATGTACGAGGTCCCGTCGCGGAAGGACGTCGCCCGGGTCGTCATCACGGCGGACGTCGTGCGCAACAACGTGTACCCGACGCTGGTGCCGCGGGAGCCGCGGATCGTGAAGAACGACGGGCGCCACGAGAAGTCGGCGTAGCAAGTCGGCGTAGCACTCAGCCGATTCAGCCATACGAAAGGGGCGCCCGGCCAGTCAACTGGCCGGGCGCCCCTTCGTGTTGTCCTCTGAGGGATCAGACCTTGGTGCGCGAGGTCTTGTAGAGCTTGGCGGCAAGCTCGGCGACCTGGTCCTGCGACATGCCCTTGCCGCCGGTGCCCATCATCTGGGCCAGGTCGATGGCGGTGACCTGGGCGATGGTGCTGTAGTCGGCCCAGACGCAGATCGGGACCTCGAACTCCTTGGGGCCAGTGGCCGATGAACCCGAGCCGGTCGGCTTGAACTTGGCGTTCTGGCACTTCATCAGTGCGCCCTCGAAGCCGGAAGGCGTGACGGAGGTGGGACTGCCGATGAGCTCGACCTCGACGTCCTCCTTGTCCTCCTCGTCGCCCTTCTTGATGCTGGTGAAGTAGCCGTCGACCGCCTTCTCCGGGTCTGAGATCTCACCCCAGAGCCCGGTGAGGCTGAGGACCTTCCCCTTGAGGGGATCGCTCTCGGAACCCGAGCCGTACTCGGCGCCCGCCTGCTTCGGGTTCTCGATCCCGTACGCGGCGGCTTCCTTCTTGTCCTTCGCGGTCAGGGGCTCCGACTTGTCGGCGCCCTTCTTCTTGTAGTCGTCGACTGCGGCCGCCGGCGTGAGCTTGTACCCCTTGGTGTCGTCCGCGACGTCACTGTTGCCGCCACCGCCCAGCAGGAAGTACGTGCCGCCGCCGATCACCGCGAGCGCCACAACCACCGCGCCGATGATCAGGCCCGTCTTCTTCTTCGGCGCGGGCGGCGGGGGCGGGACCTGGCCGCCGGGGTACTGGGGCTGCTGTCCGTACGGGCCCGGCTGCTGGGGCTGGCCCCACTGGTCCTGCTGCGGGGGGACGCCCTGCGGGGGCTGCTGCGGGTAGCCGTAGCCGGGCTGCGGCTGCGGGGGCTGCTGCGGGTACCCGTAGCCGGGCTGCGGGGCCTGCGGCGGCTGCTGGCCGTAGGGACCCGGCTGACCGTACGGCCCGGGCTGCTGAGGCTGTCCGCCGTACGGGCCCGGCTGGTTGTAGCTCATTACGGGGTTCCCCTCCAGATACTTATGTGGTCCGAACATCCTGGCCCAAGCGGCTGTGCCGTGGGGCGGCGGGGGTCACACCGTTACGGAAGATTCCCGTTTCAGTACGGCCGTGTGACACCCCTAAACTGAGCCCGTGACCGAGAACGCTCAGCAGCAGCCAGCCAGCAACCCCGAACTGCCGACCCAGTACGCGCCGGCCGAGGTGGAGGGGAAGCTCTACGAGCGCTGGGTAGAGCGCGGTTACTTCACGGCGGACCCCAAGAGCGAGAAGCCGCCGTTCACCATCGTCATCCCGCCGCCGAACGTCACGGGCAGCCTGCACCTCGGGCATGCCTTCCAGCACACCCTCATGGACGCCCTCACCCGCCGTAAGCGGATGCAGGGGTACGAGGCGCTCTGGCTGCCCGGCATGGACCACGCCGGAATCGCCACCCAGAACAAGGTCGAGCAGCAGCTCGCCGAGGAGGGCAAGTCGCGTCAGGACCTGGGGCGGGATGCGTTCGTCGAGCGCGTCTGGCAGTGGAAGGAAGAGTACGGCGGCAAGATCCTCGGCCAGATGCGCCGCCTCGGGGACGGTGTGGACTGGAGCCGCGAGCGCTTCACCATGGACGAAGGGCTCTCCAGGGCCGTCCAGACCATCTTCAAGAAGCTGTACGACGACGAGCTGATCTACCGCGCCGAGCGCATCATCAACTGGTGCCCGCGCTGTCTGACCGCCATCTCCGACATCGAGGTGGACTACCAGGACGACAGCGGTGAGTTGGTCTCGATCAAGTACGGCGAGGGCGACGAGACCCTCGTCGTCGCCACGACCCGCGCCGAGACGATGCTCGGTGACACCGCCGTCGCCGTCCACCCCGACGACGAGCGGTACAAGCACCTCGTCGGCAAACGGATCAAGCTGCCGCTGACCGACCGTACGATCCCGGTCGTCGCTGACGAGCACGTCGACCCGGAGTTCGGCACTGGCGCCGTCAAGGTGACGCCGGCGCACGACCCCAACGACTTCGCCATCGGGCAGCGGCACGGGCTCGACTCGATGACCGTCATGGACGAGCGCGGGATCATCACGGTCCACGGGCCGTTCCAGGGGCTCGACCGGTTCGAGGCGCGGTCGACGATCGTCGAGGCGTTGCACCAGCAGGGCCGGATCGTCGCCGAGAAGCGGCCGTACGTCCATTCCGTCGGGCACTGCTCCCGCTGCAAGACCACGGTCGAGCCGCGGCTGTCGCTCCAGTGGTGGGTCAAGGTCGAGCCGCTCGCGCAGGCCGCCGGTGACGCGGTCCGCGACGGCCGGGTCAAGATCCACCCCGCCGATATGTCGAGGCGCTACTTCGACTGGGTCGACAACATGCACGACTGGTGCATCTCGCGCCAGCTGTGGTGGGGCCACCGGATCCCCGTCTGGTACGGGCCGGAGGGCCAGGTCCTCTGCGTCGGACCCGACGAGGAGCCGCCCAGCGGCGAGGGCTGGACGCAGGACAACGACGTCCTGGACACCTGGTTCTCGTCCGGTCTGTGGCCGTTCTCCACGCTGGGCTGGCCGGAGAAGACCGCGGACCTGGAGAAGTTCTACCCGACCGATGTCCTGCTCACCGGGCACGACATCATCTTCTTCTGGGTTGCCCGGATGATGATGTTCGGTCTGTACGCGATGGACGGGGAGCCCCCCTTCCACACCATCGCGCTGACCGGTCTCGTGCGTGACGAGTTCGGCAAGAAGATGTCGAAGTCGAACCCCAACTCGGTCGACCCGCTCGACTGGATGGACGCGTACGGCTCCGACGCTGTCCGCTTCACGCTGGCCAATGGCGCCAACCCCGGCGCCGACGTGCCGATCGGCGAGGACTGGGTCAAGGCGTCCCGTAACTTCGCCAACAAGATCTGGAACGCGACCCGTTTCGCGCTGATGAACGGCGCGACGGTGGAGGGCGAACTGCCCGACCCGGCGCAGATGTCCGCCACCGACCGGTGGATCCTCTCCCGCCTCAATGCGGTGGTCGCCGAGGTCGACGCGTACTACGACGACTACCAGTTCGCGAAACTCGCCGACTCCCTCTACCACTTCGCGTGGGACGAGGTCTTCGACTGGTACGTCGAGCTGTCCAAGACGACCTACTTCGCGGGCGGTGAGGCAGCGAAGGTCTCGGCGCGCGTCCTCGGCGAGGTCCTCGACGTGACGCTGCGGCTGCTGCACCCGATCGTCCCGTTCGTCACCGAGACGCTGTGGACCACGCTCACCGGCAAGGAGTCGGTCGTCATCGCCGACTGGCCGGCCGACAGCGGCTTCCGGGACTCCGCGGCCGAGAAGGAGATCGAGCTGGTCCAGCGGGTCGTCACCGAGGTCCGCAGGTTCCGCTCCGACCAGGGGCTGCAGCCCGGCCAGAAGGTCCCGGCCCGGCTCACCCTGGACGGCACCGCGCTGGCGCCGCACGAGGCCGCCATCCGCCAGCTGCTGCGTCTGCAGCCGGAGGGCGAGGGCTTCAGCGCCACGGCGACCCTTCCGGTCGCGGGGGCCACGGTCGCGCTCGACCTGTCGGGCACGATCGACGTCGGCGCGGAGCGCAAGCGGCTGGCGAAGGACCTGGCCGCGGCGGAGAAGGAGAAGTCGCAGGCGACCGGCAAGCTCGGCAACGAGGCGTTCCTCGCCAAGGCGCCGGACAACGTGGTCGACAAGATCCGTGCCCGCCTCGCCAAGGCGGAGGAGGACATCGCGCGGATCACCGCGCAGCTGGACCGGCTGCCGGAGGCGTAGCCCGCAGCGAAGTCGCCCACAAGAGGCCCCGGGGTTTCCCCGGGGCCTCTCGTGTCCAGGCCCGTGCCGACCGCAATCCCCGTGCCGACCCCCCGGCCGACCGCGAGAGCGGCACTTAAACCCTCCGAAAAGGGCGGGGTGAACGTCCTGTCACTGCTCCTCCGTAGACTGGCCCCTGTGAGCGAGCAGCCCGACCCTTTCGACGAGATCGTCGACGCCGAGACCGACCGTGACCCCGACCTGGCGGTGATCGAGGCCGGCAGCCGTACCCTGCGCGCGCGGGCCGGGTCGCCCCAGGGTGACCGCGTGCCCGCCCGGCCTGCAGACCCGGAGGTGGACAAGGCGCTGCGGGCGGTGGAGCAGGAGCTCGCCGGCCGCTGGGGTGAGACCAAGCTGGAGCCTTCGGTCGCCCGTATCGCGGCGCTGATGGATGTGCTGGGCGAGCCCCAGCGCGCGTACCCCTCGATCCACATCACGGGGACGAACGGCAAGACGTCCACGGCCCGCATGATCGAGGCCCTGCTCGCCGCATTCGACCTGCGCACCGGGCGGTACACCTCGCCGCACGTCCAGTCGGTCACCGAGCGGATCAGCCTGGACGGCGCCCCGATCGAAGCCGAGCGCTTCATCGAGACATACGAGGACATCAAGCCGTACGTCGAAATGGTCGACGCGGCTCAGGAGTTCCGGCTCTCCTTCTTCGAGGTGCTCACCGGGATGGCGTTCGCCGCCTTCGCCGACGCGCCTGTGGATGTGGCAGTCGTCGAGGTCGGCATGGGCGGCAGCTGGGACGCGACGAACGTCATCGACGCGTCCGTCGCCGTCGTCATGCCCATTGACCTGGACCACACCGACAGGCTCGGCTCCACTCCCGCCGAGATCGCCGTCGAGAAGGCCGGAATCATCAAGCAGGGCGCGACGGTCATCCTGGCGCAGCAGCCGGTGGACGCCGCACAGGTGATGCTGAAGAAGGCCGTCGAGGTCGACGCCACGGTCGCCCGCGAGGGCATGGAGTTCGGCATCGTCTCCCGGGAGGTCGCGGTGGGCGGCCAGGTGGTGGCGCTGCGCGGACTCGGCGGGGAGTACGAAGAGATCTTCCTCCCGCTGCACGGGGCGCACCAGGCGCACAACGCCGCGGTGGCGCTCGCCACGGTCGAGGCGTTCTTCGGCATCGGCGCCGATCAGGCCCGCACGCTGGACATGGACACGATCCGCAAGGCGTTCGCCTCGGTGACCTCGCCGGGCCGCCTGGAGGTCGTGCGCCGCAGCCCGACGGTCGTCCTGGACGCCGCGCACAACCCGGCCGGCGCCCGCGCGAGCGCCGCGGGGATCACCGAGTCATTCGGTTTCTCCCGCCTCATCGGCGTGGTCGGTGCGTCCGGCGACAAGGACGTCCGGGGTTTCCTGGAGGCGTTCGAGCCGATCTTCGCGGAGGTCGTCGTCACTCAGAACTCGAGCCATCGCGCGATGGACGTGGACGAGCTGGCGGCGGTCGCGGTCGAGGTCTTCGGCGACGAGCGGGTGGTCGTCGAGCCGCGTCTCGACGACGCGCTTGAGGCGGCGATCACGCTCGCCGAGGAGGAGTCCGAGTTCGCGGGGGCCGGCGTCCTGGTGACCGGCTCGGTGATCACGGTCGGCGAGGCCCGGCTGCTCCTGGGAAGGGGCTGACATCTGATGCGTACGCTCTGTGCATCCACCCTGATCGGCGAATTCTTTGTGATCGGCTTCGCCGGTCTTGTCGCCATGAAGTCCGACGGCCTTTCGGCGACGACGGTCTGGGCGGTCTGCGGCGTCGGCATGCTGCTCTCGGTCCTGCTCTGCGGGATGCTCAGCCGCCCCGGCGGCGTACAGCTCGGCTGGGCGCTGCAGATCGCGCTTGTCGTGAGCGGTTTCGTGGTGCCGATGATGTTCTTCCTCGGGGCGGTGTTCGCGGGCCTGTGGTGGGCCTCGGTGCACTACGGCCGCAAGATCGACGAGGCCAAGGCCCGGTGGGCCGCACAGGCCTCGTCAGAGCCTGACGCTGCGTAATCGGCGGCTTTCCGGCCCTGTAGCCTCTGAATTCCTGAATCCGCATTTGAAGGAGCCCGCACAGTGAGCCAGCGCACGCTCGTCCTGCTCAAGCCCGACGCCGTACGCCGCGGACTGATCGGCGAGATCATCGGCCGGATCGAGGCCAAGGCCGGCTGGACAATCAGCGCGCTGGAGCTGCGCACCCTCGACCAGGAGACCCTGGAGCAGCACTACGGCGAGCACAAGGGCAAGCCCTTCTACGAGCCGCTGGTCGAGTTCATGGCGTCCGGTCCCGTCGTCGCGCTGGTCGTCGAAGGCGAGCGGGCCATCGAGGGCGTTCGCGCGCTGGCGGGCCCGACCGACCCGATCGCCGCCGCGCCCGGCTCCATCCGGGGCGACTTCGGCACCATCGTCCGGGAGAACCTCATCCACGCCTCGGACTCCGAAGAGTCCGCCATTCGGGAACTCAAGATTTTCTTCCCCGGACTTTCCTGATTGGCCGTCAGCCATACGCGCTCATGACCTGGGGCGACCGAAGGAATTTCGGTCGCCCTTCGGCATACGAACGCGCTTTGCGGGAACGCATCGCTGCGACACCTCGTCACCTATACAGAGGCGGGCCACCGCGCCGTGTCCGTGCAGGCGGCACTACGATGAAGCCTCCACGCCACAGCACCCACCTCGCCATCCTGAAAAGCCATCAATGCTCGATTTGGGAAGGCCAGACGCATCCTCATGGGGAACAACATGTCGTTCATCGGCCGTGACATGGCTGTCGACCTCGGGACCGCCAACACGCTGGTGTACGTCAGGGGTCGGGGGATCGTCCTCAACGAGCCGTCCGTCGTCGCCATCAACACCAACACGGGCGGCATTCTCGCGGTCGGCGCCGAGGCGAAGAAGATGATCGGCCGGACACCTGGCAACATCGTTGCCGTCCGGCCGTTGAAGGACGGCGTCATCGCCGACTTCGAGATCACCGAGCGGATGCTCCGCTACTTCATCCTGAAGATTCACAAGCGCCGCTACCTCGCCCGTCCGCGCGTCGTCGTCTGTGTGCCCTCCGGCATCACGGGTGTCGAGCGCCGTGCGGTCATCGAGGCGACGACGCAGGCGGGCGCCCGACAGGTGCACATCATCGAGGAGCCCATGGCCGCGGCCATCGGCTCCGGACTCCCGGTCCATGAAGCCACCGGCAATATGGTCGTCGACATCGGTGGTGGCACCACCGAAGTCGCCGTCATCTCACTTGGCGGAATCGTCACAGCACAGTCCATCCGCGTCGCCGGCGACGAACTGGACAACGCGATCATCCAGCACATCAAGAAGGAGTACTCCCTCCTGCTCGGTGAGCGGACCGCCGAGAACATCAAGATCACCATCGGCTCCGCGTACGACTTGGACAAGGACGAGCACACCGAGATCCGCGGCCGTGACCTCGTCTCAGGTCTGCCGAAGACCGTGGTCGTTTCCGCCGCGGAAGTCCGCAAGGCGATCGAGGAACCGGTCAACGCGATCGTCGACGCCGTCAAGACCACCCTCGACAAGTGCCCGCCGGAGCTGTCCGGCGACGTGATGGACCGCGGCATCGTCCTCACCGGCGGCGGCGCGCTGCTGCGGGGCCTCGACGAGCGTCTGCGCCGGGAGACCGGCATGCCCATCCATATCGCCGAGGATCCGCTGGACTCGGTGGCCCTCGGAGCGGGCAAGTGCGTCGAGGAGTTCGAGGCGCTCCAGCAGGTTCTGGACGCCCAGCCCCGCCGATAACGCGGCGGCGGGCATGCGGATCGAAACCTCCCCCTACGCCCCGGCGGGCGTAGGGGGACCCCCATACGGGTGCCTGCCAACCCGTGTGGCGGATCGTTGATATACAGACATCAACATTCCTACGAGGAAGGCACGGCCGTCGCACGTGAGGGACACACGAGAGAGCCGGCTGCTCCTGGTGCTGCTGATCGCCATCGCGTTCGCTTTGATCACGGTGGACATCCGCGGAGGCGAGGAGTCACCGGTCGACGGCGCCCGGCAGGCCGCCGCAACGGTCTTCGGACCCGTCGAGAACGGCGTCGCGACAGCGGTCGACCCGATAGGCAATGCCATCGGAGCCGTCCGTGACTCGGGCCGGCGTCACGACCGCATCGGCGAACTGGAGCGCGAGAACGCCACGCTGAAGGCCAAGCTCGGCAGCGACGACCGCAACCGCAGCCGGGTGCGCGAGCTGGACAACATGCTCAAGAAGGCGGGCGCGGGACAGTACGGCATCAAGGGCGCCGAGGTCATCGCCATCGGAGCGGCCCAGGGCTTCTCCTGGACGGTCACCATCGACGTCGGCTCCAACGACGGCATCCAGCGCGACATGACCGTCCTCAATGGCGACGGACTTGTCGGCCGGATCACCACGGTCGGCCCCAACACCGCGACCGTACTGCTCGCCACCGACCCGGACTTCACGGTCGGCACCCGGATGGAGAAGACCGACGAACTGGGCTTCGCCACCGGCCAGGGCGACCGCCCGCTCTCCGTGCAACTGCTCAATGGCAAGGCCAAGGTGAAGAACGGCGACCGGCTCGTCACCTTCGGCTCGCAGGCCGACAAGCCGTTCGTGCCCGGCGTCCCGGTCGGCGAGGTCGTCCGCGTCGACCCCTCCGGCGGTGACCTCACCCGGAACATCTACGTCCGCCCGTACGTCGGCTTCACCAAGCTCGACATCGTCGGTGTCGTCGTCATGGCGCCCAGGTCCGATCCGCGCGACACGGTCCTGCCGCCCAAGCCCGCCGCCCCCAGGCCCACACCCACGGTCACGGTGACGGTCACCCCGTCCGCGGACGGCGAGGGCGGCGAGCAGATCCAGGGCGACGCCCAGGATCCGGCGGCCGACGCGAACGCCAGCGACCCGAACGTCGAGTAGGAGCTGATCCGTCATGCGCTTCAACCGGATGCTGCTCTCCACGACACTCGTCGTGGTCGCCCTCGTCATCCAGGTCTCCATCCTCGCCCGCCTCCAACTCCCCGGTGCCGTCCCCGACCTGCTGCTGCTCGTCGTCCTCGGACTCGCCCTCGTATACGGGCACATGGCCGGCGCCTTCATCGGCTTCGGCGCGGGCCTGCTCGCCGACCTCGCCCCGCCCGCCGACCACGCCGCCGGGCGCTACGCACTCGTGCTCTGCGTGATCGGCTACCTCGCGGGCCTGGTGCGCCCCGACAACGGCCAGCTCAAGTCGGCCACCGGACCGATGGCCGTGGTCGTCGGGGCCGCCATCTGCTCGACGCTGCTGTACGCGGGCGTGGGCGCGCTCGTCGGCGACACCGCCGCCCGCCATGTGGGCCTGGGCAGCCTGCTGTTCACGGCCGCCGTATACGACCTGCTCCTCGCGCCCTTCACAGTGCCGCTCATCATGGCCCTCGCCAGACGCGCCGAGAGCAATCCGCTCGCCGACAGCCCGAGCACCAGAAGCGGTGGCGACGCCGCCGCCCGCTGGCTCTCCTCCGGCACCGGCCTGCGCATCGGCAAGCAGCGCGGCGGAATGCGAGCCAAAGCAGCCAGGTCGCGAGCGGCGCGGGCCGTGCGCATAAAGGGAGTCAAGCGACTGTGATCGAGGGGGCACCAGCGTGAGCAACATTCCGGAGACCGGGCGGACCCCCCGTGTCCAGATCCGGCTCGTCGTCATCCAGGTACTGGTCTTCTCCCTCTTCCTCACCCTCGGCGGGCGCCTCTGGTACATCCAGATCCGCAACGGCCAGGAGTACACCGACGAGGCGAAGAACAACCACGTCCAGCAGGTCGTCCAGCCCGCCGTCCGCGGCTCGATCCTCGACGCCCGTGGCATCCCGCTCGCCGACAACGAGACCCGCCTGGTCGTCTCCGCGTCCCGCACCGAGCTGATGAAGATGAAGGACGACGGCAAAGGCGTCCTCACCCGCCTCGCGGGCGTACTCGGCATGAAGCCGAAGGACGTCATGGACAAGGTCAGGCTCTGCGACGCCAAGACCCCGCAGCCCTGCTGGAACGGCTCGCCCTACCAGCCGATCCCGGTCACCGACGAGGCCACCACCCAACAGGCCCTGCAGATCCGCGAACGCGCCGAGCACTTCCCCGGCATCACCGCCGAGCCCACCGCCGTACGCCGTTACACCGGACCCGGCGAGTCCAACACCGCCCAGGTCCTCGGCTATCTCTCACCCGTCACCGACGAGGAGATCACCAAGGCCAAGGACACCGACTCGCCGTTCCTGCGCTCCGACCAGGTGGGCCGCTCGGGCATCGAGCGCACCTACGACAAGGAGCTGCGCGGCAAGGCCGGAGTCACCCGCTACGAGGTCGACAACCTCGGCCGGGTCATCGGCCAGGCCGCCAAGGACGAGGCGCAGCCCGGCGCCAACCTCGTGACCTCGATCGACGCACGGGTGCAGGGAGTCGCGGAGTACGAGCTCAGCAAGGCGATGAAGGCCGCCCGCCAGGAACTCGACAGAAACACCGGCGAGAAGTACAAGGCGGACGCCGGCGCCGTCGTGGTGATGGAGAACAAGACCGGCCGGATCGTCTCGATGGCCTCCCAGCCGACGTACGACCCCAACTCCTGGGTCGGCGGCATCTCCGGCAAGGACTACGCCAAGCTCACCGGCAAGGACTCCAACTACCCGCTGCTGAACCGCGCGATCCAGGGCCAGGCCGCGCCCGGCTCGATCTTCAAGGTCGTCTCCTCGACCGCGGCGGTCAACGCGGGCTACCCCTTCAACGGCGGCTACCCCTGCCCCAGCTCGTACTCCGTCGGCGGCCAGGTCTTCAAGAACTTCGAGTCCAAGGGCTACGGCAGCATCAACCTCGGCAGGGCCCTGGAGGTCTCCTGCGACACCGTCTTCTACGGTCTCGCCCACCGGGAGTGGCAGAAGGACGGCGGCATCAAGCCGAAGAAACACACGAACGACTGGTTCTACAAGACCGCCCACCAGTTCGGCCTCGGCAAGGAGACCGGCATCGACCTCCCCAACGAGGTCAGGGGCCGCGTCCCCGACCGCCAGTGGAAGCAGAGCTTCTGGGAGGCCAACAAGGACAGCTGGTGCAAGCAGGGCAAGAAGAACGGCGACTACGTCGAGAAGATCGCGTACGAGAACTGCCTCGAAGGCAACCGGATGCGCGCCGGTGACTCCGTCAACTACTCCATCGGCCAGGGCGACATCCTCGTCACTCCGATCCAGATGGCCACGATCTACTCGGCCATCGCCAACGGCGGCACCCTGTACAACCCCACCATCGGCAAGGCCGTGATCAGCGCGGACGGCAAATCCGTCCAGGAGATCAAGCCGAAGTCCCACGGCAAGCTGCCCATGGACGCCCGGACCCGTTCGCAGATCGACAAAGCCCTCGCGGGAGTCACCACCCGGGGATCGGCCGCCTGGCGCTTCGGCGGCTGGCCGCAGGACGAAATCCCGATGCACGCCAAGACGGGTACCGCCGAGGTCTACGGCAAGCAGACGACCTCCTGGTTCGTCTCCTACACCGAGGACTACACGATCATCATGACGATCGCCCAGGGCGGTACCGGATCCGGTGCCTCGGGACCGGCCGTGCGCAAGATCTACGAGGCGATGTACGGACTCGACGAGAAGGGCGGTCAGGACCTGAAGAAGGCCCTGCTGCCCAAGCCGCAGACGGCACTGCCGAAGATCGAACGGGACGGCTCCATCGAAGCCCCCGAGATCGAGCCGTACAAACCGGCCGAAGAGGAGCCTCCGGCCGAGGACCAGCAGCTCGCGGGCGCTCCCGCGCGGAGGGACTGAGCCATGGCCGGCACGAATGGCTTCTCCGTCTCCGGATACGGGCCCCAGCGCGGCGGCCTGTGGTCGCAGCTGTCGGCCCGCGACTCCGTACTGCGCAAACTCGACTGGCCACTGCTGCTGTCCGCGATCGCGCTGTCCCTCGTGGGCACGCTGCTGGTGTGGTCGGCGACCCGCAACCGCACCGCGCTGAACCAGGGCGACCCGTACTACTTCTTCTTCCGCCACGCCCTCAACACCGGTATCGGCATCGTGCTGATGATCGGCACGATCTGGCTCGGGCACCGCACCCTGCGCGGCGCGGTCCCGGTGCTGTACGGACTCTCCGTCGTGCTCGTCCTGCTGGTGCTCACGCCGCTCGGCGCGACCATCAACGGCGCGCACGCGTGGATCGTGATCGGCGGCGGCTTCTCACTCCAGCCCTCGGAATTCGTGAAGATCACGATCATTCTGGCGATGGCCATGCTGCTGGCCGCGCGCGTGGACGCCGGCGACCAGCAACACCCCGACCACCGGACAGTCGCCAAATCCCTGGGCTTCGCGGTCCTGCCGATGGTGATCGTCATGCTGATGCCCGACCTCGGCTCGGTGATGGTGATGGCGGTGATCGTGCTCGGGGTGCTGCTCGCCTCCGGCGCGTCCAACCGCTGGATCCTCGGGCTGATCGGCGCCGGCGTCATCGGTGCCGTGACGGTCACCGCGCTCGGGCTGCTGGACGAGTACCAGATCAACCGCTTCGCGGCGTTCGCCAACCCGGAGCTGGACCCGGCCGGCGTCGGCTACAACACCAACCAGGCGCGGATCGCGATCGGATCGGGCGGGCTGACCGGCACGGGCCTGTTCAAAGGCTCCCAGACCACCGGCCAGTTCGTCCCCGAGCAGCAGACGGACTTCGTCTTCACAGTCGCGGGCGAGGAACTGGGCTTCCTGGGAGCGGGCCTGATCCTGCTGCTGCTCGGCGTCGTCCTGTGGCGCGCCTGCCGCATCGCACGCGAGACGACCGAGCTGTACGGAACGATCGTGGCCGCCGGGATCATCGCCTGGTTCGCCTTCCAGGCCTTCGAGAACATCGGGATGACGCTGGGGATCATGCCGGTGGCGGGCCTGCCGCTACCGTTCGTCTCGTACGGAGGCACCTCGATGTTCGCGGTCTGGATCGCGATCGGGCTGCTCCAGTCGATCCGTGTGCAGCGGCCGATAACCGCGTAGGTGAACGCGTGGGGATGCCACGGAGGCCTCCAGGCAACTAGATTCGGTTCATGGCGGATACGAAGCGTGAGATCGAGCGGAAGTACGAGGCCACACCGGACACCCGGCTCCCGGACCTGACCGGGATCCCAGGAGTATCGGCAGTCCACGACAAGGGCGTCGCCGAGCTCGATGCCGTCTACTACGACACCGCCGACCTGCGCCTCGCCGCCGCCGCCATCACCCTGCGCCGCAGGACCGGCGGCACGGACGCCGGCTGGCACCTCAAGCTCCCCATCGCCCCCGGCGTACGGGACGAGATCAGCGCACCCCTGTCCGACACGGTCCCGAGCAGCCTTCAGAGCCTGGCCCGCGCCCGCACCAGGGACGCCGAACTCACGCCCGAGGTGCGCCTGCGCACCTCCAGGGAGGTACGCCACCTGGTCGACGCGGACGGCTCGCTGCTGGCCGAACTGAGCAAGGACGCGGTCCGGGCGGAACGCCTCACCGACGGCGGCCGCAAGGCAAGGTGGACCGAGATCGAGGTGGAGCTCGGCGACGACGCGGATCCGTCCATCCTCGACGCGATCGACAAGAAGCTCCGCAAGGCGGGCGTACGCCCGGCGAAGTCGCCGTCGAAGCTGGCCAGGGCGCTGGCGGAGACCGCCCCCGAGGCGGACGAGCGGGCCACGCCCCCCGCCCCGCAGCCCCCGCAGACCTCCGGCGAGTACGTCCTCGCCTACCTGCGGGAACAGGCCGACGCGCTGCTCGCGTACGACCCCGGCGTACGCCGTGACCTGCCCGACGCGGTGCATCAGATGCGGGTCGCCACACGACGGATGCGCAGCGCTTTCAAGACGTTCCGGAAGATCCTCGACCGGACCGTCACCGACCCGATCGGCGACGAGCTCAAGTGGCTCGCGGGCGAGCTGGGAGTCGCGCGCGACCAGGAGGTGCTCACCGAGCGGCTGCAGTCGCGGATCGACGAGGTGCCCAGGACCCTGCTGCTCGGCCCGGTGCTCGGCCGGCTGCAGATCTGGAGCGTCGCCCGTGGCTCCGAAGCCCGGCGCAAGGCCCTCGCCGCACTCGACACCGAGCGCTACCTCTCCCTCCTGGATTCGCTTGACGCACTGCTCAGCGACCCGCCGCTACTGAAGACGGCGCGCGGCGCGCCCGCCAGGGTGCTCCCCAAGGCGGTCCTGAAGGACTACGACCGGCTGGCCGCCCGGATCGACCACGCCCTGGAGCTGCCCCCGGGCGAGGAGCGGGACCTGGCCATGCACGACGCCCGCAAGGCCGCCAAACGCGCCCGGTACGCGGGAGAGGCGGCGACGCCCGCGCTCGGCAAGGCGGCCAAGAAGTTCGCCAAGCGGATGAAGGCCGTGCAGACGGTGCTCGGCGACCACCAGGACAGCGTCGTGGCCCGCGAAGCCCTGCGCAATCTCGCGATCCAGGCGCATGCGGCGGGGGAGTCCGCCTTCACCTGGGGCCTGCTGTACGGGCGGGAGGAGACACAGGCCGCGCAACGGGAGGCGGAACTTCCGGAGGTGTGGAAGGAGGCGTCCGCCCCGAAACTCCGGGCGGATCTGACCGGCTGAGCGCCGGGGTAGCCTTGATGGTCACCCTTGCCCGCTCACGAGAGACGCCACGATGCCTGTCGAGTCGGTCTTCCCACGCCTGGAAGCGCTTCTCCCGCACGTCCAGAAGCCGATCCAGTACGTCGGGGGAGAGCTCAACTCCACCGTCAAGGACTGGGACGCCTGCGACGTCCGCTGGGCGCTCATGTACCCCGACGCGTACGAGGTCGGACTGCCCAACCAGGGCGTCATGATCCTCTACGAGGTACTGAACGAGCGCGAGGGAGTGCTCGCCGAGCGCACGTACAGCGTGTGGCCGGACCTCGAAGAGCTGATGCGGGAGCACAAGGTCCCGCAGTTCACGGTCGACGCACACCGCCCGGTGAAGGGCTTCGACGTCTTCGGCCTCAGCTTCTCCACGGAGCTCGGCTACACGAACATGCTCACCGCCCTGGACCTCGCGGGCATCCCGCTGGAGGCGAAGGACCGCGGCCTGGACGACCCGATCGTGCTCGCCGGCGGCCACGCGGCCTTCAACCCCGAGCCGATCGCGCAGTTCATCGACTGCGCGGTCATCGGCGACGGCGAGCAGGCCGTCCTCGACATGACCGAGATCATCCGCGCCTGGAAGGCCGAGGGCCGCCCGGGCGGCCGCGAAGAGGTGCTCTTCCGCCTCGCGAAGACCGGAAATGTCTACGTCCCGGGCTTCTACGACGTCGAGTACCTGCCCGACGGCCGCATCGCCCGCGTCGTCCCGAACAAGTCCGGCGTGCCCTGGCGCGTGTCCAAGCACACCGTCATGGACCTCGACGAGTGGCCGTACCCGAAGCAGCCGCTGGTCCCCCTCGCCGAGACCGTCCATGAACGGATGTCCGTCGAGATCTTCCGCGGCTGTACCCGCGGCTGCCGCTTCTGCCAGGCCGGCATGATCACGCGCCCTGTGCGGGAGCGAAGCATCACCGGCATCGGCGACATGGTCGACAAGGGCCTGAAGGCGACCGGCTTCGAGGAGGTCGGCCTGCTGTCGCTGTCCTCCGCGGACCACAGCGAGATCGGCGACATCGCGAAGGGCCTGGCCGACCGGTACGAGGAAGACAAGATCGGTCTCTCGCTGCCGTCGACCCGCGTGGACGCGTTCAACGTGGACCTGGCCAATGAGCTGACCCGCAACGGCCGTCGCTCGGGTCTGACGTTCGCCCCCGAGGGCGGCTCCGAGCGCCTGCGCAAGGTCATCAACAAGATGGTCTCGGAAGAGGACCTGATCCGTACGGTCTCCACTGCGTACGGCAACGGCTGGCGTCAGGTGAAGCTGTACTTCATGTGCGGTCTGCCCACCGAGACCGACGAGGACGTTCTCCAGATCGGCGACATGGCGGTCAAGGTCATCGCCGAGGGCCGGAAGGTCTCGGGGCAGAACGACATCCGCTGCACGGTGTCGATCGGCGGCTTCGTGCCCAAGCCGCACACCCCGTTCCAGTGGGCCCCCCAGCTGAGCGCCGAAGAGACGGACGCGCGGCTCGAGAAGCTGCGCGACAAGATCCGCGGCGACAAGAAGTACGGCCGCTCGATCGGCTTCCGCTACCACGACGGCAAGCCCGGCATCGTCGAGGGCCTGCTCTCCCGCGGTGACCGCCGCATCGGCTCGGTCATCCGCGCGGTCTACGAGGACGGTGGCCGCTTCGACGGCTGGCGCGAGTACTTCTCGTACGACAGGTGGATGGCCTGCGCCGAGAAGACGCTGCCCTCCTTCGGCGTGGACGTCGACTGGTACACGACGCGTGAGCGCACATATGAGGAAGTCCTGCCCTGGGATCACCTGGACTCCGGTCTCGACAAGGACTGGCTCTGGGAGGACTGGCAGGACTCGCTCGACGAGACCGAGGTCGAGGACTGCCGCTGGACGCCGTGCTTCGACTGCGGCGTCTGCCCGCAGCTCGACCTCGACATCCAGATCGGCCCGACGGGCAAGAAGTTGCTGCCGTTGACCGTCAAGAAGCCTGCGACCAGCGGACACTCTCACTGACGTGAGTGAGGCGCTGCGGCGCATCACCGATGCCTTGGCCGGCACCAGCGAGGAAGCGGCGGCCGTGGTGCTGAGTGTGCTCGGCGTCCGGGGCAGGCGACAGCGGTGCGTACGGGATACCCCGAGAACGCCGCTGCCGCCGCCTGGGATCTTCGGGCGTTCAGTCCGAGGTCGAGTGGGTCCGAGAACCTGCGTCACATCCTCTTTCCGCAGCTCACGGCGTCATGAAGTGCGATCTGATCTGCCTTGCCGTTCGGCTGGGCGTCGATGGACGGCAAACCGAAGGGGCAGCGGGTCGTTCTTGACTCCCTGCAGTCACGGGATGCGATCTCGGCCTCTGAGGGCGACGCTGAGGGAGGCCTGCACCCGTGACCGCCCACCCCACGCATGCCGACAGCGTGGGAAAGATGAGTGGCAGCCCGAGTGACAGAGGAGAGAACACCATGCGCATCGCCGTCGCCGGAGCAACCGGGAACATCGGGGCCCGCACCGCCGCCGCCCTGGAACTGGCCGGACACGAAGTCGTGCGCATCAGCCGCTCACTCGGCGTGGACCTGATCACCGGGGACGGCCTCGGCGCCGCCCTGACCGGCGTCGACGCCGTCGTGGACGCCACGAGCTACGAGGCAGCCGACCGAGACGACGCGGTGGCGTACTTCGGCACCGCCACCCGGAACCTGCTCGCCGCCGGGGAAGGGGCCGGTGTCCGTCACCACGTGCTGCTCTCGATCGTCGGCGTTGATCGTGTTGAAGGCAACGCACACTACGCCGGGAAGCGTGAGCAGGAGCGTCTCGTGACCGAGGGCCCGGTGCCGTGGACGATCGTTCCT
Source organism: Streptomyces sp. ISL-1 (assembly GCF_018614585.1). GTDB lineage: Bacteria > Actinomycetota > Actinomycetes > Streptomycetales > Streptomycetaceae > Streptomyces > Streptomyces maoxianensis. The sequence goes on along the minus strand of NZ_JAGGOI010000047.1, from coordinate 1,095 downwards.
GTCACCCAGTTCCACGACTTCGCCGCGACGTTGACGAGTTGGACCGAACAGGACGGCGTCGCCACGATCGCACCGCTGCTCGTCCAGCCGATCGCGCCCGCGGACGCGGCCGGCATCCTCGCCGAGATCGCCACGGGCACACCGCAGGGGCGTTACCGCGATGTCGCCGGCCCGGAGCCGCAGGACCTGGTGGACATGGCCCGGCGCACCAACGAGGCGCGCGGACACGCGGTCAAGCTCGTGCCGACGTGGCAATCGCTGCTGGGTTCGGAGATGGCCGGCGACGTACTCCTGCCCGGCGAGGGCGCCCGCATCGCGCCAACCACCTTCGACGAGTGGCTCGCAAAGCCGCAATAGCGTCACCCCGGCCCAGCACCCTGCGCTGCCGCGATCGCGGCACTGGTACGGAGTGCGGCCGAGCGCCCGCCGCCGCGGTCATGCCACCGCGATGCTGCGCGACGTCCTCCCGCACGCCCGCGCACTCGGCCTCGACCGGGTCCTCGTCACCTGAGACATCGTCAACACCGGCTCGCGCAAGGTGATTGAGAGCCGCAAGGTGATTGAGAACAACGGGGGCGTCTACGAGGGCGAGCGCGGCCAAAAGCGCAGGTAATGGATCCGGACGGGCCTGTGACGCGTCATGTCTGACATGGAGTTCGAGAAGTCACCTCAGACGTACGGGAATCATCAGGCGCCCGCGCACTACGAGCCCGGTGAGGGCTGTCTCACCACAGTCATCCGCATTCCGGTGCGGATCGTGGTGCTGCTCGTGGTCATTCCCGTACGGATGGTGTGGGACCTTCTCGTCGTCTGCGGCCGGGCCTTGGAGCGGATATTGCTGCGGCCGCTGGGCAGGGCGCTGGCCTGGGTGTACGAGGCGGTGCTGACTCCGGTCGGGCATGGACTTATGTGGCTGGCAATGGCGTTGCTCGTCTGGCCGTGGGTCGCCCTGTGGCGGTACCTGCTGGTGCCGGTGGTGACGTACGGGCTTGTGGTGCCGGTGGTGTGGATCTACCGGCAGTTGCTGACTCCGCTCGGCCACGGGCTCGCCTGGCTCGTGGAGCTTTTGCTTGTCGCGCCCGTGCGCTGGAGCTG
>NZ_JAGGOI010000046.1 GCF_018614585.1 Streptomyces sp. ISL-1 | reverse complement strand
GAATGTTTCCAGACTGCGAAAAACGAAACCGGCCTCGATCACTACCAGGTCCGCGGCTACACCGCGTGGTACCGACACATAACCCTCTCCATGGCCGCCCTTGCCTTCCTCGCCATCCTGCGAGCGAAGGCAAAAAAGGGGATTCGGAAACCGATAGCGATCGATCCCTCATACCTGTGACCATGAACGAGGCTCGGCGGCTCTTCAACCGCGTCTCCTCTCCCATACGCCACGGCATCAAGCACGTACTCGCCTGGTCCTTATGGCGGCGAAGAAGCCAAGCCCGAGCTCGCATCAGCCACTACAGACGCAGAGGACATCACGGAGTGTCGTTGCAGTACTAGGGCCCCTGGACTAGTCCGGGGGCCTCGTCATTTTCAGGGACCGACCTCGGCAAACGCTCCATGATCCATCCTGCAAATAGGCCGCAGCCTCTGTCATACGGCCGCTTCGAGCGTCATACGGCTGCACATACGCCAAGACCCCGTCCTCAGCTCATGCGCTGATGGCGGGGTCTTTGGGCACACAGGGTGCCCCGGCAGGATTCGAACCTGCGCACACGGCTCCGGAGGGCCCTCCCTGATACGGAAAATCCGCAGGCCACGGGCGTACGGACCGGCGGTGGACGGTTCCGTGTCCACGTATGGTCCACAGCCCCGCGTGTGTGCTCGTTGCGCTCATCAGAGGACAGAGGTCTCCTCGGCCCTCCTGACTCGGCATACGTAAGCTGCGTGAAGTCGTGACCGTGAAGTCGAGGCAAAGACGCCTAAGACACGGCGGGGTTGGGCTGGCCTTTGCTGGCTGCACCGCAGCCGGTCGCGGACGCGGTGTGGTGGTACAGGGGCGCACGGTAGGCGCACTCCACTCCTGATGTGCCCCGGTCGGCGTGGCCCGATTCGGCAGAAGAGCTTCCACTTGGCCAGGTGTTGCTGAAGCCTTGACGAAGCGCGAGCAGGGAGAGTCGTGAAGGCCGGTTCATGCGCATTGAGTCAGGGATGTCTGGTGGCTGCCCAGGTATCCAGTTGCGCGCGGTCGATGCGGCCCCAGGTAGGTGCGTATTGCCTAGGAGGCACACCCGTTGACGGTGCGTCGGCTCTGGCCGTATGTCATAGGTGATCTCCGGATTGCGAATCGGTAACGGGGGGTTCCCTGTGGCGGAGATTTATTGAACGCTTGAGCTTCACGAATGCGGGGGACTTGTGAAGATCGCTGTGTGTCTGGTGTGTGTTCAGGTGGATTGCCTGGGCCGGTCGTTGACCCTGCGCTGACGCAAGAGGAGCCATGCGCACTTGCGTGCCCGGGCGGGGCGGCGTCGATCTGCCTCTGACGACGAGCGCCGCCGAGGTCGGTCGCACGGTGCCGGGTCGTGAGGTCGATCGGTGGCGCTGGTACCGGCCTGTCGCCGGAACATCCTGCAGTAAGGGCATCGAATCCACCTCCTGCAGCAGGTTGGACGTTCTGGTGCCCATACGCCAACCGCCACCCAAGGACTCGAGAGGACGGGCTGTCGGTGGCTGGGCTTACCTTCCGTGGCGGGTCGACGGTGTGCGATGTCGCAGTCTGTCGGGACATCGGTAATCGAGGTCCAGGAACCGCATAGGTGCAGATCTGGCATTGGTGAATTGTGGTATTGGGAGTGGGGGCGGTACAGCCGTGATGAGGAAGAATGTCGATTGGGTGCCCGACGAGGGCTTGGCCCGCGAGGTTGACGAACTCTTCGAGCGGGCGATCAACTCGTATCGTGCGAATTCGAACCTGATTACGGAGCACGCCAACCAAGAGGAGTCCATCCGGGTCGGTGGCTACTCGAACCGGACGCTTCTGGAACTGGTGCAGAACGCGGCTGACGCGATGTCGGGGGCTGCTGAGCACGAGGAGGGAGCAGGGCGGGTCGAGATCGTCCTCGACCTCGACCGCCAGACACTGTACTGCGCGAACGCCGGTCGTCCGTTCTCCCGAAGCGGCCTCACCACGCTCGCTCATGCGCACCTCAGTGGTAAGCGGGGCGACGAGATCGGTCGGTTCGGGCTCGGTTTCAAGTCGGTGCTCGCGGTCACCGATACCCCGCAGGTTTTCAGTCGATCGGTCGCCTTCGAGTTCAACTCTCCGAAGGCGAAGGCGGCGATCGCGGCGATCGCGCCCGCGCCCAAGAGGCTCCCGGTCCTGAGGACCCTGACCCGCATCGACGCAGAGACCGAGTTCGCCAAGGACTCGATCCTGGCCGAGCTGGCGGAGTGGGCGGTGACGATTGTCAGACTGCCGCACGCGACGAGACTGGAGAACCTCAAGAAGGAAATTGAGGAATTCCGCTCCGAGTTCCTCCTCTTCGTCAACTCGGTGCGTGAGATCCGACTCCGGGTCGTCGGAGCCGACGCGAACTTCGTTACGAGCCATATGTCGCGCGACCTCGGGGACGGCAGGTTCCGCATCGAGCGTCCCGATGGTGACCACGACGAGTGGTACGTCGACAACCGAATGCACGCACCCAGTCCTGAGGCTCGGATCGAGGTCGGTGAAGCAGTGTCACGTGACCGAATGAAGGTCACGGTTGCGATGCCGGCGCGCTTCGCTCAACTGAGAACGGGCGAGTTCTGGTCGTACTTCCCGCTCCAGGACAGGACATCGGCGTCGGCCCTCTTCAACGCTCCCTGGAGCGTCAACGACGACCGCACCAACTTGCTCACCAATACGTACAATCGAGAGATCCTCGTGACTCTCTCGGGGATGTTCCTCGACCTGCTGCCGAAGGTCTCGTCCGTCGACGATCCGGCAGCACACCTGGACTACATGCCGGCGCGTGGCCGTGAGACCCACTCGTTCGGCGACGAGATCCTTTGTGCCCATGTTCCCCAGCTCGGCTGCAAGAAGGCCCTGATCCCCGACGCGACCGGTGCGCTGCGCACGCCGCCGGAGCTGCGTCCTCTCGATTTCGGTGTCGGCGACGCGTCCGAGCATGACCACGAGGAGTGGATCAGGTCGCCCCACACTGACGATGCCGTGCCGCACTGGCGTTGTTATGCCAACGGTCAGCGTGTGACTCGTCTAAGGGCGCTATACGTGTGCAGCGTCTCCTCCGCTTTCGCCGACTCACGTTCCAAGGACGAGCTGAAGGCGTTGGAGAGGATGCCAAAGCGCGGTGTCCTGTCCTGGCTGCGCGAGTGGGCGGAGGGGCCCGACGTGGCCTCTGCGGCGAAGGCGCTCGATTTCGTGCTGAGGAATCCAAATGGCTTCGGCCCCGCGAAGGTCATACCGACGAGCGATGGCATGCTGTCCATCAAGGACCGTGACCGGGTCTTCCTCCATCGCGCGGAGGACGTCGATATCGAAGGATCGTGCTTCGTCGATCCGGACTTCCTGGCCGTTCCCGGCGTCGAGAAGAAGCTCGTGGACAGGGGATTCCGGGATCTCGATCCTCTCGCGATGTTCGAGGCCAGGATGGCCAGGCTGTCACCGGAGTCTCAGGACGACGAGCTCCCGAAGTTCTGGGACGCCGCCACTGATGTACCCATGGCACAGGCGCAGAAGGTCGTGGCGGGCAACAAGGCGGGTGCCCTCAGGGTTCCGACGCTTGACGGTGGTTGGGCCTTGCCCGCGTATGTGCTCGACATCGACGGCCTCGGCGAAAGTACTCCCGATCGAGTTCTGGACCGGACGAAGTGCGTGCCCCAACTCGCACACGCGGCAGGCGTCATCACCGAGCCGGTGGGCTCGTACTCGCTCGAGGACGAGGTCCACTTCGAGGACTATTGGCAGTACGTGCTGGACGAGGTGAACCGGAGGCTTGGGCCCGGAGAGCGCCCCGTCGAGCAGGTCGAATTCGACAGGGGGGAAGGCCCCGGCCCGTTCTCGACACTCCTGATGTTGCAGGATGCGGGCGCGTCCGAACTCATACGCGAGCGGTGGACGGAAGGACTGGTCAGGCTCGACCAGGCAGGCCACTGGCTCTGCACGGACATCGACACGGGGCTCAGCCACCGGGTCCTGTCCCCTGTTCGATGGGCGGCGGGTCGGGCCGGCCTGCTGAAGTCGACTCGCGGCCACCGGGCTCCCGGTCGCGTCGTCTCCGCGTCGCTCGTCGAGTACGAGGCCCTGCTGCCTCTCTTCCGAGGACCGCGCCAGGTCGAGGACGCCTTGGTGCTGCCCAAGGACTTGGGCGAGGTCCCAGCAGAGGTCCTGCGTGAAGCGCTCGAGGCGGAGGTCACCTCGCCGATCAGCAACGCGGCGCTGACGGGGTTCGTCCTCACCGCGAGTCGGTTCGCATTCCCGGAGGGGCATCCGGTGGTCATTCCCGCCCGGGTGGGTCGCGCCATCGAGAGGAGGCGGCCCGACGCGGTGTACTTGGCGACGACGGAGGAGGAACGCGAGTTCCTCGCTCTCAGGCAGAAGCCGTACCTCAAGGTGGATGAGAACGAAGCGGAGCAGTTCGTCGACGTGGTCGGATGCCGACGGTTCGAGGATAGCTTCTCCTTCTCGCTGCTGGTCGACGGCCGGCAGGTCGAGGAGCGCGTCATCGACCTGTACACCGGACTGCGTTCGACGTTCGTCGAGGACAAGGTCACGAACGCGACCGTGGCGAAGGCCGTCCAAATCACCAAGCGTGTGACCACCGAGGACGGTGTCGAGGACCAGTCGCTCGAATGGCACCTCCAGGGACTGACCCTCCTAGTCCAAGCAGAACTTGACGAACGTCGTGTCCTGCAGATCGTCAACGGGGCGTTCGACCTGCGCCTGTCGAACGCCGAGCTGAGCGAGATCCTTCAGGCACGCATCCACCAACATCTGGAGACGCAACGGCAGGACGCCCGGGCCGCGTCCAGTGACGCAGAGCGGCTGGCGATCTTCATCGGTGACGACACGCTGAAGGAGACCCTGCCGAAGGGACTCTGGCAGGCACTCGAGGGCCAGGGCCTGGTGGACGACTCCACGTCCGTCGCGGAACTCTTCCTGACCGTCTACGGCAGCGACTCGGTCAAGCTCCTCACGGAGGAGTTCAGCGCCGAGGGGTACACGGACGTTCCCACGACATGGGCGGGTGGAGCGTCGACCGTCGCCTGGCTCCGGAAGATGGGGTTCGGCGCCAAGTACGCCGGGCGTCGCGGCCGGCACCAGGACGATGAGTTCGTCGTGCCAGGTGCTGTGAAGCTCAAGCCCCTGCACGACTTCCAGGGGAGGATCAGCGAGGAACTGCAGGAGGTCCTGACGTCCCGGGGAGCCGACGGTCGCGCACGCAAGGGGATGGTGGAGCTTCCTACAGGAGCCGGGAAGACCCGGGTGGCCACCGAAACCGTGCTGCGGCTGTTCGTCGATGGTGACATGAGCGGAACCGTGCTCTGGATCGCGCAGTCGGAGGAGCTCTGCGAGCAGGCGGTGCAGACGTTCAGCACCGTCTGGCGTTGGCTCGGAGACGAGCGTCCGTTGACGATCGGTCGGCTCTGGAACACCAATGTTGTCCACGAGCCCGACACCGATTTCAGTGTGGTCGTGGCCACTGACGCCAAGCTCGACCGGGTGGCCGACACTCCTGAGTACGAGTGGCTGAGCCGGGCCTCCGCGGTGTTCATCGACGAGGCGCACCGGGCCGGTGGGTCGAAGATGTACACGAAGATCCTCAGGTGGCTCGGAGTCGACGGTCGTAGCTGGGAACGGCCTCTGGTGGGCATCTCGGCGACCCCCTTCAAAGGGAAGAGTGACGTCGTCACCAAACCGACGGAGGAGCTGGCGGCCCGCTTCGGCCACCACATCATGAGGGCCTTCGAAGGGAACGCCTACGAGGAACTGTCGAAAAGGGGAGTCCTCGCGCGGGTCCGACACGAGGTGTTGGAGGGTGTGGACGTCGCGCTGAAGCCGGATGAACTCGAGCAGGTGCAGTCGTGGCGCAAGCTCGAGCCCAAGGTTCTCGACCGCATCGGTCGGGACCAGGCCCGCATGAGGATCCTCGTGGAGGACATTCTGAGCCGGGACCCGAAATGGCCGATCCTCGTGTTCACGCCGAACGTCCTGTCCGCCCAGGTCCTTGCCGCGACGCTTCGTTACCGGCAGGTCGCGGCCGAGGCGGTCAGCGGTCAGACCGGACGACAGGCACGGCGTGACGTCATCGAGAAGTTCAAGAATGGAGAGATCCGGGTCCTCGCCAACTGCGACCTGTTGATTCAGGGCTTCGACGCACCGGGTGTCCGGGCCCTGTACATCGCGAGGCCGACGTTCAGCCCCAGCGCGTACATCCAGATGGCCGGCCGCGGTCTGCGCGGCCCCGCGAACGGCGGCAAGCCGGAGTGCCTCATCGTGGACGTCGCCGACAACTTCGGTGCAGTCAACGACTTCCTCGGATACCGCGCCTACGAAGATCTCTGGCGAAAGCAGGGAGCATGATCCTAGTACCGGACCTCGCCGACGTCGAGACGACGACTACCAGCAACGCCGAACGGCGGGTGGCCCGACTGCTGCGGGCGATCGACGGCCCCCACGACGCAGTCGCCTTCCACTCCGTGAAGCTGCGGAGCCACGCGGTCAAGCAGCAGGGGGAAGCGGACTTCGTCGTGCTCTGGAACGGCGTCGTCGTCATCGTCGAGGTGAAGGGCGGGGGCGTCAGGAAGTACGACGGCGTCTGGTACTCCATCGACCGCCACGGTGACTGGAAGAAGTTGCGCGAGTCTCCGATGGACCAGGCGCAGTCGGCGATGTACGCGTTGCGCGACATCCTCCAGGAGGAAGGCGTCGGTTGGTTCGCGACCGAGGCCGTTGCCCTCACCCCCGACATAGACGCGCCTCCGGCTGCCGTGGAATGGAAGGGAAGCCACTGGTGGGCCAAGGAGCAGATGAGCATCGCTGCGCTGACGGAAGCCTTCGAAAAGGTTGCCGGCGAGGCGAGGTCCGCCCCCTTCGGAGTCAGAGTCGCCCGGTCCGAGACTCTCCGGGCACGTCTCTTCGGTGAGTTCACGAGGATGCCCGTCATCGATGCACAGCGGGGCGCCGTGCTGGAGGAGCAGAATCGAGCGACCGACGGCCAGGCCCGGGTCTTGGCCGCGCTCTCCCGGAACCCGAGGATGCTCGTCTTCGGCGGCGCGGGCACCGGGAAGTCCTTGGTGCTGGCGGAAGGCGCGAAGCAGGAGGCGGGCGAAGGGAAGTCGGTCCTCATCACCTTTCACTCGCCCGCCCTGGTCGACTTCTTCGGCCCGCGGATTGAGGGCAGAGACATCGATCTCCTTCCGTTCGCGGACCTGTCCGGTGACAAGCAGTACGACGTCGTCTTCGTCGACGAGGCACAGGACCTCATGAACGCCGAGGGCATGGACGCACTGGACGCCGTGATTCGCGGAGGTCGCGAAGGCGGCCGGTGGAGGATGTTCCTCGATCTCAACAATCAGGCACGCGTAGACGGCGAGTTCGACCCGGATGTCTGCGAGTTGGTCCAGCAGGAGGCACTCCAGTACGACCTGGACCGGAACGTCCGCAACACCCGTGCGATCGTCCACGTCGTGCAGGAGTACCTCGGCGCCGATGTAGGGGACCCGGGCATCGTCCACGGCGACCGAGTGGAATGGCGGTGGTCAGACGGGACGGCCGGCGTCTCCGCGGCCGAGACCGTGGCTCGCGACCTGGTCGCGAACGGGGCCCGCCGTCAAGACATCTGGATCATCAGTGTCTCCGAGGACGCCGAGCCGCGCAGGAGCGAGGCCGGACTCCTAGTGACGAACCCCCGCTTCGCCAAGGGGCTGGAAGCAGAGCACGTCATTGTCTGCGACCTGCCCCGGGAATACGACGACCGGGGGCTCGCCGCGTTCTACGTGGCTGTCACAAGGGCGCGGGTCACGCTCCACGTGGTCGCGTCGAAGGACGACAAGAAGCGGCTCCAGGATCTTCTTCGAAAGCAGGTTGGCAAGTGAACCTCACAGCGGCCCAGAAGGAGGCCTTCCACCATCTCCGAGCCTCCTACGCGGGGCCCGAGGCGGGAGTCGAGGAGGTCACGGCGAACCTGCCTCACCGGCAGTACGCCGTCGGCATGCTGTTCCCGGTCGAGGCCGAGGCACGAGGGTCTCACGGCGACGGAGACACGGACGAAGGGGTCTCAGCCGATGTCCCCGACGGTGATGTCGAGGAGAAGGGGGCCGGGGTCCCCCTGGCCGAGGACTGGAAGCCCTCGTCCGTCGCGCTCTCCTTCGTCACCGACGGCGACTCCGTCGACGTCGACTTCTCGTGCGGTACGTACGCCGCGGTCGAGGGAGACGGGCCGCCCAGGTGGCGGCGTACCCCGTTCTCCGTCGACGGCCTCGATCTTCGGCGGGGGAAGGGGCCCGAGCGCCTTTCCGCGGGCGGTGTCTCGGTCGAGATCGGGTCGCGTTGGCGCGACTTCCAGGGCGACTCCTTGGTCACTGTCCACGTACGGGTCCTGACCGAATCCACGGGTGACGACCGACTCGACATCCCTCGGACGCTGTTCCAGGTCCACCTGGCCGCCTCTCCCTTCGCCGGGGCGGAGATCCTGGAGTACGACACGACGCGCTCGATCGACACCGACCCGGAAGCCGCCGAGCTGCGCCTGCGGTACCGCAACCGAAAGGTCTACGCGGTTGGGCACGGAATGGCCGCGGACTGGGAGTTCGCGGGGGGCCGTTGTGCCAAGGTCTTCCTCGATCCCGTACCGGCCTTCGTGGTGCCCGCCGTCGAGACCACGGGGTTCGACGAGGGGACGGCCGAGGCCAAGGCGTTGGAGCTGGGGCACCTCCAGCAGATCGACAAGGATCGTGAAGCGGTCGTTCGATCGTTGGACGCCTTCGTCGAGGCGTTCGCCGGCTGGGCCTCCCGACAGATGGAACGGGCGGAGGCGTTCGGCGACGACAGGACCGTGGCTGTCCGAATCGCCAGGCGTTCGCAGGACGCCGTCGGCAGGATGAGGGAAGGCATAGACCTCCTCCGGGCGCCGGGACGACAGGACCTTCGAACGGCTTTCGCGCTCGGCATGGCCGCCATGCGTCTTCAGATGCGGCAGGCGTCGATCAACCGTGGGGAGCAGGCGCCGGAGCCGCGGTGGCGCCCCTTCCAACTCGGCTTCCTGCTCGTGTCGCTGGCCTCCACCGTCGACGAAAGGCACAAGGACCGGGACCTAGTCGACCTCGTCTGGTTCCCGACCGGTGGCGGCAAGACCGAGGCATACCTGGGTCTCGCCGCGATCGAGGGCTTCCGCCGACGGCTCGCCCACGGTACGGCCGGTGGGGGAACCGCCGTCATCACCCGCTACACACTGCGGCTCCTTACCTCTCAGCAGTTCCAACGGGCCGCGGCGTTGGTCTGTGCGATGGAGATGCTGCGGGCCACGGACGACCGGGCGATGGGCATGGCGCCGTTCTCGATCGGTCTGTGGGTGGGCAACGAAGTCACCCCCGGCACGCGTGCAGAGGCACGTGAAGCACTCAAGCGGCTTCAGAAGGCCGCGCGCCCGGAAGAGGCGAACGAGTTCCAGGTCGAGAGCTGCCCATGGTGTCTGACGCCGATGGTGCCGAAGCTCAGGAGCGACAAGCCAAGGGATTACGGCATGCGCTTGGTGGGCGCGGACGTCGTGCTCCACTGTGTCGACGAGTCGTGCGGGTTCGCCGACGAGCTTCCGCTCGCGGTCGTCGACGAGGTGCTGTACGAGGAACCGCCCACGATCCTCCTGGCCACCGTCGACAAGTTCGCGCGTCTGCAGTTCAGGTCGGAAGCGGGCAGGCTGCTCGGTCTCGGGACCGCCTTCAAGCAACCGTCCATGATTATCCAGGACGAGCTGCACCTGCTGTCGGGGCCGCTCGGGACCACCGTCGCCGTCTTCGACGCGGTGATCCAGCTCCTGCTGAGCCGGTCGGGCTCCAGTCCCAAGATCGTGGCTTCGACGGCCACCATCCGCTCGTCCGAGGAACAGGTGCAGGGACTGTACGGGCGTGAGGTCGCCCTGTACCCGCCATCGGGACTCGACGACGACCGGACCTTCTTCTCCCGCCCGGTGGAGAGCGAGGAAGGACGTCTCTACGTCGGCCTGATGCCGCAGTCGGTCTCGCAGCCGTCGGCCGTCATCGCCGCCGTCACCCCCATGGTGGAGATGCCGGAGGCGCTCGCCGCCCGCGCCCCGTCCGCCACATCACGGGACGCGTACTGGACGCTGGTCATGTACCACAACAGTCTTCGTGAGCTCGGGCGTACCGGGACGCTGGTCGTCGATGACGTCAACGGCCGTCTGGAGCCCCGAGCCGAGAGGCTCGGCTTCCCGCTGCGGCCCGTCAGGGCGGGAAAGGTCCTGGAACTGACGAGCCGTCGCGGAGCCGAGGAGCTGCCGAACGATCTCCGCGCGCTCCGGGTCAGGGCCGACGAGTCGCCGGAAGCTGTCGACGTGGTCCTCTCGTCGAACATGCTCTCCGTGGGCATCGACATTCCGCGGCTCGCGCTGATGCTCATGGTGGGGCAGCCGAAGACCACGGCCGAGTACATCCAGGCCACGAGCCGTGTCGGACGTGGAGACACGAAGGGCGTTGTCGTCACGCTGTTCCGGTCGGGCAGGGCCCGTGATCGGTCGCACTTCGAGACCTTCCGCGGCTACCACGAGGCCCTCTACCGGAGCGTGGAGCCCACGAGCGTCACGCCGTGGTCGTTGGCCTCGCGCGAGCGATCGCTCGCTGGCGCGCTCGTAGCCCTGCTGCGGCAGTCGTTCACCGCACTCGCCCCGAACGACGCGGCGGGTCGGTTCGACCTCGGGGACGACAGGATCCGCGAAGCAGTCGATCGACTGGTGGATCGGTTCCTCGGCTACGTGACGCGCGCCGACGGTCTCGAAGCCCCGGAAACACGCTCCGCGGCATGGAGCCTCCTGAAGGACTGGGACCGACGGGCAGCGCGAGCACGCGAGTCGGACGAGCCTCTGTACTACCAGCGGACGGCGAAAGACCAGGCAGCTTTGTTGAAGAAGTTCGGTCAGTCTGGCGAGGGGTGGCTTGTCGGAGACTCGATGAGGTCCGTGGAGCCCAACGTGGTGGTCGAGGTCCAGGAACCGCAGGAGGAGGTGCACCATGGAGAAGATCAGGCATGACTTGCGCCTCTCCGAGACGATCTCACCCTTCGGTGTGGGAGCGATCGTCGACGTACGAGGCGAGTCGCTCATGGCGCCGGATACGTCCTGGTGGGACAAGAAGTTCGCTCATGAGATCAGCTGTGAGCGTCTGATGGCCCGCCTCGGTGCCGGCGTCCTGAGACAACCGCCGGCGCATGCGGGCCGTGCCGCCAAGGACACCCCCGCGCTGCCGTATTGGCGCTTTCCCGCTTGGCGGTTCTGCGAGCGCTGCGACAAGCTCTCGAAGCTGACCGGAAAGAAAAAGGGCAAGTGGAGCAACACCTGCGATTGCGGCGGCGCGCTCGTACCGATGCGATATGTCGCAGTCTGCGACAAGGGCAGCCATGTCCAGGACGTCAACTGGTTCCAGTGGGCGCATCGTGGGCGTGCGGCGAGTCTGAACGAAGCGGTCCGCTTCTGCCGTGACTACAAGGCGCTCAGGTTCCACAAGCTGGCCACCCGCGGCGAAGGCCTCGCGGCACTGGTGGTGAAGTGCTACGGATGCGGGAACGAGCGCAAGCTCGCGGAATTCGTGACGAAGGGGGCCCTGCACCAGAACGGGATCCGCTGCGCCGGACGGCAGCCCTGGGAGCCGGAAAGTTCCGTCAAGAAGCCCTGCCCGTACGAGTTGGTCGCCGTGCAGCGCGGTGCCACGGGCAACTACATTGCCGAGAGGATCTCGGCTCTCGACATACCGGAGGAACGTCCGCAGTCCGCAGAGGCGGCCGACAAGATCCGTGGGCACATGCTCTTCGGGAAAGTCGTGACCGACAACGGCGGACCCCAATCGGAGGTGTTGGCGCAGTTGATCGCCGACGATCTCGGAGTGACGGCGGAAACCGTTCTCGGCGTCGCGACAGGGGAGGAAAGCCCCGCGGGCGAGCTGCTGCTCGACCTGAAGGACGGTGAGTGGTCGGCCTTTCTGAAGAAACTCGACGAAGGGCGCGACCGCACGGGAAGCGACTTCGTCGTCGACGGGCGAAGCCTCGAAAGGCTCGTGGGACCGCAGAGCCTCCTCGGCAGGATCAGCGGTATCGGACAGGTACGCCGGGTACGGGAGGTCCGTGCCCTGCGGGGGTTCCGACGCCACGATGCCGAAGCGGCGCTGATCAACGCCGATCTGGGGTCGGACCAGTCGTATCGGCCCACCTATCCGGCGATCGAACTGTTCGGGGAAGGGATCTTCCTGCGTTTCGACGAGGAGAAGCTTGCCGCATGGGAGGCACAGCCGGAGGTGCAGGCACGCGCCGGCATCCTCAAGACGAGAAGGGCCGACTCTCCCTGGGCCAGCCGCCTCGACGTGCCGGAACCCAGGTACATCGCCCTGCACACCCTGGCGCACCTGCTCATCCGGCGGCTGGCGTTCGCCAGCGGCTACGCGTCTGCCGCGCTGCAGGAAAGGATCTACGCGAACTCCGACCGTACGGACAAGACCGCCGGCATCCTGATCTACACCGCAGCAGGGGACGCTCAAGGGACCCTCGGCGGCCTTGTGAGGCTCGGGGATCCCAAGAAGTTGATCCCGCTCCTAGTGGCAGCCCTGGACGACGCGGACTTCTGTTCCAACGATCCGGTCTGCATCGAGAGTGACCGGCAGGGAGCCTCACAGCTGAACCTCTCGGCCTGCCATGGTTGCTCCTTGGTGAGTGAGACCTCCTGCGAGACCGGAAACCGACTGCTGGATCGACAGCTGGTCCTAGGTGGAAGCGACGTAAGGGGACTGCTGGACGACGTTCTGACGGACGTCCGACGGCCCAGGTGACGACCTTCAGCACTCTGCGGCCCCGTAACACGTGCTTGGGGCCGCAGAGCGGCCATCCTCGGCCGCTGCCGGGCGGGGTCTGGAGCCGTCGCTGCCTCCCAGACTCCGAGGTGCTGATCAGGCTGCCTGCGGAAGACCCTATGGCTGTCGGCGGTCGGCGGGTGGTCTACTGCGCTGCGCTGCTGCAACAGTTCCGGAGGCCCCGTGTACCTACAGCGTCTCTGCTGGTGAGGTGGCCAGAGATCTCACACGGCACCGAGCCAGTCCACGAATAGGCCGCGCGGAGGAGTGCGCGCACTGGCCCGCCTGGGCTGCACCGCCCTCGTCTTGTGGGATACGAGTGGGTTAGTTCATTGGGTACGTGCTGCTGCCCCCAGCCGTACCGCTGAACCCGCCAGCGCAGTACCAATCGCTGGCAGCGAGCGCTTCATACATCGCTCCCTTCCAGCTATTTACATCATGCGCCTGCGCACTTCGTGCTTGATCCGCAAGATAGTTTTGGACGGTGGGACTCCCTCCGGCGGCTAGTGTCCAGCGAAGGAGTGAGCGAATACTGGATATTTCTGTTGTGGCGTGGTGAGCGTACAATTCGCCGAGGCGGAACATTGTGAAGTGGTGGCGAATTCGTTCTTGAAAGGGGACTGGCTCAGTCGTCGTGGCTTCGACGAAGAATCGGACGATCGGTGGAGAGCCTTCAATTACTTGACACTGAAGCCAACGCGTGGACGTTGTATCTTCGAAGTAGGGGTGGAACGTGCTCTCAAGCTCACTGCTTGGCCGGCCGTCGAGTTTAAACCGGTTGCACTCGTAGCATGCGGGCACGAGATTCAACGGTGCCACCGAGAGAGCTGCAAAACTTGCGCGTGGGAGGTAGTGATCCAAAGTGGATACCTGGCGGATGCCACACAACGGGCAGATGCCATGCGGTGCAGCCAGCTTTATTTGATCATATACGACGCGCCCTGGCGATCCGACTTTTGCCATTCGGTGGTCGTACAGACCCTTGGTGAGGTCTTGAGATGTGATCGAAAGGTGCTTCCCTAGGCCTCCTTTCTCGGGCTGGAAGTCTTTAGGCTCTAAAAGGTGCAACGATCCTTCGGTCGCGGACTGTTCGAATCTCTCTGCGGCTTGCACGATCGAATCCGTGGCCTCGATGTAGTTCTCTTTAAGGGTTACATCCTTTACCTTTTGCAAGCACGACGAGTAAGCATTCTCCGGGGAAACCGCAGGGCGAGGCACCGGCCACATTATCGCGTACCCTCCGAGGGCTTAATTGCCAGTAGGATTCGGATAATTCCTTGAGCCTCGCTGCCCAGCTTTCCGCCGAATCGCGCCATTGCTTCGTCGAACGAATCGACTTCTGCTGCGACCCTCCGAAGCTCGGCGTGATATCCGGACTGGGTAACCTCAAGCCCGAAAACTTCATGCGTCAACACGCCTACGTTCTCCCCAAACGTTTCGATCTGAGGTCGGTCTGCTGTCGATTGCGATCCGCTGCGTCGGAGCTTCCACACGCAGTCACGAGGAACTTCTTGTAGAACGACTGGAGAATGGGTTGCAAGAATGGCAGTTCCGTTGCGGTCTGCTAGCAGTTCCGAAAGAGCGCGCATGAAAGCGGAGAGCAGGGGCGGATGTAGATGCGACTCGGGTTCATCAAAGAGAACAAGCGAGCGCTCCCGGAGCGCTTCGACCAGACGGGTAATCGTCAAGAGCACGATCTTGTGACCGGAGCTTGACTTGTTGAATAGATCGCCGAGCTCTAGCTCTACTGCTTCCGAGGCGGGCTCATCAGCCTTAACTGGTGACACCGAGTCCACTACTGACAGGATGTCCAGGTCCCGGAATATGGGATCTGCTTCAAGGGCCTTCAGTGCTCGCTTCCACCTGGCTCGTCGCGCAGCACTGCGGATGCAAGATTCAACACCGTTTAGGAAGTCGTCTGAGAGCTCACCAATGTCTTTTGGGGTGGTGTTACTGGAGCCGATTCGGCCAAGCCCAATGTAGGAAATCGGTACCCGGTTCTGGACTGCGGAGAACAAGGTATCGATGTCCTCCTCGCTCAGATTTGCCATCGCTGGCAGGAACGGGTCGAAGGCGCTGAAGCTCACGAAAATGACGTTGGAGAAGGGAGTTTCGGCACTCTTGCTCCCAGCCTCGTCGTCGAGATCGAAGAAAACTCCTTGTCCTTCTCCCGTGGGGGTGTCGAGTGGAGCAAGGGCGGCAGACATGCCCTTCAAGAGTGTGGTTTTACCTACCCCATTACTTCCAATCACGACATGAATATTGGTCGATGGTTGACTTTGTGCGTGAACCTCGAAGGACAAATCGAGGGATTCGTCGGAGATTTCTTCGTCGGCTGGCTTGGCGTAACGGAATCGATAGTTGGTCAATCTGGCACCGCCGTGTGCCATTCGGCGAAACTGAACCTCCGTCGTGGACTGGGGGACGGTACGGAACAAAGATTTAGTTGCAACTTCCGAACTAATTGAGCTTTGGAAAGTGTGTTCATCAAAGGCCATGTCTCTGAGGGCGGTTAGTACGTGCTCTCGAAGATTATGGTCTTCCAGCTTTTCGTAGTAGGTGTCGTCTTGGCCCAGAGAGAAGAACCCCGACGCTAAGGAGTCAAATGCATCTGGAACTGGTGGTCGTCCGTGCTCAAGTCCCTGGGAGCCGATCTTCACCTGCCCGATCTCGTGCAGACTTTGGGTTTCATCTCGATAATAAAGATCAAATAGTGTCAGGAATCCGTAGTCGTCCCATGAGTCTGGAACCAGGATTAGTTCTTCTGGGCCAAGGCGCGCGGGGAACTGGCGACTGGCGAGTGCACTGAACGGCGGGTAGTTGTGGCGTGCCCTCTCGTACTGATCGTCTGATCCTGTACGCGGTCGAGGGATTCGAACTACCTCGAAGGGACCGAGCGATTCACGGAGGCTGTTGATCAGGCTGAGCGCCGCTCGATCGCCAGCGGGCACGATGCCGTAACTCGGGGCCCAGGAGGGAGCAATGTCGTCGCGCTGGATGAGAAGAACGGGTTTGCGCTGTTGCGTAGCGAACTCGCGTGCCGCTCTCTGCATGGCGTCGTGCTGATCAGTGCGCTTCACGACAAAGACCATGAGGGCTGCGTTCATGGCGCGCTTTGACTGGCCACTCCGGACACTGATGTTGCCAGCCTTGCTGGCGAATGTCGGGTAGACGCTCTCGGCATCAAGCCCTGTGAGCTCCGCGAGAAACTTCTCCAGCCCCCGGTACTTGCTCACGCTGGGGGTGGAGTGCTTCGCCGGCTCAAGGATGTGGCTGAGCTGCTGCAGGCGGTCCTCGGCTGTCACGGCGTCAGACTAGCGGCCAAGATCAGGTACTGACAGTGCTTCGCTGACTTCCTGCCGCTAGCGAGCAGTGGCGGCGGCCAGCGTTGATGTTTGCGCCATATGCTCGATATGGGCTTTAAGTGCCCTCGCGAACGGCTCCTGGTAGCGGAGTCGGCTCTTCATGAGCCGATTATGGAAGCCCGTCGTTGCTCTGAGGCTTAGTGGCACTGCAGTGTCAGGGTTCACGACGTCGAGCACATGCTGATAAGGATTTCTCTCGGGCCAAAGGCTGAGGCCGACGGCCCAGCGCTCACCGGGCCTACCCCATGCGGCAGTTGGCCAACGTGTGCCCTGTGGCAACTCGGAAGAAGGTGCAGCGACAGCGCTCCCGGGGTCAGCAAGTCGGCGTCCAACCCACTCTGCAACCCCTACGGTCACGGCATTGCCAACGAGCTTCCAGCGCAGACTGGCCCGTCCGCGACTCTGTGCAGGCTCGGTCCATCCGCGGGGAAACCCCTGCAGTGCCTCAGCATCCTCAATGGTGGGCGTCACGATTGCCCTGCCTCGTTCCGCGTCGCACACCCAAAGGGCTGGGGACGACGGGATCCCAAGTCCGGAGCCCCCCTTCAGTGTCGGAACTGCGTCCTGAGCCCACCCGAGTCCCGTGTTGCCCTCGGTCCAATAGAAGCCGTACGCGTCCTCTCGGTACAGGGCCTCAGGAAGGTCGCCAGCGTCATCTGCAAACAGGACGTTCCGGGGATCGTCGCAGCGGGAAGCCACGAGTATCACCCGTTGGCGTCGCTGTGGCACACCGGTGAATCGCGAATCCACTAGGCGATACGCCCAGGTGTATCCCAATCGCTCGAATTGGGAGACCAGGTACTCCATAGCCGTGCCACCATCGAGGACGAGCATGTTGCGGACATTCTCAATCAGGACCCAGCGAGGTGAAGCGTCCTCAAGGAGCTCAAAGAGGTGCTTGACCATTCCCGAAGCTACGCCGTGGATGCCGGCTGTGCGGCCAGCCTGGGACAGGTCCGTGCAAGGGAACCCTGCTGTCACGACGTCCACCGCAGGTAGTGCCGTGAGCGTCTGGATGTCGTCGTGTAGTTCAACGTCGGGAAAGTGATGCTGAAGGACACCCTGGGCCGGCTCCCACCACTCGCACAGCAGCTGTGTGCTCATGCCTGCCGCCTGAAGGCCAAGCTCGACCCCTCCAATGCCTGCGAACAGACCGGCGACAGTGAGGGCACGAGGAGGAGTAGGGGTTGCAGGCATGAGGTGAATCATCCCACGCCGCGCTGACAATGAGTGGGGCAGCCTCCTTCCGAGCCGCGTGCCGGTATGTGGTCCGTGGCGTCCAACGGCTCCGGTTGGCCGCCCGGTGGGGTGACGGCTGGGCCTCGTCGGCTGGTTACGGCGCCCACACAGCCCGGTAGGAACCTTCTGCGAGCCGGAAGACCACAGAGCGTCCTCGCCCCAAGGCATGCTTAGAGCACAATCACCTCCAGCTGCCGGTCGGCGCGGCTACAGAAGGTCGGTGGAACGGCTTTGGCCGGTGTCCTGCCCGGTTTGGGGTCGGGCATGATCAGGGGGCCGTACGCTTGCCGGCTACTCGGGCAGGCTTGACCCCTGCCCGCAATGTGTCCGAGTGGCCCCCTGGTCTTGCTCGACGCGGGACCCGAATCGGGGAGTGTGGGTAAAGCCCAAGACCGGGAAGTT
>NZ_JAGGOI010000045.1 GCF_018614585.1 Streptomyces sp. ISL-1 | reverse complement strand
TCGGGAAGCGGCGCTGTGCGGCAGGTCGGTCGGCACCACCCTGCGGCGGTCGATGCCGCGGGCGCGCTCGCGCAGCAGCCGGCCGGACTTCCCGCCCAGCACCCGCTGCACCGTCGCTTCCGGCAGGTTGGCCAGCAGCCCGACCGTGTGCACTCCGAACTTCGTCAAGGTCTGCTCCTGGGCGCGGCCGATGCCGTGGAGCTCGCCGACCGGCCGCGGATGCAGGAACGCGGCAACCGTCTGCATGCTGGAGCCCACAGCGCGCACCCCGCCCGGCCCCGGCTCCCGCGACGCCATCGCCGCGATCGTCCAAGTGGAGATCCGACGGCCACCGCACACCCCGGCCGACATCTGGCCCACCCCGTCGCCTCATGATCCTGCCGCGGAACGGGCGTGAGGCTATTGAGAACAGGGTGGGAGTTTCCCTCGATCGATGCGGTCCTGCCAGGTGTCGATCACAAACTCCGTGACAGTCACAGTGCTGTTCAGGGCCAGCCGGGCATGGCGGGTGAGTGCTGGGCTTGGTGCGGCGCGCCCGTGGCCGAGTCCGAGCTGGTTGCGCAGCTCGGCTAGGCCCTGCACTGTCGTGGTGAGTGTGCGCAGGATCTTGACCACCGTGGCGCTGGCCTTTGCGTGGTCGGCCACGGCGTCGGCGTTCAGGCCCAACAGCACTGTGACGCGCTTGAACAAGGGTGGCAGGTCTTCTCCGGGCGGGAACTCGATGCCTTGTTGTTCCAGGATGATTTTGCACAGGCTTTCGACGAGTTCTTTGCACGAGGCGATCGCTGCGGCCGGGTCGCGTTCCAGGCCGGCCCTGATGCGCTCTTGATGTTCGTGGAGTACGCGGGGGTCAGTCAGGAGCGGTCGTGATTCGAACTTCCAGTCCGGCCGGGCGCCATGGAAAGTCGCGCGGGACCCGCCTGCGTAGACCGGCAGCCCGCTGATGTACTGGTAGAGCTCGAAGCCGTCGGCCGTGAGGAGGTCGTTAAACTTCCCGCCAAACGCTGGACCTCAGTTGGGTCGCGCCGCACCACGGGGTGAAGCATTTCAGCAAGGAATCTGAGCAGCGGTTGCGGGGAGTCGCCGTTGAGGCCGAAGCGTTCGTCGGTGAACACCCACTCCGGCGGCCAGTCGTCATTGTTCAGGCAGTGCTGGGCGATGTCCTCCCGGGCCGTCAGGCGCCGGAAACCATCGCCTGCGAGGGCATCCAGGTCGTACAGACGCTCCAGGAATCTCACCTCGTCCAGAGCACCCCACCACCAGACCTTCTCGACAACCAGAAGG
This sequence comes from Streptomyces sp. ISL-1, assembly GCF_018614585.1. Classification (GTDB taxonomy): domain Bacteria; phylum Actinomycetota; class Actinomycetes; order Streptomycetales; family Streptomycetaceae; genus Streptomyces; species Streptomyces maoxianensis. Next base: position 23,740 of record NZ_JAGGOI010000045.1, on the reverse strand, counting down.
TCGAGAAGGCGCTGGCGGGTGACGACGGTGAGCTGCTGCGGTGCCACGGGGCTGCTCTTTCCTGTCAAGGTCGCTGGCTCGCGCGAGCTCATGTCGAGGTCGTGAGTGTGCCGCCCGCCGACGGAGTCGTCGCGGAGGCCTTACGCCAGGGAGCGTCGGGGTCGGCGAGGGTGTCGAGCATCAGCTCGCACCAGGTGGCGGCCGTGCCGACGGCGAAGCGGGCATGCCGGGGCCCGAGTCCGGTGGGTTCGGCCAGCCGTCCGTGGTCGGTTCCGAACCGGTTGCGCAGTTCCGCGACGCCGATGGCAGCCGAGGTCAGGGCACCCAGGATCCGCCTGATGCTGTCGGAGTTGTCCGGGTTACCCCCGCTGCGTGTCTGCGACACTGCCGCGGGGTGCAGGTGGAGTGCCTGCTGCGCCTGCTTGATCAGGGCAGGCAGATCCTGGCGTTCATCGACCGGAAGATTCCGCTTGAGCAGTACGAGCTTGGCGGTGGCCTCGATCAGCTGCTTGGCCGCGCCGATGGCGTCGTCGGGATAGTCGGCCCCGAACCTGCGGACCCGCTCCAGTTCGGCTTGGATGCCCGATGCCTGGGTCAGAGCGTCGGCGTGCACGGTCAGGCGGGCGACGCGTGCCGTGTGCAGGCGCAGCTCATCGTCCAGGCGGCAGCCGTCCCGTGCGAATGCCTCCCGCAGGTCCGCCACCGTTTCGGCAGGCAAGCCGTTTCCGCTGAACTTTCGGCTGTCACGGTCGAGGCGGCGCAGCATGCTCTCGAACACCCGCAGGGCCCGGGTCACGTGGTCGTCGTCGGTCCAGTCAACGGAGGCGGCGTAGGAGTCGAAAAGCTGTTTGCGGACGCCGCCTTCGCCGGGAGTGACGTCAGACCCCCTTGCGAAGTGTTCGTTCCCCAGTACTCGCCGATCGCCCCTGCCACGAGATCGCTCATCAACACCCGGACGGCGTTGCGGGCGGTCCGTGAGAGCAGTTCTCGATCAGGGGTGGCCATATAGGCAGATTACGGGGCTGGTGTATGAAACAGGCCGGCATTTTCTGCCTTCACCGATGCCCGGTTGAAGGACGGGAGCGGCCCAGGCCGTGCTGCGTCCAGTCGCAACGTGCCCCGGGTGCGGACCGGGGTCTGGCCCGTCGTGGTCGAAACCGTAGAACCGGTGCGGGAAGCTGACCGCCGACCAGCCCAGGCGCTGACCGCACTCGGACTGGAGTGGGCGGCTGACTGATGAAGCGGTACAGGAGATAAGTTCCGGAAACGCGTCGCCACCCCGTGATCGCCGTCGATATGGTCGCTCGGTACAGAGAGGGTTACTGATGACCAAGAAGGTCGTGACGCTGCCGGACATCCCCGGGGCCGGCGAGGAGCTCGAGGACTACATCGCCGCCTTGTTCCAGGCGTCGGGTCACTTCGTGGAGAAGCAGATCATCGAGTCCGCTCCAGCTGACCTCCTTGAGCTCGACATCTTCGTCACTGACTACGCGCCGGAGAAGGCCGTGCAGCGGCTGATCGAGGTCAAGGGCGGAAAGTGGGGCTTCACAGACCTGTTCAAGGTCGTCGGATGGATGCGGTACCTGGACCTTCAGCACGGAGCGTTCTTCATCACCCGGTGGGAGGACCGTGCGTCCGCTCCCCGCAAGATGGAGCCTCTCGGCCTGGACGTCGTCTGCTTCGATGACTTCACGACGGCGCCGCAGCTGTTCGAGGAGAAGGGGTTCGGGTCTTTCGCGGAGCCGAGGCTCATCGACTTGTGGCGGCACTCGTACGGCGTTGAGCGAAAGTTCGTCAAGGTCCTCAACGGTCGGGCAAGAGAGGGGGCCGGCGGGGCCACCGCAGCAAAGACCTACCACCGTCAGATCAACAACGGCACCTTCTTCGCCAGGGCTCCGGAGGAGTCGCTGGCGATGCTCTACGAGGCGTTCGGCGAGCACCCGAAGCTGACCCTCGGCTACGCGCGCGAGATCGACGGCGGAGACTTCGACCCTCACTCCGCGTCGACCGAGAGCCCGAGCTATCAGGCGATGCTTCGAGACGGCAAGCATCCTGAGCTCCAGGCGTGCATGTATTTCGAGCACCGTGCCCGTCTCGCCATCCTGAAGGCCGCCGTGGACTACGCGCTCGCGCACCCCGACGGCCCTCCGGAGCTCATGTCGGAGGACGGGAAATCGTTCTTCTTCCAGGGGCTGACCTACCACGCTCTCCCGATGACGTTCCACGACGGCATGAAGTGGCTGCGGGAACAGCCGAACTTCCGGCGTTACGCGACCTTCTGGCAGCAGTTCTTGTGGGGCTGGGGTGGGTTCTACCTGGAGGACAGGGAGGGCGAGGAGTTCGAGTGGATGGCGGACTACTCCGGCATCCCAGCTGATGAGATCCCCACGGCGCTTGAAGCCTTCGACCGGTTCTTCCCGATCTCGAACGGCTGGTTCACTACTCCAGGCTGGACCGACATTCACCTGCTCAAGATGGTCCCGTTGGCCTTCCAGGGGATCGGTGCCCACCAGCGCCGCATCCAGTACAACCTGGTCGACAATGTGTCCGCGCTCAAGCCGGGCGCTCCGTACACGATCAGCGACCTCGCAAAGCGCATCAACTGCACAGTCGACCTACTGCTGTAGACGCTGGCCAACGTCTGATGACGGCTGCGGTGGCTCTGTTCATGAGTTCCGACAGCAGATGTTCAGCAGTTTCGACAGCACCTGGCGCTCAACGGATTCGAACAGGCCGGCCTGGTGCCTTCTCCGTCCCGCACCTGGACGACGTTTGCTGTGCGGGTGCGGGACGGGATTCGACCTGGCCGCTGCGGTCCGCGCTCCACGGTCACTTCCCTGTGTGGTGGCGCCTCCGACCGGGTGCGCCGACCGGTCGGGCGCTGCTAGCTCTGCTTGATCGCGGAGATGTCGAATTCCAGGACGACTTTGTCGCCGACCAGCAAGCCGCCGCCTTCCAACGCCGCATTCCAGGTCACGCCGAACTCCTTGCGGGAGATGGTCACCGATCCCTCCAGGCCGACCCGCAGGTTGCCGTAGGGGTCGACAGCATTGCCGGTGTACTCGAGGTCGATGGTGACCGAGCGGGTGGTCTCCTTGATGGTCAGGTCGCCGGTGACGCGGTACTCGGTGTCGGAACGCGGCTCGATCGAGGTGCTGCGGAAGGTGATGTCGGGGAAGTTGGGAGCATCCAGGAAGTCGTTGGTCCGCAGGTGCTGGTCGCGCTGTTCGACGCCGGTGTCGATGCTCTCAGCCTTGATCACTACCTGGACAGTGGAGCGGGCCGGATCGGTGCCGTCCAGGTGGGTCGTGCCCTCGAACTGGTGGAACGCGCCGCGGACCTTGGTCACCATGGCGTGGCGGGCGACGAAGCCGATCCGGGTGTGGGAGGGTCGAGGACGTAGTCCCCTGTGAGCTCAGGGATTTTGACGGTCATGGTTGAGGTGCCTCCGTAAGACGGGATACCGGCGGCGGTACGCCCGGATCGTTTTGGACTCACGCTAGGGCGCGACCGAGTCCAGTTCCGGCCGGACGCACGGGGCGGCGGCAGAGTGCACTCTGCCCAGCGACCTCGGGTCATCGGCTGCCGCTGCCGGCCTTCCTTGCACCGTGGCCGACACCAATTCGAACAACTCCAGGACATGGTGCTGTCGAAACTGCTGAACATCTGCTGTCGGAACTCGGTTCTGGCACAGATCTTGGGGAGCGGTCGCGGAGCGTGATAGCAGCGTTCGATTGCGAGGGTTCGGGTTCGCGTGAGACCGCGTACGCTCAGCCGCCCGGCAGGCGAGAGTGACGCTCCGTCAGGTCTCTGTCGGTCTCCGCCATCCTCGGCCATGGCCGGTGACGGTGCTGGTTATGCAGGCCGATGCATCATTCTGGGACTCGCTCGCGTTCGACGGGATCGACGACGTGGACGTCGAGGCGGTGACCGCTGCCTTTGGCACGGACGATGTGGTGGCGAGAGGCCGGGCGGCCGGGGCGGCATGTCCGGACTGCGGTCGCTTTTCGGGCCGGGTGCGCGACTCCTATCAGCGCAGGTTGAAGGATCTTCCGCTCGGTGGGCAGAGCGTCGTGATCCGGCTGACGGTCCGGCGTTTCATCTGCGGTGCGGCGGACTGCCCGCGCCGCACGTTCGCCGAGCCGTTCGCTCAGCTGACCGACCCGTACGCGCGCTTCACCACTCGGCTCAACCACATCCTGGAACGCGTCGGTCTCGCACTCGCCGGACGAGCGGGCGCGCGGCTGGCTGACCAACTGCGCCTTCGCGCAGGGCGGATGACCTTGGTGCGCAGAGTCATGGCGCTGCCGGATCCGCAGTTCAGCACGCCACGTGTGCTGGGTGTGGACGACTTCGCGATCCGCCGGGGCCAAACCTACTCCACCGTTTTGACCTGCGGAGAAACCCATCGTGTGGTCGATGTGCTCCCGACATGCGAAGCGGGGCCACTGGCCGCGTGGCTGACTACTCACCCAGGCGTGGAGATCATTTGCCGAGACCGGGCGGGCGCCTACGCCGAGGGTGCCCGACTCGGCGCCCCCGATGCCCTACAGGTCGCCGACCGGTTCCACCTGTGGCAGGGCCTCGGCCGGGCCGTGGAGACCTGCGTCGCAGCCCACCGCGAGTGCCTGCGCACCCCGACGCCGCCGCCCAAACCGTCGACCATCGGCGCGCCGTCGGAGGCGGCGCGCTCGGACACCGACCCGCCGCAAGACGATTCCGACCTTCCCGGCCCGGATCCTGCCGGCCGACGGGCCCAGCGCAAGAAGGCCGCGCACGCCCTGGTCCACGAACTGCTCGCGCAGGGCCACTCGCGCCGGGCGATCGCCCGGCACCTGGGCTGGGGCCTCAACACCGTGCTCCGCTATGCGGCCGCCGTGCACTGGCAGGACACCATCCGCGAAAACCGGCCCCGGCCCAGCAGGCTGGACCCCTACAAGCCCTACCTGAAGCGGCGATTCGCCGCGGGATGCACGAACGTCACCCAACTGCACTGTGAACTGCTCGCCGAGCACGCCCCCGTCACCTACGCCATGGTCCGCGCCTACGTCGCCACCCTGCGCACTGCCCCGCCGGACGCGCCGCCCCCGCCGCCGAAGGTGCGGCAGGTGACCGGCTGGCTCACCCGCCATCCCACGGCCCTGAGCGAGGAGAACCGCGCCGACCTGAAGGACGTCCTGGCCCGCTGCCCCGAGCTGGACACGGCCGCCGGGCATATCCGCGACTTCGGCGAGATACTCACCGGCCGCCTCGGGGCCACGCTTCCCGCCTGGATCGACGCCGTCGATGCCAGCCAACTGCCCGGCCTCACCTGCTTCGCACTCCACATGCTCCGAGACCTCGACGCCATTACAGCAGGACTCAGTCTGCGATGGAGTTCCGGAGGTACCGAAGGCGCCGTGAACCGCATCAAAAAGATCAAAAGGCAGCTCTACGGACGAGCCGGATTCGAACTACTCCGCAAGATGATCCTCCTTCAGTAACCCTCCGCGACCGCTCCCCAGGATCTGCGCCGGAACCGGGAAACGCTTGCACGCGGGCCCGCGGGCGCGTCGAAATGTTCACGGGTTTGGACAGCGCTGATCCTGCGCGGGCTGCGGATGATGGCGCTTCTTACGCTCCCTGTCCGCCGCTCAGGAGTGCGGCCGCAGCTGCTCTATCTGTTGCGCAGCTTCAGCTGCGGATCATCGACATCAGCAGCTGGTGGGTTTCGCCCTCCGCGGCCACTACAAGTCCGCGGCCTGCCTGTCCGATCGGGCCGCCGTCGATCCCGGTGACTACGCAGCCAGCGGCCTGGCACAGAGCGATGCCGGCAGCGAAATGCACGCTCCCGGACAGGTCGCCGCCATCCGTGACGTATGCGGCGCGCTTGCCAGCGGCGACCCAGGCCAACGCCAGAGTCGTGGACACGACCCGGGGCCGGAACCGTTCCACGAACCGGTGCTGGGTTAGCAAGTCCACAGCCCGGAAGCCGGGCGCGCTGGGGAACGGCGGATCCAGATTGACATCCACGAGTTGGGTGGCAGACGTGGGCGCCAGCTGGGCATCGGCACCATCGTGTCGCACCCAGGCGGTCTCACCATCGGTGAAGAAGATCTCGTCGCTGAACGGGTCGGCCACTGCGGCCGCGCTGCCGCGCAGCGCCACGTTGACGGCCACGAGCATGTTGCCGACGGCGTAGTTCAGCGTGCCGCACAGGGGATCCACCAGCCACTGGCGCGCGGCCTCTGCGGCACCCTGCTGCCCGCCCTCTTCGCCAAGCACAGCGTCATCGGGCCGGGCAGCATGGATGATGCTGAGGATCGTCTCCTCGGCCTCAACGTCGGCGGCGGTGGCGAAGTCCCCGGCGCCCTTGTCGGTGCGGGCGAGCCGCTGGCCGTACATGTTGCGCACTACGTCCGCGCCGGCACGTGCCGCAGCTATCGCGACCCCAGCATCGTCAAGGCCCGCATACGAGTTGATCATGTCACGCAGGATATCGGCGGCAGAGGCTCAGAGCTTCGCCTGCCGGCCAATCCCGAACCCTCGCAATCGACCGCTGCTGTTACACTCCGCGACCGCTCCCCAAGATCTGTGCCAGAACCGAGAAATGACGGCACAGCGGGTTGCTGCGCGCGCCGCGTCAGCCATGCGCTGTGACTGGATGAGGGCCCGTCCGTGGGGTTCGTGCATGGCGAACGAGAGCGAGCCGGCCATTCGGGATGATGGGGTTCTGCAATCTCCCCGCATCCTGCTTTACTGGCCTTCAAAGCGTGGTGTCGCGGGGGCTGATGATCCCGGCGGTATGCCGTCTGTATGAGGTACGCGCAGGGTGGCGGGCTGTCCGCCGAGCGCCGGGCGTCTCCTCGACGGCAACAGCTGCAGCAGGGGCCAGCGCCTGCGAGAGCGGTCCGCGGGCATCGGTGTTGCCGCTGGCGGCCAATCAGTTCTGCAGATTCGCCGTCCCGGGCTGGGTGCTCCCATCACTGGCTCGGGCCTGCCCGTCCTGACCCGGCAGGCCTCGGCCTACAAGCAGAGCGACGGGCGGGTCATCGGCGAGGTCATCAGCTAGGCAATGCGCAGACCGGCGCAGCGCCCCGCGGCGTCGGTCGCCTCCGCGGTCGCACTCAGCGGTCTGGCCGCCTGAGCTATGTGGCTGGTGGCTTCGGTTCTTGTGCGTTCTCGCATCGCACACCGCTACATAAGACATCCGAATGGTTACCGTGAGTGCATGCCGCGTATTCAGGAGCAAATCCGGAGACGTCAGGATCCAGGCTGGGCCCCGTGGCTGTGCTGGGGCGGGCTGATCGTCGGCCTCGCATTGGCGCTGCCGTACCTATTCAAATCCAAATGGCCGTCCTTCATGCCATTCCCAGACCCGCACCGGCCCAACGCGGGGGAAGAGCTGCAGCTGCAGTTCGCGGGGAACAAGAAGACGGCCGACGAGATCGTGAACAAAGCGCCCGCCGAGATCGTGGACAAAGTCGAGCTGTTCAGAAACGGACTGCGGCTCGACTGGGCCCTGTTCATCCCGGGCTACACGCTGGTGCTGCTGGCGGTGTTCGGGTTTGGCGCCCTCTACTTCTACCGCTCGGTGTCGCGGCGGTTCGCCGTCCGGGCCCTGTATGTCACCGGGGTGATGGCCGTAGCGGACATCTGCGAGAACCTCTTCCTCCGCTGCGCACTCAACCGGCTCGAAGACTCGCCCGATCGGTACCTCGAATGGGCGGCCTACCTCGCCCTCGTAAAGTGGGCTCTGGCCGGCCCGGTGGCCGCCAGCTTCGCGTGGACCGCCATCACTCTCCTCTCCCGCGGTCTCCTGTTCTGGCGCGCGGCAGAGGTGAAGGGCTCGCGGCATCCGCGTGCCCTCGTAGGCAGCGCCTACAAACTCGCCAACGGAACCGAAGCCCGTGAGGACGACCCGGACATCATCGCTCCGTCCGCGGCACCGCACGCTTCCAAACCCCTGCCCGACTGGTCCGCCCCGCCCAACGCGAAGACACCAAAGGACAGCGCCCGGGCCCGCTGGCGCACCAGAGCGCTACAACTGCCGGGCCGGGACCCGGCGGAGCTCGGCATCTGCGTATCGGGCGGCGGAATCCGCTCCGCCTCCGTCACCCTCGGCGCCCTCCAGGCCCTGCGCGAAGCGAAGCTACTGGCCAAGGCGCAGTATCTGGTGTCCGTGTCAGGCGGCGGCTACATGGCGGGGGCCTTCCAGCTGGCGCTCACCCATGAACGTCCCAAGGACAAGCAGGGGCAGCGGCGGCCCGTCGCACGGGACGATCTTGCGAAGCCCGAGGACGCGTTCGCACAGGGCAGCCCGGAGGAGGACCACATCCGCCGGCATGCGAAATACCTCGCGGACAACCCGAGGGAAATGCTGCTCGCCCTGGGCACGGTCCTGCGCGGAGTGCTCGTCTCTCTCGGCATGGTGGCGCTGGTGTTCGCCGTGGCCGGCATTTACCTGCACGTCTTCTACGCGCACATCCCGTTGATCGACCTCGAGAGGTTCCGGCCGGTCACAGAGGTTTTCGCGCCGTCATGTGGCCACTTGGAGGCCCCAACGTGCCCGACGAGGGTCATCCCCACCCTGGACCTCTTCGACCATGCGCCGAAAGCCATCCTCGGCCTCCTCGGTCTCGCCGGCGCGGTGTCCGTGGGCGCCGCGTTCGCCAGGACCTTCACAAAGAAGTCCTGGCCGGCCTGGCTGTCCCGGCCGGCCTGGCTGCGGAGCGTGGTGAAGGCGATCGTGGGCGTGGCGCTGGTGGTCGCGGCGTACACGGTCGTCTTCCCTGCCGTGATCTGGTTCTTTGCCTGGCTGGCCCAGGTGCAGGAGGTCATTCCCAAGGGCAACGAGCATGACCCTGGGGTGTCTGGGTTGACTGGTGTGTCCCTGCTCGGTGCGATCACGGCGGCGGCGACTTCGGTGGCGGCGCTGTTCACCGCGGCTCACAAGTCGGTGAAAAAGCTGAAGCCGGACGGCGAGAAGGCGGGCCTGTTCGCCGGAGGCGACAAGTCGATCTCTATCCAGAGCAACGGCAGTTGGGTGAAGGTGGTCGTCTGCTGGCTCGTGCTGCTCCTGGTCGCCTTCTTCGGCCTTTCCCTCCTTTCCTGGGTGGCCGTCTACGTCAACGACTGGGACTTGGGGTGGCAGTTGGCGCTCCCGATCGCCCTGCTCATCCTGCCGTTCGCGATCGACCAGACCACCTTCAGCCTGCACCCCTTCTACCGGAGGCGGCTGGCGGGCGCGTTCGCCGTACGACGGGCGGTCATGAAGGACGGCTCGGTTGGCGCGCTTCCCTACGACTACTACGCTGAGCCGACCAGCTTGAGCACGCATGCTCGGAAGGTGGACGGTTTCCCGCAGGTCATCTTCGCGGCCTCCGCAGCCGTCTCGTTGCGCAACCGCACCGCGCCCGGCCGGCCCGCCGTCCCCTTCACCTTCGCTTCCGACTACATCGGCGGCCCGGACACCGGCTGGGTGCGGACCACGACGATGGAGCAGACCGCGCACGAGCTGATCCGCCGTGACCTCACCGTGCAGTCCGCGGTCGCGGTGTCCGGAGCGGCCTTCGCTTCCGCGATGGGCACGCAGACGATGTACCTCGAGCGGCTGCTTGCTTTGTCCAACCTTCGCCTGGGCACCTGGGTGCCCAACCCCTCGTATCTGGCCGAGATCGCGACGTACGGTCCCGACTGGACCATGCCACGGCTGCCGAGGGTGCGACGGCTGCGTTACCAGCTGCAGGAGTTGCTGGGCCGGTATTCGGATACGAGCCCCTTGCTGCTGTGCACGGACGGCGGGCACTTCGACAATCTCGGACTGGTCGAAGTGCTCCGGCTGCGCTGCCGGACCATCTACGTCATCGACTCCAGCGGGGACTCGCCGCCGCTGGCCACCACCCTGGCCCAGGCGGTGACCCTGGCGTACGAGGACCTCGGTGTGGAGATCAAGTTCAAGCAGGAGGAGATTCTCAAGCTGGTGCCGGGCAGCGCCGAACCCATCGAGCCGAAGGAGCCGATGGCGGTCCTCAACGCGCGGTTCTCCGCGAGCTCTGTGGTGGTGGGGGACATCATCTACCCGGAAGACGTTAGTTTCCCGGACGGGAAGCCTTCCGCCCACGGGACGATCATCTTCGCCAAGGCGAGCCTGACCCCGGACATGCCGTATGAGCTGCTGAGTTTCGCCCTAAGGGAGAAGGCCTTCCCTCGGCAGACCACGTCCGACCAGTGGTTCGACCACACTCAGTTCGATGCCTACCGGGCACTCGGCCACCACCTCGGCGAGGCAGCGGTGAAAGCGGAAGCAGCGCACGCAAACACCACCTCGGCGAAGAAGCGCTGTAGGAGGCGGCGGAAGGACGCCCCGAGTCGCTAGCCCGTCGCCCCCCTACCGCTGCCCGCGTCGAGCAGCCGCCGGCGTGTCAGCGTTTCAGATCCGTGTCCGTCCGACCTGCATGTGGATGTGGTCCTGGTGAGCTGCTCGCAGCGCGGGGTCGCCGCCGTAGTCGGGATAGATGACGAAGCCGCTTCCGCCGAGCATGGGCATGGGCCACTTGTTGCCGGTGCCGATCCCGCCTGCTTCGCATTCGTACGTCGCGTAGCGGAAGGCCGTGCTGAAGAGTGCGAACGCCAGCGGGTCGACGGACGGGTCGATGCGTACGGTGCTCCCCGCAAGCGGGGGAAGGTTCCCCCAGTTGCTGAGGATCGACTTGAGGAAACTGGTGCCGTCGACCATCCCGCCAATACCCGACAGATCGAGTGCGCGGCCCTGGTTGTGGCAGTCGTTCGGCGGGCCGGAGCCGTGCCCGATGCCGAGGTGGCGGAGTTCCTTCACGTCGGGAGCAGAGGAGTTGATCCACCGCGTCAGTCGGTACAGGGCGATGAGCATGCGCTGGTCGACGTTGTCGAAGAAGTCGGCGGTGGTGTTCAGGGCGTTGGTGTACCTGATTCCGTCGATGGTGGCGGGCTTGACGGTCACGCGCTGACTGGGGGTGGGCGACACAATCCCGCTCGGCCCGTCGACGAAGGGAGGGCTCTTCAGGCTGAGCTTGCCTCGCCGGATCAGATCGGCCATCAGCTTGTTGGCCTGCGCCAGTTCCAGCAGGCGGGCTGGAACAAGCGCACCGGGTGGTGTCGGTTCGAGATGGAAGGAGGACAACGTGCCGTTCTGGTCGACGTGGTCATTGTCCACGTCGTAGCGCTGGTAGTCGTTGCCGCGGAAGAAGTAGGCGTACCGTCCACCGGAGTAGACGGCGGCGTCCAGGTCTTGGCTGAACAATCCGGGCCAGCGACCAGCGATCTTTACCGGATAGCCGGGGTCGACCCGGTCCGAGGTGATGTCGTAGCGCACATACGAGTCGCCTTTGAAGAGGAACAGTTTGCCTGTACCCCAGTTCACTGCGGCGTCGATGCCCGCCTGCCAATTCATGCCACCGCTGGAGCCGTCGGGGAGCCCCGGCCAGTTGCCCGCCAGAGCGAACGGGGTGTTCGGCGGCAGATACTCCGGATCGACACTGTCCGCGACCTGGTCGTAGCGCACGTACGTCGCGCCGGTGAAGGCGTAGGCCTTGCCGGCGCCCCACCACACGAACGCATCCGGTGAGCCTGTGAGCCCAGGCCAGTTAGCCGCCACATCCAGGTTGCCTTGCTCGAAGGCGCCGGTGACCGTGTTGTAGCGGTGGTAAGTGTCGTCGTCGAAGAAGAGATACACCTTGTCGTTTGGCCAGGCGACTGCCGTCTTGAGAGCCACCATGATGAATCGCTCCCTTCCTTCTCGAGGGTCGCTCAGCGCTTGGCATCCGGGTTCTGGAGGTCGGGCGGTCTCCCGCCCGACGCGATCCTGGCGCTTCGATGCTGACGCATGGGGACGCGCTCATGCCCGTTCAGTCGATATCGGGGACCGGACAGCCATGCTGGCCCGGGCCGAACCTGTCGATGCCCTTAGTGACTTGGCTGGCCTCGACGACGCCAGGGGCTGCTCCGTGGCTGCCGGCGGGAAATGCTTCCCCCGGCAGGGGGGGACGTGTGGCGCTGAATGCCGCTGTCCGGGCTTAGACCAGGCCACTCCACGCACAGCCCGCCACCGGCTGGCAGTGCCAGCCGCGAGAGTCGTTGCCCGCCGAAGGGCCAGGGTCCCCAACATCCGAACCAAAGTAGGATGCCGGCCCGGGCGCTTCCACCCGAGAGCCCAGTATCTCGGGGTTTTCTTGAGTCCTGTATGTGCCCACCACCTCCAAGTAGGGCTGGTAGAGATCCCACCGGCGCTCGATCGCTCCCTGAACCGGCATGTTGAGTCGCATGGTTACTCCCATCGTCAGAATGGGGTGCGCGTCCCAGACGCAGTCTCACTCCCCGGCGCCGTCACTCCAGGAGCGCGGGGCGGGCGTGCCGGACGAACGGTCAGGCTGTCGCCCGGCACGGGCGCGGCCTCAGGCGAACAGGCTCGCAACCAGAGGGATCAGCGGGAGGAAGTTTGCCTCGACGCCGGAGGTGTCGCCGTTGGTGCCCGCGGGCCTGGCGGAGGTTCGGTCGATCGGCGGGGCCTGCTGGGGCATCTGCAGGGAAGCAAACACCGGATGGGCCTCGTCTCGCATGGTCTGGTCGTTCATCGTGCTCTCCCTTCAGTCTGGGCGTCGGCGACTGGGGCGCACCGCTGTCGCCGACGCGTAGGGCCTCAACCGATCAGGCTGCCGACGCCTTTGACGAGCATGTCGAACAGGCCGTTTGCCTCGACGCCGGAGGTATCACCGGCGGCCCCGGGCCTGGTGGAGGTTCGGTCGATCGGCGGGGCCTGGTGCGGCATCTGCAGGGAAGCAAACACCGGATGGGCCTCGTCTCGCATGGTCTGGTTGTTCATCGTGTTCTCCCTTCGGCTCTTGTCTGCCGGGTGGGCGTCGGCGACTGGGGCGCACCGCTGTCGCCGACGCGTAGGGCCTCAACCGATGAGGCCGCCGATGCCCTTGGCGATCAGGTCGAACAGGCCGTTTGCCTCGACGCCGGAGGTATCACCGGCGGCCCCGGGCCTGGTGGAGGTTCGGTCGATCGGCGGGGCCTGCTGCGGCATCTGCAGGGAAGCAAACACCGGACGGGACTCGTCTCGCATCGTCAGGTCGATCATGGTGTTCTCCTTTCACCGTTTCGCCTTCAGCAGGACGGTTCCTACCGGAAGCGGTGGGAACGAAGCCGCCTGTGGCAGCGCCCAGGCGGACTCTTGTCTCACACTGGGGTGCTGCGCATCGCGTAGCACATCTGCCGAGCCGGTCCCGGCAGGTGGCCGCAGCCTGACCTGGCTGCTTCCACGCCGCCGTCTGTGTGCCGGTCTGCCGGCGCTGACCCGTTGTCTCGATCCACGGGCGGCGCCTGGACCGGAGCGTTGATCTTCGGCTGGCTTCCTGGGTTGTTCATTGCTGACCTCCTCGTTTGCAGAACGCTCACATGCCACCGATGAACTTGTGGACCGGTGCGAGGCTGACGGGAAGCTCGTCACTTACGTCGAAGGTGAACAGGTAGGACACCCTCGCTCGTCGATCGTTCTCGGGGTCGAAGAATTCGAGGATGACCTCTTGGCAGTCCGAGCCGGGGCGGCAGAAGGGGCTCTTGGAGACCCTGACGGTGTCCAAGGTGTAAAAGTTGTCGTCCTTCCCCGGGAGGTGCTTTGCGGAGAGGAGACCGTCCCTCATCTCGCTTCCGACCAGGAATGCGTTGGTTCCGGCAGCGTTCAGTGCCCGATCGGCGGAGCTTTGCCCGAGGTTGCGGAACTGCCAGTAGACCTTGTCGAGGAGCGCACGGACCGTCGTGCGGAGGTTGTCACGCTTCTCCTCGTCGAGTGGGACCTCGCGCTCCTCGTAGTCGGCTGTGACCGCCTGTACCACAGCGTCGACCAGCAGGGCCTCGTTCCATGTGTAGAGGCCGCGGCTCTTGACCTCGACTACGGGGACGACTTGCCCGGAGTACAGCCGAACGGTTCGGTCCGTCAGTACTCCCGGGATGGACACGCGCGAGACATAGTTCGGATCGTCCGTGTTCTGAATCTGGCCCAGGAGGGCGTCCCGGAAGGTCCTGTAGACCGTGGACACCGGCGGGTACGAAAGCGTCTCCACGATCTCGGCGAGATTATCTCTCTCGTCGGCAGCGCTCCCGGCGGCCTTCCTCACCTGTTCCGAAGTCGCTCTCGGGTCGCTGATGATCGGCCGGTGCCAGTCCATGCCCGCCGGCATCTCGGCCTCCAGGGCGTAGATCGGCGTGGCGTCCATGGTCAACGTCCAGGTCAGCTTGTCGGACGCCCACGGGTTCTTCGACAGGTAGGCGTGCAACTGAGCCGGGTCGTATATGTTTGGCTGGACTTCCCGCTCCACGCCATCCGGCGACTGGTCCGCTGGAGTAAAGGCGTAGGGCATCTGCTGGCGGAAACTGTCTCTGCGGGCCTCGGTCTGGAAGTCGAACCCGATTGTGCCGATCGCGTAGATCAGTGAGCGGCTTGAGCCGTTCCCCCCGCACTGACAGCCTGACGAGGGACTCCCCCCGCACCCGCAGGACGGGCGTACGCCAGGCAACTGGGCACTGCCGCTGGGCGCCGCCGGCCCTTGTGCAGACACGGGTGGTGCAGCCCCTGACTCCGTTCCGGTGGTGATGGCTCCCTGGTGCGCGCTGGCGTGGGCGTGATGGGTTTCCATGGAGTTGGTTCCCTCGTTCGGTTCAGAGTGGTTCGCTTCGAGCGGCGAGGGTTCGCCGGCGGCGTGCACCCCCGGTTCAGGTGAGACGGACTCCGCCTGCTGCGCTATGGGCTGGGCGTGCGGGGACGAGGGCGGAGCTGCGTCAGCGTTCTCTGCCCTCTCGCCTGTGGTGTCGGCTGCCTCACCCGCGGTGGCGTGCGCGTCACTGGTGTCCATGGCGTTGGCTCCCTCGTTCGATTCGGCGTGGGATATCCGGAGCAATGAGGATTCGCTGGCGGCGTTGACCCCCGACCCGGAGGAGGTGGTCACGGTTTGCCGTTCCACTGGCGGTACAGGCCGGGAGGGGACCGTTGCCACGTCAAGATCAATTACGGTGGTGCTCCCTCGCCTGATCAGGTCGTAGGCCCGGGCTGCGTCGAGGTGGCCGACCAGATGCCGTCGGCACTCAGGGGCGTCGCTGGGGGAGCATGAAGAGACGGTTGCGGTTTCGAGGATGGCCCTGCCCGCTGCGATCGGGTCGGCCCTGCGTCCCTCCCGGAGCTGCGCCGTCACGAGGAGTGCGGCAACTCCAGATACCGCAGGGGTGGCGAAGCTGCTGCCGGTCAGGGCCAGCCGTCCGCCGCCGGGTGTAGCACCCTCGATCTCCTGTCCTGGGGCCAGCACACCGTTCGTGCGGTAGGCGACACCCCAGTTGTTGGTGTCCAGCGGCTCGCCGCTGGTGTCTGTCGCGCCGACGGCGAGCACGGACGGCGCGGCAGCGGGGGCCTGCAAGCAGTCGCACCCGTCGTTTCCGACAGCCGCGACAACGAGAACGCCGTTTTCGTGGCACCGTCGCAGAGCCCGCTCCAGCATGCTCTCGGCGCGACCATCCGCAGAGCGCTCGCCGCCGCTGATATTGATGACATGCGCCCCCTCCTCCACGGCCCGCTCAACGGCACGCGCCAAATCGAGCTGGGGCACTCGCCCTTCCGGGCCGTCTCGGAACACGGGGAGGACCAGCCCGCGACACCGGGGCGCGATACCAACGACAGAGGTTCCCGGCTGCCCGAAGAGAAGACTCGCCACGTGGGTGCCGTGCATCGACATCGGTCCTCGGCCAGAGGGATCCTGGACCAGAGTGTGGATCCTTCTGACGTCGGCGCCCGCGAAGCAGGGATGGGAAAGGTCCACCGGTCCGTCGAGCACGGCAATGCACACGTCGGGGTCGCCGAGAATCTCCTCCTGCGCGGGAAGATTACGAAGGATCGACCGGACTTTCATTCCGCATCCTCTCCCTCTCCTGAGTGAGGCGGACAGCCATCGGTACGAGCTTCCCCCTTGCATGTCGCGACGGTGTTCTCGGGACTGTCCGGGATGCGTTGCGCAAGTGTCGATCGTTGGTCTCTCACACGCGTTTTTCCCTGGTCAGGATGGGCGTGCCGAGCAACTCGACCGAGAGGAACATCCGGTGCGGAGGGCACCTACAGAATGCACAGTGGTAGGTATTGAATGGTGCTTGCCTCGAGCTATTGAATCCTTCGAATTCACCACTGCCGGGAGGAGGGTCGCGCTCCCCATGAGAGCGCAGGGTTTCCTGGCTATTCCCGTGCTGCAGGACGATGGTGCGCACCGGGCCGCCGCTGCCGAGCGGGCTGTTGCCCGACTGTCGGAGACAAGGACCTCACCGGCCACGCCCAGGCCCGACGGCTCTACGCCACTGGCGCGCCAGCCGAGGCCCCCGTTACCTTTTTCGTGGCTCCGCAACGGGGCCTCCGGCCTTCGGGTCCTGCATGACTTCCCCCCTTGTTGTTGATGATCCGGGGGGTGGTGTCACCGGGCCCGAAGGCATCGACGGACCGCTGATGAGGGGCTTGAGCACCGGCTTCACCCGGGCCGGAAGAGCTCTCCGTAACGTGGATGTGGCAGCTCGGTGCCGTGCCAAGGCCGGACGAAAGCGTGAGTGGAGGGGCCTGCACGTGATCGACACCGGCGACATCGACGTCTTCCTCGGCCTGGACGTCGGCAAGGGCGAACACCACGCCACCGCCGTCACACCGGCCGGGAAGAAAGCCTTCGACAAGCGGCTGCCCAACACTGAGCCCAAGCTCCGCGAGCTGTTCGCGAAACTCCAGGCCAAGCACGGAACGGTGCTGGTCGTGGTCGACCAGCCAGCTTCAATCGGTGCCCTGCCGCTGGCGGTTGCGAGGGACATGGGCTGCCCGGTCGCCTATCTACCGGGGCTGACGATGCGGCGGATCGCCGACCTCTATCCCGGCGAGGCAAAGACGGATGCGAAGGACGCGTTCATCATCGCCGACGCAGCCCGCGCGATGCCTCACACCCTGCGGGCGATCGACGGCGAGGATGAGACGATCGCCGAGCTCGAGATGATCGTCGGGTTCGACGATGACCTGGCCGGCGAAGCGACCAGGGTCGCCAACCGGCTGCACGGCCTGCTGACCCAGATCCATCCCTCGCTGGCGGGTGCTGGGGCCGCGGTTGCAGCACCCGGCGGTGCTGACCCTGCTGGAGCGGTTCGGCTCCCCTGCCCAGATCCGCAAGGCCGGCAGGCGTCGGCTGGTCACGCTGTTACGGCCGAAGGCGCCGAGAATGGCCGAGCGGCTGGTCGAGGACATCTTCACGGCCCTGGATGAGCAGACCGTGACCGTCCCGGGCACCGATGCGGCTGCGCTGATTGTCCCGAGCCTGGCCGCCTCACTGACAGCCGTCCTTGACAGCGGAAACTCCTGGCCGGGCGGATCGAGGAACTGCTGGAGGCTCACCCTCTTTCGAAGGTCCTGACGTCCATGCCGGGAGTCGGCGTCAGGACCGGAGCACGGATCCTCATCGAGGTCGGCGACGGCAGCACCTTCCCGACCGCAGGCCACCTCGCCGCCTACGCCGGGCTCGCCCCGGCAACCCGCAGTTCCGGGTCGTCGATCCGCGGCGAACAGCCTTCCAGGAGGGGAAACAAGCAGCTCAAGCGGGCTTTCTTCCTCTCCGCGTTCGCCGCCCTGGCCGACCCGGCATCGCGGGCCTACTACGACAAGAAGATCGCCCAGGGAAAGCACCACACCCAGGCCCTGCTCTTCCTCGCACGACGCCGGGCCGACGTCCTCTTCGCGATGCTCCGCGACGGCACCTTCTACGAACCTCAGACCGCCAGGTCAGGCTGAATCGCCGAGAATCCGCCTTGCTTCAGCCCACTACTGCTCGAACTCCTCCGCGGAGATCCCGGCTGCCTGGGGCTGGTCCTGCCAGCCGTCCCGTGGTCCCTCGGCGAGCACGCCGTACTGCCGTTCATAGCGGCCCATCGCCGCGAGATCGACATGATCACGCAAGTGCAGAACCTCCGCCAAAGAAGCAGCCGTCACCGGCCGCGAGTCCTTCCCCCGGACCTCAACCTGACGCGCCGCCCAGCCCTCTTCATCGGCCTCGTACTACAGCCACAGATCTTCGTCCTCGTAGTAGGTGCGGAACCAGGTCGTCATGCCGCCATCCTGACCCACGAGCTTGACCAAACACATAGGGGCACCCCCCGCACACTCGCCCCGGCCAGTAACGGTCGCAAGACTGAACGCTTCGAAGGCGGCCCGCCGCCCTCGGCCATGAATGACCGTCGGTATCCTGATCTGCCCTGATTGCCTGCGGATATGCGGTCAAACTACCCCAGCCTGCGCCCTTCTGATGGCATGACAGGAAATTGGGGCCGTAAGCAAAGGCCACGATGGCCGACAGCAGTCGGACTGCCGGCTGGTGTCATCCTGCGGCTACGTGGGCGTCAGATTCTGTACCAGCTCAGTCATCCGCGGTGACGGTGCCACTCTGAGCTCCCTCTGCAGGAACGCTCGGTAGTCCCGATAGCGCCTGAGCGCACTGGCGACATTGCCTTCGGCGAGGTGAACCTCTATGACCATGCGGTGCGCGGTTTCTCGTATGGGGTCGATGGCGATGACCGCCAGCGCCGCCTGGAGCGCAGGCAGGTACTGCTCCGCCGCCTGGAACTGTTGGGCCAGACCCTCCAAGGCGTACACCCGCATCTGGTCCCAGCGCTCACGCTCCACCAACAGCCAGTCTTCCGTCCAGCCCGGCAGCAGCTCCCTGCTCAGGTCGCCGACAAGCCGGTCCCACTCGGGTGGCAACGGTGCCTGCCCTTTGATGACCTGACGCGCCGACTCCCGCACTCCATGCAGATCGACGCGAATCGAGGGAGAGAGCACGAGGCGCTGGCCGACACAGTCGACGACGCTCACAGATCCGACGCGCCTCCCCTGGCACAGAGCCGACCGCAGGTTGGCTGCTGCTCGGAAGGAAGTGCAGTCGGGCCACAGTTGCTCGGCGGCTGCAGCTCGCTGCGCGCCATCGCTCTGCAGCGCCAGGAACGCCAGCAGCCGCTGCGCTCCCATGGGGAGGGCGATCCTGCCGCCGGCATTGGTGAATTCGAAAGAACTCAGTACCTCGAGGCACGCGCTATTCCACGACACATCCCCCACTGTGCAGCCGGTATGTGCCTCGCGCACCTGCTGATCGCCCTTGCCGAGTAGCCCTTCACTCTCCCCTGGCCAGGATCAATGAGTGAGAGATGAACGAGCGACGTTTGCGGGATGCGCCTTGAACAATCCGGGGAACATCGGTCCGACGGCGGTGGGGGAGTCTCGTGTTGATCTGACTGCGACCCCTGCCTACGGCAGGACGGGAGGAGCATCGGATGGACGGCCGGTCGGTGCTGCAAGGCATTCCCTGAAGGGATGAGATCCTCGGCGACGCCGAGGTGTGCATCGCGGTGCTCAACGAACTCGTGGGCCTTTCTCATCCCTCCTCCGAGGGAGCCAATCTCAGAAGGTTTGGCTCCCTTGTGCAGGAGCCCGCCGGCCAGAGCGCAGCCGGGTGCGAGGCCGCGCTGACCGGCGATCCAGTCACACCATGCGTGCCCCGCGGTCGAATCCCGCTGGGATGACGGCAAGGCGAAAGGAGAATGATCATGATTGCGCAGACTGAGTGGAATGAGGCCAGGCTCTGGCCGACGGCACTGCAGATACCGCAGTAGGCACCGCCCGTCGACCGGACCGGAAGCTATGCCTGCGGGTGTCCTCCGGGACGCCTCCGGCGTCGACGCAAACATCGTCCCGAGGTTTGCCACCGATCTGGACCAAAAATTGGGGTGGCATCTTCCCTCCGGTGGTTTTCTGAACACTCAAACCGCCTGGGAACCGACGGCCGAGGGCGAGGGAGTGGGACCGGCATATGGGGCCGAGGAAGTCCTGATCCGGCCAAGTGCAGCAGTCCGTCCCTCTCTCAGCCGCCGCCGGCTGCTCCTGCAGCAACGCCATTTCGTAGGTGGACGAGAGAGGAGCCAGAGATGCACGACACCGTCAGGGACGCCTTCATCCCTTTCAATGAGCCGTTGGAAGGCCGAGTCCAGTTCATGTATCTAGACGTCAAGAGCCTGGTGTCCACGGGCGTTGGGAATCTGCTCGACGCTGACGATCCCAGCCTCTTCGGGAGTAACCCACAGCCACTCCCCGACATCTTCACCTTGAACTGGTTGGACAAGAACTCAGGGTCGACGGCCGGCCGCGCCGAAATCACTGATGAGTATCAAACAGTCAAGTTCAGCGGAACTGCCTTCGCTTCGCTGGCCGAGAAAGAGGCGATCACGCGTCTGCGGATCACTAATCCGGAGATCAACGGGCTGGTAACGCGCAAGCTGGACAGCTTTGAGGCCACGCTCAAGACTCGGGCCCCGTTCACGAGTCTAGGAACCTGGCCGGCCGACGGGCAGCTAGGCCTCTTCAGTATGGCCTGGGCCATGGGCCCGCACTTCAAGTTCCCGGTCTTCCAGGGCGCGGCAGCAGTCCAGGACTGGCTGACCATGGCGCGCGAATGCAGGATGACTGAGGCCGGCAACCCAGGGGTCAGGCCACGGAATGTGCGCAACGGGCTGCTCTTCACACTCGCGGGCTGGATGGCTGCACCGCCAGAAGGCGATTTCACGCAACTCGTTTTCGACCCCGTACAGAAACTCGATGCCAACATGCGGTCGGGAAACTTCCCCGTCCCGCTGAACTTGACAATCGGGCTGCAGACAGCCCTGGAGGTGCTCGGCTTCAGCCCGAATGGGCTCGACGGCGTCTTCGGGAAGGGCACACGTGCGGCCCTGGTTCTGTTCCAAAGCACTAACGGACTCGCCAAGACACCAGCTGCACAGAGCGTTAAGGACGTCCCACGGGAGACGGTGGACGCTATGGCGTCACAGCTCGACGACCAGCAGGTTGAGCACTTTCCGTAGCAGCCGCAGACCTGCCGCTGCCGAGGAAGCTGACAGAGAGGCCCCGGGCCGCGCTGGTTCCGGGGCTTCATGCTGTCGTGTCGTGGCTGACCGCTACGAACCGGAAACCCGACCCGCTGTCGAGTCATGAGCACCACGGGATGTGGCTTCGTTCGCTTTGAGAGGTCGTTTCATCCTGTTGTTTCATCCCTGAATACGGCTTTGATGGGCTGGTGTCGGGTCGCGCCAGGAGATGGTGTTCTCGCCGGTGAGGCGGCGGGTCATGAGGTCGGTCAAGGCTAGGTGGATCACGGCTTCGGAGCGGTGTGGGTGGGTTTCGTAGTCGCGGGCCAGGCGGCGTTGAAGCATGAGCCAGCCGTAGGTCCGCTCGACTGCCCAGCGTTTCGGGATGGGGGTAAGGGCTTGCAGATCATTAACACGTCGTCTTGATCATGCTGTTGGGGTTGTCGCTTAGGGCTCGAACCCGAGCCTGGAGGGCCGTGAGGGCGGAGGGTGGGTGGCCGCCGGTGGGATGACGATGCTGTGCGCCTTGAGCAGTGTCCTGATCTTCAGCAGGGTGCGGTGCATGGCGGTCCGGCTGCTGTCGAACAGCACGGCGAGGGGTTCAGCGGCCAGGGCGACCCGCAGGTGAAGGACGGCCGCCAGGACCTGGTCGGGGAAGGCGAGTCGGGGCGGGCGACCGCGCTTGAAGTCACCGTCGACGGCCAAAGTGTCGGTGAGATCGCTCAGTTGCTGCCGGGACATGCCGGTCAGGAAGGGGTCGGACAGGAGAGCATGGTCCCACTCCGGGACCGGCTTCTGCGGAGCCCGGGGCGCTGGGATGGCAGGGCACGGCTGGGCGTGCACGGCATAGTTCCAGTCGCCATGGAAGGCATGTCGGGTCAGTGGCAGGGCCGCCATCTCCGCGTCGCCGATCTGGACCCCGGTTGGGTAGATGTTGGTGTCCAGCTCGGCCATGACGCGCAGTCCGGTGCGGGTGGTGGTCGCGGCGATGGACTGGACGATGACTTCGTGGCTGGCCAGCGGGCGGCCGCGCCAGTTCAGGGTGATGTGGGAGAAGAGCCGGTGCTCGATTTTATTCCACTTCGATGTGCCCGGCGGCAGGTGGCAAACGGTGTTCGTCAGTCCTGTTTCGGCCGCGAGCCGGGCGAGTTCGAGCTTCCAGGCCCGGGTGCGGTAGCCGTTCGAGCCGCCCGCGTCGGCGGTGATGAGCAGTCGTGTCGCCTGCGGGTAGGCGCCCCGGCCCTGGCCGGACCACCAGCGGCGGATCGATTTGAGGCGCCCCGAAGTTCTCGGACACCGGACCAACTAGAATTGTTGGCCGGATCAACGGAGAAGGCACGTGGCACGACAGCGCAGGAATTTCAGTCCTGAGTACAAGGACGAGGCAGTCAAGATGGTGATCGAGGGATCCCGCCCGATCGCCCAGGTCGCTCGGGAACTCGGGATCGTCGAGGGGACGCTCGGAGACTGGGTGAACGCCTACCGGCGTGAAAATCCCGCTGAAGAAGCACCGTTGAGCATTTCTGAACGTGCCCGCCTGCGCGAGCTCGAGAAGGAGGTTCGCGAGCTGCGGATGAGGAACGAGTTCCTGGGAAAAGGTGTGCCACGAACACGGGAGTAGTTCGCTATGGGTAGTTGAGCGGCAGATCGTGATGCTGCACGAGTGATGAAGGTAGGCCTTCGGAGCCGCCCTGCGGGGGGAGGCTGCAAACCGCCACATGCTGCGGAAGCGGTGACGCGACCGTGGTGAGCGATGTGGAAAAGGCGCCCAAGAGGCGTCAGGTGGGGATCAGGAAGACGGGGCGCGAATCCCCGTCAAGGGGGACGCTGTTGACGCGTCGTTAAGGATGAAGCGGCATCAAAACCGGGGGTTACTTTTTGCCCCGGGATGAGCCTGGCGGATACCCGATCTACTGGCCAGGTGGTGCGCGGCGTAGAGGCGACGTGATCCTGGTCTGCGGCGCTCGTGCGGAACGAGGGAAGGCACGGCTTGATGCTGCGGCAACCCGACTTGGATGATGCCGCGTAAGGGAGAACCTCAAGCGGGGAACCCGCGAGAGGCTGAGTACCGATGCAAGCTGTGTCGGCGGACCGGTTCGTAGTAGTGAGGAAGCTCTTGCTCGGCGCGGTGAGGGTGGAGCGAAGGGGCCGGATTGTCCGTGGTTCGTTTGTTTGGTCAACCGGGTTTTCCCCGGGAGGAGCTGTGTGAGCGAGCTGAAGTCGACAGGGAAGCCGTTTGATATCTCGAAAGGAGAGGTCTGGGAGGCGTATCTGAAGGTGAAGGCGAATCAGGGTGCTGCGGGGGTGGATGGCTGCACGATCGAGGAGTTCGAGAAAGATCTGAGGGAGAACCTCTACAAGATCTGGAACCGGATGTCCTCGGGAAGCTACTTCCCGCCCCCGGTGAAAGGTGTGGGGATTCCCAAGTCGCATGGCGGCGGGGTCCGTTTGCTCGGCGTGCCGACAGTGTCGGACAGGATCGCCCAGACGGTGGTGGCCAGGCATCTGGAGAAACGGGTGGAGCCACTGTTCCATGCGGACTCGTTCGGCTACCGCCCCGGACGGTCGGCGCTGGACGCGGTGTCTGCATGCAGGCAGAGGTGCTGGAAGAAGAAGTGGGCAATTGACCTTGATATCGCCAAGTTCTTCGACAGCGTCCGCTGGGACCTGGTCATGAAAGCGGTGGAATCCCATACTGACGCCGCGTGGGTAATTCTGTATGTGAAGCGGTGGCTTGCCGCTCCCGTACTGATACCCAACGGCACCTTGCAGCAGAGAGACCGGGGAACCCCGCAAGGCAATGCCACTTAGATAA
>NZ_JAGGOI010000044.1 GCF_018614585.1 Streptomyces sp. ISL-1 | reverse complement strand
TCCATATCGGTGGCCGGCCGGGCTTCTTGCCCTTTGGTAACAGCAGCTCCAGCACGGCCCATTGCTCGTCCGTCAGATCTCCACGCGCCACGAATCAAGATCATCTCACATCCAAGATCCACTTTCGATACAGGCCCTAACTCAGGCCATGGCTCGACTTGGCGGTGGTGCGTCAGGAACATCTGGGCATGTCGTTGTCGCATGAGTTCTCCCGTGTACATCGAGATCTGATGGACGGCCGTGTACGGCTGTCGAGGATCGGGGCGGTTACTCCTGGTACGTCGTTGTCGTTGCCGTGGCTGGTGGTGGATGGTGCGGGGCGTGAGGTTGAGCCGGTCAGCAGCTATCTCCGAGACCGTCTGCTGGGGGACGTGAGTCCGCTGACCTGCCGGAGTTACGCGTACGACCTTCTGCGCTGGTTCCGGGTGCTGTGGACCGTGGACGTCGGCTGGGAACAGGCCACCGAGGCGGAGGTGGCCGCGCTGGTCGGCTGGCTGCGGTCGGCTCGCAATCCGCAGCGGCTGCGGCGACGTGAGGGCGGGCATCCGCCCGGGGCGGTGAACCCCACGACCGGCAAGCGGGTTCTGGCAGCGGGTTATGCCCCGGCGACGATCGCGCACAGTCTGTCGGCGGTTCACGGCTTCTACGCCTTCCACCTGCACTTCGGGCGCGGGCCGGTGCTCAACCCGGTGCCGGAGAATCGGGCCCGCCGCGCGACACTTGCGCACCGGTCGCCGCTGGAGGTTCCTGGCCGGCATCGCCGGGGCCGTCTGCGTCCGAAGGTGCCCGTCCGTCAGCCGCGGGCGATTCCCAATGCCCAGTGGGAGCAGTTGTTCGCGCGAATGCGGTGCGCCCGGGACCAGGCCCTTCTGGCCTGCTACGTCTCGTCGGGTGCCCGGGCCACCGAGCTGCTGGGCGTCGGGCTCGCGGATGTCGACTGGCAGAAGGGCCGGATGTGGGTTGTCTCCAAGGGCACCCGGGACCGTCAGCCAGTGCCAGTCTCTCCAGAGGCTCTGGCCTACCTGGCGGCCTACCTCGATGATGCGGGCCTGCCTGACGGCGGCGGGCCGATCTGGCGCACTCGCCGTGGTGAGACGCGTCCGCTGACCTACTGGGCGGCCCGGCGGATCCTTCAGCGGGCGGCCCTGCAGTTGGGTATGAACTGGACGCTCCATGACGCGAGGCACACAGCGGCGACCCGGTTTGCCCGAGATCCCGCGATGACTCTGGTGGAGGTGCAGACGATCCTTCGGCACGCGCATGTCACCACCACCGCCCTCTATACCGTGGTCGGATTGGACGACCTGGTCGATAAGCTCGCCGAGCACTACGGCCGCCCGGTCCAGCCGGCCGCGTGGTCTCAGCAGTACGACCCGCAGGACGTGGCGGTGGTGTTCGGTGCCCGGTAGTCAGGCCGGCAACAGTGCCCGGGTGAAGGGCCCGACCACCGGGCGGGTGCGCCGTCATTCGTTGGAGATCTACGAGCGGGATTTCAGCTTCAAGCCGACCGCGGTGGAGCCTGCGCCTCCGCCGGAGCCCGTCCACCCGCCCCGGCCGCTGGGCGAGTTGTCGACAGCTTCCATCGAGGACATCGCCGCTATGGCCGGGACGGTCCTTGGGATCGGCTCCGGTGCCGCGAAGTGGACGACGGAGATGCAACGGCTGCTGGAACACCTGTACGAGTTCCCCGGCACCACGTGGCAGGAACGGTGGGAGACCGCCGGTCTCAACGAGCGGGGCCACCAGGCCCAGCAGCTCTACCAGGGGCGCAGCAAAGCGATCAAGAGCACCATGAACACCTCCGCAGGCCACGCTTTCGCGATGCGCCTGATCCAGCCATCGCTGCTGGCCTTCCGCTCCTACCGCTTCTCCCACTACCTCCGGTGGTTCCGCAGCATCGCCAAAGACCCGGTGCTGGAGGAGTTCTGCGAGCGAACCCTTTCCCTGAACGTGAGCCGCCAGTCGATCCGGCGGGCCCAGTTCGACGTGATCGTCCCGTTGACCGTCTTCGGCATCGACATCGCCGACCTGACGCCGGAGGCCCTGCTCTACTACGCGACAGAGTCCAGGAAGTACGGCGTCACGGCTGGCGAGGCGGGCGGGGACGGCTGCTTCGCGGCCACCCAGGCCTGGCCGATCCTTTCCGACATGGGGCTCTTCCCGGCCTCGACCCCGCGCACGCTGCGGGCCGCTGTGGTCAAGGGCCAACGGCCTGTCGCCGAGCTCGTCGACAAGCACAAGATCCGCAACCAGGGCGTCCGCGACCTGCTGATTCACTACATCACTCGGCGCTCGGTCGAGGTCGACTACTCCACCCTCCAGTCCCTGGTCCTTAACCTCGTCCGGCTGTTCTGGAAGGTGATCGAGGACTTCAACCCGCACCAGGCCGACCTGAGGTTGTCCCCCGAGGCGGTCACCCACTGGAAGGAGAGCCTGCTCGTCCGACCGGACGGCAAGCCGCGGCTGCACGTCGAGGGCCCCTTCCTCGCGGTCCGCGCCTTCTACCTGGACCTGCACACCTGGGCGGTCGCAGAGCCGGAGCGCTGGGCCCAGTGGGTGGCGCCCTGCCCTATCCGAGATGAAGACCTGCGCTGGTTCCATGTCCGCCGGCGCCGTGTTCAGGAGCGGATGGCCAACCGCACGCGGGAACGCCAGCCGCTGCTGCCGATCCTGTCCCAGCACGTCGCCGATCAGTGGCAGCGTCAACGCACACTGCTGGAGAGCGCCCGCGCGGTCGGGCGCGGCGAGCGCTTCGCCGTCGACGGGACCGAGTGGCAGCGTGTCTCGGCAAAGATAGACGCCGAACGCCGGGACCCGACGACCGCGCCCATCCGGGCCGTGAACCGGGTGACCGGGAAATTGGTACAGCTCACGCGCACCGAAAATCAGGCGTTCTGGCAGTGGGCAATCGTGGAGACGCTCCGCCTGGCCGGCCTGCGTGCCGAGGAGCTGACCGAGCTGACCCACCTGAGCGTGCGCAACTACCAGCGCCCGAGCGGTGAAGTCGTCGCTCTGCTCGTGATCACGCCGTCCAAGAGCGACCGGGAACGGGTGATCCCGATGTCCGCGGAGCTGTTCCACGTCATCGCCCAGATCATCCGCCGTCACATCAGCGCGCACGGCACCGTTCCGATCTGCGTCCGTTACGACCTGCATGAAAAGGTCTGGAGCGAGCCGCTGCCCTACCTGTTCCAGAACGTGCACGCCGGAGGACAGCGGGCGATGTCCACCACGACGATGTGGCGGATGATCCGCCGAGCCGCAGAGGGACTGGTCGACACCGATCCGCGGTTCGCCGAGGTGAAGTTCGCTCCCCACGACTTCCGCCGCCTCTTCGCGACCGAGCTGGTCAACAGTGGCCTGCCCATTCACATCGGCGCCGCTCTGCTCGGCCACCTCAATATCCAGACCACTCGCGGCTACGTCGCGGTCTTCGACGACGACGTGGTCCGCCACTACCAGCAGTTCCTCGACCGTCGACGAGCGCAACGGCCCACGAGCGAGTACCGCGAGCCGACCAAGACGGAATGGTCGGAGTTCAACGAGCACTTTGACAAGCGGCGAGTCGAACTCGGCTCCTGCGGACGCCCCTACGGAACCCCCTGCCAGCACGAACACGCCTGCATCCGCTGTCCGATGCTGAGCATCAACCCGAAGATGCTGCCCCGCCTGGACGAACTGGAGGAGGACCTCCTCGCCCGCCGTGAACGCGCCGTCGCCGAGGACTGGCGAGGTGAGATCGACGGCCTCGACCTCACCCTCACCTTCCTGCGCAGCAAGCGCGAGCAGGCCCGCCGCTTCGAGCGGACCGGACCGGTCCCACTCGGGCTGCCCGCACCCCGCCGACGACAGCAGTGACGGGCTCCGGCATCATGGCAGCCCATCGGAGCTGGTCAATGGGGGAGCCGTCATGCAGTTCGTGGTCCACGAGCAACCGGTCGGACGCGCCTCGACCAACTACATCGCGCGCGCCGACCTGGCCCCCTTTGGCCTGGACGGACAGGTCGAGCAGCTCTGGCTCAGGGCGGTCAACGACGGGAGCTACGAAGTCGCCTGCATTCCCGCCTACGGAATCGCTCTGGGCGACGTTGTGGTGCTCAACGACGACGACTACGTCATCGAGGTGGTCAGGAACTCCTGGCATCGCACGCTGCGGCTTTTGTTCATTCCCGATCTGCCGCCCGCCGATCTCCAGAAGGCCACTGACGAGATCAAGACCGAAATCATCGCGGCAGACCTTCAGAGTGAGTGGAACGGCACACGCCTCGTCGCCGTCGATGTCCCGCCGGACACCGAACCCTCCAAACTCTTCGCAGTCATGGAGGCAGCAGTCAACGCTGGCCACGCCTTCTGGGAGTGGGCTGAAGCCAGGCCGTTCGTCAGGCCCGCGTAACAGATCCGCTCTGCCCAATCTCCCGACTACGTGTCCTTAGTGCAGAGAAGTCGACGTGCGGGGCACCGCCGTGGCCAGCCCAATCGGTCTGGCGGGCGATGCGCATCCACGCGGCGACGGGCCAGCGCCTGTCGATGAACCCGTGCGTGTGAGATGCCATCCCAGCGCCACCGATCCGACGACCAGCAGCAGGGCGCAGGTCAGGCCGTGGGTGGCGGCGTGCGTGGCGTTGGCGGTTCGAGAAGCGGCGGGCAGCCGCCTGGGCAGCTGGCGAGGAGCCCGACCCGCGCGAGGCCCGCATCGTCCGGCTGCGTGATCTCAACCAGCGGATCACCGGCAAACTCACCCGCACCCACACGGAACTCACCCAGCTCAAGGAGCGTCACCGGCACCTGCTGTCGGTCCTGGCGGCCAAAGACGACGAAGTCCAGCGGCTTCGCCGTCAGCTCAGTACGGCTGCTGCGGTCCCGGATCAAAGGCAGGGGGACGATGCCAAGGACGTCGCCCCCTGCCCCGCCGCTGATGTCACACCAGTGTGATCAGCAGGACGGAGACCAGCAGCGCGCTCTGGTGGGGGGCCTGATGTGATGACTGCACCGACGACGAACAGTTCGACTCGGCCCTGCCCGGCCGGAGTCCGGCGGCAGATCAGTCGGTGGGGCCTTCGAGGAAGTGACGGAGGTCGGGGCACAGGATGCCATCTGCTCAACTTGATCACAGCCCGCTGACGGGTCCCGCGGCGCCACCGCGTACGCACCCATTGGGGACGGCACCACTGGTCCGATCCGCTGACGCCTCCGCGAGGCGTCCCACCACCTGTGATCCCCGATCCCCACGATGGCCGAGGTGGCCCCGGAAGGGGACCCACCGCCATCGTGCGATCCGGTTTCGAGGAAGAGCGGCGTTACATGAGCCCCGAGCACAAGACCAGTACAACCCTTGGACCCCTGCCCAGACGCAGCAGCTGGCGGACTGGCGGCACCCTCGCATCGCTTGCCCTGGTACTCACGGGAATCGCCGGCCCCGCCGTCGCCACCGCCCAAACCATCCAGGCCACCGAAGCAGTCCGCACAGCGAGTCCCACGGGAGGAGGCGACGAATGCCGGCCGGATCACCACCAGCCCGATGACTACTGGCCCCGGACAGTGGCCGGCGAGGACGACGACCACGACCACGAGTGCCAGCCGGGCCAGCCGGGCGCCACCGGTCCGACGGGCGCCACCGGCCCCCAGGGTGAGCCCGGTGCAACGGGCCCGACAGGTCCAGCCGGCGCCACCGGCACCCAAGGTGAGCCCGGTACCCCGGGCGCCACCGGAGCCACGGGCGCGACCGGCGCAACAGGCGCCACCGGCGCGACGGGCGCGACGGGCGCGACGGGCGCGACGGGCGGCAGCGGCCCTATCAGCACACACCAGGTAACCGGCAACGCCACAACGACACCGCCGGACAGTTTCGGGGCGGCTCGTGTCGTGTGTCCGGCCGGCGAGGTCGCGATTAGCGGCGGTTTCGTCACGACGGCGCACGTCATTCCCATTGACTCTCGCCGGGGCACCACCTTCGCGCCCGGCGACACCTGGCTAATCGACTACTTCAACGACAGCACTACCGTCAGGGGAGGCGCCGCCCGCGCGATTTGCTCACCCGACGCGACAGCAAGCTAGCCTCCGCCCCCGGTCCGAGCCCCGCCGCGCCAAGCGGACACTGAGCACCGCTGAGGAGCCGGGGGCCCTCGCCGCGCGCCGGCCTCCCTGCCCGAGCCGCTCACGTGGCTGATCGGGAGATCGGAGCGGGCCGGCTGCCGGTCCGCCTGCACGCCCGGGGACTGCTGGGACGCTGGTCGAACAGCAGATTCGGGGACGCGGGGGCTAGGCCGTCTCTTTCGGATCTGTCGGCCGAGCCCGCGGCTCCCCCGGCTACCGCTGGGAGGTGCCCCCAGGTGCCGTGCATGGCAAGGCGGAGGGGCGTGCCGCGTACTGGACGTACCCGGGCGTCCCGACAACGCGGCCAGGTGCGGTGCCGGGCGTCGCGGGCCTGGGGGCACCTCCCACCGGTAGCCGGGGGAGCAAGATCCGCAAGAGACGGCCTAGCTCCACAGCCTCAGCGCCCATGCTGCCAAACCCAGGACCGCGGAGCAGCCCGAGCCGCTCACGGTCCCGCATCGCGAACTTGGCCACCGCCACCTTGCTGCTGCGCCCCAGGGCCTGGCGCAGCAGCTCGTACGGCTTGGCGGCAACGCCCTCGGCGGCCAGGTAGTAGGAGGCGCCGATCTGGATCGGGCCGATGGACGAGGCCGGGACAAACGCCACGATCTCGATCGCCTTCGCCGGGGGCAGCGGCAACGCGTCCAAGTCCTCATCACTGACCGGAACGATCGTGCCGACCGCGGTCTCATAGCCCCCGGGTGATCTCACTCTGGTCCAGCTCACGGCCGTCCAGCCTAGGTCAGCCCAGAACCGCCGTGTCATTGGTGCAGAGAAGGTCGAGCGCGTAGGCGCCGGTCCCGATATGTGCGGCGGGCTTGCCGTCGGAGTTCACCGGGTGGGCCGGGTGCGAGCCGGTGCCGAGGTTGTAGAACTCGGTCTTGTTGGTGACCTTGGCGAGTATCGGTAGGTTCGGATATTCACTCGTGCGGAATAGCGCTTCAGGTGGTGTCAGTGGGCAAGGGCAGACTGATCGCATGACCGCATCTCGCAACGTCTCTCGTCACGTCCATGCCGATCTTGCTTGGGTGCAGTCGATGGGTGGCCCATTGATCGTTATCCCGGTCTCTGCGCTGGACCAGTGGGGCGGATGCACGGAAGACGGAATGATCGTCGGCGGCACCGACGTTCCGGATGACTACGACCGCGCATGTGACGTAGAGGGCTGGGCTGGGATCGTCGAGGTCGGCACCGAGGGATCCGGGTTGGTGCTGGCCGACGAGCCCGCCACGACCTGCTACCTCCCTGAGCAGAACGTCTTCCTGCGGTGGCTTGCTGCTGACTCTGACGCCGAGCTCCTTGAAGCTGCCAAGGCCGTCATGGAGGACCCCACAACCGACTGGGAAGACTGTGGGGTCTGGGAGACCGATGGGGCAGCCGTACTCCTGGACTCCGCTGTAGCCGGAGCTGACCTGGCCGTGGAGTACCCGGATCAGGGAGGCTTGCCAGAGCAGGCCCAAATTTCCGTGCCGGCAGGACGCTGGAGCATTCGTGCATTTCACAAGACAGGCGACTTTCCGTGGGTGGGAATCGTCCAGCTCCTTCCTGCGCAATCGATCTCAGCCGTCTGATCGACTGGCCACCTCGGCTGCGTAGGCGGTCCTCACAGCCCCGGCCGACCAGCGTTCGGCAGCCGATGGGCTGATCCCAAGCAGACGTTGAAGCACGGCTGCGGGCATCTGTGTGCAGAGGTCGAGCAGGGCCGCGCATCGTCCGGCCTCGGTGGGAAGTCCGATGTCGCGCAGGCGCCGGCCGAGTTGCTTGCTGTTGCGCGTATACCACGTCCGGCACGTAGGCGACGGACCCGAATGCAGGTGCCTGTACGCCAATCGGTGTGTCTGCATGGCGATGAGTGCGTGGCATCCACCGGAAAGTGGCCACCCCCGACGACGTTGATCTTCCGTGTGCTGTCTCCGCGCGAATGCAGGAGGAAAAACATGCCCAAGTGCCGTAGACCGGCGGCCCGCGTGGTCGCCGCGGCCGCTCTGTGCCTCGTTAGTCTCACGGGTCTGAGTACCGGTCTGGCGCAGGGTGCGCCGAGCGAGGAAGCCGCCCAGAGTGATTCCAAGCACCCACTCCCGCCGCGATGATTCACCGCCGTTTAAGGGCGGCGGCGGGATCCGTTCTGTCAGCGACCCAAGGTCCCTGTGCTCGTCGGGCTACGCCGTGCAGAACACCCGCGGCCAGCGGTTCATGGTCACCGCGGGGCATTGCTTCGAGAACAGGCAAGTCGTCTTCACGGAATCGCTAGCGCGCGTCTACGGGACCGTCTCAAACCGGCGTACGCAAGGCATTGACGTGGAGCTGATCGGCGGTCGACAGTACTCCGGCCACATCTTCACTGGTGGCACCGACAGTTCCACCGTCATCCCCGTGCGTGGGGCCGGCCGTGCATACGTCGGGTTCGGGAACTACTGCACCAGCGGTCGCACCACCGGTGAGACCTGTGGCCACCGAGCCACAAGCCTCAATGGGCAGATCTGCGTCGATGGCGAATGCCTGCAGGGCCTCATCGTGTTCAACAACGGACGTTTCCGTCAGCCGAGGGCAGGTGACTCGGGCGGCCCGTTCTACGTCAAGGACAGGCCCGGAGCCTACATCCGCGGCCACTACGTCGCGGGCAACGCCTTTACTGGCTATGCCGTGCCGTGGACTGCTGTGGCCTCCAACCTGCGTGTCAGCATCGTGAGAAGCCTCCGCTGACCTCCTGAAGCCCCCAGTGGCACGGTTGGCTTCGGGTTCGGCGCCGTCCCCCGAGTTCGCCAGCGAACTCATCGTCATCGGCACCCACGAGGCCCTGACCGCCGGCCGCCCGCTCGAGCACCGGCGCTCCACGCGCTGCTGGCCCTCTCAACGGTGTTGAGGGGGCCAGAGTTGGTAGCGGGGGACTGTGCGGCTCGGCGCCGTACACGGTGATCGTCGGGCCTCCGGTGAAGGTCACGGTGGCGGGCAGCGGGCCGGAGCGGGCTCGGGGAGCTTGTCCAGGTCGCGCAGCCACTGCTCGGCGGCCGCGCCGGGGGCTCTCGTCCGTGCCGCTTATCTCGGGTGCGGATTGAGCGTCAGGAGTGTTGACCGAACTAACTCATGAGTCCTCGCAGTTCAGTTGGGGTTTTGCTAGCTTCCCGGCATGCCCGGTGAACAGCGTCCCGACAGGATTCTGAAGAACTTTGTGCTGCCTGAGTTAGGCAAATTGCTGGAGACGGGAGACCCCTGGGAGCCGTACCAGGTGCTGGACCCGCTCGGACGACCGATCGAGCCTGTCGCGACGTACCTCAGAGACCTGATGGCAGCAGACAGTTCGCCATTGACACCGCGCTCGTACGGGATGGATCTGCTGCGCTGGTGGCGCTACCTGTGGGCATGCGGAATCGAGTGGGACCGCGCGGTTCGTGAGGATGCCCGGGACTTCATGCTGTGGATGAAGCTGGCGGACAAGCCGGTACGTGTCCACTGGCGTCACCGCGGCAAGGACCCCGCCGAGATACCCCAGCCCGCCTGGACCGGCAGTCCGGCGCCGGGAGCTCCGAACCCGGTGACGGGCAAGCCCACTGTCGGCAAGAAGTACGCGCCCAATACCCGGGCGCACTGCGAGACGGTGCTGCGGACCTTCTACGACTTCCACCTGGAGCGCAACACCGGTTCGCTGCTGGTCAATCCCTTCCCTCTGGTCCGCAATAGGCGCTCGGCACGAGCCAACGCCCACCACAACCCCGAGAAGGAACACAAGCAGCAGCGCACCGGCCTCTATCGGCCCAAGGTCCCCAAGCGGATCCCGCGCCGCATCCCCGACGAGAAGTACACCGAGGTCTTCGAAGGTCTCCGCTCGCACCGCGACCGAGCCCTACTGGCCTTCTGGGTCGCCACCGGCGCCCGCGCCGAGGAACTGCTCACCGCCAAGCAGAGCGATGCGGTCGTCGGCCAGCAGACCATCGGCGTGATCCGCAAAGGCACGCACGATTACCAGGAGCTGCCCGCCACTCCCGACGCGTTCGTCTGGCTGCGGCTCTACCAGGAAGAAGCCTGGAAGAAGGGCGTCCCCCGCCGCCGCGCGCAGCCGCTGTGGTGGACTCTGCGCCGCCCCTGGCGGCCTTTGGAGTACGACGCGGCGCGCATGATGTTCAACCGCGCCAACGAACTCCTGGGCGCCAACTGGACTCTTCACGACCTGCGGCACACGGCGACATTCTTGATGCTCGACGACCCGAACATGCCGCCGGTCTACGTCCAGCACATCCTCGGCCATAAGCATCTGTCCACCTTGGACATCTACAACCGGCCCACCAGGGACGACGTGATCTCGGCAGGTCTCGCACACCATGCCCGCCAGGAGCGCAGGCGCAACGACCCGCCGCCTGCCCCGCCCGCGCCGGCCTATAACCGCGACTCCCTCGACATTCTCTTCGGCGGGAGGCCCAGGTGACGACCACGGCCGTCCGTCTCGTCTCCCCGCCGGCCCGGGCCGCGAGGAGCCTGACTGGCGGAGAGATCGATGCCTATCTGCAGACGTTTCCACCACGTAGCCCGGCAACCGACTGGGTCACTACCCGATTCTCCCGCGAGGAGGTTCTCCGCAGGCTGGAGCAACCGCCGTTCAAGAACGGCAAGGACTCCACCCACTCGATGCGGATGGTCGGTGCGCGCCTGCTGCTGCGATGGCTGGAGACCTACGAGGGCGAGACCTGGCAGCAACGCTGGAACGCCAGCCCGGGCTCCGCTACCTCGGCCTGCTGGACCGATGCCCCGCTTGCCTGGGGGATCGCCCACGGCAGGAAGCCGCAGAAGGCAGGGCTCGGTTCCGGGCTGCTGGCACTGGTCTGCGCTGATGTCATCCGCCCCAGCATGACGTGGCTCGCCAGCAGCCTCTCGCCCCACCTACGCGAAGCCATCGAAGCCGCCCGCGATCCCAGGGGATTCGCCGCACTGCGTAACGCTCGCGTGCCCGGACAACCGGACCAGCGACGTACCTCGAAGGCGCTCAAGGCCCTGGCCCGCATCCTCGCGGCGAAGGGCGGCGTCATCGACGACATTGTGGTCGGCGATGTCCTCGAACTGCTGTTGGTGGCCACGCCGAACTCCACGAGTCACACTCGACTCGCCTATGCCCTGCTTCAGAGCCGCGGTCAGTTCCCCCCTGGCGCGCCCAAAACGCTGCGGAGCATCGAGAAGCGTGCCGGACAGGTGAGCCCGGCCCAGCTCGTCGACCGATTCGATGTGAAGTGCAGGCCGATCCGCGACCTGCTCGTCAGCTACTTGACCGAACGCCAGCCCTCAGTCGACTACGTCACGTTGGTGCATCTGTCCAGGAATCTGGTCGGCTACTTCTGGGCCGACTTGGAGCGGCATCACCCAGGGATCGACAGCCTTCACCTGGCCCCGGAGGTGCGCGACGCGTGGAAGGCCCGGATTGCGGTCAAGACCGTCAAGCACCGCATGCCGAACGGCACCGTCGCCACAGCAATGGAGCCCCGCATTGGAGCCTTGATGATCAGGATGGCGGTGCGGGGTTTCTACCTGGACATCGCCGAATGGGCTTTGGACGAGCCCGAACGCTGGGGGCCGTGGGCGGCTCCGACCCCGGTAACCGAAGCCGACTGCTCCGCCAAGAAGGCCGCGCAGGAGGTCCGCGCCAGATCCGACGCCCGCACCCGGGAGAGGCTGCCCGTCCTGCCCGCGCTGGTACAGGCATCTGCCCGCCGGCTGAAAGAAGCCCGGGAGCGCCTGGAGGCATTGGAAGCGGCTGACTTGGGAGCCACCATCACGGTGCACGGCGAGAGCTTCACCCTGCCCCGGTCCACCGAGCGAGCCGACGGCAAACCGTCAAAGGTCGTTGACGCCACAGGAACACCGCGAGACTTCCGAACGGAGGAGAAGCTGGCCTTTTTACGGCTGGGCGACGGTGGAGATCCTCCGGCACACCGGGATGCGCATCGAAGAGCTCAAGGAACTTGGCCACCACAGCATCATCAGCTACAAGCTGCCGACCACAGGAGACGTGATACCCCTCCTACAGATCGCGCCGTCCAAGACGGATCAAAGAGCGTCTACTGCTGGTCAGCCCGGAGCTTGCCGACGTTCTCAGTGCTGTGATCAGCCGTGTTCGCGGGCAGGACGGCCGGGTGCCGAGCATCCCGTCCTACGACTTGCATGAGAAGGTCTGGAACCCTTCTATGCCGCTGCTCTACCAGTGGTCTGTGGGCGGCGAGAACAGGGCGATCTCCATCGCCACGATCCGCTCGTCGCTCCACACGCTGCTGGCGGATACCGGCATCACCGACGCCAGCGGGCAGCCGCTGACCTTCCAGCCGCACGACTTCCGCAGGATCTTTATTACGGACGCTATCCTCAACGGCTTGCCTCCGCATATCGCACAGGTCATCGCAGGTCACACTAATATCAACACCACGATGAGCTACGCGGCGATCTATCCAACTGACGCCATCGAAGCCCACCGAGCCTTCATCGCCCGGCGCCGCGGCCTTCGGCCCGCCGACGAGTACCGGGCAGTGACCGACGAAGAGTGGCAGGAGTTCCTCGGACACTTCGAGAGGCGCAAGCTGGCCCTGGGGCAGTGCGGCCGAGCATACGGAAGCAACTGTGTCCACGAGCACGCTTGTGTTCGATGCCCGGTACTGATCGTGGGGCCAGACGAGCGGCCCCGCCTGAGAGAGATCCGCGAGAACCTCCACGCCAGGATCGCCGAAGCCGAACGCGAGGGATGGCTTGGTGATGTCGAGCAACTGACGGTCAGCCTCGCCGCCACCGATGACAAGATCAGCCAGATTGACGCCAATGAGCGACGGAAGAACTCACCAGTATTCGTCGGCATGCCATCGATCAGCCAACTCGTAGTTCGGGAAGCCGAGAACCGGGATAAGACGGACTGGCTGCGACACAGCTGGACATCAGCCGACCTCTGTGGAGGTAGTTCGGAGAAAGCGAATTAGCCGAACGCTGCTCATTCGGGAGCGTGTCCCAGAAGGAAGTATCTGACATGGCGGATTCGGCCCCAGACTTCTTCGCGCGGAGGGGAAAGTACGGGCCGTGACCGCACAGCGCAGGCGACACCTAATGAAAACGAAGCGGAAGATTCACCCGCCGCTCGGTGTCGGTGATTGCGTCTTCACTGTGGCCAAATGGCCGATGCATGTTTCAATGTCCTTTTCATTCTTGCGGCTCTTGGTTCCGTCTGGGCATGTCGTGTGACGCCAAAAGGCTTGATCTAGGTTTTTCGCGTGGCTGAGATTGGCGTCCGTCAGGTCTGCCCACGTCAGCCACGTCCCGCTCAAATCGGCAGTCTCCAAGTTGACTCCGCGAAGACTTGAGCATCTGAGATCCGTGGAGGTGAAGTCCACATTGGGTAGCTTTGCCTGCTCGGGTAGGTCTAGGCGTGTGAGCTCGGCGTTACTCAGGTCTGGGCTCTCGTCAGCCTGGATCTCGCTCCTGGCAAGCACTCTCATGGCTGTCGCGACATCATTTTTCGGTGCTTTCAGTCCGTAGCAATACTCGCTGGCTTTCTTCTTTGATTTGACCAACTTGGGTGGTCTTGGCGACTGTCCGCGAATGAAGGAGGTCAAGATCTCCATCATCTGGCGCTGATCGATTTCGCTTTCCTTGTTGAGTTCCTCTAGGGTATAGATTCCCCCCATACGGACATCTGGACTTGTGGAGCCAATTTTGTCCACGAAATCCGAGTATCGCCCATTGGCTTCTTTCTCGCCTTCCTGGAACAGCGTCGCGATGCCGAAGCCGATTGACGCTGCTGCGGCGACGAATGCCACGCCCAAGGTTAACCAATCGATCGTCGTGTTCTTTTTGTCTTCACCTTTTGATTTTTCTGGTGTTTGCGCCATGTGTTGATACCCTTCACTGCCGTCCAGAGGTAGGTGCCGATCAGGTGGTTGTTCCACGGGGCGACTCACTGTTAACCCCACCTGGTTTTAACGGGGTCCGCTGGCGCATCCGACGCCCCCTCAGCACAGGCCGGAGCCGTATTCTTCGCGCCGATGCGGACGACGTGGATCGCGTCAGCGTCCCAGCGGCGCTTCGCAGCAGGCGCTGCACCGGTCCCGGCCATGCGCGACCGCGATCCTCAAGGAATCCGTTAGTTCAGAGAAGGCAAGTGTGGCAAGGGGCCCCGGGTGTCCATGCCCCCGTCGTCGATGACCCACCGGCCGAGAGCGGTCTTCACCGCGGTGCCCTGCCGGTCCGGGTTGCGGCGGTCCTTGACCCACGCGATCACCACGTCCGCGTGGAACACGCCGACCGCCAGCCCTAACGCGACCAACCGCCGGACCTCTGCCACCAGCCGGCCCTCTCCCGCGTCACCGCGCTCACCTGACGATCATGTGGTCGGGGTGGCCGTGGACCATGTGATCCACGCACTGCGGGCAGTCCTCGCGGGGCGCGAGCCCCGCGTGCGCCTCACGGCTGGCGTAGGCGTGATACCAGCACTGCTTGCACTCGCCCTTGGGCGGGTTGGTCGCCACCTCGCTTGCCATGACGACTCCTTTTGACGGGCCGGGACGATCCCGAGCCGCTTGCCAGCGCCCACAAGTGGGCGGCGTGCCGTACGTGGTCAGGTCAGGTCCGCACCCACGGTCCGGACCTCGGAGAAGCCAGGGCTCTTCCCTCCCCCGACACCTCCATAATGCAGACTCCAATTATGCATGTCCATAGTATGCATTCCATCAGTCTTCATTTGACTGGAGTCTTGCCCTGGCCTGCGTTCGTCGCCGGGAATGTTCAGGCGCGGAAGCTGGCCGGACGATGAGCGCCGACCCCGCCGCCGAGGCCGAGCCGGCGGTCCACTGACCCGAGCAGCCGATCCCCCGTGACTGCGGCCGCTGACCCGAGCCTGCCGAGACGGTGCCGACCGTTGTGCCCAGGAGAGTGCACAGCGGGCGTGACGCTCACTGCACTTCGGCCGCCGGCGGCTGCCCCGTCGATGTCAGTGATCAGTCGTCTTCGCCGGGGTCGTGATGGAGAGCGTCGTACGCCTTGCAGGCCTGTCCCCACACTTCGTACGCGCGTGTGGGGCCTTCCTGGGCGACCAGCCGGGCGTGCAGGTCGGGGAAGTTGTGGCCGGTGCCGTCGCCGTCCTGGTTGTCGTCCATCGCTTCGGCGAGCGCGTACGGCTCGGCGGGTACGCGCGGGTCGAGGTGCTCGAGCTCGGGGCGGTAGTCGCCGACGTCGACGACGGTTCCTTCCACGTGCTCGGTGTTGTGCATCTGGGCGCGCAGGCCGGCGGCGATCTGTTCGGCCTGGTGCTCCTTCTCGCACGGGCCGATCCGGACCGGCGGGAGCCCTGGCCGGGTGAGGACGACGGCGTGGCCGAGCGGGTCGGTGTAGCGGATGGGCCGGCCGAGGTTGTGGGCGTAGGCGATTTCGGCGCGGGTGGAGTCGCCGATGTAGCCGCCGGGGTGACGACCAGGACCTCGTCGCAGGCCCGGATTTTCCATCGGTGCAGTTCGTCCAGCTGCTGCTTCAGTTCTTCGGCGCGCTGGGCGTCGGCCCACAGCGGGTGTGTCTGCTTCATGTCGCAGCCGGGGGCGAGGACGATGTGGCCGGCCGCGGTCTCGCGCAGGTTGGCCTCGGCGAGCTCGGCCCAGAAGCGGGTGGAGCCGCATAGGCAGACGGTCTTGGGCCGGTCCGGGCCGGGGGCCTGGGCCGGCAGGGAGCGCAGGACGGCGGCCGCGCTGGGGCCGTCGGTGATGCGGTCGGTGTGGGTTTCGAGGGCCGTGGCGTGCAGCTCGCGCAGGCGCTGCTCGGTCATGTCGGGGTCCGTTTCTCCGGCCGGTGCCAGGCCAGGCAGTTCGATGGGGAGGTCGAAGAGCGGGAGGTGGGTGCGCTCCAGCTCCAGTCGTTCGATGAAGGCGTCGCCCAGCGCGGTCACGCATGTGGGGCACAGGTGCCGGGCGCTGGCGATCCAGCCCTGAGAAGTCATCTGCCGGGCCCAGGCAGGGTCGAGTTCGCTGCTGGGCAGGGTGAGTTCGTAGTCGTCTTCGGGGCCGGCGGCGTAGTACGTGGTGCCGCAGCCGTCGCAGCTGACGACGTACACAGTGCGGGGCTGGAGGGCCATTGCTCTCTCCGGGTCGGGGGCCGGGCCGGCGCGGTGGCCGGCCCGGCAGCGGGTCCTCGGTGGGAGCGGGCGTCTAGAAGGCTGCTGAAAATCTTGTTTTGGGGGCTGTCCGGTCTTGAGGCCGGGCAGCCCTTCTTGCCTATGCAGTGGCGTGGGTGAGGCGCCAGGTGTCGTTGGCCCGGGTGAGTCCGAGGTTGATCAGTCGGCGGAGGTTGAGGGCGGCGGCGCGGTGGTGGAGCCAGATGTTGTTGGCGATCACGCCTCGGTGCGGGACCCGCCGGTTGCCTTTGCTGACCAGCCAGGCGATGGCGCGTTCGACCGGGGGCCGCCATCGGCGGTATTCGTCCTGCCAGGCAGGATCGGTGGCGGCCTGTGCCCGGGCGGCGGCCAGCAGCTCGTGCTGGGGATGGACATTGAGGGTGCGTCCGGTCTTGGAGGTGGTGCAACGCTGTCGGAGGGGGCAGTCGGCGCAGATGCGCTTGAACTGGGTGGTGCGGGCGCCGTCCGCTTTGGCCTGGCCGATGTTGGCGGTGTGTCCGGCCGGGCAGGTCGCGGTGCCG
Organism: Streptomyces sp. ISL-1; assembly: GCF_018614585.1. Lineage (GTDB taxonomy): Bacteria > Actinomycetota > Actinomycetes > Streptomycetales > Streptomycetaceae > Streptomyces > Streptomyces maoxianensis. Next base: position 18,933 of record NZ_JAGGOI010000044.1, on the reverse strand, counting down.
CCGACCGGATCGATGCGGAAGTCGTCGATGGTGAAGCCGCCGGGAACGGCCTGCCGCAACGGTGGCGGTTTGATCACCAGAGTGTGGCCGTCGGCTTCGAGGCGCATCCGCAGGTCGCCGGTGCCATAGGCGGAGTCGCCGAGCACGGTTAACTCACCGTCCTCCCCGTCCAGCAGACAGGCGGCGACGGCCGCCTCGTGGTTGCCCGGACCATAGCCGCCGGTCAGGGCAACCGCGGTGAACAGGCCGGTTTCCGGCTCGAAGGACGCATGCCCTTTGAAACCGTCCTGGTGTCGGGTGCGGTTCTTGTGGATGTGCCGCGCATCGGGATCGACGGTGGACACCGTCCGGTCCGCCACCGTGCGCTTCGCGATCCGCCAGCGGCCATCGCGCCCGTCGGAGTCGTCAGCAGGCTCGACATCCTGCCCGCCCACCAGGGCCAGCAGACCGACCGCGTTCGCCGCCCTCTCACCGAGTTGCTGCTCGGGCAGGTGCCCGAGCAGCAGATGGGCGTCGGTGACCAGCGCATCAACGAGTGCCTCGCGGGCGGCCTTGTCGTCCCAGGCGATCCTCGGCTTGCCCGGGTCGGCGTAGTCGTGCGCCCGGCAGTGCTCCGCGGCCACCTCCTCGGCGCCGGGGACCTCGCGGATCACCCGGCGGACGGCGGAGATGATCTGGGTGACGGTGTCCTGGGTGGCCACCGCGTCATCGAGCACGGTGGAGTCCAGCGCCCGCCGCTGCTTGCCCTTGAGCACGCCGGTCGTGGCCACGACTTCCTTGACCTTGGTGAAGATCCGCATCGGATCGGCCGAGTGACGCAGGCGGCGCCTGAAGTACGTCAGCAGCGACGGATCAAATGCGGTGTCGTACAGGCCGAGCCCGCAGGCGGCCTTCCACCGCAGGTCACACCGCAGTTCCTGGACGGTCTCGAAGTCCGACAGCCCCTGCAGGCTCTGCAGCACCACCGTCGCGGCCAGCACTTGCGGCGGCAGACTCGGACGACCGTTGGACGACGGATACATGTCCGCGAACATCCCCGGCGGGAACAGCACCTCGCGATGCTCGGCCAGAAACGCGAACACACTGCCGGCCGGAATCAACTCCCGGCACGTTTCCCACACATCCGGCCCGACCATCTCCCCAGCCCATTCCCCCTGCATGCCTACAAGAGTGGCCCCGACTCCACCGAGCCGGGGCCAGAACCCGAGATTTTCAGCAGCCTTCTAGAACGGTGGCTCGTCGTCGTACCCGCCCGGCGGGCTGCTGCTCCAGGGGTCGTCGGAGGCGGCCGGCCGGGGGGCGGGCTCGTATGCCGGGTCCGGGGTGTATGCGCCGCAGACGGTGTACTCGCGGTGCTCGGCGTCGTACTTCTTGCCGCTGCCGCGGCAGCCGGTGCAGTCGTCGGCGTGCGGGTCGTCTTCCTCGCCGCGCAGGCAGGTGACGGGTTCGGCATGGACGGGGACGCCGTCGTTCTGCCAGATGACCGGCTCGATGACCCAGCCCGATCCGCGGCAGCCGCCAAGGCAGTTCGGCGGGTGCGGATCGTCGTCCTCGGTGTGCCGCTCGTACTGCCCGCGCAGCCAGGTGCGCGCGGCCTCGGCCGGCAGAAGCATCTGCCAGTCGGCTCGGCGCAGGGCGTTGGCGGCGGCCGCGGCCTGGGCGGCGTGGTGAGTGTTCGCCGGGTCGACGAGGGCGACCAGGTCGGCGATGACGGCGCGCAGGAGCAGCGCGGTGCGCTTGCGGTCGGCGAGGTAGTCGGGGTGGAAGGTGCCGGCGTCGCCGCGGACGGTGGCGTAGCCGGTCCAGAACTCTTCGGCCACCAGCTCGGTCAGCAGACGCGGGATAGATGGCATCGGGTCGTAGGCGGGTTGGGCGGGCGCGGCCGCATCGGCAGTCTGCGCGTGGACGGTGATGGTCACGGATGGTCCTGTCTTCTCGGCGGAGTTGGGGTGGGAGGCCCGGGACGGCCGGCTGAGCGGGTTTGGCGACCTGGCGGCCGCCCCGGGGCGGGGTCAGCTGGAGAGGCGGACCGGCATGAGCAGGTAGCTGAGCGAGTCGTCGCCGACGCCGCTGCCGTCGTTGTTGGCGCCGGTGATGAGGGCGGGCTTGACGGCGGAGACGATGCGGAAGCTGACGGACGGGGCGTTGAGGGCGCCGAGGCCGTCGAGCAGGAAGCTGGGGTTGAAGGCGATGGTGAGCGGGGCGCCGGTCGCGGTGTCGAACGTGGCGTCGATCCGGTCGCAGGCCTGGGCGTCGTCGCTGCTGCCGGCGGTCAGCGACAGGGCGTCCTGGGTGAAGTGGAGCTGGATGGGGGTACTGCGGTCGGCGACCAGGGCGACGCGCTTGACCGCTGCGGTCAGCTCTTCGCTGTCGACGACGGCGCTGGCGATGAAGTCGTCCGGTGTGGGCCACAGCGCCTTGTAGTTGGGCAGCTGGCCTTCCAGGGCGCGCATCGTGGTGCTGCGGGCGGGTCCGGCCATGCCGAGGACGCCCTGGTCGCTGGGGAGGGTGAGGTCGACCTGGTCGGCGCCGGCGAGCATCTTGGCCGTGTCCAGGAGGGCCTTCGCCGGCACCAGTGCCTGCCCGTCCGTGGTGCCGCTGGACACGTTCCAGTCGATGCTGCGTACTGCGAAGCGGTAGCGGTCGGTGGCCGTGAGGGAGAGCTTGCCGTCGGCGATCTCGATCTGGACGCCGGTCAGTACCGGCAGGGTGTCGTCCCGGCCAGCGGCGACGGCGACCTGGGCGACTGCGGCGGCGAGTTCGCTGCCGGCGATCGTGCCGGAGGCGTCGCCGAGCTTGGGCAGGCTCGGGTACTCCTCCAGCGGCAGGGTGTGCAGCGTGTACCGGATGGCGCCGGAGGTGAGGACCAGCCGGGTGCCGTCCAGTTCGAGGTCGACGGAGTTCTTGCTCTTGAGGGTGCGGGTGATGTCGGAGAGCAGGCGTCCGGAGACCAGCACGCTGCCGGCGTCGGCGACGTCAGCGGCGAGGGTGGCCTGGGCGGACACCTCGTAGTCGAACGCGGCGACGGTCAGCTGCCCGGCGGCGGCCTCCAGCTTGAGTCCGGCGAGTACGGGAACGGGCGGCCGGCCCGGCAGGGCGCGGGCGGCATCCGCGACGGCGGCGGCGAACGGGGCGAGTTCGAGGCTGAGCTTCATGAGGTGCGGTCCTTTCTCAGACGGGGGCGGGGGCGGGCTGGGCCAGGTGGCTGCGCAGGTGCCGGTCGCGCATGTCCTCCAGGACGGTCTTGGTGTGGTGGCGCTCGCTCCAGGAGCAGCCGGGGCCGGTGCAGCTGGCGGCGAATCCGTCGCGGCCGGTGCAGCCGGCCTCCAGCGGTTTGCCGGTGGAGGTGCGCTTGTGGGTGCAGTGGCTGCCGTCTGCGTGGACGGGCTTGGTCGTGGCGGTGAAGCGGGCCATCAGGGGTGAACCTCCAAGTTCACGTGCTCGGTTGTGGTGGTCGGTTCCGGGCCCGGAATGCCGGGTGCGTCGCCGGTGGGTGCGAACCAGGGCAGCGGCACGTCGCCGACGCGGGCGGGTGCGGCCGGGAGTGCGGGCGGCAGGACCGGCTCGGCCGGGACGGCGAGGTCGGCGACTGCCTCGAGGGCGAGCTGGCCGGCGGCGGCCAGCTCGGCCGCGCGGGTCAGCGCCGCGGTGACCAGGTGATGGGCCCGGTCGTGATGAAGGTGGCAGCCCTGGCACATTGCGACGAGGTTGTCCGCGCTCACGTCCTCGGGCTGGTGGTTGAGGTGGGCGGTGGTCAGGACGACTTTCGTGCCGGTGCCGTAGGCGGCCTGGCCGTGCCGGTTGGGGCAGCGGCCCTCATGGGTGCCGCGGCCGCACTGCCCGGTGCAGGCGCAGCGCCATCCTGCGGCTTCTTTCGCAGCAAGGGAGATCTCCGGCCAGTCGGCGGGGTATCGGTCCTTGTTCTCCGGTCGGATGGGCATCGGTCATTCCTCCTTCGCGGCGACGGCGACCAGGCGGCCGATCCGGGCTGCGGTGTGGCCGGCGTATCCGGCCGGCCACTTCCTGCTGACGAGCTCGATGTGGTGCTCAGTGGTCATCTCCCAGGCGGCGAGCGGGAGATCGACCGAACCGGGCGGCGGGATGATCCGCGTGTTGTGGCCGATGCGGACCAGGTCCACGGCCAGGCGCACGCGGTAGTCGGCCGCACTGTCGGCCTTGAGCTGCTCGTCCAGGGCGGCGGCCCACCGCATCAGCGGCCGCGTCTCGCTGGCCTGCGGTCCGCACGGCCACGGGTGTTGGAGTCCCCAGGCCGGGTCGGTGTCCTCGGGGCGGGCGGCGGCGATGATCGCCTCCACTCCCCCGCCGGGCACCAGCCGGGTGGTGTAGAGCAGCGCGTACGCGCCGAAGCCGCCGCCGCCGGTACGGGACAGGGTGACCCGTCCTGTACCTGCGAGCGGCTGGCCGCCTTCCGCGTCGGCGAGTAAGGCGGCCATCGCACTACCCGGCCCGCTGAGCGGGAACGGCCGCCTTGCTGTCCCGGTTGTTCCAGGCGTCCATGACCTTCGCGGAGATGGAGCCGACCTGGGAGACGTCCATTCCCTGGGCACGGGCCCAGGCCCGGATCTCGTCGCGCTGGCGCCTGTCGTCCAGCGTCGGGGCGCCGGCCGACGCGGCCTTCGTCGTCTTGCCGCCGTTCTTGAGCCGACGCAGCTTGGCTTGAGCCTTCGTGAGGTGCTGGGTCGCTTCGGCGACTTCCTTCTCCGCCGCTTCGACTTCGGAGGCGTCGCGCTTGAGCTGCTGCAGCTCAGTCAGGCCTGCACGGGTGCGGGCGGCCAGGTTGCGGATGCGGGCGGTGTGGCTGTTCTCGCCCCAGGCCAGAGCGGTGAGCGCGCTCGCCAGCTGCGGGTCGACGTCCGGGATCGGGGAGGGGCCGGACTTGCGGTGGGCCTTGGTCAGCCCCTCGGTCTCGGCGATGGCGGCGATCTCACCGACGCTCACGTCCGGGAGCTGCTGCTGGATCTGTTCGGTGGGCGTGCCGTTCTTCAGCATGGTGATGATCGCGGCGCGGTAGGCGTCGTTCACTTCGACTCCTTCGGGGTGGTGGGGGTGAACTCGCGGCGCAGTTCGGAGCGCCGGGAACGGGTGGTGCCGGCCCAGATGACTTCGCCGGCGTCTGTGGGGTGGTCGATGGCCCAGGCGAGGCAGGCTTCGCGGGTCGGGCAGCGCCTGCAGGACAGTTGGGCAGCGGCGCGGTCGTTGGTGTCCTCGCTGGTCCACCAGTCGGGTTCGGCGTCCGGGGCCTGGCATGGCTCGGTGCCGGTGAACCGCGGGAACGGGGCGAGGCGGGCGCTCACGGCGTCGTCCCGATCGGGCGGACCACGTGCATGTCGCCGTTGCGGTCGGCGTGGGTGTGGGCGCCGTCGCCGAGTTCGCCGGCGCGGTGGTCGGCGATGCGGCTGCCGTTGAGATTGCTGGCGGAGACTGTTTCCAGGACGGTGGCCGGGCGGCCGGCGCACGAGCTGCAGGCGGTCAGGGCCGTACGGGCCGGGGCGGTGGTCATGACTTCCTCGCCCCCTTGGGGCGGACGTTGCCGATGCCGCCGACGGTGGGGAGCAGGAACTCGAAGGGCTCCCAGGACTCGAGTTCGTACAGCTCCAGCAGGTCGGTGCCGAACTCGGTTTCGGCGCCGGTGAAGTGGTCGTCGAGCGCTTGGTGCTCGGACTTGAGGCCGTTTGGCCCGAGGTAGACGCCGGCGGCGTGAGGGTCGGTGTCGAGGTAGGCGACGACGATGCCGCTCTCGGTGCGCTCGAGGACGTAAAGCCGCCGCACCGGGGCTTCTTCAGGGTCGACGTCCACGCGGCGCACCCAGGTCTGGCGGGTGGCGGCGATGACAGCCGGGTCGCCGGTGTCCGCCTGCTCGGTGATGCGGTGGTACGCCTCGCTACGGGTGACGTGCTCCCGCTCGATGAGGTCGTTGACTGCGGCGGAGAGGTGGTCGCCCAGCGCCTGGCCGCCGATGAGCTGGTCGAGGAAGCCGAGGAGGCTCATGCTGAGAACGCCTTCCGGTGGCGGGCGGGGCGGTGGGCGGCGCCTGCCTGGTCGAGCAGGCGCTGCAGGGCGGATCCGCGGCGGAAGTGCCGGGAGGTGGCGGGCTGGCCGCAGTTCCAGCAGTCGGCCTCTTCGCCCTTCCAGCTCACGGCGCAGTGGGCGCGGTCACAGACGAACTGGCGGCGAGCCGGCAGGCGCCCGGCGAGGGGGCGCAGGCGGTCGGTGGTGGTGGACTGTCGCTTCAGCCGGATGGCCGGGGCGTGCATGATGGGGTTTCTCCTTCTCCGCTGCTGCGGGGTGAGGGGCCCGGGACGGCCGGCGGTTTCTCAGGCCTTGACGGCCGTCCCGGGGCGTAGCTAGAGGACGATCTGCTTCTTTTCGGCGCGGTCCCACTTCAGGACCCAGTCGGGGCGCAGGCCGCGGGCGGACCAGTCGACGCGGCTGCTGCCGCAGGGGATGTCCTGGCCGGACATGGCGTGGAGCTGGGCGATCTCACAGACCCGCAGGGCGGCGGCGACGGCGTCGCTGCCGTTCTCGGCGAGGCCGGTGAAGACGTGCACGCCCTGGCGGGACTTGTCGTCGCGGTGCTCTATGGGGACGTCGATCTCCCACACGGTGCGGCCCATCACTCTTCGGCCTCCGGCTCGTACACGGAGGCGACGGTGACGGGTACGACGACGTAGCCGGTGACGTCCTCGTCCTCCTCACCGGGGCCGAACACCGACAGCTCTTCAACCGCGGTCGGGCTGCCGTCGTCCGGAATCCAGCCCGAGGTGAGGCGGCCGGGCTGCTTGTTGTCGTGCGCGGCCATGGCCTCGCCGTGGGCGCGGGCGGCGTCGCGGTTGGTGTAGTGGCCGAGCGGCTCCATGTCCTCGCCGTGCTCGGCACGGTAGATCGTGACCTTCACCGGTTCGCCTGGGGCCAGGTGCGTGATGCCGGGCAGGGCAGCTCGGCCCGTGCCAGGCGCTGGTGGAGCTGGTCGATGTGGGCGAGCAGGCGCGGCACGTCCTGGTCGCGTGCGGTGACCAAGCCGTGGATGTCGGAGCGGCGCTGGTCGTCCAGCGGGTCCTCGCCGTCGTCCCAGGTGACCAGGTTGATCTCGATGACGTGGTCGGTGACCTTGTAGCTGGGCGGGGTGGACCAGCCGGTGATCTGACCGTCGGTGTCGCGGACGACGTGCGTGAGGGCGGACTGGCGCCAGACGCTGAGGTCGCCCTCGCAGTCGGTGACATGGAACGGCTCGTCGGTGGCGGTCTGGGCGCGGTCGCGGATCTCGGCGAGCCAGTCGGGCTCCGCCGGCGCGGCCGCGGCGGAGGTTGTGGTGGAAGAGGTCACGGAAGACTCCGTTTCGGTTGGGGCGGGGTGCCGGGCTGTCCGGTCCCCGCGTCGTCCGGGCCGGTGGCAGCGGACCGGACGTCACGGCCGGGTGGGCAGATCAGCGGTGGCCCTTTCCGGCGGTCAGGCGGAGAGGCGGGAGGCGAGGGATTCGGCGTGGCGCGCTTGCTCCTCGCGGCGCTCGATGAGGGCTTCGATCTGCCTGACCTCGCGGCGGCGCAGCTTGGCGACGCCGAACTCGTGCCGCATGTATGCGAGCTGCTGTTCGCGGGAGTCGGGGTCGCCGAGCTGGTGGCCGTGGGTGAACTCGTGGACGAGGACCTCGTTGACGTCCCTTTTGGTGGCCGCCATGGTGAGGTTGACGACGACCAGGACGCCGGGATCGGTCAGCACGGTCACGCCGTACACGCCGCGGGCGTTGCGGCGGGCCTTGCGCATGCCGAGCACCTTGGTGAAGGCCGGCACTCCGGGGACCAGGTCGAGCTCAGCCTGCGAGGCGACCTTCGCCAGGTGGTTGGAGTCGCCGGTCAGCACGACCTTGATCGGGGGCAGGTGGCCGAAGCGGGAGCGGACCAGCCGCTCGGCGTCGGCCGCGACATTGCGGGCGTGCTTGGCCAGGGCGCGCTGGCGGAATGCGACGCGCTCTTCGGTGATGGTGACCATGGCAGGTGGTCCTTCCTGGACGTGTCGGCAGTAGCGGTCAGCGGGCAGTGCGAGCGCGGGCGGCGGCGGCAAGGAGCGCGTCGTGGACCTGCGCTTCAGTGCGTACGAGCCCGTCGTTCCAGCGGGGCACCGAGCGACCGCCGGTGACGGCGAGCAGGTGGGTGTTGGCTGCGGAGGCGGTGGTGCGGGTGCCGGTGCCGCAGCGGATGAGGGAGAGCTGGGCGCCGCGGATGCACACGCCGCGCTGGGACTCCATGACGTGCTGCGTCCAGCCGTGGGTCTTGATGTGGTCGGACGTTGCCTGCAGGAAGTCGGCGGGGGTGACAGCCCGGCCGGTGCGGCGCGCCGGCTGCGGGGCGGGCTCGCGACTGGCGGGCGTGCTGGGGGTGGCGGCGAAGTGCCAGAGGCGGATGATCTCGACCGGGGCGGCAATGGCGAAGAGGGTGGTGTGTTTGAGCAGCCACCAGGCGGCCCGGAGGGTGAAGACCGAGGCCTTCTTGAGGAGTTGGCCGCCGGCCGAGGGTTCGCTGGCGTCGGGCGGGCAGGGACCGGTGACGATGCCGGCCTGGCGGATGAGGGTCTCGGTGTCCGGCAGGACGATCGCGGGCCTGGCCGGGCCGGTGTCGGCGAGGGCGACGGCCAGTTCTTCGGCGAGCGCTTCGGCGAAGGCTGCGTCGACCGCGGCGGCGAGGGCCGCTTGGGACCAGAAGGTCCGCGGGGCGGTCATGGTCCCGGATGCGGGCATGGCAAGCCTCCCTGTCTGCGACGGGCGGGTGGAAGGGAGGGCCCGGGGGCGGCCGGCTGAGTGGTTGGCGACCTGGCGGCCAGCCCCGGGGAGTGGGTGGGTTAGCTGTACTTCTTGGTCTGCTTGAGGATGTAGTCGCGGGTCACGCCGAGGACTTCGACGGCGTCGGTGCGGGCACCGTGGTACGCGCCGTCCAGCTCGGCGCCGACGGTCTTCCAGAGCTCGGCTTCCGCGGCCTCGCGGAGCTTGTCGGTGTCCTTGAAGACCTTGTCGCGCTTGGCCTTGGCCTTGGCCAGGGCTTCCTTCAGCTCCTGACGGGCGTCCTTGCGGGTGTCGTCGGATCGGGGGGTCATGGTGCTGCTCCTCGCGGTGATGAGGGACGATGGTTCCGGCCCCCTGCTCCGGTTGGAGCGGGTTGGGAGGCCCGGGGACGGTGGGCTGAGTTTGGCGACCTGGCCGCCGTCCCCGGGGCGTAGCTACTGCGAGCCCTTCTGGAACGTGCCGCCGGCCTCCAGGCGTCGAGCCCTACTCTCGTAGCCGATGGTCTTGTCGGCGGATGAAGTACTGCTCTGCGGTGCGAGGCTTCCAGCTCGCCTCGTCGTCACCGCGCGCGCGGCGTAGGCGGTGGCAAGCGCTGTCAGACCCGACCGCTACCGTCGTCGTCGTGGAACACCGCAACCGTCCCGCCCGCTTCCGAGTCGAGCACCTCGAATCCGCGCTGTCGGCATCCGGCCGGCGCCTGGTGGTCCTCGACCCGCAAGAGACCACCGACGATCTGGTCCGGGACATCACCGAAGTCCTCACCTCGCTGTGCGCCCGTCTGTACGGGCAGGGGGCCGCGAAGAACCGTGCCGCCCGTGGGATGACCGCTGTGACCGGCGAGGATGCCGGGTGAAGAAGTTCAGTACGCGGCCGGGGTTCGTGGTGCAGGCGTACAGGTACGCGCTGGACCCGAACGCGGCGACCGAGCGGAAGATGTTCTCCCATTGCGGTGCTGCCCGTGCCTCGTTCAACTGGGCGGTGACGTGGGTCGAGGCGTCGTGGTGGCAGCGGAACGCCGAGGAGTCCTACGGCATCCCCGAGACGGAGTTGACGGATTGGCGGCCGTGGTCGCTGCCCGCGCTGCGGAAGACGTTCAACGAGGCCAAGAAGACTGATCCGAGGTTCGCCGGGTGGTGGGAGGAGAACTCGAAGGAGGCGTACTCCACCGGTCTCGCGAACGCTGCCGCCGCCTTCGACAACTACGCCAAGTCCAAGCAGGGCAAGCGCAAGGGCAAGCGGGTCGGGATGCCCCGCCGCAAATCCAAGCACCGCGCTCGCCTCGCGTGCCGGTTCACCACCGGCACGATCCGCGTCGAGCCGGACCGCAGGCATGTGACACTGCCCCGGCTCGGGACGATCCGCGCACACGAGTCCACCCGCAAGCTGGAACGCCGTATCGGCAACGGCACCGCCCGTATCCTGTCCGCGACAATCCGCTTCGAGCGAGGCCGCTGGTTCGTGTCGTTCCAGGTCGAAGTACAGCGGGAGCTGGAACGTGTCGCCCGCCCGCAGGCCATGGTGGGTGTGGATCTCGGTGTGAAGGTCCTCGCGGTCATGGCCGACAGCCTCGGGGAGATCCGTCACATCCCAAACCCGAAGCATTACGACACCGCGCTCGAGGTGTTGAAGCGCCTCTCGCGTCGTGTCTCGCGACGGCGCGGCCCGGACCGGCGCACCGGTCAGAAGCCGTCCCAACGCTGGATCAAGGCAAACGAGCAGCGCAACCGGGTGCATCACCGGGTCGCGCACCTGCGCGCCGATGCCCTGCACAAGCTCACCACCACGATCACGAGCGAGTACGGCACTGTCGTGGTCGAAGACCTCAACGTCGCCGGGATGCTCCGCAACCGGCGCCTCGCCCGGAAGATCGCTGATGCCGGGTTCGGAGAGATCCGCCGTCAGCTCACGTACAAGACGAAGCGGAATGGCTGCCGCACGGTGGTCGCGAACCGCTGGTATCCCTCCTCGAAAACCTGCTCGGACTGTGGTGCGGTGAAAGCCAAGCTGCCGCTGCACGTCCGAGTGTTCGACTGCGATGTCTGCCCCCTGGTCATGGACCGGGACGAGAACGCAGCACGCAACCTCGCCGCTGTCGCGGCGGCCTGTATGACTGGTACCGGAGTGGCCGGAGACCAGGGCGCGCAAGCGCCGAAACCTCGTGGAGCCGACCAGAAGACCCGCGCCACCTGCCTCAGCCGCAAGGCCGAGGCGGGGCGGGCAGGTGGCACAAGACTGCCGCACCAGCGGCAGAAGGAAACGAGAGACCGTACTCAAACCGAAGCCCTCTCGCTTTGGTGAAGTGACGGACCTTCCGGGCCGGAATACCCGGATTGCTGAGATTCCCTGAGGATTGAAGCAACGGATGTCGCTGAACTGGACCACCACCACGCGCCGCAGGGCGCGGACGGCGTAGCGGCGGGTGGTGGCCGAGCGGGGGGTGCTGATGCCGGGAAGGTGCTGCTCGGCCGGGGCGGGAATGTGTGTCACGTGCTGCTCCTCAATCGGATCCGAATGATGCGGTGTTGGGAGGCCCCGGGGGCGGCCAGCTGACTCTGGCGACCTGGCGGCCGCTCCCGGGGGGGCGGCTCAGGCCGGGCGGGGCAGAGCGCGGCAGCGCTCTGCGTGGCCCTGGGCCCACGTCTGCGCCGAGGTGAGGGCGGGTCGCGGCTCGTAGCCGGTGTTCTTGCCGGGGGCCCTGAGCGGGTACGTCTGCTCGGCGGCCGGGCATCCGGTGCACACGGCACGCACGAGGGTCTTCTCGGTGCGAACGTCGACGGTGGCGCCGGTGAGGTTGGCGTAGCGGGCGGTGACGTCGTCGGGCCAGGTGGCCGTGCGGGTTTCCAGCTGCGTCGGGATCTGTGTCACTTCTGCTTCTCCTCATTGGATGGTGCGGGTTGGAAGGACCGGGGCGGGTGGCTGAGTTGGCGACCTGGCGGCCGTCCCGGGTGCTTACGACACCCCAATAATGCAGACTCCGAGTATTCATTTCAAGGGTATGCATATGTCGAGTTCGGGCTTCTTGGGTTGCTGCTGGTCAGGCGGCTGACGGCTAGCTCGATCGGGTGCCGCCGCTGCGGGTCACGCTGGTGATGGGGGCGCTGTTCGTACCGGTGACGTGCACGCCGCCGGAGACAGGGGCGGCCGCCGTCGGCGCGGCCCGGGTGGCCGCGCCGACGGCCTCCCTGACCTCGGCGGCCTGCTGGGCGGTGAGCGGGCGGCCGCCGCCCGCAGTGGAGTTGACACGGATGGCCTGGTTGTTGTCGCCGGCGACCGTGACGGTCCGACCGGCGGCGCGGCCGCGCTTCTCCCCCGCCGGCTTCCTGCCCGCACCGGCGGCCCGGGCCGGGCGCTGGGCAGGGGCCGGGCCGCTGCGGGCCCGCTCGGCCTTGCTTTCGGCGGCGGCCATCGCCGCGGCGGCGGGGCCGGCGCACTCGGTGCAGCTGATACTGATGCCGGGTGCGGTGATGCGGCCGCTGTCCTGACAGACCAGGCAGCGCGGGCCCTTCTTCGGCGCCTGGATCCCGTACGCCTTGCGGTACTTGGCGACCGAGGGGATCTTCAGCTCCGGCTCGCCCTTCCTGCCCGTGCGGCCGCCCTTCGTTGCGGTCTTCGGCGCCTCGGGCATGCCGCCGGCCTGGAGCATCCAGGCACCGCGGAGCACGGCGGCGACGGGGGCGAAGGCGAGGGCGAGGGCCTTCTTCCTCGCCTTGCGGACCGGGGTGCGTACCGCGGCCTTGATCCGGGCCTTGGCCCTGCGCTTGGCGTACTTGGCGGTGTACTTGGCGGCCGCGCTGATCTCGGCCGCGTAGTCGATGGGAGGCGGGGCTCTTCGCCGAATCCGGCGTCGATGATCCAGAGCAGGTCGGGGTGCGGGTCGGCGAAGGCCTGCAGCTCGGCGTAGGTGCGGAAGTGGCCGACGTCGATGAGGGGCTCGGGCCAGACGTGGCCGGCCGGGCAGAAGGCCTGGACGGTGTCGTCGGCGGCCCGGTCGTAGGCGAGGGTCAGGCCGGTGTCGGCGGCGCACATCGGGCAGGTGACGGGGACCTTCTGCCAGACGATCCGCACGGTGCGCGCGGGATCCTGCGCGAGGTACATGAAACGGCGCTCGCAGGTGATCCGGTAGTAGCCGGCGGCGGGGTCGGGGTGCCGGAGCGGGTCGACGCTCATTTCGGACTCCTGTGGATCTTTCGGGCGGGAACTGGGGCGGAACCGTCAGGAACTTGCAGGTCAGCCGGGTGGAACCGGGCCGCAACTCGAAGCGCAGGCCGGAACTGGTTCCGGCTCTCTCGAGCGGTTCCGGCCCCGTTCCGGGCCGGTTCCACGTCTCTGACCTGCGGTTCCATCACGGTTCCGGTCGGTTCAGGACCCCTTCGGGGCCTCGCCGGTGATCACCTTCAGGTCCCGCAGGCGGTACCCGCGGGGCAGGCTCTTGCTGTACTTCTCCAGCGACCAGCTGTGCTCCGTCGGCTCGAGCACCGCGTTGATCGCCGCGCGCACCGCCTCGATCCGGGCCGCGGTCTGCTCACCCTCGTCCGCGCCCTCGAACCGCCGCAGCGCCCAGCGGTCGGGGTCCATCCGGCCCAGCGCCGCGGCGAGCTCCTCCTGGGACAGCCCCGCCGGGTCGCTCCGATGTCGGTGGCCGGGCCACTGCTGCGCGCGATGACCCCGGCTCGCTCGGGAAGGACCCGATCGACCCGGCTCCGTGCGAGGCCCCCGAAGCGCACCCGCTGCTGAAGGATCTGCCGCGCTTCCACCGCCGCACCCCGACGGTGACCACCGGCGGCATCGTCATTGACCCCCGCGCCCGGCTCGGCTACGCCGCGCCGATCGGCTCGACTGACAGGACCGGATCCGGCACCTGACCGTGGCACTGCCACCGCAGTTATCCGCCCGCCTCAGGAGGTGTTACGCGATCCCGAGGGCAGCCCGCGTGTCCCGTCAACAATCGCACCCGACAGTTTCGTACCCGCCAGCTTCGCCCCGGTTAGGTCGACGTTGCTCAGGTCCGCGTTGGCCAAGTCCGCGCCGCGCAGGTCGGCGCCGGTCAGATCGGCGTCGGTCAGATCGGCCCTGGCCATGACCACGCCGCGCAGGTCCGCGTTGCTGAGGTTCGCGCCGATCAAGGAGGCGTCGGTCAAGGTGGCACTGGAGTCGGCCTCGCTGGTGTCGTTGGTTTCTCCGGCCCTGCTCAGGTGTGCGCCGTGGAGGTTTGCACCGCCGAGGTCCGCGCCGGTCATATCGGCTGCGCCCAAGCGCGCGTCCGTCAGAATGGCGCGTCCGAGAAATGCCTGGCGGAGGTCCGTATTTTGCAGGTTCACGCCGGGCATGTTCGCGTAGTCGAGGGACGCGCCGAAGAGGTCGAAATTCTCAAGGCCTGCGGCCCGGAGATCCGCGCCGGTCCAGTTCGCAAAGCGGAAGTTACTGCGTCTGGGATCGCCGTCTTCTGTGAGCCCGACTTCACGGTCCAGACCGCGCAGATCGACGTCACTGAGATTGACTCTGTAAAGCGGCTTCCCGTCCTGGGTAACCTCACGGTCGGCGGGGCGGTCGCCCAGCACGGCCATCACAACCGTGATGTCGGTAGAGGGTTTGTGTTCCTCTGCCGGCTTGGGGCCGCTTGCTGGAACGGGAGCGTGCTGGCGTACGAACGCGGAAAGCACCGAGACGACAGCGCGCTGATCCCGGGAGGAGTCCTGCATGATGCGTTGCAGGGCGTAGATTCCCCCCAGGCGCACATCCAAGGATGCCGACCCCAAGTTGGTGATCGCCGCGGTGAACCGGTTGGTGATCTGCCCCTGCTCGGCGATCTGCAATTCCTTGCTGGTCTGCCCGACCGACATCCACGTGAAGAGCAGAGCAATGAGCGCAGCCAGTCCCGGCAGAGTGGACGCCGCGAGGGCCACCCATGCCAATTGGCTGACGCCTATATCGCCAGCTGACCCGCCATGGTGGCGTCGATTGCCCCTGACGGCCCGTCGATGGGCGATCCGGCGGAGCTGTTCAGCGCCAGGGACATCGGTCATGCACTCATGACACGGCAGAATTCAGAAGCGGTTCCGCCGCCACACGGTGACCTCACCGGGGTGTCCCTCGATACGCCTACACGAAGAAGCTTGTCAGGCTGTGACCGACCGTTTTCGTGGCCAAGCATCCTGGGACCGGTCGAGGGCGCGATCGCGAGCGGCTGCGCGACCAGTTCGAGAGGTGAACTGGCGGTACCGATCCGGCAGCCAGTGGCGCGAGATACCGGCCCGGTTCGGGGCCTGGCAGCCGTGTACAACCGGTGCGTCCGGTGGCGCGACGCGTGTGTCTTCGATGCTTCAAAGGCGCGATCGCCAAGGCCGCCCGGCGGGAGCAGGTCGCCATGTCCCTGCCGCGTGACGTGGCGAGGCTGAACTCTTACAGCTTGACCTATCTACCGTCTTCGGCGGTTCGGCAAGGTTGAGCCGGTGATGGGTGTTCAGGCACGTGAGTCACGTTGCCGGCAGCAAGCATCTGCGGGCCAACGCCGACCTGCTCCGCGAAATGGCCGACACCCATGACAGAACCGCGCACCCCGCCGAGGCCCTCACATGAACCAGCATCACCAGGACGAGCGCACCCGCATCCGCGAGGCCATGGATCGACTCCTGACCGGACAGGCCACCGCTTCCAACGGCAGCCTCACCGTCGTCGCCCTCGCCGCCGAGGCCGACGTCCACCGCATGGCCCTCCTCAAACGACACGTCGCCTGAAGAACGAGTTCTACGAACGCGTCCGCACCGAGACCCGCCAAGTCCCGGAAGCCGAGAAGCGACTCCGGGAAACCGTCTCCAAGCTCAAGAAGACCATCGCCAACCAGAGAGCCGAGATCGAGGAACTCCGCCAGCAGGTGACCAGGCACGCTCGCCAGCGCCGTTTTCGCTCAAGAGCAACGTCGTCCTGTTCCCCCGATCGGCAACCTGATGGCGGGCAATCGGATACGCCATGTCAGCTCCGCGGTGTTGCTGGAGGAGGTGCCACGATCCGCGCACTTGCCTGTCAGTGGTGATCGCCATCATGGAGCTATGGCCAACCCGAACCTGACCACCGGCGGCATCTGGCGGCTCAACTGCGGCGACCAAGAGATTGCCCGGCTGACCGTGACCGGCGCCGACATGCCATGGATCCACGCCGACGTCGAGGAACTTCCTGGCTTCGAAGACTTCCGCCCTGTCTTCGCCGAGCAAGAGCGGGCTGTCGACAAAGAGGACTGGGAGCGGGCCGACGCCTGCTATACGAAGATCCGCGGTGCGCTCACCATGACGTTCCCGGGCGGCAGCCCCGTCGCCGAGTTCATGCTGTACATCCACGACGACGGCACCGCCGGCTGGCGCTGGCACGACGAGCCCTTCGACGGGGTGAACCAGTGACGCGCTGGGTTCGCTGCTTCTGGGACGAGGAAGCCATCTGGTTCTACTTCGAGCTCGACACTGATGGATACGTGATCCGGCAAGTCGAGTTTCAAGAGCCCGGAAGTAAGGCTTTGGCCGCCGCATCGCAGGCCGAATGGCAAGAAGCCCAAAATGCCGGTGGGTTGACTGAATACGAGAGTGTCTATGGTCTGACCGCGGAACCGCCTATCTCTGAATGGGAGGGGCACGATCCGCAGTGGTTGTCGGCCAACGAGTTCGAGAGCGTTTGGTCGACCGCCCGCCAGCAGATTCAGAATCGTCAGCGGCAACAACCTTCCTGAGCGCGTCCACCACGTTCCGCACGATGGTCAGCGGTCTCCGGGGGGACCAGCAAGGCCGCTGCCCTCGCCTGCGCCGACGAGCCCGATGCCGACAGGCGGGGACGGCAGAGGACCACTCCAGCGACCTCGAAGGCGTGCAGTCAGGAGACTGAACAGAAGAACTTGACAGGAAACTCCACCAACATGGAGGCACACGTCCGCGAGGCACTCGTGGCCCAGGCCCGCCGGGGCGGCGGTCCGCCCACTCGGCTGAGAGTCTGGCAGACCCATCAGCGAAGATGCCGGCGTGACCGACCAACGGCCCCGGCAGGAGGAATAACCCATGACCGGCACCGACAACACACATGCCCGGCAGATCGCCGACGCCTGGCAGCGCATCGACACCTGGCTACGCGCCCACGCCCCCGCCACCCACGCCGCGCTCAGGCCCGGCACAACCGAGAACGAGATCGCGGCCGTCAAGGACGCCACCGGCGCCCGCATCCCCCACGAACTGAAGACGCTGTGGCGCCTGACCGCAGGCGACAACGGCATCAACGGAGCCGGATGCCTCCTGGGAAACCAGGCCCTGATGACCCTGGACGCCGTCACCGCCTTCCACCGCCAGCAGATGGACGCCCAACGGCACGAAGAAACCCTCAACGCCAACCGCCAGACACCAGGCGAGGACCAGATCACGATATGGAAGACGTCCTGGATACCGGTGTGCTCCTTCGGCGTCACCGACCGCACCTCCGGCCTCTACCTCGACACCGAGACCGGCTACCTGGGCCGCTGGAGCCGGTACAACGAAGACCGGGGCGACGAAGACGAACGCGACACACTGACCACCTACCTGGAAGAACTCGCCGACAGCCTCGAAGCGCCCTCCCCGGCCACACGCGACAAGCCGGGACTGATCAACGGAGCCCTCGTATGGGGCAGCATGATCAACCCCGACCAGGAAGACCAGTGGGTCCCCTTCGAAGGATGAAACGCGCTGAAGGGGGCCGGCCGCGGCCGGCCCCCTTCAGCGCGTCGTCAGGACGCCTCAGCCGACCTTGCGCCAGGCGCAGGTAGTGCCGGCGTTCGCGCAGTGCTCGAACCCGGGGTTGGAGACGAAGAACTGAGGTGCCACGGAGTTTCCGGACAGGGACCCAATAGGGTTGTCCTGTCAAGGAAACGAGGAAGCACGAAGTGGCAACACCCAGCAAGTACACCCCGGAGTTCCGCGCGGAAGCCGTCCAGATCGCGCTCCGGTCCAGCAAGACCATCTCGGAGACTGCCCGGGAGCTTGAGCTGAACCCGGAGACGCTCCGGGGCTGGGTGAAGAAGTACCAGAAACAGCACGAGCCGCCCGCCGACGCCGCGCTGACGGTCAGTGAACGCGCCCGCTTGAAAGAACTTGAACGCCGCATCCAGGAAGTCGAGATGGAGAACACCTTCCTGAAAAAATGCGCGGCGTACTTCGCGAGGGATCCCCGGTAGCAGGCAAGTACGAGTTCATCGAAACGATGCGGCTCGACACTGCGGAGTACGTGTTCCCCGTCGAGTTCATGTGTGAACGGCTCGACGTGTCCAAGTCCGGCTACTACGACTGGCGCCGCCGCCCCAACTCCGCGGCAGCTCAGCGGCGCGAGGAATTGAAACTGCTCGTCAAGAAAGCATTCGAGATGTCCGACAGCACCTACGGCTACCGGCGCGTCCACGCCCAGCTGGCGCGCTGGGGCCATGCAGCCGGCCTGGAGCTGGTGCGCCAGCTCATGCGTGAGCTGAGCCTGATGCCTTGTCTGCCCCGCCCGAAGCGGTTCGGCCTGACCCAGGCGGCGGCGGGCGCCGTGCCCGACCTCGTTGGCCGGAACTTCACCGCCGACGCCCCTGGTGAAAAGCTCGTTGGCGATATCGCATACATCTCCACCGGTGAAGGATGGCTGTATCTCGCGACCGTCATCGACTGCTGCACGAAGGAAGTCATCGGGTACGCGATGGACGACCACTATCAAACCCCGCTGATATCCCGGGCCATCCGCAACGCGGCTCGCAACAGGAAGCTCGCCAAGGGGGCGATATTTCACAGCGATCGCGGAAGTAACTACATGTCGGCCGAGTTCGGGAAGACGCTGGACCAGTTCGGCCTTCGCAGATCTGCCGGGCGTACCGGGATCTGTTTCGACAATGCCATGGCCGAGTCATTCTTCGGCGCCCTCAAGAACGAGCGTGTCTCCCGCGTGACTTACCTGACCCGGGAAGCCGCCCGGCAGGACATCACTCGTTACATCGAATTCTGGTACAATCGCAAACGCCTTCACTCGGCGGTTGGTTACCGCCCTCCGCAAGAAGTCCATGCCGAGTACACGAGGTTGCGAATCGCCGCGTAAAATGAACGGTCAGATCCCTGTCCGAAAAACGCGAGGCCCCTCAGGATGAGGGGCCCTGCGCTTCTCGG
>NZ_JAGGOI010000043.1 GCF_018614585.1 Streptomyces sp. ISL-1 | reverse complement strand
TGGAGGTGCCGCTGCGCGTCGCCGTGATGGGGTGTGTCGTCAACGGCCCGGGCGAGGCCCGCGAGGCCGACCTCGGCGTTGCCTCCGGAAACGGCAAGGGTCAGATCTTCGTCAAGGGCGAGGTCATCAAGACCGTGCCCGAGTCGAAGATCGTCGAGACCCTCATCGAAGAGGCGATGAAGATCGCCGAATCCATGGAGGACGCAGGGGCGGCCTCCGGTCCGCCCGCAGTCACCGTGAGCTGAACAGCATGTGAAGGGGGTCCGACCGTGACGATTCTTGAGACCATCCGGGGGCCGCGCGATCTCAAGGCGCTGACCGATACGGAACTCGAAGGGCTCGCCGAGGAGATCAGAGAGTTCCTGGTGCACGCGGTGGCCAGGACAGGGGGGCATCTGGGCCCCAACCTCGGGGTGGTGGAGCTGACTGTCGCCCTGCACCGGGTCTTCGACTCGCCCGCCGACCGCATTCTGTGGGACACCGGGCACCAGAGCTACGTACACAAACTGCTCACCGGCCGGCAGGACTTCTCCAAACTGCGCGGCAAGGGTGGGCTCTCCGGCTACCCCTCCCGCGAGGAGTCCGAGCACGACGTCATAGAGAACTCCCACGCCTCGACGGTCCTCGGGTGGGCGGACGGTCTTGCCAAGGCGCGTCAGGTGCTGGGCACCAGTGATCATGTCGTGGCGGTCATCGGGGACGGCGCGCTCACCGGAGGCATGGCCTGGGAGGCGCTCAACAACATCGCCGCGGCGAAGGACCGGCCGCTGATCATCGTCGTCAACGACAACAAGCGCTCGTACGCCCCGACGATCGGCGGCCTCGCCAATCACCTCGCCACGCTCCGTACGACTGACGGCTATGAGCGGGCGCTGGCCTGGGGCAAGGACGTTCTGCAGCACATGCCCGTGGTCGGAAAGCCGCTGTACGAATCGCTGCACGGCGCGAAGAAGGGGTTCAAGGACGCCTTCGCGCCGCAGGGGATGTTCGAGGACCTGGGCCTGAAATACCTGGGGCCGATAGACGGGCACGACATCGCGGCCGTCGAATCCGCGCTGCGCCGCGCCAAGCGCTTCCACGGGCCCGTACTGGTGCACTGCCTGACCGAGAAGGGCCGCGGCTACCGGCCGGCCCTGGAGGACGAGGCAGACCGCTTCCACACCGTCGGGGTGATGGACCCGCTGACCTGCGAGCCGCTCGCGCCGTCCAACGGGCCTTCCTGGACTTCGGTGTTCGGGGACGAGATCGCCGCGATCGGGGCGGAGCGGCCGGACGTGGTGGCGATCACCGCGGCGATGCTGCATCCCGTCGGCCTGACGAAGTTCGCCGAGCGGTTCCCCGACCGGGTGTGGGACGTCGGGATCGCCGAGCAGCACGCCGCGGTCTCCGCGGCCGGGCTCGCCACCGGCGGGCTGCACCCCGTCGTGGCCGTGTACGCCACCTTCCTCAACCGCGCCTTCGACCAGGTGCTGATGGACGTGGCCCTGCACAAGTGCGGGGTGACGTTCGTACTCGACCGGGCGGGTGTCACGGGCGTCGACGGGGCCTCGCACAACGGCATGTGGGACATGTCGATCCTGCAGGTCGTCCCCGGGCTGCGGATCGCAGCTCCGCGCGACGCCGACAGGCTGCGCGCGGAGCTGCGTGAGGCCGTCGACGTGGACGACGCGCCGACCGTGCTGCGCTTCCCGAAGGAGTCGGTGGGCGAGCCGGTCGAGGCGATCGGGCGGATCGGCGGGATGGACGTACTGCACCGGGCGGACGACGCCGATGTGCTGGTGGTGTCGGTGGGCGCGCTTGCGCCGGTCTGCCTGCAGAGTGCCGAGTTGCTCAAGGGCCGCGGCATCGCCTGCACCGTCGTGGACCCGCGCTGGGTCAAGCCCGTCGACGAACAGCTCGCGCCGCTCGCCGCGCAGCACCGTCTGGTGGCCGTGGTGGAGGACAACAGCCGTAACGGCGGGGTCGGTTCGGCCGTGGGACAGGCACTGCGGGACGCCGGCGTGGATGTGCCGCTGCGTACCTTCGGCATCCCCGAGGAGTTCCTCGCGCACGCCAAACGCGGCGAGGTACTCGCCGACATCGGGCTCACCCCGGTGGAGATCGCGGGACGGATCAGTGCCGCCATGGCAGTCAAGGACATGGCGGTCAAGGACGCGGCAGTCAAGGACACGGCAGTCAAGGACACGGCAGTCAAAGGCGTGGCAGTCAAGCAGAGGAGAGCTGAGGAATGACCGAGCCGCCCACGGGCACCGAGCCGCTCAAGGGCTTCGATCTGGCCGGACTCCTCGCGGAGCGCGGGGCCGAGCGCTATGAGCTGCATGCGCGGCATCTCAACCACCAGCTGCCGCGCATGCTGCACACCATCGGCTTCGACAAGGTCTACGAGCGGGCCGAGGGCGCGTACTTCTGGGACGCCGACGGCAACGACTATCTCGACATGCTCGCGGGCTTCGGGGTGATGGGTCTCGGTCGCCACCACCCGGTCGTACGCAAGGCGCTGCACGACGTCCTGGACGCTTCGCTCGCGGACCTCACGCGCTTCGACTGCCAGCCGCTGCCGGGGCTGCTCGCGGAGAAACTGCTCGCGCACAGTCCGCACCTGGACCGGGTGTTCTTCGGCAACAGCGGTACGGAGGCGGTGGAGACCGCGCTCAAGTTCGCCCGGTACGCCACCGGGAAGCCGAGGGTCCTGTACTGCTCGCACGCCTTCCACGGGCTGACCACCGGATCCCTGTCGGTCAACGGGGAGGCGGGGTTCCGGGACGGATTCGCGCCGCTGCTGCCCGACACCGCCATCGGGCTCGGCGACCTGGCCGCGCTGGAGCGGGAGCTGCGGCGCGGCGATGTGGCGGGCTTCGTCGTGGAGCCGATCCAGGGCAAGGGCGTGCACGAGACGCCCCCCGGATTCCTGTACGCGGCCCAGGAGCTGCTGCACAAGCACAAAGCGCTGCTGATCGCGGACGAGGTACAGACCGGCCTCGGCAGGACCGGCGACTTCTACGCGTACCAGCACGAGGAAGGGGTCGAACCGGATCTGGTCTGTGTGGCGAAGGCGCTCTCGGGCGGTTACGTACCGGTCGGAGCGACCCTCGGCAAGGACTGGATCTTCAAGAAGGTCTACTCGTCGATGGACCGGGTGCTGGTGCACTCGGCGAGCTTCGGATCCAACGCTCAGGCGATGGCCGCCGGGCTCGCCGTCCTCTCGGTGATCGAGGACGAGCAGGTCGTCGCCAATGCGCGGATGACCGGCGAGCTGCTCCGCTCCCGGCTGGCGGCGCTCGTCGACCGCTATGAGCTGCTGCACGAGGTGCGCGGGCGCGGCCTGATGATCGGCATCGAGTTCGGCCGGCCCGACTCGATCAAGCTGCGGAGCCGCTGGACCATGCTTCAGGCGGCCCGCAAGGGTCTCTTCGCGCAGATGGTCGTGGTGCCGCTGCTGCAGAAGCACCGGATCCTCACCCAGGTCTCCGGAGACCATCTGGAAGTGATCAAGCTGATTCCGCCGTTGACCATCGGTGAGCGGGAGGTCGATCGGTTCGTCGCGGCCTTCACGGCCGTGATGGACGACGCCCACGGCGGCGGCGGGCTGATGTGGGACTTCGGCAAGACGCTGGTCAAGCAGGCGGTCGGCAACCGCTGACTTTTTTGCCTCTGGGGCACGAAATTTGCCTCAAAGGAAAATCATTGGCCCAATAGAGACATGCTCAGCACTCCTGGGGGGCACCCCCCGGACCACGGGTCTCCCACTGCCGCGGGCACGGCCGACGCGCTGCCCGATATCGCACCACGGCTGCGCGATCTGCGCCGCGGCCGCGGCCTCACCCTGGAAGCCGCCGCCAAGCGGGCGGGGCTCTCGCCCGCCCATCTGTCCCGTCTGGAGACGGGCAACCGCCAGCCGTCGCTGCCGATGCTGCTGGGACTCGCCCGCATCTACGGTACGACGGTCGCCGAGCTCCTCGGCGAGTCGGCGCCCGAACGCGAGCCGATCATCCGCGCCGGCAGGGGCGAGCCCGCGCCGGCCGATGGCTGGACGTACCACCGGGCAGGAGTCCCCGGGCGGGCGATGCAGGCCCTGCGGCTGGTGGTTCCGTACGGCAGCCAGGGCGATCTGGTCCGGGTGCATCCCGGCGAGGAGTGGCTGCACGTCCTGCACGGGCGGCTGCGGCTGGGCCTGGGGGACGCGGTGCACGAACTGAACCCCGGGGACAGCGCGCACTTCGACTCATTGACCCCGCACCGCATCGCGGCGGTCACGCCCGACGGGGCCGAGCTGCTGTTCGTACACACGCTGCTGCAGAGCCCGGACGTTCATCCCCACATCTGAGACGCGAAAGAGGCAAGCAATGTCAAAGCACAACGAGGAGGGGAAATTCCCCCGAGGGCTGGTGATCCGGCTCTTCGCCTATCTGGTGGCGGGCCATCTCTTCGCCTTCTTCCTCTACCTGCTCTTCCTGCTGGGCGGCCAGAACCAGTAGGCGCGGAACCCGCGAGGCCGGCTCATCCCTCGTCGAGGAGCCGGCCGCGCAGCCGCTCGCGCGTCTGCGGGCTCACCTTCAGGTCCTCGGTGAGGTAGCGCTCGGTGGTACCCCAGGTCTGCTCGATCGCCTCGAAGGCCGCGCTCAGGTACTCGGCCCGCGCGTCGAAGAGCGGGGACAGCAGCTCCATCACCTCCGGGGACATCGCGGCGGGGGAGTTGTCGCTGCGCCGTACCAGGTAGCGGCGGTGCGGGTCGTTGGATTTCAGGTAGTCCGCCTCGATGGCATCCCGCTCGACGCCGACCGCCAGCAGGGAGACGGCCACCGACAGACCGGCTCGGTCCTTCCCCGCCGCGCAGTGCATCAGAGCCGGGACGCTGTCCTCCGCGAGGGCGTGCAGCACCTTGCTCTGCTCGGCGGTGCGCTGCGTGATGATCGTCCGGTACGAGGCCGACATCCGCCCGGCAGCCTTGCCGTCCGCGAGGATCGACCGCAGCTGGTCGAGGTTGCCGTCCCTGACCATCTTCCAGAACTCGGCGCCGTCGGCCGGGTCGGTCAGCGGCAGATTCACATTGCGTACGCCGGGCAGCTCGACGTCGGGGCCCTCCAGCCGCATGTCCGCCGCGTTGCGGAAGTCGAAGATCGTGTGCAGGCCCAGCGTGCCGAGGAACGAGGCGTCGGACTCGGTCGCATGTGCGAGATGACCGCTGCGGAAGAGCCTGCCGTGCCGTACCTTCCTGCCGTCCACGGTCGGCAGGCCGCCCACGTCCCGGAAGTTGCGCACTCCGGACAGCTCCGGCTCTGTCGACGGGACCTGCGGCAGCTGCTGCGTCACGGGGACTCCTGAAGTGGCTGCCGTCGGCGCTGCTCGCCGACGATGGCGCTTTCCCGACGATACGACACTGCTTCATCAGGCAATCGTCTCGACCGTCTCCCGCAAGGCCGTTGCACCGGCGACGGCCGCCGTCGGATGATGTGCGGACCTGTGCGGACCTGTGAGTATCTGAGGGGTCGGGATGATCGAGAGTGTTGGCAACGGTCGTACGTGGGTTCTCTCCGGACCTATGAGCAGTTATGCGCTGCACCTCAGCGACGCCGACGAACTGCTGCATCTCCATTGGGGGCCACGGATCTCCGGCGCCGACGCGGAGGCACTCGCGGGCCGGGTACTGCCGCCCTACTGGCCCTTCGAGTCGCGGCTCGACGGCCACGAGGAGTACCCGGTCGAGGGCGGACCCCGCTTCGTACGCCCGGCGCTCTCCGTCCGTACACCCCAAGTGCGCGGCACTCAGTGGAGCTTCGCCGGTCACGCGGTGGACGGCGACGAGCTGCGGCTCCGCTTCACCGACGCCGTACACGGCCTCGGTCTCACCCTGCATCACCGGGTGCGCGACGACGCGGACATCATCGAGCGCTGGGTCACCCTCGCCCACGAAGGGGACGGCCCTGACCTTGAGCTGCTGCGGGCCGACGCCGCCGCCTGGACGCTGCCGCAGCGTGAGCGCTGGCGGCTCAGTCAGCTGCACGGCCGCTGGGCGGCCGAATCGCTGCTCGTACGGTCGGAGCTGACGTACGGCGAGAAGGTGATCGGCAGCCGCCGCGGGCACACCGGGCACCAGCATCTGCCGTGGGTCGCGCTGGATGCGGAGGGGGCCACGGAGGAACGCGGCGAGGTGTACGCCTGCGCCCTCGGCTGGTCCGGGTCGTGGCGGATCTCCGTACAGCGGCTGCCCGACGGACTCGTGCAGATCACCGGCGGCGCGGGCTATGACGAATCGGGACTGCTGCGGCTCGCGCCCGGCCAGTCGTACACCTCGCCCGTCTTCGCAGGGCTGTGGACCGATGGCGGATTCGGTGGGGCCAGCCGGGCGTGGCACGCCTGGCAGCTGGCGCATGTCGTCCCCGACGCGGCGACCGAGCGGCCCGTCCTCTACAACTCATGGGAAGCCACCGGTTTCGACATCTCCGAGGAGCAGCAGCGGGCGCTCGCCAAGCGCGCCGCGGCCATGGGTGTCGAGCTGTTCGTGGTGGACGACGCCTGGTTCGGGCAGCGCACCAGCGACCGCGCCGGGCTCGGCGACTGGACGCCCAGCGCCGAGCGCTTCCCGCGGGGCCTGGGGCCGCTCGCCGACGAAGTGCACGAGCTGGGGATGCAGTTCGGCATCTGGGTCGAGCCGGAGATGGTCAACGCCGACAGCGACCTCTACCGCGCGCACCCCGACTGGGTGCAGCACCACCCCGGCCGCGCAAGGACCGAATTCCGCAACCAGCTCGTGCTGAACCTCGCGCGCGAGGACGTGCAGGCGTACCTCTGGGAGCAGTTGGACGCGCTGCTCAGCGGCGCGGCCATCGACTATGTGAAGTGGGACTTCAACCGCTGCTTCACGGACGCCGGCTGGCCCGGCGAGGAGTACCCGCAGAAGCTGTGGGTCGAGCATGTGCACGCGCTGTACGCACTCCTCGACCGGTTGCGGGCCGCGCATCCGTCGGTCGCCTTCGAGTCCTGCTCGGGCGGCGGCGGCCGGATCGACCTCGGCATCCTCTCCCGTACCGACCAGGTGTGGACCTCCGACAACACCGATCCGCTGGACCGGCTCGCCATCCAGCATGGCTTCACTCAATTGCACCCGGCACGGGTCATGGCGGCCTGGGTCACCGACAGTCCCAATGTCCAGCTCAATGGGCGGTTCAGCACGCTCCGGTTCCGCTTCGTCAGCGCCATGGCGGGTGTTCTCGGGGTCGGCGGCGACCTCACCGAGTGGACCGATGAGGAGCTCGCCGAGGCGCGCGGCTGGGTGGACCTCTACAAGAAGATCAGGCCGCTGGTGCAGCACGGCGAGCTGCACCGGCTGCGGGCGCCCGAGGGCGGGCTCAGCGCCGTGCAGTACGTGCGCGGCGACGAGAGCGTCGTCCTCGCCTGGCTGCAGGCGCAGCACTACGGCGAGCGGCCGCCCGCGCTCAGGCTGCGCGGCCTCGACCCGGCGGCTGCCTACGAGTGCCTGGACACCGGTGCCGTACACCAGGGGGCGGTACTCCTGCACCACGGACTGCACACCGGGCTCAAGGGCGACATGGACGCCACGGTGATCCGGCTGCGCCGTCGCTGACCCGACTCACACCGCGGGGTGAGCATCGGCGGCGGAATTTTATCCAATTTTGTCGCCGAAAATGGGAGACAGTCGGCGAGCGGGAGTGCCTGGTCGCGTTGGAATTCTGCGGCGCTGGGCTGGATTCAGTGGGTAAGTGAGAGTGATAGGGCAATAGTCGCTAAATGACGCTTCTGTCCGGTTTAGCCGTTTAGGCATAACGTGCCCCGTCTGTAGGGGGAATGGGGTGCGACCCGTGAGCAGGATCATATCCGTGACGGTGTGTGGTGGCTCGAGGGAACCGAATTCCGTTGCCGGAAGGCCAGTTGGGGTCCGGTTGAAGTCCGGAATTCACGGAGGGTGACCGGAAATCTGCGGCTATGTCGCACGGATCATTAGCCCGCGAAAGTGATGCCTTGTACCGGCAGGTCCGTTTCGCTTACGTTCCCGTCAATCCGGACGGACCGCCTAATCCTGCCGCCGCCCGGAATTCGAAAACCCACCCACGTGTGGCAGGAACGGGGGACCCAGGTAAGTACGCCGATTCCGGAATTCCGGAATCGGCTTGGGGTTCAGCCGCGCACCGCGCGGCCGGGCATCTCCAGCCCGAACCCGACAGCTCACCTCGTAGGCGCCGGAGAGGAAACGCGCCATGCCCGCAAAGGGTAAGCACCGCCGTCCCAAGGCCAGTCCGATCACGCGCGGCTTTGTCGCCGCCGGCACGGGTGGCGCCGCCATCGCGCTTCCGCTGATGGGTGCCGCCGGCGCCCACGCGGCGGGCAAGACCGCTCCCGCCGTGGCGCCCGCCACGGCGGTGACCGCCGCCGCGACCCCGGCGGCAGCCAAACAGGCGGCCGCCCCCACCGCGTACTCCGTCGTCCCCGGCGACTACCTGGCCAAGATCGCCAGGGAGCACGATGTGCGCGGCGGCTGGAAGAAGCTGTATGAGGACAACCGTGAGCAGGTCGGCGAGAACCCGTCACTGATCCACCCGGGCCTCAAGCTGAACCTCGGCGGCAAGTCGCAGGCGAAGGCTCCGGAGAAGGCGAAGCCGCGCCAGGAGAGCCGGGAGAGCCAGAACCAGTCCGAGTCCAAGGCTGAATCCAAGGCCGAGTCCAAGGCCGAGTCCAAGGCCGAGTCCAAGGCCGAGTCCAAGGCCGAGTCCAAGGCCGAGTCCAAGGCCGAGTCCAAAGTCGCCTCGAAGGCCGGTGCTCCCTCCGCCGACTCCGGCTCGGACGCCCCCGCGCTGTCCGCCTCCGGCGACTCCGCGAGCGCCCCGCAGATCAGCGGCTCCGGCTTCACTACGCCCGTCGACGGCGCGAGCGTCATCACCGCCTACCGCATGACCGGCGCCATGTGGTCCAGCGGTTACCACACCGGTGTCGACTTCGCTGCCTCCTCCGGCACCACCGTCAAGGCCGTCGGCGCGGGCACCGTCGTCTCCGCCGGCTGGAGCGGCGCCTACGGCAACGAGGTCGTCATTCAGCACAGCGACGGCAACTACTCCCAGTACGCCCACCTCTCCTCGCTCGCCGTCTCCGGCGGCCAGAGCGTGAGCGGCGGCCAGCAGCTCGGCCTCTCCGGCTCCACCGGCAACTCCAGCGGCCCGCACCTGCACTTCGAGATCCGCACCGGCCCGAGCTACGGCTCGGACATCGACCCGCTGGCGTACCTGCGCCAGTACGGCGTCTCCATCTGATCCGTCTGAATCCGTCTGATCCATCAGAGGCGCGACAGCACACCGTTCTCCCCTCGCCCCGCCGCCCGGCGGGGCGAGGGGAGTCGGCGTATTCCGGGTTGGACGAAACTTGACCGGTGGCAAAGATCACTCGTCGTCAACCCCTCCTTACGGTCGCGTAGGTCACATCCGTAAAGGAAAGATGTGGACTCGTGGCAGACGATTCGAGAACAGGGAAATATGGCTCATTCGGGTCGTACGCGGCGATCGGTGACAGCTTCACCGAGGGCGTCGGAGACCCGGGTCCCAACGGGATGTACGTCGGCTGGGCGGACCGGTTGGCGGTCCTCCTCGGCGACCGGACGCCGGAGCACTCCTTCAGGTACGCCAATCTCGCCGTACGCGGCCGTCTCCTGGACCAGATCGTCGAGGAGCAGGTGCCTCGAGCAAAGGAACTCGCCCCGGATCTGGTGACGTTCTGCGCCGGCGGCAACGACATCATCCGGCCGGGCACCGACCCCGACGATGTGGCCGAGCGCTTCGAGCGCGCCGTCGCCGACCTCGCGAGCGCGGTCGGCACGGTCATGGTGACCACGGGATTCGATACGCGCGGCGTGCCGGTGCTGCGCCATCTGCGCGGCAAGATCGCCATGTACACCGCGCATGTGCGTGCCATCGCCGACCGCTACGACTGCCCCGTCCTCGACCTCTGGTCCCTCAAGTCTGTCCAGGAAAGGCGGGCTTGGGACAGCGACCGGCTGCATCTGTCGCCCGAGGGACACACCCGGGTCGCGCTGCGCGCCGCCCAAGTACTCGGACTCGATGTGCCGGCCGACCCCGACCAGCCGTGGCCGCCCCAGCCGCCGCGCGGCCCGTTCGAAGTGCGCCGCGACGACGTCCAGTGGGCGCGCGAGCACCTGGTGCCGTGGATCGGCCGCCGACTTCGGGGCGAGAGCTCCGGCGACCGCGTCGAGGCCAAGCGCCCCGACCTGCTGCCCCTGTGAAGACGGCGGGGTGGGGCGCGGGGACCTGCCCCGGCTGACCGGGCGAACCGTGCGCGCCGAGGTGCCGGGCCGGCGGCGGCGTGCTCGTGCTCGTCGACCTCGCGCCCCACCCCGGCGCGGCTGAGTCCTCGGTCGCCGTGCAGGTGTCGATGATGCCGCGTATCTCACGCATGTCGACGGCGTAGTGGGGTGCGCGTCAAACCCAGCTCGAACCGGTGCGTCAGACCTGATGCGGCACGAGTTCGGCGGGGCCGATCAGCGAGGCGCTGCCCTCGGCCGTGCAGGCGTGGGCGCCCGCCAGCGCGCCCAGCCTCGCGCTCTCCTCCAGGTCGCGGCCGGACAGGTGCCCGTACAGAAAGCCGCAGAGATACGCGTCACCCGCGCCGTTGGAGTCCACCACAGGTGCGGGCGGGACCGCCGCGGGGATCGGGCGCGGGGTGCTGCTGCCGTCGCGGGTGAGGAGGTAGGAGCCGCCGGCGCCCGCCGTCGCGATCACCGCCCGGGCCCGTCCGTCGCGCAGGATCTCCCGCATCACCGAGGCGATCCGCTCGCGCGCGCCCACCGTGCTCAGGAAGACCAGGTCCGAGCGGAGCGCGAACTCCCGGTGGTGGTCGTCCAGTCCGTCCCAGTCGTGCAGGTCGGTGGAGACGGGTACGCCGAGCGCCTCGATGTCGTCGTAGAGGAACCGCGCGAAGTTCGTGATCGAGAGATGGATGTGGCGCGCCCGCCGCAGATGCGGGAGGTAGAAGTCGCGCGGCATCCGCAACTCACCGGGATCACGGGCGTCGTAGAAGGACATGCGGCGACCGGCGGGGTCGACGAGGTTGACCGCTCGGCGGGTTCCGGTAGGAGAGAGAAGCGGCTCGAAGACCACCCCGCCTTCGGCAAGCCGTGCGCGGACCTGGTGGCCCGGCCAGTCGTCGCCGATGTAGTCGAGGAGGGTGACATTCAGCCCGAGGGCCCGGCATCCCAGGGCCACATTGCCGCCGGTGTGGCCCGGCGATTCGCGGATCGGGCCCACTCCGACGGAATCCGACAAGGGGACGGGCAGGGAGTCGACGCGGACGACCGTGTCCACTCCGCTGCCGCCGACCACCAGCACATCGTGAGGGAGGGAATCTGTCTGCTGAGAATGCGACTGGGATTGCGGCTGCTGAGACACAGTTGCCAAGTATGCGGGAAGAGGCTGCGTGCGCACGGCAGTTCAGCGCCCGGCAGTACAGCGCACGGCGGTTCAGCGCCCGGCAGTACAGCGAGCGGCAGTTGAGCACACGGCAGTTCAGCGAGCGGCTGCGGTGAGCTCGGCGCGGTCCACGCCGAGTTCACGGGCGAGCGCCTCGTCGGTCCACTCCAGCATCGCCGCGCGTGAGAGCGATCCCGCGTACGAGGTCATCTGCACAGCGAGACCGTCCAGAAACGCGGTCAGCCGCCAAGCCGTTGCCGCCGGGTCCTCGCACGGGAACTCGCCCGCCGCCGCGCCCTCCGCGATGACTTCGGTCAGGGCGGCCTTCCACTGCTGGTCGAGATCGCGGGCTACATCCCGCAGCGTCGGCTCGCGCAGCGCGGCCGCCCAGCCCTCGATCCACAGCCGCCAGCCCTTGGCCGTGCCCGTCGGCGCGTACCAGCGAACAGCGGCCCGCAGCCGGCGCAGGGCGGACGTTCGGCGGCCCAGCAGTTTGCGCAG
Organism: Streptomyces sp. ISL-1; assembly: GCF_018614585.1. Classification (GTDB taxonomy): domain Bacteria; phylum Actinomycetota; class Actinomycetes; order Streptomycetales; family Streptomycetaceae; genus Streptomyces; species Streptomyces maoxianensis. The sequence continues at coordinate 37,987 of NZ_JAGGOI010000043.1, read as the reverse complement.
ATGGGCGAGGTCACCGTCGGCGGCGTAGCTGAAGGCGGCCGCGACCAGCTTCTCCTTGGTCGAGAAGTGGTAGAGGACCAAGGCATTGCTCACACCGAGGGCGGAGGCGACATCGGCGATGCGCACGGCAGCCACACCGCGCTCCTCGATCTGCTCGACGGCAGCACTGAGCAGCTCCTCACGCCGCTCCGCCACGCTCAACCGGACTCTTGACACATCATCACCCTACACAGCCGATCTTGGGGCGTTGTGAGGTGCGTGCGGCCGTACCGCCGGTGCCCGCACTTCGCGCGCCGCGCGGTCATCTGTACCAGCCGAAGCGCTCGGCGATCACCGGCAGCCGGTCGGCGACGATCGCGTGCGCCGCGGCTCGCGGAGTCGTCCCGTCCGCCTCCGCGCGCGTCAGCATCTGGTCGATCAGGGCGCGCATCGAGCGACGCGTGTACGCGAACGCCTCGTCCGCGTCGGCGTCGATGTCCCCGAACAGCGTCCACCACCACCACGCGTTCGTACCGGAGTTGACGACGACGTCCGGCAGTACGGTGATGCCGCGCCGCCCGAGCAGCTCCTCGGCGTCCGGCAGCACCGGCATGTTCGCCGCCTCCACGATCCAACGAGCGGTGATCTGACTCTGATTGGCGGTGTCGACGGCGTACGAGACCGCGGCCGGCACCAGCACCTCCGCGTCGACCGACAGCCACGCGTCACCCGCCAGCTCGAGGTCGTCCGGCCGCAGGGCCGTCCGGTCGACCGTGCCGTAGGAGTCGCGGGCCGCCAGCAGCGCATCGACGTCCAGCCCGGCCGGGTTGGCGACGGTGCCCTTGACGTCGGCGACGGCGACGATCTTGAGCCCGGCACGGGCGAGGAAGCGGGCGGTCGCCCCGCCCATCGTGCCAAGTCCCTGGACACAGACGCGCGTTCCTTCGTACGCGACCCCCGCCCGGTCGAGCGCCACCAGCACGGACTCGGCGACGCCGCAGCCGCCCACGAGCTCGTCGAGCCCGATGCCGTCGACCTCGACGGCGAAGGCGTCCGCGAGCCGCCGGCGCGCGGTCGCCTCGTCGTCGAGCAGCGGGTAGACGGCCTGGATGGAGGAGGCGAGCCCCGCTTCGGCGGCTGCGCGGTCGACGATGTCCTGGGTGAGGCCGAGGTCTTCGCCGGTGGTCCACATCGTCTCGATGTACGGCCGCACGGCGCGCAGATAGCGGACCAGGATGTCGTACGCCCGCGGGTCCTGCGGGTCGCAGTCGATGCCGCCCTTCGCGCCGCCGAGGGGGATGTACCGCCCCTCGGGGTTGTAGTGCAGGGCCTCCTTCATCGTCATGCCGCGGGCCAGCCCGGACACCTCCTCCAGCGTGCAGCCCTCGCGCATCCTGAGACCGCCGCTGGAGACCCCGCGCACGAGCCGGTCGACGACCAAGTGGCCCTGGCGGCCGGTGACATGGTCGGTCCAGGTGAGCGACAGCAGGGGAGTGGTCATCGGGTGGTCTCCTCGGGAACGGTGATCACGGTGGGGCCGGGGGTGCCGAGGGCCCGGGTGAGGGCGGCGGCGAGCGCTTCGGGGGTCGCGGCGTGCTCCCCGTGTCCGCCGTAGGCGCGGGCGAGGGCCGGCAGGTCGACGGGCGCGAAGTCGACGGCGGCCGGGACGTCGCCGCGCGCGGCCATCTCGTCGCGGATCTCGCCGTAGCCGCCGTTGTCGAACACGACGACGGGCAGTGGGAGTCGGAGCTGGGCGGCGGTGGCGAGCTCCTGCACGGAGAACTGCAGCCCGCCGTCGCCGCTGAGCGCGATCACCTGCCGGTCCGGGTGTGCGGTCTTGGCGCCGATCGCGGCAGGCAGCGCGTAGCCGAGGGTGCCGAACCCGGTGGGGTGCAGATAGCGCCCGTCGGGCCCGACGGGCAGGTGCGGGAGCGCGCCGTAGTAGCAGCACTGGGCGCTGTCGGAGGTGATGACGGCATCGGCCGCGAGGACGGTACGGATCGCCCGGAGGTACGGCAGCCAGCGGGCATCCCTGTCCTGGGTCTCGGCGTCCCGCGCGAGGCGCAGCCCGGCAACCTGCTCGGCGGCGCTGGGGGCGGCGGTTTCCTCGGCGCGGGCGTCGTGGGCGAGCCACAGATCGGCGGCGCCGGACGCCGTTCCGATTCCGGCGTCCGCGTCCTCGTCGCCGCTCCCGGTGTCGCGTACGAGCCGCAGTTCCGCACCGCGCGGCATCATCGCCCCGGCGTCCCGCGCCGGACGCGTCGCACTGACGCCACGTACGTCCGGCTCACCCCGTCCCGGCTCGCCCCCGAGCGGTCCGTGACCACCCGGCTCGCCCGCACCCGGCCGTTGCCCGACCGACCCGCGCCCACCGGGCTCACCCCGTCCGGGCTCGCCCCCACCCGGTCCGCGCTCATCCGGCTCTCCTGCACCCGCTCCGCTCCCGACCCGCTCGCCAACACCTCCCGTGCCGATCCGGTACGCGGCCAGCAACGTGCCCACCACCTGCCGCGCGTCGCCCACCAGCGCCACGTCCGCCGGGATCGCCGCGTACATCTGGGCGGGGTCCAGGTCGACGCGTACCAGCGTGCCGCTCAAGGCCGGCGGCGGCGACCACAGATCGGACTCCGCCAGCTCGGTCCCCACGGCCAGCACCACATCGCGCCGCGCCAGCCACCTCTGGACGGCCTGGCTGTGCAGCGAGACACCGAGCGACAGCGGATGGGACTCGTCCACGACTCCCTTGCCGTTGCCGGTGGTGACGACGGGCGCGCCCAACTCCTCGGCCAGGGTGAGCAGTTCAGCAGCGGCCCCACGCGCGCCGCCGCCCAGTACCAGCGCGGGGCGCCGCGCCGCGAGCAGCGCGTCGACGGCCCGCCGGATCTCGCCCGAAGGGGGCACGGCGGCCCCGGCCGGCGGGGCGGTCCGTACCGCTCCGACCGGCTCCGCGGCCTCCAGCAGATCCAGCGGAATCTCGATGTGCCCCGGCCGCGGCCGCTGGGTGGCGAAGAGCGTGAACGCCCGGGCGACCGCCGCGCCGATCTCGTCGACCGTCGACACCCGGTGGCTGAACGCCGCCACCCCCCGCAGCGCTTCGCTCTGGCTGCGCATCTCGTGCAGCAGCCCGGTCGGCTGGCGCGGGTGGCGCAGCGGCATTCCGGGGGAGACGACGAGCAGCGGCACGCTGTCGGAGTACGCCTGGCCGACCGCCGCCGCGATGTTCAGCAGTGCGGGGCCCGTGGTGGTGATCGCGACCCCTGGCCGCCCGCTGACCCGGGCGTACGCATCGGCCGCGTACCCCGCGCCCTGCTCATGTCGCGGCGTCACATGTGCGACTCCGTAGGCGGCGAGATGCCGGTAGATCTCCAGGTTGTGCGTGCCGGGGATCCCGAAGGCCTGGGTGACGCCGTGCGCCGCCAGCGCCTGTACGACGGCTTCGCCGCCCGTCAGCGTGGTCGACGCCATGTCACATGCTCCCCGAGATGATCAGCCGCAGTACGCCACCGTCGGATCCGGCGCCCGGCCGGGTCGTGAGCGGGACCAGCTGGGTGGGGAGCTCGGACATGGTGCCTCCAGGCACGGCGACGGACACACTAACTGAACCGTCGGTCAGTATCTGGAGGAGTGGGCTCCCCTGTCAACATGATCGTCAGCAAACGCGCCCGGCGGACCGAACGGTCACCGCGGTCAGGCCGCCGTTGAGCGCGGAGGCGCCGGAATCTCGCAGTTGTCCTTGAAGCCCTGGCTGGTCAGCCCGAGTGCGGTATTCATCCGCGAGCGCAGGTTCTCCACCGCCACGATCGCGGTCAGCTCGACGAACGCGGCCTCACCGAGAGCCGCGAGCAGCCGCTTCGCCAGCTCGTCCTCGACCTGCGGCGGATTGGCGGTCATCGCCTCCGCGTACTCCATGACATCGCGCTCCAGCGGAGCGTAGACGTCACTGTCGCGCCACATCGGCACATCCTGGAGCTTGCGCACGTCCATGCCGTGCCGCCGGCTCTCCCAGTGGCCGAAGTCCATGCACCAGCTGCACCCGATCGAGGCCGCCGAGGCCATCACGGCCAGCGCCTTGAGGTCGGCGTCGAGGGTCTTCCACTTGGCCACCGACTGCTCGAAACGGAGATCCGTCCACAGCACCCGGGGGTTGTGGGCCAGTGCCCGGGCCGGGTCGAGGACCTTTCCGTACACACGCCTGGAGTACCACTGGGTGACGCGGAAGAGGAGCGAGGGGCGCGGGGTGAGCGAGATACGGGCCATGACGAGCCTCCTGAGGTGTGGTCGCCGCCCTGTGGCGACGCCGTTTCACACGTACGACGGCCGGAACGGCCCGGATGTGACATGGCGGGGAAGAAATTTCAGGAACACCCGCACGGGGGCAGGCGTTGCTCAGGTCATGACGGACATGGACGCACAGCAGGACGCGCAGCAAGGCCCGCGGCGGATCGAGGACGCCCTCCTCGAGCTGATCGCCGAGTGCGACGGAGGCGTGCTGGCCACCATCAAGCGGGACGGCAGGCCCCAGTTGTCCAATGTGAACCACGCCTACTACCCGGACGAGCGGATCATCCGGGTGTCCATCACCGACGGCCGGGCCAAGACGAAGAACCTGCGCCGGGACCCGCGGGCCGGCTACCACGTCACCAGCCCCGATCGCTGGGCCTGGACCGTCGCCGAGGGCACGGCCGACCTCTCCCCGGTCGCCGCCGACCCGCACGACGCCACCGTCGAAGAGCTGATCACGCTCTACCGCGACGTGCAGGGCGAGCACCCGGACTGGGACGACTACCGGCGCGCGATGGTCCGCGACAAGCGTCTCGTGCTGCGGCTGCACGTCGAACGGGCCTATGGCCAGCCGCGAAGCTGAGGCCGCCGCGGGTGCCGATGTCCGTCATCGCCGGCACACCCAAAGTGACGCCCGCCGCTGCGAGCACGGTGAGCGGCCCCAGCGCGTTACCGCACTGTCGTACCCCCCGCACATAATGAAAAGACCCCGACACCTGGAGGTGCCGTGACCGGCGCTGAATCCCCCCACCCCCTCAGCTCCCGGCTGCGCTCGCTGCGACCCGCCGCGTTCGGCGCCGACCCGGCCGGAGAGCGGTGGGCGCGGATCCGCCGCTCGCCGAACTTCTCCGACGGGTCTTTCCAGAACCCCGTGGGAGCCAGGACCAGGCCGTCCGGCGGCTCCATGATCGAGTTCGCCAAGATCTACTTCCGCAAGGAGGCGCGGGCACGCCGGTCCCCGATCGGCGTGGTGCCCGTACACCCCACAACCCTCGACGACCTGGCGAAACCGCCGGCCTCCGGGCTCCGGCTCACCTGGATCGGACACTCCAGCGTCCTCGCCGAGATCGACGGTCGGCGAGTTCTTTTCGACCCGGTCTGGGGCGAGCGCTGCTCACCCTTCTCCTTCGCCGGTCCCAAGCGGCTGCACCCGGTTCCCGCGCCGCTCGCGGACCTCGGCCCGGTCGACGTCGTCGTCATTTCCCACGACCACTACGACCACCTCGATCTGCCCAGCATCCGCGCCCTGGCCTCCACCGACACGGTCTTCGCGGTGCCCCTGGGCGTCGGCGCGCACCTCGAGCGCTGGGGGGTGCCCGCGGACCGGCTGCGTGAGCTGGACTGGAACGAGTCGACGGAGGTCGCCGGCATCCGGCTGACCGCCACCCCGGCCCGTCACTTCTGCGGCCGCGGGCTGCGCAACCAGCAGCACACACTCTGGGCGTCCTGGGCCGTCGCGGGTCCGGAGCACCGGATCTACCACAGCGGCGACACCGGATACTTCCCCGGCTTCAAGGACATCGGCGCCGAGCACGGCCCCTTCGACGCCACCATGATCCAGATCGGTGCGTACAGCGAATACTGGCCGGACATCCATATGACGCCCGCCGAGGGCATGCGTGCCCACCTCGACCTTCAGGGCGACCGCCCGTCCGGCGTGATGCTGCCGATCCACTGGGGCACGTTCAACCTCGCGCCGCACCCGTGGGCCGAGCCCGGCGAGGGTACGGTCGCGGCCGCGGCTGCCGCGGGCGCGCCCATAGCGTTGCCCCGACCGGGTGAGCCTTTCGAGCCGACTGCCGCCGGCGTTCCGTCCGAGCTGTGGTGGCGTGCGGTGGCGCCCGTGCCCGTCGAAGGCTGGGCCACCGCCGGCGGCGCGAGCAGCCCCGAGGTGGCGCCGACCGCCTGATTCCCCGGGAGCCCGGCCCCTGCCACCGCTGACGCGGTGACGGGGGCCGGTGGTGCGTTTTCGGGCAGCAGTGCGAAGCCTCATACCAGAGCGGGACGAATGCCGGGCAAGTTTGTCAACTGCCCGTCGCACGTGCCCGCTTGGCGACTACCGTGTGTTGCCGGTGATCGACAGGTGGCTCATGTTGCGTACCGATACTGCGTATTCCGATATCGCGTATGCCGAGCCGTCCGCCGAGCCGAAGCTGACCAAGTGCAGTACGCCGATTCCTGGGGCCCCACGTACCAAGGACGCTGATGTCTCAACTACGCGCACCCGCCGCGCGGCCCGATCGCCGCGAGGGCGGGCGCCACGGCCGGCCAGGCGCCCGCTCCCTGTCGTCAGCGGGAAGGTCGCATCCCGTGCCGTCTTCGCCGGAAGCCCGTATACGCCCTCAACTCCTGCGGACCGCGGTTCTGCCGGCGGTCGTCGCGGCGCTCAGTGGCGCAGCCGCCGTAATATTCACGATCCGCGTCGCCACCCCCCAGCCGTCCGCCAGTCTGTGGGCCGTGCTCACGGCCTCCGCCGTGATCGCCATCGCCGCCGTGGCCGCGGCGGCGATGGGCGCGGACCGCATGACCAAGTCCGTACTCGACCGGTGCGCCGACCTGCGCAGCTCCACCGCGCGCAGTCAGGCGGACCTGCGCACGGTGGTCGAGCAGCTCAGACGGGGGGAGGGGCCGCCTGCTCGCGGTATGCCCTCGCCCGCCCCGATCGGCGGGGACGAATTCGACCTGCTGACCGAGGAGTTGAGCCGTTCGCACGAGGCCGCGGTGGCGGCGGTGGTGCAGGCGTCCCGGCTCTCCAGCAGCGTCGGCAATGAACAGAAGGTCGAGGTCTTCGTCAACCTGGCCCGACGGCTCCAGTCGCTGGTCCACCGGGAGATCCAGCTCCTCGACGAGCTGGAGAACGAGGTCGAGGACCCCGAGCTGCTCAAGGGCCTCTTCCATGTCGATCACCTCGCCACCCGCATCCGCAGGCACGCGGAGAACCTCGCCGTCCTCGGCGGCGCGATCTCCCGGCGGCAGTGGTCCAATCCGGTCACCATGACGGAGGTGCTCCGCTCCGCGATCGCCGAAGTGGAGCAGTACCCCAGGGTCAAGCTGGTGCCGCCGATCGACGGCACACTGCGCGGCCACGCCGTCGCCGACGTGATCCATCTGCTGGCCGAACTGGTCGAGAACGCCACGCTGTTCTCGGCACCGCACACCCAGGTGCTGATGCGGGCCTCGCACGTCACGGCCGGGCTCGCCGTCGAGGTCGAGGACCGCGGTCTCGGCATGCCGGTCGGCGAGCAGAAAAAGATGAACGCCCTGCTCGCCGACCCCGACCAGGTGAACGTCGCCCACCTGCTGCAGGACGGGCGGATCGGCCTCTTCGTCGTCTCGGCGCTGGCCCGCAGACACGGCATCGCGGTCCGGCTCCAGTCCAATATCTACGGCGGCGTCCAGGCCATCCTCGTACTGCCGCAGGGGCTGCTCGGCTCCGAGCCGGGGCGCCTGGCTCAGGCGGCCGACTCGGCGGCCGAAGCCGGGCAAAGCCCGGACGGCCGGACGGCAGTTCCCCGGGCGACCGGGGCTCAGTCCGCCTCGATCCCGCAGCAGCCGCACTCCCCGCCGTACCTGGATCAGCTCCAGCCGCAGCACCCGCAGCACCCGCAGCATTCACAGCCACATTCACAGCCACATTCACAGCCACAGCGTGAGACGGTGCACGCCACACTTGGCGCGGGTCCCCTTCCCGTACGCGGAGACCAGGCCGACAGGCCCAACCCGGCCGCCGCCCTCCCCGGCGCCGACCACTCGGCGCCGCGGCAGAGTTCGCCCGCCGAGCCCGCCGGCACCACCGCCGGTCCGTCGGCGGGCGGGGTGGTCCGCGGCACCATGGGCCGCCCCCAGTTGCCCCGACGCCGCAGTCAGGAACACCTCGTTCCCCAGCTCAGGGACGCTCCGTCGCCCCGCGAGGACGACGAACCCGCCCTGCACGACCCGGGCTTGATGGCGGCCTTCCAGCGGGGCATCGGACTGGCGGAGTCGCATTCCCCCGCGGACACCGCTCCGCAGCGCCACGACAACACCTCCAAGGAGTAGATGCATCATGGCGAGCGACGTGTCCAACGGTCATGTCTCGGATCTCGACTGGCTGCTCAGCGGCCTGGTCCAGCGCGTGCCGTACACCCGTAACGCGGTACTGCTCTCCTCCGACGGGCTGGTGAAATCCGTACACGGCCTGGACCCCGACAGCGCCGACCACATGGCGGCACTCGCCTCCGGCCTCTACTCCCTGGGCCGCAGCGCCGGAGCGCGCTTCGGTGACGGCGGGGAGGTGCGCCAGGTGGTCGTGGAACTCGACTCCACACTGCTGTTCGTCTCCACGGCCGGCTCCGGCACCTGTCTCGCCGTACTCGCCGGGCGCGAGGCGGACGCCGCGGTCCTCGGCTACGAGATGGCGATGCTGGTCAAGAGCGTACGGCCCTACCTGACCACGCCGGCCAGACAGTCGGCGGCGGCGCCGAGCGCCCCGGGGCAATGAGAGTGCCGTCCCCCAAGGACGGGCCGTTGCTCGACGACGCGGCCGGCCGGCTCATCCGTCCGTACACGGTGAGCGGCGGGCGCACCCGTCCGACAACCGCACTGGACCTGCTCTCGCTGGTGATGGCCACCGGGACCGTGCCGCAGAGGCACCTGGGTCCCGAGCACGCCCTGGCGCTCGGCCTCTGCGACGGTCCTACCTCGGTCGCCGAGATCTCGGCGCACCTCAGGCTCCCGGCGGTCGTCACCAAGGTGCTGCTTTCCGATCTCGTGGACTGGGGCGCGGTCACCGCGCGGGCGCCTCGCAGCCGTGACACACCCACCGACCGTTCTTTGCTGGAGGCGGTGCTTGATGGCCTACGACGACGGCTCTGACCTCCGGGACCTCTTCCCCACCGCGCTGAAGATCCTGATAGCCGGCGGATTCGGGGTGGGCAAGACGACCTTCGTGGGAGCGGTCAGCGAGATCGCACCGCTGAGTACGGAGGAACTGCTCACGCAGGTCAGCGTGGCCACCGACAGCCTGGAAGGCATCGAGTCCAAGACCACCACGACGGTCGCCATGGACTTCGGCCGGATCACCCTGGACAAGAGCCATGTGCTCTATCTCTTCGGCACCCCCGGCCAGGAGCGCTTCTGGTTCATGTGGGACGAACTATCCGAAGGCGCGCTCGGAGCGATCGTCCTCGCCGACACCCGCCGGCTCGAGGACTCCTTCTCCGCCGTCGACTTCTTCGAGCGGCGCGGCATCGGATTCGTCGTCGCCGTCAATGAGTTCGACGGCGCCTACCGCTACGAACCGGAGGAAGTCCGGGCCGCGATCGACCTCAAGCCGGAGGTGCCGGTCGTGCTGTGCGACGCGCGGATCGCCAGCTCGGCGACAAGGACGCTGGTCACCCTCGTCCAGCATTTGCTCACCACCACCGCGGTGCCGGCTCAGGCACCGAGCTACGGAGCACCGACATGACGTATGACCCCACCGGTCATCTGCTGCTGACCCCCGTCGACCGCGAAGCGCCCGTCCGCGTGCGGCGGCTGCGCCAGCTCGGCTTCGGGGACCGGCCCGATCCCGCCTTCGACGAATTCGCGCACAGGCTCGCGGAGGTGACGGGCGCGCCGTACTCGATGGTCAACTTCATTGACGAGAACCGGCAGTTCTTCGCCGGGCTGCACACGCCGGCCGGCACGCACAGCGACAATGATCTGGCGGCGGCGGGCGGCGGTGACGTCAGCCGTTTCATGGCGCGCGACCACGGCTACTGCCCGCATGTGGTCGTACGGCGCAAGGCGCTGGTCCTGGAGGACGTCTGCGACTATCCGAGGTTCGCGGGGAACCCGGTCGTCGACGAGATCGGCATCCGCTCCTATCTCGGGGCGCCCCTGATCGACCGTACGGGAATCGCGCTCGGCACGATCTGCGTCGTCGACACCGAGCCGCGGCCGTGGGGGCGTGCGGGGCTGGAGACCATCAAGTCGCTTGCCACGGAGCTGATCGAGCAGATCCACCGGCGCGAGGACAGCAGCATCTGAGCCTCGCACGCCTCCTACGCCTCCTACGCCTCCTACGCCTCCTACGCCTCCTACGCCTCCTGCGCCGGGCGTAGGAGGCGGGTCCTCGGTCTCGGACGGGCTGTGGTCAGCCCGTCCGGAGACTGCGCAGAAGGGTCCGTCAGAGCACCGGCTCCAGCCTGAGCTCATCGGCAAGCCGCTGCGACCAGTCGCCCTTCGCCGTGCCAAGCGCGACCTCCGCCAGGCGCAGCAGCTGAATGTCGGAGGTCCCCGCGGGGGCGAACATATGGAGCGCGTCCCGCAGATACCGTTCGATGGGGCGGTCGGTGAAGAGCCCGGCAGCGGCATGGATCTCCATGGCGTTGCGGGCGGAGTCGATCGCCGACTCGACATTGAGCAGCTTGGCGTTCATCAGCTCCGCGTCACACGGCATGCCCTGGTCGAGCAGGTGGACGGCGTGGTACGCGGCGAGCCGGGCGGTCATCAGCCGCGACTGCAGTTTTCCCAACTTCAGCTTGACGGACGGAAGTTCATGCAGCGGTTTGCCATACCGGTGTCGCTCCTTGCAGAAGCGGGTCGTCTCCTCCAGGATCGCCTGGTGGATGCCGAGCGACACGGCGGTGAGGTTGGCGCGGCCGTACAGCACGCTGGAGGAGTACGCCACGGACAGGCCGTCGCCCTCGTCGCCGAGCCGGTTCGGGGCGGGGACACGGCAGTTGTGGAAGTGCAGCTCGCCGAAGCTGAAGCCGTGGAGCCCCATCGTCGGCCGCTGCTGGCCCACTCGGCACCCCGGGCGGTCCGACTCGACCAGGAAGGCCGTCAGCCCTTTTGAACCTGGAGCGGTCCTGACCACAACGCCGTGCAGATCGCCTACATGGCTGTTGCCGACGAACACCTTTCGGCCATTGATGATGTAGTCGTCGCCGTCTCGCACCGCGGTGGCTCTCATGCCCAGCACATGGCCGCCCGACTCGGGTTCCGTGACCGCGATCGTCGGCAGACATTCGCCGGCGGCGATGGACGGCAGCCAGGTCTTCTTCTGCTGATCGCTGCCGAAGTGGACAATCTTGGCAACACCCAGCTGCGAGGCCTGCACCATCGCGCCCATCGCCCCGCTGACCCGGGACAGTTCCTCGATGATGATGGTCTTGGCGAGGTGGCCCACACCCATCCCGCCGTGCTCCTTGCTGATGGTCGCGCCGAGCCACCCCTGCCGGGCTGTCAGCCGGGACAGATCGCGGTGGACCGAGCGGGTGGCCTCCATCGCGGGGATTCTCGGACGTATCTCCTTTTCGGCGAAGTAGCGGACATGTTCGCGTAATTGGTGATGCAGTCGACTGGCGAAGTATCCGTCCATCGCGAGCCCTCCTCTGCGAAACGCCTGTTCGGGCTGTTGTGCGAGCGGGTGGTGCATCGGCAGTGGTCCCGTCCCGAACGGGCCGATCACATCATGGTGTTGGTCGTCTCCGGGTGGCACTAGATCGCCAATTTCGTCCAAAAGGCGGCCAGTGACGTTTGATTGAGGGTGTGTTCCGTGTGGTGCACGCCCGTCCGGTCCTGCCGTACGGCATTCCCCCTGTACTTCTTTGTGCCACATGCCATCGGCAAAGGTTTGGTGGGCATATGGCACTGAGGGACAAGTAGGAAGTCTCAAACGTGCATAACCGTGGCATCCCGGAACCCCGGAAGTACCAATCCGGCGCAGACCCGGACCGAAAAGAACGCTTGTGGGCAGGGATGATGGAAATGAAGGTGGACCGTACCGGCGCACGGGAGTGTTGCCCGGCGCGTACGGCGCGCTGGGGGTGCCCGGGGCGCGCGACTCGATGGACCCGCGCGCCGGGCGCTGTTCACGCCCGATGTTCCAGTACGTCGACGGCCAGCTCACGCACCACCGCCTCGTCCACCTCGACCCCCAGCCCGGGGGAGTCGGGCACCTGAGCCACCCCCTTCTCCACCCGCACCGTCCGTCCCGCGTAAGGCGATTCAATGAACTGGCGGCCATTCAGGTCGACCGGGGTGTCGATCCCGTACGCGGCGAAGAGATGCAGTGATGCGGCAAGCCCCAGATCCGAGTCGGTCAGCCCGGACCCCATCAGCCGCACCCCGCAGTCCTCGGCGAGCGCACACAGCCGCCGTGACAGCGTGAGCCCGCCGCTGCGCTGCACCTTGGCTATCGCCACGTCCACGGCCTCAAGGCGGACGAAGGTCGCGAGGTCGGTGGGGTGCCGCAGACTCTCGTCGAGCGCCACCGGCACCGGGGAGTGCTCGCGCAGCCGCCGCAGCCCCGCGATGTCATTGGCGGGCAGCGGCTGCTCGAAGGCGGTGATCCCGATCGCGTCCAGCCGCCGCGCCATGCGCAGTGCGGCGTCCACGGTGTACGCCTGGTTGGCGTCCACCCAGACCGGCGCACCCGGCGCGTGTTCGCGCACCGCCGCTACCACCGCCGCGTCGGTGTCCTCGTCGTGCAGCCCGATTTTGACCTTGAACGCCCGGTATCCGGCGTCCGAGCCTTCCGCCACGCTGTCGCCGACCTCGCCCGGGGACTGCCCGGACACGATCCAGCCCAGCTCGATCGACTCCGACCTGCGCTGCCCCCACAGCACGCCGAGCGGCACCCCGGCGGCCCGCCCCAGCAGATCGTGCAACGCCACATCCACCGCGCTCTTGGCCAGCGGCGCGCCGATGGTGAAGCCGCGGTTGATGGCCCGGTCGAAGGCGCGGTCGACGGCGTCCAGGTTCCAGGCGGGCCGGCCGACGACGGCCGGGGCGAGATAGCGGTCGATCGTGGTGACGATGGACTCGGCGGTTTCGTACGTCCAGGCGGGGATGGGCGTCGCCTCGCCCCAGCCGTGCGCCCCGTCCGCGCTCACCTTCACCAGCACCCGCAGTGACGGCTGTCCGGCGACGGCGATCGCGCCGCCGGATACGCCGAACGAGCGGCGGGTGGGCAGGGCGACCGCGAAGGTCTCGACGCGCTCGATTTTCATCAACTGGTCCTTCCGGTAAGAGGGGTGGCCGGTGGCGCGGTGCTGGCGCGCAGGACGACCTCGCCGCCGACCCGCAGCACCCGCGAACGCGGGCCGCGCGGCTCGCGCAGTGCGAGGGCGATCACCTCCTGGCCCATGGCGGTCAGCGGCAGCGCGACCGTGGTGAGCGGGGGAGTGAGCTCCCGTACGAGGGGAATGTCGTCGAAGCCCGCGAGCGAGATGTCCTGCGGCACCTGGACACCCGCCTCCCGGAAGGCGGCGAGCGCACCCACCGCCATCACATCGGTGACCGCGAAGACACAGGTGGGCCCGGTGGAGCGGGCGAGGAGTTCACGGGCGGCGGCATGACCGCCCTCGCGGGTGAAGGCGCCGTGCACCACCCTGTCGGGCCCGAGCGTGATCCCGCCCTGCGCCAGCCCTTCGCGGAACCCGGCGAGCCGGTCGGTGACGGTGGTGAGCTCGGGCGGCCCGCTCAGCACCGCGAACTCCCGGTGCCCCAGAGCCAGTAGGGCCTGGGCGAGAGCCGCGGCTCCGGCCCGGTTCTCCGGCAGTACGGCGTCCACCCGCAGGGTGCGGTGCCGGCTGACGACCGCGACCCGGCCGCCCGCGCGGAGATACGGTTCCAGCTCGGCCGCCAACGCCCGTTCCCAGGCCCGGTCCTGGAACCCCGAGCCGATCAGCAGGATGGCGCGCGCCCGCTGGGCGCGCAGGGTGGAGACGTACGCGATCTCCCGGGCCGGTTCCCGGAAGGTGCTGGCGAGCATGACGAGCAGATCCTGCTCGGCGGCCGCCCGCATCACACCGCCGGCGATGGCGGCGAAGTAGGGATCACCGACGTCGTGGCAGATGAGGCCCACGGTGTTGTTGGAGGCGCTGGCGAGCGCCTGGGCATGGGCGTTGGGGATATAGCCGAGCAGATCGGCCGCCGCGCGCACGCGCCGGCGCAGATCCTCCCGGACCCGGGTGGTGCCGTTGAGGGCCCGGGACGCGGTGGCCAGGGACACGCCCGCCCTGCGGGCGACGACGTCCAGCGTCACATGGACAGGTGTTGATGGCCGTTCACTCACTGCACCCCCCGAAACTTCGGGACGACCTATTGACCGTGCGTACAGGCAGTCATTAGCGTGGCGGCACCTTATCAGAAAGCGCTTTCTGAAAGCGTTTTCCCAGAGGAGTTGACCGTGAGCCAGAGCGCTATCAAGGCAGCACCCCGGAAAGTAGCGGGAGTTGCCACGCGGAATGGACCGGGCGCGGGGGAGCGCGCCGTCCGTGCGATCGAGCAGAGCTGGCGGCCCGTGGCGCTGTTGCTGGCCTGTTTCGGCGTGTGGTGGGTGATCGCCGCGGCCGAACTGGTCGAGCCCTATCTCGTGCCCTCGCCCGGCGCGACGGTGGACGTACTGACCGGGAAGACCGACTACATCTGGCAGCACACCTGGGTGACCACCTATGAGACGCTCCTCGGCTTCCTGATCGCCGTAGCGGTCGGCGTGCTCGCCGCGGTGATCATGGTCTACTCGTCGACCGTCGAGAAAACGCTCTACCCGATCCTGCTCTTCGCCCAGGTCGTGCCGAAGATCGCGATCGCGCCGCTGTTCGTCGTCTGGCTCGGCTTCGGCATCGCGCCGAAGATCCTCATCGCCGTCCTCATCGCGTTCTTCCCCGTCGTCATCTCGATGGTGACCGGACTCAAGGCCGTCGACCCGGAGATGCTCCAGCTGTCGTCGACCATGGGCGCGAGCCCCTGGCAGACCTTCGTCAAGATCCGCTTCCCCGCCTCACTGCCGCATCTCTTCTCCGGCCTCAAGGTCGCCGTCACGCTGGCCGTGACCGGCGCCGTCGTCGGCGAGTTCGTCGGGGCGAACGAGGGACTGGGCTATGTGATCCTCCAGGCCAACGGAAACCTCGACACCCCCATGCTCTTCGCGGGACTGCTCGTGATGTCGCTGATCGGCGTGATCCTCTTCGTCCTCGTCGAGATCGCCGAGAAGCTGCTGCTCCCGTGGCACGCCAGCCGCCGCGAGGCGGGCGTCACCACCGCCTACTGACCGGCCCGCCCACTGACCGGCCCACTTACTGACCGGCCCACTTACTGACCGGCACGAACCACGCTGACGAGAAGGACCCCAGCCATGACTGCGCGCAGACTCGCCATCGGCCTCGTTCCGCTGCTCCTGGTCGCCACGGCCTGTGGTGAGGACGGCTCGGACAAGACCACCAGCGACTCCGGCAAGAAACTCGACAAGGTCACCCTGACGCTCAACTGGTATCCGTACGGCGAACACGCGCCGTTCTACTACGGCAAGCAGCAGAAGATATTCGAGAAGCACGGCATCGACCTCAACATCCAGGCCGGGCAGGGCTCCCAGAAGACCGTCCAGGCGACCGGCGCCGGACAGACCGACTTCGGCTGGGCCGACACCCCCGCGCTGCTCTCCGGTGTCGACTCGGGCGTCAAGGTGAAGAGCCTCGGCGTCTTCCTGCAGACGACGCCCTCCTCCGTGCAGTTCTTCGAGTCGAAGGGCATCAAGACGCCCGCCGACCTCAAGGGCAAGACCATCGCGGGCACCGCGGGCGACGCGCTCTCCAAGACGTTCCCGATCTTCCTGAAGAAGAACAACCTCGCGGAGTCCGACGTCAAGGTGCAGAACACCGACCCCGCGGGCAAGATCGCCGCGGTGATCTCCGGCAAGACGGACGGCCTGCTCGGCTACGCCAGCGACCAGGGCCCGACCATGCAGAACAAGGCCAAGAAGCAGGTCGGGTATCTGCGCTTCTCGGAGAACGGCCTCAACTTCTACTCCAACGGCCTGATCACCGGCCAGAAGTTCCTGACCGGCAAGAAGGATGTCGCGGCGCGCATGGCCAAGGCGGTCAGCGAATCCTTCGCCGCCGCCGAGAAGGCGCCCGATCCCGCCGTCGCCGCGATGCAGGGCGCCAGCGAGCAACTCCCGCCCAAGGAAGTCCTGTCCGAGCAGTTCAAGACGACCCTGACGTTGCTGCACACCCAGGCGACCGAGGGCAAGGCGCCGGGCGTCAACACCGATGCCGACTGGCAGCAGACCATCGACGTCTTCGCCGAGGCGGGTCTGGTCAAGAGCCCCAAGTCCGTGTCGGACTACTGGGACAGCGCCACGGCAATGAAGGGATGACGATGGGCGAGGACACGACGGTACGGGAGCCGGCAGCGACGCTCGAGGACGGCCGCCGGGGGAACACGGCGGCGGTCGGCATCGACGATGTCGCCGTCCGGTTCCGTACCAAGAACCGGGACGTCACCGCGCTCACCGATGTCTCCCTCGATGTCGCGATGGGGGAGTTCGTCGCCATCGTGGGGCCGTCGGGCTGCGGCAAGTCCACGCTGCTCAAACTCGTCGCCGGCCTGCTCAAGGCGTCGGCGGGCGATGTCCGGCTGCACGGCGAGCAGGTGCAGGGGCCACGGCACGACATCGGATACGTATTCCAGCGCGCGGCCCTGCTGGAGTGGCGCTCGGCGCGGCGCAACATCCTGCTGCAGGCCGAGATGCGCAGGATGCCGGGCGCCGTGGCCCGCGGGCGCGCGGACGAACTGATCGCCATGACCGGACTCGACGGCTTCGAGGACGCCTTTCCGCACGAGCTGTCCGGCGGCATGCAGCAGCGGGTGGCGCTGTGCCGCGCGCTGCTGCACGAGCCGCCGGTGCTGCTGATGGACGAGCCGTTCGGCGCGCTCGACGCGCTGACCCGCGAGCAGATGAACATGGAGCTCAACCGCATCTGGCGGGAGACCGGCACCACCGTGCTGCTGGTCACCCACTCCATCTCGGAGGCCTGCTATCTCGCCGACCGGGTGGTGGTGATGAGCCCGCGGCCCGGCACCATAACCGAGATCATCGAGATCGGTCTGCCGGCCGAGCGTGACTACACCGAGACGATGGGGCGCCCGCAGTTCCGCGAGGCAACCAGCCATATCCGGGGGCTCCTCGGCGCGGCGTCCGCCCAGGACTGAGCCCCGTACCACCCGAGGAGGGGTGGTACGGGGCTTTGCCCTGCCCGCTGCCGGTCTGTCCGCTGTCAGTACCTGAGATTCGCCAGGTACGTGTAGCTGTTCTGCGCGGTCGCGAACGGATCGGCCGGCGAGTCGTGCTCGACCAGCCACTGCTTCACACCGCCGCTGCGCGCCGTGTCGAACATCGAGGCGAAGTCCAGGGTTCCGGAGCCGACATCGGCGAAGCCGCCGTCCGGCGCCATGTCCTTGACGTGCAGCGCCGGGAAGCGCCGCGGGTGGCGCACGAACAGCGAACGCGGATCCGCCCCGCCCTTCGCCGCCCAGTAGACATCCAGCTCGAAGGCCACCAGTTCCGGGTCGGTCTCGTTGAGGAGGATCTCGTACAGATTCTCGCCGTCGACGACCTCGTGGTCGAGGCCGTGATTGTGGAAGAGCAGCGGGCCGAGGCCGGACTCGCGGGCGGCGAACCCGGCCTTGTTGAACTGCCGTGCCGCTTCGCGGAATCCGGCCGGTGTGTGCATCGAGCCGGGCAGGCTCGGCACCACGATCCATCGTGCGCCGAGCGTGTGGATGTCCTCGAGCGCCTGCGGCAGACCGTCGCCGGTGACGACGGTGTAGCCGACATGCTCGAGCACCGCCTTGAGGCGGGTCTCGTCCAGCATGCCCCGGATCGCGGCCGCGCTGTTGCCGTGCCGGCCGCTGACCCCGACCGTCGCGTATCCCATCGCGGCCAGCCGTGCGAGGGTCCCCTTGAAGTCCTTCGCCAGCGATGCGCGCATCGTGTAGAGGTGCATGCCGATGCCGGAGGGCGGGATGCGCCGTTGGCGGCGGCCGGCCTCGGTCGCGTACGCCGGCCGGCTCATGGCCGTGGCCGCGGCGGCGGCGCCCAGGGCGGTACCGAGGAACGCTCGTCTTGTGCCGTTCATTCTGTCTTCCTCTCAACTCACGTTGATTCGGATGAAGTTGACCGTGGTATCGCCCTTGTCGTCGGTGACGGTCAGATGCGCCGTGTAGGAGCCCGGGCGGGCGTAGGTGTGGGTCGCCGTCGCTCCCTCGGGAGTGGTGGGCTTGGTGTTGTCGCCGAAGTCCCAGTGGTACGAGGCGATGGTGCGGCCGGGCAGCGGCGTGACCTCGCCGGCGAGCCGGACCGCGAGCGGCGCGGCCCCGGTCGCGGTCGCGGGCGTCGCCGTCAGCGAGACCTTGGTCGCCGGGTGCTTCTCGACGCCACGCCCGTTGAAGTGCAGCCAGTCGAGAGCGAGCAGATCAGGCTTCTCGGCAGACCACTGCGGGTTGCTGAAGACCGCGTACAGCTTCACGGTGCCGCCCGGGTTCGTCAGGGCGGTCGTCGGCGAGACGACATTGCCCCAGTCCCCGGTGTTCGGGACGGTCACCTTGCCCAGCAGCGGACCTGTCGGCGACCCGGCGCGGAACTCCACATCCCCGCCGAGGCCGCCCGAGGCCGCCCCGACCGTCACCGACTCGATCCCCTTCAGGTGCACGGGGTCGAAGCTGATCCAGTCGCCGTCCTCGATCTCGGCCAGTCGCCTTCCGCCCGAGGCGTCGGCGCGGCTCGCCACCACTGCCCCGGCGTGCGCGCCGCCGGTGGCGGTCATGTGCTCGGCCTCACGGAAGGTCGTACGCAGGGTCAGCGAGCTGGAGCCGGTGAGCGCGGGCACACCAGGGGCTCCCTTGTCCTCGTACTGCGCGGTGATCCCGTAATACAGATTCTGCCCCGGACCGTGGCTGTCGCCGGCGTCGGTCGCGATCTCGCCCGTGCAGCCGGTGTAGTTGTCCAGCGGATGCAGGTGGGTGTCGTGGCCGAGCTGCGACTGGACGACCACCCGCGAGCAGTCGATCCGCCGACCGTCCTCCCTGTCGTTGACCTTCACCGTGAAGGGGATGGTGTCGCCGAAGCTGAACATCCCGCCGTTCGGAGGCTGTTGGATGGTCACCACGGGCCGGGTGTTGCCGACGGTGATGTCCTGGACGGCGAGCCCCGTCAGGTCCCCCGGCCCGGTGACCGTCAGTCGCGCGGTGAAGCGTCCCTTGGTCCGGTAGACATGGGTCGGGTTCGCCTCGGTCGAGTCGGTCGTGCCGTTCCCGTCGAAGTCCCAGGCGTACGTCACCGGTTTGCCGCCAGGCAGTCCAGAGCCCGCACTGGAGAACTTCACGGTCAGCGGCACCGAGCCGGTGTCGGGAGATGCCGTGACCTTGGCGTCGGGCAGCCGGCCGTCGCCGACGTAGTCGATGCGGTAGATGCCCGAGCCTTCGTTGCTGCCGCCCCGGCCCGTACCGCTGCCGAGGCCGAAGTCGATGACGTACAGCGCTCCGTCGGGTCCGAAGTCGGCTTCGAAGGGCTGGTTCCACGCCATGTCGCCGAAGACGGAGTTGATCGACTGAAGGTCGCCCGCCTTGGCCGGTGCGAAGCGCGGATCGGTGAAGGTCTGGTCCTGCTGCTGGAAGGAGAAGGACTTGAACCACTTGCGGGTCAGCTCGTAGTTCAGCCACTTCCCCTCGAAGTACTCCGGGAACTTGGTGCGGTACGAGTTCGCCGCGTCGAAGTCGTAGACCGGGCCGCTCATCGGCCCGCCGCCGCCCGTGCCGAGCTCGGGGAACTCCGCGGACGCCGAGTACGCGTACCAGACCGTGGCGGGCTGGGCCGGCGGCAGCTCGGCCAGGCCCGTGTTGTTGGGTGAGTTGTTGACCAGCTTCGCGCAGTCGAACTTCGGGCCCGCGGTCTTGTTGGTGAAGTCGTAGTCGTTGAACGGGGTGTTGTCGCCGATGCAGTACGGCCAGCCGAAGTTACCCGCCTTGGTGATACGGGTGAACTCGACCGTGCCCTCGGGACCGCGGTCCGGCTTGGCGGCGCGGGCGTCGGGTCCGTAGTCCGCGACCAGCAGCGTGCCGCTCAGCGGATCGGTTGTGATGCGGAAGGGGTTGCGCATCCCCATCGCGTAGATCTCTCCGCGTGTCTTCTCGGCGCCGGGGGCGAAGAGATTGCCCTCGGGGACGGTGTAGGTACCGTCGTCCTTGGGCGTGATGCGCAGGATCTTGCCGCGCAGGTCATTGGTATTGCCCGCGGTGCCCTGCGCGTCCCAGGCACGACGCCCCTCGCCCTCGTCGATCGGAGTGAAGCCCTCGGAGGCGAACGGGTCGGTGTTGTCGCCGGTCGCGATGTACAGCTCGCCCTTCTTGTCGAAGGCGATCGAACCGGCCATATGGGAGTTGGCCCGGCCCTCGCCGCGCCAGGTGGGAATGGTGAGGAGCCGTTTCTCGGAGGCGGGGTCGATTGTGTTGCCGGTCACCGTGAACCGCGAGAGGTTTAGCCGTTTCTCGGTCTTGTCGGAGTTCAGCAGGTAGAGCCAGTTGTTCTGCCCGAAGTCCGGATCGAGCGCGAGTCCGAGGAGGCCGTCGGACTGGCTCGTCATTTCCGGTGTGTACGCGAAGTCCAGCGCGGTGGTCACCTTCAGCGTCTGCTGGTCGATCACCTTGACCTTGCCGGTGCGCTGGATGAAGAACACCCGGCGGTCGGGCGCGACGGCGAGCTCGAAGGGGTCGGCGAGATCGCTGGTGACCAGCGGTGTGCGCTGGAAGGCGCCGGCCTTGGTGGCGGTGCAGTCGCCGGGCTTGTTACCGGCGGCCCACTGGATTCCGCCGAGGATGTGCTTCAGGAAACCTTCTTCCTGGAAAGCGGACTTGGCGTGGCCGCCGGCGGTGAACCAGGAGCGTCCGCCGTCGTAGTTCTGGCACCAGGACCACGGGTGGTCGACACCCTCGTCGAGCCCGGTGATGCCGTCCCGCACCTTGATCTGGGCGAGGGTGTGCACCTTCCCGGTGGGATTGGTGCGCCAGTTGTACCACTCCTCCGTCCGCTCCCAGAGCTCGGGAAGCCCCTTGGTGGAGGGGTGGGCGTGGTCGAGCACCTTGATCCGCCCGGTCTGCACGGCCGGGTGCTTGTCGAAGATCGCGCCGACCAGGCCCTCGTACCAGCCCCAGTCGCGCTCGCTGGCGGAGGCGGCGTGCAGTCCTACCCAGCCGCCGCCGCCCCGGATGTACTTCTGGAGCGCGGCGCGCTGCTCGGCGCCCAGCAGATCGCCCTTCTCCGGGGTGGAGTTGGTGTTGTTGAAGACGATCGCCTGGAAGCGCGCGAGGTTCGTGTCGCTGAACGCGGCGGCGTCGTCGGTGACTTCGACCTCGAAGCCGTTCTCGCTGCCGAGTTTCTTGATCGCCTCGATCCCGGCGGGGATGGAGTCGTGGTAGAAGTTCGTGACCTTGGAGAAGACCAGTACGGAAAAGGGCGCGGCGTCGGCGCGGGGCGGCGAGGCGATCCCGAGTGCCACGACGAGCGCCAGTAGGACGGTGATGACGGTTAGGGGGGAGAGGAACCTGCGGCTGAGCGGTGTTCCTGGGGTCAGCCGTGCTCTTCGACTACTCATGGCGCTCCCGGTGCTGGTGGGCGGACCGCGGCTCGGGTGATTAGAATTAGAAAGCGCTTTCTGAATGCGTTGCACAGCGTAGGTTCCCGCCTTACAGGGGGTCAATGGGTCGGAAGAAGCCCTGTGTTGCAAGGGCAGGGGTGAGTGTCAGTGCCGCGTCGTACGGTC
This sequence comes from Streptomyces sp. ISL-1, assembly GCF_018614585.1. Classification (GTDB taxonomy): domain Bacteria; phylum Actinomycetota; class Actinomycetes; order Streptomycetales; family Streptomycetaceae; genus Streptomyces; species Streptomyces maoxianensis. The sequence continues at coordinate 16,160 of NZ_JAGGOI010000043.1, read as the reverse complement.
TTCCCATGGCCACTGCCGACGACGTACGCAGACTTGCGCTCTCGCTTCCCGGCGCGATGGAGAAGCTCGCCTGGGGCATGCCCACGTTTCGCCTGGAGGGCGGGGGCAAGGTCTTCGCCTCGCTCGATGACGACGACAAGGTGATGGGCGTGAAGTGCCCGAAGGAGGACCGGGAGGAGCTGATCGCCTGCGAGCCGGAGAAGTTCTTCATCCGCGTGGGGCACGACGAAAACTACGCCTGGCTGCGGGTGCGGCTGGCGGCGCTGGACGACGACGAGGAGCTGTACACGATCCTGCTCGACTCCTGGCGTCAGGCGGCCCCGCGCAAGCTGCTGGACGCGCATCCGGAGCTGGGCCGCCCGCCTGTGGCTTGAGCCGGCGGCCGGGGCGCGGGGTTCCGGTGTCCCCGGTGCGAGCCTGTCCTGAATCGCCGGACGGCTAGAAGATCAGGGTGCGTCCGGCGAGGGCAGGCGAGCCTGCACCCGGGCGGCCCGGACTGGGCGGTCGGCCTAGCGTGGCGGACCTGGGGCGACGGGGAAGCCGGCGGGGTGTGCATGATCGGCCGCGTCCCGGTGAGCGCGATGCCGCCGCTCGCGTCGAGCCTCTGCCGCTCCCGGCTCCCCGCATGATCACCCGCTCCGGGCGCCTTGGGCCCGCAGCCCAGAGCGGTGCCGACGGCGGCGGCCGCCCGTGCCCGAGCGACCGGCTGTCGATCTCGCGGGGCACCAGAGCCCGGTCGGGGTGGTGGGCCGAGGGGGGATAAGCGGTTCGTGACCACCGGTCGAAGTGCGGTATTGTTCTCATGCGCGTTCGTCCAGGGGAAACCCCAGGTCAGACGGGCACCGGGACGTGGCGCAGCTTGGTAGCGCACTTGACTGGGGGTCAAGGGGTCGCAGGTTCAAATCCTGTCGTCCCGACGGTGCTTTTCGCAGATCAGAGGCCGTTTCCGATCATCGGGAGCGGCCTTTGTCGTGCCCTGTGGCCGCGGGGGTGGATCCGGGTCGGCCGGCCGCGGAGCCGGTTGCTGATTCAGCGGATGGCCGCCGGTGAGCTCACGGGCTTCGGGGCGGGATCCTCACTCAGCCGGCTGATGTCGATGCCTGAGGCGGCCATCGGCCCTGGCCTGGGGGGTGCCACCTGAGCGTGGTCAGTGGTGTTCGGCTCCGTCGGTTACCGAAGGCTGAGCCGGATTACGCGTGGCGGTGAGGCCCTGCGGACCTCGACTGCCTGGCGTATGGAGACTTCCGGCGGAGTGGTCAGCCGTACCGTCCCGATCCGGTCGAGCAGTCGACGGGTCGGGCATTGCGGGTCCGGCGGCTCTCCACCTGTGGCGGAAGTGCTGACTTGGCACCCCCGCCTTAACCTACGGTAGTTACCTACGGTCTAGTTATCACTAATGGTGACCATCAAGGTGGCCATCGGCGCCCACCCGGTGGGCCGGGCGCTCGAACGGCAGCTTCAGCCCGTGGCCGACGACGTTGTCGGCCACATCATCGAGGACTGCGGCCACATCATTCCGCTGCACCGCCCCGAAGCGCTGCTCAGCGGTCTTGTTCCCGGCGGGCCGATGGTCCGCAGACTGCCTGCATCACGGAGCGGGCCCGGCCGCGCTTGGTTACGGCGGTGACGGCACCGTCAGTGACGGTGCCGTCCTCCTGGGGCGGCGATTCCGCTTACGCCACCGGCGTCGACGCTCCACGCTGGTGCGGTATCGCGATCTCGCCGGACTGCTGCAACGCCACGGTCCGCGCAGGGGAGGGAATCCTGATGCCCTCCGCCTGGTACCGCCGATGCAGGCGTTTGATGAACTCGTGCTTGATCCGGTACTGGTCGCTGAACTCGGCGACCCCAAGGATCACCGTGAAGCTGATCCTGGAGTCCCCGAACGTGTGGAAGCGGACGGCCGCTTCATGGTCGGGGACACCACCGGTGATGTCGGTCATCACGCTTTCGACGACCTCGGTGGTGACCCGCTCGACGTGCTCGAGGTCACTGTCGTAGCCGACTCCCACCTGAACCAGAATCGACTGCTGCTGTTCCGGCCGGGCGAAGTTGGTCATGTTGGTGCCGGCCAGTTCGGCGTTGGGGATGATCACCAGGTTGTTGGAGAGCGATCGCACCACGGTGTTCCGCCAGTTGATGTCGACGACGTAGCCCTCCTCGCCGCTGCTGAGCCGGATGTAGTCACCGGGCTGCACGGTCTTCGAGGCGAGGATGTGCACGCCCGCGAAGAGGTTGGCGAGGGTGTCCTGCATTGCCAGCGCGACCGCGAGACCGCCCACACCCAGTGCGGTGAGCAGAGGGGCGATGGAAATGCCCAGTGTCTGCAATACGACGAGGAAGCCCATCGCCAGCACCAGGACGCGCGTGATGTTGACGAATATGGTGGCCGATCCGGCCACGCCGGACCTGGACTGCGCGAGGGACTTCACCAGACCGGTGATCACCCGGGCCGCGGTGACCGTGACGACCAGGATGAGCAGCACGGTCAACGTCCGGTTGACGTTGTGGCCAACTCTCTCCGTCAGCGGAAGTGCCGCGGCCGCCGCCGCCAGGCCGGCGGATACCGTCGCCCAGGGGACTACGGACCGCAGCGCGTCAACGATGACGTCGTCCCCGCTCCAACGCGTCCTGAGCGCATGCTTTCCCAGCCACCGCAGGGCCACTCGCAGCAACAGGCCGGCCACGATGCCGGCGGCCAGCGCCGCTCCGGCGACGATCAAGTCATGCAGCGTGAGTGCCCGGTTCACCGGCCGACTCCTGCTGCACGGGGGAGCGGTCCTGCCGCCGGCCGGATGTGATGTGTCGTCACCATGCCACCTGCTTGTCTCTAGGGTGTGCGAACACGCGGGGACGTACGCGGACGACCCGACGCGATCTGCCATCCTGCCGCACGCGGTTATGAACGCAGTGCAGCGGTTGGCCAGGAGGCGGCCCCTTCCCGGCGCGCCGGGGCTGGGGCACGATGGCCGGACATACCGCGAGACCACCGTGCAGAATCCTTCCGACCTGGAGGCGCCGCGTGGCCGGCAAAGATCACGCCAGGCTCGACGAGTTGCAGCGCGATCCCTATCCGCTCTACGCGCGGGCGCGTAGGTCCGAAGGCCTCATCTTCGTCCCCGAACTCGACGCCTGGCTTGTCGCCAGGGACGCGGACGTACGGGAAGTCCTGCGGCGGCCCGAGGAGTTCTCGTCCGTACGCGCCCTGCTCCCCGATGTCATGCCCTCGCCCGCCGCCCTTGAGGTGCTGGCCAAGGGGTACGGCAAGCGGCCCACCGTCGTCTCCACCGACGGCCCGGCCCATCAGCGTCACCGGGCCCCGCTCAACCGCGGTCTGTCCGCCGGACGGATCGCCGCGCTGGTCCCCTTTGCCGCCGAGCGTGCCGAGGCGCTCGTGGAGGGCTTCGCGGCGGACGGCGGCGTCGAGCTGATGGCGGCGTACGCGAAGAAGCTGCCCGGCCAGGTGATAGGGCGGTTGATCGGGCTCGATCCCGCGGACGTTCCGGTGGCGGTGCACGGCGGCTACCGAGCCGAACAGCTGCTGTTCCGGCCGCTCGCCCCGGACGCGCAGGTTCACGCGGCCGAGGATGTCGTCGCACTGCAGCGACTGCTCGACACGTACGTACGAGAGCGCCGGGAGAGCCACCGTGACGACCTCTGTTCGGGAATGGTCGCCGCGCTCGCGCCCGGCGACGGCGAACTCACCCTGGACCAGCGCCATGAGCTCGTGTCGAACCTCCAGAACTTCCTGATCGCCGGGCATCTCACCACCACCGCTCTCATCGGCACGACGATGCTCCATCTGCTGAGTGACCGGCGGCAGTGGGAACTCATATGCGCCGACCCGGAGTTGATACCGGCCGCCGTGGAGGAAGCCGCCCGGTTCGACACCGCGGTCCAGGGTTTCCGGCGGACCACCACCCGGCCCGTCACGATCTCGGGGACCGAACTCCCCGCTGGAGCAACCGTGTTCGTGGCGTACGGATCGGCCAATCGCGACGAGGGCCGCTACGACCGGCCTGAGGTTTTCGACATCACCAGGCCGCTCTCCCGGCAGCATGTGGCCTTCGGTCACGGGGCACACGGCTGTCCAGGCTCGCAGCTCGCGCGCGAGCAACTCCGACTGACCATTGAGCTGTTCGCCGACAGGCTGCCAGGCCTGCGGCTGGACGAGGGCAAGGCGCCGGTCGTGATGCGGCCCACCTTGATTCACCGCTCGCCCGAAGCGCTCCATCTCCTCTGGTGAGTTGATCCATTCAGGACAGAAGCTGTCGGCAGTCTGGCCCCCAGCTATGACATGTGACATGGTACTGGCGTGAGCACTCGTCTGACCTGCGATGTTGTGATCGTCGGAGCCGGAATGGTCGGCGCCGCATGCGCCTTGTACGCGAGCCGTGCAGGACTGCGCACCGTACTGGTGGAGCGCGGGCCGGTCGCCGGCGGCACCACCGGAGCCGGTGAGGGCAATCTGCTGGTCTCCGACAAGGAGCCGGGACCGGAGCTCCAACTCGCGCTGCTATCGCTGAGGTTGTGGCGCGAACTCGCCGCCGAGCCGGGCGGCTTCGGCGCGGCCGTCGAGTACCGGGCCAAGGGCGGCCTGGTCGTCGCCGCCCATCCCTCCGATCTCGACGCGCTGTCAGCGTTCGCCGGCAAACAGCGGTCGGCCGGAGTCGAAACAGGCCTCCTAGCCGCCAGTCAACTGGCCGATCTGGAACCGCATCTGGCTCCCGGGCTCGCGGGCGGCGTCCACTATCCCGAGGACAGTCAGGTCATGCCGGCCCTGGCCGCCGCACACTGCGTACGCCAGGCCCGCCGGTACGGAACCGAACTGCGGACAGGCACGGCCGTCACCTCGATACTGCGTGACCCAGGCGGACGCGTACGCGGCGTACGCACCGACAAGGGCGACATCCACGCGCCCGCCGTGGTCAACGCCGCAGGCGTCCGAGGCGGCGACCTCGCGGCGCTGGCAGGTGTCCGGCTGCCCGTACGGCCCCGGCGCGGCTTCGTCCTCGTCACCGAACCGCTGCCGCCACGCGTCGTCCGCCACAAGGTGTACGCGGCGGACTATGTCGCGGACGTGGCCAGCGACTCGGCCGCGCTCCAGACCTCGCCCGTGGTGGAAGCGACCGACGCCGGACCGGTGCTCATCGGCGCCAGCCGCGAACGCGTCGGCTTCGACCGGACCTTCTCGCTGTCCGTGACGCAGGTGCTCGCCGAGCGGGCGATCGCACTCTTCCCGGTCCTCGGGCGGGTCAGCGCCATCCGCGCGTATCTGGGCTTCCGCCCCTATCTGCCCGATCACCTCCCGGCCATCGGCCCCGATCCGCGCGCGCCCGGGCTGTTTCACGCCTGCGGCCACGAAGGCGCGGGCATCGGACTGGCCACCGGCACGGGGCAGTTGATCGCCCAGGCGCTGACGGGCGCAACCCCCGACCTCGACCTTGCGCCGTTCCGCCCCGACCGCTTCCCCGCATCCGAGGAGGGCGCGAGGTGATCCGCCGCAATCCACAGGACCGGCCGCCGAATCTGCCACTGGACCGAGCACAGGACCGGCCACTCGATCTCGTACGGGCCAGGCCGGGGCCGTCCTTCACCGTCACCGTCGACGGCCGGCCGGTCGACGCGCTTGAAGGGCAGAGTGTCGCGGCAGTGCTCTGGTCCGCCGGGACGGTCGCCTGGCGGGTCACGCGCGACGGGCGCCCGCGCGGCGCGTTCTGCGGGATCGGCGTCTGCTTCGACTGCCTGATAACCGTCAACGACCGTCCCAACAGACGCGCCTGCCTCGTCGCCGCGGCCTCGGGCGACGTCATCCGTACGCAACGGGGAGAGGGACACGATGACCTCGCCCACTAACCGTCTCGCCGTCGTCGGCGCCGGGCCCGCCGGGCTCGCGGCGGCGCTGACCGCGGCCCACCACAACATCGCCGTCACGCTCATCGACTCGGCCCCGCAGCCCGGCGGCCAGTTCTACCGGCAGCCCGCAGCCGCTCTCGGCGCGCGTCGCCCCCAAGCCCTGCACCACGCATGGCGCACCTGGGCGAGGCTCCGCGACCGCCTCGACGCGCATGTCGCGGCAGGCCGTATCCGCCATCTGCCGGGCCGTCATGTGTGGTTCGTGGAACTCCTGGACCGGGGATTCATCCTCCGTACGCTCACCGCCGACGACGAGCCGGAGGTGTTCGCCGCCGATGCCGTTCTGCTCGCCACCGGCGCGTACGAGAAGGTGCTTCCGTTTCCCGGCTGGACCCTGCCCGGCGTTGTCACCGCCGGAGGCGCTCAGGCCATGCTCAAGGGCGGCCTCGTACTGCCCGGCCGAATGGCCGTCGTCGCCGGAAGCGGGCCGCTGCTGCTGCCCGTCGCCACCGGCCTCGCGGCCGCCGGGGCGCGGCTGGCCGCCCTGATCGAGGCCGCCGACCCTCGCGCGTACGGGCGGCATGCCCGCACCCTCGCCGCCCACCCGGGCAAGCTCGCCGAAGCCGCGGGATACGCCGGACGGCTGCTGCGCCACCGCGTGCCCGTGCTCACCCGGCACACCGTCGTCGCCGCCCACGGCACCGACAGGGTGGAGGCGGTCACCGTCGCCGCACTCGACGCGGACGGCCGCGCGCGGCCCAAAACCGAGCGGCGCATCGCCTGCGACACCCTCGCTGTCGGCCACGGCCTGCTGCCCCACACCGATCTCGCCGGGGCGCTGGGCTGCCGTACCGACCCTGCGCGAGTCGTCGTCGACGCCCAGCAGCGCACCGATGTGCCCGGGGTGTGGGCCGCGGGCGAGGCCGCCGGCGTCGGGGGAGCGGCACTCGCGCTCGCCGAGGGCGAGATCGCCGGACGATCGGTCGTGGCACACCTCACCGGCGAGCGGCCGCGCATCAGAAGTACGGCGGCCACCTCCCGTACGGCACTGCGGAAGTTCGCGGCCGCGCTCGACGCCGTGCACACCCCGCCCGCCCACTGGGCCGAGCAGGTCGCCGACGACACTCTCGTCTGCCGCTGCGAGGACGTGACCGCGGGTGCCGTTCGCCATGCCGTCACCGAACTCGGCGCCGCCGATCTGCGCACCGTGAAGCTGCTCACCCGCGCCGGCATGGGCTGGTGCCAGGGCCGCGTCTGCGGCCCCGGCGTCGCGGGTGTCGCAGGCTGCCCGCCCGAAACGGTACGCCGCCCCTTCGCGCGGCCCGTCCCGCTCTCCGTACTCGCCCGCACACCCAGTCCCACGGAAGGCAGGCAGGAATGAAGCTCCCCCGAAAGCCCTGGCACGGAGTCATGGTCGCCACCCCACTCCCGTTCCGCGCAGACCTGAGCATCGACCTCGACGCGTACGCCGCGCACTGCGCCTGGCTCGTCGGGCAGGGCTGCGACGGGGTCGTGCCCAACGGCTCGCTCGGCGAGTACCAGGTCCTCACCGCCGATGAGCGCGCCCAGGTCGTCGAGACCGCCGTGGCCGCGGTGGGCGGCGACCGGGTGATGCCCGGAGTCTCGGCGTACGGATCGGCGGAGGCCCGCCGCTGGGCCGAGCACGCCCGCGAGAGTGGCTGCGCAAGCGTGATGCTGCTGCCGCCCAACGCGTACCGGGCCGACGAGCGTGCCGTACGCGCCCACTTCGCCGAGGTCGCCCAGGAGGGCCTGCCGGTCGTCGCGTACAACAACCCGCACGACACCAAGGTCGACCTCACACCCGAACTCATTGCCGCGCTCCACGCGGATGGCCACATCCAGGCCGTCAAGGAGTTCAGCGGCGATGTGCGCAGGGCCTACAGCATCGCCGAACTCGCCCCCGGACTCGACCTGCTGGCCGGAGCCGACGACGTACTGCTGGAACTCGCCGTCGCCGGGGCCAAGGGCTGGGTGGCCGGCTATCCCAACGCCCTGCCCGCCGCCGGCGTCGAGCTCTACCGCGCCGCCGTCGGCGGCGACCTGATCCGTGCCCGGCAGCTCTACCGTGAGCTGCATCCGCTGCTGCGCTGGGACTCCCGCCCCGAGTTCGTCCAGGCGATCAAGCTCTCCATGGACCTCGCCGGCCGGCACGGCGGTCCGTGCCGACCGCCCCGCGGCCCGCTCCTGCCGGAGCAGGAGGCCACCGTGCGCGCCGCCACCGGAAAGGCACTCGCCGAAGGCCTCAACTGACCGCGCCGATCGCGCCCACTGAAGGGACAAGCGAGACATGCGCACCACACGCGTCCTGCATGCCGTCGACTCGCACACCGAGGGCATGGCGACCCGCGTCATCACCGGCGGCGTCGGCACCGTGCCCGGCGCCACCATGGCCGAACGCCGCAGCCACTTCATGCTCCACCTCGATGAGCTGCGCACCTTCCTGATGTACGAGCCGCGGGGCCACGCGGCGATGAGCGGCGCGATCCTCCAGCCGCCCACCCGCCCCGACGCGGACTACGGCGTGCTGTTCATCGAGGTCTCCGGCTGTCTGCCGATGTGCGGACACGGCACCATCGGGGTGGCGACCGTCCTCGTGGAGACCGGCATGGTGCCGGTCGTCGAGCCCGTCACCACCATCCGGCTCGACACCCCCGCGGGCCTGGTGACCGCCGAAGTCGCCGTGGAGAATGGCGCGGCCACCGCCGTGACCCTGCGCAATGTGCCCTCGTTCTCCGTCGCCCTCGACCGCAAGGCGGTCCTGCCCGACGGCCGGACCGTCACCTACGACCTCGCCTACGGCGGCAACTTCTACGCCATCGTGCCGCTCGCCGAGTTCGACCTGCCCTTCGACCGCACGCACAAGGACGAGATACTCGCCGCGGGACTCTCCCTCATGACGGCCGTCAACGACGGCGGGGCGCCGGTGCACCCCGAGGACCCGGCCATCACCGGCTGCCACCATGTGCAGCTGCTCGCCCCCGGATCGACCGCCGAGCGTTCGCGGCACGCGATGGCCATCCACCCCGGCTGGTTCGACCGTTCCCCCTGCGGTACCGGAACCTCCGCGCGGATGGCGCAGCTGCACGCCCGTGGCGAACTCCCGCTCCACCAGGACTTCGTCAACGAGTCCTTCATCGGCACCGCTTTCACCGGCCGCCTCACCGGAGCGGCCGAAGTCGGCGGGCGCCCCGCCGTGCTGCCGACCGTCACCGGCCGGGCCTGGATCACCGGGACCGCGCAGTACCTGCTCGACCCCACCGATCCCTTTCCCGCAGGATTCCTTCTGTGAGAAGCCGTGAGGCCCTCAGGCCGTGAAGTCTCAGGCCTCAGTCCCGCCGCAGCAGATAGGTGTCCATGATCCAGCCCTTGCGGGCGCGCGCCTGCGCACGCAGTTCCTCGATGCGGTCGGACACCTCCGAAAGCCTCCCCGACACCAGGATCTCGTCCTCGGTGCCCACATAGGCTCCCCAATAGATGAACAGATCCTGGTCGAGATGCCTGGTGAAGGCCTGGCGCGCGTCGAGCATCACGACCACGTCGTCCACGCCCTGTGGCCACCCGTCGGCGAGCCGCCGGCCCGTGGTGATCTGAACCGGGCGGCCCACCCTGTTCAGGCCGGTGCGGTGCTTGGCCAGCAGCGCGGAGACGCTGCTGATGCCGGGCACCACCTCATGGCTGAAGGCGACCGTGCCCCGTTCGAGGATCTCCTCAAGAATGCCCAGGGTGGAGTCGTACAGTGCGGGATCGCCCCACACCAGGAATGCCCCGCACTCGTCATCGCCCAGCTCCTCGGCGATGAACCGCTCGTACAGATCGGCCCGGCGGTGGCGCCAGTCGTCGACCGCGGGGGAGTAGTCCGATGTTTTCCGGTCCCGCTCCGGATCGCCCGCCACGACCAGGCGGTACGAAGGGTCCTCGACGTGTGCGTCGAGGATGTCCCGGCGCAGCTGCGTCAGATCCGCCTTCTCCTCGCCCTTGTCGAGGATGAAGAACGCATCCGCCTTGTTCAGCGCCTTGACCGCTTGCAGGGTCAGCTGGTCGGGGTCGCCCGCCCCGATGCCGATCACATAGATCCTTCTCACGCTGACGAGTCTGCCGTACCCGGCTGAGCGCGGGAGCTACCGGGGCCGCCGGTAGCGGCATATCCTCCGACCATGCGTGTCGCTCTATTCGTCACCTGCGTCAACGACGCGTTGTATCCGGCCACCGGAATCGCGACCGTGAGACTCCTGGAGCGGCTCGGGGTGGTGGTGGACTTTCCCGCCGCGCAGACCTGTTGCGGACAGCCTCAGTTCAACACCGGCTACCGGCGTGAGACCGTGCCGCTGGTCCGCCGCACAGCACGGGCCTTCGAGGGATACGAGTATGTCGTGATCCCGTCCGGATCGTGCGCGGCGATGGTGCGCGAGCACTACCCGAAGTTCGGGGAGACGGCGCTCCCGGCCCGTACTTACGAACTCACCGAGTTCCTCGTCGACGTGCTGGGCGTCACCGACGTCGGCGCGTACTTCCCGCACACGGTCACCTACCACCCTTCCTGCCACGGCCTGCGCTCGCTGGGACTGGGGGAGCGGCCGCGCAGGCTCCTGGAGGCGGTGAAGGGGCTGGAGCTGCGCGAACTGCCAGGCGCTGAGGAGTGCTGCGGCTTCGGCGGGACCTTCGCGGTCAAGAACTCCGACGTCTCAGCAGCCATGGGCCAGGACAAGGTCCGAGGCGCCGCCTCCACCGGAGCCGATGTGCTGTGCGGCGCGGACAACTCCTGTCTGATGCACATCGGGGGCATCCTGCGTCGCCAGGACGCTCCGCAGCGCGCCCTGCACATCGCCGACATCCTCGCGAGCACCGAAGAGGAGCCCCTGCTGTGAGCGGTACGTATCTGGGCATGCCGTCCTTCCCGAAGGCCGCCAAGGACGCCGTGCACAATGTGACGCTGCGCGCCAACCTGCGGCACGCCACTCACACCATCCGTGACAAGCGCGCCAAGGCCGTCGCGGAACTCGAGGACTGGGCGCTGCTGCGCGAGGCCGGAAAGCAGATCAAGGACCATACGCTCCGTCATCTCGACCGCTATCTGGAACAGTTGGAGTCGGCGGTCACCGCGGCAGGAGGCACCGTCCACTGGGCGGCCGACGCCGAGGAGGCCAACAGGATCGTCGCTGACCTGGTGAAGGCGACCGGCGAGAGCGAGGTCGTCAAGGTCAAGTCGATGGCCACCCAGGAGATCGGTCTCAACGAAGCCCTTAAGGCCGAGGGCATCTCGGCGTACGAGACCGATCTCGCCGAACTGATCGTGCAGTTGGGCGATGACCGGCCGAGCCACATCCTGGTCCCCGCAATCCACCGCAACCGCGCCGAGATCCGCGACATCTTCGAGCGGAAGATGGGGAGTTGGGGACGGCCGGCACCCGACGGGCTCTCCGATTCCCCTGCCGAACTCGCCGAGGCGGCCCGCCTCCACCTCCGCGAGAAGTTCCTGCGGGCCAAGGTGGGTATCTCCGGCGCCAACTTCATGGTCGCCGAGACCGGAACCCTCGTCGTCTTCGAGTCCGAGGGCAACGGCCGGATGTGCCTGACCCTCCCCGAGACCCTGATCTCCGTCGTCGGCATCGAGAAAGTAGTCCCCGGCTGGCGCGATCTGGAGGTCTTCCTGCAGACGCTGCCGCGCTCCTCGACCGCAGAGCGCATGAACCCGTACACCTCGATGTGGACCGGCACCGCCGACGCCGACGGACCGCGGACCTTCCACCTGGTCCTGCTCGACAACGGCAGGACCGGCACACTGGCCGACGAGGTCGGACGCCAGGCGCTGCGCTGCATCCGCTGTTCCGCCTGCCTCAATGTCTGCCCGGTGTACGAACGGGCCGGCGGGCATGCGTACGGCTCCGTGTACCCCGGCCCGATCGGCGCCATTCTCAGCCCCCAACTGCGCGGCATCCAGAGCGAGATCGACGTCTCCCTGCCGTACGCCTCCTCCCTGTGCGGGGCCTGCTACGAGGTGTGTCCGGTCGCCATCGACATCCCCGAAGTCCTCCTCCACCTCCGCGAGAAGGTCGTCGACCAGGGTGGCAAGGGCCACCGTCTGGAGAAGACCGCGATCAAAGCGGCGGGCTGGATCCTCGACCATCCGGCCGCGCTGGCTGCCGTCGAGAAGACGGCATCCGGGACCCGCGGGCTGCACCCGGGGAGGCCGCCGGGCGCCGGGGCCTGGACCGCCGACCGCGAACTGCCCGAACTTCCCGCCCAATCCTTCCGTGACTGGTGGAAGAAGAACCGCACATGAGCACCGAAACCGGCTCCCGTGACCGCATCCTCGCCCGGATCCGCGCCGCCGTCGCCGACGCGCCCGACGCCCCCGAGGCTGCCCGCGACTATCTGGACAGCCACGCCCCCGACGACCCCGCCGCGATCCTCGACCTGCTGCACGAGAACCTGGCCGACTACCGGGCGAACGTGCACCGCGCGGGCGAGGCCGAACTGCCCGCCCTGGTGGCGCAGTTGCTCGCCGCGCACGGCGCGCGGTCGGTCGCCGTGCCGGACGGCCTGCCCGCCGCCTGGCTCGCCGCCGCCGACGTCGTTCGGCGCACGGACGACGGCCTCCTGACTCCGTACGAACTCGACGCCGTCGACGCCGTGGTGACCGGCTGCGCCCTGGCGATCGCCGAGACGGGCACGATCGTCCTCGACGCGGGTCCGGGGCAGGGGCGCCGGGCGCTCACCCTCGTCCCGGATCTGCACATCTGCGTCGTACGTGCCCCGGACCAGGTCGTTGCGTCCGTACCGCAGGCGATGCCGCGACTGGACCCGACCCGCCCGCTGACCTGGATCTCCGGGCCCTCCGCCACCAGCGACATCGAGCTCGACCGGGTCGAGGGCGTGCACGGCCCCCGAACCCTCGAGGTCGTGCTGCTACGGGACTGAGGTCAGCCGGGGCGCCTCGGCGCCCGCGTCCACCTCAGTGTCCAGAGGGCCTTCGAGCCGGGCCGCGAGCTCCCGTGCCCAGGCCGTCAGACCGGCCACATCGATGGCGTACGGATCCGGGTAACCCGAGATCCGGTGCGCGCCCCGGAGCAGCAGCCGCGCGCCGCCCGCCCTGTTGCCGCGGGCGGCGTGCGTGAGTCCCACCGCCAGCTGCGCGAGGCCGCGCCACAGCTCACGCTCCGCCGCGGGCCCGGACTTCCACGCGTCCTCGAAGACCTCGTGGGCATGGAAGGGCATGCCCGCGTCGAGCAGTCGCTGGGCCTCGGCCAGCGTCTGGCCCGGGGCCCGCAGCACGCCCTCGGGCTGTCGCTCCACTCCCGGCTCTCCGTACGGAAGGGGCCGTCCCAGCCCGTCTCGAGGGCGTGCGCTGCGTGCGCGCCCTTCGGCGTCGCGGTCCCTGCCTGATGCGTTGTCCACGTCTCGATTGTCCCCCGGGCCGCCGCGGACGGCCCGAACGGCTCCGCGGGACTACTCGAGGGCGGCCAACAGACGGGCGCGGCGCGGTGCGGTCGGCGAAGCTGCCATCGACGATGACATGAGGGCATGACCGCAGGCCGGACGTCCGGCGGCCGTGGCCAGTGGGGTAATGTTCTCTTGCGCCCTCGATGGGGAAACCCGGAGGCACGGCGCATCGGGACGTGGCGCAGCTTGGTAGCGCACTTGACTGGGGGTCAAGGGGTCGCAGGTTCAAATCCTGTCGTCCCGACCAGCGTTTACGCAGGTCGGAGGCCGTATCGGAAAGCATCCGATACGGCCTCGCCCGTTTCTCGGGGCCAGTTGGCCGCGCCGCCTCACTTGAACAGCTCGCTGAATGGGGAGACCGGGCGCTCCAGCCGCTCGCCGTCGACGACGATGTCGACCGCTTCGTTGTAGAAGGCGATCAGGTCCTTGATCTCGCGCACGGCGGGAAGCGGATCCGGGTAGCTCCAGGCCAGGTTCGCCGGGGCGTCGCCGGGGCCGGCCCAGGACCAGTACTCCGTCGCCGTGCCCTTGTACGGGCACTGGGTGTGCAGAGCGGCCGGGGTCAGCAGGCCGAGCCTGATGTCCTCGCGAGGGATGTAGTAGCGGATCGGCAGCCGCGTCTCGAAGAGGAGCACCGGGGCACGGGTGTCGGCGACGATCGTGCCGTTGATCTCGACCTGGACGTGCCGGCTGCTGGGGATGGCGTCGACTCGCTTGTGCGGGTCACGCGGGTGTACGAAGATCTCCGCCTCCTCCTCGTACCAGTGGTCCAGGACGTCACGCCCGAACCACTCGAAGGCGATGTAGCCGGCGAGCTCCTCGCCGGGGTAGGTCCACGCCGCGTTCCCGGTCACCTTGCCGCCGATCTCCAGGTCGTAGAAGACCGTCGATCCCGCGTGACGTCCGCTCGCCGGGGGCTTCGCGGCCTTGCGCAGCAGATCCGTGCGGACATCCTGCTCGGGGAAGGCGTAGAGCGGCACGGGACGGCCGGGCTCCCAGACAAGGATCGGCCGCCGGCTGTCGACGACGGACACATCGCCCTTCGTCCCGCGCACCCAACGCTCGCTGGGCTCCCAGGTGATATCGGCCTCGGCCGCGGCAGGCTCGCGGCGGGAGATCCGCACGGCGTCGTGGGGTTGGTTCGCGGGCCGTTTCTCCGGCCGGTTCTCGGACTGCGCACCCATCGTTGGCCTCCGTGTGGTCGTTGCGGACCGGTATGAGACCAATGATCCCCTGGAGCCGGGCTGTCAGCCCGCCGCCGGGCTGTCCGTCGTCCGCGGCGCCGGCCGGTGGCCGGGCCACGCGTTCAGCGCGGTCGCCAGCTGCGCGCGTGAACGGACGTCCAGTTTCTGGTAGATGCGGGTGAGGCGCGCCTCGACCGTCTTCACACTGAGATACAGCTTCGCCGCCGCCTCCTGGTTGCTGGCCCCCTGGCGGACCAGCTGCGCGAGGCGCAGCTCCGCGTCCGTGAGGGCGGAGGGGGCGCCGCCGCCGGCCGGGGTGGGTTCGGTCGTGCGGGACGGCGTCTCCGTCGCCAGTGCCAGCCACGGGAACGCCCCCGCCCGTTCGAAGACCGCGGCCGCGGCCTGCAGAGCGTTCTGCGCGGCCGATCGTCTGCGGCGGCGGCGCTCGACCCGGGCGAGCGCGATCAGCGTCCGGCCGCGATCCAGCGGCAGACCCGCCAGGGCGAAGCGCTCGCCCGTCTCCGTCAGCAGCCGGGTCGCGTCCTCGAGGTTCCCGCTCGCCGCCAGATACAGGGCGTACGCCCGGTCGCAGCCGAGCAGCACCGTGGTGCGGCCGAGACGCTCGGCGACCGGCCGCACGTCGGCGAGCAGGGCCGCGGCCTCCTCCGGGGCGTCGTTCGCCAGCAGCGCCTCGGCCAGCTCCTCGTGCCAGCGCAGCATGGAGGGGTCGACGGTCGACTGGGCGCGTTCGCCGGCCTGCACCCGGCGCAGGGTGTCCACGGCGTTGGCGACATCCCCGGCGACGAGCTGGACCCGGCCGAGTGCGTACAGACTGCGGGAGAGGAAGACATGGTCGCACTCCTCCTCGGAGGCCTGGGCGCTGCGCCGGGCGTAGCTCGCGGCGCGTGCGAAACTGCCGCCCGCGGTCTCGGCGAGAGCCAGCGCGTACCAGGCGGGCCCCGGAGAGAGGCCGGCCTCCAGTGTCAGGGCGAGCGAGCGTCCGGCGTGCGAGAGCGCCGCCGCGCACTGCCCCTGCCTGGCCTCGACCTCCGCGAGCGTACGGAACAGTTCGATGGCGTCCTCGACCGAACCGCGCCGCTCGACCAGCGGCAGCAGGGCGTTCAACTGGTCGCGGGCATCGGTGAGCCGGTCGTCGAACATCGCATGACGGATCGTCAGTATCTGGGCCGCGTTACGGATCCCGAGCGGGCGCTCGAACACTTCGAGGGCCCGCGCCTCGGCGAGGATCCGCTCCGCGTCCGGTGAGCCGAGGACCCGCTCCATGCGCGCCTGTACGGTCAGCGCCCTGGCCGCCGTCTTCCGGTCGCCCACCGAGGCGGCAAGTGCGGCGGATTCGACGGCGGCGGCCTGGGACCGTGCCGGATCGCCGTCGGCCAGCACGTACTTCAGCGCCAGCCGGAGCTGGACGGCAGCCCGCAGGGATGTGTCGTCCTCCGAGTCCTCCATCGCGTGCACATAGATCTCGTCGAGGCCGCTCAGTCCCTGCCCGGCCGTGTCCAGTACCGCGAGCCGCGCGCGGACCCGGTCGGCCGGTGCGGCGTCGCGGGCGAGCAGATCGGTCGCGGCGCGCATCGCCAGGTCCGCGCGGGCGGCGCGGGCGGCCTCCTCGGCGGCGTCGACGAGCCGGGTGAGCCGCCG
>NZ_JAGGOI010000042.1 GCF_018614585.1 Streptomyces sp. ISL-1 | reverse complement strand
TCGAGTCAGAAGACGACGAGTCCGTCCTGCCCACCGAACTCACCGCATAGCCTCAAATACGAGATCACCGAGTGGCCGTCGATACACCACTCCAGCGGACGTGACCCCAGGTTGTCCGCCAACTCGACGAAAGTCTTGGCGAGGAGCTGCTCATTCATTTTGGACACCCTCTGTTGAAAGACTAGTCCCGCTGGGGAGGGGCGGGAAGTGCAGCGCAGTGCATCCATCGGCCCGTGCGGGAGTGTCAGGCATCGTCATCGCCTTGATCTGGATCCGTGTTCGGGAAGAAGCTGAGACGGCGGGCGACCACGTCGGCGGCCACCTCAGCGAGCCGGCGCCCTTGGGCATAGGCATAGGCGCGGAGCCGGACGAAGGCTTCTTCGATGCCGACGCCGAGTTGTACGGTGAGGATGCCGGTGGCCTGGTCGATCTCGGCCCGGACTTTCACGTCTGTGGGCTCGGCGGCAGACGCCGCTCTGGTCGCGGAAATTCTGGAACTGCAGCCCGAGAATGAACAGTTGAGCCGGGCGCTGGCCAGTCGTGCGGTGATCGACCAGGCGCGTGGCATGGTGATGGCCCTGGCACCGTGTCCCGTGAGAGGGCCTGGGGCCTGCTGGTGGACGTATCGCAGCACTGCAACGTCAAGCTCAGGGACGTAGCCGCGGCCCTGGTAGCCACCACGGAGGACGAGGCCCTCCCCGACGCCATGCAACAGGCGCTGCGGCATGCCTTGCGTCGCCTTCACCAGCGGACCGGCGGTGACAGCGAGCGCCCGCCAGGCGGCACCGGAAGTTGTGACCTCGACCCTGCAGTGCGTTCGTCCTGGGGTCCCGGGGCCGAACCCGCAGTGAGCGACGCACCCTGGCCGCCAGCGGAAAGCAGCGGCCCTCAAACGGCACCGCGCAGGCACTGATTCCTACCGCCTGCTGAAGGCCGTCATGGAGACCGCGGTCGAGGACGACATGATCCGCAAGAATCCGTGCCGGATCCGCGGAGCGGGCCGCGAGGACGCTGACGAGCGTCCCGTCGCCTCGGTCGCGCAGGTCTTCGCCCTGGCTGACGTGATCGGGCTGCGCTGGCGGCTGATGGTCCTGCTCGGCGCGTTCGCCTCGATGCGCCCGGAGGAACTGGCCGAGCTTCGCCGCGCCGACGTGGATCTCGACGCCGGATCGGTGTGGGTACGCCGTGCCGCGCCCGAGCTGAACACCGGCCGGCGAGTGGTCGGCGACCCCAAGTCCCGCGCGGGCAAGCGGGAGATCGTGCTGCCGGCCTTCGTGCACCTCGATGTACGCAGGCACATGGAGTGGTTCGCCCAGCCGGGCCCCGAGGGGTTGGTGTTCGTCGGCGAGAAGGGGGCGGCCCTGCGCGGCACCACATTCGGCCGCAAGTGGCGTAAGGCCCCCGACCAGGTCGGCTTGCCGAAGAAATTCCGCTTCTACGATCTGCGGCACACGGGCAACACCCTCGCCGCCGACACCGGCGCGAAGCTCAAGGACTTGATGGTCCGCGCCGGCCAGTCGTCCGAGAAGGCGCAGCTGATCTATCAGCACTCCACCAAGGAGCACCAGCGCAAGCTCGCCGCCGACATCGATACCGACGTACGCCGCCAGCAGGCGATGGCGGCGGAGGCAGGCGGCGAGGACGCGACCGTCCACCCACTGGTCCCGCGCCCACGCGACATCAGCGAACTGGCTGTGCGCGAGATGTGATCCGGCTGCCGGGCGCCGCCCCGGCACTCGGGGCTCGGTCAGCGAGTCACGAGCGCGCGCCTCAAGTGCTGTGGCTGGTCTGGGCGATGAGCAGAGCGACGTCGTCGTGATGCTCCGGGTCGCGCAGTTCGCGAAGGAGCCGGTCCGCCGTTTCTTCCAAGGGCAGCCGCGGGCCGTCCAGCAGTTGGAGGAGGGCGTTCAGGCGCTCGTCGATGGGATCGTGGCGGGTTTCGACCAGGCCGTCGGTGTAGAGGATCAGCCGATCACCGGCGTCGAGGTGGAGGGTGGTGCGTTCGAAGGAGACGCCGCCGACACCGAGAGGGGCTCCGGTGGGCAGGCTGACCAGCTCGGGGGGACCGTCAGTGTGGACCAGTACGGGGGGCAGGTGACCGGCGTTGGCGAGGTGGCACTCCTCGCGGTGGGGGTCGTAGACGGCGTAGAGGCAGGTGGCGATGTAGTGCTCCAGGCCGCAGGTGATCTTGTCCAGGTGCTGGAGTACTTCGTCGGGGGTGAGGTCGAGGTCGGCGAAGGCGCAGGTTGCTGTACGCAGTCGGCCCATGGTGGCGGCGGCGTCAATGCCGCTGCCCATCACGTCGCCCACGACCAGTGCCGTCTTGTCGCCGTTCAGGGGGATGACGTCGAACCAGTCCCCGCCGACCTCGCTGGAGGCGTATGCCGGCTGGTAGCGGGAGGCCACATCGAGGCCGACGTGGTGTGGTGGATGCTGCGGCAGAAGACTGCGCTGGAGGGTGACTGCGGTGTTGCGCACGCTCTGGAACCAGCGGGCGTTGTCGATGCACACGGCCGCGCGGGTGGCGAGTTCACCAGCCAGGGTGGCGTCGTCCTCGTCGAAGGGCTGAGGGTTGCGGGCGCGTTGGAAGCCCACAGCGCCAAGAACCTCGCCGCGCGCGACCAGCGGTATGGCCAGGTAAGAGTGGACACCGGCGTGGGCCAGCAGGGCTGCGGCATCGGCATTGCGCGCGATGCGCTGCAGATCCTGATGGTCGACGTGGGGAATCAGGATGGGCATGCCGGTCTGTACGCATCGGGTGACCAGGCGGTCGGGGCCGTAGGAAGCGAGCTCTCCGGGAGGGTCAGCGGCGCGGGCCGCTTCGGTGGGGCAGGCGGTCGCGACCGCGAGAGCGCGGAAGAGTTCCGGTCCGGTGGTCGGCGTGGCCGAGTGCTGGAAAGCCAGGACGGAGTCGAGGACGTCCACCGAGACGACGTCGGCGAGCTCGGGCACTGCGATCTCGGCCAGCTCCCGGGCGGTCTGGTCCACGTCCAAGGTGGTGCCTACGCGGGCGGACGCCTCGGCGATGAGGGCCAGGCGCCTCCGGGCCCGGGCGGCCTCGGTGGCCGCGCGGTGCCGCTCGGTCACATCCACGACTGAGATGGCCACGCCGAGGATGTGCCCGCCGACGTCCTCGAGGCGGTGGAACGAGATGGACCAGGCATGGTCGTGATCCGGATCAGCTGGTGTGATGCCGACGGCGTGCTGATCAATCTCGGGGACTCCGGTCTCCAACACTTGCCGCAATGCGGACTCGATCGAATCGACGTCGAGGAAGGGCAACGCCTCCCGGACATGCCGCCCCATGTGTTCGGCGGCAGACAGCCCGTCGATGTGCTCCATCGCCCGATTGACCAGCCCGTAATGCAGGTCGGGGTCCAATACAGCCACCCCGATCGGCGACTGGGAGAACAGTCGCTCGGAGATCGCGAGGTCTGTCTCGACCTTTCTGAGGGTGGTGTGATCGGCAGCGATACCCAGGGCGTAGATATCGCCGAGGTCATCCAGCAGCCGCATGTTGCGGAACTCGACCAGCCGAGTGCTGCCGTCCTTGTGCCGGATCGGGAAGGCACCCGCCCAGCTCTGGCCGGTGTCCATAACATCGACGAACAGCTTGATCACCAAGTCGAGGTGTTGTTCATGGACCAGCAGTCGACCGGCGTATTCGCCCAGTGCCTCCTGGGCGGTGTATCCGAACAGCTCCTCGGCCTGTGGGCTCCAGAACACGATCCGCCCATCGGTGTCCAGAACCACCGCGGCGACGCTGAACCGGTCCAGCAGCCCACTCGGCGTGAACGGGCCGGCGCGTGGCAGGCCGGAGTCGGCACGGAAAGGTCCGGCTGTACTCATCCCGGGCACTCCCTCCGCCTGCCCCCTGCCCCCATGCTCCCCCCTTGGACGACCAGCGGCGCAGCCAGCGAGGGCGATCACTTCGCGTCTGCATACGCTCAGGCGCCCACCCCGACAGTGGCGCAAGTCACAGTAGTGAGGGCATCTCGCGATATGGAATGACGCCACGTCGACTCTTGCTGAGGGGGGCTTGCGTGGCCCAATTCAGCGCGGTAATCGGCCCCTTATGGCACGCGAATGGCACGCGCCCAAAAAATGGTCTAACAACAAACTAGGCCCCGGTCATTGACCTGGGCCTTCATTGTGGAGCGGGTGACGGGAATCGAACCCGCGCTCTGAGCTTGGGAATCACCGTGCTCCTGCGCCTCGGCTGCGGCCTGACCAGCGTGCACGGATGCCAGGGCTATCCCGAGGGCTCTTCCTGGCACCCGCTGTTGACCGTGGTTCACCGACCTATCGGGCACGGATCGGGCACGAGCGGTGAGGTACTGGCACGAGAGTGGCATGGCTCCGGAAGCCCTTCGCGCTGCCGTTTACAGCACGAGCGACACCGGGTAGATCTCGTCGGCGGTGTGGCCCGCCCGCTCATGGGTCCGCTGGATCGCTTCCGCCGAGGGCCCTTCGGACAGGCACCACACCGTGCCGGAATCCGGGTCGGCCCAGGCCTGCTCGAAGTGCACGCCTTCGTCGCCTTCCACCGCCAGATCAGCCCTGTGGGCGGCCAGGAACTGCTCGCTCGTAATCCCCTTCATGCCGTGGTGTACATCCATGAACTTCGTCATCGCTCCCACTCCTCCGGTCTCGTGACGGCACCGGGAACCGGTAGCCGCCAGCCTCGGCCCTCTCCTCCCATGCTGCACCTGCGGGTCGCGATGGGCGACTCGCCCCCGTGACCGCCGTCAGTGCTTGGCGCGGCTGGGCAGGTCGCCGAGGTCGTGCTCGCGCTCGTCTTGGTTGGCCAGGTCGAGAGGGCGGTGGAGCGGTTTGGGGCGGGAGTCTCAATGACTGAGTCAACTCGCCTGCCGGCTGCCCCTCGATGCGAACTACCGGCGGGACGGTCGCTGAGGTCTGCCGGGCTGGTCAGTCGCCTCCTTGCGTTCGGTGGCGGACGACTGCGGGCAACACGGTTGCTGTACTTCGCTGCTGTACCGCAGGATCCCGAGTGGAGGTGACCGTGGAACGCGACGTGCTTGTTCGACTGCTCGCTGACGGCGCTGAGGCTACGACCGCGGCTCGTAACGCGCTACTGGACGGTGGTGCCTACGTAGTCTGGAACGGGTCGACCTCTGCTGAGTCACTCACCCAGGTCTACGGACGTCGGCTTCGACACACTCGCCGGCTCGGGCTGGAGACACTGGACCTGGAGCGAGCTGTTCAGCTGCTTCGCCAGCATGACCAACCTGTTCGCTCGGTCGTGTCGACTCTTCCGATGGCTCCTGGGTCTTCATGCTCTTCCTCCCCGAAGACGGCCAGGCGCTCGTCGCTTGTACTGGTGTAAGGCAGCAGAAGTGACCACTGCCTTGTAAGCCTGGCACCGATCGCAGAACAGTCCGCGCTGGTCACCAGTCATCCGGGGCGTTGGGCCTGTCCACGGGTACCCGCACCTTGAACCGTTCCGGGTTTGATCGAGACTCTAGGTTGTGACTGTGACCTGGGGTTCAGTGTTCTGAAGGTGGTAGGCGGCTTCGTATTCTGCGGGCGGGACGTGGCCGATCTCACCGTGCAGTCGGCGGTGGTTGTACCAGTCGGCCCACTCAGCGGTGGCCAACTCGACCTCGGAAAGGGTCTTCCAGGGCCGGCGGGGCTTGATCAGCTCGGTCTTGTACAGGCCGATCGTCGACTCCATCAGCGCGTTGTCGTACGCGTCGCCGACCGAGCCGATGGACGCCGCGATGCCCTCGCCGGCCAGATGTGTGGCCAGCATGAACGAGGTGTATTGGCTGAGGCTTCGAACGCGCCGGCTAAGCCGACGCCGCCTTCAAGATCTCGTTCGCCAGCTTGAGCTCGGCGTTCTCGCGCCGCAACCGCTTCAACTCGGCCGACTCCTCCGTCGTGGTGCCTGGCCGAGCCCCGTTGTCGACCTGGACCTGGCGGATCCATTTACGCAACGTTTCAGTCGACCCGATGCCGAGTTTCGCGGCGACGGCCTTCATCGCGGACCACTCGGTGTCGTAGTCGGACCGCACTTCGGCGACCATGCGGACCGCGCGTTTGCGCAGCTCAACGGGATAGGGAGACGGGCGTGCCATGACTCGATCCTCTCAAACGATCGAGTCTCCACCGAACCCGGAACGGTTCACCTGGACAGGGCAGCACTCGGGGAACTGGGTGTGGTGGGCGTAGAGCAGCACATCGGTTGGTGCCCCACTGAACTCCGACGATCACCCAAGCCGCTAATGGCGGCAGCCTGCCGGACCCGGTGATGCGCCGGACCCGGTGATGCGCCGGACCCGGCGGCCCGGGCGCGGCGGCCCTGGCCGACGCGCAACACCGGCCAGCGCGCCCTGAAGCCGTCCGCGCCGCGGTGCCCTGGAAGGTGTTGTCGCTACTGGCTGATGGTTGCCGACGGCGGGGTCCAGCGGGTTTTGGGCGGGATGGTGCTGCTGACTCCGAAGTCGTTCTTGAGCTGTTCGGGGATGGCGTAGTGCATGACGCGGCCGCGGGTGAGGGAGGACAGTTCGAAGATGCTGGTCAGGTGTCCGAGTCGGTCCAGGGCCCAGCCCGCCAGGGGTGAGCGGTCCTCAATGGTTTCCAGCAGCCCCAGCAGGGCGGGGGCGGCCTTGAAGACGGTGTCCCAGGTGGTGCGGGGGACTTGCAGCCAGTCGGCGCAGGTGTCGCCGATCAGGTAGCGGATCAGGGCGGAGACGATCGGGTCGAAGAAGGTACCGGGCACGACTTCTTCGTAGAGGTCGATGAGCTGGCGGGTGAGCTGGGCGCCTTCCTCGCTGGGGCCCATGTGGCGGGTCATGTACAGGTCGGAGAACTCGCGGGCTGCCTGTAGGTCCTTGGGGACATGGTCCTGGTCGACGCCGAGGATGGCGCCGACCACCCGCCAGGCGTAGTAGTAGGACTCGGCGCCTTCGTTGCTCATGTGGATGCCCAGGCGGTGCAGGGCGTCGAGGACCTGGATGGAGAACATCATCTGCCCGCCGATCATGTCCTCCTGACAGATCGGCGTGCCCAGGGCGGCGGTGTCCCAGCGGTCCTCCCGCTTGAGGTGGTGGCGGATGGAGGCGTGCAGCAGCCGCACCTTCTGCGCGGCCGGGATGAAACGGCTGCCGGCTTCGAACGCGCCGGGCTGCATGAGGTAGACGGTGAACTGGCCCGTCTCAGCCATTCGCTTGGAGGGGTACTTCAGCGAATGGGTGGCCGACAGCAGCTTGGCCACGTGCGGCAGGACGTAGCAGGCGGGCATCGAGGCGAACGACAGCGCGGTGGAGATGTGCACGTTGTTGTCGATGAAGAACAGCCGTGCCTTCTCCATCTCACTCCAGTCCACCCAGGCCGGCGGCGTGCTGGTCTCGTTCAGGTACTCGCGGGCCACGTCCGGCAGCCCCTCGGGAAGCTCCTGCCCGACGGTGGAGACGTAGCGCATGAGCGTGTTGAACTTGCCGACTTCTCCGCGCTCGAACAGCGTCGCCACAGTCGCGTCGGCGAGTTCGTCCCCTCCCGTGCGCAGGGCGTCCATGGACGCTCGGGTGTAGGTCATGGTGCTCCTCCGGTGGGATGGCGGTCAGTGAGTGCGGGTGGCTGAGACGGTCGCCAAGGCCGACAGTGCGCGGCGGGCCTCGGTGGTCAGATCGGCGTCGGACAGAGCCTCGTGTGCTTCACGCAGCCGGGCGCTGATCATGTCTTCGAGGCGGGCGACGGCCCCGGTGCGGTGAGCGATCTCCCGGACCCGTTCCACCTGCTGCTCGCTGAGGTTCGCCTGCCCGAGCAGGCTGTGCAGCTCGCCGTGTTCCGCCTTGGTGGCGGACGTGAGCGCGTGGGCCATCAGCGCGGTGGGCCGGTTCCCGGCCAGGTCATCGGCCGGGTCCTTGCCGGTCTGCTCAGGATCGCCGAACAGGCCCAGCAGGTCATCGCGCAGCTGGAATGCCTCGCCCAGCGGCACGCCGTAGTCGCTGTACGCCTGCAGCAGCCGCGGTGGGGCACCGGCGAGAAGGCCGCCGATCTGCAAAGGGTGTTCGACGGTGTATTTGGCGGCCTTGTAGCGGATCACCTTCACCGACGCGTCCGGGTCCGGCTCGGCTCCGGTGCGCAATACCTCCAGGCACTCACCGGCCACCAGTTCGCGTGCCAGAACCGCCCACAGAGGCCGGGCCCTGCCCAGGAAGGCGCCGGGCAGGCCCGAGGTGGTGAACAGCTGCCCGGCCATCGACATCAGCAGATCACCCACCAGCATGGCCAGGGCCCGGGCGCCGGCCTTCGGCCGCACATGATCGGTGAGGACCTTGCGCAGGGCGATGTGACCGGTGGGCTGGCCGTGCCGGGTGCGGCTGTGGTCGATCAGGTCGTCGTGCACGACGGCGGCCGCATGGACCAGCTCGATCGCGCTGGCGGCGCGCACCAGCGCCTCGCTGTCGGGCTGGCCGGCCCCACGCCAGCCCCAGTAGCAAAACGCCGCCCTGAGGCGCTTGCCGTGCCCGGTCGCGGCATGAAGTCGCTCTGCAACCGGCGCCAGACAGGCATCGATGTCAGCCAGCGCCCGTGCTTCCGCGGCAACGAATTCGCCGAGGACTCGGTCGATGCGCTTCTTCAGGAAGGCGTGCTCTTCCCCTTCACTCACTGCCGCGCTCCGCCTGGATGCGAGCGGTCACGGTGCGGGCGAGGACCTCCAGGTGAGCCGGCCCGGCGGCCGCATGCCGGTCCAGGAGCAGGCGGCCGCGGGCCTTGGTCTCCTCCTGGCCGTCCACCAGAAGGTCCCCGAGATCGGCGCGGCGCAGCAGGCCGCTGACGCCGCCCACCGCGCTGCTCAGACCGCAGACCGCCAGATCGGCAAGGCCGGCCACCAGGGCCACCGTGTCCTCGGTCAGGCCCGGCTTGCGGCCGTCATGGTGTGTCACAGCATGTCCCCCTGCGGCAAGGCCCGCACCGGCTCGGGCCGGCACAGAGCAGCGCGTAGCGGTGTTCGGCACAACACGATTCGAGTCTGGCCACCGAACACACCCCAGGCAGCCCTTATGCACCATCGAGTGATCTTCTTCTAAGATCCCCACATGCAGTAAGCGGCACCTGTTACGGGACAAGAACCTGGTCACGGCTAGGCCCTGCCTGACGGGTCCGCCGCCGACTCTGAGACCCTGCCAGCTCAGCCGAGCCGGCCTAGTCAGCCATGTCGAGCGGGTCCTCCCGCCCACCGCCACCCGCGTCGACAACACTCCTCGCACCGCCCACCGGACCAGCCGCTGACCGCGCCGCCCCGGCTGCAGCACGCCCCTCGCAGTAATGTGCACGCAGCGAAGCCGTGGGCGAGGCGGCGCCGTGGGGGCTCGCTTCCTGATCAGGCGGCGAGGGGAGGGCGGCGCCGGGTGACCACCAGGATGGCCATGTCGTCCTCGTGTTCGCCCTCGGTCCAGCGGCCGACGTCTTTGGTGAGTGCATCCACCAGTGCATCGGGGTCCCTGAACCGCCTGCGCATGCGCTCTGAGGAGACCGGATCATAGAAAGTCCCCCGCTTGTCCCGCGCCTCGGTGACACCGTCAGTCACCAGCAGCAGCGAGGCCCCCGGGGGCAGCCGCACCACATCGACGGGCACGGAGCCAGCAGGAGTGATATCGCCCAGCCCCACCCCGAGGGGCAGCTGTGGGGCGGTCGGGTCGAGCCGTACGAGCTGTCCGTCGTGAACCAGGTACGGGGGCGGATGCCCGCGGTTCACCAGGCTCAGCACCTCGCCGTCGGCGGAGACCTCGGCCAGCACAGCGGTGGTGAAGCCCTCCGTGGAGATCACCGGGCCGCTCCGGGCCGCTGCCCTGGCCAGCGCCTCGTCCATCCGCTGTCCCAGCGTGACCAAGGTGGGAGCGTACTCGGCCTCCTGACGGAACGTTCCGATCGCGACCGACACGGCGGCGACAGCCGCCATACCTTTGCCCCGCACATCTCCGATGATCATCCGCACCCCGAACGGCGTCTCCTGCACCGCGAAGAGATCACCGCCGATCCGCGCCTCGGCCTGCGCCGCCGTATACCCCGCAGCCACGGTCAGCGGCCCGACCTCCCTCGGCGGGTCCGGGAGCACCGCCCGCTGGACTGCCTCCGCGACATCCCTGGCCAGCGCCAGATCGCGCCCTTGCCGCACAATGAGCCGGTTGACCGCGAGAGCCAGCACGCCGATCAAGCCGACCACGGCCAGATCGACAAACAATGGCGTCGCCGGACGTCCGCGTTCGATATCCACCGCCACCGAGACCACGCACGTGACACACACGACGGCGAGCGCGGAGCGGAAGGAGAGCGTGGCGCCCGCGACGAGCGGTGCGGCGGCCAGCAGCGGGAGTCCCGTGTACGGCTGGGGCGCGAAAAGGTCCAGCAGGACGCCAGCCACGAGGGCCAGCGCCGCGAGCGTCCACGGCACCTTCGCCAGCGTGGGTTGCAGGACTTTCACAGTGCATCTCCCGCTGCCGGGCCGCGCTCACGACCCGGAAGAAACGGGGCCACCGCACGGTTTGCCTTAGCGCACCATGTTTGTCCTTCCAATGGCTTCACATATACGCCTCGTGGGCCAGATGTGCTCGTTGCAGGCGCACTCCCACCCGTGGCCAAGGGCGGTTCACCTGTACTTCTTCCCGTCATCTGCCGGTCATCGGACTTCACCGGGCCGGGCTTCGCGGCCAGGTCGGGGCGGCGTGATCTTGAGATGACCGTGGTCACGAGCCCGAGGATCTCCCCGTCGACGCGCACCCGGCGGCCGCTCGTCGGCGACGGCGGATACACGATCACAGGCAGTCCGGACATGCCCCGAGCCTCGTACCGGACCGGTCCTGCCGCATCCGGACAGCACGAAGCCCCACGCTCAGCGGGCGCTTGAACGGCTCGGGACGGGCCCGATCTCGTCGGCGGAGAC
Source organism: Streptomyces sp. ISL-1 (assembly GCF_018614585.1). GTDB lineage: Bacteria > Actinomycetota > Actinomycetes > Streptomycetales > Streptomycetaceae > Streptomyces > Streptomyces maoxianensis. The sequence goes on along the minus strand of NZ_JAGGOI010000042.1, from coordinate 49,815 downwards.
GAGTCGGCCCGGACCATTCGGACGCTTCTCCCGTGCGTTCTTCATCTACTCCCCCGCTCCCGATGATCAGTGGTCGATGGACAGCTGCACTCCGGTGTGGATGGCCCAGCGGGCCAGGGCGCCGGCTTCTGCTTCCAGGACGTGGCGAGCCCGCGAGCGCGGCGTTCCAATGCGGTTGGGCTTCATCGTGTGGACGTCTGTGACGCGCAGCTGCCTGTCGAGGTACGCGGCGTCGATGGTGAAGCGCAGGCGCAGGGTGTGGATGCTGCTGGAGGGGTGATCAGGATGGCTCCGTCGATGCCGTCGCGGCCCAGGAGCCCGCGGGTGCGGGCTCTGAGCGAGGCGGCGATTTCCAGCGGCACGGCGCACTAGGTGTATTGATCACGAGTGTTGTTGACACCCGTAGGTCTTGATCACGGCGAAGACCTCCGGTGTGGTGGAGGTGTCTAGGCTCCACACCACGCACGGAGGTCTTCGTGTCCACCGTAATGCCCGGCTGACCGTTCACGGCAGACGGCTGCTGGTTGAACGCGTCGATTCCGGGCGCGCAATCGCCCGTGTCCCCGCGGAGATGGGTATCTCGCGAACCACGGCACACAAGTGGGTCCGCCGCTGGCGGGTGGAGGGCTCACGGTCCAGGCAGCGCGTGAAGTCGCCGACCAGCGGGCGCCAGTCCGGCGGTGACTGTTGCTTCAACTCTGTGCGCCGTCGGCAGGCGAGTCCCCTGGCAGGCCGGCCAACCCGCCCCTCCACACCACCCGCAGCTGCTCGTCCTCGGCCGCTAGGACACCGACGGCCGCCTGCGCGCGGGTCGGACGGGCGACGGCGCTGAAGCCAGACGCCCCGTCAGCTCGCCGACCACCATAACCAGGCCGCCCCCCGTGGACCGGTGTACGGTTCACCGCCTCCTGGGGCAGCCGCGACCCCCTCGACCCCATCCTCGTCGTGCCCCCGACCCCGTTGCCGAGATCGGCGCCGACACTGCCATCGACCGGGGTACCTGGCGTCATCCGCTGCGCGTGCTGGGGGAGATCGTGCGGCAGTACCGCCCGACACGATCTCCCACAGTTTGTGCCCGGTCGGTGCGATGCTCGTCGGCCGGGGCGAGGAGCAACGGGCCGCACCCCGGCGTGGCCGCTTCACGCGCTCTCAGCCGCGACAACGCACACCGGACGTGCTATCAATCAGGGGCAGTTGACCATCGAGTCGCCGATGTCGCGGTTGCAGGAGTCGAAGGCGAGACCGCCGTCGAGGCTGTCGTTGGCGTTGACGCCGTCGGTGGCGTTGAGGGTGTCGTTCCCCTCGTCGCCGCTCAGGGTGTCGTTGCCGCTTCCTCCGGCCAGGGTGTCGTTTCCGGGGTTCCCGTTGAGGGTGTCGTTGCCCTCGTTCCCGTTGAGGGTGTCGTTTCCGGCATTGCCGTTGATGGTGTCGTTTCCTCCCAGCCCGGAGATGGCGTCGTTCCCGGGCCCGCCGTTGATGGTGTCGTTGCCCGGAGTCGCTGCCGTGAGGCCGAAGACGCCGGCCGGGTCGTCGCCGACAAGGTGATCCGCGCGGGGGCCGCCGTTGAGCTGGTCCTTGCCGTCGCCCCCGTAGAGAGTGGCGGGAGCGTCCAGATTCGGGGAGACCGTAATGTCGTCATCGCCGTCCTGGCCGTTGACCTGCACGGCCGTGGGGAGCGGGCACGCCGCGGTGTTCTGTGACCGTGTCTCGCAGGGGGCGACGGCGCGCACCTCGTCCGCGTTGTCCGACACGAGGACGACGCTGCCCTGACGGCGGACGGTGATGTCATTGGCCACGCCCTGATCCGCTGTGACGAGCAGAGTGCCGCCGATCATCTCGACCACCGTGGCGTCGGCGAGGTGCCGGGGCTCGGCGGTGAGCGGGGCCGCCGAGGCCGAGGTGCCGGCCAGCGCAGCGCATAGGAGCGCTCCGGCCGACAGGATCGCGTAGATACGTCGCGCTGTCATGGTTGTGCGTCTCCTTCGTCGTGTCGCTGGCACTGCGGGCCTGTCTCCGCGCCGTTCGCGCTCGCCGGTCACGGGCACTCCGTGACACTGTCGCCCAGATCGGCCGTGCAGTTGTCGACCTCTGTGCCCCCCTGGACGTAGTCATTGCCGCTGACGTCGTCCACGGCGTTGATGCTGTCCCGGCCGGCGCCGCCCTCCACGAAGTCGTTGCCGGTGCTGGCGACCACCTGGTCGCCGCCGTTGCCGCCGCTCACCACGTCGTTCCCGGGGCCTGCGTTGATGACGTCGGAGCTGGCCCGGCCCTCGATCGAGTCGTTGCCGGCGCCGCCGAAGATGCGGTCCGGGCCGCTGGCGCCGTTGAGCGTGTCGTTGCCGCCTCCGCCGGAAAGGAAGTCGGAGCCTTCGTCGCCTTCCAGGGTGTCGTTGGCGCTGCCGCCCTGGAGGCTGTCGTCACCCGCGCCACCAACGAGGGTTACCCCGGGACTCGCGAGGGATGAGGTGACGTTGTCGGCCTGGTCACCGGCGTTGACGACGAGCTCGGTGAGGCTGCCGGCCCCCGGACAGACGGCCTCCGTGGCGCTGAGCGCGGTGCACCCGCCGAAAGCAACGATGGTGTCACCGGTGTCCCTCACCCGGATCGTGTCGCCGACCTGCCACACGGAGATGGTGTTGCCCAGGCCCACAGCGGCGGTGACGGTGACCGACGTGCCGTTCTTGCTCACCAGCGTGCCGGCCACAGCGGAGCCGAGCGGCTGGGTACTGGGGGTCGCACTCGCCGGGCCGGTGAGGCACAGCGTGAAGCCGAACACCGTTGTCAGGAGCGCAACGGTGCGATGAAGCGCCTTGTCCATGACCTGCCTCCTGGAAAACGTGCGGGATTGTTAATTCGGCTCGAAATGCTTTCGTGGCCCAGTGGTGACATAGCGCAGCGGCGCCACCCGCATGCCTGGAACGGCGTTTGCCGCTTGGGTGCGTTGGGCCGTTCCACGGGCCCGCGAATCGTTGCCTCGTCACCTTGGTTCGGGACAGCGGAATTTTGCCCGCCGGAAACGGCGTCTTACGGTGTGCTCGCCTTCCCGGCGTTCATGACGGCAGTACGGCAGTGCGTGGTGGTTCACAGCAGAACTGGGCGCGCATTGTCGGAAACGTTGCCACGCATCGGATGATGCCCGGTGCTCCCTCGGCTGCCGGGCCTGAGTATGCCGTGTGGAGACCTTGTGGAAGAGAGGGTTTAGCGCCATTGAAAGGATAATTCCGCGAGTTTCTGACGTGCGGTGCAGGCCGTGCCGACGGCAGGAGTGCTGCGGAAAGGAACGCGTCCAGGGTGGCGGAAAACGCCTCGTGGGCGAGTCCGTGGCTCATCATCCCGTGGGGGGGTGTCTCAATTTAACGGCCCTGTCTCATATTCGGTGGTGGCTGAGCTGACTGGGCTCGTTGACATCGTGTGCGTGATGTCAACGAGCTTGCGAGTACGGTGTTTTCGGGGCTGGGTCCCCTGACTGTCGAGGATGTGGTCGACGAGGGCGAGCGGATCTGGGTGCGGGCGCGGACGCCCGAGGGCCCGGCTGCGTGCCCGGGCTGTGGGGCTGAGACGACCCGGGTGCACGGCTATCATCTGCGGACCGTGGCCGACGTGCCGGTCGATGGGCGGCGGGTGGTGGTCCGTGTGCGGGTGCGCCGTCTGGTGTGTCCCACGCGCGGCTGCCGTCACACCTTCCGCGAGCAGGTACCCGGAGTCCTGGAGCGATACCAGCGACGCACCGCCCGTCTGACCAGGCAAGTCAAGGCCGTGGTCAAGGAGTTAGCGGGCCGGGCCGGGGCACGTTTGCTGGCGATACTCGCGGTGGGCTTGTCGCGTCACACGGCCCTGCGCGCCCTGCTGCGCATCCCGTTGCCCACCGGGCGGGTGCCCCGCGTGATCGGCGTCGACGATTTTGCTCTGCGCCGGCGGCACCGCTACGCCACCGTGGTGATCGACGCCGAAACCCATGAGCGGATCGACGTGCTGCCCGACCGCACGGTCGGCACTCTGGAGGCGTGGCTGCGCGCCCATCCGGGAGTCGAGGTCGTGTGCCGTGACGGCTCCGCGACCTACGCCGAGGCCATCCGCCGCGCCCTGCCCGAGGCGGTCCACGTCGCTGATCGCTGGCATCTGTGGCACAACCTGTGCGAAGCCGCCCTGAGCGAGGTGAAGGCGCCCAGCAGCTGCTGGGCTACCGCCCTGGACGCGCCCCTGTACGACGGGCCCCGCGTGCGAACCACCCTGGAACGCTGGCACCAGGTCCATGACCTGATCGACAAGGGGGTGGGCACGGCCTGCTCGAATGCGCACGCCGTCTCCAACTGGCCCTGAACACCGTCAAACGCTACGCCCGGGCCGATCGGCCCGAGCGGATGCTCCGTGTCCCCAAGTACCGTGCAAGCCTTGTCGACCCCTACCGTGAGCACCTGCGCAAACGCCGGACCGAGGACCCTGGCGTCCCCGTCCTGCACCTCTTCGAAGAGATCAAGGCCCTCGGCTTCACGGGCTGTCTGAACCTCCTGCACAAGTACATCAACCAAGGCCGTGCGGACGCCGACCGCAGCCACATCTCCGCGCGCAGATTCGCCCGGATGCTGCTCACCAGGCCCGACCACCTCAAAGCCGAACATCACGACCTGCTGGCCCGGCTCACCGCCGCCTGCCCCGAAATGACCGAACTCTCCACCCGCATCAGGGCGTTCGCCCAGCTCCTGATGCCTCGCCCAGAAAATGCCGACACGCTCGCGCGCTGGATCGCCCAGGTCCACGCAGCCGACCTGCCCCATCTGCACGCCTTCACCCGGGGCCTGGACCGAGACCGCGATGCTGTCATCGCCGCGTTCACACTCCCGTACCACAACGGCGGAACCGAAGGCGTCAACACCAAGACCAAGCTGATCGCCAGGCAGATGTACGGGCGGGCACACTTCACCCTCCTACGCCACCGCATCCTCCTCGGATGACCTCACGCTCAGCCACCACCGAATATGAGACAGGGCCGTTGATTAGACACTCCCTTCGCATCGAGGGGCGCAGGCTGGCCGGCGACTTGATCGGTCATTGAGACTCCGCCGACCGCGATCACATCTGGCAGCGAGCACTATCGCCTGCCAGGATCGGGCCGTGATCAAGTCTTCAAAGATTTTGGGATTGTTGGACGTGGCCCTGGACTGATGGGGTCTGGCAGTCTCTGCTCTGCTCCTGGCAGGAGGTATCCGCGACTACCGCAACGGTGGGCCCCTGGCCTGGCCAATGGCTGGAGCGGTACTGGTCCCGGTTACTGAGGTTGAACTCGTGGAGTAGTCGTAGGGGCTGACGGCTCGTGGGTCCTGCGGTATCACCAAGAGCATGCGGTATCCACAGGGAGGCGGGCTGACCGCCGAACGACAGCAGTTCCGCGAGGAGTTACGGCTCCAGTCGGCGAGCAGTTCGCCGGGGTGAGGCGAGCTCGCTGATCGCCAAGGAGCTGCGCGTCAGCGTCCGGTCGGTGCAGCGATGGCGGCAGGCGTGGGACGAGGGCGCTCCGGGAGCTCTGCGATCGCCCCGTCAGCAGTTGGCTTGTTGCGAGTGCGACGCCCGCCGATATGCTCTCGCCAGCCGCTCGGTCAGCCGGTCAACCCGAAGCTCTGTCCCCAAGAGGCCTTCCACCCCGGCGGGCGCCCACCGCCGCATCCACTGCTCGGCTTCCCGCACATCGCTGGTCCCGGGCGTCAGCGCCCACGGCGCCTCGCTGCAGCAGATCGAACGCGATGAAGTGAGCCGGCTGGCGACGGGCCAGCTCCAGCACGCCCCGCGGACGGCGGTTCATACGCTGCTGCAGCGCACCGAAATCGAGCTAGCCCTCGGCGTAGATGACCACCTCGCCGTCCAGGACAACCTCCTCCCCCCAGCGCGGCGCGCGTCGGCGATCTCGGGGAACGCCACGGTCAGATCCCGGCCGTTAGGGCGTGACCGTGCTCAGAGATGGGGCGTACCTCAACAGCGGACTCGTCGTCCCGCATGGCAAGCGGCCCGGCCGTTCCCTGCTAGCCGGCGAGGAAGAAGACAATTCCGAGCATCGCCGGGTCAGAGCCCGCTGCGGTTCCGCGCCGTCAGCGGAGATCGGTGCCGTGAAGCAGCAGTTGGACGACATCGGCCCCGGCAATCGCCATGGTGGCCCGGAAAGCGAGCTTTCCGTCGGCCGCGCGGAGCGTTCGGGTCAGGGCGGCCGTGCACAGCAAAGTGGTGAACCCCAGTACTGCCCAGCCGGACACGGGGGCCGGCCCGGGGGGCGCGAGGACCAAAACGAAGGACGAAGCGAGCACCAGGAGAGCCGCCATAGGACCGGTCCACCGCCTACCCAGCCGCTGCGGAAGGCCGGTCACGCCTGCTTCGAGGTCATGGTCGATGTCCGGCAGCACATTGGCGAAGTGGGCACCTGTGCCCAGCAGGGCGGCGGCGGCCATCAGCCACAGCGGCGGCCATGAGCCGCTGGGCAGGGCAAGGGTGACGAAGGCGGGAAGAGTGCCGAAGGCGAAGGCGTACGGCAGCCAGGAAGCGGCCGTGCGCTTCAGATGGAGGTTGTACCACCAGGCTGCCGCGACACCGCCCAGATGAGTGCAGGCCGCGAGTGGTCCGCAGGCCGTCGACAGGAGGATGCACAGCGCCAGGGCCGAGGCTGCGCCGACGGTCACCGCCCCGGGCCGTGCTTGGCCGGTGGCCAGCGGCTTGTCCCTGCGCTGGGCTTTTCGGTCGCGCCACAGATCGATGCGATCGTTGCACCAGCCGACTGAGAGCTGTCCGGCGGCCACCGCGCATACCGTGACAGTACCGCCGGGGAGGCTGTGCCCCACCGCAGCGGCCAGCGTGGCAGTGAAGGCGGTTACTGCGGCGGCGGGAAGCGGGTGACATGCCGTCAGTAAGCCAGTCACCGGCCTGACCGGGAGAGCGATGGGTGCGCCTACGGTGTCCTCGGCGGTGGGGGCGCTTGGCACGATTTCACATTACGTCGCGCCGCACCCACTTTGCCACGTTTCATGACCTTGTGTCAGGCCTTGTCTATGGTGGGTCAATGACGCGTGTACTGGCAGTGAGCACGGTGTTGCCGCCCCACCGCTATACGCAGGCGGACATCGCGGATACGCTCGCCCGTTGTCTCCCGACGGGTGCGGACGCCGGTCTGCTGCGCCGTATCCATGCCTCTGTGCAGGTCGAGGCCCGGCATCTGGCTCTGCCCCTGGACCGGTACGAACGGCTCGGCGGCTTCGGCCGGGCTAACGACGCCTACATCGATGCGGCGCTCGATCTCGGGGCCCAGGCCGTCGAAGGGGCGCTGGCCGAAGCCGGACTGACCGCCGCCACGATCGACCTCGTGCTGTCCACCTCGGTCACCGGCATTGCCACCCCGTCCTTGGACGCCCGGCTGACCCCGACCGTCGGACTGCGCCCCGACGTCAAGCGCGTGCCCGTCTTCGGACTCGGCTGCGCGGGCGGCGCGGCCGGCACCGCGCGAGTCCACGACTACCTTGTCGGCCGACCGGACCATGTCGCGCTGTTGCTCTCCACCGAACTGTGTTCGCTCACGCTGCAGACCTCGGACACGTCCACCGGGAACCTGGTGGCAGGCGCCCTGTTCGGTGACGGAGCAGCAGCCCTGCTGGCCGTCGGCCGTGACCACCCCCGACATGGCGACGGCCCCGGTCCGCAGGTGGTGGCAGGCCGCAGCCGCCTTTACCCGGGCACTGGAAGGCTTCTTGCGTGGGAAGTCGGCGAGTGGGGCTTCCGCATGGTCCTCGGCAGCGACTTGCCCGAGGTGATCAGGCTGCACGTGGGAGAGGAGATCGCGTCCTTCCTTGCCGATCACGATCTCAAGCCACCGGACGTCACGGCCTGGATCTGCCACCCCGGCGGGCCGAAGGTCCTCGACGTGCTGGCTGAAGTCCTCGGGCTGCCGCACTCGGCGTTCGAGTTGAGCTGGCGCTCACTGGCCCGTAGCGGGAATCTCTCATCGGCGTCCGTGTTGCATGTGCTGCGCGACACGATGACCTCCGGACCGCCCGAGTCCGGGTCCACCGGGCTCATGGTTGCCCTCGGGCCCGGCCTCTGTTCCGAACTCGTCCTCCTGCGCTGGTGATCGCTCATGAACGCCTGGACCGGACTGATGCTCCTGGTGAGCGTGGAGCGCCTCGCCGAACTCCTCGTGGCTCGCCGCAACAGCGCGTGGAGCCGTGCACGCGGCGGTAGGGAATACGGGCGCGGCCACTACCCGGCGATGGTCACCCTCCACACCGGCCTGCTGCTGGGCTGTGTGGCCGAACCGTGGGCGCTCGGCCGTCCCTTCCTCCCGGTGCTCGGCTGGCCCATGCTGGCACTTGCCGTTGGCGTACAGGTGTTGCGCTGGTGGTGCATCATCACCCTCGGCCCGCGCTGGAACACCCGGGTCGTCGTGGTCGAAGGACTGCCGTTGGTCACCTCCGGCCCCTATCGATGGCTCCGGCACCCCAACTACCTGGCAGTCGTGGTCGAGGGGTTCGCCCTTCCCCTTGTGCACACGGCCTGGGCGACCGCACTCTGCTTCACCGTGCTGAACCTCGTGCTGCTCTCTGTGCGCGTCCGCTGTGAGGAGACGGCGCTGGTGGGCGACCGCACCGTACCGTTGCCGGGTATCGCACGATGATCGATCTACTCGTCGTCGGCGGCGGCCCGGCAGGGCTGGCCACAGCCATCCACGGCGCGCTGGCCGGCCTCGAGGTCGTCGTCGCCGAACCCCGGCCCACGCCGATCGACAAAGCGTGCGGCGAGGGGCTGATGCCGGGGGCCCTGCGGGCACTTGAGCAGCTCGGTGTCGCGGTCGCCGGACAGCCCTTCCACGGCATCCGCTACGTGGACGGCATCACCGGGCGCCATGCGGAGGCACAGTTCCGCGCCGGCCATGGCCTCGGCGTACGACGCACCGGCTTGCACGCGGCCCTGGCCGCCCGAGCGGCCCAGCTGGGGGTTCGGCTGGTGCAGCGCCGTCTTGACAAGCTGTACCAAGATGGAGCCTGCGTCACCGCCGGCGGGCTGACCGCCCGGTACCTGGCCGCCGCCGACGGTCTCCACTCCCCGACGCGTCGCGCACTCGGCCTGTGCGCACCGCCCGATCCGCATCGACCCCCTCGCTACGGACTACGCCGCCACTACGCCGTCGAACCGTGGAGCGACCTGGTCGAGGTCCACTGGTCGGGACGCTCCGAGGCATACGTCACGCCGCTCGCACCCGGCCTTGTCGGCATCGTGGTCCTCACCAGCGACCGCATGGCGTTCGACGCGCAGCTGAACCGGTTTCCCGTCCTGATGGCACGGCTGTCCGCCGCCGCGGGGACCACCCCGGTGCGTGGCGCCGGTCCGCTGCGACAGCGGGTACGTTCGCGCGTCGCGGGCCGCGTCCTTCTCGTGGGTGACGCGGCCGGCTACATCGACGCGCTCACCGGGGAGGGCCTGACGCTGGCCCTGACCGCCGCCGGTGAACTGGTCCGGAGCGTGCGGGCCGGTCGCCCGCAAGCTTACGAGCGGGCCTGGAGAAAGCTCTCACAGAGCCACGTGCTGCTCACCGGCTCCTTGCTGTGGGCCCGTGAACAGCCACTCGTCGGACCGCACATCGTGCCGCTCGCATCCCGTCTGAGCTGGCTGTTCCGCCAAGGCGTCAACCTCCTCGCCTGAGCCACAGGCGTTCGTCCCTGCCTTGTCGGCCGGTGAAGGGGGCATACAGCTTATGGCGGAGGCGCCCGCTCCTGACCAAGGTGGTTCGGCCCGAGCGCGGGGTACCAGGAGGCCAGGAGCGCCGGACGGGAAGCCGAAGGACACCCTGGTCGTTCACCCATGTGTCCCTCCTTGGAGGAAGGAGTCGCTCCAACGCGTCAACGATTGCGCTTCGAAGGCTGGATCGCTGGTGTCGGAACCTCCTCCAGCGTTCGGCTGGTGCTCGGACACTGGGCACGGTCGCCGTTCGGGCCGTTCAGTGACGTGATGCTCGAGCAGGCGAACGGAAGGCGTCTTCTGTTGGCTCCCACTGCAGTGATCGGGGACTTCATCGCCGGCACCTATACCTTCGACGAAGTGCAGATCGTACCGGTCACGGTCGACGTCGCAGGAGAAGTTTGGTCCGTCACGGCGCCGTCGCTGGACATGTGTTTCACCACCGGTCGGCGAGCCCGGCTTGGGGCGCTGCTGCATGCCGTGCCTGGTTCGCTCGCCATTCGCCCGGCCTGGAGCGCACTGGTCGATGTGCCGGCTCGACTGCTGTTGGGCGTACGGACCTGCGGCAGTACCAGGGCGGGCCGTCGTGAGTGGTATGGCGTGCAGGACCTTCTGCCGATCTCCAGTGCCGTGGCCAGCTTCGGTGGAAACGACTTGGGCCCGCTGGCGCGGGTCGAGCCTCCCGTGCATTTCGGGGCCGGTTCCGTCCCCCGGAAGCCGGCGGTTGTGCGGCTCACCACAACGGTAGGCCTGGAGAGGGGCGCTTCTTTTTGACCAAGGCGCCTCGGCTGTCCGGGCCGCACGCTGGTTCGTCAGCCCGGTTCCTCAGAACGCGTCACGTGGTCCCTTGCGGCAGGCGCGTTGTGTTCGCGTGGGACTGGCGCCAGTCGTAGCTCCACTGCTTCAGGTGACTCGCAGGGCAACCGTCGAGAGAGTCACCCGAAGACCGAGGCGGCAACGGGCCGGGGCATGCCGATACCTACAGGCCCGACGCCGGGTGAGTAGTGCACAACCGGATCGGTCGCGGGGGGCGAGAGGCCGGCGTCGGATGTGAGCATCTGCTGCAGCTGGACAAGTACGACGCGTGCGAAGGGCCAAGGCTCGTGTCGGACCGGCGTCTGCCACAGCGTGCCCGCCCGCAATGAAAAGGCTCTCCATCGGGAGGTGAGCCAGCTGTCGAATTCATCTGCGCTGATCGGTGGGCCGGTCTCGACGGTGAGCTGGTAGGAGGCCCCTGCCCCGCGGCGCCTGCCCGCGTAGTGGACGAGGGGGCCGTCGACCCGGACCGTAAGGTCGGCGAGGTGGTAGGGCACGCCCAGCGCTCGGGCCGCGAGCATCACCGGATGGGTGACTTCCAGGGACAGGAACCACAGCCCGCTGCGTCCGTCCGGCAGCCGGACGTAGGTGCGCAGGTTCGTCTCCGGAAACGTCGAACGCGGCAGCGGCGCTACGCCCCCGAGCCGGACCGATGCCATGACAAAGGGAGCCAGGCCTACCCATGCCCGGCCATGGTAGTCATCCACGCGCAGCCCGGCGGGCAGCAGTGCCTGTACTTCCTCCGTCGGGTAGGACCAGTGCACGAAGGTCTGCCGCAGCCACCATGCTGTCAGCGCCGCTGGCCTCACCGATTGATCGGCGAGACGTTCAGCCCCCGCCAGCTGCGCAGCTGACGGTCCAGCGGGTTGCCTCGCTGCTCCAGAGGATTGAACGTCATACGATCACCGACTTCCAGGAGAAACGACGCACCAGCACGCCCAGAGTGACGCAGCTCCTGATAACCCGGACTCGCGCTCTCATGCCCCGGAACGTGTCTCACCCCATCGGCGGACACGAACCCCTTCAGACCGGGAAATGTTGCTTAGAAGCTGTTGTCTTTCCGGACGTGATCGCCGCGTTTCCGCTGGTCGGGCGTGGGGTCGGTGATTCGGTGGGAGTAGTGGCCTGTCGTGCTGTCGCTCCCTGGGAGGTCGTGGATGCCGTCGGTGTTCGGGCTGTTGGAACGACGTGAGCTGAGTGCTCGCCGTCGGGTGGACGAGCTGCGGGAGGAGGCCGACCGCATCCAGGCCGAGCTGGCCGTGGCCGAGCGGGAATGGAAGGAGTGGGCCATCGCCTGCTCGCGGGTTGGCGAGGTGCTGGCCCCGGCGGACGAGAGCGGGCAGGACCACGCCCGGGTCGAGGGGACCGCGCCGGCCGCCGGGGAGCAGACCGGAAAGACGTCGCAGGTGCCGGATGCGGTGAAGCCGAAGTCGCAGGTGCCGGTGTGGCGTGAGGGACTGGCCTGGTCGGTGCTGTCGGTGGACTATCAGCGCATCCTTCAGGCCCTGGCGGACCGGCACCGGCTCCATCAAGGGCCGCTGACCTGCCAGGAGTTGGCCACCTTGTTCGGCCTGGACGCGGTGCCGGCCAAGGTGGAGGCGCTGCGGTCGAAGGCGAAACGCCTGGTCGCGCGGGGCTGGCTGGCCGAGCCCGCGCCGGGCAGGTTCACCCTCGCCCAGAGTGTGGCCGGGTTAGGCGGCGGGTCATGAGCAGGATCATCGACCAGTAGACCATCGCTTCGGCGCTGGTGGTGCGGCGTTCGTAGTCGCGGGCCAGGCGGCGGGTGCGCATCAGGTGGGCGAAGAGACGCTCGACGATCCACCGCTTGGGCAGCACCACGAAGCCGCGCATGTCGTCGCTGCGTTTGACGATCGCCAGGACCAGCGCGAGCGTGGCCAGGCAGTACTCGACGAGGCTGCCGGTGTAGCCGCCGTCCGCCCAGACCAGGGCGAGGCGGTGGTGCGCGTCGGCCACCTGCGCGAGCAGCACCCGGGCGGCGGTGCGGTCGCCGGTGTCCGCGGCGGTGACCATCACGCCCAGCAGCAGGCCGAGCGTGTCGACCACGACGTGCCGCTTGCGGCCGTTGACCAGCTTCCCGCCGTCGAACCCACGGCTGTCCGCACCGACGACGGCGTCCGCCTTGACCGACTGCGAGTCGATCACACCCGCACTCGGCTCCGCGTCGCGGCCCAGCCTCTCGCGGACCCTGGCGCGCAGCCGGTCGTGGAACTCCCTGACCAGGGCATGGTCGCGCCAGCGGCGGAAAAACTCGTAGACCCGGTCCCACGGCGGGAAGTCCGCCGGCATCGCCCGCCACTTGATGCCATTGTCGACGAGGTAGCGGATCGCATCGAGTATCCAATACCACGAAGTTAAGGGCCCGTTGGCGATGTCAAGGCTTCAGGGAGAGTGATCTTGTAGGTGCTTGGTGCGGTGCGGATGAGTCGGTCGTTGCGGGCCCAGTAGCAGAGTTGCGCGGTGAGGCTGCTGAGGGGGCGCCCCGATGTGGGGAGCCCGAGGTGCCGTGCGATGTCCCGGGTGTGCATGGCCTGGTTGGAGTTCGCGGCCAGGAGCTGGCAGACCTGGCCCCAGCGGCCGGAGAGGGCCCGGCTCGGGTCCTGAGTGCTGGGCAGGGCTGGTGGGTGCACGGTGATCTCGATGGCGGTGATCGGTGTGCTGGCGCGTGGACGGCCGTCGCGGTTCGCGGGAGGTTCCGCACTTGACGATGCGGGCGGACAGGTGCATCCGGCGCCCGGGGAGCAGCGCGTGCAGGACGCGGGTGCCGATGTGTCCCACCAGGTCGTAGCGGCTGCTCGGCCCTGAGGCCGCGGTCGTTGCGACCAGGCTGACCACCGTGTCGCGGGCGGATTCCAGAGCGACGGTGAAGCCGGCCCGGTCGGGATCGCAGCCGGGCATTGTCTCCACCGCGGTCACCATGACCGAGCGCAGGGCCTGGTAAAGGGTGAGCAGTCCCCACATCTCCTGGTTGAGACCGGGTCCTTCGAACGTAGAACCCGTCCTTTGAGCAGGGTGTGACGTAGAGCCAGGTAGGTGATCTCGATCTCCCAGCGCTCGTGGTAGAGACGCACCAGGTGGTCGGCTGGATCGGTGCGGTGGTCGCTGAGCGTGGTCAGCAGGCGGTAGGTCCCGCCGAAGTCGCCGCCGTCGGCGGTGCGGGAATGGATCTCGGCCTCGATCACCCGCAGCGGGAGGCCACCGATCCGGGTCAGGTAGGAGCCGTCGGGCAGCAGCGCCAGCACCGGCGGTCGTCGGGTGCTGGTAGCACGTATCAGGAACTGAGCCCCCTGAGCTGCGATGTCTGCGAGCAGGTCGTTGCTGTCGAAGGCGCGGTCCGCCAGGAGGAGCATGTCCGGGGTCAGGTGGCCGGTCAGGTCGTGGGCGTAGTCAGTCTCGCCCTTGGAAGCGGGGCCAAAGACCGCTGCGATCAGGCCGCGGGTGCCTGTTTCGCACAGGGTCATGAGCATCAGCCGGGGGTGGCCAGTCGGGCCGTAGCGGCGTTCGGTGCGGCCGAGCCATGACCGGTTGCGCTCGTGGTCGGGAACGGACAGGCTCCCGCAGCCGTCGAAGGCCACCGTGCGCCAGCAGCGGTAGCGCACTCCCGGTGTGGACGGCTGGGCCAGCGGCCCGGCCAGCACGTCGAACAGCCGCTTGAACGGGGCCACCCCGACCCGCCGACGCAGGTCGCGAAGTGCCTTCTCCGACGGCTGCGGCACTCTGGCTGCCAGTCCCGCCACGAGTTTGCTCCACACCAGCCCGGCACCCAGATGCTCGTACAGCCTGAGCGCGAGCACGAAGTACACCCCGACGCGAGAGGGGAGGCTCCGCAGTCGCCGCTCGCGTGCCCCGGTCTCGTTCAGTACGGCATCTACCAACTCGGGCGGGATGACCTGCGTTAACTCACCAATATGACCAGGCGCGAACACGTCATCGGTTCCGCCCATGACAGACTTGGCCACTGAGCCTCTGCTTTCTCAGGAAGATCTTGGTCGATCCCCTGGATAGCAGAGGCCCCTTCGCGTCGCACCCGCCCTTGACATCGCCAACGGGCCCTTAACTTCGTGGCATTGGATGCTCGACGCGATTCGCTATACACCTGGAAAAATACGAGCCGGGCATGACGTGGCCCGCCCCGGGCGGCCCGGCTGCAAGGGTTCCTCCGGACTCGCCTCCCAGGTGAAGCAGCTCGACGGTGCGATGTGCTACGCCCAGGACCATCACGCAGTCACCGACGCGATCAGCATGGTGAAGCTGGACACCGGTGCCGCCCGCCTCCACATGGCAGGGGCTCATTCGATGCGAGCGGAAACGTCCGACGCCATCAGGACGCCACGGCGCTGTCCCGGCAGTCGGGGCACAAGCCCCAGAAGGTCACGGCGGCCTCCTGGGTCTCGTACTCCTTCGGCAACTGTGGCTGCATGCAGGGAGCCGCACCCACCGTGCACTCGACGTCACGGATGGCTCCGCAGCGACGGCACACGAAGTGGTGGTGGTTGTCGTGGTGCTCGATCTCGTAACGAGACGGATGGCCGGGAATCTGCGTGCACCGGACCAAACCGGCGTCCGTGAGGGCGCGCAGTACGTTGTAGGTGGCCTGGAGGGACAGGCGGCCCGTGACTCGCTGGGCGCGCTCGCGCAGGGTGTCGGCGTCGAGGTGGCCGGGCGACTCGCAGACAGCCATCAGCATGGCCATGCGCTGGGCAGTGACCCGCATGCCTGCCGTGCGCAGCCGTGTCGCTGCCAGCGCCATGGGTTCCTCGGCGGTCGTCATGCTGCCTCGCTCTTCAGGGCGTCCAGGCCGTGCAGGTCGGTCTCGCCGATCCATGGTGTGTGCCGGCCGTCCAGGCCGGCTGTGTCCACGTCGACGGACAGCTCGAACCACACGCTCTTCCCCACGGGCCCGTGCTCATAGCCCCACCGTGCGGCCAGCATGTCCACGAGTGCCAGTCCGCGGCCGTCCTCGTCCTCGGGGCCGGAGTCGGTCGGGCAGGGAGGTTCCGAAGAGCCGTCGCTGACCTGGCAGCGCAGACCGGACACCCGCTCGAGGGTGAGGAGCAGCGGGCCGACCGCGTGACGCAGCGCGTTGCACACCAGCTCGCTCGCCAGCAGCTCGGCGGTCGGGACGAGCTCGCTGACGCCCCACCGGGGCAAAACGTTACGTATCGCGCTCCTCGCCACACCGCACGCGGTCGGCGACCACGGCAGCGGCCAGGGCCCTGCCACGAATGACTCCACGCAGTTCGCGGCCAGGGGCGCGTCGACGGCCGCGGGGGGTGCTAGCAGAGCGGAGTGCTGAGGGCCGGGGGAAGCCGTATCGGCGATCGTTCCGCGCGGACGAGGTGCTCGGGGGGCTGTTCGGTCCATGAGGGCGCGCTTTCCGGGGGACGGTTGCAATCTCTCTTCCGACGATACGGCTCTTCTGGAGTCAGTCAAGTCTATGGAGTACATCAACCTTCATGATTCCTACAAACTACTGGAGAGGATCACACCCGGCTCTCCGCTCCGGAAACCAGCCGAGCCTCGCAACCCCCCGCGAACGCGTTACAAAGCCATGTCAGGCGCCCGCGACTTCATAGGCCCCATCCCGTTCGCCGGCCCAGTGGCGTCTGTGCGTACGGGCCGCTGTCCGTGCGGCAGTGGCCGTGGTGCGCGCGGTGCCACGCTGACCGAGCGCAGGACCGCTGGCTGCTGGCCGGCTCGGCGCCCCAGGTCAGCGGTCCGCGCAGCGGACACCGGAATGAGCGCTGCTAGTGCGGCCGCGTCAGGGATTGCTCGCCGCGGATGTACACGAGAGCATTGGCTGTCGGCGGACATCCTGCGCTCTATGACTCACGGCAAGACGGGCACCGTCGAGGGCGCGCCCTGGCAGCGCAACAGGCGAGAGGAGTTCACTCCCAAGGCCCTTGCGGCGAACGTGCTGTGCGAGCGGCACAACAGTCACCTTTCTCCGCTGGACATTGGACGTGCCTTCGCCATCCTGCGCGGATACCAGTCCGACCAGCGCATTGCTCCCGACCCGCGCGGCAGTCAGTTCGCTCTGGTCAGCGGTGAGGACCTGCAGCGTTGGCTGCTGAAGGTGCTGTGCGTGCGACGGCCGCCGGTGTTTTCGCCGACCATGGCGGGCCAGTGCGCGCGTTGCACACCGACGGCCAGGAGCCGGCCTTGCTGGACTACCTCTTCCGGGACGGCCTGCCGCTGCCGCACTGGGGCCTGTGTTTTTCCGGCCGGCCGGAGAAGGACGGCCACGCCGTCGGCCTCTTCCACCTTCGCCAGCACTTCGTCCAGGTCCACTGGCCACCGCCCCTTGGAGATCGAACGACGAGCCTACTGATTGTCGGCGACCGGGGCTCACAGATCAGTGATTCGGCCTGAGAGCAGAGGCAGTTCCGCCGTACACGCATGACGGCGCCCCGCTCCCCACTCCGGCGGTGAGCTTTTCGTTCTCCCCGGGGGCTGCGGTACCTGAACGGCCGCGCGCCGGGTCGCCGTCGAGGGCGTCCGGTGGGGGTGCCGCAGGGGGCGCGCAAGAGGGCGCCAGGGGGCGTGCACGATCTCTCCATGCGCCCCAACTGACATGCCATAATGGGGAGTTATGACAGAGGGGGAGCGTGTGGCGAATCCGGCTATCCGCGTACGTCTGAAGCAGGGCGCGAGCGAGAGCGACGTCGGCGCCCTGAAGGCGTGGCTCGAACGGGAGCACCGGCTCGAACAGCTCAGGACCAACGGCGACCTCGAGATCAAGCAGCGCGCGGGCACCGAGGAGCACGGCGCCCCGATGAGTGCTGCGTGGGAGATCCTGCTGGTGCTGATAGGCGCCGCAGGCTCCACGGTCTTCGTAGAGGTGCTCGCCCAGGTGAAGAGCGGGGTGCGCGCCTGGCAAGACAACCGCCGTTCCGTGGAGCACGGCGAACCCCCCGAGGTCGAGGTCATCCCGGACCGCGACGCGAGGTAGCCCGATGTCGCGCCCCGAACCGCGCAGGAAGGCCAACCGGGCACTGCTCGTCGGCGTTCCGGAATACGACTACAAGCAGCCCGAGCGGCCCAACGGAGTGCCCGGCGATCTCAAGGCGATCGCCCACAACCTCACCGCGCTCCGCGATGCCCTGGGCAGGGGCGGGGTGTTCGGCGAGGACGAGATCGTCGAGTCCCAGCCGGCCAACGTGGACGACTTCGACCGTCAGCTGGACGCGGCCGTCGACGCGGCCGAGGGCGTGCTCCTGCTCTACTTCTCCGGGCACGGCGCCGTGCCCAGCACGGGGGCCGAACTCTGGTTCCTGATGCGCACGGCGACGATCGAGGCGGGCACCGAGTCGGTGTTCCGCGGCGCCGCCCCGTGGAAGAGCGTGCTCACCGTGCTCGGCCGCACCGGGGCGGAGCACGTGGTCGTCGTCCTCGACTGCTGTTACGCGGGCAACGCCGCGGCGGCGTGGGACGCGCTCGGCGCCGCCCAGCGCAGGCGGACCTCGCTGCTGATGAGCGTGCAGGCCAACAACAGGATCGACGCGGGGAACGATGACACCCCGACGCCGTTCACCGCCCGACTGGTGCACTTCCTGAACGAGGGCGTCGGGCCCGGCGGACTCGGCGGCCCCTCTGCCGAAGCGGGCGGCGAAACAGGCTTCCCGGTGGGCTTCGGCAAGCTGGCGGAGGCGCTCAGGGCGTACATATCCAGGCACGAGGTGACGCTGCGCGAGCCCCCAGAGCCGTGGGAACCGCAGAGCCGCTCGGCCACCTCGGGCGAGGACGTGCTGCTCGCGCTCGGCGCGGCCCCGCCCCCGCCCTCGCCGCCTCCGATTCCGCCGCCTGTGGTTCCGCCGCCGCTCCCCTCATGGCGGCGGGTCCGGAACGCCTTGAAGTCCCTTGGTGCCCGTCTGTCCAAGCCGCCCGCCAGGACGCTCGCCGTGGTCGCGGCCGTACTCGTGGCGCTGGCCGGCCTGACCGCCGTCGGCCTCGTCCTCTCCCGCGGCTCCTCCTGCAAGCCCCCCCTCGAACTCCGCCTGCTCACCGACCCCGACATCGAGCCCACCGTCCGCAAGGCGGCCGAGGACTACCTGACGTCGGAAACCAACACGACGGACGACGGCTGCCGGCGCAGCGGCATCACCGTCTACAGCGCCGGAGCCGCCGACGTCGTCTCCGCGTTCCGCGACCAGTCCGATCCCTGGCAGCGGCCCACGAGCGACGACATCAACCCGCAGCGCGACATCGGGCCCCAGCCGGACATCTGGATCCCGGCGTCCTCGGCGAACGTCGACCGGGCCCGTGCCACGACGGACCAGCGGCGCTGGGCGGAACTGGTCCCCGACCCCACCGCGTTCGCGTACTCCCCGATCGTGCTCGCCGTCCCGCAAGCGCTGGCGACCGAGGGCTCCGGCCGGACCAGCAGTCTTGGGGAACTAATGGCAGGCCTGGAGGGCAAGGCCGAGGTGCGGCGTACGGACCCGGAGTACACCGACGCCGGTCTGCTGGCGACCGTCGGCCTGTACGGCGCGCACGGCACGGGGAACGCCGGCGCCGAGAAGGCGGGTGCGGCCGGTGCGGCCGCCGCCGAGCACAGCGTCGCGCAGCTCGGTCCGCCCTCGCCGACCGGCGCGGACCTCCTGTGCGTGCTGCCCGACGACGACGCCGTGGACGACCACACCGCCGCCCTCGTACCGGAGTTCCTGATGAAGACCGCAGTGAGCTGCGACCGGAGGACACGGGCCCGGCGGATGGCCGAGTACCCCGACGACGTCCCGGCCCTGGACCCGACCTTCGTCCGCGTGCGCTGGGACGACGCCGACCGTGACACGTCGGCGCGGAGCGACGAGGTCGAGAGATTCCACCACTGGCTGACCGGCGCCGGCGGCGGCGCGGACGGAAAGGACGGGGCTGACGCCGCCCAGGGCGGGCTCGCCGAGTTCGGGAAGGACGGCTTTCGCAGCGCTTCGGGGGACCATCCGCCCCTCGGCTCCGGCTTCGCCTTCAGTGACTTCGGGGCCCTCAGTGCCCCCGGGCCCCTCACCCGCTCCGCCCGCCCGGACGCGATGAGTGCGGCGCTGACGGACTACCGGGACGCACACGGCCCGGGCCGTGTGCTGTTCCTGCTGGACAGCTCGGGCTCGATGGGTGACCTGTGGAAGGGGCCCGGCGGCGCGCCCGGCATCGTCAAGCAGTCGCTGGGCGGGCTCGGCGCCCAGGACGAATACGGGGTCTGGGCCGTGGCGTCGGAGGCCGGTGCCAAGCGCCCGTACAGCGAACTGCTGGCCTTTGGACAGTACGGGCGCGGGGTCGCGGAGCGCGCCATCGACCGAAGTGCCAGAGTGAGGAACGCGGAGGCCGATCCGTACGGGGCGCTCATCGCCGCGCTGAACGCCATGGCGCAGCGCCGCGTCGACGACGAGCGCCCCCAGTTGATCGTCTACCTCACGGACGACGAGGACAACAACCGGCTGACCGAGGGCGGACGGCTCGAGGGTCTGCTCAGGTCCGCGCGAAGCATGAAGGTCCCCGTGGTCATGGCGTCGCTCGACAGCGGCGGATGCGACGAGGGAAAGGCGGACGCGGCAATCTCCGAGGCGAGCGGCGGGCGTTGCCTTGACACAAGGACCGATCTCGTGGCGGACCTGCGGGACGAGGTCGCCAGGACCGGAACGGGAGACGAATGAACGAGGGATCAATGACGATGCGTTCGAGGCGCGTGGGCGGAAGGCGCCATGCCGTCGGCGCGTTCACCCTCGCTCTCCTCCTCGCCATCGGTGCCTGCACCGGCGGCGACGGGACCGGCACCCCCGGTGCCACGGGTTCCGCCGAGCCCCCTGGCGACATCGTCGTGGCCAGCGGCCGTGACGTCACCGGCAGGGGCGGCATCCGCCAGCAGCTCATCGACGAGTGGAACCGGCGACAGGCGGGCAAGGGCCACCGGGCCCGTCTGGTCGAACTGTCGGGCTCCGCGGACCAGCAGCGCAGCCAGTTGCTGGGCGCGCTCCAGTCCGGCAGCGCGGAGTACGACGTGGTCAACCTAGACGTGACGTGGGTGCCGGAATTCGCCGAGGCGGATCTGGTCCGGCCGCTGCCCGACGAGCTGGCCGACGGGGACGTCATCGAGTCCGTGGCCGCCACGGCCCGCTGGAACGGCAGGGTGTACGCCGTGCCGTTCAACAGCGACGTCGGGCTGCTCTACTACCGGCACGACTATCTCAAGAAGGCGGGCGTGACGAACACCGACCTCAGCAAGGTCACCCGGTGGTCCGAGATCGAGCAGCTGATCGACACGCTCAACGACGCGGGCAGGAAGGTGCCGGAGCACTACGAGAAGGGCTGGACGACACAGCTCGACGCCTCGTACGAGGGCCTCACCGTCAACGGCATCGAGGCGTTCGCCTCCGTCCGCGGCGACTTCTCCCTCACCGATGCCGACGGCCGGTACGCGGGTTCGGCGGAGGACCTGATCGCGGGGCTGGGCGAGCTACGCAACCGCGCCCGGGCCCCGTACACCCTCGGGGACGCCTTCCACTCCGACGAGGCCCGGTCGCTCACCGACTTCGCCGACGGCCGCACCGCCTTCCTGCGCCACTGGCCGTACGCCTACGGCTCCCTGCACCAGACCCTCTCCGACCAGCAGCTCAGGGTGGCCCCGCTGCCGGGCAGGGCGGTGCTGGGCGGTCAGAACCTGGCCGTGACCCGGGCGTCGGAGCGCAGCGCCACCGCACAGCGGCTGATCCAGTTCCTCACCAGCAGGGAAAGCGAACGCTGCCTACTCGACGCGGGGTTCGCGGCGACGAGGGTGTCCGCGTACGAGGACGACGGCCTGGCCTGCGAGTCGGTGAAGCCTCCGGGGATAGCGGGCCCGACCCCCTCCGCGACCGGCGAGACCACCGACCGGATGCCGCGGGACGCGAACGGCCGTCCCGCGTACGCACGCACCATCCTGCTGCCCGCGCTGCGGAACGCCGTCCAGCGGCCCCGCACCCCGTTCTACGGTGCCTTCACTCAGACCTTCGCCGCCGAACTGGGAAAGCTCTTCGGCGACGGCCCGCCCTCCGACGCCCAGCTCGCCAAGTCCCTGAACGAGAAACTGGCGAAGGCGCTGCCCCACGGGTGACGCCAGCGCGGCCCGTCACCCCTCCGCGATTGCCACCGCCGACGCCACGCCCGCGTCATGGCTTCGCCGCGACGAGATCCTCGGCCGCAACCCGTCGCTCGTGTCGCAGTTCTTCGCGGAACAAGGGCGCCAGCTTCGTGGAGGCGCTGCGGGCCGTGGTCAGGAAGTCCAGGCCGGCGGCCCGCGCGGTATCGACATCGGCGGACCGCTGGATCCGCCTCGATGCCCGCGGCAACAAGGAGGGCGTCGACGCCCGCTTCTCCCTGGACGGCGAACACCTGGCCTGGCCGGTGGACCCGTCGCAGGGCGAGATCGACTACCCCGCTGGTCCACGCGTCCCCGCACGCCACCGTCGTGTCAGCCCTGGCCACCGCCCGCCCGGGCGTCGCGGGCTACGACGACCTCCCGACGGAATTGTGACCGCCCGCTACTGAGGTTTGCCGCGCAAACCAGTTGACGAGACGCCGCCTCGAACGTATGGTTTGCGACACAGACCAGTTTGGGAGGGGCGGCAATGGAACGCAGGAATCTGGAGTCAGCGGCGGCGATCTACTACTACCTGAGAGGCCTTCTCTCGATCCCGGCAGGCGCCGTGATCATCTTCGCGGGGCTCGGCAACCTGAAATGGGGCCCACTGCGCCACGCCTGGGTCTTCATGGGCTGCCTACTGGCGGCCGCGGCGGCATACCTGCTCATCACCCGCTACTACAACGAGAACTACGGGCGGGTCACTCTGTCCACAAGGGCCCAGACCAAGGGCGCCGTCGCCACCGCCGTCAGCGCGGT
Organism: Streptomyces sp. ISL-1; assembly: GCF_018614585.1. GTDB lineage: Bacteria > Actinomycetota > Actinomycetes > Streptomycetales > Streptomycetaceae > Streptomyces > Streptomyces maoxianensis. The sequence goes on along the minus strand of NZ_JAGGOI010000042.1, from coordinate 27,407 downwards.
GGTGGTCGCCGGAGGGGTGCAGACGGACTGGTCCCTCGATCTGCCGCTCAGCCTCACCGCGGCCTCGTTCGCCCTGATCATGGTGGTCTACTACGCCGTCGGCGTAGGGCTGAGGGCGCACAACACGATCATCTGCGGCACTCTCCTGGCAGTCGGCCTCGTACCCGTCTGGGGTGGTGCGGGAGCGGACAGCAAGATCAATCTGGGCCTGATCCTGGCGGGGGCGGCCACCATCGCGACCGGGATCTTCGACCATCGCGCCCTCAATCGCGCCTTCGGGCCCTCCGAGGAGCTGACCGCCGGGAACAGCAATGCCCGGGTCTGAAATGTCAGGGTCTGAAATCTCGGAGTCTGAAATCTCCAGGTCTGTCATGTCGGGGTCCGGGAACGAGGAGCTGATCCTCGATCGCCTGATCCACGAACCGGGCCGGTTGGCGATCCTGACGGTGCTGTCCTCCGTGAAGGCCGCCGACTTCGTCTTCCTCCAGCGCGCGACAAGGCTCACCAAGGGGAATCTCTCCAGCCACCTGTCGAAGCTGGAGGAGGCGGGCCTGGTCGAGATCGAGAAGACCTTCGTGCACAAGAAGCCGAAGACGAGCGTCACGCTGACGGCGGTCGGGAGAGAGCGCATCGCCCATCACTGGGACCAGTTGGAGCGCTTGAGGAACTTCTCCGAGGAATCCATCCAGGAACCCGTCCAGGAATAGGGCCTCGCACACGTCACCAACGTCATGAAGTGGGCTGCCGAGCGGTCACTCGGCAGCCCACGGACGGAAGACGCACAACCACGCCCACGGGCGTGTCCTTACGCGTACGTGCCTCCATGGGAAAGGAGAACAGCTCATGCTGTTCACCGGCAAATCGATCAGCGCTCGCGGACGATCCGCACTCGGCGGGAGGGGCGGCAAGCCCCTTCTCGTGGCCGGAGCGGCCCTCCTCGCGGTCGGCGTGATCGGGCAGTACGGACCGGCCGACGAAGCCGCGGCCGGGACAGGCGCCCGGGCGGGCGAGCCCTATCGCCCGGCGCCGCTCGCCTGGGGCGCGTGCCACGACCTCCCGCCCGCCCCGCCCGGCGGACCGGCGCCGCGAAGCCTCGAGTGCGCCGAGCTGACGGTGCCGCTCGACTACTCCAAGCCTCGCGGGAAGACCATGGAGGTGGCCCTGATCCGCCTCAGGGCGACCGACCGGGCCCACCGCATCGGCTCACTCGTGTTCAACTTCGGCGGCCCCGGCGGATCCGGGATCGACCACTTGGCCGGGAGCTCCGCGGCCCAGTTCAAGAAGCTGGGCACTCGCTACGACCTGGTCAGCTTCGACCCCCGCGGGGTCGGCCGGAGCCGCCCGGTGCACTGCGTGGGCGACAAGCGCAAGGACGAGTGGCTGGCGATGGACACCAGCCCCGACAACGCCCGTGAGAAGGCCGCCCTCCTCTCCACAGGAAGGGCCTTCGTCAAGGGTTGCGCAAACCGGTCCGGTGAGACCCTGCCGCACGTCGGCACGGTCGCCGCCGCCCGGGACCTGGACGTGATGCGGATCGCGCTGGGCGACCGGAAGCTGAACTACTTCGGCTTCTCGTACGGCACCTGGCTGGGCGCCGAATACGCCCACCGGTTCCCCAAGAAGGTCGGCCGCACGGTCCTTGACGGCGCCGTGAACACCGAACTGAACCCCATACGGTTCTTCCGCGAGCAGGCGGCGGGCTTCCAACGGGCGCTCGGCCACTTCGGCAGATGGGCGGCCCAGCAGCCGCAAGCGAAGGCGAATGCGAAGGCCAAGGCCAAGGGTCCCGCCAAGGACGCGGTGGTCACCCGGGTCGCCACCTTGCTGCACGGCCTGGACACCAAACCCATCCCCACCGACACCAGGCGCGAACTCACCCAGAGCCTCGGCGAAGCGGGGGTCCTCACAGGGCTCTACTCCAAGGCCATGTGGCCGGCGCTCTGGCAGGCAATCCAGCAGGCGGAGTCCGGTGACGGCACCATCCTGCTGGCCCTGTCCGACGCCCTCTTCCAGCGCAGTCCCGACGGGCAGTACACCAACTACCACGACGCCTCGGGCAGCATCTACTGCGCCAGCACTCCCCAGCGCTACACCGAGCGGGACGTGGCGAAAGCACTGCCCGCGTTCACCAAGGCCTCCCCGGTCTTCGGCCCGACCCTGGCCTGGCGCCAGATGGGCTGCACCGGCTGGCCGGTCAAGGGCACTCCCACCCACCACATCGACGCCCCCGGCGCCCCGCCCATCGTGGTGATCGGCAACACGGGCGACCCCGCCACCCCCTACACCTGGGCCCCCGCCCTGGCCGAACAACTGGGCTCCGGCGTCCTCCTGACCCTGAACGGCGAAGGCCACGGCTCCTACACGACCGGCAACCCTTGCATCCAGAAAGCAGTCAACACCTACCTTCTGCACGGAAAACCCCCGGTCAACGACACAAAGTGCCAGTGACCAGCCCCCCGCGTACGAACGCCCCGGACCGCGATCGGTCCGGGGCGCGCCTCCACATCCTGATCTGCGAGCCGCCTGTCGGGGTCGAACCGACGGCCCTCGCTCTACACCGGCCATGGGGACCAACGGCTGTACCGCTGGTCGCCCATGGCCGGGTTAGGCCCCGTGATCAATCTCGGCGCAGGCGGCTGTACCGATACCCCCAAGGCCGTGCGCCATGTTCCATGGATGCAAGGGTCTGTGAATTCAGGCTTCCGTGTACTCTCGGTGGTGTGCCGTCACCATCCACGCCGTCCGCGCGCTGGCCGGCACCGGCGAGGCAGAACGCTCCATCCCCGGCATCGTCATCGCCGCCCTCTCGCTCGCGGTGATGCCGTTCCTCTCCGCCGCCCAGCGCAAGGCCGGCCGCGAACTCGGCTCCGCCAGCGCGGTCGCCGACTCCAAGCAGACCCTGCTGTGCACCTACCTCTCCGCCGTCCTCCTGGTCGGCCTGGTCCTCAACGCCACCCTCGGCTGGTCCTGGGCCGACCCCATCGCCGCCCTGGCCATCGCCGCCTTCGCCGTGAAGGAAGGCCGCGACGCCTGGCAGGGCAAGGGCTGCTGCGCGACACCCGCCGCCGCGGCGGTCCCCTCAGCCGGCACCGAGACAGACGGGTGCGGTTGCCGCCCCGGCTGGGACTGCTGCGGCTAAACCGACACCTGCACACGCACAGGACCCCGGCCATCACATGGCCGCGGTCCTCTGCTGCCCAAGATCATTCCTTAGCGCTAACGGCTGTGTTCAGCGCCGCCAATTGCATCGGATGCGAACTCGCGATAGCCAGCGAATCGGCCCGTGGGGAAAGGGCAATCGCGGTATTGAGCTGCGGACTTGAGCGAGACCCTGGCGGGGACGATACCCGCGACGAGGGCTCCGCCGCGACCTGTACAGGGGGCTGACCTGTGGGTCCGCCGAGCACTCGCATAGGATGCGTTTTTCTCGCATCTGATGCGAGTCGCGGAAAGTGGTGAAGTGGTGAGCGGTTCGATACCGGGGGCGGCCGGGCTGCACCTGGTCGACGGGGTCGCGTTGCTGCGGCCGGAGGAACAGGTCTTCGCGGCGATGCTGACCGGGTTCGCCAACCAGCAGCTCGCGCGGAATCTGGCCCGGACGACCGTGGAGGGCCGGGAGAACACGGTCAAGGCGTTCGCGGCCTACGTGAACGCCTACCCCTGGCTCTGGACGCCGGCGATGGTCGACGAGTGGCTCGGTGACCTGCGCTCCTTGCGAGAGTTGAAGCGTTCAACGATCCGCTCGTACTCGGAGGCCGTGCGGGCTTTCTGCCACTTCATCACCGATCCCCTTTACGAGTGGACGGCCACCTGCGAGGAGCGGTTCGGCACCCACCCGGTGCAGGTGGTGCACGAGTGGAACACCGCGGTGCACGTCCAGGACAACGAGGCGGACGCGAAGAAGCGCGCGTTCACCAAGGCCGAGCTGCACGCCTTCTTCGCGCACTGTGACGACGAGGTTGCCCGCATCCGGGCCTTCGGCCGCAAGGGCTGGTTGCCCGCCTTCCGCGACGCGACGCTGTTCAAGACCGCCTACGCCTACGGGACGCGGCGCAACGAGACGCGGATGCTCGACGCCGCCGACTTCGGCCGCAACCCGCACGGCGGCGAGTTCGGAGAGTACGGCCGGTGCCAGGTCCGGTTCGGCAAGGCCAAGAAGGGCTCGCCGCCCAAGCGCCGCGGGGTGCTGACCGTGTTCGACTGGACCCCGGACGTCCTGGACGAGTGGTTCACCGAGGTCCGCCCGCTGTTCGGTACCGACAACAACCCGGCGGCCTGGCCCTCGGAACGGGGTCTGCGGATCGGATGCCAGCGGCTCAACTCCCGTTTCATCACCTATCGCAAGGCCCTCGGCCTGGACGACGGACTCGACTTCCACTCCTTCCGCAGGTCCTACGTCACCCACCTGATCGAGGACGGCTGGGATCCGCGCTTCGTCCAGGAGCAGGTCGGTCACGAGCACGCCAGCACCACATCCCTCTACACCTGCGTGTCCTCGGACTTCCGCACCCGCACCCTGCGGCGGCATCTGGACTCCACCATCGCCGCTGCCCTTCAGACCCAGACCGGGAGGCAGGCATGAAACGCAAGGTCGGCTACACCTGGCGGCTGCGCGAGGTCATGGCCCAGCATCGGGTCTTCACGGCCACCGAATTGGTGCCGCTGCTGCACGAACGCGGCATCGACCTGTCCGCCTCCCAGGTTCACCGCCTGGTCTCCGGAACACCGGAACGCCTGTCGTTGCAGGTCATGGCCGCGCTCTGCGACATCCTGTCCTGCACGCCGGCAGACCTGGTGGCCACCACCGCCGAGAACGCCGGCGTCCGCAAGACCGCCACCGGCGACCTGCCCACCCCGCCAGCGAACGTGGCGAAGCTGCGGCCTCGCGCCGCCCGGATCCTGCCCGACGCATGACCCGCCCCTATGCCACCGACGAGCAGTACGAACGCTGGTACATGGCGGAGTGCTGCCGCGGCGGCCGCCGCAGGCACAAGGCCGGCACCTGCCCGGACGGATACGTCTGCCGGACCTGTTCAGATCGTGCCGTCCGGACACGGGGCACCTGCCCGGGATGCGGTCAGGATCGTGCCCTCCCCGGACTCCACCCCGGTGACGGGACACCGATCTGCACCGCCTGCGCCGGCTTCTCCCAGACCTTCGACTGCTCACGCTGCGGCTTCGAGGGCAAGCTCCTGGGCGGACGGCTGTGTGAACGCTGCACCCTCACTGACCGCCTCACCGCGCTCCTGGACGACGGAACCAGCCGCATCCGACCCACACTTGTCCCGCTGTTCGACCTGCTGGTGGCGATGGAAAAGCCCAGAAGCGGCCTGGCCTGGCTGGAAATGCGACGCAACCAGCCGGGCAGCGCCTCGCAGCTACTGCGGCGGCTCGGCCTCGGCGAAATCCCTCTGACCCACGACGCCTTCCACGAACTCCAGCCCTGGCGGGCCGCCACTCACCTGGAAGAACTTCTGATGACGTGCGGAGCCCTGCCCGCCGTCGACAAGTACCTCTGCTCCTTCCAACGCTGGCTTCCCGGCCACCTGACCGACATCGCCGACCCCGAGCACGCCAAGACGATCAGGCTCTTCGCGACCTGGCACGTCCTCCCTCGGCTGCGGACCCGCGCCGAGCGAAGCCGCATCACACCCAGCGTCCGACGGTTCGCCGCCGAACAGGTCAAGTACGCGACCGCGTTCCTGCAATGGCTCGGCGAGCGCAACAGCACCCTCGCGTCCTGCGGCCAGATCGACATCGACGCCTGGTATGCCGAGAACACCGAACACAGCCGCACCTGCCTGCGAGCCTTCCTCAACTGGGCTATGCAGAGCCACCGCTGCCGACGCACCCTCTCCATTCCCGCGATGAAGGTCTCCCGGCGAGCCGCGCTGAGCGAGGACCAGCGCCTCGATGCCCTTGGCCGACTGCTGACCGACGCGGAGATACCCATGCGTCTCCGAGCCGCCGGAGTCATCGTCCTCCTTTACGCACAGCCCGTGAGCCGCATCGTCCGGCTCAGCGTCGACGACGTGATCCGTGACGGCGACACGGTGCTGCTACGACTCGGCGAGCCCGCTTCGCCCGTCCCTGCACCGGTTGCAGCCCTGCTCCTGGAGCACATCGCGAACCGCGACAACATGAACACCGCCACCAACCCCGCATCCTCCTGGCTCTTCCCAGGCCGCCGGGCGGGCCAGCCGTTCCGCCCCGACCACCTTGCCGCGCTCCTGAACGAGGTCGGAGTTCCGGCCGCCGCTGCCCGCGGCGCCGCCATCCGGCAGCAACTCCTCGAGCTACCCGGCCCCGTCGTCGCGGACGCCCTCGGCTACCACGACAAGACCACCGGCCGCCTCATCAGAGAGACCGGCGGGACATGGAGCCGATACGCTCCAGGAGATCACGCAAGGTCACCAACAGGCTGGGTTCCTCGGGGAAGCAGCGACATTTGAATACGAGAGCCCACAGGTTCCGAGGGCTTGAGAGCGCGTGAGTGCTTACTTCGGGGGCGCTGGGACGACTACCCCTGGCGGAAGAATTCCTGCACGTCGGCAGCGACAGCCGTCAGCTCTTCGCCAGCCTCAATCACTGTCGTCACAGTGCATTCCCAGCCACTGGAGAAGACCCCGGCTCGCAGGGTCCAGCTCAGATGCACGTGACCACCCGAGCCGAATGTCGCTGCCACGACCAGTTCGTTGTTGGTCCAGGACCGCTCGCCCTCCCAACCGCGGAAGTCGCGCGCAAGACCATCGAGGAACTCGGTCAGGTATCCCGCACCGTCCCAGGCAGACATGGTCACGGCCTCGATCCGTGCGCGCAGGCCGTCATCGACAGCCTCCACGGCGAATACGACCTCGAACTCATCTGTCCGTGACCAGTCGAACAACCGGATAGAGGGCGCTTGCGACCCCGCCCCCCGAACGACGAGCTCGACCTGCCCAGGAACCACCTCGATCAGACTCACCCACTGAGGATAAGGACGCCAACACGGCGGCGTCATCGCCATTACGACGCGGTGCTACTTCCCGTCAACGTTGAGGGCTCCACACCCAGATCCCCGCCAGGATGGTCACGGTCAGTAGTGATTCCGGAGCCAGGTTGATCAACTGGCGACAGTTGAATACGCGAGCCCACCAGTACCGAGGCCGCGTTACAGCCGTTGGCGCTAAAGAGGTCATCTCATTTGGCGGGTCGGTAGGCTGTCGGTCGTGGTGGGGATCGTTGAGCGGCTGGTGCCGGATGAGTTGTGGGAGTTGTTCCAGCGGGTGGTGCCGGAGGCGCCCTCGCGGCCTCAGGGTGGTGGGCGGCGTCGGCACGGTGATCGTGAGGTGCTGGCCGCGATCGTGTTTGTGGCGACGTCGGGCTGCACCTGACAGCAGCTGCCCGCAGCTTCGTTCGGACCATCAGGGGCGACGGCCCATCGTCGTTTCTCGGAGTGGACGAAGGTCAGGGTGTGGGCCAAACTCCACCGCGTGGTGCTCGACGAGCTCGGCTCCCGCGGCGAGTTGGACTGGTCGCGCTGCGCGATTGACTCGGTGAACATGCGGGCCCTGAAAAGGGGGGCCTGACAGGTCCGAATCCTGTCGACCGGGGCAAGTACGGGTCGAAGATCCATTTGATCACCGAGCGAACCGGTCTGCCCCTCTCCGTCGGAATCTCAGGGGCCAACCTGCACGACAGCCAGGCCCTGGTCCCGCTCGTGCAAGGAATACCGCCGATCCGTTCTCGCCGCGGACCTCGGCGCCGTAAACCCGGAAAGCTCCACGCCGACAAGGGATACGACTACCCCCACCTGCGACGATGGTTACGCGAGCGCGGCATACAGCAACGCATCGCACGCAAGGGAATCGAGTCATCACAGCGACTGGGACGCCACCGGTGGACCGTCGAACGCACCATGTCCTGGCTAGTCGGCTGCCGCCGTCTCCACCGACGCTACGAGCGCAAAGCCATTCACTTCCTCGCCTTCACCAGCATCGCCTGCACCCTCATCTGCTACCGCAGAATCACCAAATGAGATGACTTCTTGCAGGTCGTCTCAGTTGGGGCGACACGTGGGTCGGTCGGGCATGGAATAGTCGCTCGCGCGTGGGTCGGACCGCTCGCAGCTGGGAATGAAAGCGCACGGGACGCTTAGGCAGTGGGGGAGGTGTCGGTGAGCGGGAGACCGCGGTTGTGGGTGGCCGGTGGGCTGGTGGGGGTCACCGCTTCGGTGCTGACGTGCGGGCTGGCCGTGGTCGCGGTGGTGCTCGTTCCCGCGTGGTGGCCTGGCCCGGCGGTGGCCGTCGTTGCGGGTCTGTTGCTCCTTGGCGTGGGGTTCGCGCTGATCGCCGTGTGTTTCATCCGTCTTGGTCCTTGGCACTTCGGGGCGGCCGCGATCGTGGAGTGTCTGCTGGCCGTGGGGTTGCTGACGTTTCTCGACCAGGCCGTGCTCGACGTGTGGGGCAAGCCGCTGGAGACCGTCGTCACCAAGGCCGTTCGGCATGAGAGGAACGCGCCGACGGGAAAGGTCACTGGATCCTGGTGGGAGTGCTCGCTGGAGCGGCTCGACGGTACGGAACTCGAACGGACCCTCAGGGAGTCGGACTTCGTCCCGCTGGGGAAGGCGTGCCCCGCCGACGCGGAGGCAGGAGACCGGCTCGTGGTGTACGCGGTGCCCGCAGGGTTCGCCCCGCCGCAGACGAACGCCCCTGTCGGGGGTGTCTGGCTGGTCGTCGCGTTCACCGCTGCCGCCACGGTGGCGGCAGCGACGCTCACGTCTGTCGGAATGACTCGCGCGGGCGCGCCGAAAGCCGGGCGGATCCCGCGTCTCATACGGGGCCGGGCAGAAGACTCGCCGCCGGCCCGCACCTGAGACAGGCGGCGTGCCGCATTGCACGGCGGCAGTTCTTCGCGCACGACGGGGTCGGCGGTGACCAGGACGGCCTTGAGCTGGTTGACCGCCTGGGTGCGAGCCTTGACGGCGGAGTCCTTGGCGAGTTTGAACATCCGGGCGATCTGCACCGGCCCGTCGCCGGACTTGGCCCGGGCCTGCGCGCGACCGCTGAGCACGGCCTGAGCGGCGGCCTGGGCATCGGCCATGTCCGACTTCCCGCGCCGCCGGCGGACCGTACGGTCGGGCCGGTTCACCTCGAACACCTCGACATGCTGCGCCAGCAGATAGCGGGACAGCGCCGCACCGTAGCTGCCGGTCCCCTCCACACCGGCCCTACAAACTGTGCCCAACCGGCTGGCCCACTCCAGCAGTTGGCGATAGCCGGCCGCGGTGGCAGGGAAGGTTTCGGTGCCGATGACCGCCCCCAGATGGGAGACCGCGGCAGCGACATGGGCATCCCAGTGGGTGTCCACACCGAGGACGACCTCACCCGCAAGGGGCGGATGCCGACGGGCACGTGGGGTGCTGAGCGTATGGGTCATGGTCGTTCGCCTCCCGACCGATGGCGTGTCGAGTGGCCGCCACCGGTCCGCTCGGGCGGTCAGAACTGTGACAGCGCCTGGTTCACGGCAGGGGCGTACGGGGCGGGGACGTCGGGCGTATCGCGGCGTCGATCTCGGCGGTCCCACTCCGCCAGGTCCTGCTGCCACAGATGCGTACGAGGGCCAGTTGGGCGGCTGGGGGGCGGTCACCGTACGGGCGGGAGGCGCCGTTCGTTTCGCCGGACAGGACCGCGTCCTCCCAGGCGCACCAGTCAGCCGTGGCCTTCGCGCGTACGGCGGCGTCGGGGTGCTTTATAGGGCGGGCGTACGCCGCCACGATGTCGCCGTCGCGCGGCGTGCCGGGAGCGCCCGCGAGGAAGCGTTCCCACTGCTCGAGGAAGATGCGCCCGGCGCCCCGGTAGAGCCAGTCGATCTCCGAGCGCCGCGTCGTGGTGACGCTGGAGATGACGATCTCCGACACGTGCTGCGGGTGCTGCTCGGCGGCGTAGGCCAGGAGGAGCGTGGAGCCCCCATGAGCCGCCGTAGAGTAGCCAGCAGTCGATGCCGAGGTGTTTCCGCAACCGCTCCATGTCGGCGATCAGGTGATGGGTGGGCGAGATCAGCGAGGAGCAGATCGGGCAGGCGGACGCCGACCACATCTTGATCACGACCTTCTCCGGCGGCGAGGAGCGCAAGAAGAAGTTCCTCGCGAACCCGCTGTGGAAGCGGCTCAATGCCGTACAGAAGGGTCAGTCCCACGAGGTCGACGACGCCGTCTGGATGACCTCCGTCTCGCTCCAGGGCACCAATCTGGCCTTCGACGACATGGCGAAGGTCTTCAAGGTCGATCCGGCGAAGTAAGCGTCACATCACGACTGCCGGGCCGACGTCGGAGGTGTACGGAGAAGCCGTACGCCCCGGTGCCGGCCCGCCGCCGTTTCCGCCGCGGTCAGCCCGAGTCCTCCACCCTCCGCAGGCGCTCCGAGTCACAGGTCCGGGGACACGTCGAGCACGCCTGGGCGGCGTCGAAGGTGTAGTACATGCAGCAGCCGAGGCGTGTGCGGGTCGGGTGCCGCCGCCCGTCGCGGCCCGCCAGCCGGCGGAAGTCGGCGCCGCCGGGGAAGGGCGGAATGGCCTTCGGAAGCAGCTCGGTCGCGGCCTGGATCGCTCGGTCCTCCTGGTCGAGCATGCGGCCGAGGTACCAGATCCCGGAGACCAGGTCGTCGGCGGCCATGCCCCACAAGGCCCTTGGCCTGCGGCGTGCATGGGGCCCCACAGCCGCCAGTAAAGGTCCTACGTGGTCGGCAACGGCGGCGCGCAGCTCGGCGCGCAGCGCCTCTTCGTGTGCCACCACCCGGACACCGGGCATCCCGGCCGCCGGGTCGTCGGACAGGCAGGCGAAGTCGGAACCCGGGACGATCTCGAACGCAGCCGCCGCGACGTCGATGCGGACATCCTGCCGGGCGATGCGCGGCACGCGCCGCTCCAGGTACCAGGGGCCGCTCATCAGCAGACTGACGGACCAGAGGTAGTCGTGCAGGACGCGGGAGGCGGCGACGTCCCTGCGGGGCGTGTGTCTGTGATGTTCCCGGATGCGGGCGGCCTCGGCGCCGATGAAGGCGTCCAGCGCTTTCTCGCTCCGCGTCAGTTCGGCCCCGTCGAGGTGCGCTTCGGGTGCCACGGAAGCGATCCGCACGTTCAGCGCTTCGCACGAGGCCACGAGGTCGAGGTAGGTACGGGCGAGCGCGGAGGCCGCGGTCACGGCGGGGCCGGCTGTCGCGGTCCCTGTGGCCATGGTCATCGGCAGTCCTTCATGGAGCGGCACGGTAGCTTGGGCGTCACAAAATGAAAAGGTAAGCCTTACCTTAGTCGAGTGCCCACCCTGGCGATCAAGGGGTCGATTTCCGTGAGTCGCACGGAAGTTGATAACTTAGGGTTACCTAACTTGGGCTGCCGCCGAGGTCGAAGGCCGGTCGGTGCCTGCACCGCCGCCGACCTCTCCCCACGCCGCCCGTCCCCACGTCCTCGACTCGGAAGGGGTCACCGCCCATGCGGTTGTACCTGCTCGCACTGAACCCCACCGACTCGGTCACCGAAGGCTTCCTCCCCGCCGCCGCCCGGCTCGGCCTCAGCGTCACCGTGCTCACCGACCAGCCTCAGGCCCACCGCCGCACGTGCCCGGACATCGAGATCCTGGAGTGCGACGTACGCGACTTCCGCGCGGTCATCACCCGGATATCGACCCACCACACACCCGACGCGGTCTTCACCAACAGCGACCACCTGCAGACCCAGGCCGCCCTCGCCGCGGACTACTTCGGGCTCCCCGCCAAGCCCTGGCAGGCCGCGCTGCGCGCCAAGGACAAGGCGCACATGCGCCGCCACCTCGCCGCGACCGGGGCGGACAAGGTGTGGTCGACCGAGCTGGCCGCCGGCCAGGACCCGGCCGTACTCACCGGCCTCGACGTGCCGTTCCCGTGCGTCGTCAAGCCCCGCGAGGGCGTGGCCAGCGAGGACGTGGTGCTCGCCGACGGCCCCGAGGACCTCCTGCTGCGCTGCAAGGAGATCCAGGAGCGGCGCCCGGAAGCGGCGCTGGTCGTCGAGGAGTACCTCGCCGGTGAGCTGTACACCCTCGAAACGCTCGGCGACGGCCGCGTACGCCACGTCCTGGGCGGCTTCCACACCGAGCTGTCCCCGCCGCCGTACTTCATCGAGGAACGGCTTACCTTCGTCCCCGCCCACCCCGAGCCGGTCGTGGAGCAGATCCTCGCCCAGCTCGACGCCCTCGGCGTCGGCTTCGGCGCGTGCCACACCGAATTCGTGGTGCATGCGGGCCGCGCACGCATCATCGAGGTCAACTACCGTGCCATCGGCGACCAGTGCGACCTTCTCCTCGCTCAGTTGATGGACATCCCGCTCTTCGAGCACATCCTCCGTACGCACCTGGGCGAGCCCCTGCCCGCCGACCTGGGCGCCCGTAACGACGGCACAGCCCGGCTCGAATGCCCTTGCGCCGACAGGGCCGGCACGCTGACATCAGCCCCGGCGGCCGCCGATCTCGTCGTGGACGGTGTGAACCTGACGTACCGGCCGCTACGCGAGGTCGGCGAGTGGCACGATCTGTACCACACGAACCGCGACTACCTCGGCGTGCTCCGGGCCACCGGCACCGATCAGGAATCCATCGACCGGGTCGTGGCCGACTTCCTCGCCGCTCAGCGCTGGGAGTTCACCCCATGACGGTGACCACCACAGCCGTCGACACGAAGGCGGACCTGCTGCTGCGCGTGCTCGGTGCGCTGCTGCGCGAGGACGCCGCGGGCCTGCGCACCCGCTCCACGCCGGTGGAGCGGGAGGACGGCCTCTGGCTGCGGCTCGCCCACGACGCGGACGGTGACGCCCTACTGCTCCCGGTCGTCGAGGACGGCTTCCAGAGCACGTACACCGCGCGACTGCCGCTGCTCGTACGGGAGTCGGACGGCCGTGAGCTTGTGTCCCCCGACGAAGTCCTCGCCGCCCTGAGCGCGCACGCGCACCCCGCCGACCGGGCCGGCTTCGGTGCCTTCGCCGAGGAGTGCCGCCAGACCCTGGCCACTATGCGGCTGCACGCCCGCACCCGCGAGGAAGTCACCGGCCGTCTCACCAACCGCCACGGCGCCGACCCCGCCGACTGGACGGGCCTTGCTGGCGGCCTCGCACACGACACCCTCGCTGCCCGCCACGACCACCCGGTCTACCCCACCGCGCGAGGACGCTCCGGCCTGGACGAAGAGCAGCTGCGCGCCTACGCCCCCGAGTTCCACCCCCGCTTCGCGCTGCGCTGGATCGCCGTGCCGCGCGAGGCCCTCACCGTCCCGGGTGGCACCGCCCGGCTTCCCGACCGGTGGCCCACGCCGGCGATCCTCGGCCTCCCGGAGCTCTCCCACAGCCATATCGCCCTCCCCGTCCACCCGCTCACCGTCGGAGCGCCCCTGCACGAGGCACTGCGGGCGACGGGCCTCCAAGACCGCGCCGTGCTCGCCGACCACCCGTATCTCGAGGCCGTACCGACCCTGTCGATGCGTACGGTGGCTCTCGCCGCCGACCCCACCCTCCACCTCAAGCTGCCGCTCGCCACCGCCACCCTGGGCCTGCGCAACCGCCGCACCATCAAGCCGGGCACCCTCGTCGACGGCGCCGCCGGCCAGCGCCTACTGGGAACGGTAGTCGCCCGCGAGCCGCGCTTCCGCGACACGGTCCTGCACGCCGACGAGACGGTGTACGCCCACGTCGGGCACGAACTCCTCGCCGTACTCGCCCGCCGCTACCCCGCCGGACTCGACGCCGCCGTCGTGACGCCCATGGCCGCCCTGCTGAGCGAGGCACCAAGCGGCGGTATGGTGATCGACCACCTCGCCAACCGCTTCTACGGCGGCGACCCGATCGCGCTGCTCGACGCCTGCCTCACCCTGCTCTTCGACTGGCAGACCACGCTCTTCGGCTACGGCATCGCGCTGGAGTCCCACCAGCAGAACATCTCCGTCGTCCTGGACCGGGACGGGGACGGCCGAACCCGTCTACGGCTGCTGCTCAAGGACAACGACGGCCCGCGGATCAACACCGCCCGGATGCGAGAGACTCTGGGAGCCCACGCCCCGGAGCCGTCCGACTTCGACGACGCCCGGATCTTCGGCGAGGACGACAGGCCGATCACCGACCTGTTCACCACCATTACCGTCCACCTGTGCACCGGGGCCTACGCCTTCGGGCTCGCCCGACGGGGCCGCGCCCCGCTGGGGACGCTGCTGGACCTCGTACGCGACCGGCTCACCGAGGCCGTCGACCGGCTCGGTACCGGGGCTGGGGAGCCCGGTGGGATCCTGCGCGCCCATGTGCTCGACGCTCACGAGCTGCCGGTCAAGGCGATGGTCACCGCGGGAACGCTGCTCACCAAGGAGCGTTCGGGGGCAGCAGACATCAACAAGCACTACACCACCGGCCCCAACTACCTCCTGCGGGCGGCGATGGCACGATGAGCGCCCCCGCACTCCCCGAGCCCCCGGCCGGCCACGGGAAACGCCGCCCTCCGTCCCTGAACCTCCGCTCTCTCCGCATCCGCTGGAGCCGTTTATGTCGCTGACCGATTCGATCGGTACCACCCCCGTTTCCGCCACCCCCAGCGGACTTCCCACCGCAGACGACGCCGTGGCCCACACCCTCCTCAACTGCCTGTTGAGAGAGATGCCCGGCCCTGAGCACCAGACCGCCGTCACCGACGGCCACCTGCTGCTGCGTCTTCCCCGCCGCGGCGTACTGCTGCGCGTCGCCCTGCGCCGTACGTCGCTGCTGGGCGCGCACCGCTTCACCGGGTCGGTGCGGGAGCAGCGCGACGGCGACTGGGTGGCGGTGGACTGGCGGCGCCTCGCCGCGTACACGCAGGACGAGCTGTCGTCGCGCACGGGCGTGCGCAACGAGGAGTTCCTGGATCAGATCGCCTCCAGCCACCAGGCGGTCACGGTCGCGCTCGGCGTACGCGCCGCACGGCCCCAGCCGGGCGACGCCGTCGCGGACAGGCTCGCCACCTACCTGGCCTCCGAGCAGTCCCTGCTGTTCGGCCATCGCTTTCATCCCACGCCGAAGGCCCGCAGCGGCGACACCGCCTCCTGGCTGTCGTACGCGCCCGAGACCGGGGCCTCCTTCCCCCTCCGCCACCTCGCGGTGCGCGAGCATCTCATCGCGCAAGAGACCGCCGCGCGCGGCGCCGCCGACGTGCTCGACCGGCTGCGTTTCGACGTCCCGGCCGGCTACCGGCTGCTGCCCGCCCACCCGTGGCAGTACGAGATGCTGAGCGGTAACCCCGGGCTGCGCGCGGCCGTCGAGCGGGGCGACATCCTCGACCTGGGCCTGGCCGGGCAGCCGTTCGCCGCCACCGCGTCCGTACGCACCCTGTACGACGGCGACACGTTCCTGAAGTTCAGCCTGAACGTCCGCATCACCAACTGCCTGCGCAAAAACGCCAGTTACGAGCTGTCCGGCGCGGTGGCCATGACCCGGCTGCTGGAGCCGGTCCTGAACGACATGGCCACCCGCTTTCCCGGCAGCGCCGTGCTCCGCGAGCCCGCCTACCGAAGCCTGCTTCTGCCGGGGCCCGACGGTGCTCCGGACCGCGCCCTGCTCGAAGGCTTCGGCGTGATCGTCCGTGAGGGACTCTCGGCCCGCCTCATGCCCGCGACCACCCCGCTGCTCGCGGCGGCCGTCGCCGACGAGTACCCGACCGGTCCCGGCCACATCTCCCGGCTCCTCGACGGGGCAGGGCCCAAGACCGCCCTCGACTGGTGGTCGGCGTACCTGAAGCTGCTCGTCCCGCCCGTCCTGGCCGCGTACTTCGACCACGGCCTGGTCCTGGAGCCGCACCTGCAGAACGTCCTCGTCTGCGTCGACGAGGAGGGCATGCCCGCGCAGGTCCTCTTCCGCGACCTGGAGGGCACCAAGCTCGTCCCCGAGCACCACGCCGACGCCCTCGACGGGCTGCCCGCCGAGGTCGCCGGCCCCATGACGTACGACGCACAGTGCGGCTGGGACCGGGTCGTCTACTGCCTGCTGGTCAACCACGTCGCCGAGATGCTCGCCGCCGTCGCCGACCTGCATCCGCAGACCGAGCGCGCCCTGTGGGCCGAGGTCCGGGCCACCCTCCAGGCGTACGCGGACCAGTACGGCTGCCCGCCGCGGCTCGCCGCGCTGCTCGCGGGCGTACCGCTGCCCGCCAAGGCCAACCTGCTGACGCGCTGGAAACGCAAGGCCGACCGCGAAGCCGGTTACGTCCGCCTACCCTCCCCGCTCGCCGAGGACGTGCTGTCCGAAACGGTCCATGACCACGACACCTGGAGCGACGCCCGATGACCGCCCCCACCGCCGCGGTGCGTGACCGCGTCATCTCCCTGCCCGCCGACGAGCTCCCGGCGTACGTCTACGACCTGGCGGCGCTGCGCGAGCACGCAGCCGCCGTACGGACAGCCCTGCCCGAGCACGTCGAGCTGTACTACGCCGCGAAGGCCAACCCGGAGCCGGAGATCCTCGCCGCGCTGGGCCCGTACGTCGACGGCTACGAGGTCTCCTCGGGTGGGGAGCTCGCCCACGTCCGCAAGGCGGTACCGGGCCGCCCGCTGGCCATCGGCGGCCCCGGCAAGACGCCGGCCGAGATCGCCTCGGCCCTGGAACTGGGCGTGGAACGCTTCCACGTCGAGAGCGTGTACGAGCTGCACATGCTGGCGGAGCTGGCCCGGCGGGCGGACGCGAGGGCCGGGGTCCTGCTCCGCTTCAACCTCGCGGTGTCCGACGGCTCGCTGGCGGACAGCTCGCTGGCGATGGGCGGCCAGCCCACCCCGTTCGGCCTCGACCCGGCCGACGCCGACACGGTCGTCCGCCTGCTCACCGACGGCACGTACCCGCATCTGCAGCTGCGCGGCGTCCACGCCCACCTGGCCAGCGGCCTGCGCGCCCCCGAACAGTTCGCGGTCGCCGAATCCATCGTGACGTGGGCGACGGAGCTGGCCGCCCGCCACCGGATCCGCATCGCCGAGGTCAACGTCGGCGGCGGCATGACCGTCGACTACGCCGCTCCCGACCAGCGCTTCGACTGGACGGCGTACGGCGTCGGGCTAGCCCGCCTCGCAGCCGCCCATCCCGCCCTCACCCTGCGCATCGAGCCGGGCCGCGCCCTGACCGCGTACTGCGGTTGGTACGCCACCGAGGTGCTGGACGTGAAGCACAGCCACGGTGAGGAGTTCGCCGTCGTCCGCGGCGGCACGCACCACCTGCGCACCCCGGCGACCAAGGGTCACGACCAGCCCTGCTCCGTCCTCCCGGTGGACACCTGGCCCCACCCCTGGCCCCGTCCGGCTGCCCAGCAGGACCGGGTCACGCTGACCGGCCAGCTGTGCACCCCCAAGGACCTCCTGGCCCGTCGCGTCCCGGCACCGGGTCTGCGCGCCGGCGACCGGGTGGCATTCGCCCTCGCGGGCGCCTACGCGTGGAACATCTCGCACCACGACTTCCTCATGCACCCCCGGCCCAGCTTCCACTTCCTCGATCGGACAGGGGCCTGACCGGCCCGTGGGACGGGGGCGAGGCGACTCCCTCGCCCCGTCGCGGTCGTTGTCACATCCGACGCGATATTGCTCGGTCGTGCGGTACATCCGCACCGCACGCTCCCGCAACTTCAGCGGATATTTACTCGGGGCAGCCATGGTCAAAGGTCCTCTCACGAGACCCAGCTGGCCCTCTGTCACCTCCCGCCGCATCTCGGGGGAACCTCACCCACGTTGTGACGGGGGGCACGCTCCACTACGTGCCAGGCCGGCATATAACTTTCCACTTCCGCTTCTCACGTCAGCGGGTGAGCATGATGATAGGAAAAAGCCGCCTCCTCTCACATGGCTCAGAGGCCGGGAGAGTCGTCAACGATTGAGCCAAAGTCAGGCCCCAAACGACTTTGGGCTTTTGAGTTCTTGTTGCCAGGGGTGCTCTGCGTGTTCTCGTAGCGGCGCGGTCTGCGGTGCGCGACCATACGGACGCCGACACAGGCACAATCATCGGCTTCATGCGCGAGGAAAGGTTCTCGTCGGCCACTAATCCCACGTTGCCTGCCGCGGGCCTGGCAGGCGTTCAGTCGACGGGCACCATGGCGGGCTACGAGCGCGGGTCGCAGTGCTCAACACCAGAAAAGCAAACAACGTCAAGAGCAAGCAACCAGCAGAAGGAAACACCAAGACAGGAAGAAGGACGGACGTGTCCGGCAGCGAAAGCGAGAACCCAGCAATCCCCTCCCCCGCCCCCACGCCGACTCGCCCCAAAACGAACCGGGACTGGTGGCCGAATCAGCTGGACCTTCAAGTTCTCCACCAGCACTCGCCTCAGTCCAATCCGATGGGTGAGGACTTCAACTACGCAGATGAGTTCACGACCCTCGACCTCGACGCGCTGAAGCAGGACGTCTTCGAGGTGATGACGACGTCGCAGGACTGGTGGCCTGCCGACTACGGCCACTACGGGCCGCTCTTCATCCGGATGAGTTGGCATGCCGCGGGAACGTACCGTATCGCCGATGGCCGGGGCGGTGGCGGCTCCGGCGCTCAGCGCTTTGCCCCCCTCAACAGCTGGCCGGACAACGTGAGCCTCGACAAGGCGCGCCGTTTGCTCTGGCCGGTCAAGCAGAAGTACGGCCGGAAAATCTCCTGGGCCGACCTTCTGGTCTTCGCCGGCAACTGTGCCATGGAATCGATGGGGTTCAAGACGTTCGGGTTCGGCTTCGGGCGAGAGGACATCTGGGAACCGGAGGAAATCTTCTGGGGGCTCGAGGACACATGGCTCGGAGATGAGCGCTACAGCGGCGACAGAAAACTCACCGGTCCTTTCGGTGCCGTGCAGATGGGACTGATCTACGTCAACCCGGAGGGGCCCAACGGCAACCCGGATCCGATGGCTGCCGCCAGGGACATTCGCGAGACGTTCGGGCGTATGGCGATGAATGATGAGGAGACGGTTGCGCTCATCGTCGGCGGCCACACGTTCGGCAAGTGTCACGGTGCGGTCGATGCCGAATACATCGGCCCGGAACCCGAGGCCAGCCCCATCGAGCAGCAGGGCCTCGGATGGAGGAACACCTACGGCAGCGGCAAAGGCGCAGACGCGCTCACCAGTGGGCTTGAGGGCGCATGGACCCCCGAGCCGACGAAGTGGGACAACGGGTACCTGGACAACCTGTTCAGGTACGACTGGGAGCTGACAACGAGCCCCGCCGGTGCGAAGCAGTGGACTCCCACGGATCCCTCGGCCAAGGGCACCGTGCCTGATGCTCACGATCCGTCGAAGAGGCACGCTCCCATGATGCTGACGACGGACCTGTCGCTGAAGATGGACCCAATCTACGGGCCGATCACGAAGAGCTTCCATGAGAACCCGGACAAGCTCGCGGTAGCGTTCGCCAAGGCGTGGTACAAGCTGCTGCACCGCGACATGGGACCCCTCTCGCGTTACCTCGGCCCGTGGATTCCCGAGCCGCAGCTGTGGCAGGACCCCGTCCCCGAGGTCGATCACGAACTCGTCACGGACGAGGACATCGCCGCCCTCAAGGGCAGGATCCTCGCCTCGGGACTGTCCGTCTCCCAGCTGGTCACCACCGCTTGGGCGTCGGCGGCGAGCTTCCGCAGCACCGACAAGCGTGGCGGAGCCAACGGGGCACGGATTCGGCTCGCGCCGCAAAGGGACTGGGAGGTCAACGACCTGCCCGAGGTGGCTGAAGTGCTGCAGACCCTTGAGCAGATCCAGCAGGACGTCAACCACTCACAGGCCAGCGGAACGAAGGTTTCACTCGCTGACCTGATCGTCCTGGGCGGGTGCGCGGCCGTCGAGCAAGCCGCTAAGAACGCCGGGCACCACATCGCAGTCCCGTTCTCACCGGGGCGCACGGACGCCTCGCAGGAGCAGACGGACGTAGAGACGTTCGCCGTGCTCGAACCCAGGGCGGATGCGTTCCGCAACTACCTCCGGGCGGGAGAGAAGCTGTCGCCGGAGACTCTCCTCCTGGACCGCGCCAACCTGTTGACACTGACCGCTCCCGAGATGACGGTTCTGATCGGCGGCATGCGGGCCCTGAACACCGGCTTCGGGCGATCCCCACACGGCGCCTTCACTCACCGGCCGGAGACATTGACCAACGACTTCTTCGTCAACCTGCTCGACATGGGCACGGAGTGGAAGGCGTCGACCTCGGACGAGAACGTGTTCGAAGGTCGGGATGGCGCCACGGGCGAGGTCAAGTGGACCGCCACCGCCGTCGACCTCATCTTCGGATCAAACTCGCAGCTCCGAGCCGTCTCGGAGGTCTACGCGTCCGAGGACGAGGGAGAGAAGTTCGCGCGTGACTTCGTGGCAGCGTGGGACAAGGTGATGAACCTCGACCGGTTCGACCTCGCCTGAGCCCGATGTCCCGGCCGGCCACTCATCGGCCGACCGGGACATCCTCGGGACCCGGGCAGCGCAGTGATGAGGGGTCCGTGAGGGCTCCACCCGCGACCACTTGGGCAACCATGCCGCACCCGGAGTCCGCCGTGCTCCCGGCTCAGCGCCCGGGGCGGCAGCTGTGAAGCGGCGGGCATTGTCGATGCACACCGCAGCACGTGCGCCCAGGTCGGCGGCAAGCCGGAGATCGGCGTCGTCGAAAGCGTGCGAACCATTCGTGCGGAAGAAGCCGGCCATGCCCAGGACCACTCCGCGGGCCGTCAGCGGAACGGCGATCAGAGAGCGCAGGCCCACTTCATGAGCGATGTCGGCGAGCGCCGAGCGACGGACCAGCCACGGATCATTCGTGTCGAGGTGGCGGACGAGACGAGGGCGCAGGTCCCCAGAGCCTGGGCGTAGGGGGTGTCGACCCACGTCAGTCTGGTCTCCCCGACCTCGTGAGCCACCGGGCCGCTGTAAGAACTGCTGTGATATCCCGCCCGTCGCACCGCCGCCCGGTCGAGTAGCGGCCCTGGAGGCGGGGCCTCACCCTGGTGCCGTTTTTCGCCCCTGATCCGGAGCAGGGGTTCACTTCGCGGGCCCGCCGCCAGCACTGAACCGGGCTGAGGTCCTGGTGTCGACCGGCCAGTTCCACAGCACACGACGGGCCCGACGGCACACCCCCAGCTTCTTGGCAATCATGCCCGACGTCGGCCTGCGGCGTTCTGGATGTCCGGGTAGTTGTCATCCACTGTCGGCGAGGGGGTGAGCCGGGAGGGTGCCAGAGGTGACGCCATCGGCCTTGGCTGCGTCGGCGACGGCCTCGGCAGCTGCCTCTGCCGCCTGCGCCGCGTCGGCGGCGGCCTGGGCACCCCTGTCGCCCGGGGAACTCTCGCGGGTGGCCGGTGATTGGGGCAGCACCTCGCTGAAGGCGCGGGACACGCCCTGGAGTGCGGAGGTGACCTCGCTGGGGATCACCCAGAATGTGCTGCCCGAGCCTTGCGCGAGTTGGGGCAGCATCTGGAGGTACTGATAGGCAAGCAGTTTGGGGTCGGGGTCGTTGCGGTGCACGGCCTGGAACACCTCGTCGATGGCCCGGGACTGGCCCTCGGCCTGGAGGATCGCAGCGGTGCGGTTGCCCTCCGCGCGAAGGACGGCAGACTGTTTGTCGCCCTCAGCGGTGAGTATTTGCGATTGGCGTTGTCCTTCGGCCCCGAGAATCGCGGCCCGTTTGTCCCGCTCGGCCCGCATCTGCTTCTGCATCGCGTCCTTGATGGACTGCGGGGGGTCGATGGCCTTGATCTCCACCCGGTTGACTCGCAGCCCCCACTTGCCGGTGGCCTCGTCCAGCACGCCACGGAGCTGGCTGTTGATGGTGTCGCGTGAAGTGAGAGTCTTCTCCAGGTCCATGGAGCCAACGACGTTGCGCAAGGTGGTGACGGTGAGCTGCTCGACTGCCTGGAGGAAATTCGCGATCTCGTAGGCGGCCGCCCGCGGGTCCGTGACCTGGAAGTACAGGACGGTGTCAATCTCGACGACCAGATTGTCCTCGGTGATGACGGGTTGTGGGTTGAAGGAGACCACCTGTTCCCTCAGGTCGATCACCGGATAGACGCGGTCGATGTAAGGGATGACGACATTGAGGCCGGGTTTCAGTGTGCGATGGTAGCGGCCGAGTCGTTCGACATTGCGAGCGCGCGCTTGGGGCACGATGCGTACCGCCCGTACCACGGTGAAGACTGCGAAAAGCGCGACGATCAGTCCAGCAACGAGGAACGCCGACATGGTTCACTCCCGGGGGTAGACGAGTGCGGTGGAGCCGCTGATCTCCATGACATCGACGGTCGTTCCGGGAGGAATCACCAGCGTCTCGTCATAAGCGCGGGCCGTCCATTCCTCGCCCCCGATGCGGACTCTGCCGCCCAGGCCCGTCACCTCCGAGACGACATACGCGGGGCTGCCGACCAGTGCGTCTACGCCGAATCGCGCCACCTGGGGCTGGAGTACATGGCGCAACGCGATGGGCCGCACGAACAGAATGCTGACCGTGGCGACGACGGTGAACACCAGGAATTGGAAGGGCAGCGGAAGTCCGACCCCGGCGAATCCCGCCGTGACCAACGCGGCCCCGGCCAGCATTCCAAGCGCAGCGGTGAGAGTGAAGATCTCCGCCACAGCCAACACTGCTGCGGTGATCAACCAGATCAGCCATAGATCCATTGCGTGCCTTTTCTGACTGGTGCGAGTGCGGAAAGGCTGACCCATCGCCCTCTGGCCGCCATAGCGGGACGGCTGCGTACCCCTGAGAAAAGAAACTGCCGAACGAGCGAAGCCGTACTGGCGCAACACACCAGGCAACTACTTCATACTTTTAGGGCTATTTTACCCGTTCCAAGTGAATTGCCTCTTCCGTGCAGACCCAGCGATCTAGCCTCCTCCGCCCGGACGGGCCGCCGGTCTGGCAGGTCAGGGGCTGGGAGCGGGGTAGGGGAGCCAGCGGCGGCGGCACGGCCCGCAGGTGATGGGCGGCCGTCTCCTGCATGGGCACTCTGAGCGGCTCGCAGAGCGGTATCGACCCGCCGGCCCGGGGCGCGTCGACGCTTCGGGCGGTCCGTCGGTGGGCGGTCGTCTCTGGTGCCGTGCGGGGGCGCGATTCCGCAGTATGAACACGGTGCGGCGGTGCGGTGTGAGTGCGAGCCGCGCGGTGGATCTCGTCCTGATGCTTCTTCGTGTCCTGCCAGCGTGTTCGCCACTCCCTGAGGCGCGGGTCGTCGCGCGCCACCTGTGGGGACGAGTCGGCGTGCGTGATCAGAGAGCGGACGAGAGCCATGGTGAAGTCAAGCCCGGGCACCCGCTTGCCGTTCATGACGTCGCCGATGGCGGACTTGGACAGTCGCGGCTCAAACCTTTCCGAGAGCTGAGCGATCCTCGCCAGACTGGGATCTCCACAATCGATCTTGAAGCGTCGAAGCTCGGCCGAGAAGGTTTCTGCGGGCGATTGATCAAAAGCTGGTTGCACCTCACCCCTTTCGTGCTGCAGGGGACAGGTCGCTCAGGCTACGTACCGGGCGCGACCGTGCCCCAGCCGACTGGTCGACTTGGGGACGACGCAGGACGGTTCTGGACGTCCGGCGACGTCCGCCCGAAGAGCCTGGTCGACCACCGCTGACCGAGCTCGTCCGATCCTCGCCCGATCGTGCGGTGCAACGGCGCCCTCGCTGCTGAGCTTCTGGCATGACCTCTATCGAGCCCAGCGCTCCCGACGCGGTCCTCCCCGCACCGCCCGCCGAGACCCCTCTCCCACCCGCACACGCGTCCTCGAACTCGCAGCGCTGATGGGCCTGCTGACGCTGACGGCCTTTGTGTACGTGATCGCTGGGCCGGCCGCCTTCGTGACGGTGAACGCGGCCACGACGACGCTCTTCGCGGTCTGGCGTGCCCGTCGGTGCGGGGGCCTCAGAGGTTGGGACGGTGTGTCTGCAATGCTGGCTCGGGTGTTCAAGACGGCTCACGTTCCGGCTCCATGCGAACGCCTGCCTCCGCGCGGCCACACGAGCAGCCCCGCCAGCGCCCTGAGCGCGCCGCCGGTCCACAGGACAGTCGTTGTGGGCAGGGAGCGGACGGTCAGTCCGCCGAGCAGTGCGCCGAGCGCGATCGACAGGTCGAGGCTCCTCCTTGGCTGGAACGACGGCCGTCGACTTCCGCACATCCCGGGCGTACGTTGCAAGTCGCGTCAAAAGGGAGCAATGCGCCGCGTTACCGCTCAGCAGTGCGCCACCACCTGGGGAGTCAGCCCTTCCTACGCACGCCGCCTCCTCGCCCCCCTGCAGGCTGTAGGCCGCGACCTGGAAACGGGAGCGCTCTTGTACGACCAGACCCAAGCCGCCGGCCTGGGAACTGGGCGGAAGGCGGGCCACCCCGGCGCGATCTCGGCCCACTTCCTGCACAGCGCCGACGGCAGCCGCGTCCTGCTGTACACCGGGTGGACCAGCGTCGAGGCGCACCAGGAAGCCGCCGAGGCCGGTCATCACGACGAGGGGCACGAGATCTTCTCCAGCACACCCGGGGTGCGGCCCACCGGCGGCGGGGGCTACCACCTTCACCGCTCCCTGTCTCTCCCCCGGCCATGACCGAGGCACCCGGCAGCGCACCGCGCGTCGCATCCACCGTGCAGGCAGTGGATCAGCACGGCACACTCTTCGATAACGTGAGGGTATGAGCCATCCGCACCCAGAACTCAAAGCCGCCCCGCCGCTGCCTGACGGAGGACTGAGGGTCACCGCCCTGGGCGGCCTGGGCGAAATCGGCCGGAACATGACCGTCTTCGAGCATGCCGGCAAGCTGCTGATCGTGGACTGCGGTGTGCTGTTCCCGGAGGAGAACCAGCCCGGCGTGGACGTGATCCTGCCCGACTTCACCTCCATCCGGGACCGCCTCGACGACATCGTCGCCGTCGTCCTCACCCACGGCCACGAAGACCACATCGGCGGCGTGCCCTATCTGCTGCGGGAGCGGGCGGACATCCCCGTCGTCGGCTCCAAGCTCACCCTCGCCTTCATCGAGGCCAAGCTCAAGGAGCACGGGATCAGGCCCCGCACGGTTCGCGTGCGCGAGGGCGACCGGCGCGGCTTCGGCCCCTTCGACTGCGAGTTCGTAGCCGTCAACCACTCCATCCCGGACGGCCTCGCGGTGGCCCTGCGCACCGGAGCCGGGATGGTGCTGCACACCGGTGACTTCAAGATGGACCAGTTCCCCCTGGACGACCGCATCACCGATCTGCGCGCCTTCGCCCGCCTCGGCGAGGAGGGCGTGGACCTGTTCCTCACCGACTCCACCAATGCCGAGGTCCCCGGTTTTACCACCTCCGAACGCGAACTGAACCCCGCGATCGAACAGGTGATGCGCACCGCACCGCGGCGGGTCATCGTCTCCAGCTTCGCCAGCCACGTGCACCGCATCCAGCAAGTCCTCGACGCCGCCCACCAGCACGGCCGCAAGGTGGCCTTCGTGGGCCGCTCCATGGTCCGCAACATGGGCATCGCCCGCGACCTGGGCTACCTCAAGGTCCCGCCCAACCTGGTCGTGAACGCCAAGGAGTTGGAGAAGCTCCCCGACCACCAGATCACCCTGGTGTGCACCGGATCCCAGGGCGAACCGATGGCCGCCCTGTCCCGGATGGCCAACCGCGACCACGCGATCCGCGTCGGCAAGGGCGACACCGTTCTGCTCGCCAGTTCCCTCATCCCCGGCAACGAGAACGCCATCTACCGGGTGATCAACGGCCTGACCCGGTGGGGCGCCAACGTCGTCCACAAGGGCAACGCAAAGGTGCACGTCTCCGGCCACGCCAGCGCCGGCGAACTCGTCTACTGCTACAACATCGTCCGACCCCGCAACGTCATGCCCGTGCACGGCGAGTTCCGCCACCTGCGGGCCAACGCCGACCTCGCCATCCGCACCGGTGTCGACCCCGACCGGGTCGTCATCGCCGAGGACGGTGTCGTCGTCGACCTCGTCGACGGCCGCGCCTCCATCACCGGCAAAGTGCCCGCGGGCAACGTCTACGTGGACGGCATGGAAGTCGGCGGCGCCACCGAAGCGTCCCTCAAGGACCGGGTCACCCTCGCCCAGGAGGGCGTCATCACGGTCGTGGCCATCGTCGACGCCGACACCGGCGGGCTGGCCGAGGCCCCCGACTTCCTGGCTCGCGGCTTCGTCCACGACGACACCACCTTCGAGCCGGTCATCCCCGTCATCGAGAAGACGCTGGCCACCGCCGCCCAGGAAGGCGTCGGCGACGCCCACCAGCTCGAACAGCTCATTGCCCGCGCCGTGGCCAACTGGGCCTTCCGCGCCCACCGCCGCAGGCCGCTGATCATCCCCGTCATCATCGACGCCTGACGCGGCGCCCCAACTCCCCGCTCCCACACCGGGGCGGAGCATGCGTCGCCACGCCGGCAACAGCCCCCGTGCATCCACGAACGTCAGAAAGGTGAACGGATGAGCCTGCGCTTGGAGGAGATCGACTGGCAACCGACACCGATCGGCGAGATCAGTCTGCGCCGACGCCGCCACCCGGTCTCGGGAGACGACGTGTACGAGGTGAAACTCGGCGACGAGTTCCTGATGTCCAGCCTCTTCACCACCGGCGAGATCGCGCTCGCTGAACTCGCCCTGGCGAAACTGCCGGACACCGAACTGGACGTAGCCGTCGGCGGACTCGGACTCGGCTACACCGCCCAGACTGCCCTGGACGACCCCCGGGTGCGCTCGCTGACCGTGATCGACGCCCTCGCCGAAGTCATCGACTGGCACCAACGGCACCTGGTGCCCCTCGGAGCCCGGCTCACGTCGGACGACCGCTGCCGCCTGGTCCACGGCGACTTCTTCGCGCTGGCCGCCGACCCCCGCGGCCTGGACCCCGAGGAGCCGGGCCGTCGCTTCCACGCCATCCTGCTGGACGTCGACCACTCACCGCGCCATGTGCTCCACCCGCGCCACGCGGCGCTCTACCAGCCCGCCGGGCTCCGCGCTCTCGCCGCTCACCTCCACCCCGACGGGGTGTTCGCCCTGTGGTCCAACGACCCGCCTGACGACCGGTTCACCTCCGCACTCACCGAAGTCTTCGCACGAGCAGCGGCCCATGTCGTCGACTTCGACAACCCCCTGCAAGGCGGCACCTCGACCAACACCGTCTACCTGGCCGGCAAGGCACCGAACACGCCGTAGGAGGAACTCGGCAGGCGATGCGGCTGCCGCTCACGTAAGGCAGAACACGGCTCGCCCCGTCGGTGGCCAGGTCCTCTGCGAGCAGGGCCTCGATCGCCGGGTTTTGGTCGTCGTCGCCATCGTGTCGCTCGCCCTGCCACACAGCCAAGAGGAACCGTTAGGCGGGGATCGTCGCCGTCTGCGCGAACTGGGTCAGGTCTAGTACTCCAGCCGGACTTCTTCATTCGTGCTGGTCAACGGCTTGGGCGTGGGGAGTGTAGCGGGCTGGAATGGGGGTGGGGCGG
>NZ_JAGGOI010000041.1 GCF_018614585.1 Streptomyces sp. ISL-1 | reverse complement strand
CTTTCGATACAGGCCCTAGTAGAGGGGGCGGTCCCGCTCCTCGCCGACCACCGGGGCCGACGGCGGCACGACCACGCGCCGGCGCCTGGCGATGCTGGCGAAGGTGGCGACGCCGATGATGCCCACGGCCATCAGGATCAGGCCGATGACGTCGAGGTTGGCGCCCTTCACCTCCCAGTCGGTGGCGAATGTGAGGATCGCCCCGACCGCGATCAGGATGATGCATCCTCCCAAGCCCATGCCTCTCCCCTTCCCTGCGTGTTCCGTGCGTGATGTTCACTGACCGCGTCCGGGTACCCCTGTCCGGACCGGCCATGCCTGCGGAGCGGGTCTGACCTGGATGGCGACCAGGGGCGCCCCTGCCCGGACAGGCCGTATCCACGGCCCCGGCCCGCCTGCGCGCGGTCGGCCAGGGCACCCCCTGCCCGGACGGGCCGTGTCTGCGGGCCTGACCTGCCCGTGGCCGGCCGGCCACGGGCACCCCCGCCCGGGACCAGGCCGTATCCAGGGGCCCCGACCCGTTTGCGGGGCTCAGGGGCCCTAGACCGCGACCGGGCCGGCACGCGGCCTCTCCAGGGTGTTCTCGGTGAGTACCTCGCCCCTTCACACCGGCGTCACCACCCCTTCCCTTGCACTCGTTCCTCTAGGAAACTCCGCTCACTCCTGTTTCCTCACAGCAAAGAGGACTCCACACTCATGTCTGAACTCAATCGGCGCCGATTCCTTCAGATCGCAGGCGCGACCGCGGGATTCGCGGCACTGTCAAGCAGCATCGACCGTGCCGCCGCCATCCCCGCCAGCCGACGCTCCGGCACCATCAAGGACGTCGAGCACATCGTCGTGCTGATGCAGGAGAACCGTTCCTTCGACCACTACTTCGGCGCGTTGAAGGGCGTACGAGGATTCGGCGACCCGCGCCCGGTGACGCTGGACAGCGGGAAGTCGGTCTGGCACCAGCAGGACGGCGGCAAGGACGTGCTGCCCTACCACCCGGACGCCGAGAACCTCGGCATGCAGTTCATCGAGGGCCTCAACCACGACTGGGCCGGCGGCCACCAGGCCTTCAATCAGGGCAAGTACGACCAGTGGATTCCCGCCAAGACCGCGGGGGCGATGGCATACCTGACCCGCCAGGACATTCCGTTCCACTATGCGCTCGCCGATGCGTTCACCGTGTGCGACGCCTACCACTGCTCGTTCATCGGAGCCACCGACCCCAACCGCTACTACATGTGGTCGGGCCACACCGGCAACGACGGCAAGGGCCGCGGGCCCGTACTCGGCAACGAGGAGGCCGGGTACGACTGGACCACCTACCCCGAGCGTCTTGAGCAGGCGGGGGTCTCCTGGAAGATCTACCAGGACATCGGCGACGGTCTGGACGCGGCAGGGCACTGGGGCTGGATCGAAGACGCCTACCGCGGTAACTACGGCGACAACTCGCTGCTCTACTTCGACAAGTACCGCAACTCAAAGCCTGGCGATCCGCTCTACGACAGGGCACGCACCGGGACCGACGCGAAGGCCGGCGACGGCTTCTTCGACATCCTCAAGGCCGATGTGAAGGCGGGGCAGCTGCCGCAGATCTCCTATATCGCCGCCCCCGAGGCCTTCTCCGAGCACCCCAACTTCCCCGCGAACTACGGCGCCTGGTACATCTCCCAGGTGCTGGACGCGCTCACCTCCAACCCCGAGGTGTGGAGCAAGACCGCGCTCTTCATCACCTACGACGAGAACGACGGCTACTTCGACCACATCGTTCCGCCGTATCCGCCGACCTCGGCCGCCCAGGGCCTGTCGAGCGTGGACACCACGCTCGACTACTTCGGCGGCAACAGCGGCTACGCCGCCGGAGCATACGGTCTGGGGCAGCGCGTGCCCATGCTCGTCGTCTCCCCCTGGAGCACGGGCGGCTTCGTCTGCTCGGAGGTCTTCGACCACACCTCGATAGTCCGGTTCATGGAGAACCGCTTCGGCGTGAGCGAGCCGAACATCTCGCCGTGGCGGCGCGCAATCTGCGGCGACCTGACGTCCGCGTTCGACTTCGGCCTCAAGAACACCACGCCGGCCGCGCTCCCGGACACCGACGGGTACGAGCCGCCGGACACCGAGCGGCACCCCAGCTATGTACCGAAGCCGCCGGCCAACCCCGTGCTGCCCAAGCAGGAGAGGGGTTCGAGGCCGGCCCGCCCGCTGCGGTACGCACCGCTGGTGGACGGGGCCCAGACGGCCTCGACCGGGCGCTTCACCCTCACCTTCAGCGGTGGCGCGAGAGCGGGAGCGCACTTCCTGGTCACGTCGGCGAACCGTACGGACGGGCCGTGGACGTACACCGCAGCAGCCGGCAAGACCCTCTCCGACACCTGGAACACGGCCTACTCCAAGGGCGTGTACGACCTGTCGGTATACGGCCCGAACGGCTTCCTGCGCACCTTCAAGGGCCCGGGCACAACCCCGGGCCCCGAGGTGACAGCCCGCCACATCGCTTCCATCGGCCGCGTCGAGCTGACCATGACGAATGCGGGCCGCGCCGATTGCCACCTCACGGTGACGAACGCCTACAGCGGGACGACGCAGACGTTCACGGTGCGCGCGGGCGGACGCGTCGTGCACACGGTGGATCTGCGCGGCAGCAAGCGCTGGTACGACCTGAGCGTGGTGTCCGACTCGAACAAGACGTTCCTGCGACGGTTCGCCGGGCACGTCGAGAACGGACAGCCGGGTGTGAGCGACCCGGCGATCATCACCGGCTGACCCACTGACCGGCTGCCGTCCGAGGGGGCCGTCCGCACTGCCGCGGGCGGCCCCCTCGCCTGCTCCGAATGGCGTCCGGGAGCCGCCGATCGACCGACACCTGGCCGGGGATTCGCCGTCAAATACGCGCCCTGACGCTCATTCCGTGATTCCGTCGGACAGTTGAAATCCGACATCTCAGGAGTGCTCTGTGCGCAGTTTCACTGTCACGGCTGTTCTCATCGCCTCGCTCGCCTCGGGCGGTTCCCTCTGGGCGGCCGACCGGTCCGCCTCCAGCTCGCCTGCCGCCGGTGAGGCCAATGGCACCAATGTCCTCGTCGTCGGAATCGACAGTCGTACGGGCTTGTCCGCCCAAGACAAGAAGCGACTGCACGTCGGCGGCAAAGGCTGTGATTGCACGGACGTGATGATGGTCGTTCATATCGCCGAGGACGGCCGTCGGATGAGTGTGGTCTCCATTCCCCGGGATTCCTATGTGGAGTTCGCCGATCACGCACATGCGCGGCATTTCGGGAAAATCAATGGCGCATTTGCGCACGGCGGCGGTGATCTCACGGTACGTACGGTGGAGAAAGCGACCGGGCTGCGTATCGATCACTATCTGGAGACGGACTTCACCGGCTTCGCGGACACCGTGGACCGCCTCGGTGGAGCGAAGGTGTGTACGGACAAGTCCCTGCAAGACCCGGGTTCCGGGCTGGACCTGGCCGCGGGAGCACACCGGCTGAACGGAATCCACGCCCTGCGTTACGTTCGCGCCCGGCACCTCTCGCCACCCGGCGACCTGGGCCGGGTGCGCCGTCAACAGCGTCTGCTCATCGAGATGCTGTCCCGGCTGCGAGCTGAGGGAGCCTTCGCCAACCCGGTCGCCGCAGTTCGCACCGCCCTCAAGCTGCGCACCTCAGTACGCACGGACCCGGACACCAACCTCGCGGACCTGATGAAGCTGGGTTCGCGTCTGCGCGGGCTGGCGGCGGATCAGACGGAGTTCGCGACCGTGCCTATCTCGGAATTCGATCACCGCGTACCGCAGTGGGGCTCCACGCTGCTCTGGGACAAGGACCGCTCCGCCGCCCTGTGGGCCGCCCTGCGTGCGGACCGGCCGATCGTCGGCGACCGCGGGATCCGCCCCAGCATGGACGTCCCGGTCGAGATTGCGCCCGCCTCGCTCCACCTCCGGGTCACGGACCAGGAGGTCGCGAGCGCCCTGCGGGCGAACGGCTTCGTCGTGGAGTACGTCCCGCGCAAGCCCGACGAGCCAGGCCCCGCGGGTCCGACCGTCATCACCTACGACCCGGCCCGGGCCCGCCACGCGCCCACGATCGCAGCCGCGCTCCCCGGCGCCCGCCTGCAACCGGTCGCGGGTCATGGCCAGGTCTTCGACATCGCGGTCGGGTCCGAGGCCACCGCCGTCGTCAAGGTCGTCCATGACCGAAGCAGCGTGGAGGGGGCCCCTGTCCACGGCGACCGACTGCGGTGTACGACTCCGGACGAGCCCGCCGGGTGACCCAAGTGCCGTGCGCTTGCGCCCGGCGGCCGGTCTTTCAGGTCATCTGGAGCACGGCGAGGGTATTGCCGGCCGGGTCCGTGAACCATGCGATGGGCGGGCCCTCCGCACGGAAGACGCCCTTCTCGTCCTGGTCGAAACCGGCGTACCGCTCGAAGGTCACCCCGCGCCGGGCCAGTTCACTCACGGCCTCGTCGATGTCCGGAACCGGGAAGTTGAGCACGGTGAAGGACGCCGCGACATGGTTCGGCTTGGGGTAGAGGAGGATGTCTGCGCCGCCCGCGAGATGCAGCGTCAGCATGCCGCCGGTCGCGTCGGTCTCTTCCGAGACCCGCAGGCCGAGCGTCTGGCCGTAGAACTCCTTCGCCTTCTGCAGATCGTTGACCGCGAAGCCGCTGAAGGCCTTGCTGTTTGCGAGCATGACCGCATTCCTTCCATCGGGACATCGCCGATGCGCCGGCCTGCGGCACCCGGGACCGGTCGCGGCGCGACTGGCGCGACTAGCGCGAGTCGTCGGGCTCGGCGCCGTGCCACACCGTGGTCACGTTGCAGAATTCGCGGATGCCGTGGCCCGACAGCTCCCTGCCGTAACCGGAGCGCTTGACCCCGCCGAAGGGCATTGCCGGGTGGGAGGCCGTCATCCCGTTGAAGAAGACACCGCCCGCCTCGATGCCGCGGATGAACCGCTCGGTCTCCTCGTCGTCGCGCGTCCACACATTGGAACTGAGCCCGAAGGGCGTGTCGTTGGCGACGGCCACCGCCTCGTCGAGGTCGGCCACCCGGTAGACCGTGGCGACCGGGCCGAACGCCTCCTCGTGGTGGATGCGCATGTCGGGGGTGATGCCTTCGAGGACGGTGGGCTCGTAGTACCAGCCCTGGGCCGGCTTCTCCGGGCGCCGGCCTCCGCACCGTGCCGTCGCGCCGCGGCGCAGGGCGTCCTCGACGAGCACCTCGACGTCCGCGCGGCCCTGTTCGCTGGCGAGCGGGCCGACATCGGTGGACTCCTGCATCGGGTCGCCGACGGTCAGCTGTTCCATCCGCGCGGTGAAGCGCTCGCAGAAGTCGTCGTAGACGTCGGCATGGACGATGAACCGCTTGGCGGCGATGCAGGACTGGCCGTTGTTCTGCACCCGGGCGGTCACCGCCGTACCGGCCGCCCGTGCGATGTCGGCGGAAGGCATCACGACGAAGGGGTCGCTGCCGCCGAGCTCCAGCACGGTCTTCTTCACCTCGTCGCCCGCGATGGCGGCGACGGAACGGCCGGCCGGCTCGCTGCCGGTCAGGGTCGCGGCGGCAACCCTGCGGTCACGCAGGATCTTCTCGACCGCGCCCGATCCCACGAGCAGCGTCTGGAAGCAGCCCTCCTCGAACCCCGCGCGCCGGAAGAGCTCCTCCAGGTAGAGAGCCGTCTGCGGCACGTTCGAGGCGTGCTTGAGCAGACCGACGTTGCCGGCCATCAGGGCCGGGGCGGCGAAGCGTACGACCTGCCAGAGCGGGAAGTTCCACGGCATCACGGCGAGGACGACGCCGAGCGGGCGGTAGCGGACGATCGCCCGGGAGGCACCGGAATCCTTCACATCGGCGGCGGAAGGGTGCTCGTCGGCGAGGAGGCTCTCGGCGTGTGCCGCGTACCAGCGCATCGCCTTGGCGCACTTCGCCGCCTCCGCACGAGCTGCGGCGATCGGCTTGCCCATCTCGGTGGTCATGATCCTCGCGATGCCCTCCCGGTCCTCGTCCAGCAGCTGTGCGGCCCGGTTCAGCAGGTCCGCCCGCCGGGCGAAATCCGTGGTGCGGTAGCGAGAGAAGGCGGTCGCCGCGAGCGCGAGCCGCCGGTCGATCTCCTGAGCTCCCAGCGCATCGAATGTCTTGAGCGTCTCACCGGTTGCCGGATTCACGGTGGCGATGGGCATGGGACTGTCCTCCTCGAACTCGGTCCTTCGACATTCGCGCGGTACGGAGGGTCCCGCAACGCGGAACGGAGCCCGAAATCCGGCGGCTGCAGCTACCGGCCTCCGCTCTCCAGCCGCAGCTGGACGTCCTTCTCCTGATCGCCGGCCGCCATGCCCTCTTCGGTCACCTCGAACGCGGCGGCGAGTGCGTCCCTCGTCCGGTCCACCGCCCAGTAGCCGCCCTGCACTCCGACCTGGACGGCGGCGGAGAGCCGCGCGGGCTTGTCCGGGTCGGGCGCGGGCTTGTGCGGAGCGTGTGAGGGCTCCACGTCGAAGGTCGCGGTCCACACGCTCAGATGCGGGTGGGGCGTGTACTGGGGAACGTCATCCTCAGCCCGGTCCGAGGCGAATGACCGTCCCAGTACACGAAAGACGGTGTCGGCGTCCTCCCTCGAGCAACCGCTGAGCGTCACCTCGACCGGCGTTGTGTGCTCCTGTGTGCTGTTCACCCTGGTTCCTGCCTCTCCGAACGCTGTTCATGGGCGCCCGCCGGGGGCCGACGGTGTACCGAGGGTTCCCGGCGGAGGCGATGCCTGCCGCGAAGACCCCGAAACGTGTGCAGGCCGAGCCATCGAGAGCTCCAGGGGCACCATCAGTTGCTCGCCGCGGCGCTTCATCGGCGTGCCTTGCGCCCGGTCATCGCGGAGAGGGCGGGCGAGGGGCAGACGCACTGCACGACCCGGTCAGCGGTCCCGGTGCGCGGGCGCAGAGCCTCCGTGCCGGCCGAGACGACGGCCCGGCCGCGGCCAAGCGGGTCGGAGCCGGTGAGCTGCCGGTTCAGGGGCCATCGGCGGATCGGTTCGAGCACACCCATTCGCTTCCTCCAGCAGACCTGCGCTCTTGGGTCTCGCAGGGGTGTCACCACAAGACTCCCCCGCTGATCGTCGGTGTGCGACCGGGCTTCAGCCGGACGGTTCGTCCGGGACCGGCTGTTCGGGGTGTACGCCGCCACTGCGGGGCGCACCGCGCCGGCCGGCCCCCGTCTCGTCCATGTCGGGGATGCTCTGGTCGGGCTCGTTCGCCTGCTCGGCGAACTCGTCGGGGCCATGTGCGTCGAGCGGGTCGCCGCCCTCCTGCGACTGCTGCTGATCGGGCGGGTCCCGGGGCACTGGGGTGTCGTTGTCGGATTGGTCTTTCGGCCGGTGGCCAGTCATGAGGTCCTCCTCTTCCGCGATGAGTACGGGTGCCCTGCCTGGCGGAAATCAACCCGATGCCCGGCTGTCCGGCGACCCGGCAGGCGGGAAGTGCGCACTGGCGCGGGCCGCGCCCGATCACATGGATGAACGGACATGACTAATCGGGATGAGGGGGGTACGCGTTGAGTCAGCGAACCGGGGAGGACCTACAGAGGAGGACCTGATGTGGACAACCATGTATGTCGTCGGGATCGGGCTGGTCGTGGTGCTGATCTGGCTGGTCTGGTGGGACAGTCGCAGGAAGCGCGCCCAGCCGCCGAGTGTGGACGAACAGCCTCGCCGCCCCAAGCACCGCCCGCACATCGACGAAACCCGCGAGCCCGACGATTTCGGGGCGGAGGGCGAACGTCTTGGCCCGCACGAATTCCACGGGTACGGAAACCTGGGTTCCAGGCCCGCCCGCGAGAACCTGCCGTCACACGATGACGACGGCGGAGGCGGCCGCGGCGGGGCCTGAAACAGCGGCGGACGCGAGAGCTGACCCCCTGCGCCGGATGCTGTGGGCCCGGTCCATCGGGTGAGCCGTGTGTCGGTTAGCTTTCATTCATGACGCAGACGGATGAGTTTGGTGAGGACCTTGCGGATTTCGTCAGACGCGTGGGGGAACTGAGGGCGGCGCGTGGTCTGCCGTTGCAGGAGCAGCACACCCTTCTTGACGCGGCTCTGTTCGAACTCCAGCACGTCGCCGAGAATCTTCTGCCGAGGTACGAGCGGCTGGCGGCGCAGGGCCCGGGCAAAGCCTCCGGGGACCGGGCGGAGGAGCAGCTGCTCAAGGCCGTATTCCAGCTGCTGCCGGTGCCCGTGGCCCTGATCGGCGGTGACACGGTGGTGAGGCGCATGAATCCGGCCGCGACAGAACTGACCGGTGTCCGCGCCGGCCATGCTGCGGGCCGGCCGCTGACGGGCGTGCTGCGCCCGGGCGACCGGGCGGCCCTGCGGTCGCAGGTGGCGGCGGTGGCACGCGGAGAGGGCGACCGCAGCCTGCGGGTGCACCTTCAACAGCGGCCCGGCGAGCCCCTGCTGGCCACCCTCGCCGCTCTCCGTACGCCGAACGAACCACACCCGGCGATCCTGGTGGTGTTCCAGAGCGACGCCGTCCGCACCCGGCGGAAGGGCGGCTCGGCGGCCGGATCGCACCGGCAGTTGCCCGACCTGGCCGAAGCGACCAGGCATGCCGAGCTGATGGACCTCCTCGACAGCATGACCACCGCTCTGCTGAGCGGGCCGGTCGCGGACCCGGAGGGCACCCTCGCGACGGCCGCCCCGGTGCTGGACGGCCGGTTCGCGGACTGGGTGATCGCCGACCTGTTCGCGGACGGCCCGCCCAGACGCACGACGGTGCTCGGCCCCGCCGGAGCCGGAAGTGCCGGGGCCCACGCGCTGCTGAAGAAGATCACGGATCAGGACCCGGCGGACTGCCCCCTGGTGGTGGAGACCGCGCGCAGCGGGTCGGTGGCGCTCCAGGTACGGCCGGATGACCCCGAATGCTTCGGCCGCGACGACACCGGCACCTCGGTCCTCCTCCAGGCCGAGGTGACGTCCCTGCTCTGTTTGCCGCTGCGCGGCCCCCGGGACGGCGACCCCGTACTCGGCGTACTGACGCTCTTCCGGACCGGCACGAGACTCGCCTTCTCCCTGGCCGAGGCCCGTGTCATCGATGTTCTCTCCCACCATGTCGCCCTGGCGATGCGAAGACCCGGCTGACTCCGGGATCCGCATGGGCTCGCGGGCAGGGCTGCCCAGGGGGAGGATGGCGCTGGGGGTGAGGCGGCGCGTGTCGGGTGTTTCTGCCCAGTGATGCTCTCCTTCGATCGGGACACTGAGTGAGATGGACAAGAAATCAGCGGCGGTATCGTCCGCAGGTGTGACATCGAGCCATGAGGTGTTCGGCGCCCCGTGCTGGATCACTCTGATGGCGCGCAACATGCGGGACGCGCAGGATTTCTACGGCGCGGTCCTCGGGTGGCGGTTTCGGCGGGCAAGACTTGGCGCCGAGGGCACCGAGTTCAGCCTCGCCCTGTCCGACGGCGCGCCGGTCGCCGGTATCGGTGTGGTCGACGCCGCCCTGCAGGCCCCGGGCGGCTGGACTCCGTACTTCGCGGTCGCCAACGCGGATGAGACAGCGGCGCGTATCCGGGAGCGCAGCGCCACGGTCGCAGTGGGGCCGCTCAACCTGTCAGTGGGCCGCGCCGCGCTGGCGGCGGACCGGGACGGCGCGGTCTTCGGCATCTGGGAGGGAGAACTCATCCCCGACTGGCTGACCTGGCGCAAGAGCGCGCCCGCGTGGGTGCACCTGCGAACCCGGAACGCCTTCGAAGCCGCGATCTTCTACGGAGAAGTCTTCGACTGGGCGTCCGACAAGACAGGCTGCTGCCAGGTCGACTACGAAGAGGACGAGGTCGTGCTGCGCCACGAGGGGCAGATGGTCGCACGTCTGAGCTCCGGCGCGGCGGAAGCTGCTCCGGACCCCATGATCCTGCCGCGCTGGCATGTCTACTTCCCGGTCGCCGATGTGGAGACGACCGTCCAGGCGGCGCGGCACAACGGCGGCGAGGTGCTGGCCCGTCGCTCCACGGACCATGGGTCGGAGGCGACGCTGCGCGACTCCGAGGGCGCGATGTTCACCGTCACCACCAGGGGCTAACGGCCTCAGTAGTCGCCTGTGGTCGTCTGTGTTCGTCGGTGGATGTCTGTGGTCGTCGGTGGTTGTCGTGTGTTGCCTTCCGGCCTTGCCGCGCGGCAGCGCCTGAATTCCGCCAATCCGGCGGGGCGGCGCGCGGCAGCACCGGGCGCCGCCCAGCCGCTCATCCCAGCGAGAGGCGAGCCGACCGGGATGCCGCGCGCCGTTACCGGCCGGACGACTTCCTGGCCTGCTTGGCGGCCCTCTCCTGAGCCTTGCCCCGCATCTGCTCGGCGCGGCCCTCGGCCCGCATCCGGTCATTGTCCAGGGCTATGCCATTGGCTTCGGTCATCTTGCCCTTGAGCTGCCTGGCCTTGGCCTTGAAGGTTTCCTTCGCGCTGCCCATGCCCTTCTTCCTTTCAACCACCGCCGCCGGGGCGTCGGCTACTGCTGCCTGGTCAGAGCCATAACCACCTCATGAGCACTGCGGTACTTCCCCTGCGCCGGCAGCTCGCTGACCAGATCGACGAGTCGGTCGGGGGCGTGGTGGCGCTTCAAGTCCGCCAACAGCTCCCGTGGCGGGGCGGGGAATGCTGTCCGGCTCAGGTACCTGGCCAGCTCGGTACCCATTTCATCCTCGGGCCGGAGTGAGCCGCGAGTGGGCACCGGCCGCAGGGCGACATCCGGGTCGTCGTCCGCGGGGGGCTCGGGGTCGTGCCACTCCTCTACCCGGGTGGGGTGTCCTGACCGGAGCAGCCCCTGCAGTTCATGCTTCATCTCTTCGTCCCTGCGGGCGCTGAGACGGTCGCTGCCTCGCTGCATGTTTCCCTCCTGGAGGCTGGGGACTGGTCGCGTACCCGATCTGCCACACGTAACACGGCGAAGCGAGGCATTTCGAGCGAGTGCGCATGTTTCCGTGGCGCGGAGGCGGGCAGATGCGCCGTGTGCTTCGGACAGGAGGCACGCCCGTGGGAGCCGAAGGCTCCGGGCGTGCCCTGCCCGCTCGGTCTCCCACGGTGAGTGCAAGCCCCACAGGCGAAACAGACCACTCAGGGAGCTCCGAGCATCATGCGCACCTACGCACCCTCCAAGCACCCGCACTCCGATGCCCCCGACACCGCGAGCGCCTTCCGCAGGATGGCCGCTCTGCCCGACGGGCCCGAGCGTGACCAGGTCCGTCAGGAAGTCATCTGTGCCTGGCTGCCCATGGCAGATCGGCTCGCCGGCCGCTTCCGCAACCGGGGAGAGAACATCGAAGACCTCAAGCAGGTCGCGGCTCTCGGCCTGGTGAAGGCCGTCGACGGCTACGACCCCGCCCGCGGCAACGCATTTGAGAGCTACGCCGTGCCGACCGTGGTGGGCGAGGTCAAGCGCCACTTCCGGGATCACATGTGGACCCTCCATGTGCCCCGCCGGGTCCAGGACCTGCGAAACCGGGTCCGGTTCGCCCGCCAGGACCTCTCCCAGACGATCCCCGGCCGCGCCCCCACCAACGCCGAGATCGGGGAGCACACCGGCATGACGGAGGAGGAGGTGCGGGCGGGGCTGGACGCGCTCGACAGCTTTACCGCGCTCTCCCTCGACGCCGAGCTGCCCGGCTCGGACGACGGTTACGCGCTGCGCGACACGCTCGGCACCGCCGACCCGGCGCTCGACGTTGTCGTCGACCGGGAAGCGGTCAAGCCAGGGCTGAGCCGACTGCCCGAACGCGAGCAGCACATCCTCTACCTGCGATTCTTCCGCGACATGACGCAGAGCAGCATCGCCAGGAGCCTCGGCATATCGCAGATGCACGTGTCGCGGCTGATCAGCCGCTGCTGCGACAACCTGCGAGAACAGGTCATGCAGGACGCCGCGTAGCGGGGCGGGGGTTTCCCGGCAAACAGGACGGGCAGCCGCACCCCGGAAGGAGGAACCACGCCATGCCGTCCGCACCGGAATTCACCGCCGACTCCGCCTCAACCGCTCGTGAGCTGTCGAAATTCACCGAACAGGCGATGCAGTTCGCGAACGCGTGCTGCGGTGCCGTAGCCACCGTCGCGAACGGCAGCTCCGACCGTCGCTCGACGGCCACGCATCCCGACCTGACAGCACTGCTGTCAGTGGAGATGACCTCGGGCGAGGGGCCTACGCCGAGCGCACTGGACGCGGGCGAGCCCGTGAGTGCTCAAGACCTGCTGACCGAGGACCGCTGGCCCGACTACCGCGCTGTCGCCCTCGATTCAGGCATCCGGTCCAGCGTGACGATGCCGTTCACCCGGAGCGAGCTCGAGGTGACCTTGAGCCTGTACAGCTTCCAGCCCGGTGCGTTCACCCAGGTCTCCCACCAGCCCGTCTACATCCTCGGCGAACATTTCGCGGAGCGGCTGGTGCGCGACCACTACTACCGGGCCGCTCTCGCCGAGGTGGACCAGCTGGAGGCCGCGCTGCGCTCGCGCCCGGTCATAGACCAGGCGAGCGGCATTCTGATGCATGTCATGGGGTGCGACGCCGCTCAGGCCTTCGGGACGCTCCGTCGTCTCTCACAGAGCAGCAACCGCAAGCTGGCGGAGGTCGCCGAGACCGTCGTACGCAACATGGGGCACGGCCTCGAGAAGGAACTGCCCCGGCTGGCCCCGCCCCCGTAGCGCCGGGCGGGAGGCGGGCTCGCGGCACGGCACAGGGCCGGCGCGCGCGGACTCAGCGGGCGGACTCAGCGGGCGGCCGGGCGACGGCGCTTGCGGCGTACCCGTCGATACCACTGAAGGATCGCTGCCAGCCGGGGGTAGCGTTCATGGTGCTCACGGGTGACACGGTCCAACTCCTCCATCAGTCGCCTGGAGCGATGCTCCGTGTCCAGCTCGTCCAGCATCCGGTCGATCTCGGCGAGCAGCGCGCCTTGCAACTGCCACTGGCGAGGGCGCCGCTGAATGTCCCGGAGCAACATATGCGCCACCTCCTCGCGCTTGGCGGCGGCTGCGGCGAGCTCCCCGGCCAGCCGGGATTCGGCCGCGTCGGCGCTCTCCCTCACCTGTGTGGTGACCAGGACCGCGAAGCTGACGAGGGTGTCCGCCACATGGGCGAGCAGTTCCTCGATGGCGACGGCCACCTCGTCCGGGAAGAGCCGTTCCTCTTCGCGTTCCTTGGCGAGATCGGTGAATGTCCTGGCCAGTACGCGCAGGACGACCGCGCAGATCTCGAGGGTGTCGAGCCCGGTGCGCAGGACGACGCGGTGCAGCAGTCCTTCCTTGACCCGCGGATTGAAACGGAGGCTGTCCTCCGCCTGCCGGAGCGCCGCGTCCACGTCAGCGATGTCGTTGTCGAGACGACGCGCCTCGTGCAGATGGGCGGCGGCGCGCTCCACAGGGGTGGGTTTGCGCAGTTCTTCGCCGAGGCCCAGCAGCAGTTGGCGCATACGCCGGCCCAGCTCCTGGATGGAATCGCCGGCCGTGTGGACCCAGACCGGGGGCACGAACAGGAAGTTGAACAACAGGCCGACCACGGCGCCGATCAGCGTCTCCAGGACCCGGTCCCAGGCGGTATCCCCCACCCGGGTCACTCCGAGGACCAGCATCGCGCTGATCGCGACCTCCGGAACGAACTCGCTCACGCGGACGATCCGGCCCACGATCAGGGAAGCCAGGATGATCAGGCCGAGGCTCCACCAGGTGAGTCCCACGAGCGCGCTGAAGCCGATGGCGAGCACCACACCGGTGACGACGGAGTTCACGCGCCGGACGCCGGTGGTGAGCGTGGCGTAGAGGGTGACCTGGACGACGAGCAGGGCGGTCAGGGGGGCGGTGAGTGGTGCCGGTTCGCTGCTCAGCTGAAGGGCGACGACATAGGAGATGGTCGCGGCCGCGGTGGAACGCACCGTCTGGGCGACGGCGGGCTCCTTGCGCAGGCGGCCGAGCTCGGCCAGCGTCGCTCTTACTGATTCGCGAACATCACGCACCCGTTGGTCCTTCCCGCTCGTCAGCAGGACAGACCTGCCTGGCTGTGAGCGCGCCCGGGTCAGCGCCGCCTGGAGGTGCCGCTGCGGCCCTCGGCGCACTGCGGGCTCGGCCGTACGCGACCGAGGTAGCGTTGCGCCGCAAGCATCGCTTCACGGGCTGTGCGCTCGCCCATCAGCACACACAACGTATAGGCGGTGTCCTCGAAGCGCCTTCGGGCGAGCGGGTCGTGCGGGGCGGCCAGAACGAGGCGTTCCTGGGCCCGGTAGCGGGCCATCACCCCAGCGATCACATCTGCGTCAGGCATCAACATCAGTGCCCTCCCGGAGTGGGACCACCGGTTGGCAGTCGGGCCGGCACTCATTCTGATCCGCGGCGGTCACGTCCGCCATCCGTATGATTACGTTCAGTAACATCGGCCTCACTCGGCCCTGGGGAGCAGCGGTCCCAACGGCCCGAGGTCGATGTTGAGGTCCCCCGGCTCCAGCCCGAATTTGTCCCGCAGTTCTTCCATACGGTCTTCGAGCAGCATCAGGGTCAGTCCGATCCGTTCTTCCTGGTCCTCGCTCAGGTCCCCTTCGTCGACCCGGCGCAGCGCCTGGCGCTCCATGAGCTGGCGGAGCAGTTCCACCACGGTCAGGACCAGCTTCGCAAGGTCGCGTTCGACGGTGTCGGGGTCCAGGTCCAGCCTGCGCGGGGCGCTCACGGGGACTCCTCCCACAGCGACGGGACCCCGGAGCCGACGGAGCTGATGAGGGCATTGAGGTCGATCCGTACGAGATCGACGTCCGCTATCCGCAGCGTGAGGTTCCCGGTGATCACTACGCCGCCGGCGAGCAGCCGGTCGAGCAGATCGACCAGCGCGATCTCGCGCTGGGCAAGGGGTGTCGGCCTGGTGACCGTCATCGGTCGCTCTCCTCACCCGCGAAGGAGTACGGCGCCCAGGGGCCGGTCAGTTCGACCCGCAGGCCCGGCTGGTCGGGACGCAGCCCCTCCACGCACTCGATGAAGGCTGTGCTGTCCTCGCGCGGGACGAGATAGGCGGCGTTGAGGACGTTTTGGCCGGGCGCTTTGGAGAGTTGGGCCTGCTGCGGCCGGTGCAGCATTCCGGCCTCGGCCCGCCGGGAGAGTTCCTCGTGCAGGCGCCGCGACACCGCGTCGGCCAGCTCCCAGGTTCCCTCGCGGGATCGGCGCTCGCTCAGGCGCCGACGCAGATAGTCGCGCCCGGTGGATGCGGACTCCGCGGGGGTGTCCGCCTCGGGCGCGGGTGTCTCCGCGTACACCTTCACACCCCATTCGACGCGCCCGTCGAGCCGCTCCAGGGTGCGTACGAACCGCTCGCGCCCCGTGTCGAGCAGCCGGCGCACCCCACTGTCGTCCCGGCAGACGGTGGCAAGCCGGAGCGGCAGCGGGCAGGTGATCGAGGTGAGAGCCGCGACCACGCCCTGGTGGGCGCGGGCGGTCCCGGTCAGCCAGTCGAGGTCCTCCAGACGGGCCCGGAGCGGGATCTCGCCGAAGTCGTCGGCGGACACCGAGGACACGACCGCGACGAGGTCACCGTGGCTCAGCAGGCGCGGTGGCTCGCCTGCGATGCCGCGGAGGTCTTCGGGCAGCGCCCCGTCGAAGGGGCGGGTGACCGCGTACACGTAGCGCAGCTGGTTCATGCGGGATCCCTGCGTTCGTCCCCTGTCTGGAGGACCGATTCCAGTTCGGCGATGCGGCGCTGCAATCGCTCGTTCTCCTCCGCCAGTTCACCGCCGCCGTCGGCCAGTTCACCGCGACCGTCCGCCAGTTCACCGCGACGGGCGCGGCAGGAGAGGGCGGGATCGTCCTCCCACCAGTCGATTCCCATCTCCTTCGCCTTGTCCACGGAAGCGATGACAAGGCGGAGTTTGATCGTCAGGAGTTCGATGTCCAGGAGATTGATGCGAATGTCGCCGGCGATGACAATCCCCTTGTCGAGCACGCGCTCGAGGATGTCGGCGAGATTCGCACTCTCCGAAGCGCCGTACGAACTGGGCAGGCCGCCGGCGACCCCTTCGAGTTGCCGGTTGCTCATTGCGTCTGCTTTCTGTTCTGAATGGTTTCCAGCCGGTCGAGGAGTTCGTCCTCGCGGCGGTCGAATTCGTCCTCGTCGATCTCCCCCGCGTCGAACCGATCGGAGAGGCGCGCGAGTTCGGCCTGGACGACCGACGGGTCGTAGTACTGCCGCTCCGCCTCCTCAGCCACCTGGCGCAGCACCCAAGCGGCGCCGCGCACAGGGGCTGCGGGCAGGAGCAGCAACTCTCCCAGCAGGCCCATGAGTCACTCCACGAAGCTGTACGGCGGAAGGGGCCCGGTCACGGTCAGCACGAGGTGCGGCTGTTCCTCACGTACGGCTTCGACGGCGTTCACGAACCCCGCGCTCTGTTCGCGGTCCACGAGGAATGAGAGGTTCGTCAGCCACCCGGGGCTCTGCGGACCGGCGCTGACTTCCTCGGCCGCGCCGTTGAGCGCCACCCTGACCAGGTCGGCGTCCTGTGCCTCGCGCACTCGCACGGCGTTCGCGATCCGCTCGCCGAGCTCCAGCTTCCCCTCGTGCGAAGTTTCGCCGCGGGACCGGCTCGCCTCGGCCATGGCCCGCAGCGCGGGGTCGTCCGCGAGCACCCGGCGCAGTACCAACTGCTCGTCGTGGGACGCCTTCACGTTGTACTCGGACTTGCCGTCGAGGGCCTGAAGCCGCTCCAGGTAGTGGTCCTCGCGCTCGGCGAGGACGGTTGCCAGTGTCTCGTCGTCGGGCGAGAGGCCGCCGAAGCGCAGGGGAAGTACGGTGCCCTCCGCCCCCGCCTCGCGAAGGACATGCTGATGCGCGAGGAGGTCGCGCCGTTTGGGCCGCAGGGCTTCGGGCGCGTCGCTGACCAGGGCCATGAGCCGGCCCTGCCGAAGGACGCGCACGGGCCGCGGCGGATCGCCGACTCCGCCCAGCTGCT
This sequence comes from Streptomyces sp. ISL-1, assembly GCF_018614585.1. Classification (GTDB taxonomy): domain Bacteria; phylum Actinomycetota; class Actinomycetes; order Streptomycetales; family Streptomycetaceae; genus Streptomyces; species Streptomyces maoxianensis. The sequence goes on along the minus strand of NZ_JAGGOI010000041.1, from coordinate 27,284 downwards.
CCGGAGGGCTCGGGTGCGTGCTCCTGGCGATGCCGTAGACGTAGGTACTCACTCCGACTCCTCCTTCCTGCTGCGGGACGAGGTGCGCCTGCTCTGGGGCTTGGATTCGGGCTCCTCGTCATGGTCCTTCGAGAACACCTCCGAGATGGACTGTGCCGCGCCGGACAGCGCGCCCTTGGACTTGCCGCGGGCGCCGGACTCGGTCATCTGCCCCACCAGGTCGGGCAGGCCGGGGTTCTTGCGGGGGCCCGCCTCCAGGTCGAGGCGGTTGCACGCCTCGGCGAACCGGAGATAGGTGTCGACGCTGGCCACCACGACCCGAACGTCGATCTTGAGAATCTCGATGCCTACGAGCGAGACGCGCACGAACGCGTCGATCACTATTCCTCGGTCGAGTACGAGTTCCAGGACGTCGTACAGACTGCTGCTTCCGCCTGATCCTCCGGCCTGCTGTGCCGGTACAACGGTCATCGGTGGCTGCCTCCTTGTGTGATGTGGGTCATGGACGGGACGGGCCTCAGGAGTCCGCCCGACTCCGCACGTAGCGACGAATCCGGCGGTAACCGGTCATCTCGCCCTGGGAGTCGAGAGTCACCTCGTAACTCGCGAGCAGGCTGGTGGTGTCGGGGATCCGGCGCAGTTCCAGCACCTGGACCTCCAGCGACCAGCCGTCGTCGGTCTCCGTGAACGAGGAGACCGAGTCGGGCTCCATCCCGGTGAGCTCCGCCAGCTGTGCGCGCGCTCGGCGCGCCACCTCCATCAAGCTCAGCTTCTCCGTCGCGCTCTCATTCTTCTTCGCTGTGTTCTCCGATGAATTGGCCATGCTCACCTCGTCAATGCGTGTCTCACCGTTGAGCCGTTCCAAACCTCAACTCATGTCTCGGCATGCCGATGGGCGCCCGGCAGGAGAGAGTGGAAGGGCCTGCGGCCAACCGTTCGGAGGGAAGAGATGCGCCCCGTCGATGCTCTGGAACGGATCGCGTTCCTGCTGGAACGCGCCGGCGCGGAGAACTACCGGGCGCGTGCCTTCCGGGCCGCGGCCGCGGCCCTGGCGCAAATGGACGACGACGAGATCGCCCGGCGCGCGGCGGCGGGCACCCTGGAGGCCGTCAAAGGCGTCGGCCCGAAAACGGCCCAAGCCGTACGGGAGGCGCTGGCCGGCGATGTGCCGCAATACCTTCAGCGGCTTGAAAGCGAAGCACCGCCTTTGCCGACCGAAGGCGGAACGCGGCTGCGTCAGCTGCTGCGAGGCGACTGCCATCTGCATTCCGACTGGTCGGACGGCGGCAGTTCCATCGAGGCGATGGGGTTCGCAGCGGCCGCGCTGGGGCACGAGTGGGCGGTGCTCACCGACCACTCGCCCCGGCTGACCGTCGCACGCGGCCTGTCCGCCGAGCGGCTGCGCGAGCAGCTGGAGGTCGTGGCGGAGCTGAACCGGCAGTGGGCTCCGTTCCGGCTGCTGACCGGCATCGAGTGCGACATTCTCGCGGACGGTTCGCTCGACCAGGAACCCGAGCTGCTCGACGAGTTGGATCTGGTCGTCGTCTCGGTCCACTCCGAACTTCGGATGAAGTCAACCGATATGACGCGGCGCATGGTCAAAGCCGTACAGAATCCGCTGGCCGATGTGCTGGGCCACTGCACGGGGCGGCTGGTCACCGGCAGGGGGCGGCCCGAGTCGCAGTTCGACGCGGAAGAGGTCTTCGCGGCCTGTGCCGCTCATGGCACCGCGGTGGAGATCAACAGCCGGCCCGAGCGGCTGGACCCGCCACTGAGGCTGCTTCGCCTCGCGGTGAGCGCCGGGGTCTTCTTCGCGATCGATACTGACGCCCACGCGCCGGGACAGCTCGACTGGCAGATCTTCGGCTGCGCCCGGGCTGAGGCCTGCGAGGTGCCCCCCGAGCGGGTGATCAACACCTGGAGCGCAACGGATTTGCCCGCCTGGACACAATCACGCTCAGCGCCGGATCATCCTGCCGCGCCCGGTTTGCAAGGGTAGAATCCGGTTCGCGATTGCACGGCCTCCCCGAGCTGGAGCAGTCATGATCACGCCCGAACAGGCACCACCCCCCGAGCCCCCGGCCGGGACGGATGACCTCAGTGCCGCGGTCGCGGAGCTGACCACCGAGGTCACGGCCCTGCGAGGTGATCTCGCCAGCCGCCATCTGCTGGATCTGGCCGCCGGAATCCTGGTGTCCCAGCTCTCCATGCCACCTCCTGACGCGGCGGAGCACCTGGCCCGGCTCGCCGACTCGGCCGGGATCAGCCCCGAAGACCTCGCGGCCGACATCGTGAACGCCGCATCCGGGGCAGTGGTGGCCCACGCCCCGGACGAAACCGAAACACCTGCGGACATACGGCACAGGCGCAGGGCAGAAACGACGGCGGAGTCCCGCGAGACGATCGGTGAGGTCACCGAGGCGCTGCTGGACAGCGGCCTGCGCCCGTTCGGCGCAGCGGCCCTGTGGCTGTGGCGACGCACGACGACCGACTGCCTGCAGCTGGCAGGACGCGCGGGCGTCTCCGAGCTGGAGGCGTCCCACTGGCAGTGGATCCCCCCGGAGACCAAGGGCGCGCTGCACCGCGCCCTGGCGGGGGGCGCGCCGGACTGGCTGCCCTCGGGGCCGCCACCGGACGAGCGCCTTCCGGGGCCCGTCCCGGGCGCCGCCAGAGCCGTCCTGCCGCTCTGGAACCATGGATCGGTCACAGGCCTCGCCCTGATCGCCTGGCCCGGGCCCGCCGACCTGGACGACACCGCACGCCGTACGCTCACGGGCCTGATGGACACCGCGGCCCGGATGCTCGACGTGGTTCCCCAGCAGGCCACCGAGCCGCCGTTGCTCGGCCCGTGGCTCGACCTGCTGACCCATCCGGCCATGACTGTGCGCGCCGACCCCGGCACATCCGTACTGCGCGTCGAGCACCTCAACCCGGCGGCGTTGCAGTCCTCCGGGGGAGTTCACGGACCGGTGGGGCGTCCACTGGCCCAGGTGTTCCCGGCCGCCCACGCCGATCTCGTACGTCTGGTGCGGAGCGCACGGTCGGGCGCGACCCCGCAGCGTGCCGCCCGGGTTCCCGGAGAGCTGCGTCCCGACGGCCCTGACCCGCTGCTCGATGTACGCGTACTGCCGGTCGGGCCGGACCGCAGCGTAGTGCTCTGGCACAGGGCAACGGATCCCGGCCTGGCTGTGATGCGGGTCCTCGATCACCTCGAGAATCTGGGGTCCTTCGAGGACGACCTGATCAGCGGCGAGTCCCGCTGGACGGACGAGACGTACACGATCTTCGGGCTGCCACCGGGCGCTGCGCCGATCCCGTTGCGGCTGCTGGGGGCAAGACTCCATCTCGAGGATGCGGGCAACCTTGATGACCTGCTCGACGCTCTGACCGAGCGCCGGGTGGGCGCGCAGACCGTCGTGCGGACGATCCGTGACGACGGTGGGCTGCGCCATGTGCGCGTCGCCGCCGAGCCGTTGCTGACAGGCGGTGTCCTCACCGGCATCACAGGCGTCTACCAGGACGTCTCCGCGCAGCACCGCACCGAACTCGCGCTCACCGCCGCCTTCGACCAGCTGACCGCCGCCCAGGCGAAGTCCGCGCTGCGGCACCAGGTCGTACTCCAGCTCCAGCGCGCGATCGTCCGGGAGGGGCCCGCGCTGGAGGGGGTGCCTGGTCTTCAGGTCGCGGCCCGCTACCGGCCGGCAGCCCAGGAGTACCGCGTAGGCGGTGACTGGTACGACGTGCTGCCGCTGCCCGACGGCCGGATCCTGCTGGCGGTGGGCGATATCGCCGGCCATGGCATCGAGTCCGCCACGGGCATGGTCTCGCTGCGCAACGCGCTGCACGGCCTGGCTTTCACGGGCAACTCCCCCGGCCGGCTGATGGAATGGCTGAACGACCTCGCGCTGCACGCGGACGGCACTCCGACCGCGACGGTGGTGTGCGGCATCTATGAACCGGCGGACCGGACCCTGTGCTGGGTGAGCGCCGGCCACCTGCCGCCGCTGCTGCTGCGCGACGGGCGCGCCCGACTGCTCGACGCCCCGCGCAACATCCTGCTGGGAGCTCAGCCGCGTGCCGCCTACACGCAGATCATGACGCAACTGCTGCCCGGGGACACGCTGCTGCTCTACACCGACGGGCTCGTCGAGCGCCGGCACGCGGGGCTGGACGAGAGTCTGGCCGTACTGCGGCGCGCTGCCGAGCGATTGGGGCCCGACGGCGTCGACGCGCAGGCGGACCAGCTGCTGAGTGCCGTCACCGGCGATACGGACGACGACACCAGCCTGGTCGTCCTGCGGGTGTCCTGACGCCTGCGTGCGTGGCGGTCAGTCGTTCAGCCACTTGTGGATTCTGGCGATCAGCTCGTCCGCGTCGACGGGCTTGGTGAGGTAGTCATTGGCTCCGACGGCCAGCGTCCTGGCCCGGTCCCCGGGCATAGCCTTGGCTGTCACCGCGATGATCGGGACCTCGGCGAAGCGTGGCATCCCCCTGATGGCGGCGGTGGCGGAGAGCCCGTCCATGCCGGGCATCATCACATCCATGAGGATCAGCTCCACGTCGCTGTTCGAGGCGAGGAGTTCGATTCCGGCACGGCCGTTGTCCGCGCGCAGCACGCGCATGCCCTCGCGCTCCAGGATCGCGGTGAGCGCGAAGACATTCCGCTCGTCATCGTCCACGATCAGCGCCACGCGCCCGGTCAGCGTCGGCTCCTGCGCGCGGTGACCGTCCTCGTGCGGCCGCCCCCTGGCGCTCGGTATCTGCTTTTCCGGTTGGTCGGCGCCGCCGACCGGCAGGTAGAGCGTGAAGCTGCTCCCCTCACCGATCCTGCTCCTCACCCCTATCTCGCCGCCGAGGAGTTGGGCCACTTCACGGCTGATGGACAGCCCCAGTCCCGTACCGCCGTAGCGCCGTCCTCTGGCCAGGTCCCCCTGCTGAAACGCTCCGAAGACCGTCTCCAAGTGCTGTTCGTCGATGCCGATCCCGGTGTCGGAGACCCTGAACGCGAGGGCGGGGGCGCCCTGCAGGGAATCCGGCAGCTCATCGTCGTCGGCGTACTCGACGCGCAGTTCGACCCGTCCGTGCTCGGTGAACTTCATGGCGTTGGAGAGCAGATTGCGCAGCACCTGCCGCAGGCGCGCATCGTCGGTGACGACGGTTTCCGGCATGTTGGGCGCCTTGACCACCTGGAACTGCAGGTCGCGTTCGCTCGCCAGGGGCCGGAAGGTGATCTCCACGTAGTCCAGCAGCCGGGACAAGGTGACCGGTTCCGTATGGACGTCCATCTTGCCCGCCTCGACCTTCGACAGGTCGAGAATCTCGTTGATCAGCTGAAGCAGGTCGGAGCCCGCGGAGTGGATGACTTCGGCGTAGTCGACCTGCTTCTCCGTCAGGTTGCCCTCCGCGTTCTGGGCGAGGAGCTGGGCGAGGATCAGCAGGCTGTTGAGCGGTGTGCGCAGTTCGTGGCTCATGTTGGCCAGGAACTCCGACTTGTACATCGACGTACGCGAGAGCTGGAGCGCGCGGGCCTCAAGTTCCTGGCGGGCGGCCTCGATCTCCAGGTTCTTGCCCTCGATGTCCCGGTTGCGCTCCACCAACAGCGCCGCCTTCTCCTCCAGTTCGGCGTTGGAACGCTGCAACTCCTCCTGCTGCGACTGGAGTTCCAGAGAACGGGTGCTCAGTTCGCTCGTCAGGCGCTGGGACTGCTCGAGCAGCTCGTCCGTACGGGCGCTGGCGATCAGCGATTTGACGATGACGCCGACCGTTTCGCTGAACCTGTCGAGGAAGTCCCGGTGGATGCCGGTGAATGGCCGCAGCGCGGCGAGCTCCATGACGCCGAGCACCTGGCCCTCGACGACGATCGGCAGCACGATCAGGGTCGTGGGTTCGGCCGAGCCGATGCCGGAGGACATGGTCGCGTATCCGGGCGGCAGACCCTCGACGGTGAGCGTTTGCCTGCTGCGTGCCGCCTGGCCGACCAGCGACTGTCCGAGCCGGAAGCGGCGCGGGGGCTTGTCCGGGCCGTCGGGCCCACCGTACGAAGCCATCATCACGAGCTCGATGTCGTCCCCGTCGGGCGTCTCCTGGGCCAGGAAGAAAGCGGCGTAGGGCGCGGACACCAGGCGCGGCACCTCATCCATGATCAGTTCAGCGACGGCGGAGAGATTACGGCTGTCCTGCATCGACGAGGAGAGACGGGCCAGATTGGTCTTGAGCCAGTCCTGCTCCTCATTGGCGCGGGTAGTCGCGCGCAGCGACTCGACCATGGCGTTGATGTTGTCCTTGAGGTCACCGACCTCACCCGGCGCCTCCACCGTGATGGAGCGGGTCAGGTCGCCCTCGGCAACGGCGCTGGTCACCCGTGCGATGGCACGCACCTGCCGGGTCAGGTTTCCGGCCAGCTCGTTCACATTCTCGGTGAGCCGCTTCCAGGTGCCGGAGACACCCTCCACCTCGGCCTGACCACCCAGCCGGCCCTCGCTGCCGACCTCGCGGGCCACCCTGGTGACCTCGGCGGCGAATGAGGACAGCTGATCGACCATGGTGTTGATGGTGGTCTTCAGCGTGAGAATCTCGCCGCGCGCGTCGACGTCGATCTTGCGGGTCAGATCACCTTTCGCGACGGCCGTCGTGACCTCGGCGATGTTACGTACCTGATTGGTCAGGTTGTTCGCCATGGAGTTGACGTTGTCGGTCAGGTCCTTCCAGGTGCCCGAGACGCCCCGTACCGTCGCCTGACCACCCAGGTTTCCTTCAGTGCCGACCTCGCGGGAGACGCGGGTGACCTCCTCCGCCATGGTGGACAGCCGCTCCACCATCGTGTTGATGGTCTCCTTCAGCTCCAGGATCTCCCCGCGGGCGTCGACGCGGATCTTCTGGTCGAGATCGCCCCGCGCGACCGCGGAGGCGACCTGGGAGATCGAGCGGACCTGCGAGGTGAGGTTGTCGGCCATCGTGTTGACGCCGGTGGTGAGCTCCAGCCATACGCCGCTGACCTGGGGGACGCGCGCGTGGCCGCCGAGCCGTCCTTCGCCGCCGACTTCGCGCGCGACCCGGGTGACCTGGGACGTGACCAGGGACAACTGGTCGACCATCCCGTTGTAGACAGCCGCGATCTCGCCGAGGAGCTCCGCCTCGTCGGCCGGCAGCCGGTGGGAGAAGTCGCCGTCACGTACTGCCGTGAGCCCCGCGAGCAGTTTCCGGAGCCCTTCTTCGCTCAATTCCGCCGATGGGCGACCGAGCCGTCCACCGGAGGTGTGCGCAGAATCCATCGCTGACCTCGCCTGCTACGACCGACGACACGTCCACTCTCGCACGTGGAGGTGTGACGGACACCCTCGGAGCCGGCGGCCCCCACAAGGGCGTAAGGCTTCGAAACGCGCCATTCGGGTAAATATCAGCCAGAAGCTCATACGGCGATACCCAAGCAGCGTCGAAGGAGTCTCATGTCGAGCCTCTCGCGCACCCGCGATCCAGCCGTTTGTGCCGCGCCCGCCCCACGCCCGCCGGCGCTCGTCGACCTTCCGGAGATCCCGGACCCACGGACGGTCGGCACCATGGACGCGCGGTCACTGTCCGTATCGCTTTTCCGGCGGCTCGTATCACTGGAGGAGGGCACACCGGAGTACGCGTATGTACGGAACACCCTGGTCGAGCTCAACCTCAGCCTCGTCAAGTTCGCCGCGACCCGGTTCTCGCACCGCAGTGAGTCGATGGAGGACATCCTCCAGGTCGGGACGGTCGGCCTGATCAAGGCCATCAACCGCTTCGACGTCGAGCGTGAGGTCGAATTCGCCTCCTTCGCGCTCCCGACCATCGAGGGCGAGATCAAGCGCTTCTTCCGGGATGCCAGCTGGGCTGTGCGCGTGCCGCGGCGGTTGCAGGAGCTGCGCATCGGCATCGCCAAGGCGTCGGACACACTCGAGCAGCGGCTGGGGCACCCGCCGACGGATGCCGAGCTGGCCGCCCAGCTGGACGTCGACGAGGACGAGGTGCGGCAGGGGCGGCAGGCGGCGAACGGCTACAGCGCCCGTTCGCTGGACGCGCCGCTCGATGACGACAGAGCCCCGGGGCCGGCACAGCTGTGTCTGGGCCAGGACGAGGGGGCCTTCGACACGGTGGAGTGCATCGCCGCACTGAAGCCGGTGGTCGCCACCCTTTCCGAGCGGGATCGGCTGATTCTGTCCCTGCGGTTCGTGGAGGACCTGACTCAGCGCGAGATCGGTGAGCGGCTGGGTATCTCGCAGATGCATGTCTCACGGCTGCTGACCCGCGTCCTGACGTTGCTGCGCGAGGCCCTGCTGCGGGACGACGGTCAAGACGGTCGGGACGGTCAGGACAGTCAGAAAAGCGACGACGGTCGGGACGGTTGAGGAGACAGCGTTAGGCAATAGGCGCTACCAGCCTGCTGCCCCGCACCCCGCTACCCCTGCCGAGCACCCTGCATGCGCAGTGGCGCCGCCACCTCCACCCACACTGCCTTCCCCCTCCCCCGAGGCACCGAGCCCCAGCTCCGGGCGAGCCGGTCCAGGACGATCAGGCCGTGGCCGCCGGGCACAGCCGCTGCCAGCGGGCGCGGCCGTGGGGGAAGCGGGCTGTCGTCGGTGACTTCGATCCTCAGCCGGTCCGCCGAGCAGTGCAGCGTAAGTTCCTGAGGTCCATGGGCGTGCAGACAGGCATTGGTGACGACCTCGGACACCAGCAGAAGCACATCCTCGACTACTGCCTGGCCCTCCTCGTCGGCGGCGGGAATCCACTGCCAGTCGGTCAGGGCCTCCCGGCTGAAGTCCCGGCAGCGCCCCACAACACCCTCGGTGCCGTACAGGCCGAGCCGGCGGGTCTGCCCCTGCGACGGGAGGACGACACTCACAACCTCCTCCTCTACTTCTCTGAATTGTCAGCAAGAGCCTCGTCAAGGCTCGCGTGCATACGGAAGACGGCACCGGCGCCCGTGATGTCGAACATGCGGGCAACCGGCGGTTGCAGGGCGACAAGCTCCAGCCGAATGCCGGTCTCATGGCCGTCGCGTCGACTGCGCAACAGGGCGTTGAGCCCGGTCGAGTCGCAGAACCGCAGGTCCGAGAAGTCGGCCAGAATCCGGCTCGCCCCGGACGCCAAGCCTTCGGCGAGAGCTTCGCGAAGCGCCTCGACCGAGTCATGGTCGAGCTCACCCGCGAGTGTCACCACAAAAACGTCCTGAGCCGGCATCTGCCGGACAGCGGCCACGAGCCGCGTGTTGGCAGCGTCGGCACGTCCGGCCACGACGCACCACCTCTCGTTCCACGCCTTTCCCCTGGCGGCGGGGCTGTCCGATGACCCTCTTGGGTGACTGGTGCCCGGAATACGGCGTTGTATTCCGCAGCCGCCGTCGGCAGCCTTTCGATCGCCGCGCGGGTGCGCCAGGAGCTCATCCGGACCGGTCTGGCGGGAGTCCTGACATCACGGCCAGTGATCCACATCACATCTTGCTGTGACCCGTGATGTTTTGTGGGCGGGGTGCGCTGGGTAGTGCAGGCCGCCCACGTGACGGGTGCGCCGCAAGGAAACTTATCCGAGAGGTGGGGCACTTGAGCCCGCGTACGTCGCATGCGTACAGACCACTGAGCATGAAGCGCCGAACCTGGCTGACCCTGGGCGCTGTCGTCCTCGGCGGGGCGGGGGTGGTCACCATAGCCACGGCCAACCCGTCAGATCCGCCCAGGAAGCCGCACCAGGAGGAGCGGGCGGCCAAACTGCGTACGCTCGAGCTGGCCAAGGGCGGGGCCACGAAGCGGGAGCTGCCGGACACCGACACCGAGCCGTTCTCCCTCGTGGGCATCGGCTGGGACAGCTCGACCGCCAAGGTCGAGGGCACGGCCCAGGTGCGTACGCGCAGCGCCGAGACGGGCAAGTGGTCCGGCTGGCAGGCACTGGACCTGGAGGCGCACCGGCCCGAGGGCGCCGAGGGCGCCGACCGCGGAGCGTCCGAGCCGCTGTGGGTCGGGCCGTCCACCGCCGTGCAGGTACGCGTCGACTCGGGCAAGGCACTGCCCAAAAACCTGAAGCTGCACATGGTCGACCCGGGCGTCAGCAAGGCCGAGGCCAAGAACCCGGCCGCTCCGCTCATGGACAACGCCGCGTTCGCGGAGGAGACCCCGTCCGCGTCCCCGACCGAAGCGGTCACCCCGACCGACCCGGTCACCCCGACCGATGCGGTCACCCCGACCGATGCGGTCACCCCGACGGATGCGGTCACCCCGACGGACTCGGCCTCGCCGACCGACCCCGTGACTCCGACCGACTCGGCGGCCCCGACCGGCTCGGCCTCGCCGACGAGCACCCCGACCGGGACCCCCGCTCCGACGCCCACCAAGCCGACCGCGCCTCCCTCGACGGTGAAGCAGCCGCCGATCGTCAACCGCGCCCAGTGGGGCGCCGACGAGTCGATGGTCGACGACCCCGCCGAGTACCTCGACAAGGTGCAGGCGGTCTTCATCCACCACACCGTCGGCTCGAACAACTACAGCTGCGCCGAGTCGGCCGCCCTGGTCCGCGGCATCATGACGTACCACGTCAAGACCGAGGGCTGGAACGACCTCGGCTACAACTTCCTGGTCGACAAGTGCGGCCAGATCTTCGAGGGCCGCGCCGGCGGGGCCGACCTGCCGGTCAAGGGCGCGCACACCTACGGCTTCAACAGCTACTCCACCGGCATCGCCGTGCTCGGTGACTTCGAGGGCGATGCCGCGACGGGCAAGCCGGCCGGGAAGCCGACCCCCGCCGCGCTGCAGTCGGCGGCCCGCGTCGCCGCCTGGAAGCTCGGCCAGTACGGCGGCAACCCCAAGGGCACCGTGACGCTGACCGCCCAGGGCAACACGGGGAAGTACACCGAGGGCCAGCAGGCCACGCTGAACACCGTCTCCGGTCACCGCGACGGCTTCGCCACCGCCTGTCCCGGCAAGAACCTGTACGCCAAGCTCTCCTCGATCCGTGACTTCGCGGCCGGCCCCGGCCGCAACTCCGCGATCCCGACCACCGACTTCAACCGGGACGGCATCACCGATCTGGTCGCCGGCCTGCCCCGGGTCGCGAGCGGCGACGGCTCGGTCACTGTCCTGCCCGGTACTCTCAACGGCCCCACCGACGCCGGCAAGCGCACTCTCAACCAGGAGAGCGCGGGCGTTCCCGGCCGCTCCGAGAGCGGTGACTCCTTCGGCGCGTCCTCCGCGTACGGGGACGTCAACGGCGACGGTTATGCCGACCTGGTCATCGGCGTCCCGGGCGAGAACGAGCTGGCGACACAGGTCGACACCGGCTCCATCAGCGTCCTGTACGGCCCGGCGCTCACCAGCGGCAAGGCGTACTGGACCGATGCCGCGGTGCGTACCAACGGCGAGAAGCTGGGCACCACGGTCGCCGCGGGTGACTTCAACGCCGACGGCAAGGCGGACATCTTCTCCGTCGCTCCCGGTGTCCCGGGCCGCTGGTGGGCGTACGACTCCGCGACCGGCGCCGCCAAGTCCGGCCTGCTGAACACCGCCGCGTACACCGGAGCCGTCGCCTACGCCTCGGCCGCCACCGGTGACTTCAACAAGGACGGTTATGCCGACGTCGCGGTCAACTTCCGTGACCCGGGCGGGATTTCGCGACTGCTGTGGCTGAAGGGCTCCGCGTCCGGACTGCAGCGTGTCGGGATCCTCACCGCTCGGGGCGGCCGTGCCCTCGCGGCCGGCGACATCAACGGCGACGGATACACCGACCTCGCCGTCGGACAGCCCTCGGCCGCCGAGTCCGGCACGACGGCCAAGGGCGGTGCGGTGACGGTGGTCCTCGGCTCGGCCACCGGCCTGACTTCCACCGGCCGGATCACCCTTCACCAGGACTCCACCAGTGTCCCGGAGGTGGGTGAGACCGGTGACGACATGGGCGCCGCCGTCTCCGTAGGCGATCTCAATCTCGACGGGTACGCGGACATCCTGACCGGCGTGCAGGGCGAGGACATCACACGCCTCGGGGCCACTCGCACGGACGCCGGCATGGTGATCCTGCTGCGCGGCTCGGCCACCGGCCCGAGCGGCACCGGCTCGTTCGCCTATACGCAGGACACCGCCGGGATCCCCGGTGAGTCCGAGGCCGGCGACCGCCTCGGCTCATCCGTCTCGCTGACCGACCTGTCCGGCTACACGCGGGCGGATCTGGCCATCGGCGCGGACGGCGAGGACGCGAACAACGGCACGATCCTTCAGATCGACAACAGCGGCACGTCCGGCGTGATCCCTTCGTCGGGTGTGTACTACGGCACCGCGGCGCTGGGCGCGCCCGCGGGCGTCCGCATCGGCCAGGTGCTGACGCCGTAACCGACAGACGCCGGCCGACTGCGTGGCCCGGGCCCCCGGGGCCCGGTCCGCGCGGCCGGCCGGCTGTTTCGCGCTCATGGGCTGCGCGATCGAAGGACCGCGCGCTCAGGTACTGGATGAGGCGACCCGCCATGAATGAACGAGAACTGCTGGCGGCAGTAGACCGGTTGACCCATCGGGACCCGCGGACGCTGGAGTGCGGTGAGCCGGGGCATCCGGCGGGCCATGCGTGCCTGAGCACTTCCGGCGGGCCACGTCTGTCGTGCCTTCTCGACGCGGTGGGCGAGCGGTACGGCCGGCCCCGCCCGCTCGTCAGGCGCGGGCGCAGTGCGCCGACGCTCTCCGAGAGAACCGGGCTGCCGCTCCTCGCCCCCTTCGGGGAGCGCGTGACCGAGATGTACGCATGGGCGTACGGCACCTGGTGGATCGGTTGCGGCATCATTGCCGCCGACGACGGCATGCGGCTCGTGGTTCTCGTCGCGCATCGGGCCGCCCCGGCACTCGAGGAGCTGGCGCGGGACGCCACCTGGGTCGACCGCGTCGTCTTCGTCACGGGCCAGGACCGGGAACTGACGCACACGGTCGGCTGGCACACGGCCGAGGCCTGGCTGGGTACCGGTCTGCCCAGCGACTACAAGCAACTGGCTCAGATCTTCGGGTGCGGCTCTTTCGACGGCTACCTCGACATGTTCCTCCCCAATGGTCCGCAGGGCAGCCTCGACCTCGTCGAGCACGCCCTGTCGATGGCCTCGTGGGACGACGACGAGGACGGCAACACATTGTGGGCGCCGCACCGGTTGTTCCCTGCGCCGGGCGGGCTCCTGCAGTGGGCGGGAAGCGAGCGGGAGGACTCGTTCTACTGGCTGACGGAGGGGGCGGACCCCGATCGCTGGCCCATCATGGTGACGAAGGACGACTACAGCGGCTGGATCCGGTTCGACGGCTCGACCGCGGAGTTCATCTTCCGCCTGCTCACCGACCCGCGGCACCCGTACTCGACCGCCCGGTACTTCGACGCGCACTGGTTCATGAGCTACGGGCAGTGAGCGACACCCCCTACTGCTTGGCGGGCGGCTTTCTCGTCCGAGCGACTCCGTTGTCCGGCCCGCTCTGCTGACCCGCGGGCGGCGCGTCGATCGTGCCGCCCTCGCCCTTGGGCGGGCGTTCCTGTGGCGACGACTTGCCAGGCTGTTCGCTCAACAGCCGCGCACAGTACGCCGCCACCGCGTCCGGGCCGCCGGCCGCGTCCTCGAGTCGCTGCCAGGCTGTGCTGTCGAGCGCCCCGCCCCGCCCCTCCTTCGACTCGTACGCGCGGCAGTGCGCCAGATCGTCCTTCGCCGCCGGCGGTCGCTCACCGGGGATGCGGGCGCCGGGTCCGGTCGTCAACGGGGGCTCAGGCTCCCCCGGAATCTCCGCCTGGCGTGACGACACACTCGGCGCCGGCCCCGGCTCCAGGGGCGGCTCGCCGAACGGTGTGGGGATCGTGCCCGACGCCATCGCCACCCCGCCCAGCATGGCTGCCGCGACGAGAGCGCCGATTCCTGTCCTGATCCACCGAATTTCAACGCCCGGACTCTTGGGGCGCCAGTCGTCCTCGGGTCGCGTGGGCGCGGCCGGCGCACCGGCCTGACGCGCGGCCCGGAATGCGACAACAGCCCGCACCTCGGCTTCCGCCGAGAAGGGCGTGGGACGCGCGGCGGCAGCCAGCAGGGCCTCGAGCGTCGGCGTCTGCTGCTCGTGCTCGGGGTTCATAACACCTCGGGGTCGGTTTTCGGTCATCTCGCCTCTCCCAGCGCACGAGAGTCCGAAACTGTCACACGCATGGGCTGAAGTGAGGCGAGCTGTTGCTCCAGCCGCTTCAGCCCGCGGTGCGTGGCGGAGCGGACCGCTCCGGGCCGCTTGCCCAGCACCCGGGCGGCCGACGCCCCGTCGAGGCCGATGACCGTCTGCAGCAGCACCGCCTCCGCCTGCTGCCGGGGCAGATTCGCGATCAACGCGAGGGCCTGCTCGGTGGAGATGGATTCGAATGCCTCACCGGCCGTGTCCTGCCTGGCCGGCAACTCGGCGAGTTCGCTCTCGAAGAGCGTGGTCCGAGGACGGCTCTTCAGCCGACGCAGATGGTCGAGAGCACGGTTGCGCGCGATGCTCGCGGTCCACGCGCGAAATCCCGCTCCATCTCCACGAAACCGCCCCAGGTCACGAGCAATCTCGAGCCACGCCTCGGACGCCACGTCCTCGGCGTCGTCTCCGACCAGACCGCGCAGATAGCCGAGAAGAGGGGGTTGCACCCGCCGGTAGGCCGCGGCAAAGGCGTCTTCGTCCCCCTCCTGAGCCCGCTCGACCGCCGCACCCAGCTCTCCGTCGTACGTCTGTGCACGACGGTCGCCACCACGCTTGCCCACTCGTTCCTCTTCATCGCGCTGACACGACACGCCTGTGCCGATGTCCCCCACCGACCACAGCGTCAGGAATCACAGAAGTGTCACAGCTGTTCGAGGCGACGTCCGCGCCCGGGCGCCGCGAAAGGAGTGGGGGTTGCTGCCGCCCGAACGAGGCCTGAGCGATCTACCCTCATTACAGGAGGGGGGTGGAAGGCCGGCCTGTCGACCGCCGCCGGTCTCTGCCGAGAGGAGGCGGACATGAAGGCGTCGTTTCGACGGTCCGCGATCTTCACAAGCGCGGCCGCACTCACCAGGAGGTACCCATGAGGATGCTCATCAATGTGCCGGAGACCGTCGTCGCCGACGCCCTCCGCGGTATGGCCGCCGCGCACCCCGAGTTGTCCGTCGATGTGGAGAACCGGGTGATCGTACGGCGCGACGCGCCCGTCGCCGGGAAGGTGGGGCTCGTCTCCGGTGGCGGGTCCGGGCACGAGCCGCTGCACGGCGGCTTCGTCGGGCTTGGGATGCTCTCCGCCGCGTGCCCGGGAGAGGTCTTCACGAGCCCGGTGCCGGACCAGATGGCGCGGGCGGCCGTCGCCGTCGACAGTGGTGAGGGTGTGCTGTTCATCGTCAAGAACTACACGGGCGACGTCCTCAACTTCGACATGGCGGCCGAGCTCGCCGAGGACGAGGGGGTCCGGGTCGCCAAGGTGCTCGTCAATGACGACGTCGCGGTGACCGACAGCCTGTATACGGCGGGTCGGCGCGGCACCGGCGCGACCCTGTTCGTCGAGAAGATCGCCGGTGCGGCCGCCGAGGAGGGCGCGCCGCTGGAGCGGGTCGAGGCGATCGGCCGGCAGGTGAATGAGAGCTCCCGGAGCTTCGGTGTGGCGCTGAGCGCCAGCACGACGCCCGCGAAGGGCAGCCCGACCTTCGATCTCCCCTCGGGTGAGCTGGAGTTGGGCATTGGCATCCATGGTGAGCCCGGGCGTGAGCGGCGCCCGATGATGACGTCGCGGGAGATCGCGGACTTCACCGTGAACGCGGTACTGGAGGATCTGGCGCCGACGGGCCCTGTGCTGGCGCTCGTCAACGGCATGGGGGCGACGCCGCTGCTGGAGCTGTACGGCTTCAACGCCGAGGTGCACCGGGTGCTCGCCGAGCGCGGGGTGCCCGTCGCCCGTACGCTCGTCGGGAACTATGTGACCTCACTCGACATGGCAGGCTGCTCGGTGACGCTCTGTCAGGTCGACGAGGACCTGCTGCGGCTGTGGGACGCGCCGGTGCAGACGCCCGGGCTCCGCTGGGGCCGCTGACCGATCAGGAGCTGCGCCAGGCCTCGCCGCTCACCTAACTCATCGACTCGCCACAGGGAGTTCATGTGCTGGACGCCGACTTCTTCCGCCGCTGGCTGGCGGCCGCCGCGGCGGCCGTGAACCGTGAGGCGGACCGCCTTACCGAGCTGGACTCGGCGATCGGCGACGCCGACCACGGCAGCAATCTCCAGCGCGGTTTCGCGGCGGTGACGGCGGTCATGGAGAAGGAGGCGCCGCAGACGCCCGGGGCCGTACTGACCCTGGCGGGACGGCAGTTGATCTCGACAGTGGGTGGTGCCTCCGGTCCGCTGTACGGGACGTTGCTGCGGCGTACGGGAAAGGCGCTCGGTGACGACGCCGAGGTGACGCCCGCGCAACTGGCCGACGCGCTGCGCGCGGGCGTGGCCGCGGTGGCCCAGCTCGGCGGGGCCAAGGCCGGCGACAAGACGATGATCGACGCACTCGATCCGGCGGTCGAGGCTCTCGGCGACTCCACCGCGTCGTTCACGGCCGCCGGAGAAGCGGCCGAGCAGGGCGCGCTGGCGACCGTGCCGATGCAGGCGCGCAAGGGCAGGGCGAGCTATCTGGGCGAGCGCAGTATCGGGCACCAGGACCCGGGGGCGACCTCCTCCGCCCTGCTGATCGCGGCACTGGCGGAGGTGGCGGGATGAGCGCCGACAAGCCGGTCGGGATCGTGCTGGTCTCGCACAGCGCGGAGGTGGCCGCGGCCGTCGCCGAGCTGGCCAAAGGGCTCGCCGGCGGCGGTGCGACCGCGCCCGTCGCCCCGGCGGGCGGCACCCCGGACGGCGGCCTCGGGACCAGCTCGGAACTGATCACGGCGGCCGCGGCCTCGGTCGACGGGGGCGCGGGGGTGGCCGTCCTCGTCGATCTGGGCAGCGCCGTGCTGACGGTGAGGGCACTGCTGGCCGAGGGCGACGAACTCCCGGACCGGACACGGCTGGTGGACGCGCCCTTCCTGGAGGGAGCGGTGGCCGCGCTGGTGACCGCTTCGGGGGGCGGCGACCTGGACGCGGTGGAGGCGGCGGCCTCGGAGGCGTACGACTACCGCAAGGTGTGAGCCCGGCCGGGCGTCTCGCCGTCGCCGATCGAGGCCAATTGTTAACGGGAATCATTTTCAGGTAGCGTGCCGGGTGCATCCCCACCCAGGAGGTTCCCGGTCCCATGGCCGTACCCAAGCGCAAGATGTCCCGCAGCAACACCCGCCACCGCCGCGCCCAGTGGAAGGCCACCACGCCCCAGCTGGTGACCGTCACCGTGGACGGCGTCCCCCATCAGGTGCCGCAGCGGCTTGTGAAGGCGTACGAGCGCGGTCTGCTGAGGCCGGAGGGCTGACGGGCAGTCCAACTGCGTCTCCGAGCCGATGCCGCCGGCTTCGCGTGCTCGCGGGACGACGGCGCGACGCTCGGCGACCTGGCCCGGCTTGGCTGCCTGGTGAGGGACGTTCACCTGCACCGAGGATCACCTCACGCCGCCCGTGACGCTCCATCAGGGCTTGGGGTCACCGGCCGGACCCGGTGGCTCCCGCCCGCGGAGCCATCGGGGCGACGCCGTCACCCGACCGGAGTCACGTACGCCGCGGATCGGCGGACGTCCGGGCCGTACCGCGTGACCTGGCACGACCGTCGCGGCCACTGCGACGGACGGGTGGTGACACACCCCGACCGCGTCACCCTCGCCGCATGCGGCGACCCCGTCGGCCTCCTAGCGTCTTTCGCAACGAGGGGCATTTCTTCTTCTGCGCGGAAGACATCCGCAATGGCCCTCGGGAACACGGAGAACTGACCATGCGCGCGATACGTGTCGCCTCCCTCGCCCTGATCGGCACCGCCGCGCTCACCGTCGGCGCCCCAGCGGCGGTGGCCGCCGACGGGAGCGACCTCATCCCTCCCGGTTTCACCGTCACCCCTTCGACCGCCGCGCCCGGCGGCACCGTGACTCTGAACGCCACCGAGTGCGCAGTCCCACCGGTGACCGTCTCCTCGGGAGTCTTCGACACCGTCACGCTCGATGAAGGACACTCCGGCACGGCGAAGATCGATGCGCGGGCCAGGCCGGGTACCGAGGACGAGGTCACCTTCGAGTGCAACGGCGAGAAGGTCACCACGCCCCTCACCATCAGCGGCGGCTCCGAGTCGCCACGCGAGGATGGGACCGGGACCGGGACCGGGACCGGGGCCAAGAAATCACCCTCGGGGGTCGAGACCGAAACCGAGACCCTCCCCGACGCGCTCACCGAGACCGGGACCGAGGCGGATACCGGGGACTCCCACACCGAGACTGAGGGCGAAACCGGCGACCCGTCGGCCGAGAGCGAGGCCAAGGCCGAAACAGGCCGCCCGCACACCAAGACCGACACCGGCGACTCGTACAGCGATACCAAGACCGACACCGGTGACTCGCACACCGGGAAGGGAACCTCGCACACCGGGACCGGCACGACGAAGCCCGGCGCGGGCGTCCACGCCGGCGCCGGCGGCAGCTTCGCCGAGCTGAGCCCCGCGCAGATCGCCGTCGGCTCCGCCCTCGTCGCGGGTGGTGTGCTCGGCGGCGGTGTTCTGCTGTTGCGCCGCGGCTCCGGAGAAGGCGTCTGACGCCGACACAGCTGCTCCGCCGCCCCGGGCCCCCGAGGTCCTGGGCGGCGGAGCGCCACCCGGGCCCCATACGGGACGGAGGAAGAGCGTCCATGCATACGTCCAAGCGCCGCAGCTCATGGTTCACGGTCGCCTCTGTCCTGCTGCTCGGGCTGTTCCTCCTGCGCAACGGATCCAGCGAGCCGGTCGGCGGCCCGCCCCAGCCCCGCCCCGCCGTCGCGGCCGGCCAGAGCGCGGGCGACCCGCTGCCACCAGCACCCGACGCGCTCCCCCACTCCCCGCCGCGGCGGATCGCCATTCCGTCCGTGCGGCTCGACGCCCCCCTCACCGATGTCGGAGTCGACGCCGACGGCTGGATCGACGCTCCGCCACTGGAGAAGAGCAATCTCGCCGGCTGGTACAAAGGCGCGGCCGGCCCCGGCGAGCGGGGCACATCCGTCATCGTCGGCCATGTCGACAACAAGGCGGGTCCGGCCGTCTTCTACGAACTCGGCTCGCTGGTACGGGGCAGTCGCGTCGAAATCCTGCGCGGGGACGGCCGTACGGCGGTGTTCGCCGTGTACGGCATCGAGACCTTCGCCAAGAAGGACTTCCCGGCCGCCCGCGTCTACCGGGACACCCCGGAGCCGGAGTTGCGCCTGATCACCTGTGGCGGCGGCTATACGAAGAAGGCCGGCTACGACGGGAACGTCGTGGTGTTCGCCCGCCTTGTCGAGGTGCGCTGACAAGGTGCCCGCACGACGGCACGGGTTCGAACACTGGCAGACTGCAGGTATGTCCGCTCCCCGCCGCCGTTGTCCGGTCTGCCGTCGCGAAATCGCCGTCGTCGCGGGGCGGTTCGCCCGGCATGACCCGGTCGGCTCGCGTACCGCGGCCGAACTCGTCTCCTGCCCCGGGTCCAGGCAGCAGGCACAGCTCGATCCGGCTCTGCAGCCGGATCTCGACGGGGCTGTCGTGCCGGACTTCCCAGGTCAACTCCCCCTGTTCTGAAGGGCAGGCGCGCCCTCAGGTCGCGCTGCGCTCGCTCGCCAGTTGCAGCTCTTCCTCGACGCCACGACCGGCTCGCAGCAACTCCCTCCAGCGCTCCTTACTCCAGTCGGCGGGGCGGGTCGTCTCGATGAAGTCCTCGACCAGTGCCAGAAAGCGCGCCGGATCGGCGTGGAAGGGAAAGTGGCCCGCGCCTTCGAAGATCTCCAGCCGGCTTCCGGGCATCGCCGCATGCGCGCCGTGCGCGTGGTCCACCGGCACCACACTGTCGCGCGATCCCCACAGCAGCATCGTCGGCATCCCCTGGGCCAGATAGCAGCGGTCGAGCATGGTCACCACCTGGCCCCGCCAGTCCACGACCGCGCGCAGTGTGCGGATGAAGGCGCTGCGCGAGGTCGCGTCCGGCAGCGAGTCCACGAGGTTGAGCAGCTCTCGGGCGTCCTGCCCGAGATCGGTGTCCAGCATCCTCATCAGCTCGGCGAACAGGCCGGTCCCGTGCCGCATCCCCGGCAGCGTCAGCGCCGAGAGCAGCAGGTCGGCGCCCGGCAGTGAGACCGCCCTGAGGACGGGATTGACCTCCCGGCCGACGCCGCCCGCGCTGACCAGGACCAGTCGCTCGGTGCGCTCGGGGAACTGGTACGCGAACTGCATGGCCACTCCCCCGCCGAGCGAGTGGCCCACGAGGGTCGCCCGGTCGATGCCGAGCACGCCGAGCAGGTCCCGCATGCCGTTCGCGTAGGCCGCGACCGAGTAGTCCGCACGCGGCTTGTCCGACGCGCCGTGGCCGAGGAGGTCGGGCGCGATGACGGTGTAGCGACGGGCCAGCCCGGGGATCAGGTCCACCCAGGTGGCGGAGGAGTCTCCTATGCCGTGGACGAGGAGGACGGCCGGACCTTCGCCGGCGATGCGGTACGCGCGACCGTAGCCGTGCACCACACGGTGGCGCAGCTGCACATCGTCTTCGCCGACGGAGCGCAGCCTGCTGCGGTCCGGTGTCTGCGGTTCGAGGCCGGTGACCATCCGCTCACCTCCTGCGCGGTTCCTCATCCGCTCTTTCGAATCTGCCCCTCCGAGCGTAGAGCCGCCACCGCACGGGGGATTTCCGGAAGGTTTCGCCCCGGGTACGGCCCCCTGCGGGGCGAGCGGGCGCCTTGCCGGGCGGGTGCGTCCCGGGCGCGACAGGGCCCCGCCCACCGGATATATTGGTCTACACCACTTGCGTCTTCAGAGATGTGCCTCCAGAGACAGGGATCATCGTGGAAGTTGTCATCGTTCCGGACTCCGCCACGGGCGGCGAGCTCATCGCCGAAGCCATGGCCGCCCTGCTGCGACGCAAGCCCGACGCCCTTCTGGGCGTCTCCACCGGTTCGACCCCGCTGCCCGTCTACAAAGCTCTCGCGGCCAAGGTGCGCGACTTTGAAGTGGACGCCTCCCATGCCCGGATCTGCCAGCTCGACGAGTATGTCGGGCTGCCCTCCGGCCACCCCGAGGCGTACCGCTCCGTGGTCCTGCGCGAGGTCGTCGAACCCCTCGGGCTCACCGACGCGTCCTTCATGGGCCCCGACGGGTCGGCCGACGACGTCGCGGCCGCCTGCCTCGACTACGAACGCGCCCTGGCCGAGGCCGGCGGCGTCGATCTCCAACTGCTCGGTATCGGTACGGACGGGCACATCGGTTTCAACGAGCCCTGTTCGTCACTCGCCTCCCGCACCCGGATCAAGACGCTGACCGAGCAGACACGACAGGACAACGCCCGGTTCTTCAAGGCCGTCGAGGAGGTCCCCCACCACGTGATCACCCAGGGCATCGGCACCATCCTTCAAGCCCGCCACTTGGTCCTGCTGGCCACCGGCGAGGCGAAGGCCCACGCCGTGGCCCTCGCCGTCGAAGGCCCGCTCTCGGCACTGGTGCCCGCATCCGCCCTGCAACTCCACCCGCATGCCACGGTCGTGGTCGACGAGGCGGCCGCCTCCAGCCTCAAGCTCGCCGACTATTTCCGCGCCACCTATGCCGCCAAGCCGCTGTGGCAGGGCCTGTGACACCGGCCGGGCGTCCCGGCCGGAAGGGAAATGTTCCAGTCGAGAAGTAATTGAGCCCACAACGACTCGGATACGCCTACGAGTTGATACGGTTCACCTCGCTCAGCACTGTGACGCGCGTTCAACTATCGCGCAACCGTGCAGCCCCGGGGGAATCCATGAACGACGACGACATAGATCTCGTCAGAGCGAGCCTGGAACGCGTCCGACGGCGTGCCAGTCACGTGGTCCGCTACTTCTACGCCCACCTGTTCGCCCACCATCCGCACCTGCGCCGGCTGTTCCCGGCAGCGATGGACGATCAGTACGAGCGGCTGTTCGCCGCCCTGGTGCATGTCGTGGACAATCTCGGCCACCCCGGGCTGCCCGCCCATCTGGCGCAACTCGGCAGGGATCACCGCAAGTTCGGGATTGGCGACGACGACTACACGGCGGTGGGCGAGAGTCTCTTCGCCGCGGTCCGTTACCACAGCACGCAGTCGTGGGACGCGCGGACCGAAGCGGCCTGGCTGCGGATGTACACAACCACAGCAGAGGCGATGACCGGCGGGGCACACAGCTCTCTCGCCAGGAACGAGCCGTCGTCGTGGGAGGCAACTGTCGTCTCGCACCGGCTCCACGGTGGGCACACGGCCGTCGTCCGCGCCATTCCGTCCGCCCGCTATCCATGGCGGCCCGGCCAGTACGCCACGATCGAGCATCCCGAACTGCCGGGTGTGTGGCGGCCCTACTCCCTGGCCGGGCGCCCCGGCCGTGACGGTGTGCTCGAATTCCATATCGGCCGCGTCCCCCAGGGGTTACTCAGCAACATGTTGTGCGACAACACAGAGCCCGGCCACATACTGCGGCTGGGCGCCGCATCGGGATCCGCCCTCGCCCCGCCGCCCGGTACTGAAGCCGTCACTCTCATAGCGGCAGGCTCGGGCTGGGCCCCGGTCAAGGCGGTCCTGGACGAGTTACTAGCCCGCAGGCCCACGCCCCGTATCCGTATAGACGTCGTGGCCCGCGGCGAGGCCGACTTCTACGACGGGGGCTCCCTCGCCGGCCTCCTGCGGGCTCACCCCTGTCTGAGCGCCTACTGGTGGTACGAGGAACGGGCCGAGGGCCCGACGCGGGCCGCGGAACGGCTGCACAGCAATCTGCGCGCGCGCCGGGAGTGGACCGGCGAGACCGTGTATCTGTGCGGTCCGGTGATGTTCGTGCAGGAGACGACCGAACTGCTGCACGAGTGCGGGCTGCCCGCAGAATCGCTTATCCGGGATCCTTTGCCCTCGTCGGTGCAACAGCGCGGACACGTCTCGCACGCGGAACAGTGCCTTGATCCGCGACCGGTGAACTGGATCGACCCAGACGCCCGTACCCGCCCGCTCGACCTCCCGGCGCCCGAGTCCCACTCCGAGTCCCACCCTGCCCCTCAGCCCGAAGCGCAGCCTGAGCCCGTACCCCCGGACAGCGGCAGCTGGTTCGCACCGCACCGCACGGCAGGACGGGTCTGACCGCCCCCGGGCAAGACCGTTCGTCCGTACACAGCGCGCTGCGCCGGCGTCGATCCCGCCGCAGCCGGGTGGTGACACAGGACCGGCCAAACGGCCGGATTGCCGCGTCGGCCAGGGAGATTTCCCGCTGACGCCGTCCCACCGAAACACATTCCGAATTGGTCATTTCTCGCGAACTGGACACAAGGCGGCGCGCCGGGACCAGTTGTATTCGGCTTGTTTCCCGCCCCGGATCGCATTTTCCTGTGAAGCGATCGTGAATACCTCTCCATATCCGACCGGTGATATCCCTCTGACCATGCCAAATCACCGCCGATCCCGGCCACACCCAATGGCCGCCGGATGACTGAATCGGTCCCTTGACCACCCTTCAGCCACGAACCAGACTCCCTAGAGGCACTCATGCATCAGGAGCCACAAGCACAGGCACATGCCGACGGCCCTGCGAGACCGATATCGCACGGGGTGTGTGACGGGGGAATGCAGTGAAGAGCGCGTATGCCGGCTGGACGCATACGCGCGGTCCTTCACATCCCCTCCTCATCTCTTGGTGCGCGAAGGGAATGGAGGGGGAATGCCGACGCACATGGGCTATCCCGGCGTATACATCGAAGAACTTCCCAGCAGCATCCGGACCATCGCCTCGGTCACCACATCGGTGGCCGCGTTCGTGGGGCACACCCGCCGGGGTCCGCTCAACCAACCCGTGCGGGTCACCAGTTTCGCCGACTTCGAGCGGCGCTTCGGCGGACTCACCTCGCAGAGCGCCGTCAGCTACGCGGTGCACCAGTTCTTCGGCAACGGCGGCACGGTCGCGGTGATCGTCCGCGTCGCCAAGGCCGGCACCGGCGAGGAAGCGTGCGTCACCCTCCACTCCACCGAGGGGCACAGCGAGTGCCCGGTGCTGGAGGTGCACGCCAAGGAGCCCGGCGTCTGGGGCTCGGGCCTGCGGGTGGCCGTCGACCATGACACCCCTACCCCGGACAAGACGTTCAACCTGCACATTCTCGACGCGCGTGGCGGCACCCGTGAGTCCTTCACCGGGCTTTCGATGCACTCCGGCCACGGCCGCTTCGTGGAGACGGTCGTGGGCGCCGGCTCCTCCCTCGTCCGGGTCAAGGCGCTCGACGAGGACCGGCCCGACCCCTCCGGCACGGTTTCCAAGCCGTTCTCGACCGAACTGCCGGACCTCAACGTCGAGTTGAAGGTCAAGATCGGCGACGTGGAGCGGGAGTTCACGCTCCACGAGCCCGACCACGACGGCGAGCCGCCGCGCACCGTCACCGAGCTCGCCCTGCTCCTCGAGCGCAAGTTGCGCGCGCTGCCCGACGCCCCCGGCAAGCACGCCTTCGCCGGAGCGGAGGTCACCGCCTTCGGCCGCCGAGTCCAGGTCGTCGCAGGGTCCACTGACCCCGACGACACGGTCCGCTTCATCGGCGAGTGCGCCAACGACCTGGGCCTTGAGGCCTCGGTCAACCCGCCCGTCTTCCCGCTCCAGGGCGGCAAGGACGGCGACCCGCCCGGGCCGCGCGACCTCATCGGCAGCGAGGCGCGCAAGACCGGCGTGCAGGCGCTGCGCGACGTGGACGACGTCAACATGCTGGCTCTGCCGGAGCTTTCGGCGTACGAGTCCACCGAGGACATGGTCACCGTACTGTCCGCCGCCGAGCAACTGTGCCGGGAGCGGCGGATCTTCCTGCTCGTCGACTCGCCGTCGACCTGGGGCAGCGTGGACGCGGCGCGGGCCGGAATCGGCGCGTTCGAGCCCGTACGCAGCAATCAGGCGGCCCTGTACTTCCCGCATCTGCAGCTCACAGACCCGCTGACGGGACGGCTGCGTTCCTTCCCGCCCTCGGGCGCGATCGCCGGCGTGATCGCCAGGACCGACGGCGAGCGCGGCGTATGGAAGGCGCCGGCCGGGACCGAGGCGCGGCTGGCCGGTGTGCGGTCACTGGCGGTCAAGCTCACCGACCGGGAGAACGGGCTGCTCAACCCACTGGGCATCAACTGCCTGCGCACCTTCCCCGTGGTGGGTCCGCTGGTATGGGGCGCGCGCACGCTCGAAGGCGCGGACGCGCTCGACAGCGAGTGGAAGTACGTGCCGGTGCGCCGGCTCGCGCTGCATGTCGAGGAGAGCCTGCACCGCGGTCTGCAGTGGGTCGTCTTCGAGCCGAACCACGAGCAGTTGTGGCAGCAGATCCGGCTGAAGGCGTCGGCATACCTCAACGACCTTTTCCGCCAGGGCGCGTTCAAGGGCGGCACGCCGCGCGAGGCGTACTTCGTCAAATGCGACAGGGACACCACCACCGACGCCGATATCGACGCCGGAGTGGTCAATGTCGTGATCGGCATCGCGCCGGTCAAGCCGGCGGAGTTCGTGATCGTCAAGATTCAGCAGATGGCCGGACAGTTCGACCTCTCGTAACCACGGAACCACGGAAAAGAAACACGAAGGAAACCGATGGCTGAGTTCCAGATAAACGCCCATCGCTTCGACCCGTACAAGAATTTCAAGTTCCTGGTCCTCTGGGACGGTCGAACGGTCGCGGGCATCAGCAAGATCAGTCCTCTGAAGCGCACCACCGAAGTGGTCAAGCACCGCCACGGCGGCGACCCGAGCTCACCGCGCAAGTCGCCGGGCCGCTCCGAGTTCGAAGGCGTCACGCTCGAACGCGGCGTCACGCACGACCCGGAGTTCGACCGCTGGGCCAACAAGGTCTGGCAGGTCGGCGCCGGGCTCGGTTCGGAGGTCTCGCTGCGGGACTTCCGCAAGGACATCATCATCCAGGTGCTCAACGAGGCCGGGCAGGTGGCCGTCTCGCACAAGCTGTACCGGGCCTGGGTGAGCGAGTACCAGGTGCTCGGCGAGCTCGATGCCAACGCCAACGCCGTCGCCATCCAGAGCGTCAAGCTCGAATGCGAGGGCTGGGAACGGGACTACGAGGTGGAGGAACCGGTCGAGCCCTCGTTCACCCATCCCGCCTGAGCACGGCCTGTCACACCGGAGGAATGAGGGATGACGCCGACGGGGCCGGCCGAGCTGCTCGCCACCTGGGAGGCCGGTCTGGCGCAGCACGACTCGGCAAGGTCTCTGCTGCTGCACCGGGCGGCCCGCCCGGGGGCTATCGCCGACGACTTGCTGTCGATGCCGGTCGGCGAGCGGGAGGCGGATCTGTTCGCGCTGCGCCGGGCCTTGTTCGGCGAGCGCATGCAGGTCCGTGTCGAGTGCGCGTCGTGCGGCGAGGCGATGGAGTTCGACCTCGACGCGACGCTGTTCGGCACCCGGACGCGGACGCCCGACGGGCCGCTGCGAGTGGAGGAGGGCGAATGGGCGGTCGAGTTGCGGCTGCCCACCGTCGCCGACCTCGCGGCGGCCGGCGCGGTGCCGGATCCGGCTCAGGCGCGCCGGGTGCTCGTGGCGCGCTGCACGGTTTCGGCCGTACGGAACGGCGAGGACATTGCCCCGGAGCGGCTGGCCTCGCTGCTGCCGGAGCACATACAGCGACGGCTCGGCGGGACCGCGGCCGAGGCGGACCCGGCGGCCGATGTGACGTTGAACGTCGCCTGTCCCGAGTGTGGTGAGGCCACCCCGGCCGAGTTGGACATCACTTCCTATCTGTGGACCGAACTGGACACCTGGGCACGGGACTTGATGCTCGACGTCCATCTGCTCGCCACCGCCTACGGGTGGAGCGAGCCGGAGATTCTGGCGCTCAGCCCGCTGCGGCGTCGTTACTACCTGGAGCTGTGCGCAGATGCCTGACTACTTCGACCGGCTGCTGGCCCGGTACACGCCGGTGCCGGCGGCCGGTGGCGCTGCGGCGCGGGTCCGGCCGCGGCTGCCCGGCCCGTTCGAACGTGTCGAGGCGCTGCGCAGCGAACCGCCGGAGCCGGACGCGCCGGCGGCGCTGGTTCCGACCGCGCCCGGTCCCGCCTTCGGTCCTGCCGAGCTGGTCCGGCACGAGCGGGAAGTGCGGACCGACCACCACACCGTCGTACGGACCGAGGCGGCGCGGCCCGGCGAGGCCGAGATGCCTGCGGCGCCGCCGACGCCGGGTCCCGGGCCGCTGCTGCGGCCCGCCGCGACGGCTTTGCCGACGGCGCGTCCGGCCGCCGAC
>NZ_JAGGOI010000040.1 GCF_018614585.1 Streptomyces sp. ISL-1 | reverse complement strand
GCGTCGGCCGCGGCGCGCGCCTCGCCGATCGCGGAGAGCGCGGCGGCGCGGGCGTGCGTGCCGGGGGTGGCTTCGGCGCGGGCGTGCAGCGCCTGCTGGGCGCCGAGCCGGTCGCGGGCGGCGAACAGCGCGCCGGACAGGTTGAGCGCGGTGCGCCGCTCGGCCACCGACAGGTAGCGGTTGCGGCTGGACAGCGCGAGGCCGTCGCTCTCGCGAACGGTCGGCACACCGACGATCTCGACGGGGAAGTTCAGATCGCGGACCATACGGCGGATCAGGGCGAGCTGCTGCGCGTCCTTCTGGCCGAAGAGGGCGACATCGGGGCGGGTGAGGTGGAGGAACTTGGCGACGACGGTGAGCACTCCGTCGAAGTGGCCCGGGCGCGAAGCCCCTTCGAGGCACTGGGCCATCGGGCCCGCGGCGATCCTGACCTGCGGCTCGCCACCGGGGTAGACCTCGTCGGCGGACGGTGCGAACACCACGTCCGCGCCCGCCTGTTCGGCCGTCCTGAGATCGGCTTCGAGGGTACGCGGATAACGGTCCAGGTCCTCGCCCGCGCCGAACTGCAGCGGGTTGACGAAGACCGTGACCGTCACGAAGCCCTCGGGCCCGACTTTCGCGCGGGCGGCGCGGACCAGGGAGGCGTGGCCTTCGTGGAGGGCGCCCATGGTCATCACCACGGCGGTGCGGCCGGGGGCGGCGCGGTGGTCGAGGGCGTGCTGAAGCGCCTCGCGCGTCGGTACCAGTTGGACACTTCGGCTCATCGAGGGTCACCGTCCGCGAGGACGCCCAGCAGATCCTCCGCCATCTCGGGTTTGAGCATGCCGTGCGCGAGGGCGCGGTCGGCAGTGGTGCGGGCCATCGCCAGATAGCCGGCGACCGCGCCGGGGGCGTGCTTGCGAAGCTCCGCGACGTGGGCGGCGACCGTGCCGGCATCGCCGCGGGCGACGGGTCCGGTCAGAGCCGCGTCGCCGGAGCGCAGAGCGTTGTCGAGGGCCGCGCCGAGCAGCGGGCCGAGCATCCGGGCAGGGGCGTCGACCCCTGCCGTACGCAGCAGTTCCATGGCCTGCGCGACCAGCGTGACCAGGTAGTTCGCGCCGAGGGCGAGAGCCGCGTGGTAGAGCGGGCGGGCCTCCTCCTCGATCCACTCGGGCTCGCCGCCCATCTCGATGACCAGCGCCTCGGCGGCCAGCCGCAGCTCCTCGGGAGCCGTCACGCCGAACGAGCAGCCCGCCAGCCTCTGGACGTCCACGCTCGTCCCGGTGAACGTCATCACCGGGTGCAGCGCGAGCGGCAGCGCCCCGGCCCGCGTGGCGGTATCCAGCACCTTCGCGCCGTACCGCCCGGAGGTGTGGACAAGCAGCTGCCCGGGGCGTACGGCGCCGGTCTCCACGAGTCCCTCGACCAGCGCGGGCAGCGCGTCGTCCGGGACGGTCAGCAGCACCAGATCGGCGCGGGCGAGGACTTCTGCGGGCGTCACCAGGGGTACGTCGGGGAGCAGGGCAGCCGCCCGTCGTACGGACGCGTCCGAGACGCCGGAGACGGCGACGGGCCGGTGTCCGGCGAGCTGCAGCGACGCCGCGAGAGTCGGGCCGACGCGGCCTGCTCCGACGACGCCGACGGTCAGACGTGCTGGGCGGTCCCGCGGGTCGAGCGGTTCCTGTGGTGCTGTGGCATTCACGCGGCGGGGGCCTTCCGTTCCAGTCCGCGGGGGGGTACCGGACGATTTCTGGTCATGCTACGCCAGCGCCACTCGCGCCCTTGCGGTTGTCCACAGGCTGTGGGCGAGGTCGGCGGTGTGGGCGATGATCGGGGCATGGCTGAGGAAGCTGAAGTGAGCGAGCAGGACGAGCGGCTGCGCAGGCTCGCCGCGTGGCGGGCCTCGCGCCGGGTGCTGTGGCGGGCCTCCGCGGACCGCCGCGTCGGGGAACGGCTGTCGGCACTGGCGGCGGACGCGGGGGCGGTTTACGACCTGGACGAGTGGACCGATGTGTACGGCAACGGCGTCGTCGCCGAGCTGGAGCGGCGGGTGGCGCAGCTGCTCGGCTTCCCGGCCGCGGCGTACTTCCCGACCGGGACGATGGCGCAGCAGGTGGCCATGCGGTGCTGGGCCGGGCGGATAGGCAACGCGACGGTCGCGCTGCATCCGATGGCCCATCCGGAGCTGCACGAGCGGGGCGCGTTCGGGGTGGTGAGCGGGCTGCGTACGGTCCACCCGACGAGCGAGCCGCGGCTGCCGACGGCCGACGAGGTACGCGACTTCGAGGAGCCCTTCGGGGCGCTGATGCTGGAACTGCCGCTGCGGGACGCGGGTTTCGTGCTGCCGACGTGGGACGAGCTGGTGGCGGTCGTGGAGGCGACGCGCTCACGGGATGCAGTGGTGCACTTCGACGGCGCCCGCCTGTGGGAGTGCGCCCCGCACTTCGGCCGCCCGCTGGACGAGATCGCGTCGCTGGCTGACAGCGTGTACGTGTCCTTCTACAAGTCCCTGGACGGACTTTCGGGCGCGGTGCTCGCGGGTCCGCCGGAGTTGGTCGACGAGGCGGTGGCGTGGCGCCACCGGTACGGCGGCCAGGTCTTCCAGCAGTACCCCGCGGCCCTGTCGGCGCTGCTGGGCCTGGAACGGGAGCTGCCACGGCTGCCGTCGTACGTCGCCCACGCCAAGGTCGTCGCGGCAGCGCTGCGGGAGGGCTTCGCCGAGGCGGGCGTCCCGTGGTTCCGCGTCCACCCGGAAGAGCCGCACACGCATCAGTTCCAGGTCTGGCTGGCGTCGGATGCGGACGCGCTGAACGCGGCGGCGCTCGGCCAGTCGGAGGAGACGGGGGTGACGCTGTTCCGCAGGTGGTACACGCAAGGCTGCCCGCCAGGCATCGCGGTCACGGAGGTGACGGTGGGGGTGGAGGGGTTGGAGTGGACAGGGGAGGACGTGAGGAAGGCGGTGGGGGAGTTTGTGCGGCGGTTGGGGTAGTTCCCCCTGCCCCGCCCCTCCCGAACCTTCCCGAACCTCCGAACCTTTCCGAAGCTTCCCGAAGCTGGGGATGCTCCGCAGCCCCTGGGGATGGGGAACTTGGTGGCTGACGCCCCCACACCCCCGAGCCGACGACGTCGCGGCGGTGGCCCGGGCCGGGTGGAGCAATCCTCGGCGCCCGGGGCCTCAGTGGCAGTCCGCCGACCGTGGCTGGCCGCTCCGGTGGAGCCAGCGGGACAGCGTCTCGCGGACGCGGGATCGGGAGCGGCGGGGCGTCACGACCGCTTGGAAGCGGCGGTAGTCGCGGATCTCCCGTACCACCTGCCAGTCGTGCACGCCCGGCTGCGGCGGAGCCTGGTCGCCGTGCCGGGATGCGCGGTAACTGTCGAGCATGTACTGATGCGTGGCGTTCATGCGTTCACGCTGCGCCCGCCCCCCACCCCCCGTCCCGTCGATTGACGAGCCCCGTCAAATGGTGCGAGCGCCGCCCCCCGGCACCCGCACTATGGAGGCGTGAGCGTGACCATCGACATCGCGGGCCTGTCCCCTGAACGCATCGTCTTCGAGATCTCCCCCCTCGCCGAGCTGGGCGTCGCGCTGCACGCGCTCGCCGAGCCCGGGCACCATCCCGGGCTGCACGGCTGGGCCACCGCCACCACGGCCGGGCTCAAGCCCGACCTCGCCGACCGGCTGCATGAGGCCGACTTTCTGTGGCGGTCGACGTTCTCGGACGTCTTCATGCCGTTCGCGGGCCTCCCGGCCGGCAGCGGCGCCCACACCGGTGCCACCGGCGCCTGCCTCGCCGAAGAGCTGGACCTGCTCGACCGGCTGGACGAGGAACGTTTCGTCTCCGCCGCGCTGGAGTTCACCTGCTCCAACGCGTACGGCATCGGCGGACCCGTACGCCGCGAGCGCGCCCTCGAACTCGCCGCCACCCGCGGCCCCAAGCAGCTCGACTTCACCCGGCGGCTGCTGGACGACCCCGCTTCCGTACGCGCCTGGATACGCCGTCTGTTCGAGGACTGCGACCAGGCCTTCTTCGCCGACACCTGGCGCCGTGTCTCCACCCAGCTCGCCGCCGACGCCCGCCACAAGAGCGAACTGCTGCGTCACAAAGGCCTCGCCGATGCGCTGCACGCCGTCTCGCCCGCTCTCGCGGTCGACGAGGACCGCACCCGGATCAGCGCCGACAAGCTCGCGGACGGGCGCACGACCGCCGTCGACCCCGCCGTCGGCCCCGGGCTCTCCCTCGTCCCGTCCAGCTTCGGCTGGCCGCACCTGATGGTGTTGCACGCGCCCGGCTGGCGGCCGGTGATCCACTACCCGGTCGGCTCGCCCGCACTGCCGGGCCCGGCACCCGTCGAGTTGCTGACGCGGCGGATGGAGGCACTGGCCCACCCCATGCGCATGCGCCTGTGCCGCAACCTCGCCCGCGCCCCGTTCACGACGAGCGAGCTGGCGGACGCGTACGGGATCACCGCGCCCGAGGTCTCCCGCCATCTCGCCGTGCTGAAGAAGGCCGGGCTGATCTCCACGCGGCGGCGCGGCCGGTACGTACTGCACCAGCTCGATGTCGCCGCCGTCGCCCGCCTGGGCAGCGACTTCCTGGAGACCGTGCTGCGTTAGCCGTGGACGCGGAGCATCGGCTTGCCCGTCGTCGCACGGCTCCCGGTCAGCCGGTGCGCCTCCGCCGCTTCGGCGAGCGGCAGTTGGGCCGTCGCCGGAAGCTCCACCTCCCCGTCGGCCCAGCCGGAACGCTCGCTTCGACAGCGCGCGGAGCGCGTCCGGCGCCGTCGTCGGCATCGAAGTGATCGAGAGGAAGGCCACCGACCGTGTACCGGGCTCGAGTTCGGCCGCGCCGAACTGCCACGGCACCGCGTCGCTCGAATTGCCGAAGGCCACCGCCCGGCCGAGCGGCGCGAGCCAGTCCAGGCACCGGTGCAGCCGCTCGCCGCCGAACAGGCGTCGGTCCGCGGCAGCGGGCGACTCAGCCCGCCCCGCCCGCCCGCACCAGGCCCGTCTCGTACGCCAGCACCACCACCTGCACCCGGTCCCGCAGGCCCAACTTGGTGAGGATGCGGCCCACATGCGTCTTGACCGTGGCTTCCGAGAGCACCAGACGGGCCGCGATCTCGCCGTTCGACAGGCCCTGCGCGACCAGCAGCATCACCTCGCGCTCCCGCTCGGTGAGCTTCTCGATCTCCTTGTGCCGCGGCTCCTTGCCGCTGCTGGGCAGCAGCGGCGAGAACCGGTCGAGCAGCCGCCGCGTCGTGGACGGCGCGACGACCGCGTCGCCGCTGTGCACCGAGCGGATCGCGGCGAGCAGTTCGCCGGGCGGCACATCCTTGAGCATGAAGCCGCTGGCGCCCGCCTTCAGCCCGGAGAAGGCGTACTCGTCCAGGTCGAAGGTGGTCAGTATCAGCACCTTCGGCGCGTCCGGCTCGGCGCAGATCCGGCGGGTCGCCTCGACGCCGTCAAGCCTCGGCATACGGACGTCCATCAGCACCACATCCACGGCGGTGGAGCGGAGGTTCTCGATCGCCTCCGCACCGTCGCCCGCCTCGGCGACGACCTCCATGTCCGGCTGGGCTGCGAGCACCATCCGGAATCCGGTGCGCAGCAGCACCTGATCGTCGACGAGCATCACACGGATGGACATGTCAGCAGGTTCCTAGGTCTCTAGAGAGCGGGCTTGAGGGGAAGCAGTGCGCTGATCCGGAAGCCGCCGCCGGGCCGCGGCCCGGTGTCGAGCGTGCCGCCGACCATACCGACGCGCTCGCGCATGCCGATGAGCCCGTGGCCCCGGCCGTCGGCGCCGCCGTCCTCGTACAACTCGTGCGCCGCGCCGCGGCCGTCGTCCTCCACCAGCAGGCCGAGACCGTCGTCGAAGTAGACCAGCCGCACGCTGGCGCCGGCTTCCGGGCCGCCGTGCTTGCGGGTGTTGGTCAGCGCCTCCTGGACGATGCGGTACGCGGTGAGCTCGACGCCGCTTGGCAGGGGCCGCGGCGTGCCCTCGATCTTGAAGTCCACGGTCAGACCCGCGATGCGCACCTGCTCGACCAGGTCCTCGATCTGCTGCACGTCGGGCTGCGGGACGTACTCACCGCTCTCCCTGGCGTCGCCGGTGCGCAGCACGCCGAGCAGCCTGCGCATCTCCGCGAGCGCCTGGCGGCCGGTGGTCGAGATGGTCTCCAGCGCCTGCTTGGCCTGGTCGGGCGCGGCGTCCAGCACGTACGCGCCACCGTCGGCCTGAACCACCATCACCGAGACGTTGTGCGCGACGACGTCATGCAGCTCGCGGGCGATCCTGGCGCGCTCGGCCGCCACCGCGACCTTCGCCTGCGCCTCGCGCTCCTTCTCCAGCCGGGTCGCGCGCTCCTCGAGCTGGGCGAAGTACGCGCGCCGGGTTCGTATCGAGTCGCCGAGCACCCATGCGAGAGCGAAGGTCGCGCTCATGACGATCGTGAAGAAGATCCTCCCGCCGGTGCCGGCCTCCTCCATCGGCCAGCGCACCTGCGCCAGTGTGGCCGCGGACAGCCCGCCGAGGAGCGCCAGCCGGGACGCCCAGCGCGAGCCGTCGTGCGCGGCGACGGTGTAGATGATCACCATCATCGCGAAGTCGGCCGGATTGACCTCGATGTCCAGCACGAGCTGGACGACGCCCAGCACGGCGGCGAGGACCAGCATCCTCTCCGGCATACGGCGGCGCAGGGCCACGACCAGACTCAGCAGGAGAACGATCACACCTGCCGCTGTCCGGGCCTGGACCCCGACGGGCACCTGGATCACCCACAGCACTGAGAACCCGAAGAGCACGACAGCCCAGAAGGTGTCGACGCCCGTCGGGTGTCTGCGGATGAAGTCATAGAGGAGCTGCACGTAACCCAGCGTAGGGAAAGCAGATAGGTGCAAGGGTCAACCGGAGGAGCGATCCGGACTGCGGAAGCGTACTCCGCAAGGTGGAGACTTGGTCGCGTGACGGATGATGTGACGGGTGATACGTGTCAGTGGCGCGGCTGGCGGGAAGCGGCAGAGACCGCGCTGTACGGGCCCGACGGCTTCTATCTGAAGCCCGAGGGACCGGCCGGGCACTTCCGTACGTCCGTGCACGCCTCGCCCCTCTTCGCCGCGGCGGTCGCAAGGCTCCTCCGCACGGCGGCGCGGGAGGCCGACCTCGACGAGGTGGCGCTTGTCGACGTCGGCGCGGGCCGCGGGGAACTCCTCACGGGTGTGCTGGCGGCCCTCCCGTCCGGCTTCCCGGTCCGGGCGTACGCCGTCGAACGCGCCGCCCGCCCGGCCGGCCTCGACCCCCGTATCGAGTGGACCGCCGAGCCCCCGGCGGGCGTGAGCGGACTCCTCTTCGCCAACGAGTGGCTGGACAACGTCCCGGTGGATGTCGCCGAGGTGGACCCGGACGGGGTGGCGCGCTACGTCCTCGTAGGCCCGGACGGCGCGGAGCGCCTCGGCTCCCCCGTGGGCGGCGCGGACGCGGACTGGCTGGCCCGCTGGTGGCCGCTGGTCGAGCCGGGCGCGCGGGCGGAGATCGGCCGCCCGCGCGACGAGGCATGGTCGGCGGCGGTAAGCACGCTGGAGGCCGGCCTGGCGGTCGCGGCCGACTACGCGCATGTGCGGGACAACCGGCCGCTCTTCGGCACACTGACCGGCTTCCGGGCGGGCCGCGAGGTCCCTCCCGTCCCGGACGGGAGCTGCGACATCACCGCCCATGTGGCGCTGGACGCGTGTGCGCTGCCGGGCGCGGAGCTGCTGCCCCAGCGGGATGCGCTCGCCCGCCTGGGCGTCACGGGCGGACGTCCCCCGCTGTCGCTGGCGACGTCCGACCCCGCGGCGTACGTCCGCGCGCTGGCCTCGGCGGGCGAGGCGGCGGAACTGACGGCGCGGGGGGGCCTGGGCGATTTCGGCTGGCTGCTGCAGCGGGTGGGTGGCGGGACCTTCGAGGCGGGAACCACGCGATCCTGAAGTCCGGGAAGAGCGGGACCACCAGGCCCGTCCTGGGGGCACCTCCCAGCGGTAGCTAGGGGAGATTGGGGACCGGGCCCTGGGGCGGAGCACCAGCTTCGGGACGGGGCGGGATGGGGGAAAAGCCCTCCGCAGGAGCCCCCGCCCGCCCCGCCCCCCGACCGGTGGATACTGGCGCCATGACGGAGACCACGGTCGGCATCGGCGGCGCGGCGGAAAGCACCGACATGGTGCTCAACATCGGCCCCCAGCACCCCTCCACACACGGCGTCCTGCGCCTCCGCCTCGTCCTCGACGGAGAGCGCATCCAGCACGCCGAGCCCGTCATCGGCTATATGCACCGCGGTGCCGAGAAGCTCTTCGAGGCGCGCGACTACCGCCAGATCGTGATGCTGGCCAACCGCCACGACTGGCTCTCCGCCTTCTCCAACGAGCTCGGCGTCGTGATGGCCGTCGAGCGGATGCTCGGCATGGAGGTCCCGGAACGCGCGGTCTGGGTCCGTACGCTTCTCGCCGAGCTCAACCGCGTCCTCAACCACCTGATGTTCCTCGGGTCGTACCCCCTCGAACTGGGCGGGATCACCCCGATCTTCCACGCCTTCCGCGAACGCGAGGACCTCCAGCACGTCATGGAGGAGGTCTCCGGCGGCCGGATGCACTACATGTTCAACCGTGTCGGCGGCCTCAAGGAGGACCTTCCCGCGGGCTGGCTCGGCCGGGCCCGCCACTCGGTGGCGGAGCTCCGCTCCAGGATGGACGTGTACGACCGGCTCGTCCTCGGCAATGAGATCTTCCGCGGCCGTACGCGCGACGTGGGCGTCCTGTCGGCGCAGGCGGTGCACGCGTACGGAGTGAGCGGCCCCATCGCCCGCGCGTCCGGCGTCGACTTCGATCTGCGGCGCGACGAGCCGTATCTGGCGTACGGGGAGCTGCAGGACACCCTCAAGGTCGTCACTCGGGCGGAGGGCGACTGCCTGGCCCGCTTCGAGGTGCTGCTCGACCAGACCCACAACGCGCTTGAGCTGGCGGACGCGTGCCTGGACCGGATCGCAGAGCTCGCGCCTGGGCCGATCAACCAGCGGCTGCCGAAGGTGCTGAAGGCGCCCGAGGGTCACACCTACGCCTGGACCGAGAACCCGCTCGGGATCAACGGCTACTACCTGGTCTCCAAGGGCGAGAAGACCCCGTACCGGCTGAAGCTCCGCTCGGCGTCGTACAACAACATCCAGGCACTGACGGAGCTGCTGCCGGGGACGCTGGTCGCGGACATGGTGGCGATCCTGGGCTCCCTGTTCTTCGTCGTCGGCGACATCGACAAATAGCGCTCGTTGGACAAGTAGCCAGGGCGGGTTGGACGAGTGGCTCGGGCGGGCAGGCGACACCCGGGCCAAGCCGTACTCGGGCTGTCGGCCGGGGCCGTCAGCTGACCGCGTCGCGCAGCTCCACCACGTCCAGCTGCTCCGTCTCGTCGTGCGCGGTCAGGTCGATGACCTTGCCGACCGCGCGCGAGTCCGCCGTACGCTGCGCGGCCAGCTCCTCGCCCACCACGTCAGCCAGATCCTCGTTCTGCGCGGCCTCTATCGCCTTCTGCGCACCGGGACCGGGAACGCCGTCCCCGGCCGTGCCGAAGAAGTCGAAGCCGCCCACGGGGCGCTTGGGCCGCCGGCGCTGCGGACCGTACGGAGCGATCGCTGTCGCCGCCGGGACAGGACGACGGGCGGGGACGGCGGACGACGGGCGGGTGTGCTGCTCCCCGCCGACGACCGCCGCGTGCTTCCCCTGCGGCTCGTCCGCCTCACGGCGCTCGGCCAGATCGCGCTGCCGGGCGTCCTCGACGGTGCGCTTCGCCTCCTGCGCGGCGGCGTTGCGCGACAGATTGTCCAGCGCCCTGGAGGCGAGGAGATACGTGGCCGGCGTGGGCGTGGACCCTGCCGCGGGCAGCGCCCTGACCGGTGCTGCCGCTTCGAGGGCGAGCTGGCGGCGGCCCTCGAGCGCGCTGGCGCGCTCGGTCTCGGCGGTCGCGTACCGCCGCAGCAGCGCGGCGTGCTCACCGCGCAGCGCGGCCAGCTCGACCCGCTTGGCGCGCAGCCTCGCGTCCAGCTTGACGCGCAGCTCGCGCGACTCCTCGATATCCGTCTCGAGCTCGGCTACGCGCTCATCGGTCTTCCACTGATCGCTCGCGCGGGCACGAGTGAGCTCAGCGACCCTGCGCCCCGCGGCCCGGTCCCAACTTCGCATCAGGACCGCGCCGGTGACGGCGGCGGCCGTCGCGGCGGTGACCAGCGACTGGAGCACGACTGGCTCCGCCAGAAACCACGCGCCGGCGGCGCACAGCACCGACGCTCCGGCGACCGCCGCGGGCGGCAGCAGCCTGTGAAGGGGCGGGGAATGGCGGTGGCGTCCACGTGGCATGGCCTGAAATTTACCGTGCGTAGACGCCGAATGGGGTGTCGGCCCGGCAAATCTCTCGGTGAAAGAACGCCGGGCCGCACCTCGCTACTTCTTGAGCAGGCCCTTCGACTCGAGATAAGCCTTCGCCGCGTCCTCCGGCTTGGCCCGCTCGGCGTCCACCTTGCGGTTCAACTCCGCGAGATCCTCGGTGGTCAGCACCTTGGTGAGCTTGTCGAGGACGTCGGCTATCTCCTTCGATCCCGCGTCCTTCGCATTGACCACCGGCAGGACGTTGTCGGCGTTCTGGAGCTTCTTGTCGTCCTCGAGGAAGACCAGGCCGTCCAGCACCGCGTCGGTGGTCGTGGTCAGCACCAGCTGGTCGGCGCCGTCCTTGACCGCCTGCTTGGACTGCGGGGTGCCGACTCCCTTGGGGTCTATGCCCGTGACATCAATGCCGTACGTCTTCTTCAGACCGGGCGCGCAGAACGGCCGCACCTCGCACTCGTCACCCGCCGCGATCTTCACCTTGAGCTTTGACTTGCCAAGATCGGAAAGAGTCTTGAGGTTGTTCTTCTCGGCGAATTCCTTGCTCACCGCGAAGGCGTTCTGGTCGACGGCCGCGCCGGCCGGCAGCACCTTCAGTCCGCGCGGCTCGGCGAGCTTGGTGAGCGCGGCGACGGTTGCGTCGACATCGCCGGACGCCACCGGCTTCTCGTCGGGCGCCTTCGGCCCGTTCACCTTGGCGTTGAGGAATTCGGCGATCGTCGCGGCGTATTCCGGGACGACGTCGATCTCGCCCTTCTCCAGGGACGGTTCGTACAGCTCACGGTTCTTCACCGTGGTGACCGACGTCTTGTATCCGGCGTCGGCAAGGATCTGCGCGTACAGCTCGGCAAGCACCTTGGACTCCGTGAAGGACGCGGCGCCCACGACGAGCGCGCCCTTCTTGCCCGACCCACCGCCCGATTCCGAGCCGCCCTTCTCCTTCTCCAGGCTGTCGCCGCCACATGCGGCGAGAGAACCCGTCAGGGCCACCACACCGAGTACCGCACCCGCGATGCGCGAGGTCTTGCTCATCAGGTTCTCCGTCCAAGTGTTGTCACACGGTCTTACGGAGGGGGCTCAGCAGCCGGTCGGCCGCCACCAGCGCCCCTTCCACGAGCAGCGCGAGCAGCGCCGCGAGCAGCGCGCCCGCCACCACCTGCGGGGTGTTGTACGTGTTGAATCCCGCGGTGATAATCCGGCCCAGACCGCCCTGGCCGACCATCGACGCGATCGTGGCCGTGGCCACCACCTGCACGGCGGCCGACCGCAGCCCGGTCATGAGCAGCGGATAGGCGAGGGGCAGTTCGACCCGGAAGAAGAGCTGGCCGCCGGACATCCCCATCCCCCGCGCGGCCTCCACCACCGCCCGGTCCACCTCGCGCATGCCGACATAGGCGTTGGTCAGCAGCGGCGGGACCGCGAACAGCACCAGGGCGATGATCGTCGGCAGATAGCCGGCGCTGCGCAGCGGCGTGAGCATGAAGAGGGCGAGCACCGCGAAGACGGGGATCGCCCGTCCGGCGTTGGAGATATTGACGGCGAGCGCGCCGCCCTTGCCCAGATGCCCCAGCCACAACGCGACCGGCAGGGCGATGGCGCAGGCCAGTGCGAGGGCGATCCCGCTGACGTAGACATGCTCGCCAAGACGGTGCCAGGCACCGCTCTCCCCCGACCAGTTGGAGCCGGTGGTCAGCCACGTCCACGCGTCGGCCACTACCCCCATCAGCCCGCCACCTTTTCCTTCACCGTGCGACCCGGCGCCGGCTTCGCCGTGTGTATTCGGGTCCAGGGCGTCAGCAGCCGCTGGAGTCCGAGCAGCAGCACATCCGCCACGGCCGCCAGCAGCACACAGAGCACGGACGCGGTCAGCACCTGCGCCTTGAAGGTGGTCTGCACTCCGTCGTCGATGAGATTGCCCAGACCGCCCTTGCCGACCAGGGCGCCGACGGTCGTCAGGGCGATCGTCGAGACGGTCGCTATCCGCAGGCCGGCCATCAACGCGGGCAGCGCGAGCGGCAGTTCGACCTCCCAGAGCAGCCGCCCCGCTCCGTACCCCATGCCGCGCGCGGTTTCACGCGCCTCTTCGGGCACCGCCTCGAGGCCCGCCATGATGTTCCGTACGAGAATGGTGAGCGAATAGAGCACCAGGCCGGTCACCACCAGCGCCGCGGACAGACCGAAGACCGGCAGCAGCAGCGAGAACATCGCCAGCGACGGAATGGTGTACAGCAGGGTGGTGAGCCCCAGCACCGGGCCGGCGAACCGCGGCTCGGCGCGGGCGAGCAGCGCCAGCGGAAATGCCACGGCGAGGCCGATCAGTACGGACACCACCGTGATCCAGACATGCTGGACAGTCGCGTCGGTCAACTCCTGGCTGCGGGTGCGGACGTACTCCCCGCAGATCCAGTCATTGGCCGCCAGACAGCTCTGCGCCACAAACTGCGTACTCACCCATCCCCACCTCCCCGGAGCGCCGAACGTATGTATGCCTCGCGACCCTATCCCCGAGCACTGACAATCACCGAGGGCCGCCACATTGCAGCAACATGGCTTTCACACAACACCCGTCACAATGGGGAATCATGATCCGTTTCGAGCACGTCACCAAGCGGTACCCGGACGGGACGACAGCGGTCGACGACCTGTCGTTCGAGGTCGCCGAGGGCGAACTGGTCACGCTCGTCGGACCGTCCGGCTGCGGCAAGACCACGACCATGAAGATGGTCAACCGTCTGATCGAGCCGAGCAGCGGCCGGATTTTCCTCGACGGGGCCGATATATCCGACATCGACCCCGTCCAACTGCGCCGCCGTATCGGCTATGTGATCCAGCAGGTCGGCCTTTTCCCGCACAAAACGGTCCTGGAGAACACCGCGACCGTCCCCCATCTCCTCGGCTGGCAGCGCCGCAAGGGCCGGGAGCGCGCCGCCGAGCTTCTCGACCTGGTGGGCTTGGACCCCAAGACGTATGGCGACCGCTACCCCGAGCAGCTCTCCGGCGGCCAGCGCCAGCGCGTCGGCGTGGCCCGGGCGCTGGCGGCCGACCCGCCCGTGCTGCTGATGGACGAGCCGTTCGGCGCGGTCGACCCGGTGGTGCGCGAGCATCTGCAGAACGAGTTCCTCAGACTCCAGTCACAGGTCAACAAGACCGTGCTCTTCGTCACCCATGACCTCGAGGAGGCCGTCCGCCTCGGCGACCGTATCGCCGTCTACGGGCAGGGGCGGATAGAGCAGTTCGACGCCCCGACCGCGGTCCTCGGCGCCCCCGCGACCGCGTACGTCGCGGACTTCGTCGGCGCGGACCGCGGCCTCAAGCGGCTGTCCGTCACGCCCGTCGAAGAGGGCGATCTGGATCAGCCGCCCGTCGTCCATCTCGACGACCGGCTGCCCCGGGAGCTCGGCTCCCGCTGGGCCGTCGTGCTGGACGGCGAGGACAATCTGCATGGCTGGATCTCCGCCGAGCAGGCGCGGAAGCCCGGCTCCGTGCGCGAACACGCCCGCCGGATGGAGGCCTGGCTGCCCGTCGGCGCCTCCCTCAAGCAGGCCTTCGCCACGATGCTCCAGCACGACGCGGGCTGGATCGCGGTGATCGACAAGGAGGAGACCGGGCGGTTCCTCGGGGTCCTCACGCCGGCCCGGCTGCACGAGGCGCTGCGCCGCTCGATCGACGCCGACGCACAGGACATTCCCCGTACAGCGGTCGCGCTGGAGACGATCGAAACGGTCAAGTCGGCTACGACTTCTACGAAGCGCTGAGCCTGCCGCTGATCCACACCAGGGCGGGCGGAATCTCGCGCCGCCAGGTGTTGAAGTTGTGCCCGCCGCTGTCGAGCGTGATCGAAGAGACGCGCGCGGGCGGCTTCACCTTGTCGATGAACTGCAGAGTCGGCTTGAGGTTCCCCTCGCCCTCCTTGGAAGTGGTCACCAGGAAGGACGACTTCCCCTGCGGCAGGTGATCCAGGCTCCACAGCAGGTTGGCCCGGTTCTTCGCCTTCTTGCTGCCGTGGAAGAGGTCGCCCGTGGTGGGGTCGTCGGCGGCCTTGTAGTACGCGGAGATGCCCGCGCTCGCCGCGAAACGCTCCGGGTGGTGCAGCGCGATCTTCAGGGCGCAGTAGCCGCCGGTCGAATTCCCGATGAGGCCCCAGTTCCGGGGCTTGGTCCCGACTCGGTAGGTCTCCGAGACCGCCTTCGGCAGATCCTTGGCGAAGAAGGTCTCGGTCTGCGGCCCGCCCGGTATGTTCACGCATTCGGTGTCCCGCGGCGGCGCGACGGTCGGTCGCAGCATTATCAGGATCATCGGCTGCATCCTGCCGTCCTTGGACTGCTGATACGCCGTCCTCGGATACTTCAGCCCCTTGAGCAGATTCTCCGCCGTCCCCGGGTATCCGGTCAGCACGACAGAAGCCGGAAATGTACTCTTCGCGTATTTCGCCTGGAAATACTCCGGCGGCAGATAGACATACGCCGGGCTGTCTATCTTCGACTTCTCGCCCGCTATGACGACCTTCTGAATCTGTCCGCCCGTCGCGGGCCGGGAGCCGCCCGGCACATCCAGCTTCTGCTTCTCGACGACCTTGATCCGCTCTCCGCCGGCCGAGTGGTCCACGACCACACCGAGGTCCTGCTTCTGGCCGAAGAGGTCGGACCAAGAGCCGTAGAAGAGAAAAGAGTTGTTGGCCGCGAGGCCGACCGCGGCGAAGAGTGCCAGTTGGGTCGCCAGCAGCAGCCCGATCCTGCCGGTCACGGCTCGCCAGCCGCGGCGGGCGAGCCGCGGCCACGCCCAGATCGTGGCGGCGAACAGCAGCACGGCCACGAGGATGGCCAAGGCCAGAACTTTGTTACTGGTCAGACCCATGAGTCGCGTGAGCTCTTCCTTGAGAATTTCCTGTGAATGAGTGAACCCGTCCCCCGGAAGTCCCGTCCTAGAGAGCGCAAATCGTCCGGAGCCCGCTGTCCTGCGGCCACGGACACTGGATCTCTCGCGGAGCCACGGGAAACGATGTCTGCAACGGTAGATGAGGACAAATCAGGATTGGTTCCGGATTGGGTACGTCGCGTGCTGCGCGGCCCCCGCCCGGAGGCGGTCCCTTCGCTGGTCGGCACGGCCTGCACACTCGTCGGCCTGATCGACATCGCCGCCGGGGTCTTCCCCCGCTTCCGGCACAGCCGCATGCACTCGCTGGCCGAGGTGCTGCCGGGGGCGACCGGACCGTTCGCCGCGGCGCTCTCGCTGAGCGCCGGCGTACTGCTGCTGCTGCTCGCCCACGGACTCAAGCGCCACAAGCGCCGGGCCTGGCGGGCCGCGGTGATTCTGCTTCCCGCCGGGGCGGTGGGGCAGTTCGTCTACCGGCACTCGATCATCGGCGTACTGCTCTCGCTGGCGCTTTTGACGCTTCTGGTGCGCCACAGAAGTGAGTTCGCGGCGCTGCCCGATCCGCGCAGCCGGTGGAAGGCGCTCGCCAACTTCATCCTCATGGGCGCCGGTTCGCTGAGTCTTGGCCTGGTCATCGTCAGCGCACACCCGGACAATGTGGTCGGCAGCCCAAGCCTGACGGACCGCCTGGAGCACGTTCTGTACGGGCTCTTCGGCTTCGAAGGCCCCGTGGACTACGCCGACAGGGTCTCCTGGACCGTCGGCTACTCCCTCGGCGCGCTCGGCCTGCTGACCGCCGTCACCACGATCTACTTCGCCTTCCGGCCGGAGCACCCGGCCGCGCGCCTCACCGAGGACGACGAGCGCCGACTGCGCGACCTGCTGGCCAGGCACGGCAGCCGCGACTCACTCGGCCACTTCGCGCTCCGCCGCGACAAGGGCGTCGTGTTCTCGCCGAGCGGCAAGGCGGCGGTCTGCTACCGCGTCGTGTCCGGCGTGATGCTAGCCAGCGGCGACCCGATAGGCGATGTCGAGGCCTGGCCGGGCGCGATCGAGCGCTTCATGGACGAGGCGAAGGCGCACTCCTGGACCCCGGCGGTGATGGGCTGTTCGGAGACCGGCGGCGAAGTCTGGACCCGGGAGACGGGGCTGGACGCGCTGGAGCTCGGTGACGAGGCGGTGGTGGATGTCGCGGATTTCTCTCTCACCGGGCGCGCGATGCGCAACGTACGCCAGATGGTGAAGCGCATCGAGCGCAATGGCTACGAGACCCGGGTACGGCGCGTTCGTGACATCTCCGACGAGGAACTGGAGCAGATCCGGCTGGCGGCCGCGGACTGGCGGGGCACCGACACGGAGCGGGGCTTCTCGATGGCGCTCGGCCGGATAGGCGACCCGTCCGACGGTGACGCGGTGATCGCCACGGCCCACAAGGCGGACGCGGAGTCCCCCTACGGCGACCTGAAGGCGATCATCCACTTCGTCCCGTGGGGTACGGACGGCATGTCCCTCGAACTGATGCGGCGCGACCGCTCGGCCGACCCGGGCATGAACGAACTGCTGATCGTCGCCTCACTGCAGGCATCGCCGGGGCTGAAGATCGAGCGGGTCTCGCTCAACTTCGCGATGTTCCGCTCGGCGCTCGCCCGCGGCGAGAAGATCGGCGCGGGTCCGGTCCTGCGGATGTGGCGCGGACTGCTGGTGTTCCTGTCCCGCTGGTTCCAGATCGAGTCGCTGTACAAGTTCAACGCGAAGTTCCAGCCCCGCTGGGAGCCGCGCTTCGTGGTCTTCCGCAACACCCGGGACCTCCCGCGCATCGGCTTCGCCGCGATGCAGGCAGAGGGCTTCGTGAACGTCGCGCTCCCCCGCCTCTTCCCGCGCCGCCGCCCGACGCGCCAACCGCGCCCGTGCGCCCACATCACTCGGTCCCAGCCGGAACGCGAGATCCGCGCGGCGTAACGAGGAGGCTGGGGTTCGGCCCGAAGCTGCCGCGTCGGACGGGGCCGTGGGGCGTACCCCGTACCCGCGCATCTCGAGGGCGGGCGGGTGAGGAACAAACCCCCGCCGGCCCACCGGCGTGACCGGTGGCCC
Organism: Streptomyces sp. ISL-1; assembly: GCF_018614585.1. Classification (GTDB taxonomy): domain Bacteria; phylum Actinomycetota; class Actinomycetes; order Streptomycetales; family Streptomycetaceae; genus Streptomyces; species Streptomyces maoxianensis. Next base: position 174,400 of record NZ_JAGGOI010000040.1, on the reverse strand, counting down.
CGCTCGCGGGCCTAGGCTGGGCGTATGAGTACGTTGCGTGGACGGGGCACAGCCAGTGGGCTGCCGGAATGGGATCGCTGTGCGGTCATGGGCGTCGTCAATGTGACGCCCGATTCCTTCTCCGACGGCGGCCGCTGGTTCGACACCACCGCCGCCGTCAAGCGCGGCCTCGACCTCGTCACCGAGGGCGCCGATCTCGTCGACGTCGGCGGCGAGTCCACCAGGCCCGGGGCCAGCCGCGTCGACGAGGACGAGGAGCTGCGGCGCGTGATCCCCGTCGTACGCGGCCTCGCCGCCGAGGGCGTCACCGTCTCCGTCGACACCATGCGCGCCTCCGTCGCCGAAAAGGCCGTCGCCGCCGGCGCCGTCCTTGTCAACGACGTCAGCGGCGGCCTCGCCGACCCCCGAATGGTCCCCTCCGTCGCCGCCGCCGGGGTCCCCTTCGTCGTCATGCACTGGCGCGGCTTCAGCCACGACATGAACAACCGCGCCGTCTACGCCGACGTCGTCGCCGACGTCGTCACGGAGCTGCGCGACCGCATGGACGCCGTCGTCGCCGGCGGCATCGCGCCCGAGCGCCTCGTCATCGACCCCGGCCTCGGCTTCGCCAAGCAGGCCGAGCACGACCTCGCCCTCCTCGCCCACCTCGCCGAGCTCCGGGCGCTCGGCCGCCCCGTGCTCGTCGCCGCCTCCCGCAAACGCTTCCTCGGCCACGTACTGGCCAAGGAGGGCGCCCCGCCACCCGCCAGGGAACGGGACGCCGCCACCGCCGCGGTGTCCGCCATCGCGGCGCACGAAGGCGCGTGGGCCGTCCGCGTCCACGAAGTACGCGCCACGGCCGACGCCGTCCGCGTGGCCCGGGCCGTCGAGGCCGCCCGGTGAGCCGTACCGAGGTGGAGCTGGTCGAAGCGGCCAACACCACGTTCTACGAGACGATGGAGCGCGGGGATTTCGACGAGCTCTCCAGCCTCTGGCTGGACGAGGGCATCTCGTGCATCCACCCGGGCTGGCCCGTGCTCTCCGGCCGCGGCGAAGTCCTCCGCTCGTACGCCCTGATCATGGCGAACACGGAGTACATCCAGTTCTTCCTCACCGACGTCAAGGTGAGCCTCGCCGGCGACACCGCCCTGGTGACCTGTACGGAGAACATCCTCAGCGGCGGCCCCGCCGAGGAGAGCGGCGAACTCGGCCCCCTGGTCGGCCAGCTCGTCGTCGCCACGAATGTGTTCCGTCGCACATCGGACGGATGGAAGATGTGGTCACATCACGGATCACCCGTACTGGCGGAAAGCGATGAGGAAGAGGACGACGAGACCCCCTCGTAAGTGGGTAAGTGGCCCTATGGAGGTTGGAATTCCGGGCCTCCGGGTAGGGCGGCTACCAGCCTCGCCGTGTCCCTGACCACAGTCCCCGCGGGCGAGCGCTGTCAGTGCTCGCAGGTAGATTCGATTATGGACACGGGCCGCCCGCACGCGGCCGCGTCTCCGCAAGAACAACGACAGCAGGAGTGATTCGCGTGGATCGTGTCGCGCTGCGCGGCCTCAAGGCCCGCGGGCACCATGGCGTTTTCCCCCGGGAACGCGAGGAGGGCCAGACCTTCATCGTGGACCTGGTGCTCGGCCTCGACACCCGCCCCGCCGCGGCCGACGACGACCTGGCGAAGACCGTGCACTACGGCATTGTGGCGGAGGAGGTCGTGGCGGTCGTCGAGGGCGAGCCCGTCGACCTGATCGAGACGCTGGCGGCGAGAATCGCCCAGCAGTGCCTCAAGCACGACGGCGTCGAAGAGGTCGAGGTGGTCGTGCACAAGCCTGACGCACCGATCACGGTGCCTTTCGACGACGTGACCATCACGATCACCCGGAGCCGAGTATGACCGTGTTTCCTTCGAACGGGACGCAGAGCGACCCGACCGTGCAGCCGGTACCCGCCTCCGTGGTGGAGCAGGTCGACGCGGCGGACATCACCCTGTCCAACCCGAAACGGGCCGTGATCGCCCTCGGCGCCAACCTCGGCAACCGCCTCGAGACCCTCCAGGGCGCCATCGACGCCCTCGAGGACACGCCCGGGCTGCGGGTCAAGGCCGTGTCTCCGGTGTACGAGACGGAGCCGTGGGGCGTCGAGCCCGGCAGCCAGCCCGCGTACTTCAACGCGGTCGTTGTGATCAAGACCACACTTCCGCCGTCCTCCCTGCTGGAGCGCGGCCAGGCCATCGAAGAGGCCTTCGACCGGGTCCGCGAGGAGCGCTGGGGTCCGCGCACCATCGACGTCGACATCGTGGCGTACGCCGAAGAGGTCTCCGACGACCCGTCGCTCACGCTGCCCCACCCGCGCGCCCACCAGCGCGCGTTCGTACTCGCCCCGTGGCACGACATCGAGCCGGAGGCGCAGATTCCGGGTTATGGTCCGGTGGCGCAGCTGCTGGCCGGCGTCGGGCGGGGCGCCGTGGTTGCCCGCGCCGACCTGGAACTCCGTCTGCCCGACTAGTCGTTAGGCTCTTGCATACGGCGGACAGGCGAAGGGCGGCATTCTCGGTGAAGCAACTACGGGTCGGTGTACTGGCCGGTCTCTTCGCCGTGGCCGGGGTGCTGTCCTGGGGCGGCGCCCGCCTGTGGGAGGCGTTCGGCACACTGCCGAGCGTGCCGCTGGCCGCGCCGGTCGTGCTGGCGGTGATCGCCGTCATCCTCACCGCGACGGCACTCTCGATCCGCGCCCGCCTGCGGGCCCAGCGCGAACGGCGCCCGGGCGCGAAGGGCGTTGAGCCGCTGATGGCGGCCCGAGCGGTGGTCTTCGGCCAGGCGAGCGCGCTGGTGGCGGCGCTGGTGGCGGGCATGTACGGCGGGGCGGGCGTGTACCTGCTGGGCTCCCTGGAGATCCCGGCCCGCCGGGACCAGGCGATTTACGCGGGCTTCTCAGTGCTGGCGGGCATCGGCGTGATCGCGGCGGCGTTCTTCCTGGAGCGGGTCTGCAAACTCCCGGAGGACGACGACGAGGACGTGGCCCGCGCGTAAGGCGTTCCCGGTGCGGGGGTACGGGGTCCGCGGTGCGGGCCCGGGGGTTGCCCGGTGGCGTGAGGCGCGGCCGTCCGCGCTGCGGGCCCGGGGTGCCCGGTGCCAGGCCGGTGTGGGTTCCGGGGCCCCTCCGGGCTCGACTCCTCGGAGCCGGCGGCGAAACGGGGTTCGTATTGATCACTGGGTCCGGCCGCCGATCCCCTGCGGGGACGACCCTGCACGGCCCCTCCCCGGCGACATGCCACAGACCCCGTCACCCCGAGGGGTAGGCGCAGGAGAGCCGGCCCCGCCCTCCTTTGCCCTGCGACACCGAAGCCAGAGCTGTGCAGGGGCCGTCAGCTCCGTCTTGCTGGGCGGCGCGAAGCCGACCCGCGTGTGGGGGGGCAGGGCGGTCAGCTCCCCGCCTTCCTGGGCTCTGCGGCGGAGCCGCCGGAGCGTTGGGGGGCGTCGGTCCCGGCCCTTGCTTCCCTCCGGCGGCAGAGCCGTCGGAGAATCGAGGGTGTGGGGGCTGACGCCCCCAGTTTCGGGACGGGGGTACCTCCCACGGCCGCCAGGCCGTGGGGGCGGGGTAGGGGAAAGTCCGCGCCCGCACCCGCCGTACCCCTCCGCCCCGGAAGGGCTGAGGCACGCCCCCGCGCCGTACAGCCCTCAGCGCGCCATGATCAGGCTCATCGCTTCGTTCCGCGTCGCCGGATCCCGCAGCTGCCCCCGCACCGCCGAAGTGATCGTCTTCGCGCCCGGCTTCCGCACGCCTCGCATCGTCATGCACATGTGCTCGCACTCGACGACCACGATCACGCCGCGCGGCTCCAGGATCTCCATCAGCGAGTCCGCTATCTGCGTGGTCATCCGCTCCTGCACCTGCGGCCGCCGGGCGAAGACGTCCACAAGGCGGGCCAGCTTCGACAGCCCGGTGATCTTCCCGTCCGACGACGGGATGTACCCGACATGCGCGACGCCGTGGAACGGCACCAGGTGGTGCTCGCAGGAGCTCATGACCTCGATGTCCTTCACCAGGACCATCTCGTCGTGACCGAGGTCGAACGTCGTCGTCAGGACGTCCTCCGGCTGCTGCCAGAGCCCCCCGAATATCTCCTTGTACGCACGCGCCACACGCGTCGGCGTCTCCCGCAGGCCCTCACGGTCCGGGTCCTCCCCGACCGCGATGAGTAGCTCGCGTACGGCATTCTCGGCCCGCTTCTCGTCGAATTCGCCGATCGTGCCCTCGCCGTCCAGCGTCACCGGGTCGGTCATCTGTGCCTCGTTCCTCTTACTCTGACGTGCAGCAATACGGGAATGCCGCGTCCCCCAGGCTAAACCTGGGGGACGCGGCATCCATTCCGGGCCCTGTGTTGCCACAGCGCCGGACGGGTCAGCTCTCCGGACGCTCCTCCGGGACCGCCTCGACAGCCGGGGCGGCGTCCGTGGGCGCCGCGCCATTGGTGCCGACAGCGCCGTTGGTCAGCGCCAGCTCCTTCGGCGAGAGCACCGGCGGCCGCGTCGACGGCGTACGCCGCGAGGAGCCGGTCCACGCCGGGCGGGCCGGGCGCTTCACGATGGGCGCGAAGATCTCAGCGATCTGCTCCTTGCTGAGTGTCTCCTTCTCCAGCAACTGCAGGACCAGGTTGTCGAGAACGTCGCGGTTCTCGACAAGGATCTCCCAGGCCTCGTTGTGCGCGGTCTCGATGAGCTTCTTGACCTCTTCGTCGACCAGCGCCGCGACCTCTTCGGAGTAGTCCCGCTGGTGGCCCATCTCACGGCCCAGGAAGGGCTCCGAGTTGTCGCCACCGAACTTGATCGCGCCGAGCCGCTCGGTCATGCCGTACTGCGTGACCATCGCGCGGGCCGTGGTCGTGGCCTTCTCGATGTCGTTGGCCGCACCGGTGGTCGGGTCGTGGAAGACGAGCTCCTCCGCCGCGCGGCCGCCCAGCATGTATGCCAGCTGGTCGAGCATTTCATTGCGCGTGGTGGAGTACCTGTCCTCGTCCGGCAGGACCATGGTGTAACCGAGCGCCCGGCCACGGGACAGGATCGTGATCTTGTGGACCGGGTCGGAGTTCGGCGAGGCCGCCGCGACCAGGGCGTGACCGCCCTCGTGATACGCGGTGATCTTCTTTTCCTTCTCCGACATGATCCGGGTCCGCTTCTGCGGGCCCGCCACGACGCGGTCGATCGCCTCGTCCAGGGAGTGGTTGTCGACCAGCTTCTTGTTGCTGCGCGCCGTCAGGAGCGCCGCTTCGTTCAGCACGTTCGACAGGTCCGCGCCGGTGAAGCCGGGCGTACGCCGGGCGACAGCGCCCAGGTCGACGTCCGGGGCGACCGGCTTGCCCTTCTGGTGGACCTTGAGGATCTCCAGTCGGCCCTGCATGTCCGGGCGGTCGACGGCGATCTGCCGGTCGAACCGGCCCGGGCGCAGCAGCGCCGGGTCGAGGATGTCCGGCCGGTTGGTGGCGGCGATCAGGATGACGCCGCCCTTCACGTCGAAGCCGTCCATCTCGACGAGCAGCTGGTTCAGCGTCTGCTCACGCTCGTCGTGGCCGCCGCCGAGACCCGCACCGCGGTGCCGGCCGACAGCGTCGATCTCGTCGACGAAGACGATCGCCGGGGCGTTCGCCTTGGCCTGCTCGAAGAGGTCGCGCACTCGGGAGGCACCGACGCCGACGAACATCTCGACGAAGTCGGAGCCGGAGATCGAGTAGAACGGGACGCCCGCCTCGCCCGCGACGGCGCGTGCGAGCAACGTCTTGCCCGTACCGGGCGGGCCGTACAGCAGCACACCCTTCGGAATCTTGGCGCCGACCGCCTGGAACTTGGCCGGCTCCTGCAGGAACTCCTTGATCTCATGGAGTTCCTCGACAGCCTCGTCGGCCCCCGCCACATCGGAGAAGGTCGTCTTCGGAGTGTCCTTGGTGATCAGCTTGGCCTTGGACTTCCCGAAGTTCATGACTCGGGAGCCGCCGCCCTGCATCTGGTTCATCAGGAAGAGGAAGACCACCACGATCAGAACGAAGGGCAGCAGCGAGAGCAGCACCGAAAGGAACGGGCTCTGCTTCGACGGCGAGACGGTGTAACCCTTCTCGATGTCGCCGGCCTCGTACTTCGTCTGCAGCTTCTCGGCCAGATCGGCACCCTGGGCGCCGATGTAGCTGGCCTGAATCTTGTCGCTGCCCTTGACCTTCTGGCCGTCCCTCAGATCAACCTTGATGATCTGTTCGTCGCCTGTGGTCAGTTTGACCTGGTCGACCTGGTTCTTGTCGATCGCCTGGACGACCTCGCCGGTGTCCACCGTCTTGTAGCCGCCGGACGAGCCGACGACCTGCATCAACACGACCACGGCGAGGACGGCCAGCACAATCCACATGACCGGCCCACGGAAGTATCGCTTCACGTCCATCCATACGGAGCGAATTCGCCCCGTCCCTCCTGCCCGTAGGTAAATGCTGCTGTGAGAAAAGACTGTTCTTCGGACGGTACCCCAGCATTGTCACCGGCGACCGCCTTCCCTTGCTCCAACGGCGGGGAGGAGGCCAGGGTTCCCGTGCCTGTGCGGGGCTTCAGCCGCCGTAAACGTGTGGTGCGAGCGTGCCGACGAACGGCAGATTGCGGTACTTCTCGGCGTAATCCAGGCCATAACCGACGACGAACTCATTCGGAATGTCGAAGCCGATCCACTTCACATCGATCGCGACCTTCGCGGCATCCGGCTTACGCAGCAGGGTGCAGACCTCGAGGGACGCCGGCTCGCGCGAGCCGAGGTTCGACAGCAGCCAGGAGAGCGTGAGGCCGGAGTCGATGATGTCCTCGACGATCAGGACGTGCTTGCCCTTGATGTCGGTGTCCAGGTCCTTGAGGATCCGGACCACGCCCGACGACTGGGTGCCCGCGCCGTAGGACGACACCGCCATCCAGTCCATGGTGACGGGAGTGGCCAGCGAACGCGCCAGGTCGGCCATCACCATCACGGCGCCCTTGAGGACACCGACAAGGAGCAGGTCCTTGCCCGCGTACTCCGCGTCGATCTTCGCGGCCAGTTCGCCCAGCTTCGCGTCGATCTCTTCCTTGGTGATGAGCACCGACTGGAGGTCGGTGCCCATGTCCTTCTCGTTCACCCGGGCCACTTTCGTCGTGCTGCGTCAGCCTTGCCGAATGACCAGTCTGCCACCCTGCCGTCGCGCCTCGACGCGGCCGGGCAGATTGATGGCTCCCTGGCCGCGCCAGCTCGTGATAAGACGGTCGACTTCCTCGACGTGCCGGGCGAAGAGTGAACCGGCGGGCGCACCGGCCTCGATGATGGCCCGGCGCAGCACCCGGCGGCGCACGGCGGGCGGCAGCGCGTACAGCTTCACGCACTGAAGCTGACCCGCGTCGTCCCGTACGGCGGCGTCCGCGTCGGCGGCCCAGGTGTCCAGGGCGTCGGCATCGTCGCGGGAGAGCTGCGCGGTACGGGCCAGCGCCTCGACGACGCCTTTGCCGAGCGCCTTCTCCAGGGCGGGCAGGCCTTCGTGGCGCAGCCGGGAGCGGGTGTAGGCCGGGTCGGCGTTGTGCGGGTCGTCCCAGACGGGCAGCGACTGGACCATACAGGCCTTGCGGGCGGTCTGCCGGTCGAGCTGGAGGAAGGGGCGGCGGTAGCGGCCGGACGCCCCGGAGATGGCCGCCATGCCGGACAGCGAGCGGATGCCGGAGCCGCGGGCGAGGCCCAGCAGGACGGTTTCAGCTTGGTCGTCGCGGGTGTGGCCGAGCAGCACGGCCGCGGCGCCGTAGCGCTCCGCGGCGTCGTCGAGGGCGGCGTAGCGGGCGTCACGGGCCGCAGCCTCGGGTCCGCCGCCGCGACCGACCCGCACGGCGATGGCTTCGACGGGGTCGAGCTGCAGCGCGGTGAGCCGGGCGGCGACCTCGGCGGCGCGAAGGTCGGAGCCGTCCTGAAGGCCGTGGTCGACGGTGATGCCGCCGGCCCGGACGGAGAGTTTGCGGGCTTCGAAAGCGAGGGCGGAGGCGAGGGCCATCGAGTCGGCGCCGCCGGAGCACGCCACGAGGACGAGCGGCTGCTCGCCTGCGGAGACGGGGTTCGCGGGACTCGTCGCGGTCGCGGAGGACGCGGAGGACGCCGAGCGCGAGGGGGACGCGGAGTAGGCGGAGTACGAAGAGGTCGCGTGCGTCACGGAGCGCGCGACGCGGTCGGAGTGTTCGGTGAGTACGTCGTGGAGTACGCGGCGGACCGCCAGGCGTATCGCCGCGACCGCAGGATGGGGACCCATGTCTGGTGCCCTTCGTGAAAAGTTGGGGGGTGCCTCGGTCGGAGTCGGAGGGGAGATCAGTCACTCAGAGTGCGTCGATGGTGACAGAACCGAGCCGATACCCGAGCATTGCACGCCTACCCATTGCCTACGGTCCCTCGGATGGGTGATTACGGGGGCGTTCTTCTGCCGTCGGACGCCGCCCGCTCACGACTCTGCTTTACGGTGCACTCTCGCGACCCAGTCCGCCGGTTTGGCGATCTCCGCCTTAGTGGGGAGGGTGTTCGGAGAGGTCCAGACCCGGTTGAATCCATCCATACCGACCTCCTCGACGACGGAACGCACGAAGCGCTCGCCGTCGCGGTACTGACGCAGCTTGGCGTCGAGCCCGAGCAGCTTGCGCAGCGCCTGGTCGAGACGGCTCGCGCCACGTGCCCTGCGCTGCTGGAACTTCTCCCGGATCTCGGCGACGGAGGGCACGACATCGGGCCCGACGCCGTCCATCACAAAGTCCGCGTGGCCCTCGAGCAGCGACATGACTGCGGTCAGCCGGCTGAGGATCTCGCGCTGGGCGGGGGTCTGCACCAGCTCGACGATGGACCGGCCGCTCTCGTCCTCCTCGCCCTCGGGGCGCGCGCCGGACAGCGACTGGGCGGCCTCCCTGAAGCGCTCCAGGACGGTCATCGGGTCGACCTCGGTCTCGGCGAGAAATGACTGGATCTCGCCCTCGAGGTGGTCGCGCAGCCACGGCACGCCGGTGAACTGCGTGCGGTGGGTCTCCTCATGGAGGCAGACCCAGAGCCTGAAGTCGTGCGGGTCGACTTCGAGTTCGCGCTCCACGTGCACGATGTTCGGGGCGACGAGCAGCAGCCGCCCCCCGCCGCTCTCGCCGGCCGGCAGCTCACGGGTGGGCGGCGCGAAGGTCTCGTACTGCCCGAGGACCCGCGAGGCCAGGAACGACAGCAGCATCCCCAGCTCCACGCCGGTGACCTTGCCGCCGACCGCGCCGAGCACCGCGCCGCCGGGGCCGCCGGGGCGGCGTTCCTGCATCTTGTCCAGCAGCGGCTTGAGCAGCTCGCGGAAGCCCGCGACGTTCGCCTTGACCCACCCGGCCCGGTCCACGACGAGGACGGGAGTGTCCTGTGGTTCGTGGCCTTCAGGGATCAGCCGGGTGAAGCCCCGCACATGTTCCTCGGACGCCTTGGCATGCCGTCGCAGCTCGGCGACGACGGCGCGCGCCTCGTCCCTGCTCACGTCGGGCCCGGGCCGCACAAATCGGGTCGCGGTCGCCACAGCGAGATTCCAGTCGACCATCTCGGCACCACCGATGCTCGTCATGCGTCAACCGTACGTTGTCGGCTCGTGCGTCGGTGAGTCGTTGGAACCGGACGCCGCGCCGGGAATGTCAGGACGCCAGCGCGGCGGCCAGCCGGTCCAGGGCGGGCTGGGCGCCCTCCCTGGAGGGGGTGTTCCCGGCCAGGAAAGCGAAGGCGAGGAGACGGCCGTCCGGGGCCACCACCGTGCCTGCCAGGGTGTTCACACCGGTCAGCGTGCCGGTCTTGGCTCGCACCAGTCCGGTGCCCGGCGAGGTCTCGGTGTAGCGGGCCTGAAGGGTCCCGCTGAAGCCCGCGACCGGGAGGCCGGTGAGGACCGGGCGCAGCTCGGGGTGGGCGGGGTCGGCGGCGCGGGCCAGCAGCGCGGTCAGCAGGCCGGCGGAGAGTCTGTCCTCGCGGCTGAGTCCGCTGCCGTCGGCGAAGCGGGCGCCCGTCAACGGGAGCTTCAACCCGGTCAGTTGCCTGGTGACGGCGCGCTCCGCGCCCGCGAAGCTCGCCTCCTCGCCGGTCGCCAGGGCGGTCTGGCGGGCGAGGGCCTCGGCGATGTCGTTGTCACTGTCCGTCAGGGCCCGCTCGACCAGGGCGGACAGGGGTGCGGAGAGCACCTTGGCGACGGGCTTGGCTCCGGCGGCGGGCCGGCCGGGGGCGGGCGCGCCCGCGCTGTTGATACCCCGCTCGTCCAGCAGCCGCCCGAAGGCGCGGGCGGCGTCGCCCGCCGGGTCGCCGCTGCGGTCCGCGGCGCCGGTGGTCCGCTCGTCGAGCCGCCCTTCGCCGACCATCAGCGCGCTGACGGGGGCGATGTTCCTGTTGGGGCCTATGGGGTGCAGCCCGGGGCCCTTGTAGAGCGAGGTGTCGTACGCCAGGCGAACCGTTGTCACCCCACGCTCGCGCAGGGCGCGCGCCGTACGGTCGGCGAGGGTGCGCAGACCGGCGGTTTCGAGGGTCGCGTCGCCGCCGCCGACCAGCGTGAGCTCCTGTCCGTCCTTGGACGCGACGACCGTGGTGGGGATGCGGTGGTCCGGACCGAGCGCCGACAGGGCCGCCGTCGAGGTGGCGATCTTGGTGGTGGACGCCGGTGTCATCGGGTCCGCGGCCCCCTTCCCATACAGCTGCTTCCCGGTCGCGACATCGATCACCGAGGCAGTGCGGGCCGTGCCGAGTCCGGGGTCGCCGAGCAGCGGGGCGAGCACCCTGGCGAGGTCGGCCGGGGTGGTCTGCCCGGCCGCCGCCTTGGTCGTGGGGGCGCCCAGGGAGGCGAGCACGCCGGGCGCACTCGGCGCGGGCGCCGGGCGCTTCGGCCCGGGGTCCTCGTGATGTGCGCCACCTGCGATGCTCCGGGCAGCCGCCCACTCCCTCTCGGCCTTACGCTGACCGGTGTCCCACGGACCGGCCGCGGCCACAGCCCCGGCGGCGAGGGCGAGGCCGGCCACGGCGGCGCCCGCGGTGAGCTGCCACGTCCTGACCTCTGGCACCTCGCACCAGCCCCTTTCGCGATCACGCATCTGCGTGAGGGACACTTAACCACCAGACGTATGTGTTGATCATGGAGGAGCCACCCGTGGAGTTCGACGTAACCATCGAGATCCCGAAGGGTTCGCGGAACAAGTACGAGGTGGACCACGAGACCGGTCGGATCCGCCTGGACCGTCGACTCTTCACCTCGACCAGCTACCCGGCCGACTACGGCTTCGTCGAGAACACCCTTGGCGAGGACGGGGACCCGCTGGACGCGCTGGTCATCCTCGACGAGCCGACGTTCCCCGGTTGCCTGATCAAGTGTCGCGCCATCGGCATGTTCCGGATGACGGACGAGGCGGGCGGCGACGACAAGCTGCTCTGCGTGCCGGCCTCCGACCCGCGGGTGGAGCACCTGCGGGACATCCACCACGTGTCGGAGTTCGACCGTCTGGAGATCCAGCACTTCTTCGAGGTCTACAAGGACCTGGAGCCCGGCAAGTCGGTCGAGGGCGCGAACTGGGTCGGCCGCACCGAGGCGGAAGCGGAGATCGAGGCGTCCTACAAGCGTCTGGAGTCGCAGGGCGGCGCGCACTGACCCCGCGCTGAGCTGCTCGTACTGGCGGCGCACCCCCATCGGGTGCGCCGCCTGTCGTGTGTCCTGGGCCGCTGCCGGACGGCCGGGGTGCGAGTGGTCGCATGGGCATGCCCATACTGATCTGACACGACGACACGATTGGGAGCGAGGGCAGCACGTGGTGGCGGAACCCGAGGGTCCGGAAGACCGGAAGCCTCAGTCCGACGAGGCGCGCAGCGCCTTCACCCCACCGTCCGGGGTGGGGCAGCCGGAGGCGTCCGAGGAGGACCATCCGTCATCGGAGTTCGCGGTTCCGGCCGGGCTCGCCCCCGAAGCGCCCGCCGAGCAGGAAGGTTCGGCGTTCGCACCGCCCAGCACCTACAGCGCCCGGAAGTCGCCGCCCGCCTTCACCCCCGCGCACGGCATGCCGATGGTCCGGCTGACCAAGCACGCGCCCTGGCAGGACCGGATGCGGGCGATGCTGCGCATCCCGGTCAGCGAGCGGCCTCTGTCGGAGCCCGCGCAGCGGCAGGACGAGGCCGGTCCCGCCGTGCCGCGTGTGCTGGACCTGACGCTGCGTATCGGCGAGCTGCTGCTCGCGGGCGGCGAGGGCGCGGAGGACGTCGAGGCGGCCATGTTCGCCATCTCGGTTTCGTACGGCCTCGACCGCTGCGAGCCGACCGTCACCTTCACCCTGCTGTCGATCACCTATCAGCCGTCGCTGGTCGACGACCCGGTTACGGCGAACCGGACGGTACGGCGCCGGGGCACCGACTACACCCGGCTGGCCGCCGTCTACCGCCTCGTCCACGACATCAGCTCCGAGGACGTCGATGTCTCGTTGGAGGAGGCCTACCGGCGCCTCGCCGAGATCCGCCGTAACCGCCACCCCTACCCCGGCTGGGCGCTCACCGCGGCCAGCGGCCTGCTCGCGGGCGCGGCGTCCGTGCTGGTCGGCGGTGGAGTGCTGGTGTTCCTGGCGGCGGCGATCAGCGCGATGCTCGGCGACCGGCTGGCCTGGCTGTGCGCCGGCCGCGGGCTGCCGGAGTTCTACCAGTTCGTCGCGGCGGCCATGCCGTCAGCCGCCATGGGCGTCGCGCTGACGCTGTCGCCGCTGGACACGCGCGCCTCCGCGGTGATCACCGGTGGCCTGTTCGCGCTGATCCCGGGGCGGGCCCTGGTCGCCGGCGTTCAGGACGGTCTGACCGGCTTCTACATCACCGCTGCCGCCCGCCTGCTCGAAGTCGGCTATCTCGTCGTCGGCATCGTCATCGGCGTACTGAGCGTGCTCTATATGGGCATCGCGCTGGGCGCGAGCCTCAACCCCGAGACGGCCATCCACAGCACCGAGCGGCCGATCGTCCAGACGCTGGCGGCCATCGCGCTGTCGCTGTGCTTCGCCATACTGCTGCAGCAGGAGCGCAACACCGTGCTGCTGGTGACGCTCAATGGCGGGGTGGCCTGGGTGGTGTACGGCGCGCTCGCGGACACCGCCGGAATCCACCCGGTCGCGGCCACGGCCGCGGCGGCCGGTCTGGTGGGCCTGTTCGGGCAGCTGCTCTCGCGCTACCGCTTCGCCTCCGCGCTGCCGTACGTCACCGCGGCCATCGGGCCACTGCTGCCCGGTAGCGCGACGTACTTCGGACTGCTGGAGATCGCCAGGAACGACCTGAACGCGGGGCTCGCCTCACTGTCCAAGGCCGCCGCCCTGGCGCTGGCCATCGCGATCGGGGTGAATCTGGGAGGCGAGATCTCCCGGCTGTTCCTGCGGGTGCCGGCGGGCGAGGGGCGGGCCGAACGCCGCGCGGCCAAGCGGACGCGCGGCTTCTAGCCCTCGTACGCACGGATCCAGGTACGTACGGATCCAGCCCTTTCGCGTACGTACGGATCCAGCGCATCCGCGTACCTACGGCTCCAGCGCCCGGCGTGGCGGCGGATTCAGCGCTTGGCGTGGCGGCCGCGCTGCCCCGGCGGCATCTCGTCGGCCGGTCCCGCCGCGGCGGCTTCCTTCTTGCCACGGGAGCGGGCCCGCAGATATTCGATCGCGATCGGCACCACCGATATCAGCACGATGAGGATCAGGATCGCTTCGACGTTCTTGTGGACGAACTCGACCTTGCCGAGGGCGGCGCCGAGCAGGGTGACGCCGGCGCCCCACAGCGTGCCGCCGATGATGTTGAAGGTGACGAACGAGCGGTAGTTCATCCCGCTCACACCGGCGATGATCGGCGTGAACGTACGCACGATGGGCACGAAACGGGCGAGCACCAGCGACTTGGGGCCGTACTTCTCGAAGAACTCGTGCGCCTTCTCGACGTTCTCCTGCTTGAAGAGCCTGGAGTCGGGGCGCTTGAAGAGCGACGGGCCGACCTTGCGGCCGAAGAGATAGCCGACCTGGTCGCCGATGACGGCGGCGAGGACGACCAAGGCGCACACGCCCCACAGCGGGAAGTCCAGCGCCCCGGTGGTCACCAGCAGGCCGGTGGTGAACAGCAGGGAGTCACCCGGCAGGAAGAAGCCGATGAGCAGGCCGGATTCGGCGAAGACGATGACCAGGACCCCGATCAGACCGAAGGTCGAGATCAGATAGTCCGGGTCCAGCCAGCTCGGTCCGAGCGCAAGGGTAGTCACGAGGTCCGGGCTCCTGAGTCGATAGTCGGTCGATCGTCGATTCGGCCGTCGATCGGCGTGGTCGGCAACCCAAAGCTATCAACGCATCGCCACCGCTCCGCGTTCCACCGGCCCGCCCGGGATGCACTGTGCTCGGACTGGGACAAAGCTGTGCGCACAAACCTCAGAGAGCTTTATGGGAGCCGTACGGAAGGTGGACGCAGATGGGCATCGAGGATTTCGGCGGCGGACAGGGCCCGCAGTCCGACGTACTGGTCGTCACCACGAACGACGTTCCCGGATTTCAGGTGCAGGAGGTCATCGGAGAGGTCTTCGGGCTCACCGTGCGCTCACGGCATCTGGGCAGCCAGATCGGCGCGGGCCTCAAGTCGATGATCGGCGGCGAGCTGAAGGGGCTGACCAAGACCCTGGTCCAGACCCGCAACCAGGCGATGGAGCGCCTGGTCGAGCAGGCGCGCTCGCGCGGAGCCAACGCCGTGCTGATGTTCCGCTTCGACGTGTCGGAGGCTGCGGACGTGGGCACGGAGGTCTGCGCGTACGGCACGGCGGTGGTCGTGGCCCGGAGCTAGTCGCACAGCGACCGCTCCGGGCACCTGCAGCAGCTGCAGCACCGCGGCTCCCGCAGCCCCCGCAGCCCCCGGCAACGGTGGCTCCGGGCCAGGACGCGATCAGCTGCGCCGCGCCGCGTTCGCGAGGATCGCGGCACGCAGATAGCCGGCCAGACCGGGCCTGATCTGCTCGAACGTCGAGCTGAAGCGCTCGTCCGCGACGTACATCTCGGCGAGCCCGGTGTGGATCTTGTACGTGCAGTCGTAGAAGTTCCGGCTGATCTGCTCCCGGTGCTGCTCGGCCAGGTCCATCGCCGACTCCGAGTCCGGGGCGACCGCGGCCTCCATGAGGGCGGCGAAGGCATTGGTGTTCCCGGCACCCTCGGCCTTGATCCGCAGCCAGTCCTCCTTGGTGTAGGTGGCGACCCGGCGCTGCGACTCCCGGTACGGCTCCGAGTCGCCCCAGCGCCGGCGCGACTCCTCCTCGTACCGCTCCGGGTCGCACTCCCCGAAAACCTCGAACTTTTCCTCGGGCGTGAGGTTGATGCCCATCTTCCGTGCCTCCATGGCGTGTTCGACGGCCTCGGCCATCTTCTGCAGCTTCTCGATCCGGACCGTCAGCAGTTCGTGCTGCCTGCGCAGGTGCGCCTGCGGGTCCGCGTCCGGGTCGTCGAGAAGTGCCGCGACCTCGTCGAGCGGAAAGCCGAGCTCCCGGTAGAACAGGATCTGCTGCAGCCGGTCGAGGTCGGCGTCGTCGTAACGCCGGTGGCCCGCGTGACTGCGGCCGCCCGGCGAGAGCAGCCCGATCTCGTCGTAGTGGTGCAGCGTGCGCACCGTCACAGAGGCGAATGACGCGACCTCTCCCACGGAGTAGCTCATCGCTTTCCGCTCCTTCGTTTCTCGTTACGCGACTCAGCCTGCTGCCTCACGTTGCGTGAGGTGCAAGCCCGTACGAGCCTGAGAGCTGAACGCTTACACCACGGGCGAGGGAAGGCGGCGGACGATGCCACTCCACAAGGGCGCGGGCGGCGGTGCCCGCGAGGAGGAGCGGGAAGCGCGCATGCTCTCCCTCAATCCTTTCTACGGCCCGGCCGACCCGGTCAGCGGAATGACCTCGGCCCCGCCCACCCACCGGCTCCCCGACGGCCCGCTGCCGCCCTCGACGGCGTACGGCCTGGTCCATGACGAGCTCATGCTCGACGGCAACTCCCGGCTCAACCTCGCCACCTTCGTCACCACCTGGATGGAGCCACAGGCGGGGGTACTGATGGCGGAATGCCGGGACAAGAACATGATCGACAAGGACGAGTACCCTCGCACCGCCGAGCTGGAGCGGCGCTGTGTGGCCATGCTCGCCGACCTGTGGAACGTCCCGGACCCGGCCGCCGCGGTCGGCTGCTCGACCACCGGCTCCAGCGAGGCCTGCATGCTCGCCGGCCTGGCGCTCAAGCGCCGCTGGACACTGCGCAACGCCGACCGCTATCCCGCGACCGCCCGCCCGAATCTCGTGATGGGTATCAACGTCCAGGTCTGCTGGGACAAGTTCTGCACGTTCTGGGAGGTCGAGCCGCGGCTCGTGCCCATGGAGGGCGACCGCTTCCATCTCGATCCGCAGGCGGCGGCCGATCTCTGCGACGAGAACACCATCGGCGTAGTGGCCGTGCTCGGCTCGACCTTCGACGGGTCCTACGAGCCGGTCGCCGAGATCTGCGCCGCCCTGGACGACCTCCAGGAGCGCACCGGCCTGGACATCCCCGTCCATGTCGACGGGGCGTCCGGCGCGATGGTCGCTCCCTTCGTCGACGAGGACCTCGTCTGGGACTTCCGGCTGCCGCGGGTCTCCTCGATCAACACCTCCGGGCACAAGTACGGCCTGGTCTATCCGGGTGTCGGCTGGGCGCTGTGGCGCTCGGCCGCCGAGCTGCCCGAGGAACTGATTTTCCGGGTCAACTATCTGGGCGGCGACATGCCGACCTTCGCCCTGAACTTCTCGCGCCCCGGCGCCCAGGTCGTCGCGCAGTACTACACCTTTGTGCGGCTGGGCCGGGAGGGCTACCGGGCCGTCCAGCAGGCCTCCCGGGACGTCGCCCGCCGGCTCGCCAACCGGTTCGAGGCCCTCGACGACTTCCAACTCCTCACCCGCGGCGACGAGTTGCCCGTGTTCGCCGTCACCACCGGGCCCGGCGTGGAGAACTTCGACGTCTTCGACGTCTCCCGGCGGCTGCGCGAGCACGGCTGGCTGGTGCCCGCGTACACCTTCCCGGCCAACCGAGAGGATCTCTCCGTACTGCGCGTGGTCTGCCGCAATGGCTTCTCGTCAGATCTCGCGGAGCTGTTGATGGAGGATCTGGACCGGCTGCTGCCCGAACTGCGCCGCCAGCCCTACCCGTTGAGCAAGGACACGGCGGCGGCGACCGCCTTCCACCATTGACGGCCGCCTGTCCGAGCAGCCCGATCCGCCGTCGCACCTCGGCCGCCTCGGTCCGTACGTCGTGGCCCGCCACCCGCACCACGCCCTCGTCGTGCCGCAGCAGCGTCGTCATGATGCGTACGGCGGTGGTCTTGCCCGCGCCGTTGGGCCCGAGCACGCCGTGCACCGTGCCGCGGGCCACCGTCAGATCCAGTCCGTCCAGAGCCCGTTTCTCCCCGTACCGCTTCCGCGCGCCCTCGACGACGATCGCGTCCGTCATGCATCCCCTCCAGCACCTCAAGCACCCGCAAAGCATGTAGTCAAACTTGACTACGGCCTCGAAGGTAGACCCAGATTCACGATTGGTCAAACTTGATTAGCCCTGATCTCCCTCATGCGGCGCTCCCGTCGCATAGGGGTTCTCCTCGCCCTCGGCGAGCACCCCCACAAAGGGATCGCCCTCCCCCGAGAAGGTGTACGCCCCCTCCTCGATCCGCCGGATCAGGCCCCGCGTCCACTCGGCTCCGAAGTCCGCGGAGCCGACCCACAGGTTCATGATCTCGCCGATGTGCCCGAGCGACTGGGGGCCGTCCTCGGGGGTGTAGTACTCCGTCACCGCGGCCCGCCACTCCTCCAGGCCACGCACCCGCTCCTTCAGCAGCGCCACGGCCTCGTCCCGCTTCAGCTCGACGATGAAGCCGACCCCCGCCGAGAGCACGTCCATCTTCTGGTCATAGACCGTCAGGGACTCCCGCAACAGCCGGAAGAACTCCTCGGTGCCCTTCCCTGTCATCTCGTACTCGGTGCGCGGCGGACCGCCTGCCGTCGACGGCGCGATCTCATGGGCGTGCAGCAGGCCTTGCTTCGCCATCTGCTTCAGCGCGTGGTAGATCGAGCCGGGCTTGGCGTTGGACCACTCGTGGGCGCCCCAGTATTCGAGGTCGTTGCGGACCTGATAGCCGTGCGCCCGCCCGTGCTGGCGCACCGCCCCGAGCACCAGAAGCCGGATCGCTGACATCCCGTACCCTCCTATTCAACTTTGACTAGGGTACGCGCAACACCCCTGCCCGTAGGCCATCGGGAAGGTCGGTCGCCTGGCCGCCTCCTGCTCAGGGGACCCACTTGTACTGGCCTCCACCGACCCATCTCACCTGAGCGGGATCGTCGAAATCGATATGGGTCAGCCCCGCCCGGCGCGCCAGCATGATCAAATCCAGCATGTCGTGGGCGGTCCCGGCCACCTCCCCCTTGATCTCCACCACGCGGAACGGCGGGTCATCCGCCACCACGGGGAAAACGACCACGGGAGTGGGGTGGAACGCCTCTTCGGCATCGTTGGTCATGCTTACAGCGTGTGGCAGCTACGCGGCGCGCACACGTCGAGTGGCCCCGCGGAGGCTATCGGCCCCAGTCCCGGCCGCTCTCCATGGCCACCAGTTCGAACGCGCTCTTGCCGTCCAGCGACTCGCGGATGATGTCCGCGTGGCCCGCGTGCCGGCCGACCTCCTCCACCAGATGCAGCAGCATCCAGCGCATCGAGACCGCGCCGTCCTTGGGGAACCAGGGCGCGTCGGGCAGCGGGAAGGTGTCATCCAGGCTCGGCACCGAGTGGATGAACTCGTCGGTCTCCCTGGCCACCGAGTCCCAGAAGGCCAGCATCCCCGGGATCGTCTCGTCACCGACAAGCCGGAAGCTGTCGCCCCAGGTCTCCTCGTTGCGCGCCTTCTCTCCCCCAGAGCTGTCTCCGGGAGGTGCCCCCTGCTTCTGCTGCGCCATCCGCAGCCAGTTCAGCTCCGTCTTCGCGACATGCTTGATCAGCCCGGACAATGAGAGCTCGCTGGCGCTCGGGCGGCTCGCCGCCTGCTCCCCGGTCAGTCCGAGAACCGAGCGGCGGATCGCGCCGCGCTGCGCCTCAACGAAGGACAGGAGCGCGCCGCGCTCGTCACCGGGGGCCGCTGCGGGAACGTGAGTGACCATGATGTCCGCCCTTCCGAGCCTGGCTGTGCCGTCCTGACAACAACCAAGCTACGGACCCTTGCGGTCAGTCTCTGTCCGCAAGGGTCCTGCGTCGCGGAGATCCCGGGCGCGGCGATCCCGGGCGCCGAGATCCCGAGCGCGGAGATCCCGAGCGCGGCGATCCGAGGTCACCGAGAGCTCAGAAGGGGAACTGCGAGCGGCCGTGCTGCACCGAGATCCACTTCTGCGTGGTGAACGCCTCGATCATCGACTCGCCGTTCAGCCGCCCGCTGCCGGAGTGCTTCTCGCCGCCGAAGGGGACGATCGGCTCGTCGTGGACGGTGCTGTCGTTGATGTGGATCATCCCGGTGTTGATCCGCTTGGCGATCCGTACACCTCGCTCGATGTCACCGGTGTGCACCGCGCCGCTGAGCCCGTACGGGGTGTCATTGGCGATCCTGACCGCCTCGTCCTCCCCGTCGAACGGCACGATCAGCGCCACGGGGCCGAAGATCTCCTGCTGCAGGACCGGCGAGTCGGCCTCGAGTCCGGTCAGCACCGACGGGCCCACCAGATTGCCCTCGGACGTCCCGTGCAGCAGCGCGATCGCGCCGGCCTCGACGGTCTGGTCGACCAGTGCCGTGACCGCGTCGGCCTGCGAGGAGTTGATGAGCGGGCCGATGTGGGTCTGCGGGTCCGCCGGGTCGCCGACCTTCAGGGTCTTGACCTTGGCGACGAACTTCTCGGTGAACTCCTTCTCCACGCTCCGGTCGACCAGGACGCGGTTGGCGGCCATGCAGACCTGGCCCTGGTGCACGTAACGGCTGAAGACCGCCGCGTCCACCGCGTAGTCGATGTCCGCGTCGTCCAGCACGATCAGCGCGCTGTTGCCGCCCAGTTCGAGGATGGCGCGCTTGAAGTTGGCCGCGCAGACGGTGGCGACATGCTTGCCCACGCTGTCGGAGCCGGTGAAGGAGATCGCCTTGGGCACCGGGTGCTCCAGCAGCGCGTCGCCGATCTCGGCTATGTCGGTGATGACGACGTTCAGCAGTCCGGCCGGCAGGCCCGCGTCCTCGAAGACCTTGGCCACCAGGGATCCGCCGCAGATCGGGGTGTTCTGGTGCGGCTTGAGGACCACCGCGTTCCCCAGTGCCAGAGCCGGCGCCACCGACTTGATCGACAGCAGGAAGGGGAAGTTGAAGGGGCTGATGACGCCCACGACGCCGACCGGCAGGCGGTAGACGCGGTTCTCCTTGCCGTCGACCGGCGAGGGGAGGATCCGGCCCTCGGGCCGCAGGGCGAGCTGCACCGCTTCGCGCAGGAACTCCTTGGCGAGGTGCAGCTCGAAGGCCGCCTTGAGATGCGTCCCGCCCAGCTCGGCGATGATCGTCTCGGTGATCTCCTGCTCGCGGTCCTCGATGATCCGCAGGGCGCGCTCGAAGACCAGCCGGCGGGCATAGGGATTGGTCGCGCCCCAGGCTTCCTGCGCGCGCTCCGCGGCGCGGTAGGCCTGGTCCACCTCCGCGGCGGTGGCGACCGGGATCGAGGCCAGCTTCTCCCCGTCGTACGGGTTGAAATCGATGATGTCCCAGGAGCCGCTGCCCGGCCTCCACTCGCCATCGATGTACTGGTGGGCCAGCTCGGTGAAGAAGGACATGTGATCCGATTCCTTACTGCAGAAGCAGATGCCTGATGTCACGTCATCGTACTTGTGTTTCAGATGAGTTGGAGGAGCCCACGGAGGAGATCCCGGCTCTCGGCCGGATCCGGACTGTCCTGCTGGAGACGCTCCATCACTCGTTCGTACTGAGCGACCTCCTCGCGCTTGTCCAGATAGAGGGCGCTGGTGAGCTGCTCCAGATAGACGACGTCGGAGAGGTCGGACTCGGGAAAGCGCAGCATGGTGAAGGAGCCGCTCTCGCCCGCGTGCCCGCCGAAGCTGAAGGGCATCACCTGCAGGATGATGTTCGACTGCTCGGAGATGTCGATCAGATGCCTCAACTGCCCCTGCATCACGGCCCGGTCGCCGTACGGGCGGCGCAGGGCCGCCTCGTCGATGATCGCGTGGAAGCGGGGCGCACGCTCGGAGACGAGGACCTTCTGGCGCTCCAGGCGGAGCGCGACCCGGCGGTCGATCTCGGCGCGCGGGGCGTCGGGGATGCCGCGGGTGACGACTGCGTGCGCGTACGACTCGGTCTGCAGCAGACCGTGCACGAACTGCACTTCGTAGATGCGGATGAGCGAGGCGGCGCCCTCCAGGCCGACATATGTCTGGAACCAGCCAGGCAGCACGTCGCCGAAGCTGTGCCACCACCCGGCGACATTGGCCTCCTTGGCGAGGCCGAGGAGGGATCCGCGCTCGGATTCGTCGGCGACTCCGTAGAGCGTCAGCAGATCCTCGACGTCCCTCGCCTTGAAGCTCACCCGTCCCAACTCCATGCGGCTGATCTTGGATTCGGATGCGCGGATGGAATATCCGGCCGCCTCGCGGGTGATGCCGCGCGACTCGCGCAGCCGCCTCAGCTGGGAGCCCAACAGGATGCGCCGCACCACGGAACCGGAAGACTCGCTTGCGGTCACGACTCCAACCCTCCCCATCGCTAGGTCTCGCTACGTCGATGTGTGTGTCGTTGCTTGTCGATGTGCGTCGTTGCCTGTCTCGCGGAGCGCCCCCGAACCCCGAGACCGGGATTCTGCCACCAAAAGCTTCAGCCCGTACTCATTCGATTACGGAAATGAGACAGCTTCGGGAAGAGGGGTGAAACAGATCAGCGGAAGAAATGAGCAAGAACCGGCACCGGGGTGGACAGTTCGGGCAGCTGCACGTGCATCTGCCCTTGCATCTGCCCTGAGCATTGGCAACCATGGTCCTCGCGCACCTGCGTGCTCGTTCGTGTTGTAGCGTCACAGCCGCGATTCCTGGGAGTGCCTCGCATGGGACCGAATGGATCGACCATGCTCGAGCCGTTACGGCAGGGGCTTCCCCCCATCGATCCCGCGGCGGTCTCCAGCTCGGCCTCGTGCGCCCTGCCCGCCCGCTACGAAGCGGTGCGCGGGGCACGGCAGTTCACCAAGTCGACGCTCGGGCAGTGGGATCTGAGCGACCGTTTCGACGATGTCGCGCTGGTCGTCTCCGAACTTGTCACCAACGCACTGCGGCACGCGCTGCCCGCCGACACCCCGCGGGAGACCCGCCAGTCCCAGGATCCGCCAGTGCGCCTGCATTTGATGCGCTGGACCAGCCGGCTGGTGTGCGCGGTGCGCGATCCCAGTCACGACAGTCCAGGGGCGTCCGGCGACAGCGAGGACGCCTCTTTTCCGGACCCGAGCGGGGGCGCCGAGTCGGGCCGCGGCCTGTTCCTGGTGGACTCCTTCAGCGACAGCTGGGGCTGGCACCCGCTGGCCGGGTCGCTGCAGGGCAAGGTCGTCTGGGCGCTGTTCCGGCTGGGCTAGACCTCGCCCGGGCCGAGCGGCCCCCGCGGCGCCTCGCTCGCGAAGCCACCCAGCCACGCCCCCGGACCACCGCGGCCACGGACTCGCACGACTAGACCAGGTGATCGAACTCCCCGTCCTTGATGCCGAGCAGCAGCGCTTCTATCTCTGCGGGCGTATAGACCAGGGCGGGGCCGTCGGGGTGCCGTGAATTGCGCATCGCCACGTCTCCGCCGGGCAGCTTGGCGAACTCGACGCATGACCCTTGGGAGTTGCTGTGTCTGCTCTTCTGCCAGACGACCCCTTGAAGCTCCGTGGCCGCCATGCCGTTGTACGCGTGGTGCACGAGAACGCTCCCGGGGTACAAGGTGCAGGTCAACTGTCCCGGATCATAGCCGTGTTCCATATGCCAATGCATGAGCGGCTGCACGGGCAGATGCACGTGCACGCCGGGTGTTGCCTTGGTTACAGCTCCTCCAGCGTCTCGCGCAGGGCCTGCAGGACCTGCGACCGCCAGCCGCCGCCCATCAGCTTGTGCGCCATGACCTGAGCCGGGTCGTCCGGGTCGAATCCCTCGTGTACAAGGAAGAGACGTGTCCCGCGCCCTTCCGGCTCCAAGGTCCAGGTGATCGTCCAGTCGGCGGGGTTCCGGGCGCCCATGGCGTCGGTCCAGCGGACCCGCTCGGTTTCGTACGCCAGGACCTCGGCCCGGACGGTGCCGGAGAAGTTGGTGTTGGGCCGTGTACCGGTGGCCCACTTCGAGGCGGAAGTCACCCGGCATCAGCCACTCGGCGATGAGCTCGGGCTCGGTCAGCGCGCGCCAGACTTTGGCGGGCGGATGGGCCAGGAACTGGTCGACGCGGATGGTGGTGAGGTCTTCGTCACGCTCGCCACCGCGCCGGCCGTCACGTTCGTACGGGGAGGTCATGGCTCATCGTCGGGCATACGGTCGAGCAGCTCGCCGAGCCCCTTGAGCCTGTCGCGCCAGAATCGCTCGTAGGGATGGAGCCAGTCCTGCACCTCCGCGAGCGGGGCGGCCTCCAGACGGTAGATCCGCTGTCGCCCCGCGCGCTCCTCGGAGACCAGACCGGCCTCCCGGAGCACCTTGAGATGCTCCGAGAGGCTCGGGCGGCGCATGTCGAAGTGGTCGGCGATGGCCTGGACCGGCTGTGGACCGGTGTCGCGCAGCAGCCGCAGCACCTCGCGGCGGGTGGCGTTCGCGAGCGCGGCGAAGAGCCGGTCCTCACTCGCTTCGCGCGCACCGGTGGCACTCATGGCGGATCTACACGCCTTCCTTCTCCGTCAGCAGCATCAGACCGTTGCCGTCGAGGTCCCGGAAGGCGGCCATCCGACCCCAGGGGAGGTCGCTCGGCCCGTCCACGGTCACCCCGGCCGCGGCGAGCTTCGCACAGTCGGCGTCGACATCGGTCGTGACCAACATGATCCCCTGCGCGGAGCCGGGAGTGAACCCGCCCATGCCGGGACCCGAGAGCGTGAAGACGGTCTGTGCCCCCTCCGGCGCGACCTGGAGCCAGCGGCCGGGCGGCATCTCCCGGTCGGCGGTGACCTCGAAGCCGAGGACGCCGTTGTAGAAGGCCTTGGCCCGGTCCTGGTCGGTGACGGGCAGCGTGACGAATGAGGCGTGGGTGATGTTCATGCGAACAAGATAGGTAGGAGATTCCCTACGGGTCAAGCGTAGGGAATCTCCTACTCATCACTTGCCGGAGGAGTACGGCAGCAGCGCCATCTCTCGGGCGTTCTTGATCGCACGAGCCAGCAGACGCTGCTGCTGGGCGCTCACCCGGGTCACCCGGCGGCTGCGGATCTTGCCGCGGTCCGAGACGAACTTCCGCAGCAGGTCCGTGTCCTTGTAGTCGATGTACGAGACCTTCGCCCGGCCCAGCGGGTTGGGGCGGGACTTGACCGGCTTGCGCGGGTCGGTGCGGCGGGGGGACATCAGACCTCCAGGAGGGAGTCGAAGGCGGGCGGCAGCCGCTTCCAGGCCTCGCGGCCCGCGGCGTACTCGGCATCGGTCAACAGGCAGGATTCGAGGAGCTGTTCCAGGCCGTCGCGGTCCAGGCCCGGCGAGGTGAAGACCAGGTGCTGGCAGCAGTCCCCGTGCTCGGGGTGCCAGTCCAGCGCGGCCGCGGCCCGGCGCACCGGCGCAACCAGGTCCCAGGCGGCGTCCGGCAGCGAGGCGAGCCAGGGGCCCGCGTTCTCCACACAGAGCGCGCCGCCCGCCGCGTCCCAGGCCAGCAGGGTGTCCGGGCGGTCGGCCAGCCAGAAGCGGCCTCGGCTGCGGGCCGCTGCGCAGGTCAGGTCCTCCAGCGCCTGATAGAGCCGCTCCGGGTGGAAGGGGCGGCTGCGGTGCCAGACGTACGTACCGACCCCGCAGTCGTCCGCCTCCTGTGGCAGCAGGGCACAGGCCGGGTGCTGGGCGGCCGCGGCGGCCTCCACGTCGAAGCCGGCCAGCGCCGCGGCGGCCAAGTCGGCTCCGCCGACGGCCACTTGGCGGGCGGTGGGGTGCAGCTGGGCGAGCAGCGCGCGGTCCTCGTCGGAAGCACCCTGAGGTCCTTCGCTGTCGACGACGGCGAGCACCGGCGCGTACTCCAGCTGGCGCGCCCAGGTGTCGGCGACCGTACGCTGGTCGCTGGTGGCGGCCGCGAGCCCCGCGTCGATCAGATCGTCGCTGTTGGCGAGGTAGGGCAGCAGCAGGGCCGCGTCGACGGCGGTCATCACCGAGGTGACGGTGAGGCGTTCGCCGCCGTGCGCCGCGACGACCTCGGCCATCGCCTTCGGCTCGACGGAGTCCCACAGCTCGACGATCGCGAGCCGGGTGGTGCCGCCGTCCGCGAGCCGTTCCAGTTCGGGCACCAGGTCCTCGCGCAGCGCACAGCAGGCGCAGTCGTTGACCAGCGGCGTCTCGCCGGTGCTCTGCACGCCGTGCGCGTCGCGGACGCTGCGTACGACCGTCCCCCGCGCGGCGGTCGACAGGTCATGGTGGAGCGCGACGCTGCCGGGCACCGTGGCCAGCAGCCGCTCCACGGCGGCTTTGCGGGCGTCGGAGTGCAGCCCGGCGACGAGCGCGACAGGGAGCCTCACGCTCGTCCTCCGTACCGCCGCTCGAAGCGCTCCACCCGCCCGGCCGTGTCGAGCACCCGCGCGGTCCCCGTATAGAAGGGGTGGCTCGCGGAGGAGATCTCGACGTCGATGACGGGATAGGTGTTGCCGTCCTCCCACTCGACCGTCTTCTCGCTGGTCGCGGTTGAGCGGGTGAGGATGGCGAAATCGGCGACCTTGTCGCGGAAGACGACGGGGCCGTACGGGGGATGGATACCGGGCTTCATCGCGCTGCTCAGCGCTCCTCTCGGAATTCGACGTGCTTGCCGACCATCGGGTCGTACTTGCGCAGCGTCATGCGGTCGGGGTTGTTACGGCGGTTCTTGCGGGTCACGTAGGTGTAGCCGGTGCCTGCGGTGGAGCGGAGCTTGATGATCGGGCGGAGTTCGTTGCGGGCCATGGGGTTAGTATATGGAAATGGTTTCCATTACCAAATGGGTTCCCGTCGACGAGAGGTGAATCACCTGTGTCCGCCCACTGCCAGCTGACCGGCGCCCAGCCGGGCTTCGGCAACAACATCTCCCACTCACACCGGCGCACGTCGCGCCGCTTCGACCCCAACATCCAGCGCAAGCGCTACTGGCTGCCGAGCGAGGGCCGCAATGTCCGGCTCACGCTGAGCGCCCGCGCGATCAAAGCCGTCGACACGATCGGGATCGAGGCCGCCGTGGCCCGCATCCGCGCCCGCGGGGTGAAGGTCTGATGGCAAAGAAGAGCAAGATCGCCCGCAATGAGCGGCGCAAGGAAGTCGTCGAGCGATACGCCGAGCGGCGTGCGGAGCTGAAGGAGATCATCCGCCGCGGGGACACGAGCGCGGACGAACGGGCCGCCGCGCAGGCAGAACTGCGTCGCCAGCCGCGGGACGCGAGCGCGACGCGGGTGCGCAACCGGGACAGCGTGGACGGCCGGCCGCGCGGGCATCTGCGGAAGTTCGGCCTTTCGCGGGTGCGGCTGCGTGAGCAGGCACACGCCGGATTCCTCCCGGGAGTTCGCAAGTCCTCCTGGTAGCTTGGCGCGGTCTTGAAACCGGCCTTGAAACCGACAACGGGGGACCGACAAGTGCACAAGCGGGTACGTACTTCAGTCGCCGCGGCGGCTCTCGTCGCAGCTCTGGCGCTGACCGGCTGCGGCAGCGACGAAAGCGACGACGCGGGAAAGGACGCCAAGGCGCCTGCCGCGCCCACTGATGCGGGTGGCGGCGGCGCGGGCAGCGGGAACATGGAGGGCGCCTGGTCCGGCAAGACCGACGGCAAGTCCGTCGACCTCGCCGTCACCGGGACCAAGGCCGTGCTCATCGCCGACGGGCATGCCTGCACCGGCGAGGTGGCGGAGATGGGCAAGCCGATGCTGTCGCTGAAGTGCGCGGACGGGAACACCGACCGCACGATGGGCACGATCGAGTCCAACGACGGCAAGACCCTCGTCATCTCCTGGGACGCGGGCGCCAAGGACACGCTCACCAAGTCCGCGACGGGCAAGCTGCCGGAGGGCCTGCCGACCGGTATGCCGACGGGCATCCCGACTCCCTGACGTACGGCGTCGGTTACGGGCCTCGGACCCTCACGGGTCCGAGGCCCGTCGTCGTTGAGGTCGTTGTTGACGTCGTTGTTGATGTCGTTGTTGAGGTCGTTGTTGAGGCGCGGGGACGTGAGCGGGCCGGCCTCCGCAGTCGGCGGTTTCACCCTCAACTACAACTTTGCGCTTTCTTGGTGTGGCTGCAGGGGCTGTTGGGACAGCCTCACAGGCAGGCGGTGACCGCCGACGTGGCATCGCGAGGCCTCAAGTCCCGTACCGCGTCGTTACGTTCACCGACTCCCCACTGCACAACGCGAAAGGCACCAGGATGAAGATGAACAGCGCCATGCGGCACGGCGGCCGGTTACTGGCCATGACGGTGGCGGCATGCGGAATCGCGGCGGCGACCACCCTGCCCGCGGCCGCCGAAGAGCAGCCGACCCGGGAGCAGCTCATGGCCGACTGCGGCTCGGGCGAGGGCAAGTGCACCTTCAACTCCCCCAAGCTCGGCGACGCGTACCTCGGCGAGTTCCGACAGGTCTCCGACTCCCTCTTCAACTGCAGTACCTCGGACGCCACTCAGTCCATGACCTGGAATGACACCGTGGGCTCGACCGACTCGGTCGGCGTCTCGGTCACGGCGGGCGGCAAGATCGCGGGCATCGTGGACCTGAGTGTGACGGCGAGCTACAGCCACAGCTGGTCGAGCACCCACTCGGAGAGCAGCTCCCTGAACATGACGGTGAAGCCGGGTGAAGTGGGCTGGATATCCCGCGCCCAGGTGATGCAGCAGGTCTCCGGCACCTGGCAGACCCACTACGACAGCCCCAAGTGGGACCACTACTACTGGTTCTTCGAGGACACCATCACCGGCCCGGCCAAGAACGGCACGGACGGCACGAGCAACGCGGTGGTCGTCAAGAGCCGCAAGATAACGGCTCAGGAGAAGAAGTCCTGCGCCGCCGACGCCCACACCGGCAGGGCGTTCGTCCAGCAGCGCTGATCCACGGGTCCCTGCCCGGCCTCCGGGTGGGGCAGGGGCCCTCTCAGGGCGTGATGCGCGGGTGAGTCTTCGACACCTGTGCGCTGTCCGCCGCCGCCGTGCCGTGGGTCCAGCCCGCCTCGTCCGTCACGCCGCGGACCCGCGTGGTGGTCGTCTGCGGGAACATCTCCTCCGCGCGGTCCGTGACCGCCACATCCCGCGATGCCAGCACCGGCAGCAGGTCCGCGGTCACCACTTCTTCCGCCACCGCCGCGAGCCGTTCGCCGAGCCGGTGGGCGTACGCCATCAGGAACGACTGCCGGAAGGTCTTCGTACGCTTGCGGCCGCCGGCACGCTGGACCGCCTCCGCGCGGGTCATCGCCGCCGTCCCCTGCACCAGCAGCGAGGTGTACAGCAGCTCGACGCCATCCAGATCGGCCTCGAAGCCGACGACCGTCGAGAAGCCGAAGGCGCTGTTCCACACCGCGCGGCAGCGGTTCGCGGAGGCGACCGCGTCGAGAAGGATCGCCTTCGCCGTCTCGTACGGGGCATCCACGCCGATTCTGCAGGCCGCGGGGGCGTCGGGACGGTGTGTCCGGGCGGCGAGCAGGGCCTCGTCGACGCTGTAGCGGGCCATCAGCTCCTGGGCCTTTGCGGTGAGCGCCTCCGCCTCCTCGGGATAGCCGGTCGCTTCGGCCTTGGCGAGCAGGGCGCGGATGCGGGTCAGCATGCGCGGCTCGTGCGCGGAGGGCTCCGCGGTGAACGGTGCGCCGGGGACGGGCCCCACCGGTTCGATCGAGGGCAGCCGGACCAGCAGCCGGTAGAGCTCCAGCACGGCGCCGGCGTACGAGAAGCGGTCCGCGGTGTGAGGGGCCTGCTTCAGCTCGTCGAGCTGGGCCCGCCAGCGTGGGGCGAGATGTGCGTAGCGCCCGCTCTCCCCCGCGATCAGCCCGGCGACCAGCCGCTCATGCGCCTCACCGAGGTCACGCCGGATGATCCGTACGACATCGGCGGGCTGCCAGCCCCGCTCCCAGGCCCGGCGTACGAACTCCTCGCCGCGCAGCCTCAGTTCCGCGTCGGCGGACGGATCGGCGGCCAGCAGGGAGGCGCCGGTGTCGAGCCCTTCGTGGCCATCTGCGTACAGCGCAGCCGCGAACGCCTTCTCGACCGTACCGACTGTGCTCACGCCTCCGATGATCCCATGGGCCGGGGCAGGCTCCGAGGACGCCGCCGGCGGCCGGACTTTCAGCCCGTCCGGCGATTGAGGACGAACCGGCCGCCGGACGGCCCGGGCTAGCTGTCGCCGCCCTCGTCGATCAGACGGCGCACCTCGCGGTCGATCAGCCCCAGGCGCGCCTCCGCCACCAGCGGCACCGCCCGCCGCTGCCGACGCGCCTCATGAGCGTCGATGTCCACGGTGACGAGCCCCGGCTCCCACTTGGGAGCCTGGGCGACCACCGCCCCACGCGGGTCGACCACCCGTGATCCACCCCAGAACGACGCCCCGTTCTCGCTCCCCACCCGGTTCACGAAGACGACCCAGCACTGCATCATCCGAGCCGTGTAGGCGAGCAGACTGTCCCAGTACAGGCCCGTGTCCATCGCCTCCGGATCGAGGCTCGCGGCGCTGTTCGCCGTTACGAACAGGACCTCGGCCCCGTCCTGCACGGCGAGCCACGGCAGCACCGGCTGCCAGGCGTCGTTGCAGATCAGCGTGGCCGCGCGACCGGCACCGCGCGGCAGGTCGTACGCCCGCAGCAACTGGCCGGGGCTGACGTGCTTGCGCTCCTCCCAGGCCAGATAGTTGGGCAAATACAACTTCCGATGGGTGTGCACGAGTTCACCGCCGCTGTAGTACGCGCAGGCGTTGAACGCCCGCATCGCGGTGTGCTCGTGGAATCCGGCCATCACGTCCGCGCCGTACGTCCCCAGCTTCAGCAGCCGCGGATCGCGTGCCTCCACCGAGGTGTCGCGCGTCAGCGCGCCCAGGTGATAGCCGTGCAGACTCAGCTCGGGGAAGACGACGAGGTCGGAGCCCTGGGCGACGGCCTGCTCTATCTGCTCACGGGCCGTCTTGAGATTCGCATCCACATCGCCCAGTACGCAGTCGGTCTGGGCCAGTGCCACTCGCATGCAACGAGCCTCGCAGCGCCGCGGCGATCGGGCACCTCGGGCGGCCCGTACGGAGGCGGACCCGCCGGCGAGCACGCTCCGCGCCGCCCGGCACCGAGCACGCTCCGGGCCGTCAGGCGCCGCGCACGCTCTTCTTCGCCAGCTCGTACGCCGGGAGCATCCCCTCGTGCTCCTCGTTGTCCAGTCCGCCGAGATGCACGACGACCACGCCCTTGGGGGTGGTGAAGGCGAAAGCCCGCTCCTTCTTGGGCGCATCCAGGAACTCGTTGGTGTTGAGGTAGGTCACCTCGGTGGCGGCGTACTCGCCCGCCTTGGTCCCGGCGTACGCCACCTTGTCCCGGTCCTTTGCCTCCTCCGCGACGAACGCTTCGAGAGCCTTGCGTGGATCGTCACCGCTGCGGCCACCGGTCCATATGCGCAGGAAGCCGATGTTTCCGGTGGGCTTGGCGTCGATCTCGCAGACGAGGGTCACGGGACCCTGCCGGGTCAGCCCGAACTCGGTGTCGTCCTTGACGGCCTGCGGCTTCCATCCCGCCGCGAGGTCGAACGAGACGGGCAGTGCGCACGGCGAACCCGCGCCCCCGACCGTGCCCCCCTTGGCCGCGGCCGGCGTCCCGGTCTTCGCGGCGCTCTTCGCCCCGTCCTTGGCCTGGCTCTTCGCGGCACCCGTCGGCCGGTCCGGCTCCGGGTCCGACGAACAGCCGCTCAGCACCCCCATCACGAGCACCGCCGGGACCAGCCCCGCGCCCACGCCGCGTCTGAGACCTCGACCTCGTACCACGATTCCCCACCCCTGCCTCAGCTCGAACAAACTTGCTCGATCCTAGAGAGGCCGACGGAGGTGGAAGGACGTGGGACCGGTGGTCACCGAGGTCGCCCGCTACGGAGTGACCACAAGCTTTCCCCCTGCATGACCCGTCTCGCTCAGCGCCTGTGCCTTGGCCGCCTCCGCCAGCGGGAAGACCCCCACGACCGGGATCCGGAGCCTGCCGTCCGCCGCCAGCCCTACATGCTCGGCGAGGGCGATCTCCGGGTTCTCGACCATGCCCGCCGAGAACGTCACTCCGTGCGCGGCCGCCTCCGGATCCGCGATCGTGATGATCCGGTCGGTCGTGCCGCCGCGCAGCTCGATCGAGTCCGGCAGCGCGCCCTTGCCCGCCGTGTCGAAAACCGCGTCCACACCCTCGGGTGCGACGTCGCGAACCCTGGCGACCAGCCCTTCGCCGTACGCCACCGGAGTCGCGCCCAGCTCGCGCAGGTAGTCGTGGCGGGCCGGGGACGCAGTGCCGATGACCTTGGCACCGGCCGCCACGGCGAGCTGTGTGGCCGCCGTGCCGACCGCGCCCGCGGCCCCGTGCACCAGCAGCGTCTCGCCGGCCCGCACACCGAGCAGGTCGAGCACCCGCTGGGCGGTCTCGGTCGCGACCGGCAGCGCGGCTGCGTCGGCCCAGTCGAGGCCGGCCGGCTTGGGCACGAAGGACTCGGCCAGGGCGTACTGCGCATACGCGCCGGTGGTGGTCCACCCCACGACCTCGTCGCCGACCGCCGCCGTCACGCCCTCGCCGACCTCGTCGACGATCCCGGCGAACTCCACGCCGGGAATCGCGGGCAGCGGGGTCGGGACGACCTCCTGCATCCAGCCGTGACGGATCTTGTAGTCGACCGGGTTGACGCCCGCGGTCTTGACCCTGACGCGCACCTGGCCGTGTCCGGCGTGCGGCTCCTCGGCCTCGGCGAGGTGCAGCACCTCTGGTCCGCCGAACTCTTCGAAAACGATCGCTTCCATGTCTGGCTCCTTCCGCCGGAATCAACCTTCCATCGCCGACGGGCCAGGACCGGCCCGTCTTTCGGACGGTTCGACCTGGCCGAAGGAACAGCCGCTCGCACCGGTCCGAGTCGTACGCTGGCCGCTATGGAACTCACCGGATCCGTGCCCGCCGCGTCCGCCCTGGCCGCCGCCCACGAAGTGATCCGTCAGCCGCTCGGCCAGATCCTGCCGCGGCTGTCCGCGACCCTGGACCGGCTCATTCCGCATCTGGCCGCGGCCGAACTGTCCACGCACTGCGCGCACTCCCCGTTCAAGACGTACGGCGAGGGCTCTCTGGCCGGGCGGATCACCACGGCCGACCTGCACCCGCTGGTCGCCTCGGTGCCGGCCGGGCAGCCCTGGCAGGGCACGGCCAGGATCGGCGGGGACGAGCACCCGGTGCTCGCGGTGGCCAGCGACGCGACGCCGCGCGGGGCGCTGCTGGTGCTCGTACGCAGCGAGAACGTCGCGATCGCCGGGCCGGACACCGCCGTCGTCCAGGCCATGTGGGATCTGGTGACCAGTCACTTCGACCGGCTCGCCACCGAGGCCGTGCCGGGCACGCTGGCCCAGTCGCGGGCCGCCGCCGGGGAGCGCGCGAGGGTGATCGCCGAGCTGACCGAGACGCATGCCACCGCGCTGTCCGGGCTGCTCGGCGTACTGCGCGGCCGGGGCCTCGACGACGCGGCCGCCCGCGCGGCCGCCGTCGACCTTGCCGTCAATGCGCTGGTCGAACTGCGGGCCGAGACGGAGAGGGACCAGGCGGTCGCCGAGGAGCCCGCCGGGCAGGCCTTCGCCCGGCTCGCGGACTCGCTGCGGCCGCTGGTGCGCTACAGCCCGGTCCGTCTCGAGCTGGGCGCGCCCGACTCCGCGCGGCCGCTGGCCGCCGATGTGGCGCACGCGGCGCGCGCGATCGTACGGGCGGTACTGCTGACCGCTCTCGAACAGGACGCGGTGGGCCGGATCCATGTCGGCTGGCACCTCACCAACGGCGAACTGCGCGCGACGGTACGGGACGACGGCCCGGGTGAACTGTCCACCTGCACGTTCGGCCCGAGCCGGGTCGGCGAGCGCCTCGAAGCGCTGGGCGGGCGGCTGGATATCGACGCGGTGCCCGGCTGGGGCACGACGGTCACGGCGACGATCCCGCTGGGGGCACCGGACACCTCGCCCGCCGATCCGCTCCGCTCGCTGGGGGCGCGGGAGCTGGAGGTGCTCAGGCATCTGGCCCGGGGGCACCGCAACCGGGTGATCGCGCAGGAGCTGCACATCAGCGAGTCGACGGTGAAGTTCCATGTCGCGAACATCCTGACCAAGCTGGGGGTCGCCTCTCGGGGCGAGGCGTCGGCGCTCTTCCACTCGGTGGCCTGACACCCATCGCCACGCGGGGCCGTTGTCAGACCCGGCTGCCACACTCGCACCCATGAGCGATCGATGGGCTCTGGCGGCGGCGGAGGGCGACGGGGCGCGGCTCGTCCCCCTCGGCCCCGACGGCCTGCCCACCGGGCCCGTGCGGGCGGAGCCCGATCTGGTCGAGGCCGTCCGGTCCCGGCCGGAGGTCGGCCGGTGGGTCTGGCGCTCCACCGCCGAGATCTATCCTCGCCTGCTGGCGGCCGGGGTGCGCGTCGAGCGGTGTTACGACATCGAGGACGCGGAGCTGCTGCTGCTCGGCCACCAGGGCCGGCTCGGCGAACCTCGGTCGGCGGCAGCCGCCCTGGCCCGGCTGCGGAACGCCCCCGTACCACCCGATCCGCCGCAGCGCGCGGCCGAACCGGGTTCGCAGTCCTCGCTGTTCGAACCGCAGCCCGTGCCCGTACCGCTCGAGGCGCTGCTCGAGGTCTATGCCGACCAGTTGCGAAGACACGAGGCCGCCGAGCACCCCGGACGGATGCGGCTGCTGACGGCCGCCGAGTCGGCGGGGATGCTGGTGGCCGCGGAGATGAACCGGGCGGGGCTGCCGTGGCGGGCGGACGTCCACCGGGACGTCCTGCACGAGCTGCTGGGCGAGCGGTACCCGGGCGGGGGCGAGCCGCGCCGGCTCGCGGAGCTGGCCGAAGAGGTGTCGGCAGCGTTCGGGCGCCGTGTGCGCCCCGATCTGCCCGCGGACGTGGTGAAGGCCTTCGCGCAGGCCGGGATCAAGGTGAGGTCGACGCGCCGCTGGGAGTTGGAGGAGCTCGACCATCCGGCCGTGAAGCCGCTGATCCAGTACAAGAAGCTGTACCGCATCTGGACGGCGCACGGCTGGAGCTGGCTGAAGGACTGGGTGCGCGACGGGCGGTTCCGGCCGGAGTATCTGCCCGGCGGCACGGTGTCCGGCCGCTGGACGACCAATGGGGGCGGGGCACTTCAGATCCCGAAGGTGATCCGGCGCGCGGTGGTCGCGGACGAGGGCTGGCGGCTGGTGGTCGCGGACGCCGACCAGATGGAGCCCCGGGTGCTGGCCGCGATCTCCCGCGACCGCGGCCTGATGGAGATCTCGGGCCACGATGGCGACCTCTACTCCGCGCTGTCCGACCGGGCCTTTTCCGGCGACCGCGACCACGCGAAGCTCGCGCTGCTCGGCGCGATCTACGGCCAGACGTCGGGCGACGGCCTGAAGAACCTGGCCATGCTGCGGCGCAGATTCCCGCTGGCCGTGGCGTACGTGGACGACGCGGCCCGAGCGGGCGAGGAGGGCCGGCTCGTACGCACCTGGCTGGGCCGCACCAGCCCCCGGGCGGTCGGGTCGGGCGACGACGAGGAGGCGGGGATCCCCCAGGAGAGCGAGGAACTCCCCTCGCCGGATACGGAATTCACCCCCGGCTACGCGTCGTCCAACGCGCGGGCGCGGGGCCGTTTCACCCGTAACTTCGTCGTACAGGGCAGCGCGGCGGACTGGGCGCTGCTGATGCTGGCGGCGCTGCGACAGGCCACCGCGGGGATGCGCGCGGAGCTGGTCTTCTTCCAGCACGACGAGGTGATCGTGCACTGCCCGGCCGAGGAGGCCGAGGAGGTGGCGAAGGCGATCCGCGCGGCCGGGGAACTGGCCGGGCGGATCGCCTTCGGTGAGACGCCTGTGCGGTTTCCGTTCACGACGGCGGTGGTTCAGTGCTACGCCGACGCGAAGTGAGTCACCGGGAGGGGAAAGGCCTCTCCATCGCTTTGAGGTAGGCCTCGTCGTTCCACTGGGAGGCCAGGGCGATCTTCTTGAGCAGCGGCACATTGAGCGGTGGGCTGTTGCGCGTCGCGTCGGCGTCCGGGGTCGGCGCGTTGTAGGCGGTGAGAGTCACCTGCTTACCTCCCGGCAGACTGGCCGTGACGATCCAGCGGACCGCACCTTTGCCGCCCGCCTCCACCCGCTCCTGGCGGACATCGAGCAGCGTGTCCCCGGTCTTGTTCGTCCTGCTCTTGTCGAGGCTGACCTCGACGGATCCGGCGCCCAGGCCGTCCTTGTTCAGGGTGAGCCGGGACCAGCACGTGCTGTCGCAGCCCTTGACGTGCGGGTTTCCGGACTTCGCCGACTGACGCAGATGCATCAGTTGACGGACGTATTCGTCGGCCTCGTGCCAGGTCGGCCGGGTGGCTCCGCCGACCGACTCCTCGGGAGCGGCGGGCAGTTCGTCAAGGGCAGGCTGCCACTTCTTGGACGAAACCAGGACCCGCAGCTGCTCAACGGTGAGGGGCGGCGTGTCCCGGGTTGCCCTGCCACCGTCCCGTTCGGGGGTGTTCCACTCGGAGATCTCGACCATGTGTCCCTGCGGGGAGAGATAGGTGGCCGTCCAGAACTTGCGGAACCCTCCACTCTTTCCGTACTCCTCCCGGTAGACGCGCACCTTGGAGCCGTCCGCCGAAGTGGTGACGGTGCAGTGGGGCACGCGGCGGCAACTTGTGTACTGCCGGGTCGAGTAGCCATGAGGGTCGACGCGGTACAGCTCGGCTGTGACGCCTGCCTTGCCCTTGCCGTCGTCGTACACGAACGACGCCGCCGGGCCCAGCTGATCGCCCGTGCCCCGGCCCTTCTCGTCGCTGAACGACCCCGCCGGAAGCAGTCCCTTGAACGTGCTGGTCAGCTCGGTTCCCGAGATCTTCCCCAACGGGTTGACGAAGGCCGGGTCGACCGCCGGCTCGCCTCCCAGCGGATCGGGCACGGGGAACTTCTTCAGCTCGTTCCGCCACTCGTTCGCGTTGAGCCGGTGCAGGTCGTACATGAGGACCGGCACCTTGCGAGTGCCGGTGGCCTGCCGGGGATCGGGGGTGTTCCACACGGTGGCTTCGACGACGAAGCCCTCGGGTGTGATGATCTGGTGCCGCACGGACTTGGTGTCAAGGGTGGTGTACGGAGCTTCGTGGCTCTCGACGTTCAGGCTCCGGGCGCCGTCCGTTTGCGACCGGGCCCGGCACTTCCTGTCGGCCGGTTCACAGCCCTCGGCACCTGCCCGCAGATCGGCCTTGCCCATCCTGAACTCGACCAGCCCCGCGCC
This sequence comes from Streptomyces sp. ISL-1, assembly GCF_018614585.1. GTDB lineage: Bacteria > Actinomycetota > Actinomycetes > Streptomycetales > Streptomycetaceae > Streptomyces > Streptomyces maoxianensis. Next base: position 137,795 of record NZ_JAGGOI010000040.1, on the reverse strand, counting down.
CTTCCCGTCGTCATAGACGAACGAGACGTGCGCGTACTCCCCCGGCTTCCGCGGCAGCACTTTCTCCTGGCTGAACGTCCCCGCGGGGGCCAGCTTCTTCCAGATCTCGAAGACCCGTCCGCTGTCCAGCGAGGGGGCTTCCCTCGCGACGTTCGTCTCGCCGCTGCCGTCGCCGAGCAGCCCGCCCGCGTACGCCCCCGAGCCCATCAGGCCCAGTGCCACCACGCTCGCGGTGACCGCGAGTACGCGCCTGCGGCGCACCGTGCGACGGCCGCGCTCCACACCCGTCGTCAGCAGGGTCTGCTGGTCGCTGTCGAAGGTGTTGCCGATTCGGCGCAGCGCCTCGCCGAGTTCGTCCTCGAAAGACATGGGGAACCACCAGTTCTCGGAAAGTCCGGGGAAAGTGCTCGGGGGCCGGTCAGGACCCGGGTCAGGAGTCAGGTCAGCGCGCGACGAACTCGGCGAGGCTGGAGCCCAGGGCGTCGCGCAGTTTGCCAAGTGCCCGCGATGACCTGGTCCGCACGGCAGCCGTACTCGTGTGCATCGCCTCGGCGGTCTCCGCGATGCTGCGGTCCTCCCAGTACCGCAGCACCACCACAGCCCGGTCCTTCGGCGCCAGTTCCCCCAGCGCCTGCAGGAGCGAGATCCTCACCTCCGGTTCGCCGCCCGGCGTCGCGGTCTCGTCGGGCACCTCGGCCAGTGGACGCTCGGTGGCCGAGCGGCGCCGGCGGTGGCTGAGGAAAGCGCGCACCAGCACCGTCTGGGAGTACGCGGCAGGGTTGTCCACCCGCGCCATCCGGCCCCACACCACATACATCCGGCTCAGCGTCTCCTGCACCAGATCCTCGGCGAGATGGGTGTCGCCGCTGGTGAGCAGGCATGCGGAGCGAAAGAGATGGCCTGTGCGGCCGGCTGCGAATTCCATGAATTCGTCCGCGCGGGACTGTCTCATGCCCTCCCCGTTCATCCCCGTTGTCCAACTTGCTTCGTCGCTCGGGGCTTCTTGCCCCTCACCTCATTGACGCGGTGACCCGGGCGGAATGTTTCACAGGGAATTCAGAGGGTGGCGGGCCGGCCCAGCAGCTCCCGCAGCTCGTCCATGAGCGCCACATGCTTGCCGTCGAGCGCCTCCAGCGCGGTCAGCGCCGACTCCCACAGCTCGCGCGCCTCGTCCTCGCCGCCCTCGGCGTGTACGAGCAGTCCGCGCTGGTGGCGCGCGAGAGCCTGCATCTGGGTGTCGGTCCGGGACCCCGCGCGCTCCAGCAGCAGCGCGCATTCGCGGTGGGCGTCCTCGGCGCGGCCCAGTTCGCGCAGGGCGCGGACCCGGCCGATGCGGGCCTGGGACTGGGTGTGCCAGTCGCCGTCGTCGCCGATCAGGGTGAGGCTCTCGTCGAAGTGCCGGGCCGCTTCCGCCGGTTCGCCGAGTGTGAGATGGGCGTAGCCGATGTTGCAGTGGGCGGTGAGCCGCAGGATCTCGCTGTTCAGCTGCACGCCGGCGGCCAAGCTGCGCTCGTGGCACGCGATCGCGGCGCGGGCGTCGGTGTGCTCGTGCAGATTGCCCAGATGACTGAGGATGATGGCCTCGCCGTGCGCGTCGCCGAGCCGGCGGGCGTACGCGATGGCGGACTCCAGCGCCTCGGTCGCCTCCTCGTACCGGCCGAGCCCCTCCAGCAGCATGCCGCGGTTGCCGAGGCTGCGCTGGATACGGCGGTCGTCGCCGAGGGTGCGCCAGATCGCGACGGCGGACTCGTTCAGGGTGAGGGCGCGCTCGGTCCTGCCGCTGAGGAAGTTCATGCCTGCGAGGTCGGTGAGGGCGTGCGCCTCGGCCGCGGTGTCGCCCGACTTGCGGGCCGCGTCCAGGGCCAACTCGCCCAGCACGGCCATCTCCTGGAGCCTCCCGCGCCGCTGGAGGTACGTGAAACCTGCCCGCGCAAGCAGCAGCGCCGTCGCCGACTGGGACGCGTACCGCTCGGTCAGCGCGAGAAAATTGGGCAGCTCCAGATCGCCCCAGGCCAGGGCCTGTTCGGCGGAGCTGAAGGGCGCGGCCTCGCCGATCGGGGCGGGCAGCCGCAGCCCCGCCTCCTGGCCGGGCGGCAGCAGGGCGATGCCGATCTGGCGGGTGGCCTCGGCGTACCAGACGAGGACGCGCTCGGCGGCCTGCTGCCGGTCGTCGCACCCCTCGGCGAGTTCGCGGGCGAAGTCCCGTACGAGGTCGTGCGGCACGAACCGGCCGTACGAGACCTCCTCGAGCAGCGCCACATCGACGAGCCGGTCGAGGGCGGCCGCGGCGCGCCGCTCGTCGGTGTCCATCAGCCGGGCGACGGCGGGCACGCCGTACTCGGGCAGGTCCACCGCGCCGAGCCGGCGTAGCGCGAGAGCGGCGTCCGGGTCGAGGCCGTCGTGCGCGACGGCGAGCGAGCCGCGCACGCTCAGGTCGTCGTAGTCGAGCTGGTCGAGCCGGCCGGCCTGCGCGTCGAGCAGCCCGGCGAGTACGTCGGCGGTGAGCGCACTGCGGGCGGCGAGGCGGGCGGCGACGACGCGCAGGGCGAGGGGCAGTCGGCCGCACCGTTCGACGAGCCGCTCCAGGCCCTCGTCGAAACCGCGACCCGAGACCGCCCGCAGCAGCATCCCGCTGTCCTCGGCGGACAGCGGCGCGAGCGGGAAACGGGCCGCGCCGTCGAGCGCGGTCAGCGGGGAACGGCTGGTGACGACGACCGCGCAGCCGGGACCGGCTGGCAGCAACGGCCGCACCTGCGCGGCGGACGCGGCGTCATCGAGTACCAGGAGGGTGCGGGTCGGCGCGAGGGTGGATCGCAGCAGGGCCGCGGCCGCGTCCTCCTCGCAGGGCACCTGCCGCGGGTCGACGCCGAGGTCGCGCAGCAGCGCGCGGAGGGCGGAGCCGGGGTCGAGAGGGGTCACGCCGGGGGTGGCGCCGCGCAGATTGACGTACAGCTGCCCGTCGGGGAAGTCGTCCCGCAGTGCGTGGGCGACCCGCACGGCGAGGGCGGACTTGCCGACTCCGGCCATCCCGGAGACGACGACGGGGCGGCTGACACCGCCACCGGCGGCGGCGGGGGCGAGGGCGGCTCGCAACTCGGCGAGCAGATCCTCGCGGCCGATGAAGTGGGCGGGCGCGGGCGGCAGTTGGGCGGGGCGGGGCGGGCGAGACTCGGCTTGGGATGCGGGTGGGGGTGGGGTTGCGGCCATGGCTGCGGCCATGGCTGGGGCTGCCGGCGTACGGAGCACCTCCTGGTAGGCCTTCTGCACCGCCGGTCCGGGGTCGACGCCCAGCTCCTCGACGAGCGTGCGGCGCAGCGACTGGTAGGCCGCGAGCGCCTCCGCCTGCCGGCCCGTACGTGCAGGACCAGCATCAACTGCCGGTGAAATGCCTCGCGCAGCGGGAACTCCGCGACGAGCGCGGTGAGTTCGGGCCCGACCCCGTCATAACGGCCCAGCTGCAGCTCGGCGTCGTACCGCCACTCCAGCATCAGCAGCCGTGATTCCCGCAGCCGTTGTACGAGCGCGGGCGCGCCCTGGTCGGGCTCGTACAACCCGGCCAGCGGACTGCCGCGCCACAGCGCGAGCCCGAGTCGGGCGGCCTCGGCGACCGCGGTCCAGTCGCCCCGCGCGTACGCGGTACGGGCGGTGCGCACCTGCCTCTCGAACACCTCGGTGTCCAGCTCGCCCGGCTCGACCCGCAGCAGATACCCCGGCGGGGCGGCCCGCAGCCGATCGTCCTCGGCGAGCAGCCGGCGCAGCCGCGTCACATGATTGTGCAGGGAGGCGTGGGCGGATGCGGGCGGCTCGTCGGCCCATAGAGCCGCCTTGAGTTCGTCCACGGAGACGACGCGATTCGGCCGCAGCAGCAGCGCGACAAGCAGGGCGCGGACTTTGGCGCTGCTCAGGGGGCGCGGCTCGCCGGAGGCATCGTGCACGGCCGGAGGGCCGAGCAGCACGAAACGCATCCGCATCCTCCCGACCAGTCTCAGCCAATCCATCCCATGAACGTTGGCCACATGTTAGCGATCTGTTGGTGACGGCTGTTTGAATCGATGCATCGGATCCGGCCGGCCCGGTGCTCGGCGTGGAAGCCACACTCGGGGGAGTGTCGCCGCGCGGCCGGATCCGCAGTTCCTTGCGCCGGGCCCGGCCCGGCGCTCCCGGGACGTATCAGTGGTATCTCCGCCCGGACGAAGCGGTCGATCCCCGTCCGGGCGGATGTTTCTCCCAGGACCACGGCAGACCGCCCCCGGCCCGCTCCACGTGATCCGTGTGTCACACGTGATGCGTCTGTCAGGGGACTATCCAGTGCCCCCTGCTCATCAGCTCGCGGCCCTGGATCTCGTTGGCCTCGCGCCAGGCCTGGATCCGCTGCGGATGAATCCGGAAGTAGAGATAGGCGCTGGTCAGTTGGCGCGGATCGAAGCCGGTCTTGGCCGCGAAGGCGTCGCCGACCTCGTCCTTCAGCTCGGCAGCTTCCAGTGCGAGCACGGTCCCCTCGACGAGTACGAGATCGCGAGTCGGGCCGATGCCGAGGCGGACCTTTCCGGTGGCCTGCAGATTGCGGCTGGTCGGACTGGAGGACGGCGTGGCCACCAGCAGCGTGACGCCGTCCCACAGGAAGGACAGCGGCACCAGATAGGGCGTCCCGCTCTCCGGATCGGCCGTCGCCACCCAGGCGTCGACGTCCTGCTCGAGCCGAATCAGTGCGTCCTGCTTGCGTTGTTCGGGGGTCCGGGCGGGCGGGGTCATCCGAAGCTGCCTCCTTGGCATCGACGTTGTCGCGGACGGCCGGCGCGGTCACCGCATGCTGCCCCGTTGACCGCGCCGGACGGCCGGCTGAGGTGATTCGTACCCTCAAGCAGGCTGAATGAGGCCGATGACGTTGCCGTCCGGGTCCTTCACCGTGGCGGTCAGCTTGCCGCCGCCGACATCCTTGGGGCCTTCCAACTCCTGCGCCCCGGCGTCGAGGAGCGCCTTCGCGCTGCTCTTGATGTCGTCAACGTGCCAGTAGACGACGGGGCCGGTCATGCCCTTGCTGTGGCCGTGGGGATCGAGCCCGACGTCCTGGCCGGCGGCCCGGAAGCCGACGTAGTACGGCTCGTCCATGCTGGGCTCGACGCCAAGCAGCTCGCTGAACAGGGCTTTCGCGCTCGCGAGGTCATTCACGGGGTAGACGATCGTCTTGATGCCTTCGGTCATGGCGCACTCCTCAGGTGGTGGTCACGCTGCTCGTCACAGGGACGGGGCCGGTCCATCGGTTCGGTCGTCAGTCCGGTGCGTCAGTCCGTTCCGTCAGTCCGTCCCTCTGAGGGATGACACGCGGCGACCCAGGAGTGTGACCGACAGGCGACACACCTTCGCGGCGGGCTGTCGTCTCCGCGGGCCATGCGCGAGCACAGCCCAAGGCAGGAGGTCTGGCGGGCCAGATCCCTCAAACCTCCCAGGGAGCCGTAGGCCTCATGCGTCCTTGTGCTGCTTGAGCTTGCGCCACACCTCGTCCAGGGCCTTGAGGTCCGCCTCGTCGAGGACGTCGGTGAAGACCGGTGCCAGGCACTCACGCCGCGTGGCGTCCGCTTCCTCGAAGCGGCGCCGGCCCCCATCGGTGAGCGCGACCTCGACCGCGCGCGCATCGCGCGTGGACGGCGTACGGGTGACCAGTCCGCGCTCCTGGAGCGCATCGAGCACACGCGAGACCTGGCTGCGGCTGAGCATGGTGCTGTTGCCCAGGGACGAGGCGGAGACCGGTTGGTCCTGGGAGGCCAGCCACAGCATCACCTCGAACCAGGACAACGGCAGATCGTGGGCCTTGGTCAGGGCACGGCCCACGCGCTCGGTGAGCACGGTTCCGGCCCACACGAGACCGTAAAAGGCATGGTCGGGGAGGGGCATCTCCCCCTGCTTGAGCTTGCGAGTCGCCATGGGACAAGCATAGAGGTTGCGTGTGTGCACACACAAAGATAATGTGTGTGCACACGCACTGGATGGCGGACGTCGCCGCCCCAGTCCCTTTCACGAGAGGCACACCATGTCCCGCAAGGTCGTCCTGATCACCGGCACCTCCTCCGGCATCGGTCTCGCCGCCGCCGTCTCCGCGGCCGAGGCGGGCTGGCGCACGATCGCCACGCTGCGCGACCCCGCCCGCGCCGATGCCCTGCGCAAGGCCGCCGAGACTGCCGGCGTCGAGTTGGACATCCGGCAGCTCGACGTCACCGACGCGTCCTCCGTCACCGCCGCCATCGAGGGTGTCGTCGCCGACTACGGCCGGCTCGACGCGGTCGTCAACAACGCGGGCGCCGGCCACGTCGGCACCATCGAGAACGAGACCGTCGAGGATGTACGGCGCGTCATGGAGGTCAACTTCTTCGGCGTCGTCCAGGTCAGCAAGGCCGCCCTGCCACACCTGCGCGCCGCCGGCGGCCGCCTGATCACCGTCACATCCGTCGGAGGCGTCGTCGGCCAGCCCTTCAACGAGGCCTACTGCGCGGCCAAGTTCGCTGTCGAGGGCTTCATGGAGAGCCTCGCGCCGGTGGCCGCCAAGCTCGGAGTGGCCGTCTCCGTCGTCGAGCCGGGCGCCGTGGCCAGCGAGTTCGTCAGCAACCTCGGGATCGACCCGGCAGCCCTGATCGCCGCCGCCGGCCCCTACGCGGCACCCCTCCAGGCGTACGCCACCCGCACCCAGACGATGTTCGCCGACTCCGCGCAAACCCCGGCGCAGGCCGCAGAGTCCGTCCTCGAAGCCCTCACCGCCGAGCAGCCTGCCTTCCGCATCCAGACCTCCGAATGGGCCCGCGCCTTCACCGGCACCAAGCTGGCCGATCTCGACGGCTCGAAGGCCCTCGGGCTGACCGGTGCGTACCTCGACTGACCGCGATCGCGCGTCAGGACACCTTCGGCCGGTGCTGCAGCCGATGGATCACTGAGCGCCCAGCGGCCGCCTCCCATTCCGGACCGCTACGGCAGGCGCACCAGGGGCGGGTGTCCTCCCTCATGCGAGGCCGGACACCCGCCCCTGGCGCACTTTCTGAGCTGTCCTCAGGCCTGCTCGCGAAGGAGGGCTTGGTCGCCCGCTGTGGGTTTGCCGCGGGCCCGTTGCCGGTCCGGCGGCCCGGAGTCGGGCGGCGATGCAGCCACGACGTGGTCACGGAAAAGGAAAAGACCCAGGTCACGGCGAGTGAGTCCTGAGCCTTTCCGGAGCCGCCTTCGGGATTCGAACCCGAGACCTACGCATTACGAGACCATGAGCGGTCATGTTGCGTGGTGCCTCGTCGTGCCACCTGGTGACGTCTTGCCTGATCAGAGCACGCGTAACAGGTTGGTATGTGCTACCCCGTGACGCACCGTCCAAAGGCGTCTGTCCACCGGCTGTCCACCGGTGGGGCAGCCGGAAGAGGTCAGCGATGGCACTGCGTGGCTGGAAGCGTAGCTCCTGACGGGGCCAGACGGGCACATGAGAGTGCTTGTCCGACCTCAACAAAAGCATCTTCGACATCCCCAGGCTGCGCTTCGGTCATGTCACCCAATGTAGAAGCCGCCAGTGACATGGCGATCGGTTCTTCCCTGGCCGCTCACCGGCACCAAGGGTTGGCAGGTCGGCTCAGTTCGGCGAGGGCCCCAATGTTTCCCACAGAGAGGGAGGTTCGCGGTCCTGGCGCGGATGTGTTCCGCCGGGGTTGCCGTCGGGGTGCTGGTTGATCCAGCCCACGCCGCCGAAGTCGAGCCGGTGGCGGGCGCGGGTGACGGCGACGTAGGCGAGCCGGGCTTCAGCGTCATCGATGTCACCGGGCAGCGGGTCACCGTTCTCGTCCGTCTCTTCATGGTGCATCGGCTCAGTGAAGTCCTCACCGATGCGGACAGAGGCCCATTCTCGGCCCTTGGCCTGGGCGGTGGAGACCACGATCTCAGCGCCCTGCTCGACGGAAAGTTTGTCCACCGCGGCGAGGATGACGTCGACGCCGCGTTCGTCGACAAGATCGACCAGGGGCAGCAGGTCACGGCCCGACGGGTCGTATTCGGCGTACTCCTGCAGCTCACCCCAGGAGTCGAAGAGGATCAGCTCGGGGTGGGTGCTGCGCTTGCCGGCCTTGAGGTCGCGGGCGGCTCGGGCGAGGGCCCGCAGGGCCTCGCCCTCGCCGACGAGGGCGACGCGGCGGCCTTCCTCCAGCAAGCGCATGACTTCGAGCATCGCGCCGACATTGGACCGGCACAGGATCGCGTCCGGATTCCTGGACGCGTTCGAGGCGGGCGTTGACCGCCGCGGTGCGGCCGGCGCCCTCTGGCCGTATCGCGCGCTGCACGGTTGGGTCAGCACTGGTGTGCAGTACGGCGAACCCCTGATGACTGCATAACACCTGCATTGCTGCTAAAATAAAGCCATGACCGCGATCACGATCCGGGATGTCCCGGACGACACAGTCAACGCCCTGAAGGTCCGCGCAGCACAGGCGGGCAAGTCGCTCCAGGCATACGCCCTGGAGCTTCTCGCCCGGGAAGCCGTTAAGCCCACCCTCGCGGAGATGGCCACACGCCTGGAGCGTGAAACCCGCACCGAGCTCGATACGACCGACATCCTCGACGCCGTCGAGGACGGGCGGGACCGACGTTGATCGTCATTGACTGCTCCAGCCTTGTGCACTTCCTCCTCGACCACGGCAAGACCGGAACCGCGATCCGTGAGCGGGTGGGTCGCGCCGACACTCTCGCAGCGCCGGGCCTGCTGGACTACGAGATCACCTCGGCCGCCTTCGGGCTGGCCCGCGGCCGGCGAGGGGGCAAGCCCAAGATCACGGAAAAGGAGGCACTGAAGGCGATCACCGACTACCAGGCTCTCGCCCTCGACCTGCACCCCACGCTGATCCTGTGGCAGCGCGTACGCGAGCTGTCGAACAACCTCTCCGTCTACGACGCGCATTACGTGGCCCTCGCCGAGAGCTTCGGTGTTCCGCTGATCACCAGCGACGCCAGGATCGAGCGCAGCGGGGCAGCGCGCTGCACGATCGAGACCTTCGAGGCATCCAGCACCTGACCCCAGCGGCACCCACGTGTAGGGTTTCCGTAGCCCATGAACGGTTTGTGGGGTTCCACAGCTGTCGCACTGGGTCTGGCCTTGGCGCCCGCCGCGCCCCGATCAGGTTCTGGCGTTCCCCCTTGCCGTGAGCCGGGGCGGATCCGTCCGGGTCAGGCCAGTGGGTAGCCCTGGGCGAGCAGGGCTTTGCGGAACGCGGGGAGCTTTTCAGCGGGGACGGCCAACTGCCGCTCACCGGCGAGTGCAGAGGGCGCGCAGGCGGCGGTGAACCGTTCCGGGTTCGGTGGGGACTGGGTGGCCGACCGATTGCGTGGCGGCCGGTCTCATCATCGACGGCGGCCTGTGACCGGGCGCTCGGGCCCGGGACTCGTCTGCTCCTTGGCCTGTGCCACCCCGCGTGCGCCGGGGCTCCAGCGCACGCAGCGGCGCAATCGGCGTCGGCCGGAATCGGCACTGGCGGCGCGATGGCGATCTCGCTGTGTGGGCGGAGCACTCTCGCGTGTACGACAGAATGATGCGCTATGGCGGAAGTGGATGACCCGGGTACGAGCGGTACGACCGCACTGGTCGGTGGCGAAACGGGCCCGGCCGGGCCTTACCAGCCCTTCGCTCACCTCACAACGGAGCACTGCGCGCTCTACCGCCAGGTCATGGGGGTCTTCGTCAAGGCGAAGCAGGAGTTCACGGTCCATCTGCGCCCGGAGGACGTCCACCTCGGCCTGCCTCCCGAGAGCCGCCCGCCGCCGGAGGCCGTGGCTGTGGCACTGGAGCGTCTCGGCCGATGGGGAAACCTGCGGGCCGACCCCGACACCAGCCGGGTCACCGCGCTGGAGGACTTCTACCGCGCCCGCCACATCTACCAGCTGACCCGCGCTGGCGAGGCCGCGGAGGAGGCACTGGCCGCGTACGACGAGGCGCTCGGCCGGCGGGGCGAGCTGCAGGCGGTCGCGCTCGCCGACATCACCGTGCAGTTGCGGGCCCTGCTCGCCCTCACCGAGCGCCCCGCCCCGGACGCCGCAGTGGTGCACCTGGCCCTGCTGGCCCTGGTCGACCGCTTCTCCGGGCTAGCCGACAACGCCCGGGCCTTCATGAGTTCGCTGCTACGCACCGTCGATCTGCATGAGGCCGACGTGGAGGTCTTCCTCGCCTACAAACAGCGGCTGATCGAGTACCTGGAGCGTTTCATCGAAGACCTGGTCACCCGGGGCGCCGAGATCGCCGGGCTCCTGGAGGACCTCGGGCCCGCCCCCGAGGGGCCGATCGGGCCGCTGCTCCGACTGGCTGCCGGACGCGAGGCGGCCGACGCGGCTCCGGACGCCGTCGCCGAGGCGCTGACGGCGGCCGAGCGTCGCTGGTACGGACGCTGGGACGGCCTGCGGGCCTGGTTCCTGAGCGTGCCGGGCCGCAGCTCCCAGGCCAAGCTGTTGCGCTCGGCGGCCCGCCAGGCCGTGCCCCAGCTGCTCGGCGTGGTCCAGGCGCTCAACGAGCGCCGCGCCGGGCGTTCGGACCGCTCGGCGGACTTCCGTGAGCTGGCCCGCTGGTTCGCCGAGGCGCCCGACGACGACAGCCGGCACCGGCTCTGGCGGTCCGCGTTCGGGCTGTACTCCGCACGTCACCTGACCATCGACCAGGCGGCGCTGGCCGAGCGGGAGGCCGAACCTGTGCCGACATCCGCCTCCTGGTATGACGCGCCCGGCGTGCGGATCAGTCCTCAACTGCGGCGCACCGGCTCGTACGAGCGGCGGGGCCGTACACGGGCCGTGCAGGACCGCGCCGAGGCCAAGGCGTATCTGGCCGAGGTGGCCCGCAAGCAGGCCGAGCAGACGGCTGCGGCACGGGCCCGGCTGGCCACCCGGGGGCCGGTACGGCTCAGCGAGCTGGACGAGCTGAACCGGGATGCCTTCCGACTGTTCCTGCTGCTCCTCGGCGACGCCCTGTCGGCATGGCGGCCGGGTTCGGAGTCGGTCATAGCCACCACGAACGACGGGACGATGGAGATCAGACTGACGCGGCTGCCCGGCGCCGCACCCGCCGAGATCCGGACACTCGACGGGGTGCTGCGCGGGCCGGAACACCTGGTCGAGATCATCGACCTGGTCACGGGAAGCAAGCTTGGGGTCGGGACTGAGCCCGGGGCCGGGGACCCTGGAGCCGAGCCCCGGCCCGGACGCGAGCCCGAGTCCGCTGGGAGCAGACGATGAGCCGGGCCGGCCTGGGCGACGCCCTCGCCGCACAGCGGACCGAGGAGGTCCGCCGGGCGGCCCGGGCCCTGTTGCGCCGTCCGCTGCTGGGCGCCGGGAGCGACGAGTTCCGGCTGGTCCGGCAACACGCGGCCGAGCTGCGGACGTGGTTCGAGCGCAACACCGGCTGGACCCTGCTGGTCGACTCCGAGGTGGCCCGGCTGCGCCGCATCCCCAGCGTGGCCACCGACCCGACCCATCCGGCACGGGACCAGCGCACCGGACTGCCGTTCTCCCGACGCCGCTACGTACTGCTCTGCCTGTGCCTGGCCGTACTGGAGCGCGCCGAGCAGCAGATCGCGCTCGGGCGGCTCGCCGAGCAGGCCGTGCTCGCGGCCACGGACCCGTCGCTGGCCGCGGCCGGGGTTGAGTTCGCCCTGGCCGACCGCGAGCAGCGCACCGACCTGGTGGCGGTGGTCCGGCTGCTGCTCGACTGGGGCGTACTGGCCAAGGTCGCGGGCGACGAGGACGCCTTCCTCAAGGCGGCCGGCGACGCGCTCTATGACGTGGACCGCCGGGTGCTGGCCGGGCTGCTGGTGACCAGGCGCGGCCCGAGCACCGTGCGCGCGGGGGGCTTCGATGAACGCCTCGCCGAACTCAACGCCGAGGCGCTGCCCGACAGCGACGAGCTGCGCAACCGCGCGCTGCGGCACACCCTGACCCGCCGCCTGCTCGACGATCCGGTGCTCTACCTGGACGAGCTGTCGCAGGCCGAGGCCGCCTATCTCACCTCGCAGCGCGGCGCGTTGACCCGCCGGATCACCGAACTCACCGGTCTGTCACCCGAGATACGGACCGAGGGTCTGGCGATGGTCGACCCGGACGACGACCTGACCGACCTGCGGATGCCGGAGTCCGGCACCGACGGTCATGTGGCACTGCTGGTGGCCGAGTATCTCGCAGGGAAGGGCGGCACCGTGCCGCTGACCGAGCTGCACCGTCAGGTGGCGGGCTGGGCGCTGGACCACGCCGGATTCTGGCGCCGCAGCGCAACCGTGCCGGGCGCCGAGCCGGAGTTGACGGAACGGGCCGTCGAGCGGCTGGTGGCCCTCCAACTGCTGGAGCGCACGGTGGATACCGATGGCGCCCCGGCCGTGCGGGCCCGTCCGGCGCTCGACCGCTACCGGGTGGGCGAGGCCGTCCTGCTGGAGCCGGGTCAGAGCGCGCCCAGGAAGCACAAGTCCACCGCGAACCGCACGAAGGGCAAGAAGGGCAGCACCCGATGAACACCACTGTCGAGACGCGGCTCCCCGAGCCGGGTCGTACCCGCTGGCAGCCGCTGCGGGTCGGCCTGGTCGACCTGTTCTACTACGACGTGGAGGAGTTCCACTTCCGCGACGGCCGCCTGCTGCTGCGCGGCAACAACGGCACCGGCAAGTCCAAGGTGCTGGCGCTGACCCTCCCCTTCCTGCTGGACGGGGACCTGTCCCCGCACCGGGTCGAGCCGGACGCCGACCCGAAAAAGCGGATGGAGTGGAACCTGCTGCTCGGCGGCGAGCATCCGCATCCCGAGCGGCTCGGCTACACCTGGATCGAGTTCGGCCGCCGGGACGAGAACGGCGCCGCGCACTACACCACCCTGGGCTGCGGACTGAAGGCAGTCAGCGGACGTGGCATCGCCCGGCACTGGTTCTTCGTGACGGACCGCCGGATCGGCCTGGACCCGGCCGAGGGCGGGCTGCGACTGCTGGACTCCACCGGCGCGGCGATCACCCGGGACCGGCTGGCCGAGGCACTGGCCGGACGCGGGATGGTCCACGACTCTGCTCGCGCCTACCGCCGGGCGGTGGACGAGGCGCTCTTCGGCCTCGGGGAACAGCGTTACGCCGCTCTGGTCAACCTCCTGGTGCAGCTGCGCCAGCCGCAACTGTCCAAGCGGCCCAGCGAGAAGGCGCTCTCCCAAGCGCTCACAGAGTCCCTGCCGCCGATGGACCAGGCGGTCATCGCCGACGTCGCGGAGGCGTTCCGCTCCCTGGACGAGGAGAAGGAGCAGCTGGCGGCGATGACCGCCGCCGAAAGCGCGGCCGGCACCTTCCTCGTGCACTACCGCCGATACGCGCAGGTGGCCGCCCGGCGCAAGGCCCGCGCGCCGCGGACCCAGCACTCCCGTTATGAGACGCTGCGCACCGAACTGAACACCGCGGAGCAGGACTTCGACACCGCCGGGACCGCGCTGGCCGAGGCCGAGACCCGGCTGCGGGAACTCGACGAGCGGCGTACCGGACTGCGGGCCAGGGACGAGGCACTACGGGCCGGCCCCGAAATGCGCAGCGCGCGCGAACTGGAACAGGCCGCGGACCTGGCTGAGCGCACCGCTCAGGACGCCGAACAGGCCGAGGCGGACCGAACCCGGGCCGTGGACGAGCAGACCCGGTACGCCACCAGGCTGGGCGCGGCGCGTACGCGTGCCGAGAGCGCGGAGCGCGCACAGGACGCCGCGCTGGAGCGGGCCGCCAAGGGCGCGGCGGCCGCCCGGCTGGAGGGCGAGCACGCCGACCGGGTGGTCCGCACGCTCGCCGCCGAGGAGACTCCCGCGACCGCCCAGCACAATGCCGCCGATGCCACCGAGCGCCGCCTGCGCTCCGTCACCCTGGTCGAGGAGCAGCTGGCCACCGCCGAGGAGTCCGTACGGGCGCTGGACCGGGCCAGGCGGCAACTGGAGGACGCCCACGCCGAGCTGACCCGCCGGGCAGACCTGAGCGCCGAGGCCGAGGAGGTCGCGGCGGCGGAGGGCGGGAGCTATCTGAAGGCGGTCAGGGCGCACTTCGCGGCCTGCACACTGCTGCGCCCGGCCGACGGCGAGGGCGTGCTCGACGAACTCGCCCAGTGGGTCGGCACGCTGGCGGGCGCCGACCCGGCGCGCACGGCAGCACAGGCGGCCGCCTCGGCCGCCGGTTCCGCGCTGGCCGAGCGGCGGGCCGCGCTGGACCTGAACAGGCAGTCGACCCAGGAACGCGTCGAGGGGCTGCGGGCGGAGTCGGCCGACCTGCGGGCCGGCGTCCAGCGCGCCCCGCGTACCCCGCACACCCGGTCCGCCGAAGCTCGGCACAACGTGCCCGGCGCCCCCCTGTGGCGTCTGGTGGAATTCACCACCTCGTCAGGCCTGACGGATCGCCAGCGCGCGGGACTGGAAGCGGCCCTGGAGGCTTCCGGCCTGCTGGACGGCTGGGTCGCCCCGGACGGCACGATGGCGTCCGCCGACACCTGGGACACACTGATCACGGTCGGCGCCGCGACGGCCGGGCCCTCACTGGCGGATGTACTGGACGCGGCGGTGGACCGCTCCGATGCCGCCGCGGCCGCCGTCCCGGACGAGCTGGTACGTACGCTGCTGGCCGGCATCGGCCTGCTCGGCACGGACGAGGAACTCCCCGCCGACGGCAGCTGGATCGCCCCGGACGGCCGGTTCCGGATCGGCGCGCTCACCGGCGCCTGGTCGAAGCCGACCGCGGAGTACCTCGGCGAAGGCGCCCGCGAACAGGCCAGGCGGGCCCGCATCGACTCCATCGACGCCGAACTCGCGACTCTCACAGGTCAGCTGGACGAGTTGGGCGCCCAATGCGAGGCTGTGGAGGCCGAGGTGCGCACGCTCGCGGAGGAGCAGACCCTCCCGGACGACTCCGCCCTGCGCGGCGCCCACGCGTCCGTCGCGGCGGCCCACGTGGAGCACCACCGGGCCGCGGAGCGCCGCACGGCGGCCGAGGCCGGGGCGGCGGGCGCCGCCGCCGCCGCCGATCGTGTGGCCACGGAACTCCACGGCCTCGCCGATGAGTTGGGGTTGCCTCCCACAGTGCAGGGCCTCCGCGAGGTACGCGAGGCGCTGGGCACCTACCGTGAAGTCCTGGCGGCACTGTGGCCGGCCGTATGCGAACACCGTGCCGCCCGCGCCGCGCTGGCGACCGAGGAAGGCGACCACGCCCGCGCCGCCGAACACGCCGCAGAACTGACCGAGCGCTCCCGTACGGCCGCCAGGGAGGCCGTCCGCGCCGGCGAGCGGCACGGCACGCTCCAGGCCACCGTCGGCACCGCCGTCGCCGAGCTGCAACGCTGGCTGGCCGAGGTCGGCACGGCGCTACGCGCCTGCGAAGAGGACGAGCGCGCCACCCGCCGCGAACAGAACGCCGCAACCGGCCGCCAGGCCGCGGCGAACGCCCTGCGTGCTCGGGTGCGCGAGGAGATCGAGGACACCGTACGGACTCGCGCCGACGCCATCGAGGCGCTGCGCCGTTTCACCGCCACCGGCCTGCTCGCCGTGGCCCTTCCCGGCCTGGCCCACTCCGGCGAGTCCTGGGCCCCCGAACCGGCGGTGCGACTCGCACGCGCCGTGGAGCGCGAACTGGAGTCCGTGGACGACTCCGACACCGCCTGGGAGCGCGTGCAACGCCGGGTCACCGAGGAACTCAAGGACCTCTCCGACGCCCTGGCCCGGCACGGCCACACGGCGGCCGCCCGGATGCTGGAGGACGGTCTGGTCGTGGACGTCGTGTTCCAGGGCAGGGAGCGCACCGTACCCGATCTGGTCGCCGCGCTCGGCGCCGAGGTCGCCGACCGGCAGCTGCTGCTGTCCGCCCGCGAGCAGGAGATCCTGGAGAACCACCTGATCACTGAGGTCGCCGGCACCCTCCAGGAACTGGTCGGCGCGGCCGAGCATCATGTACTGGGCATGAACCGGGAGTTGCACGACCGCCCGACCAGCACCGGCATGCTGCTCCGCCTGGTGTGGCGCCCGGCCCGCAACGCCCCGACCGGGCTGGCGACGGCCCGCGACCGGCTGCTGCGCCAGTCCTCGGATGCCTGGACGGCCGCCGACCGTACCGCCCTGGGCGAGTTCCTCCAGGCCCAGATCGACCGCGCCCGCACCGACGACCCGGCCGGCACCTGGCTCGAACACCTCACCACCGCGCTGGACTACCGGTCCTGGCACGAGTTCGGCATCGAACGCCACCAGCACGGCAAGTGGCTGTCCGCCACCGGCCCGGCCTCCGGCGGTGAGCGCGTCCTGTCCGTGTCCCTCCCGCTGTTTGCCGCCGCCTCCTCGCACTACGCCTCGGCCAGCAACGCCCACGCCCCCCGCCTAGTGACGCTGGACGAGGCGTTCGCCGGCGTCGACGACGACTCTCGCGCCAAGTCCCTCGGTCTGCTGGCCGCATTCGACCTGGACGTGGTGATGACCTCCGAACGAGAGTGGGGCTGCTACCCGCAGGTTCCCGGTCTGGCCATCGCCCAGCTCTCCCGGGTCGACGAGATCGCCGCCGTCCTGGTCACCCGCTGGGAATGGGACGGCCACCACCGCACCCAAGCCGACGGCCCCACCGTCGACGTACCGTCCCAGCGGTCTGCCGCCCAGGGAGACCTGTTCGCATGAAGCCGGTGCGGAGAAAGAATCCGGCCCCGCCCGGGAACCCGGGCGTGATCGGATGAGCACCGACCTCCCCCGCCTGCACCGGCTGCTCGGCGGACCGGGCCTCGCCTGGCTCGTCGGCCGGGTTCGCCGGCGCCTGGAATCCGGACAGCCGCTCGACACCACGGTGACCAGGCCCGAAGCTGGCGACGCCGAACGCGCCGCCGTCGGCCGGCTGCTGGGCCGAGCACCCCGCCCCGGCCGCTCGCTGTCAGTCTCGCTGGCCGCGGTGGACCAGGTGCTCCGCGACAGCGGAGCATGCCCGGAGGGCCTCGCCGCCGCCGTCATCGCGCTGACCGGACCGGTCACGCCCCGCCGGGAGACCGCCGACCGACTGACTCTGGCGTGGGAGCGCGCCTTCGCCCCGCTGGCCGACGCCGCAGCTGCCCGACCCGAACTCGCCGACTGGTACGCGACACTCCACGCCACCGGCCTGGTCCGCCGGCTCGCCCGCACCCCCGAGGAGGCGACACCGCTCCTCGCCGCCCTCGCCCGCCTGCTCCCCCACCTTCCCGTCTCCTCCCCACGCTCGCTCAGCGCCTTCGCCGCCGAGCACACCGGTGACGCCCACGCCCTCGACCACGGCCGGCTGGCGACACTCACCCTTGACGCCGTACGAACCCTCACCGGCACCGCCCCCGGCAGCGACACGCAGTCACGCCGCGACGCATGGGCCTCGGTCGGCCTGCTCCTCGACGAACTCTCCTCCCAGGTCCTCGCCCTCAACCTGCCCGGCGACGACCGCACCGCCACCGGCCGCGCTCTGACCGCCCTCGGCTCCTCCGCCCAGCCAGCGGTCCTGACCCTGCGTCAACTCGTCCGCGATCCGCCCCACCTGCCCCTTCCACCGCCGGCCTCCGACCAGGACCACCCCCGCCGCGACGGCACGGTGCACATCTGCGAGAACCCCGCCGTCGTCCTCGCCGCCGCCGACCGCCTCGGCCGGGACTGCGCCCCGCTGATCTGCCTCCAGGGCCAGCCCAGCACCGCCGCCCTGCGTCTGCTCCGGCTCTGCGCCGACCGCGGGTGGACCCTGCGCTACCACGGCGACTTCGACTGGGGCGGCTTCCGCATCGCGGGCCGCCTGCTCGCCCACGTGCCCTGGACCCCATGGCGGTACACCACCGCCGACTACCGCGCGGCCCTCGCCCGACATCCGGCCACCACGCCGCTGACCGGCGCCCCGGCCGACACCCCGTGGGACCCGCCGCTCGCCCAAACCGTCCGCGCAGCGGGACGCCGCATCGAGGAGGAACTGGTCCTGGACCACCTCCTCACCGACCTGGGCGGCCACGACTCGCACGGCGCATGACGTGCGGGGTGCTCGGCGCGGCGCCCCTACCGTCGTCGTGCGGCATACGGGGGCGGCGCTCAGCGGCTGAACCGCCCCGGCTCGAATGGAGACTCAGCTCAGAAAGCACGGGCGCTGTGGTGCAGCCGAAACCCACCACCGTGGTTTGTCCAAAGCCACCTACGCCGACAGACAGCGGGCCGCTGTCGCCAAGGCCAGAGACGGCTCTCATCACGAGGCACTTGGCCGCTGTCTGCACCACTGCTGCACGGCTGTCCACCGCTCGTCCACCGGAGACCGATTCAAGTGGGCCCGCACCAGCCCTCGGAACACGTAAAACCCCAGTTCAGGGGGCTCCGCACCTGAGTCCTGTCACAGAAACGGTATCTCCGACCTACGCATTGATGCACAGACCACCGGCACCCGATTTACGCCCATTCCAAGGTCAGCCAAAAGAAGAAACCCCAGGTCAGAGACCTGACCTGGGGTTTACCATGGAGCCGCCTTCGGGATTCGAACCCGAGACCTACGCATTACGAGGCCACTAGGGATCATGCCGCCTGGTGACGGCTGATGCTGCGTAATGCTGTTGTGCCTGATCAGTACACCTCTGCCCTGCTCGATGCCGGTACTTCGTGCTGCACCGTCCAAAGGCGTCCGGCCACCCGCTGGCCACCCCGGGCCATCTGCGCTACAGCTCAACGCCTACGCACAGTACTTGTCGGACTCCCACAGGGCACTTGGGCGGCCCAAATCCCACACAGCTCGCCGGGCAGGAGCACGCCCACCCCATCGGCGTCCTCGAATACCAGGGACACGTGTCTGCCGGTAGGCGACACTGTCGCTCCAGAAGCCTCGTCGGCGGCGTGAGCGGCGACATGGCCCCAGTCCCGTTCGGGGAACGTTGGGGCCGGCTGATGATGCCATGGCTGCCTTGGGGCAACCACCAGCCGTCAACCTGCTGAGCGATTGGGTCTGCCTCACTCGGCCGGCGCGGCGACGGTGAGTTGGTCTGGTCGACCGTGCGGTGTTCGTCGTGCCACAGAGCGGTGAGCGGTACGTCGAAGGGGAACTCGCCTTTCGTGCCGTCCTCGAACGACACCCCTCGTCCACCTCCCTTTGCCCACCTCCCTGCGACCGGACGGAGAACAAAGCAGCCGATCCCTCGCCGCCCACCTGTCCCGGTAGTACGTCACCACCACACCACGCTGCGCACCGCACCCGCGCTCAAGCAGTCAGGGAGTCGAGCGCGGTCGTCAACAGGCGCCAACCGCCGGTCACCTCGAACGCCCGCTGGAACGTGGCCGGGTGGTCCAGCGAGGGGACGAGGACCGTGGCGAGGTCGTCGCGACTCAGGGAGCCCTCCTCGACCTCGTCGCCGACGGTGATGCGATCGGTGGCGGCGCTGTCGTTCAGCCACGGCGGGCGCACGATCGTCCAGTTGAGGCCCGACTGTTCGAGGTGGTTGTCGGCGGCGAGCTTGGCCCGGCCGGTGGCCCGGAGGTAGCCGGGCAGGGTCGGCGGTGCCCCACATGGACAGCTGGACCCACCGCTTCACACCGGCGGCGACGGCCGCATCCACGGCCGCGACGATTCCGTGATGGTCGATCAGCTCGGCCTGCCGCTGGTTCATGCTGCGGGTGGCCGCCGCGTTCACGACTGCCTCCGAACCGGCGAACGCGTCCATGAAGTGCGGCCCGGGAGCCGCGAGATCGAGGACCGTGGCCTCAAGTCCCTTGCGCAGCAGCCCTCCGCCTGTGCCTTGGTGCGGACGGCGGCGCGGACGGTGTGACCGTGGAACAGCAGTTGTTCGACAACGCGCCGCCCCGTCGATCCGGCGGCGCCGAGCATGGTGATGTTCATCTGGTCTCTCCCAAGAAGCAGGTGGGGTGGGAAACTTTGGTTTCCATGGCTTCTGTGGTGCGGTGTGCGGCCGGCCATCACCGACGCATCAGTACCGGCGCAGGACGAAGCCGTCGCGCGTCTCCTGGCCGCCCCTGCCGAAGAGGATGTTGAGGTTGCTGCTGAGCACGTAGTCGCCCGATGGAGTGATGGCCACCGTGGTCGGCGCGGCCTCCGGGGATGCCTGCTTGCCCACGGTGTAGGAGGTGCGCCAGCCGTCGTCCGAGCGGAGCCGGAACACTCCGTCGATGCCGCTGGAACGGATGGTGTTGGTGGCGGCCCAGAGCGTGCCGTCGGACGCGAGGGCCATGCCGTCCGCGCCCGGCACCTTGTCCTGGAGGGTGACTTCGGTGAACTTCTCGGGGTGATCGATCGGGACACGGAAGATCTGGCCCGTGTCGTAGCGCACGACCAAGAGGTAGCCGCCGGGGTGGTACACGATCCCGTTGAGACCGACATTGGGCAGGTCGTCGGTGATGCCGGCGTCAACGGCCGGGTCGTACAGGAACGTCGACTTCTCTCCGAACGGGGTGACCTTGAAGATGTGTCCGGAGAACGAGTCGGTCACATAGGCGTTGCCGGCCGGGTCGAGCGCGATGTCGTTGGCGAGATGCCAGCCGGGGGCCTCGCCCAGGTCGACGTGCCTCTCCAGGGCCCCGGTCGCCAGGTTGTAGATGGCCAGACCCGCATGCCGGCCCCTGGTCTCGGCCGTGGAACCGACGCTGAGCAGCGCGTTCGGACCGGCGTAGACGTCGTCGTACGTGACCAGGAGACGGTTGCGGGCCGCGTCGACGCGGATGGCACCGGTGGCGATCAGATAGGGGTCGTCGATCAGTGGGTGCGGTACGCCGTCGGCCCGGACCACGGACACCGTGCCGTAGCGGATCGAGCCGATGAGGAACGCCGAACGCGTCGGGTCCCAGGTGACGCCCTCGGGGTGGACGGCGTGGCCGGAGCCCTGGACGAGCGCGGGGAGATTCGTACCGGCGGCAATGCCGATGGGGCGGTCGTCGGCCTGAGCGCTTGCCGCTACGGGAGTCATGAATGTGGCGGCGAGGACGAGAACGCCGGGGACGATCGCGGCGCGCAGGCGCCGTCGGGCTCGGGACATGAGGGACCTTTCGCTGAGTGTTGCGGTGGCATGAGGGAACGGGGCCGTGGGATGCGCGGACCTAGCCCGTGATCTCGCAGATCGGGGCGCCGGAGGTGAGGGTTGAGCCGACCTCGGCTGCCAGGCCCTTGACGGTGCCGGCCTTGTGCGCGTTGAGGGGCTGTTCCATCTTCATCGCTTCGAGTACGACGACGAGGTCGCCCTCCTTGACCTCCTGGCCCTCCTCGACCGCGATCTTCACGATCGTGCCCTGCATCGGCGAGGCGAGGGTGTCGTCGGAGGCCACCGGGCCCGACTTCTTCGCCGCGCGCCGCTTGGGCTTGGCGCCGGCGGCAAGGCCGGTGCGGGCCAGGGACATGCCCAGCGAGGACGGGAGGGAGACCTCCAGGCGCTTGCCGCCGACCTCGACGACGATCGTCTCGCGGTCCGTGTCGTCCTCGGCCTCGGTGTCGGCCGGGGCGGCGAAGGCCGGAATCTCGTTGACGAACTCGGTCTCGATCCACCGGGTGTGGACCGTGAACGGGTCGGCGGAGCCAGTGAGTTCGGGGGCGAAGGCCTGGTCGGTGACCACCGCGCGGTGTAACGGGATGGCGGTGGCCATGCCCTCGACCTGGAACTCCTCCAGGGCGCGGGCGGCCCGCTGGAGGACCGGCTCACGGGTGGCGCCGGTGACGATCGGCTTGGCGAGCAGAGAGTCCCCGGCCGGACCGATCACGCTGCCGGACTCGACACCGGCGTCCAGGCGGACACCGGGACCCGACGACGCGGCGAAGGTGGTGACCGTGCCGGGAGCGGGCAGGAAACCGCGGCCCGGGTCCTCGCCGTTGATCCGGAACTCGAAGGAGCGGCCGCGCAGTTCGGGGTCGCCGTAGCCGAGTTCCTCGCCGTCCGCGATACGGAACATCTCGCGGACCAGGTCGATGCCGGTGACCTCTTCGGTGACCGGGTGCTCGACCTGGAGGCGGGTGTTGACCGCTGTCGGCCAGGCACTGCGTCTCCACGTGCCGCGGCTTGTCCAGGTAGCGCTCGACGAAGCACTCGCCGCGGCCGAAGGCGGCGATGGCCTCGCGCACGGCGGAGTCGTACAGCTCCGGCACCTCTTCGAGGTTGCGGGCGACCTTCAGACCGCGGCCGCCACCGCCGAACGCGGCCTTGATCGCGATCGGCAGCCCGTTCTCCTTGGCGAAGGCGACGACCTCGTCGGCGCCGGAGACCGGGTCGGGCGTGCCGGCGACCAGCGGCGCGCCGGCGCGCTGGGCGATGTGACGGGCGGCGACCTTGTCGCCCAGGTCGCGGATCGCCTGCGGCGGCGGGCCGATCCAGGTCAGACCCGCGTCGATGACGGCCTGGGCGAAGTCGGCGTTCTCGGAGAGGAAGCCGTATCCGGGATGGATTGCGTCGGCCCCCGAATCCTTCGCCGCCTGGAGCACCTTGGCCATGTCGAGATAGCTGGTCGCCGAGGTGTCACTGCCCAGAGCGAACGCCTCATCCGCGGCGCGGACATGCGATTCGTCCCGGTCCGGGTCGGCGTACACGGCCACGCTCGCGATTCCGGCACCCTGGCAGGCCCGGGCAACGCGGACAGCGATTTCGCCACGGTTGGCGATGAGCACCTTACGCACGTTGACTCCTCGGACAAGGACCGAACCATTTCACGATGCGCGTCGGATCTGCGTCCCGAGCATCTGCTTCATTACCCCGTGCGGAAAATTCATGGAATGCGGGCTGCCGGCTCCGTCGCCCAGTATGTTCTGGTGCAGGCGCTGGAGTTCCGGCGAAGGATCGAGGCCGAGTTCTTCCCGCAGTATCGTCCGTAGGCTCTGGTACGAACGCAACGCCTCCCCGCGTCTGCCGCTTCGCTGCAGAGCCGTGATGAGCTGGCCGTGCAGCCATTCGTTGAGCGGGTGGCGGAGCACCAGGCTTTTCAGTTCCGCGGCGATGTGACTGTGAAGTCCCAGCTGCATGTCTGCACCTATGCGCAGTTGCAGAACCCGAATGTAGAGCTCTTCGAGATGCTGTACGTGCTGGGTGAGAATCGACCCCTTTGCGACATCCATGAGCGGATCACCGCGCCAGAATTCCAGTGCTTGCTTGAGCAGATCCGAACCCTCAGCGAACTGTCCCCGACCCAGGGCCGCCTCACCCTGCCTGGCCAGCCATTGAAAACTCTGCGCGTCCACCTGTTCCGACGCAGCCCGCAGGACGTACCCGGTCGACCAGGTGCCTACGAGGTCATGCGCCACGCAATCTCCGATCTCCTGCCGCAGGATCTGCCGCAGGTGATACACGTGCGTTCGCACTGTGGACAGCGCCGTTTTCGGCGGTTCTTTTCCCCACAGTTCATCCACCATTGACCCGTGCGAAACAACGGATCCTGGTTGCAGAATGAGGAGTAGCAGTAGCAGTAGCAGTAGCAGTAGCAGTAGCTGTCGGACTTTCGGACCGCGCGGGGCGGCTATTCGTTCTGACTGCCAGAATATCTCCAGCGACCCAAGGACATTGAACCGAAGCACTACAACCCCCGCATGTGGCGTGCCCTGCAAGTACCTGTCATTGACAGGCTCACACTTCTTTGCATGCGCCGCAAGGAGATGAATCAAAAGTTGATGCCCGATGGAATTTATGAGTGTAAATCATCGACAATCGCCACACACGTCACGATATGACTTCCACGCAAGAGTTCAAGCCAGCCGAATATTCGGTGCCCTTTCGGTAGGAGGTCATCGGTGACGCATATGCCAATACGGTTACCTGCAATGTGGAGCTCGGCGTCGTGGAAAGTCGGCTGCCGAGGGCTGGGCAGGGCACAGAGCGCTTTGTAGACGGCCTCCTTGGTGGAGAAGACTACGGACAGCCTGCTCTCCCGGCGCCGAGCCGCGGCCACCCAGCGGACTTCCCGAGGGGTACAGATGAGTGTGGCGGTGCCCCAGGTAAGTCGGTCCGCGCGTTCCAGATCGATGCCGGTGGCGGCGACGGTCGGATGGGTGCTGGCGATGGACGCCGCGATGTGCCCCGCGCAGTGGCTGATCGATCCCCGTGCTCCTGGCGGGAACAGGGGGCGCCGGTCCTCGCGCAGGACCGGGCCGGTATGCCCGAGCGCGGCCATTGCCCGGGCCGCGGCCCGGCGACCGGCAACGAAGTCGGCCCGCCGGGCGGCAGGGAGCTGCCGGAGCAACTCCTCCTCGGCCTCGTGAAGTTGGACAGGATCCTCGTTCGGACCGAAGCCGTCCAGAGCGACGACCGTGTCGGGGAGCGGGCCGAACCCGGCCTGGCCGGCCGACATCGGCGCGGCAGCGATGCCGGCGTTGACCGCCCCGGTCGTCGTCGACAGACCGGCCGTGCCGAGCGCCGCCCAGCGATTCGCCCGGTGCCAAGTACCGCTTCTGGGCGCCGGGACGGCCGTGCCCCGCTCCGGGTCGGCCGCTCCCTGGCTGCCGAACCGCCCCCCGGCGCCCCCGGCGCCCATTCCTGCTGATGACTGCATGCCGCCCTCGCCCGGCCCGACTCAGACCTTCGCCCCCGCTGCGGACGAAGACCCGTCGCCCAGCTGAACCCCCAGGTCTTCGCCGGAGTCGTCCGTGCGGTCCGTCAGGATGCGGTACAGCACCAGCGCGCTGACCACGCAGATGCCTGCCGCGCACCACAGCACGACCTGGAAGCCCTGCGTGTAGCTCTCTCGGAGGAAGTCCGTGAACTCCCCGCGCAGACCGTTGGACACCTGCCGGGCAGGCCCGTCGACGTTGCCGCTGGTGACGTTGTCGGCGACGCCGCGGGTGTCCAGGCCGGTGCCCTGCGAGTAGCGGCCGAGCCCGTCGGAGATGCGGCCCTGCACGAGGGAGACCAGGGAGGCGACCATGCCCGCGACGGCGACTGCCTCGCTGGCCAGCCGGATCGTGTTGAACATGCCGCTAGCCATGCCGACCTTGGTGGGTGGCACCGTACTGACCGCCGCGCCGTCCATGAGGCCGTAGATGAGCCCGATGCCGACGCCGACCACCAGCAGCGGTCCGGCCAGGGCCAGGGTACTGATACCGGGGTGGACGATCGTCAGCCAGGCGCATCCGGCGGCCACCAGCAACAGGCTGACGCTGAGGATCGAGCGCATCGAGGTACCGGATTGCACCAACCGGCCCGCGACCAGCGGGAACACCAGCACCGGAGCGGTGAGGAGCAACAGCGTCAGACCTGCCTGGCTGTCGGTCAGCCCGTTGGCGCCGACCAGGTACGAGGGCAGCAGCACCATCAGCCCGACGAAGCCGAAGGAGACCGCGGTGGCCAGCAGGTTGACCGCCAGGAAGCGCGGCTCGGTGAAGAGGGAGAGGTCGAACATCGGCTTCTGCTGACGCCGTTCGACCGCGACGAAGGCGCCGAGAAAGACGATGCAGCCCAGGAACAGACCCAGAACCGCCGCACTGCCCCAGCCCCACTGCGGCCCCTCGATGACGCCCAGTGTGAAGAGGAAGAGTCCGAGGGTGAACGTGATCGTGCCCGGCCAGTCGACGGCGTTCGCGTCGGGGTCCTTGGACTCCGTCACCAGCTTGAAGCCGGCCAGCGAGACCACCGCGATGACGACCTGGACGTAGAAGACGGACCGCCAGCCGAGGCTGGAGACCAGCAGACCGGACGTCGTCGGCCCGAGGGCGAGGCCCGCGCCGATGGTGACGCCGACGTACGCGAACGCCTTGGTGCGGGCCGCGCCCTGGAACATGTTGGCGATGACCGAGACGCCGGCGGTCATGATGGCCGCTGCCGCGAGACCGGAGATGGCGCGTGCGACATCCAGGACGACGATGTCGCTTGCGAGCGCGCCGATCAGCGACGAGACGCCGTACAGACCGACGCCGAACGAGAAGACCTTCTTGCGGCCGATCCGGTCGGCGATGGAGCCCGCAGCCATCATGAAGCTCGCGGCGGTCACGTTGTAGGCGTTGACGACCCACTGCAGCGGTACGACGCCCGCGTCGAGGTCGCGACCGATCGCGGGCAGCGCCACCGGTGCGCTGCTGAGACCGATGGGGACGATGAAGACGGCCAGGCACAGGGCGAAGATCGTGAGGCCGGCCCGTGGGGGCGCCTCAGGGGTGGTTGCGGCAGTCATCCGACTTTGCTCCTTCCGAGGGGGATGCCGGAGGGCGGCAGGGGGGACGGGGGCTCGCTCCCTGCCGCCCGGTTCGTGGGACCGCCGGTCAGCCGCGGCGGGGAAGGTTCTTCAGGAACTGCGCAAGGGTCTGCAGAAAACGGTTGTCGTCCCACTCGGCGTAGACGACGTCCTGGTGGTTGAGGGCGGCGTCCGAGTGCAGCGACAGCTCGGGAATGCGGCTGGCCGCGGTCACGGACGCGGCTGCCTGACCGGTGGTGCCGTTGGTGAGCCCGGACTGGAAGGCGTACAGCGGCACGTCGATCTCGGCGGTGTGCGCAAGGCGCAGGCCGAGCCGCCGGGTGACGTCGGTCTCCGTGAACGGCATTCCGGCGACATAGTCGAGCAGGACCCGGTTGAGCGTGTACCAGAGCCAGGCGCCGGGCTGCGGACCCGCGAACGCCTCGGCGACCGTGGCCAGGCGCGTCGGTCCGCCGTCGGTCCAGGCGCCGCCGTCCTCCAGGGATCCGGCGTGCACCGAGAACGAGGGGTGGGCGCGCTGCGCGTCGAACAGCCGGCCCAGCAGACCGGCGTTGGTGAGTTTCCGCTCGGTGCGGACCTGCTCGGGCAGCCGGTCGGCGAGTACGGCGGGGGCGTCCGGGTCGGTCAGCGCGTGCAGGGCGGCCAGCTGGAACCAGATGGCCGCGTCCTCGGGACGGGTGCCCAGGCCGACGGTGGTGCTGGTGTAGTCCTCGAAGACGGCGCCCTGTTCGATCTGCCCGAGCCAGCCCTCGGCGGCTTCGAGCGGCAGGTCGAACTCCATGCCGGCGCCCGAGTAGGCGTTGAGGACACCGCCGTCGACGACGGCCAGACCCGCCAGGTCGCGGTAACCCGGGGTGCCGTCGAAGTCCCAGCCCGCGTACAGCAGCGCCGCGGTCGCACCGACGGAGACACCGCCGAGGACCACTTCGCGGCGGCCGCCGTCCGACGCAGCGAGGACCACCCGGCGCAGGTCCTCCACCAGGACCCCGACGCCCCAGGAGGCTGCGAACAGGTGGTCCGCCTGTTCCCGCGCGGTGTAGTGCCCGCCCAGGTAGTACTCGGTGGCCTCCTCGGCACCGCGGCCGAACCCGGAGAGGTCCGCGAGGTTCTGCTCCCGGCGGTCGACGGCCCACACCTGCAGGTCGTCGGACCGCTCGGCCAGGTTGCGCGCGGTGTGCCCGAAGACCGCCGCACCGCCCTCGCGCCCGCCGACCAGCACCAGCACCCGGCTCGCCGCCGGCCGGCCGATCTTGAGGACGCCGACCTTCTGCAGCTCCGCAGGGCCGCTCGCGGTGACGCCGTCCTGGAATTCGTACGTCTCGATCCAGTCCTGCCGGTCCTGCGACATGACGATTCACTCCTTGGTAGCTGCAAGTTTCGCACTTCTGGCGACATCAATGTAGCTAATATTCGAGAAGATGCAACATTGATGACGCAGGTCTTCATCATCTTGCTACGTTGCTGTAAGTTCGGCCAGGTGGCGAGCTCCGAGGAGAGACCTGGGAGAAACAGGAAGGCGGGACCGACCGTGCCGGACCCCACGAGAGAGCGACCGCTGCGTGCGGACACCGAGCGCACCGTCCGCACCATCCTCGAGACCGCCGAGCACGTGCTGAGCGAGGATCCGGGCGCGAGCCTGGCCCAGATCGCGGCTGCCGCGGGCGTGGCGCGCACCACCGTGCACCGGCGGTTCGTCTCGCGCGAGGCACTGCTCGACGCGATGGCGTCGCACGCGTTCCGCCAGGTGGAGGAAGCCATCGACGCCGGCCGGCCGGAGACCGCGCCGCCCATGGTCGCGCTGCATCAGGTCACCGCGAACGTGATCCAGGCCAAGAGCGGCTGGCGGTTCGCCATCAGCCAGCCCCAGTTGCGCGACCCCGAAGCCGTCGCCGCGCACCAGCGGATCTTCGCCAAGGGCCTGCTCCTGCTGGAACGCGCCCAGGAGGCCGAACTGCTGCGCCCCGGCACGGACCTGGACTGGGCGCAGCGCGTCTACCACGCCCTGATCGAACAGGCGATCCTGGAGGCCGCGACCAGTGACCTGGATCCCGACTCACTCGCGGCAGCCGTGGTGGACACGCTGCTCAACGGTGTGGGCCCGCTGACGCGCTGACACGGCAGGACGGCCGGCGCCGAGTGGGCGGCACCCGGATCCGGGTGCCGCCCACTCACGTGTCAACGGGAGACTCAGACCGTGGGCACCGGCTTCGGCGCGCCCATCAGCGGCTTGTCCCAGGCCCCCAGCTGGCGGAACAGCTCCAGGTCGTCACGGACCGCCCAGTGCTCGACGACCTTGCCCTCGGCGACCCGGTAGATGTGGATGTGCTGCACCCGCACCTCCTTGCCGGTCACCGGCACACCCATGAAGTCCTGGACCTGGCGACCGGTGAAGATCACCCGCAGGGTCGCCTTGTCCCCCTTGGCGAAGGAGTCGACGATCTCCCACCGTGCGTTCTCCCAGATGCCGCGCATCCAGCGGGCCGTGTTCGCATACGCCTCGGGACCGCGCGGCGACCCTTCGGGGGCCTCGTAGTCGATGAACTCCGGGGCGACCAGCCGCTGCGAGGCCTCGTCATCCCCGTCGTTAAAGATCAGACCCATGTCCACGGCAATCCGGCGAACTTCCTCGTCCGTCACGACGGACTCCTCTCTAGCGTGAATAACGACCGGCCACAAGCGGGCGCTCGCGCCGGGGATGAGGGCGTACGGCGGCGTCGGCCGCCTGTGGGGAGGCGCCAGTCGTGGCGCCAGTCGGTCCCCGAATCGCGCCGGTTGCCGTACGGCCGTGCGTTGATGCCGTCCGGCTGTGTGTTGTCGGCGTACGGCCGCGCGTCAGTGGCCCATCGCCAGCCCGCCGCCCACCGCGAGCGCCGCGCCGGTGACGTAGGACGCGCCGTCGCCCGCCAGGAAACGGACGGCCTCGGCGACCTCCTCGGGCCTGCCGGTGCGGCGCAGCGGGGTCTGGCTGAGCAACTGTTCCCTGCGCTTGTCCTTGACGCGAGCGGGTCAGGCCGAGCATCCCGGACTTGGACGCGGCGTAGTTGGACTGACCCGGTGAGCCGAGGAAGCCCATCACGGACGAGACGAAGACGATCCGCCCCCACTTGGCGCCGATCATCGACCGCGCGACCAGCCGCGCCTCGTACCCGAACTGCAGGACTCCCACTGAGGCGCCGCGAGCCGGGCCCTTTCACTGTCGGGGACGCTGGCCGACAGGGCCCGGACCATCAAGCTGTTGCCACCCGCCCCGGCCTCCGGCATCGTCGTCTGCGCAGTTCGATCTTGCATTTTTCGTGGAGTACCACTGCTTGAGCTGATCGGACGGCTCGTGATTAAAATCGTCTCTCATGTCGAAGCCTGACGAACTGCTTGTTGACGTCGCCGCTCTGGTGGAGTCCGGGCACAGCAATCAGATGTCTCTGACCGTGGTCGCCGGTGGTGCTGTCATCACGGGTCGACTGGCTCCCGAAGTCGTCTGGAGGCAGCGGGTGTCGGAGGTTTTGGCGGACTCGGCCCGCCTGAGCGATTTCTCCGCCGTGTTCACCGCTGCGACGCACGGGGAGGGGCCGCCCACGCATCTGCACTTCCATGTGGCGCGGATTTTGCAGGGTTCGGTGGGGATCCCGGAGACGGGCGGGATGTACCGCGTGGCGATCGAGGACGTCAGTGCCTGGACGATGGGCGACTTCAGCTACTCCGACCACTGACCCATTGCCGCGCCGAGAAACCTCGGTACGCGGTGAGGGTCCGACCGGCGCACCCCGGTCGGACCCTCACCGCTGCGTTGCCGGCGGCTCGCGCCTGCCCGTCGGTCAGGCGGCCACAGGGGCGCCGAGCATCGCGGACGCGTGTTGCATCGGGTTGAGAACGCGGGTGGGTGCGGGGGCCTGGGGAAGTTCGCGGCAGGTGAAGCCGAGCTGGGTCATGGCTCGGAGGACTTCGCCAGCGCTGAAGTCGCGGCGGTCCTGGCGTGTGATGACTTGGCCGACCTGTTTGACGGGGTAGGTGCGTCGGCCGATGATCACGGACTCGCCGGACGCCTGCTCGGGCTTGATGCCCTTCATCGATTCCAGGACGCCGCTCTTGGTGAGGTCGAACGGGAAGCGGGCGATGACACAGCGCATGATGCCTCACAGGGAGAGGAACGAAGAGGGAGTGGTTCTGCCGCGGTTGGCACGGCTCAGCGGGCAAGGGCGAGGACGCCCAAGGCGCTGCCGTGTTCGTCGACCACTGGCAGGGCATCGACGTGGCTGTAGCGCATCATGTGCCCGGCTTCGGCCATGGTGGTCACGGGCGAGGTGAACGGTCCTCGGTCGCCGAGGATGTCCCGCAGCTGGACCCGGTCCGTGTACGTGGAGCCGTCACGGGCTGCTGTGAGCTGAGCCTGGGTGACCAGTCCGATGCACAGGCCGCTGTCGTCGCAGACAAGCAGATGCCCGGTGCGGGCACTGGCCATGACGGACAGGGCGACCTCGACGGTCATGTCGTCGCAGACTTGCGGTCCGGCGGTGTCCATGGCGTCGGCCGCCGTCCTGTGCACGGGGGTGGCACTCATCGAGCGGGGCTGCATGTGAACCAGCGTCAAAAGGTGCCTCCTGCAGTGGTGGGCCAGTTTCCTGATCACGAAGTTTCTAGGCCGCCGCGTCGAAGGAGGTCTGCCGCGCTGTCATGCGCCGGGCCGCCGAAGCGGGGCTGCGCCGGCCGCGTGAGGCCGCGCTGCGCTGACGCCGCTCGACTACCGGCGCGGTGATCGTCACGGGGATGCCGGAGGGGGCTTGGGCGCCGGTGATCCGGCCGAGTGCCTCTTCGCCGGAGCGGACCTGGGTGGTCTGGGGCACGATGCCGGCCGCTGTCATGAGGCGGGTCATGTCCCGGCGCTGGTTGGGGGTGACCAGGGTGACGACGCTGCCGGACTCCCCGGCCCGCGCGGTTCGGCCGCCGCGGTGCAGGTAGTCCTTGTGGTCGGTCGGCGGGTCGATATTGACGACGAGGTCGAGGTCGTCGACGTGGATGCCGCGGGCGGCGACGTTGGTGGCCACCAGCACGGTGACGTGACCGGTCTTGAACTGGGCGAGGGTGCGGGTGCGCTGGGGCTGGGACTTGCCGCCGTGCAGCGCGGCGGCGCGTACGCCGCTGTTCAGCAGGTGCTTGTGTCAGCCGGTCGACGGCGTGCTTGGTGTCCAGGAACATGATCACCCTGCCTTCGCGGGCCGCGATCTCGGTGGTCGTCCGGTACTTGTCGGCACCCTGGACGTGCAGCACGTGGTGCTCCATCGTGGTGACCGCACCTGCGGACGGGTCGACGGAGTGGACGACCGGGTCGGTGAGGTAGCGGCGGACCAGGAGGTCGACATTGCGGTCCAGGGTGGCGGAGAACAGCATCCGCTGACCCTCGGGGCGTACCTGGTCCAGGAGC
Source organism: Streptomyces sp. ISL-1 (assembly GCF_018614585.1). GTDB lineage: Bacteria > Actinomycetota > Actinomycetes > Streptomycetales > Streptomycetaceae > Streptomyces > Streptomyces maoxianensis. The sequence continues at coordinate 106,290 of NZ_JAGGOI010000040.1, read as the reverse complement.
GCGGTGACCTGGGGCATCAAGCCCATGTCGGCCATCTGGTCGGCCTCGTCCAGGACGGTGATCGCGACCTGGTTCAGTCGGCAGTCACCGCGGTCGATGAGGTCCTTGAGCCGGCCCGGCGTCGCAACGACAACCTCGGCGCCGCCCCGCAGCACATTGGCCTGCCTGCCGATCGACATTCCTCCGACGACGGTGGCAAGACGCAGCTTCACCGAGCGGGCGTAGGGGGTGAGTGCGTCGGTTACCTGCTGGGCCAGCTCACGCGTCGGCACGAGGATCAGGGCCAGCGGCTGGCGGGGCTCGGCGCGCTGTCCGGCGGTGCGGGCCAGCAGGGCCAGGCCGAAGGCGAGGGTCTTGCCGGAGCCGGTGCGCCCGCGTCCCAGGGCGTCGCGGCCCGCGAGGGTGTTGGGCAGGGTCGCGCCCTGGATCGGGAACGGGACGCTCACGCCTTGCGTGGTCAGTGTGGCCAGCAGTTGGGCGGGCATGTCGAGGTCGGCGAACGCCTCGACGGCGGGCAGCGCGGGAGTGATGGTCTTCGGCAGGGCGAACTCGCCCTGGACCGCGGCGGGCCGCCGGCCGTGGCCACCCGAGCGGCCCGGACCGCCGGAACGGGTCGGGGCGGGCGAGCCGAAGCGGGCGCCCCGCCTCGAACCGGCGCCGGGCCCGAATGCGGGGCCCTCGGTCCGGCGGGGGCGGGAGGAACGGCCGTTCGTACGTGTGGGGTTCATCGAGAACCTTCCTTGATACGGCGCGTATCAAGGAATTCCCGCAGCGGAAGAGCAGCGCGGGGAATCACAAGAACGAACCGAATGGAATGCGAAAAGGAATGTGGCTTGCAGTGAATCCGGTGCGGGATGCAAGCTATGAAATAGGTGACGTCATGTGGACGTGAAATCCCGGACGTCGACCGGTACAGCTCCGAAAAGGCGCGCATCCCTGAGGACGGGGCTGCGGGCAGTGTTGTCCCACAGGTGACACCACTGTGGGAAAGATCCGTAGCTGGGGCCCGCACCCCGAGGGATGCGGGGGGTTGGGCCTGTGGAGGTCTTCGGGCGCCGCCTACCTGCTACCCGCCAACATCAAGGCTGAGGTGCTGCAATCCCTGGCAGGCGAAGGAACCGCCCTGGCCCGACAGATCCTCTCGGCTGTCGATGAGATGACCCCGCCCCAACGCGTCGCGGCCGGGGAGGTGATCGGTCAAGCCCTCGCCGAGTCCGATCATCTTCCCGACCTCAAGACACAGGTCATCGGAGAACTATGGCTCCGAGATCTCGAACTCACCGCCTGGCGCGTGCTGCACGCCGACGGCAGGTCGGACGATCCCGCTGGACGCAAAGCCTTCCTCGAAGCCTGGAAGAGTGTCTGAACGTCTGCTCCGCCGTCCTGCGGGATGAAGCTGAAGCTCTTCTCCGCGTTGAACCCCTTCACGGTTCCCGTAGCCATGTCTCATGCCGTCCAGCCGGTGTACGCCTCCCGCAACGTGCGGGAGGCGGAGGTGATCGCCTTGGTTCCTGTGGCACGGCACAGCAGAACGCCCACGCCGTAGACGTGTGCGAAGGGGACCTTCCGAACCATGACAGCCAGCCCGGACGGGACATGTCCGCACCCTGCCACCATGGGAGACGACCCTGCGTCACACCCTGACACGTGTGTGCGGGGACCCGCCGGTACCCGGCGGGCGCGCTGCCTCAAGCCACGGGCGGTCCCGCCGATTCGGCGGTGCGGCGGTATTCGGCGTTGATGCGTTGGGCTTCTTCGAGTTGGTCTTCGAGGATGACGATGCGGCAGGCGGCCTCGATGGGGGTGCCCTGGTCGACGAGTTCGCGGGCTCGGGCGGCGATGCGCAGTTGGTAGCGGGAGTAGCGGCGGTGGCCGCCCTCGGAGCGCAGGGGGGTGATGAGGCGGGCTTCGCCGATGGTGCGGAGGAAGCCCTGGGTGGTGCCGAGCATTTCGGCGGCCCGGCCCATGGTGTAGGCGGGGTAGTCGTCGTCGTCGAGACGGCTGTACGAATCGTCTGCTGTCATTGCACCTCTCTGTGGAACGCGTGGAGGGGCCTTGGTGCCGTACTGGCACCAAGGCCCCGAAGGAACTGCTACACCATCTGCCGGCCCTAGTGCCGCGCCGGCCTTCTGTGTCCGCACGCCCACCCGGGAGAGGGCAGGGAATGCGGGGATCGCGGTTGCTTGACCGGAGACCACCTCACTATCGATGTCCTGCGGTACCCGGACTCAAGACTTCCGCCCGGGCGATCCTGATGGCGCCTGGCTCCTCCGTTCTTCCCTCGGTGATCAACTACTTACCAAGCGGGGGACTGCGTACTGCTGGTACTGCTCTACTGCGAACTGCTGGTGATGCGAACTACCCAGTGGCCTGCGACAGCGCCACTCTTCGGCAGCCAGCCCCGTCGCCCGTCCTGCGTCTGCTCTGGCTTAGAACCCCACTGCCGAACTTCCCGGTACGCGCGCCCGCAGCCGACGCCTTTACCGAGGTGCTGCTCACTGACTTCGCTGCTGGGTACTGCGAACTGCACTTACGGGTACTGCACTTGCGTTAACTGCGGTACTGCTCACGGCGGCCCCTGATCACTGCGGGCCACCCGGTCCGGCCGTCAGTCCCGTCGCCGTCCTGCAACAACCCTGGCTTCGGAACTCCACCACCGCACCGTCCTGCGAACTGCAACTGCGGGTACTGCTGCCCGGCAGTTCGTCTCTGCCGGGCCCTGCTGTCTCTCTGGGCTACGAGAGAAACCATAACCACACCACAGCCCAATGTCTACTCCGGCCGACATAGATTTCCGCGAGTTCGACGGTGAGGTAATCGACCTCGAACAGCGACGAGGGCAGGCGCGAGGCCGTCACTGCCGACGGGTTAACCGGCCGCAGGCCGGGGCAGAAGCCCGGGCAGACTGGACCGGGCATTGACGACAGAGACCAGGGTGACCTGATGGACACGATGAGCGTCAGCGTCGCAACCGTCCGCTCCGCGACATCCGTCGCCGGCGCACGCGAGAGCGCCCGGGATTTCCTCGAAGGTCTCGTACAACCGATCGCAGCCGAGGCTGCCGACACCGTGGTCCTGGTCGTCTCGGAGCTCGTCACCAACGCCCTGCGCCACGGCGGCGGCACCTGCACCCTGGACCTGACCGCGCACCCGGACAGCATCGAGGTGGCCGTGCACGACCGCAGCCCGCAGGCCCCGCGCATGCGCACCCCCGACCTGAACGGCGGCACCGGAGGCTTCGGCTGGCCCATGGTCAACCGCCTCACCCGCGCCACCGCGGTGACCCGCCACACGGTCGGCGGCAAGACCGTAAGCGCACTTCTCACCCGGTAGCGCCAAGGCGCCGGCGCCGCCCGGCATGACGGGCGGCGCTCCCAAGGTCAATCTCACCGATGACCGCTGTGCCGACAGCCGTGACGGCTGCCTGTAGCGCCGGTTTCCGAGGCTGCTATATCTGTCAAGCTGCCATCGCGAGGTTGTTGGCGGCCGTCAAGCTCTCCTCGGCCGGCCCCCGTTCGAGCAGTTTAAAGACCTGGCGGGCGATGGCCCGCTTCAAGCAGCGCCGGGCCTCCCGAGGCGACTTGCCCTCGGTGGTGCGCCGCTGGATGTAGACCTGATGCGCATGCGGATCAGCACGATGGTGTGCAGCGCCCGGTTGAGTTGCCGGTCGCCCCTCCGGTTCAGCCGGTGGCGGTTGGTCAGGCCGGAGGACGCGGGGATCGGCGGCGTGCCGGCGAACGCCGCAAACGCGGCCTCGGACCGGAAGCGGCCCGGGTGCGACCAGCTCACCAGGATCTGACCCGCGCTGATCGGACGCACGCGCGGTCATCCGGTGCTCGATGGTCTGGATCGGCCGCTCCCGGAGCTTGGCGCAGCGCTATATCACCGCCTTGCGGCCCTTGCCGCGCAGCTCGGCCCGCAGGTCCTCGGGCGCGGACACGATCAGCGCCTTGAGGTGATTGATCGCCGCCGCGCACGAGGTGACGGCGCCCTGACGGGTGGCCAGCAGGACCCGCAGCGCCTCGCGTTCGCCGCGGCGACGCGGGTGAATCAGGTGCTCGGCGGTCAACGCCTCCAGTCGGCATCAGGCTACCCTCGGCCCGTCTTCGACTAGCAAAAATCCAGACATAGACGACTTATCGGAGAATCGCCGTTCCCAGGATGTTCCCATCTGGGCGCAGAAAAAGCTCCCCACGATCTTCGTGGGGAGCTTTCAAGGCCCTGACCTGGGCTTTCTTGAGCCGCCTTCGGGATTCGAACCCGAGACCTACGCATTACGAGTGCGTTGCTCTGGCCAACTGAGCTAAGGCGGCAAGCTGCCGATATGCGTGTCCTCGCGAGGGCACGTTCGCATCAGCAGCGGCGCCAAGTCTACAGGGTTGTTTCGGGTGCCCCGAACCAGGTCGGGGGCACCCGACCCCCGTCGAATCGCGCGGCGGCGGGGATGTGGCCGCTGCGGCTACGTCGCCGTTGTCCTCGTCACACTCGGTCCCGGCGGCGGTCTGGCGTGCACCGCGGCCGCGGCCGTGCCGGCGGTGCGGCTGGTTCCGTGCGGATTCGAGGCGACGGCGGGCCTCCGGTGGCTTACCGGCCCGCGGGCCCGGGCTCAGTGGCAGACCTTGTTGTCCGGTGGCACCGTGCCTTCCAGCAGGTAGGCGTTGATCGCCGTGTCGATGCAGTCGCTCCCACGCCCGTACGCCGTGTGGCCGTCGCCCTCGTACGTCAGCAGGGTCGCGGAGGAGAGCTGCTCGGCCAGCCCCTGCGCCCACTTGTAGGGGGTGGCCGGGTCGCGGGTGGTGCCGACGACCACGATCGGGGCCGCGCCCTTCGCCTCGATCCGGTGCGGCGCACCGGTGGCGGGGGTGGGCCAGTACCCGCAGTTCAGCGAGGCCCAGGCGAAGCCCCTGCCGAAGACCGGGGATGCCTTCTCGAACTCGGGGAGCGCGGACTCCACGGCCGACGGGGCGGTGAAGGCGGGCGGCAGGTCGAGGCAGTTCACGGCGGCGTTGGCGTACATCAGGTTCGCGTACGAGCCGTCGCCCCCGCGCTCGTAGTAGCTGTCGGCCAGCGAGAGGAGAGGCGCACCGTCGCCGGCCATGGCGCTCGCGAGAGCCTGGCGGAGCTGGGGCCAGGCGGCCTCGTCGTACATCGCGGCGATCACTCCGGTGGTGGCCAGCGACTCGCCGAGCTTGCGGCTCTCGCCGGTCGGGACGGGCCGGGCGTCGAGCGCGGAGAAGAAGGCTTTCAGGCGTTTGGAGGCGTCGGCGGCGGACGTGGTGCCGAGCGGGCAGTCCTTGTGCTTGACGCATTCCGCGGCGAAGGACTGGAAAGCGGTCTCGAAGCCGGCGGTCTGGTCGCGGTTCATCCGGCGGGAAGACAGGGAGGGGTCCATCGCGCCGTCGAGCACGAGGCGGCCGACGCGGGCGGGGAAGAGCTCGGCGTACGTCGCGCCGAGGAACGTGCCGTACGAAGCCCCGACGTAATTCAGCTTCTCGTCGCCCAGCGCAGCACGCAGGATGTCCATGTCACGGGCCGCCTCAACCGTGGAGACGTGGGGCAGGACCTCGCCGGAACGCCTCTTGCAGCCCGCCGCGAAATCCTTCAGCGACTTGGTGAGCCGCGTCGTCTCGGCGGCGCTGTCGGGAGTCAGGTCGACCTGGGTGTACGCGTCCATCTCCTTCCCGCTGAGGCATTCGACGGGCTCGCTGCGAGCGACGCCGCGCGGGTCGACGGCGACCATGTCGTACCGGGCGCGGACGGGGGCGGGGTAGCCGACGCCCGCGTACCCCTGGAGATAGCCGACGGCCGAGCCGCCCGGGCCGCCGGGGTTGACGAGCAGCGAGCCGAGGCGCTTGCCGGGGCCGGTGGCCTTTTTGCGGGCTACGGCCAGTTTGATGGACTCTCCGTCGGGCTTGGCGTAGTCCAGCGGGGCCTTCATGGTGGCGCAATCGAATCCGGGAACCCCACAGGACCGCCACTTCAGCTGCTGCGCGTAGTACGGCTTGAGCGCAGCGTCGGGGGTGGACCCGGCGTCGCCCGCGGCGGAGGCGGTCGCCGAGACGCTCGGCGACGAACTCCCTTCCGTACAGCCGGAGATCAGCAGACCGGCCGTGGCCAGCGCGAGGGCGGAGGTGCGGAACAGGCGCCTGGTGTCCATCCCCGGAGCGTAGTGCGCGCTGAGCGGTGATGCCTTGCGACGCCCCTAAGGATGATCCGGTCAACGGGCTGCTACCCGGCCCGCAGTGCCACCGCCATCGCCTCGACCGCCAGCAGCGGCGCCACATTGCTGTCCAGTGCCTCGCGGCAGGAGACCACCGCCTCTATCCGGCGCAGGGTGCCCTCAGGAGTGGATGCGCGAGCGATCCGGTTGAGTGCGTCCCGTACGTCGTCGTTGGCGAGCGCGACCTCGGAGCCCAGCTGCAGGGCGAGCACATCGCGGTAGAAGCCGGTCAGGTCGGTGAGCGCCAGGTCCAGGCTGTCCCGCTGCGTACGCGTCTTGCGGCGCTTCTGCCTGTCCTCCAGCTCCTTCATCGCCCCGGCGGTCCCCCGCGGCATCCGTCCCCCGGGCCCCGCGCCCAGAGCCGCCTTGAGGTTCTCGGTCTCCTTGCCGTCGATCTCATCGGCTACCTGCTTGGCGTCATCGGCTGCGGCGTCGACCAGCTCCTGGGCGGCCCTGAGGCAACCGCCGATGTCCTCGACGCGCAGCGGCAGCTTCAGCACAGTGGCCCGGCGAGCGCGCGCCCGCTCGTCGGTGGCCAGACGGCGGGCCCGGCCGATGTGCCCCTGGGTGGCGCGGGCGACGGTCGCTGCGACGTCGGGCTCGATGCCGTCGCGCCTGATCAGTACATCGGCGACGGCGGCGACAGGCGGGGTACGGAGAGTGAGGTGTCGGCAGCGGGAACGGATCGTGGGCAGCACGTCCTCCAGTGACGGCGCGCAGAGCAGCCACACGGTGCGGGGGGCGGGCTCCTCGACGGCCTTGAGCAGGACATTGCCCGCGCCCTCGGTGAGGCGGTCGGCGTCCTCCAGGATGATCACCTGCCAGCGGCGGCCGGCCGGGGAGAGCTGGGCGCGGCGGACGAGTTCGCGGGTGTCCTTGACGCCGATGGACAGCAGGTCTGTACGGATCACGTCGACGTCGGCGTGCGTACCGATGAGGGCGGTGTGACAGCCGTCGCAGAACCCGCAGCCGGGCTCCCCGCCGAGGGCACGGTCGGGGCTGACGCACTGCAAGGCGGCGGCGAAGGCCCGTGCGGCGGTGGAGCGGCCGGAGCCGGGCGGGCCGGTGAACAGCCAGGCGTGAGTCATCTTCGACACGGCGGGCGGCCGCTCACCGAGGGCCTCGGCTGTGACGCGCAGATCGGCGTCCCGCGCGGCGGCGGAGAGCTGCGCCTGGACGCGCTCTTGGCCGACGACGTCGTCCCATACGGTCACGTGCGGTCACCCGCCTTTCGTGCTGGAGTCTCCCATTGTGGGGGAGGGGTCTGACAGCGGGGCCGGAGCGGGGAGCTTTCCCCCACCCCGCCCCCTTCCCGAAACCGGGGGCGGGCCACGAGGGCCTCCGGGGAGGGGGGCTTGGCGAGGGCTGCGCCTACACCCCTGTGAGCGCCGGCTTCACGGCGCAAGCGGCACCCGCGCTCGGACATGCGCTTCGCGGCGCAAGTGGCGTCCACCAGCCTCAGGACATGCCCTTCGCAGCCCGAGACGACGCTCGCGCCCGGCCGGCATCGACTTCGGCAACCCGAGACGACACCCCGCGCCGGCGTCCGCTTTCGCGGCGCGAGCGGCACCCATACCCAGGGCTTTCGCATCGCCGGGCGAAACGACTGCCCGGACCTTGACAGCATCGCCTTCGCGGCGCGAGCGGCACCCACACCCCGGACACGCGCTTCGCAGACGGCGACGACGTCCCGACCCCGACAGCGCCCCAGCGCCGGCGGCCCCCGCACCCCCTGGGCATGCGTGCCGCAGTCGGCGACGGCGCCCGGGCCCCCGACAACGTCGGCTTCACGGCGCAGGCGGCGCCCGCAACGCCGACGCCCGGACCCGGCCGGCTGCCGAGCCGACCACGCCCGGCGCCCCAGCCACGGGCCCCGGGCGGTCAGCGAATCGTCAGCGCCTGCCCCGGCCGCCGTCGTTGTCGTCCTCGTCGTGCGGGCCCAGCAGTTCGTCCGCCAGGGTCGGGAGGTCGTCCAGTGGCGTCTCTTCCGCCCAGTCCGAGCGGCGGCGGCCGCGGGGCGAGTCGGGGTCGACCTGGGGAAGTTCGCGGGTGCGGTCGTTCTCGCCCGCGCCCGCGTTCGGTGCCTCGTCGCGGAAGATGCCCGGCGGAACCCGGTTGGAGGCGTCCGTGTCCCGTGCGTCGTCCCGTACCGGAGGAAGCACTGCCGTCTCCTCAGCGTCCGCCGGGACCCTCGGAAGCACGGCCGTCTCGTCCGCCGCAGGCGCCGACGGTGTCACCGGCGCGGAGACCTCCTGCGTCACATCGTCCGGCCTGACCACCGGCGTCGCCACTGTGAGGTCATTCGCCGAAGCCGAAGCCGACTTCGAAGCTGACGCCGAAGCCGCAGCAGCCGCCTCCGCCGACCGCCGCGCCTCCTCTGCCCTCGTCAGCGCCTCTTCAGCCTTGCGCTGCTTCTCGAGACGCCGTTCCTCGGCCTCCGCCCGCAGCCGGGCCTCCTCCTCGGCCTGCCTGCGACGCCGTTCCTCTTCCGCCTGGCGTGTCTTTTCCTCCGCCTCGCGCCGACGGCGTTCGTCCTCCGCCCGACGCTGCGCCTCTTCCGCCCGCCGCCGGGCATCCTCCGCCTGCCGCTCGGCCTCGCGCTGCCGCGCCTCCTCCAGCTCGTGGCGCTTGCGCTCCTCCTCCTCGGCGCGGAGCTTCGCGAGCTGTTCCTGCCGTTCGCGCTCGATCCGTTCTTTCTCCGCCTTGCGCGCGGCCTCTTCCTCGGCCCTGCGCCGGGCCTCCTCCTCGGCCGCCCTGCGCGCCTCCGCCTGCGCCTTCACCTCGGCGTCGGAGAGCGGCAGCATCCGGTCGAGCCGGTGCCGTACGACAGTGGCGACCGACCCCGGCTCCTGGCCCGCGTCCACCACCAGGTATCGGCCCGGATCGGCCGCGGCCAGCGTCAGGAACCCGGCCCGCACCCGCTGGTGGAACTCCGCCGGCTCCGACTCCAGCCGGTCCGGCGCCTCCGTGAAACGTTCCCGCGCGGTCTCCGGCAAGACGTCCAGCAGCACCGTCAGATGCGGTACGAGTCCGTCCGTGGCCCACCGGGAAATACGGGCGATCTCCGTCGGAGACAGGTCGCGGCCCGCGCCCTGGTAGGCGACCGACGAGTCGATGTAGCGGTCGGTGATGACGATCGCGCCGCGCTCCAGCGCCGGCCGTACGACCGAGCTGACGTGCTCGGCGCGGTCGGCGGCGTACAGCAGCGCCTCCGCGCGGTTCGACAGTCCTTCGGACGAGATGTCGAGAAGGATCGACCGCAGCCGCTTCCCGATCGGCGTGGCACCCGGCTCGCGCGTGACCACGACCTCGTGGCCCTTCGCCCGGATCCACTCGGCGAGCGCCTCGACCTGTGTGGACTTCCCGGCCCCGTCGCCGCCCTCTATGGCGATGAAGAACCCGGTGGCGGCCGGCGCCTGCGCGGGGTCGGACCCGCGGCGCAGCGCGTCACCCAGATCGCGGCGCAGCGGCACACCCGCCCGGTCGTCGGTCTTCGCGAGCACGAGTGCCGCCACGGGCAGCAGCAGCGCGCCGACCAGCATGAGTGTGAACGCCGCGCCGCCGTGCGCGAAGACGAAGTCGCCGCTCGCCAGCCGGTGCGGCCCGATCGCGGCGGACAGCAGCGGGGCCACCAGCGCGCCGAGTCCGATGGCGACCCGGACGACCGCCTGGAGGTGTTCGGTGATCCGGGCGCGCCGGGAGTCTTCTGCCTCCTGCTCGATGAGCGCATGCCCGGTGCTCGCGGCGACGCCGGCCGCGAGGCCCGCGATCAGCGCGATGAGCAGCACGGTCGCGGTGTCCGGCACCAGGCCCATGGCGAGCAGAGCCACTCCGGTGACCGCGAGCGCGAGGGAGAGCAGCCGGCGGCGGGAGAGCGTGGGCAGTACGGCCGCGGCCCGGCGGATGCCCAGCCCCGTACCGCCGGTCAGCGCGAGCACGAGCAGCGCGAAAGCGGCGGGCCCGCCGCCGAGATCAAAGGCGTGCAGTACGGAGACAGCGACGGCGGACGCGATCGCGCCCGCGACCGCGGCGCAGGCGAGTACGAACAGCGGAATGGCGTCCGTACGCCCCTTGCCCAGGCCGTTGCCGGCGGACGGGCGGCGCAGTCCTTCGAGCGGCGAACGCGGCCGCGGTGTCAGCGAACCCGGCAGCTCGACGAAGTACAGCGTCGACACGGAAGCGGCGAAGAGACCGGCCGCGACATACGAACCGAGGGCCGCCTGGTGCACCGAGAACCACTCGATGCCGGAGCCCAGCAGATTGCCGATCAGCGTGGCCACCAGCAGGACCGCGGCCCCGGCGGGGATCACGGCGAAGCCCGTACGCAGCCAGAGCCGACGCAGCGCGTCGAGGTGATCCGGCAGCGGGCGCACCGCAGCGCCCTCCAGCGGCGGGGCGGGCAGCAGCGCGGGCGCCGCGCCGTCGCGGGCGACCGTCCAGAAACGCTCGGCGACTCCCGTCACGAACACGGTGACCAGCAGGATCGCGGGCGCGTTGTCAGGGGTCCAGTCGATCCAGAGGGGCGCGACCACGAGGAGCGCGACACGCAGCACGTCCGCGCCGATCATGGTCCAGCGCCGGTCGAGCGGACCCTTGGGCGAGGTGAGGCTCGTCAGTGGGCCGAGGAGTACGGCGCCGAACAACAGTGTTGCGAGGATGCGCGCGCCCAGTACGGCGGCGACGGCGAAGGCCGCTCCACGGTAGCCGGACCCGAACGAGCCCGCCGCGACCGCGGCCTGAAGCGTCAGGAGCAAAAGCACAAGGACGGCGACGGTGTCCCCGACACCACCCGCGACCTGGGCGCTCCACAATCGCCTCAGCGGAGGGAAGCGCAACAGGGCGCGCACCGCCCGCTCGCGTGAGTCCGCGGCAAGTGCATCGGATGTGTCGGAGTCTGAGGCAGTCTCTGAGACGGTGCTCACGACCGCCTGCTGCTCGGCTGGCTGCTCGGCTCGCGTCATCCGCCCAGCCTATCCGGAGCGCCCCGCTCCCCGGAGGCCTGTCCGAACATGCGGGCGCTTTGTGCGGAGGGATGAGGAAACTCACTCACACAAAGCGCCCGTAACACGTGCGTACCCACCTGCGCCGAGCGGCGGGGCCACCCGGCATCGGCGACCGGGTGCCGTCGGCCTTACTCGTCGGCCGGGGCCGCCGTCTTCTTCGCGGCAACCGTCTTCTTGGCGACGGTCTTCTTCGCGACCGTCTTCTTCGCAGCGGTCTTCTTGGCGGCGGTCTTCTTCGCGACCGTCTTCTTCGCAGCGGTCTTCTTGGCGGCGGTCTTCTTCGCCGGAGCCTTCTTGGCCGCAGCCTTCTTCGCCGTCTTCTTGGCGGGCGCCTTGGCACGCTTCTCGGCGAGCAGCTCATAGCCGCGCTCCGGCGTGATGTCCTCGACGCTGTCGTCGGTGCGCAGCGTCGCGTTCGTCTCGCCGTCGGTGACGTACGGACCGAATCGGCCGTCCTTGACCACCACCGGGCGCTCGCTCACCGGGTCCGTGCCCAGCTCCTTCAGCGGCGGCTTGGCGGCGGCCCGCCCGCGCTGCTTCGGCTGCGCGTAGATCGCCAGGGCCTCTTCCAGCGTGATGTTGAAGAGCTGGTCCTCGCTCTCCAGCGAACGCGAGTCCGTGCCCTTCTTCAGATACGGGCCGTACCGGCCGTTCTGCGCGGTGATCTCCACGCCGTCCGCATCCACGCCGACGACCCGCGGCAGGGACATCAGCTTCAGCGCGTCCTCGAGCGTGACCATGTCCAGCGACATCGACTTGAAGAGCGAGGCCGTCCGCGGCTTGACCGCGTTCTTGCCGGTCTTCGGGGTGCCCTCGGGCAGCACCTCTGTCACATACGGGCCATACCGGCCGTCCCGCGCGATGATCTGGTGCCCCGTGGCCGGGTCCGCGCCCAGCTCGAAGTCGCCGCTCGGCTTGGCCAGCAGCTCCTCCGCGTGCTCCACGGTGAGCTCGTCAGGAGCGAGCTCCTCAGGAACGTCGGCCCGCTGATGGCCCTCGGAGTCCTTCTCACCGCGCTCGATGTACGGGCCGTAGCGGCCGACGCGCAGCACGATGCCCTCGCCGACCGGGAAGCTGGAGATCTCGCGGGCGTCGATCGCGCCGAGGTCGGTCACCAGTTCCTTCAGACCGCCGAGGTGGTCGCCGTCGCCGTTGCCCGCCGAAGAGGCCGCACCGGCGTCCGCGTCGCCCGCGCCGAAGTAGAAGCGCCTCAGCCACGGCACGGCCTGCGCCTCGCCCCGCGCGATGCGGTCGAGGTCGTCCTCCATGCGTGCGGTGAAGTCGTAGTCGACGAGCCGGCCGAAGTGCTTCTCCAGCAGGTTGACCACGGCGAAGCTCAGGAACGACGGGACCAGGGCCGTCCCCTTCTTGAAGACATAGCCGCGGTCGAGGATGGTGCCGATGATCGAGGCGTACGTCGACGGACGGCCGATCTCGCGCTCTTCCAGCTCCTTGACCAGCGAGGCCTCGGTGTAGCGGGCCGGCGGCTTGGTCGCGTGGCCGTCGACCGAGATCTCCTCGGCGGACAGCGCGTCGCCCTCGGCGACCTGCGGCAGACGGCGCTCACGGTCGTCGAGCTCGGCGTTCGGGTCGTCGGCGCCTTCCACGTAGGCCTTCATGAAGCCGTGGAAAGTGATCGTCTTGCCGGACGCGGTGAACTCGGCGTCCCGGCCGTCGCTCGCCCGGCCGCCGATCCTGACGGTGACGCTGTTGCCGACCGCGTCCTTCATCTGGGAGGCGACGGTCCGCTTCCAGATCAGCTCGTAGAGGCGGAACTGGTCGCCGGTCAGACCCGTCTCGGCCGGAGTGCGGAAACGATCACCCGAAGGACGAATCGCCTCGTGCGCCTCCTGCGCGTTCTTGACCTTGGCGGCGTAGACGCGCGGCTTCTCCGGCAGATAGTTGGCGCCGTACAGCTGCGTGACCTGCGCCCGCGCCGCCGAGACGGCGGTGTCGGAGAGCGTGGTGGAGTCCGTACGCATGTAGGTGATGAAGCCGTTCTCGTACAGCTTCTGCGCGACCTGCATGGTGGCTTTGGCCCCGAAGCCCAGCTTGCGGGAGGCCTCCTGCTGCAGTGTCGTCGTACGGAAAGGCGCGTACGGAGAGCGGCGGTACGGCTTCGACTCGACCGCGCGGACCGCGAACGAGGCGTCCTGGAGCGCGGCGGCCAGCGCGCGGGCGTTCGTCTCGTCCAGGTGGAGAACCTGGCCGGACTTGAGCTGCCCGTCCGAACCGAAGTCGCGGCCCTGGGCGACGCGCTGCCCGTCGACGGTGTTCAGGCGGGCCGTGAGGATGGAGGGGTCCGAGGCGTCCCCGGCGCGGCCGGTGGAGAACGTGCCGGTCAGATCCCAGTACTCGGCGGAGCGGAAGGCGATGCGCTCGCGCTCACGCTCGACGACGAGGCGGGTGGCGACGGATTGCACACGGCCGGCGGAAAGCCGCGGCATGACCTTCTTCCACAGGACCGGCGAGACCTCGTAGCCGTAGAGACGGTCGAGGATACGGCGGGTTTCCTGGGCGTCGACCATGCGCTTGTTCAGCTCGCGCGGGTTGGCGACGGCGTCGCGGATCGCTTCCTTGGTGATCTCGTGGAAGACCATCCGGTGGACCGGGACCTTGGGCTTGAGCACCTCGAGCAGATGCCAGGCGATGGCCTCGCCCTCGCGGTCCTCATCAGTGGCGAGGTAGAGCTCGTCGGACTCGGCGAGCTGCTGCTTCAGCTTCCTGACCTGGGCCTTCTTGTCGGCATTGACGACGTAGATCGGCTGGAAGTCGTTCTCGACATCGACACCGAGACGGCGCACCTCACCGGTGTACTGCTCCGGCACCTCGGCGGCGCCGTTCGGGAGGTCGCGGATGTGCCCGACACTCGCCTCGACGACATAGCCGGGGCCGAGATAGCCCTTGATCGTCTTCGCCTTGGCAGGCGACTCGACGATCACGAGTCGGCGGCCGCCGTGTGCGGTCTCGCTGGTCGGGGACAACTTCGCTCTTCTCTCTCCGGTCGACGTTTGGTGGGCAGATACACCGGTACGACACTGCGTACGCACTGCTGTGTCCCTGCTGTCGCTGCGGAGTGTGACGGTACAACCCGCCCCCGTGTCAAACGGCAAAAGCCCGCAACGGCCACTCGAACGGTAACCCGACTCCGGCTATTCCTGCCGCCCGGACCGGCACAAGACCGGCGCGACAGGGCTTCGGCCCCCAGATCGGACCGGGGACCAGACCCAGATCAGACCGTGGATCGGATGCGGATCAGACGCGAATCGCAGGGGATCAGACGCGGCCGAAGCACCACACGCCGAGGGCCAGAAATGCGGCGCCGAAGAAAATCGCGAGGGCGGTGGCCGTGGCGGGACTCACTCCGTGAGCGACAGGCGCTCGGTGCCGCAGACGCGCTCCCGTCCACAGCAGCAGCCCGGCCCCGAACAGCGTGAACGCCGTCCCGGCGAAGATCGCTGGCCCGCTCTCCATGTCCGTACCGGCCTTTCGCTGATGCCAAGGTGCTGCCCCGGAGGGCCGAGGCTGGCACCTCCGGGCGTCACGGGCGCGAATTTCCGGTGAACGCCGCGTTGGTTCATTCGCCCGGTCTCGGTGCTGTTCGGCGCCGCCCGGTACCGGTCGGGGCGGGGCGGGGCCCCGAGAGCTTTGCGGAGGTGGTCGCTCCCCGTCTTCTTTTGGCTTCTGGCTTCTTCTGGATGCTTCCGCTGGATGCCTCTTCTGGATGTTGGCCGGTTTCACCTCATGAGCGGACCGGTTCCAGGAAGCCCTCTTCCACCAGCAGCCGGAGCGCCTGCGGCGTACGGTCACGCAGCAACACCGGGTCCTCGCCCAGCAACTGTGCGATCGCGTCCAGGATCCGCCCGGCGTTCAACGTCCCGTCGCACACGCCGGCGAAGCCCGCGCCGACCGTGTCGACCTTGGTGGCCCGGCGCATTCCCCGGTTCTGACGGAGCACCACATGCTCGGGGTCCTCCGCGCCCGGGAGCCCGACCTGCTCCTGGACGACTTCCGCCGTCAGCGTGAAGCGGTCGGCGAGAAGCGCCGCGTCGTCGTGCGTACGCAGATAGTCCTGCCGCGCGAAGTGCGCCCGCACGCTCTCCCCCAGCGGCTGCTCGACCGGGTGCGGCCATTCCTCGGCGAGGATGGACGGGCTGTCGGAACCGGACTTCCTGAGCGTGATCCAGCCGAAGCCGACTGCCCTGGTCTTGCGCGCCTCGAACTCGTCCAGCCACGCGTCGTACCGAGCCGCGTACTCGGCGGGGTCGTCGCTTCGGTGGTCACCGCTGTCGCGCAGCCACAACTCGGCGTACTGCGTTACGTCCTGCACCTCGCGCTGCACGATCCAGGCGTCACAGCCGCGCGGCACCCAGGAGCGCAGCCGCTCCTGCCACTCCTCCCCCTCCACGTGCTGCCAGTTGGCGAGGAACTGCGCGTAACCCCCGTCGTTCAGCCTGTCCCCCGCCTGCTGAACAAGCGAGCGGCACAGATCGTCCCCGCCCATCCCGCCGTCCCGATAGGTCAGCCGGGCACCGGGTGAGATGACGAACGGCGGGTTCGACACGATCAGGTCGTACGTGTCCTCCCCGACCGGCTCGAAGAGCGAGCCCTCGCGCAGATCGGCCTCCGGCGCCCCGGAGAGCGCGAGCGTGAGCCGTGTGAAGTGCAGGGCGCGCGGGTTCAGATCGGTGGCCGTGACGCGGGTCGCGTGCTGCGCGGCGTGCAGCGCCTGGATGCCGGAGCCGGTACCCAGGTCGAGCGCGGAGGACACCGGTGTACGGACGGTGATCCCGGCGAGCGTGGTGGACGCCCCGCCGACGCCGAGGACGACTCCCTCGCCCTGGCCGCCCGCACCACCGGCGCCGCCGACAGCGCACCCGAGGTCGGAGACGATGAACCAGTCCTGCCCCTCCGGACCACCGTACGGCCGCACGTCCACCCTGGCCCGTACGCCGTCGCCGTCCCGCACCAGCCAGCCGTCGGCCAGGCACTCCTCGAGCGGCAGCGCGGCCCGTGCCCGCTCGTATGCGACGGGCCGCTGGAGCAGGAACAGCCGTACGAGCGTGTCCAGGACGCCGTCCCCGCGGGTCGCGCGCAGGGCGGGCACGGTCTCGCTCCGGGCGAGGGCGGCGTACGCGGGTGCGCCGAGCAGGTCGAGCAGCCCGTCGGCGGTGAAGGCGGCGGCGAGGAACGCCTCGCGCAGCCGGGGCGAGCGGTCGGGCGAGGGAAGGCCTGGGACAAGGCTGGTGGTACTCACCCGCCCATTGTGGCGGCCGCCACTGACAAACGCCGCCTACGGAGCGGCCGACTCCTTTGTGGCCGCCGATCCGGACGCCTCCGGTGCGGAAGACGCCGATCCTTCCGTGCCGGCAGCGGGGCTCGACGCCTTCGCCGCCCGGCAGCCGGGCTCCTTCGCCATCGCCTTGCCGAGTTCGCCGGACTGCAGCTTCTTCAGCGCGTCCTGGTCCATCTTCTCGATCTTCTGCAGCCCCTTGGCGACATCCTGCAGACCGTCAGCGAACTTCTGCTGGTTCTTGGCGTCGAGAGCGTCGATCTGCTTCTTCAGACCGAGGTAGGCGGCGGCGGTTTCGTTGAGCTCCTTGACCGCGTCCTGCTGCAGCTTCTCGCCGTTGTCGACCGGCGGCGTACCGGCACTCTGCACGGCGGTGGCGAGCGCCTTGTCCGCGTCGGCGATTTCCTGGAAGGCCTTCGAGTCGGCGGCCTGGATGTCGGCGGGCTTGCCGTCCGCCGCGGTCGAAATGATCGTCTGCTGGGCGTTGGCTCTCTTCTGGATCTGCGGCTGTGCTTGGTCGCACACCTTCTTGGCCCAGGCATTCACCTTGCTGGCACCGTCGTCGCTGGTGCAGCCGGACAGCGCCAGTACCAGTACCGCACCGCCGGACAGCGCGGTCGCAATCTTCTTGTTCACCGGATTGGTCCCTTCCAAGGCTCTCGGCCCCGGAACATACACGCCAAGTGGGCGACAATCGCGTGTCGTACATCCAGCTGATGGCTTTTTGTGACCATTTGCACCAAGGGAGACAAGGCTCACGACAGCATGCAAACGGGCGGACGGCACGCCAATGCGCGCCGCCCGCCCGCCTCTTGAGCAGGTGTTACGAAACCACTGCGGGATCAGGCGACTTCGCGTTCCGCTCCGCGAGGTTGTCTTCGTCACCCACAGCGATGCCGCGCCTCTTGGAGATGTACACGGCGCCGATGATGACGAGAATGGCGAGCACCGCCACCAGCGCGCGCACTCCGGCACTGGCGTCGTCCCCGTAGCTGAACTGGACGACCGCGGGCGCGATCAGCAGCGCCACCAGGTTCATCACCTTCAGCAGCGGGTTGATGGCCGGGCCCGCAGTGTCCTTGAACGGGTCGCCGACGGTGTCACCAATGACCGTCGCGGCATGGGCCTCACTGCCCTTGCCGCCATGGTGTCCGTCCTCGACCAGCTTCTTGGCGTTGTCCCAGGCGCCACCGGAGTTGGCCAGGAAGACGGCCATCAGGGTGCCGGTGCCGATCGCGCCCGCGAGGAAGGAGCCGAGGGCTCCGACGCCGAGCGAGAAGCCGACCGCGATCGGGGTCAGTACGGCGAGCAGACCTGGTGTGGCCAGCTCGCGCAGCGCGTCCTTGGTGCAGATGTCGACGACGCGTCCGTACTCCGGCTTCTCGGTGTAGTCCATGATCCCGGGGTGCTCGCGGAACTGCCGCCGCACCTCGTAGACCACGGCCCCCGCCGACCGGGACACCGCGCTGATCGCGAGTCCCGAGAAGAGGAAGACGACCGCCGCGCCAAGGATCAGGCCCACCAGGTTGTTGGGCTGCGAGATGTCCATCACGAGGTTCATCGGAGCGCCGTCGCCGACCTTCTGGCCGACCTCCCGGGCCGCGGTCGCGATGGCGTCGCGGTACGAGCCGAAGAGCGCCGACGCGGCCAGTACGGCCGTGGCGATGGCGATTCCCTTGGTGATGGCCTTGGTGGTGTTGCCGACGGCGTCGAGGTCGGTGAGCACCTGCGCGCCCGCGCCAGTGACGTCGCCGGACATCTCGGCGATGCCCTGGGCGTTGTCGGATACGGGACCGAAGGTGTCCATGGCGACGATGACGCCGACCGTGGTGAGCAGGCCGGTGCCGGCGAGCGCCACCGCGAAGAGGGCGAGCATGATCGACGTACCGCCGAGCAGGAACGCTCCGTACACACCCAGGCCGATCAACAGCGCGGTGTAGACGGCGGATTCGAGCCCGAGAGAAACGCCGGCCAGCACGACCGTCGCGGGTCCGGTCAGCGAGGACTTTCCGATGTCCCGCACGGGACGGCGGGTGGTCTCGGTGAAGTACCCCGTCAACTGCTGGATGAGGGCCGCCAGCGCGATGCCGATGGCGACGGCGACGACCGCGAGAATCCGCGGGTCCCCGTCGTGGGTCTTGATGGCGGCCTCGGTGACGCCGTCCAACTTGGCGTACGAGGACGGCAGATAGATGTAGACCGCCACGGCCACCAGAACGAGCGAGATCGCCGCGGAGATGAAGAACCCGCGGTTGATGGCAGTCATCCCGCTGCGGTCGGCGCGCCGCGGGGCGACCGCGAAGATACCGATCATCGCGGTGACCACGCCGATCGCCGGAACGATCAGCGGAAAAGCGAGTCCGGCGTCGCCGAATGCCGCCTTGCCGAGGATGAGCGCCGCCACGAGCGTGACGGCGTAGGACTCGAAGAGGTCGGCCGCCATGCCCGCGCAGTCGCCGACGTTGTCGCCCACGTTGTCCGCGATCGTCGCGGCGTTGCGCGGGTCGTCCTCGGGGATTCCCTTCTCGACCTTGCCGACGAGGTCGGCGCCGACATCGGCGGCCTTGGTGAAGATGCCACCGCCGACACGCATGAACATGGCGATCAGTGCGGCGCCGAGGCCGAAGCCCTCGAGCACCTTGGGAGCGTCGGCCGCATAGACGAGAACCACGCAGGAGGCACCGAGCAGGCCGAGGCCCACCGTGAACATGCCGACCACGCCTCCCGTCCGGAAAGCGATCTTCATGGCCTTGTGCGAGACGGCCGTCAGATCCTTTTCCGGCTCGCCCTCTGCCGGTGTTGCCTCACGCGCGGCCGCGGCCACGCGCACATTTGCTCTTACGGCAAGACGCATGCCGATGTAGCCGGTGGCTGCCGAGAACAGCGCACCCACCAGGAAGAACACCGATCGTCCGCCTCGCTGCGACCAGTCGTCGGCCGGAAGAAGCATCAGCAGGAAGAACACCACGACGGCGAAGACACCGAGGGTGCGCAGCTGCCGTGCGAGATAGGCATTCGCGCCTTCCTGCACGGCTGCCGCGATCTTCTTCATGGAGTCGGTGCCCTCGCCGGCGGCCAGCACCTGGCGCACCAGCAGCTGGGCGACGATCAGGGCCAGCACCGCGACTGCGGCGATGACGATCACGATCAGCCGGTTGTCGTCTGTCAGTACCGCGGCTGCGAGAGAAGTGGGTTGGTCGGACAGTTCCAGATTGACGAGCCCCGCCATTCGTCCTCCTTGACGCTCAGAGCTCAAGATGTGGACGGATTGTAGGGAGCGGAACCTGATCAAAACAGGGTGCGGAAAACGAAATTGACCTTGGCTTGCTACTCAGCAAATGATCGGGTTCCGAAACAGCCACCGAAAGAGGTAATGGGGCAAAGGCATTGACGCGTATTAAATGATCTAGGGAAAAAGGAAAAGGCCCTGCTCAGCAGGGCCGTATCCAAAAAAGACGATCAAAGGGCCGGTGGCACGCCCCCGCCGACGATCATCCGGAGTCAGGGCAAGAGGGTGACGGGCGTGGTCGGCCAACTCATCCGGATCACGCCCCCCTCCTCGCTCGAACTGACCTCCACGTCGTCGACGAGGCCGCTGATGACCGCTAGGCCCATCTCGTCCTCGCCCTCGGCGTCAGAGTCCTCGTCCGTGCCATTGCGCCCGCCGGGGACCGGGGTGGACCCCTCTGCGCCCGCAACCGGGACTTCGTCCCTGACCTCGATGGAGAAGGCCTTCTCCTCCTCGGACAGCACGACCTCGACGGGGTCCGTGATGCCATGGCTGCGGTGCAGCCCGACGGCACGGCTGCATGCCTCGCCGACCGCGAGCCGGACCTCGTCCAGCACAGCCTCGTCGACCCCTGCCCGGCGAGCCACGGCAGCGGCCACCAGACGGGCGGTCCTGACATGCTCAGGCTGGGCACTGAAGCGGAGTTCAACGGTGGCCATGCAATCCCCCTCAGACGTACGGGCGTGCATCTCAGGGGCCCGGGCTGGATGCCCGGTGCCCCTCACTTCTTCCGGCAGCCTCCGGCCGACCTCAGTCGGTGGCCGCGACAGCTTCCTCGACCGTGGTGTGAATGGGGAACACCTTGGTCAGACCTGTGATCCGGAAGATCTTGAGAATGCGCTCCTGGTTGCAGACCAGGCGCAGCGAGCCCTCGTGCGCGCGGACGCGCTTCAGGCCGCCCACGAGCACGCCGAGGCCGGTGGAGTCGAGAAAGTCGACGCCCTCCATGTCGACAACCAGGTGGTAGTTGCCGTCGTTCACCAACTCGACCAGCTGCTCACGCAACTTGGGCGCGGTATACACATCAATCTCGCCACCGACCTCGACGACCGTTCGGTCGCCACCAGGGCCGGACACATTGCGAGTCGACAGGGACAGGTCCACGGATCCTCCAGCACCTTGCTATCGAGCGGCCGCCCCATGAGGTCTCCCCGGCGGAGCCGGGGGACGGTCGCCAGCCGCGATGGCATTCAATCACTTACCAGTAGCCATGCACGACGCCTTGGGACCATTGTCCGTCACGCCGGTGACAGACTCGGTGCCGATGGCCATGAATCAGCGTCCCAGACGACCTCCCGAGAGCGGGGACACCCGCCCCTCCCCCGGTACGGTCCTTGACCGGCTCACCGCGGGGGCGAGCCGGGCCGCGCGCATCACTCATACGGAGCACTTGCCCCCAAGGCCGGGTCGCCATGCCGTCTGGCCCGACCGTATCCGCCCGGAAGTGATCAAGGCCATTCAGCTGGCCGGCATCGACCATCCCTGGGTCCACCAGGCAGCCGCCGCCGAGCACGCTCTGGACGGCGAATCGGTCGTCATCGCGACCGGAACCGCCTCGGGCAAGTCGCTGGCCTACCTCGCGCCCGTACTCACCACCCTCCTCGACGGTGCCGATGCCCCCAATGGACGGGGTACGACGGCTCTCTACCTCGCCCCGACCAAGGCCCTGGCCGCCGACCAGCACCGCGCGGTCAAAGAGCTCAGCGCGCCGCTCGGCAACCGCGTCCGCCCCGCGGTCTACGACGGCGACACCCCCGTCGAGGAACGCGAATGGGTCCGGCAGTACGCCACGTACGTCCTCACCAACCCGGACATGCTCCACCGCGGCATACTTCCCTCACACCCCCGGTGGTCCTCCTTCCTGCGCTCCTTGCGCTACGTCGTCATCGACGAGTGCCACACCTACCGGGGTGTCTTCGGCTCCCACGTCGCCCAGGTGCTGCGCCGCCTTCGCCGTGTATGCGCCCGCTACGGTGCGAATCCCGTCTTCCTCCTCGCCTCCGCCACCGCCGCGGAACCCGCTCTGGCCGCCGGCAGGCTCACCGGTCTGCCCGTCCAGGAGGTCGCCGACGACGCCTCGCCTCGCGGCGAGCTCGTCTTCGCCCTCTGGGAGCCCCCGCTCACCGAGCTGCACGGCGAGAAGGGCGCGCCCGTACGCCGCACGGCCACCGCCGAGACCGCCGACCTCCTCACCGACCTGACCGTGCAGGGAGTCCGCACGGTCGCCTTCGTACGCTCCCGGCGTGGCGCCGAGCTCATTTCCGTGATCGCCAAGGAACGCCTGGCGGAGGTGGACCGCTCACTGCCGCAGCGGGTTGCCGCCTACCGGGGCGGCTACCTCCCCGAGGAGCGCCGCGCACTGGAGCGGGCCCTGCACTCCGGGGAACTCCTCGGGCTTGCCGCCACCACCGCGCTGGAACTCGGCGTCGACGTCTCCGGCCTCGACGCCGTGCTGATCGCCGGCTACCCGGGTACACGCGCCTCCCTGTGGCAGCAGGCGGGCCGTGCGGGCCGCTCCGGCCAGGGCGCCCTGGCCGTCCTCGTCGCCCGCGACGACCCGCTGGACACCTACCTCGTCCACCACCCGGAGGCGCTGTTCCAGCAGCCCGTGGAGTCCACGGTCCTCGACCCCGACAATCCGTACGTGCTCGCCCCCCATCTGTGCGCCGCTGCGGCCGAGCTCCCGCTCACGGAAGCCGACCTGGATCTCTTCGGCCCGGCGACCGCCGAGCTCATGCCCCAGCTGGAGGCCGCCAAGCTGCTGCGCCGCCGCGCGTCGGGCTGGCACTGGACCCGCCGCGAGCGAGCCGCAGACCTCACCGATATCCGAGGCGAGGGCGGCCCTCCCGTCCAGATCGTCGAGGCCGCCACCGGCCGGCTGCTGGGCACGGTCGACGAGTCGGCCGCCCACACCGCGGTCCACGACGGTGCCGTCCACCTTCACCAGGGCCGTACGTACCTGGTGAAGCGCCTGGACCTGGAGGACTCGGCCGCCCTCGTCGAGGAGGCCAACCCGCCGTATTCCACCACCGCCCGCGACACCACCTCCATCTCCGTACTCGAAACCGACACCGAGATCCCGTGGGGCGACGGACGCCTCTGCTACGGCTCCGTCGAGGTCACCAACCAGGTCGTCTCCTTCCTGCGTCGCAAACTCATCACCGGCGAGGTGCTCGGCGAGACCAAACTCGATCTGCCGCCGCGCACCCTGCGCACCCGGGCCGTGTGGTGGACGGTCACTGAGGACCAGCTGGACGCCGCCCGGGTTGGCCCGGAGCAGCTGGGCGGGGCCCTGCACGCCGCCGAGCACGCGTCGATCGGGATGCTGCCGCTCTTCGCCACCTGCGACCGCTGGGACATCGGCGGCGTGTCCGTGCCGCTCCATCCGGACACGCTGCTGCCGACGGTCTTCGTGTACGACGGCCATCCGGGTGGCGCGGGCTTCGCCGAGCGGGCCTTCCACACCGCCCGCGAGTGGCTCGCGGCCACCCGTGAGGCGATCTCCTCCTGCGAGTGCGACGCGGGCTGCCCGTCCTGCATCCAGTCCCCCAAGTGCGGCAACGGCAACGACCCGCTGCACAAGCGCGGCGCGGTCCGCCTCCTCACGGAACTGCTCCGGGGAGCCCCGGCGGCCCCGCCCGCGACCTGACCGTCGGCGCGTACGGCCCGAAGCGTGCCTGAGCCGTCACCTCGGCCATCTCGCCCCGCACGGCGCATCGCACCACCGCGGCACCCTGCGCCGTGGCCACCTCGGTGGCCTTGGCGCAGGCCGCGGCCGTGCCCCGCAGGGCGTGATCGGCCGCGGCAAGCACCGCCAAGTCGGCGGCGGAGCCGGCCCGGTGCCGGGCGACGACCGCCTGTCCCATGGCCAGGACGACGGCGAAGACGGCACACAGCACGGTGGTGACCATGGCAACCCAAACGGTCGCCGACCCGCGGTCCTGGGTCGTCGGCCCCGGGTCCCCAGCGTCCTGGGCCGCGCCTCGGGAGTCCCGGGTGACGGGCCCCCGGGCCTGGGGGTCCTGGACGGGCCCGCAGTCCCTTGGGTTCTGGGTAACGGGCCCCCTGTGCCAGGGGCCCGGGGTGACGGGCCCTCTGTCCTGGGGGCCCCGGGTGATAGGCCCCCAGGACCGGTTCATGGGGTCACCTCCGGGACAGACGGGCGGGCAGTGGCGGTCCGGTGTGTGGCTGCATCGCCGGCAGCCGGTGGCCCGGCTGGGTCCCGCCCCACCGTGTCCTCGGCCAGGGCCGCCGCCTCCGCGCTCAGCGTCAGGGCCAGCGTGCCCGGGCCTGGTGCGTGTGCCTCGACCCGTACTCGCCACAGGTCACCCGCCCGCCTGAGCGTGACCCGCGCACCAGCCGGGGCCGCCGAACGGGCGGCGGCCAGTGTGGCCGCCGGCGGTTCGGACCTGGCGGCTGCCCGGGCCCCGGCCCGGGCACCGTCCACGCACTGGATCTGCGCAGAAGCCGCCATCAGCGCCCAGACCAGGGCCATGGCGAAAACCACCAGGGCGGGCACCGCGACGGCCGCCTCCGCCGTCACAGAACCCCGGTCGCGCGCCGTGTCGGACACCTCGTCGCGCCCTGTGGCGCGACTCTTGTCGCGCATCTCAGAACTGCGCATCGAGGGCTTTCCCGATCACCGATTGGAGCGCCCCGGATACGGCCCCGCTCGTGACGACCTTGTACAGAACGGCCGCGAAGGCACACGCGGCGATCGTCCCCATCGCGTACTCGGACGTCGTCATCCCCGAGTCCTTACGCATCCTGCGCGAAAGCCCGTGCAGCCATCCCCGCATCGGATTCCACATGTCAACCCCCAAGAGATCCAGTTCAGTCGGTCAGTGCTCAGTTGCTCAGTGCTCGGCGCCAGTTGCTCAGCGCTCAGTCGGTCAGGGCCGGCTTGCTCAGTTGCCGTTCAGCAGTCCGTCCGCCAGGCCGATCACCACCGGAGCCACCCCCATCGCCAGAAAGGCGGGCAGGAAGCACAGCCCCACCGGTGCGGTGATCAGGACTTGCGCCTTGCGGCCCCGGGCCGTGGCCGTCCGCGCCCGATCGGCCCGGAAGCGCTCGGCCAGCCGGGACACCGGATCCGCCGCCGGGGCACCCGTGGAGTCGGCCCGCTCCAGACAGCGGGCCAGCCCTGTCGCACCCGGTATCCGGCCGAACCATCCCCAGGCCTGTGCCGGCTCGCCCCCGAGCCGCAATTCGGCCGCCGCCCGAGCGAGACGCTCGCCGACCGGCCCGCCCAGCGACTCCCCGACCGCCTCCGCGGCCTCCCGCGGTCCCGCGCCGGCCGAGATGCAGGCCGCCAGAAGGTCGGCGGCAAGCGGCAGTTGACGGCCCGCATCCCGGTCCACTGGGCCCGGGCCCGGCTTCCGGTTCCGCTGCCAGCGCCGTACGCCATAGGCCGCGCCGAGTCCGACAGCGCAGCCGATCACACCGCCGACGAGGACATAGCCGGTGATCACCGCGCCCAACGGGGAGGCCCATTGCCGCACCCACGCCCCGAACTCCGGTCGCCACCGCTGCCGTTCGCGCTCCATCGCCAGCAGCGCCTCGATCCGCCTGCGCACCCGGCGCTCGTGCCGTCGCCCCGCGATCGTGAAGCCCAGACAGGCCACCCCGGCCAGCAGGAACACCGCTGCCCCCAGCCTGTGGACGGTGTCCCCGGTCATGGTTCCTCCCCCGTCCGCACGATCCGCGCGGCCCAGCTGAGACCCGCGACCTCCAGGAGCCCGCCCACCACCAGGCACACCAAGCCCGCCGGAGTGTGCAGCAGGACTCTCAGGGGGTCGGCGCCCAGCGCCCAGCCCATCCCCAGGCCCACCAGCGGAAGCGCCGCCAGCAGGGCGATCGTGGAGTACGCACCCGCCAACTGCGTCTGCAAGTCCGCCCGTTGGTCCCGCTCCGCCCGCAGCGCCGCCTCCAGCCGGTCGAGCCCGGCGGCCAGTCCGGCCCCGCTGTCCACCGCGACCCGCCAGCAGGCCGCGATTCCCGCGAACCCGTCCGCCCCCGGCTCCCGTGCCGCTTCCCGCAGCGCCTGGGGCACATCTCCCCCGAACCGCGCCGCGGCCAGCACCGCGGCGTCCGCGCCACCCAGCGCCCCCGCGGATCTGGCGGCGAACAGCAATGCTTGCCCCGGCTGCAGCCCTGCCCGCAGTTCCCCGGCGACGGCACCGCACAAGGTGATCACCCCCTCGGCCCGCCTCTCCTGCTCCCGCCTCCGCTCCCGCGCCCGCAGCCGTCGCCTCACCAGCGGCACCGCCGCCGCCCCCGCGATCAGCGGCAGCACCGACTCCCCCAGCACGGCGAGAACGAGCGCCACCGGCAGGCACAGCCACTCCCGCCGCAACCTGGCCCAGGGCAGGTACCGCGCCCACGACCACATCGGAGGGACGGCGACGGCACCGGCGCCCGCGACCAGCAGCCGCGCGCGCTTGAGCCCCTGGCCCTGCCCGACCGTCAGCCACGCCGCCGCCCCCGCGCACACCGCGGCCACGTACACCGGCCCACTGGCCATCACCTCGCACCTCCGATCAGCGGCCGCAGCCGCTCCCAGCCCCGCTCGTACGCGAAGGCCTCCGCGCTCCACCGCAGCGCGGGCACGGTCACCACCAGTCCCGCCGCGTCCCGCTCCAGCACATGCACCTCGGCGATACGCCGCTGCCCGCCCCGGTCCCGGACGAGATGGATCACCACCGAGAGGGCCGCCGCCAACTGGCTGTGCAGCGCTGCCCGGTCGAGCCCGGCCGCCGTCCCGAGCGCCTCCAGCCGCGCGGGCACATCCGCTGCCGCATTGGCGTGGACTGTCCCGCAGCCGCCCTCGTGCCCGGTATTGAGCGCGGCCAGCAGCTCGGTCACTTCGGCTCCGCGCACCTCGCCGACGACCAGCCGGTCGGGCCGCATCCGCAGCGCCTGGCGCACCAGGTCCCGCAGCGTCACCCGGCCGGCGCCTTCCTGATTCGCCGCTCGTGACTCCAGCCGCACCACATGCGGATGCTCGGGTCTGAGCTCCGCCGAGTCCTCGGCCAGGACGATCCGCTCCCGGTCTCCCACGAGCCCAAGCAGACTGGACAGCAAGGTCGTCTTCCCCGAGCCCGTGCCGCCGCTGATGAGGAACGACAGCCGTGCGTCGATCAGCGCCCGCAGCACCCGGTCCCCGCCAGGGGGCACCGTCCCCGCAGCGACGAGCTCCCCCACAGAGAACGCCCTGGGCCGCACCACCCGCAGCGACAGACACGTCGAGCCGACCGCCACGGGCGGGATCACGGCATGCATCCGCGTCCCGTCCGGCAGCCGGGCGTCCACCCAGGGTCGGGCGTCGTCCAGCCGCCGCTCCGCCACCGCGGCGAGCCGCTGTGCCAGCCTGCGCACCGACGCCGCGTCCGCGAAGGTCACCCCGGTGAGCTCGAGACCCCGACCGCGGTCCACCCACACCCGGTCGGGTGCGGACACCAGGACGTCGGTCACGCACGGATCGGCCAGCAGCGGCTCCAGCGGTCCCGTCCCCACCAGCTCGCACCGCAACTTCTCGGTGCCGCCGAGCACTTCGGCGTCCCCGAGCAGCCGCCCTTGCGCCCGAAGCGCGGCCGCCACCCGGGCCGGTGTGGGCTCGGCCCCGCTCTCCGCGAGCCGCTGCCGTACGGCGTCCAGCAGTCCGGTGGTCATGAGACCCCGCCCCCGGTCAGCGCTCGCTCCCAGAAGGCCGTGCAGAACCTGGCAAGCGGCCCGCGCGCACGGCCTGGCGGAGCGCCTCCTTCCTGCGCGGCCAACAGTCCGGCTTCCACGGGAAGTTCGCCCGCCAGCGGCAGTCCCAGGGCGTCCGCGACCCATTGCTCGTCCAGCCCCGCCGCGTACGGCCCGCGCACCACCACGCGCAGGTCCTGGAGCACCATGCCCACCGTCGACGCCACCCTGTTGGCCGCGGCGACCGCCCGTAGTTCGGCCGGCACCACCAGCAGCCCGAGATCGAGCTGGGCCAGCGCCTCCGCCACGCCCTCGTCGACCCGGCGCGGCAGATCCACGACCACCACCCCGCCCCGCCTGCGCGCCGCGGCCAGCACCGAACGCATCGCCTCCGGCGGAATCACCACAGAGTCCCCGCGGTCCCAGCTGAGTACCCGCAGCGCATGCAGCTCGGGCAGCGACTCCTCCAGCGCCCCGCCGGCGACCCGCCCCTTGGAAGCGGCGAAATCCGGCCAACGTCTGCCTTCCACTTGCTCTCCGCCGAGCAGCACGTCCAGCCCGCCGCCGAGCGGGTCGCCGTCGACCAGCATGGTGCGCCGACCGCCCCGGGCCGCAGAGACAGCCAGCGCGCAGGCCAGCGTCGATGCCCCGGCTCCACCCCTGCCGCCGATCACACCGACGGTCAGCGCCTGTCGTCCGACACCCTCGACCACATCGGCGATCCGGTCGACGAGCCAGCCTTCCGCATCGGGCAGACGCAGCACACAGTCGGCGCCGATTTCCACCGCCCGCCGCCAGACGTCCGGGTCGTCCTGGTCCCGCCCCACGAGCAGCACACCCGGTCTGCGCGTGGCTCCGCGGCAACGCGCGGCCGCGTCGTCGCCGACGAGCACCAGCGGCGCCCCCTCCCAGCTTCCGCTTCGCTCCGGCACCGAGTGATGGACGTCCGGTTCGGCTCCCGCCGCGGCGCACAGCCGCAGCAGATCGTCGAGCAGTTCCATGTCTTCAGTGACGATCAGAGGCCCGTCCCGCCGCCCTTCAACGACCGGCGGCCGCTCTGATGTGATGGATCCAGCCACGATCTCCACCCCCTACTTACTTTGGATCTCGCTTCGTTCTGAGATCTGCGATTCCTGCGGTCCGCGAACTGCGCGGGTGGAATCACCGTGCAGCGCACCGGAAAATCGTGTGGATCTTGCTGAAAAACTGTGGACAACTAGCCACTTGTGAATATCCCGGTCGTCCATACCGGTGACTCCCGGGAGCAGCCCTTCCACTACACACAGTGACGGTGCAGAGTGATGGAAGGCCGACGGCTACACGGCTCACACGAGAGGAGAACGATCACAGTGGATCGCAGCAGATGGACGAAAAAGCGTCCGGACATGCGACGACCCCCGCCGGGGGGGAGAGCGGGGGTCGTCTCTCCGGCCGACTCGGGGGGGGAGGAGCCGGACCGGGTTAGCACGGTCGCGAACGATCCGTGACTTCCATGGTGTACCCGAGAGCCTTCTCAGGCAAACCCACACACCCGAGCGTACGCCGAATGGCGGGCACCTATGCTCAGGCTCGTGGAAAACCACTCCTTGCCGCGCACAGCCGCCTTCTTTGACCTGGACAAGACGGTCATTGCGAAGTCTTCGACGCTGACCTTCAGCAAGTCCTTCTACCAAGGCGGGCTGATCAACCGGCGCGCCGTACTGCGCACCGCCTATGCGCAGTTCGTTTTTCTCGCCGGCGGCGCCGACCACGACCAGATGGAGCGGATGCGCGCGTACCTCTCCGCGCTGTGCAAGGGGTGGAACGTCCAGCAGGTCAAGGAGATCGTCGCCGAGACTCTCCACGACCTGATCGACCCGATCATCTACGACGAGGCCGCGTCCCTCATCGAGGAGCACCACACCGCGGGCCGCGACGTAGTCATCGTCTCCACCTCCGGCGCGGAGGTGGTCGAGCCCATCGGCGAGCTCCTCGGCGCCGACCGTGTGGTGGCCACCCGCATGGTGGTTGGCGACGACGGCTGCTTCACGGGGGAGGTGGAGTACTACGCGTACGGACCCACCAAGGCGGAGGCAGTCAAGGAGCTCGCCGCTTCAGAGGGGTACGACCTGGCGCGTTGCTACGCCTACAGCGACTCCGCTACTGACGTCCCAATGCTCGCGTCCGTCGGCCATCCGTACGCAGTGAATCCGGATCGCGCGCTTCGCCGGGAGGCGACGGCGCGGGATTGGCCGATTCTCGTCTTCGATCGGCCGGTCCGGCTCAAGCAGCGGCTGCCCGCGTTCTCCATGCCGCCGCGCCCGGCCCTCGTCGCCGCGGCCGCTGTGGGTGCGGCGGTCGCCACCGCCGGACTGGTCTGGTATACGAGCCGACGGCGTAACGCGGCCGCTCAAATTGCTGCCGCCACCGCGTGAATCAATTCGCCCGTATTTGAAACTAAAAGTAAAGAACTGCAGCCAGGGCTTCCGCTCGCCCTTCCGCAGGAGTACAAATGAGTCAACGGCCCGCGAGACCAAGGACATCCGAGAGGATCACCTGTAACGCATGAAGGCCCCACGGACCGAGCATGAAAACGGAGCACCCACGCGACGTCGACCCGTCGATTACGGGCCAGCTGCACCAGGTGACGGGCAGAGTTCCCGACCTGATGGGCAATATATCGAGGACGCATGGTAACTCGGTGGACATGCCAGCGGCGGTACCAATTCCGGTACCGCCGCAACCCTGTTCAGGGGCTTTTCCAGGAGTAGTTCAGACGGTGTGATTCACGCAGCCCCGCGCTGCAGCGCCTCGCACACCGCCGTCGACTCCCTGACTCCCAACTCCACCGCGCGCCCGCAGTGCGCGATCCAGGTGGCCATGCCCTCCGGCGTCCCCGACAGATACCCCTCGAAGGCCGCGACGTACGCGGCCCGGCCCTGCTCCGCATGCCCGGCCTCCGCCGGGCAGATCGACTTCGGGTCCAGTCCGCTGCCGATCAGCACGATGCGCTCGGCCGCGCGGGCGACGAGACCGTTGTACGAGCCGAAGGGGCGCAGCGCCAGCAGTTCGCCGTGGACCACGGCCGCGGTCACCAGGGCCGGTGCGGAGCTGCCCGCGATGATCAGTTCGGCCAGGCCGTCCAGCCGTCCTGTCACCTCGCTCGCGTCCGGGAGCGGCGACTCGATCAGCGGCTCGTCGACCGCCTCACCCGCGAGACGCGGGCGGCCCACCGTGTCGTCGTCGCCTGCGCCGCTCGCCGCGACCAGATGCAGCCGGGCCAGCACCCGAATCGGCGACTGCCGCCAGATGGAAAGGAGTTGACCGGCCTCGGCGGTCAATCGAAGCGCCGCCCCGACCGTGCGCGCCTCGGGTTCGACGCCGAAGTCGGTCCGCCTGCGGACCTCTTCCAGCGCCCAGTCCGCCCCGGACAGCGCGGCGGAACCACGCGCTCCGCGCAGCGCCGCCTCCGAGGTGACCTCATTGCTGCGACGCCGCATGACCCGGTGGCCGTAGACGCGGTCGACGGCTTTGCGCACGGAGTCCACGGAGTCGGCGACGCCCCGCAGGGAGCCGAGTGTGGCGAGGGGGTCGGCCGACGAGGCATTCGTACTCATAGGTAGCGAGGCTACGCGCCCCTCTCGCACGTCCCACCTTGGAGTGGTCTTCCTCACTCGGTTTGACTGCGTCGTGCGATCAATCGACTACTCTTGGTGAACATGAAGATCGCTTTCGTAGGGAAGGGCGGCAGCGGGAAGACGACGCTGTCCTCGCTCTTCATCCGCCACCTGGCCGCCAATGAAGCACCCGTCGTCGCGGTGGACGCCGACATCAACCAGCATTTGGGGGCAGCGCTCGGTCTCGACGAGGCGGAGGCCGCCGCACTGCCCGCAATGGGCGCTCATCTGCCGCTGATCAAGGACTATCTCCGGGGAACGAACCCCCGGATCCCCTCCGCGGAAAAGATGATCAAGACCACGCCCCCGGGCACGGGTTCGCGCCTGCTGCGCGTGTGTGAGGACAACCCGGTCTACGAAGCCTGCGCCCGCACAGTCCGGCTGGACGACGGTGACATCCGGCTGATGGCGACCGGTCCGTTCACCGAGTCGGATCTCGGGGTGTCCTGCTACCACTCCAAGGTCGGCGCGGTGGAGCTGTGCCTCAACCACCTGGTCGACGGCCCCGAGGAGTACGTGGTCGTCGATATGACGGCCGGGTCGGACTCCTTCGCGTCCGGGATGTTCACCCGCTTCGACATGACCTTCCTGGTGGCTGAGCCGACCCGTAAGGGCGTGTCCGTCTACCGCCAGTACAAGGAGTACGCCAGGGACTTCGGCATCGCGCTGAAGGTCATCGGCAACAAAGTGCAGGGCCAGGACGACGTGGACTTCCTGCGCGAGGAGGTGGGGGACGACCTGCTCGTCACCGTCGGGCACTCGAACTGGGTGCGGGGGATGGAGAAGGGCCGGCCCACGCGCTTCGAGCTCCTGGAGGCCGAGAACCGGATGTCGCTGCAGACGCTGCAGAACGCCGCGGAGGACTCGTACGCGCACCGCGACTGGGAGCGCTACACACGCCAGATGGTGCACTTCCACCTGAAGAACGCGGAGAGTTGGGGCAACGTGAAGACGGGCGCCGACCTTTCCTCGCAGGTCGACCCCGCCTTCGTGCTGTGCGAGCATTCGGCAGTTCCGCAGCCCAGCTGAGGAAACGGCTCGGTGAGCCGATGTCGGTCGTCAGCCCTGCTCGGCCTGCTTGACCGCGGGTGAGGCCGCCGAGTCCGCCGGCTGGGTGGCGAGGAACGTCGCCCAGCCGCCCTTCGGGGCCTCGCCGACTCCGAGCGTGCGCATCTTGTCCAGGACCTGCGGGTCCTGGGCGTCCAGCCAGTCGGCGAGTTGCCGGAAGGACACGCACCTCACGTCGCGTTTCACACAGACCGTGGCGATCGTCTCCTCGATGGCCCGCATGTATGCGCCGCCGTTCCAGGACTCGAAGTGGTTGCCGATGATCAGCGGGGCCCGGTTTCCCGCGTACGCGCGACCGAAGGCCTGCACCAGGCCGTCGCACATCTGGTCGCCCCAGTACACGTACTGGGCGGGGTCGCCCTTCGTCGCGCCCGACTGGTTGATCATGAAGTTGTAGTCCATGGCCAGCGTCTCGAAGGCGCGGCCGGGCACCGGGACCATCTGCAGTGACAGGTCCCACAGACCCAGTTCCTTCTTGGGCCAGACCTGGTGGTTGATCCCGCTGGTGTCGTAGCGGAAGCCCAGTTCGCTCGCGGCGCGCACAAAGTTCGGGCGGCCCTCCAGGCAGGGGGTGCGGGCGCCGATGAGTTCATTCTCGTAGTCGAAGGGCAG
The DNA here is from genome assembly GCF_018614585.1 of Streptomyces sp. ISL-1. Classification (GTDB taxonomy): domain Bacteria; phylum Actinomycetota; class Actinomycetes; order Streptomycetales; family Streptomycetaceae; genus Streptomyces; species Streptomyces maoxianensis. The sequence continues at coordinate 73,460 of NZ_JAGGOI010000040.1, read as the reverse complement.
CGGCTGTTCGGCCTGCAGGCCCGCATTCGTCTTCCAGTTCTTCACAAAGGACTTGGCCTGGCTGATCTCGCTCTTCCACTCGGGGACCGACCATGTGCCGACCCCGCCGTCCTCGCCGCAGAAGTGGCCGTTGAAGTGGGTGCCCACTTCGTTGCCCTCCTGCCAGGCTCCGCGCAGCTCACGCACGGTGTCCTTGATGCCCTGGATGTCATTGAAGCCGATGTCGGAGCGCCCGGGAGAGTGCTGGGGCGGGTCGTAGAGGCTCGCCTTCTCCTCCGGGAGCAGATAGACCCCGCTGAGGAAGTAGGTCATTGTCGCGTCGTACTTTCGGCGACCTTGCGGAAGTGGGAGAAAAGCCTATGGCCGCTCTCGCGGGCCCCGTCCCAGGAGAACACCACGAACTGCGGCGGCGGCTGACCGGACTTCAGGCGCTGCGGCTCGAGATGCCCCGGCTGGGCGCCGGTGAACGCGGTGGATCCGTCTCCGATGAGACGTACCGCGCTCTGGGGTCCAGCGGCGCCACTGTTCGGTCCGGGGGCACCCTTTCCTGACGCACCATCGCCCTCCGATCCGGAGCAGCCGGCAAGTCCTGCGAACAGCGCCGTAGCGGCTGCGCCGACGGCGATCCTCCTCGTGGCGGCCATCATTCGCCCACCCTCTTTCTGCGCTTATACGCCTGTACGACGCATTGCCTACAGCGCCGACAAGCTCGCATCGCGCCGGCGAGGGGAGGTGCGACCAGCCGCGTTCAAATCACTAATCACCAGAACGGGTGAAAGGTTGCCCCATTTGCCCCGAAAATACCGCCTCAGTCTTTACTCTGCATTACTATCCATTTACCGAGAGTTGAGAATCCCGCCGCTGCACGCCGTGACCCACGGCCGCGTCCCTCACATTCCGCGACCGCGCTGCCCCGGAGGAGACGGGAACCATGTCTGCCTGCGTCCCCACCCGCACCGAAGACCCATCTCGCAAGTTCCGCAAAATCCGAAAGTCCCGAAAGACCGGCAAGTCCCAAAGGAATGGCCAGCCCGGCACGCCACAGAAGGACGGCACCGCCGGGACGTCCCGCGAGGCCCGTCCGTCCCGCACGTTTCTCGCCTCGTGCTTCCAGCGCCCGCACAGCCCGCCGTCGCCCGGCGGCGGCCGTCGCCGCTTGCGCATCGCAGGGGCCGACCTGTCCGCCTCGATCTCCGTCTTCCTGATCGCGCTGCCGCTGTCCCTCGGCATCGCCCTGGCCACCGGCTCACCACTCCAGGCCGGGCTGGTGGCCGCCGCCGTCGGCGGCATCGTCGTCGGGCGGCTCGGCGGTGCACCGCTTCAGGTCAGCGGACCCGCCGCCGGGCTCACCGTCGTCACCGCCGATCTGATCCAGCGGTACGGCTGGCGTACCACCTGCGCCATCACCGTCCTCGCCGGACTCGCCCAACTCGGGCTGGCCGCCCTCCGGGTGGCCCGCTCGGCTCTCGCCGTCAGCCCGGCGATCGTGCACGGCATGCTGGCCGGCATCGGCGTCACGATCGCCCTCGCACAACTCCATATCGTGCTCGGAGCCACCCCGCAGAGCTCTGCCGTCGACAACGTCCGCGCTCTGCCCGCCCAGTTGGCCGACCTTCACCCGGCCGCACTGTCGGCCAGTGCCCTGACCGTCGCCGTACTCCTTTTGTGGCCGCGGATTCCCGGGCGCGTGGGCCGACTCGTACAGAAGATCCCGGCCGCCCTCGCCGCGGTGGCGATTGCGACCACCTTCGCCGCCGTCGCCGGGCTGAGCCTGACACGCGTCGATCTGCCGTCCTGGAGCAGCCATGCCCTGCCCCAGTTGCCGGAAGGGCCGGTGCTCGGCATCCTTGCCGCCGTCCTCACCATCACCCTCGTCGGCAGCGTGGAGTCACTCCTGTCCGCGGTCGCCGTCGACAAGCTGGTGGGGGCCCGCAAGCAGCCGGACGTTCGGATTCCGCGCGCCCGGCTCGACCGGGAGCTGGCCGGGCAGGGGACGGCGAATGTCATCTCCGGCGCGCTCGGCGGGCTGCCCATTACCGGCGTCGCCGTCCGCAGCGCCGCCAATGTGTCCGCCGGCGCGGTGAGCCGTAACGCCACGATGCTGCACGGGCTGTGGATCGCGGTCGCCGCGTTGCTGCTGGTCCCCGTCCTCGATCTGATCCCGCTGGCCGCCCTGGCCGCTCTGGTGATGGTCGTGGGCGTCCAGATGGTCAGCATCACGCACCTGCGCAGCGTGAAGCAGAACCGGGAGATGCTGGTGTACGCGGTGACGCTGGCCGCCGTCGTCCTCACCGGCGTACTGGAAGGTGTGGTGATCGGGGTCGCGGTGGCGGTCGCGGTCGCGCTGCACCGACTGACCAGGACGCGGATCACGGTGGACGAGCAGGAGGGGATCCACCGGGTCCGGGCGCGCGGCCAGTTGACCTTCCTCGCCGTGCCGCGGCTGAGCCGGACAGTGGGGCAGGTGCCCCAAGGGGCCGACTGTGTAGTGGAGTTGGACGGGTCCTTCATGGACCACGCCGCGTACGAGGCGCTGCACGACTGGCAGACCTCGCATGTCGCGCAGGGCGGCACGGTGGAGTTCACCGGCCGGTCCGGGGGGCGGATAAGTGAGCCCGCCACCCAGACGCACTGCTCCTGCCGGCCCTGGACGCCCTGGCGCAACCACCACTGCGACGCGAGCGCACGGCACGCCAGCACGCATCAACTGGCCAATGGGCTCAGCTCCTTCCAGCGCAATACGGCCCCGCTGGTGCGCGAGGAACTGGCTCGGCTGGCGAGGGAAGGACAGCGGCCCTCTCAGCTCTTCCTCACCTGCGCCGACTCCCGCCTGGTGACCAGCATGATCACGGCCAGCGGTCCGGGCGATCTGTTCACAGTGCGGAACGTGGGGAACCTCGTGCCGCCGCCCGGCGCGGAGAGCAGCGACGACTCGGTGGCGGCCGCGATCGAGTACGCCGTCGATGTGCTGAAGGTGGACTCGATCACCATCTGCGGGCACTCCGGCTGTGGCGCGATGCAGGCCCTGCTGAACGGTCCGTCCGGAGGCGCCCAGACCCCGCTGCGGCGGTGGCTGCGGCACGGGATGCCGAGCCTGGAGCGGATGAGGAGCCGGCATCGTTCCTGGGCGAGGATCTCCGGCCGGATGCCCAGCGACGCGGTGGAGCAGCTGTGCCTGACCAATGTGGTGCAGCAGTTGGAGCATCTGCGCGCTCATGAGGCGGTGGCGAAGCGGCTCACCGAGGGCACGCTGAAGCTGCACGGCATGTACTTCCATGTCGGCGAGGCCCAGGCGTATCTGCTCGCAAGCAGCGACGAGCACGAGATCGACGAGGTCTTCGACCGGGTCGCTCCCGCACCTCCGGCGCTGGAGAAGTCGCGCGCCTGAACCGCGTACCGGTCCCGTCCGTGAGAACGTATGGCCCCTCTTTCCCGCCGCCCGGGGAGGGGGGCCACTCATCGCTTCACCGCTGGATTCACCCACCAGCCTTAAACCACAGGTCTAAACCAATTTCCGGAAGGCTCTTGTCACCCGGCCGTCTGGCTGATGAGCTATGGCCTGGGACACATAGGCACATAGGACGCCCTGGGAAAGGGAGATGTCGTGAGCAACGAAAGCCTGGCCAATCTGCTCAAGGAAGAGAGGCGGTTCGCGCCGCCGGCCGAGCTGGCCGCGAACGCCAACGTGACGGCTGAGGCGTACGAGCGGGCCGATGCGGACAGGCTTGGCTTCTGGGCCGAGCAGGCAAGGCGGCTCACCTGGGCCACCGAGCCGACCGAGACCCTCGACTGGACCAACCCGCCCTTCGCGAAGTGGTTCGCGGACGGCAAGTTGAACGTCGCGTACAACTGCGTGGACCGCCATGTCGAAGCGGGCAACGGCGACCGTGTCGCCATCCACTTCGAGGGCGAGCCGGGCGACAGCCGCACGCTCACCTACGCCGAGCTCAAGGACGAGGTCTCCCGGGCGGCCAACGCCCTGACCGAGCTGGGAGTTGTGAAGGGCGACCGGGTCGCCGTCTACCTTCCGATGATCCCCGAGGCCGTCGTGGCGATGCTGGCGTGCGCCCGTATCGGCGCCGCGCACTCGGTGGTCTTCGGCGGCTTCTCCGCCGACGCGCTCGCCACCCGTATCGAGGACGCCGACGCCAAGGTCGTCATCACCGCCGACGGCGGCTACCGGCGCGGCAAGCCCGCCGCGCTCAAGCCCGCCGTGGACGAGGCCGTCGACCGCGTGGACCGCGTGCGGCATGTGCTGGTCGTACGCCGCACCGGCCAGGACGTGGCGTGGACCGAGGGCCGCGATGTGTGGTGGGCCGACATCGTCACCCGCCAGTCCGCCGAGCACACCCCGGAGCCCTTCGACGCGGAGCACCCGCTCTTCATCCTCTACACCTCCGGCACCACCGGTAAGCCGAAGGGCATCCTGCACACTTCCGGCGGCTTTCTCACCCAGGTGGCCTACACCCACGACGCCGTCTTCGACCTCAAGCCCGAGTCGGACGTCTACTGGTGCACCGCCGACATCGGCTGGGTGACCGGCCACTCGTACATCGTGTACGGGCCGCTTGCCAACGGCGCGACGCAGGTGATGTACGAGGGCACGCCCGACACCCCGCACCAGGGCCGCTTCTGGGAGATCGTGCAGAAGTACGGCGTCACGATCCTCTACACGGCGCCGACCGCGATCCGTACGTTCATGAAGTGGGGAGACGACATCCCCGCCAAGTTCGATCTGAGCAGTCTGCGTGTCCTGGGCTCGGTCGGTGAGCCGATCAACCCGGAGGCCTGGATCTGGTACCGGGAGCACATCGGCGCCGGTAAGACGCCGATCGTGGACACCTGGTGGCAGACCGAGACCGGCGCGATGATGATCTCGCCGCTGCCGGGCGTCACCGACACCAAGCCCGGTTCGGCGCAGCGCGCTCTGCCCGGCATCTCGGCAACCGTCATCGACGACGAGGCGAACGAGGTTGCGAACGGAGGCGGCGGCTATCTCGTCCTCACCGAGCCGTGGCCTGCGATGCTGCGCACCATCTGGGGCGACGACCAGCGGTTCATCGACACCTACTGGTCGCGCTTCGAGGGCAAGTACTTCGCGGGCGACGGCGCCAAGAAGGACGACGACGGCGACATCTGGCTGCTCGGCCGGGTCGACGACGTGATGCTGGTGTCCGGCCACAACATCTCGACGACCGAGGTGGAGTCGGCGCTGGTCTCGCACCCGAAGGTCGCCGAGGCGGCGGTCGTGGGCGCGAAGGACGACACGACCGGCCAGGCGATCGTGGCCTTCGTGATCCTGCGCGGCACGGCGAGCGAGGACGAGAACCTCGTGAACGACCTGCGTAATCACGTGGGCGTGACGCTCGGCCCGATCGCGAAGCCGAAGCGGATCCTGCCGGTGGCGGAGCTGCCCAAGACCCGCTCCGGCAAGATCATGCGCCGACTGCTGCGCGATGTGGCAGAGAACCGCCAGCTCGGCGATGTCACCACGCTCACCGACTCGTCCGTGATGGACCTGATCCAGTCGAGGCTGCCCTCCGCCGCCAGCGAGGACTGACAACGGAGGATCTCCAGGCAACAGCACTGAAGGGCACCCGGCGACAACGCGCCGGGTGCCCTTTATGCACCTAAAGTGACACTCGCCGGATACGCCCTTGCGCGCTTAGGTAAGCTAATGAACGCGTCAACGACGCGACAACAGAACCTAGGGGCGCCGGGAAGTCTGGTCGGCATGTGCTTTGTCCTGCCTACCCGACCGGAGGTCTCCCGACGTGGCCGCGCCGACCCCTACCGACCGCAAGTTCCTCGGACGCCTGTCCCTGCCCGAGCGGACGTTCGTGGCGGACGCGCTGCGTGCCGAGACCGTCGGCGGCGTACTCCTCCTCGTTGCCGCCATCGCCGCTCTGATCTGGGCGAACACCCCGCTGGGCGACAGCTACGAATCCGTACGCGACTTCCACATAGGCCCCGCCGACCTCGGCCTGGACCTCTCGATCCAGCACTGGGCCGCCGACGGACTGCTCGCCGTCTTCTTCTTCGTCGCAGGCATCGAGCTCAAGCGAGAGCTGGTGGCCGGCGAACTGCGCGACCCAAAGGCCGCGGCCCTCCCCGTGATCGCCGCGGTCTGCGGCATGGTGATGCCCGCGCTCGTCTACGTCCTGGTCACCGCCACCGGCGGCGGATCCTTCGACGGCTGGGCTGTCCCGACCGCCACTGACATCGCCTTCGCCCTCGCCGTCCTCGCCGTTATCGGCACCTCACTGCCGTCCGCGCTGCGGGCGTTCCTCCTGACCCTTGCTGTCGTCGACGACCTGTTCGCGATCCTGATCATCGCGGTCTTCTTCACCGACCACCTGAACTTCGCGGCGCTCGGCGGAGCCGTGATCGGTCTCGGCGTGTTCTGGCTGCTGCTGCGCAAGGGCGTCCACGGCTGGTACGTGTACGTGCCGCTCGCCCTGGTCATCTGGGGGCTGATGTACAACAGCGGCGTGCACGCCACCATCGCCGGTGTCGCGATGGGCCTGATGCTGCGCTGCACGACGCGCAAGGGTGAGGAGCACTCCCCCGGAGAGCACATCGAGCATCTCGTACGGCCGCTGTCGGCGGGACTCGCCGTACCGCTGTTCGCGCTCTTCTCCGCGGGTGTCTCGGTCTCCGGCAACTCGCTCACCGACGTCTTCACCAAGCCGGAGACCCTCGGCGTCGTCCTGGGTCTGGTGGTCGGCAAGGTCGTCGGGGTCTTCGGCGGCACCTGGCTCGCGGCACGTTTCACCCGCGCCGAGCTCAATGACGATCTGGCCTGGCCGGACGTCTTCGCCGTAGCCTCACTCGCCGGCATCGGCTTCACCGTCTCGCTGCTCATCGCCGAACTGGCCTTCTCCGGCGACGCGGTGCTGACCGACGAGGTCAAGGCCGCGGTCCTGATGGGCTCACTGATCGCCGCCGTACTGGCCGGCATCCTGCTCAAGCTGCGCGACCGCAAGTACCGCGCGCTGACCGAGGAGGAGGAGCGCGACGAGGACCAGGACGGCATCCCCGACATCTACGAGCAGGACAATCCGGAGTATCACCTGCGGATGGCCGCGATCTACGAGGAGAAGGCGGCGGAGCACCGGCGCAAGGCCGAAGTGGCGGGGGCGTCGCGCAAGGGCGGCGGCAGTCCGGCATGATCTGACTTCGGATCCGTTGATGAGGAGAGGGAGTCAGCGATGACCGACCCCGGCAACAGCGTGGCGAACGCTGTCGGCGCAGAGCGCAGTCTCGGCCAACTGGTCGCCTCGGCGACCGCCGAGATGTCCGCGCTCGTGCACGACGAGATCGCCCTGGCCAAGGCGGAGCTGCGGCAGGACGTCAGGCGCGGCGCGATCGGCGGAGTGGCCATCAGCATCGCGGGAGTGTTCGCGCTCTTCTCACTGCCGGTGCTGAGCTTCGCGGCGGCGTACGGGATTCACAATCTGGGGCTGGGCCTGGCCTGGTCGTTCCTGATCGTGGGCGTGGCGTTCCTGCTGCTCGCGGGGCTGCTGGCGCTGCTCGCCGTCACCAAGTTCAAGAAGGTCAAGCCGCCGGAGAAGTCCATCGCTTCGGCCAAGCAGACGGCGGCCGTACTGCAGGGCGTCAAGCCGCACCCCCGGCCGGCCCAGGACAAGGTCGCGGTCTGAGACCCGCGGTCGCGGTCGCGCAGTCGCGGGGGCCCTGAGCGCCGGTACGGCGGGCGTCAGGGGCGGCCCGTCGGCCTGCCGGGGACGGGCTTGGCGACCGTGGGGTGCTCAGCTGTGGCACGCTCATCTGCATGATGGCCCCTGATACCGGTACTGGAAGCCCCGTACGCATCGATGGTCCCTGGACACATCGCGACGTGGCGGCAAATGGTGCGCGCTTCCATATCGCAGAGATGGGCGATGGGCCACTGGTGTTGCTGCTCCATGGCTTTCCGCAGTTCTGGTGGACGTGGCGGCATCAGCTGACCGCGCTCGCCGACGCCGGGTTCCGGGCCGTGGCGATGGATCTGCGGGGCGTGGGCGGCAGCGACCGTACGCCGCGGGGGTACGACCCCGCGAACCTCGCTCTCGACATCACCGGCGTGGTGCGCTCGCTCGGCGAACCGGACGCGGCGCTGGTCGGGCACGACGTGGGCGGCTATCTGGCGTGGACCGCGGCGGTGATGCGGCCCAAGCTGGTGCGCCGGCTCGCGGTCTCCTCGATGCCGCATCCGCGCCGGTGGCGCTCGGCGATGCTCTCGGACTTCTCGCAGAGCCGTGCGGGGTCGTACATCTGGGGCTTCCAGCGGCCGTGGCTGCCGGAGCGTCACCTGGTGGCGGACGACGCGGCCTTGGTGGGCAGGCTGATCCAGGACTGGTCCGGGCCGCAGCTGCCGGACGAGGACACGATCGGCGTCTACCGGCGGGCGATGTCCATCCCCTCGACGGCGCACTGCTCGATCGAGCCGTACCGGTGGATGGTGCGGTCGATGGCGCGGCCGGACGGGATCCAGTTCAACCGCCGGATGAAGCGGCCGGTTCGGGTGCCGACGCTGCATCTGCACGGCTCGCTGGACCCGGCGATGCGGACGCGCAGCGCGGCGGGGTCGGGCGAGTACGTGGAAGCGCCGTACCGCTGGCGGCTGTTCGACGGCCTCGGTCACTTCCCTCATGAGGAGGACCCCGTGGCGTTCTCCACCGAGCTCATCAGCTGGCTGAAGGACCCCGAGCCCGACCGGTAGTCCCTGCTACGGCCCCGCCTTCCCATGCCTCCGAGAACGCTTGTACGACCAGCAGCCAAATGCCTGGCGCATAGGCCAATTGGCCGCCCCTGACGCGATTACCGACCTTGAGGCACGGGCAAACGTCGGGGTATGGGCTGGACGCACGACTACGGTGACGCAGCACGCAACCGCCGCTCGGCCAGTGGGCCGATCACCCACGAGAGAGGTGGCCCTCAGAGCGAGGGCCATGAGCATTCGGGGCAAGGGATGGGCATTCCCAACATCCTGAGGCGCCGGGCCCGCTGGGTCTCGGCGCGATTGCGGCATACCCGAAGCTGACGCCCGCTCCCTCGCTACAACGCGCATCCCTGGGTGTCGACCTGCTGGTTGGCGGTCAGGCCGACTGCGATGTCGTCGCGGATTTCGTCGACCGTCAGGGCGTAGCCGGTGTTCGGGTCGTCCAGTGACCTGGCGAAGATGACGCCGTACACCCTGCCGTCGGGCGTGAGCAGCGGACCGCCGGAGTTGCCCTGACGGACCGTCGCGAAGAGCGAGTAGACATCGCGCTGCACGGTGCCGCGGCGGTAGATGTCGGGGCCGTTGGCGTTGATCCGGCCGCGGACGCGGGCCGAGCGCACGTCGTACGAGCCGTTCTCCGGGAAGCCCGCGACGATCGCGCTGTTGCCGCTGCGGGCGTCGGAGTCGGCGAACTGGAGCGGCCGCGCCCTGAGGTCGGGTACGTCCAGTACGGCGATGTCGCGCTGCCAGTCGTAGAGCACGACCTTCGCGTCGTACAGCCTGCCCTCGCCGCCTATCTGCACGGTCGGCTCGTCCACGCCGCCGACGACGTGCGCGTTGGTCATGATCCGGCGGTCGGAGAAGACGAAGCCGGTGCCTTCGAGGACCTTGCCGCAGCTCTGCGCGGTGCCCACGACCTTGACGATGGACTGCTGGGCGCGGGCGGCCACCGGGCTGCCCGCGAGTGCCGGGTCCGGGGCCTTGACCTCGGTGATGGGCTCGTTGGCGAACGGGCTGAAGACCTGCGGGAAGCCGTTCTGCGCCAGGACGGAGGAGAAGTCCGCGAACCAGGTGTTCGCCTGACTGGGCATTACCCGGGAGACCCCGAGCAGCACCTTGGAGTTGCGGACCTCCTTGCCGAGCGTGGGCAGCGAGGTCCCGGCGAGCGCGGAGCCGATCAGCCAGGCGACCAGCAGCATCGCGACCACATTCACCAGCGCGCCACCGGTGGCGTCCAGGGCGCGGGCGGGTGACCAGGTGATGTGCCGGCGCAGTCTGTTGCCGAGGTGGGTGGTGAAGGCCTGGCCGACCGAGGCACAGACGATCACGAGTACGACGGCGATGACCGCGGCCGTCGTGGACACTTCCGAATCGTTCGTCAGTTGACCCCAGATGACGGGCAGCAGGTAGATCGCCACGAGTCCGCCGCCGAGGAAACCGATCACCGACAGGATGCCGACGACGAAGCCCTGGCGATAGCCGACGATCGCGAACCACACGGCGGCGACCAGCAACAGGATGTCCAGCACGTTCACCGTCATTAGCCTCGCTGATTCGTCGCCGGTTGCTCCGTCCGGCTGGGCTGGCCGCCCGCTGCCGAGCCGCCTTCAATGCCGCGCCCCGAGGGGCGCGGCACGGGGTCAGCCTGTCATGAGCGCCAGTCCAGCGGCACCTGCTTGGCGCGGTCCCATGGTCGTTCCCAGCCCGCGAAGTGCAGAATGCGGTCGATCACACCGGCGGTGAAGCCCCAGACCAGAGCTCCCTCGACCATAAACGCAGGTCCTGTGTGGCCGCTTGGGTGAACGGCCGTCGCGCGGTTGGCCGGGTCCGTGAGATCCACCACCGGCACGGTGAAGACCCGCGCGGTCTCGGCGAGATCCACCGCACCGACCGGGCTCGGGGTGCGCCACCATCCAAGTACGGGCGTGACGACAAAACTGCTCACCGGAATGTAGAGCCTGGGCAGCACGCCGAAGAGCTGGACGCCCGCAGGGTCGAGGCCGGTCTCCTCCTGGGCCTCGCGCAGCGCGGCACGCAGCGGCCCTGTGGTGGCCGGGTCGCCGTCCTCGGGGTCGAGCGCGCCGCCGGGGAAGGAGGGCTGCCCGGCGTGCGAACGGAGGCTGCCTGCGCGCTCCATGAGCAGCAGCTCGGGGCCCTCGGCGCCCTCGCCGAGCAGGATCAGGACGGCGGACTGCCGGCCGTGGCCGCTCTCGGGCGGCAGGAAGCGGCTGAGCTGCTGGGGCTCGAGGGTGTCCGCGGCGCGCACGACGGGGTCGAGCCAGTCGGGCAGGCCGTCGGTCGTGACGGCCACATCGCGGTCGTACGTCTCTTTTTCAGCGCGCATCATCGGCACCCCCTCATTCACAACGCCGTGGGGCGCCTGGATCGTTCCGTGCGTCGTACGACGCGCGAGGTCACTCGGTCGCCCCCAGAGGCAGAGCCGGTTTGCCCGGGTAGTCCGGGGGCGGGTTCAGGCGCTGGCCCGGCTGTCCGCCCATCTCGTACTTGAGCAGCTTTTGCGCCTTCACAGGGTCCGTCTCGCCCTCTCCGTACGAAGGGCAGAGCTGCGCGATCGGGCACGCGCCACAGGCCGGTTTGCGGGCGTGGCAGATCCGGCGGCCGTGGAAGATCACCCGGTGCGAGAGCATCGTCCACTCGCTCTTGGGGAAGATCGCGGCGATCTCGGCCTCGATCTTCACAGGGTCTTCCTGCTCGGTCAGCTTCCAGCGGCGCACGAGGCGCTGGAAATGGGTGTCGACGGTGAGGCCGGGCACGCCGAACGCATTGCCAAGGACCACGAACGCCGTCTTGCGGCCCACTCCGGGCAGCTTCACCAGGTCCTCGAGGCGGCCGGGTACCTCGCCGCCGAAGTCGTCCCGGATGACGGTCGCGAGTCCCATGATCGACTTGGTCTTGGCGCGAAAGAAGCCGGTCGGGCGGATGAGTTCCTCGACCTCTTCGGGATTCGCGGCGGCGAGGTCCTCCACGGTGGGGTACTTCGCGAAGAGCGCCGGCGTGGTCTGGTTCACCCTCAGGTCCGTCGTCTGCGCGGACAGGACCGTGGCGATCAGCAGCTCGAAGGGATTTCGGAAGTCGAGCTCCGGATGGGCGTACGGATAGACCTCGGCCAGCTCCCTGTTGATGCGGCGTGCGCGGCGGATCATCGCCAGCCGCGATTCCGGTTTGGGGGCTTTTGCCGCTTTCTTAGGGCCGGGCGAGGACTGTTCGCCCACAGCGGAATTCTGCTTTCCGGACACTCTCCCAGCCCCCTTGGCCTGCGCTCTCACCGGCGAATTGGATACCCGGTCAGCCTACGGGCCACCACTGACATCCGCCCCGGTCACTGGTAATCAGGACCCAATCGGGCCCCTGCCGTACGAACACGCGCTCCCGTGCGTCAAACTTGTTGTGACTGATCGCACGAATTTTTACTGCCGGGGGTCCGAGGGTTGTCCTCCGGACCAGCACAGCGTGGTCCGGCATCATGGGGGCCACGGTCCCCTGAGCAGGTCGACAAGGAGAGAACTCGTGGACGACGTTCTGCGGCGCGCCCCGCTCTTCGCGGCGCTCGATGACGAGCAGGCCGCGGAGCTCCGCGCCTCGATGAGTGAAGTGACCCTCGCCCGTGGCGATGCTCTCTTCCACGAGGGCGACCCCGGCGACCGCCTGTACGTGGTCACTGATGGCAAGGTCAAGCTCCACCGCACGTCCCCCGACGGCCGCGAGAACATGCTCGCCGTCCTCGGCCCGGGCGAGCTGATCGGCGAACTGTCGCTCTTCGACCCGGGGCCGCGCACCGCCACCGCCAGTGCGCTGACCGAGGTCAAACTCCTCGGCCTGGGCCACGGCGACCTCCAGCCCTGGCTGAACGCACGCCCCGAGGTGGCCACCGCGCTGCTGCGCGCGGTCGCCCGCCGACTGCGCAAGACCAACGACCAGATGTCCGACCTGGTCTTCTCCGACGTGCCGGGCCGCGTGGCCCGCGCGCTGCTCGACCTGTCGCGCCGCTTCGGCGTGCAGTCGGAGGAAGGCATTCATGTCGTCCACGACCTCACCCAGGAGGAGCTGGCCCAGCTGGTCGGCGCCTCCCGCGAGACGGTGAACAAGGCGCTGGCCGACTTCGCCCAGCGCGGCTGGCTGCGGCTGGAGGCACGTGCCGTGATCCTGCTGGACGTGGAGCGCCTCGCCAAGCGTTCACGCTGACTCGCGCCGATGTGCGCTTCCGAAGCGCACTGAGCAACTGACGTACGCGGCGGAAGCAGAAACCGCAGCGGAAAGGGCCGCCCCGGAGTCGACCGGGGCGGCCCTTTCACATGCGTACGACGTCAGTTCTTCGAGCCGTCGACGATCAGCGGGTTCCCGCTGCCGCCGCCGCACGGCACCGCGTACACCGGATGCTTCGCCGCGGCCTCCTTGAAGGCGTCGATGCACTGGTTGGTGAGCACCTTGTCGGTGAGGGACTCGTTCAGGATCTTGTTGGCCCTGGCGATGCCCTCGGCCTCGATCCTGCGGCGCTCGGCCTCCGCCTTCGCGGTGCGCGCCGCCTCCGTCGCCCGCTCCGTCGCCTGCTGCTGCTGGATCTTGCGGTCGATCTGGTCCTGCAGCCGGTCGGACGGCTTCACATTGCGCAGGTTGACAGTGGTGACGTCGATGCCGCGCGGGGCCAGCCGCTCCTTGATCAGGTCGGCGATCTCGCTGTTGATCTTCTCGCGGGCCGACGTGTAGCCCTCTTCGCTGGTGTGGCGGGCGAAGACGTTACGGATGATCTCGCGGCTGTCGGGGTAGACCAGCCGCTGCTGGATGGCGTCCTCGCTGCCGGCGAGCTTGTAGAGGTCGATGGCCTTGGCCGGGGTCACCGCCCACTTCACGGTGAGCTCCACGTACATCACACCGCCCTGCGAGGAGCGCACCTCGACCACGTCCTTGTCGGAGAGGTTGAGGTCCACCGGGCGGGTGGAGAACGTGGTGACGTTGGTAAACGGCGAAGTGAGGTTCACCCCGGAGTTCATGGGCGCGCCGACCTTGCCGAAGGTGACCGGGACGCCGACCTCGTAGGCGCTGACTATGTGCACACAGCTGGAGATCCCGGCGAACAGGCCGGCTATCAGCGCCCCGAGGGCGCCGAGCTTGAGACCGCGGCGCTCACTGCCGCGGGCCGCGAAATACATCACGGCCGCGGCGATGACGAGCACGATGAACAGGACAAACACGTGGTCCCCCCCAGGAACGGATGCCAGAAATAAGCGGAGCGTAAAGCATGGGTCAAGGCATCCGACGCCTGGGGGCCCGTGGGCGGTTTCAGATCAGGCCGTGCTCGCGCAGATACTCCAGCTGCGCCCGCACCGACAGCTCGGCAGCCGGCCACAGCGACCTGTCCACGTCCGAGTACACATGGGCGACCACGTCCGCCGGCGTGACATGGCCGGCCTCGACCGCCGTCTCCACCTGGGCGAGCCGGCTCGCCCGGTGCGCCAGATAGAACTCGACCGCCCCCTGTGCGTCGTCGAGTACGGGACCATGGCCCGGCAGCACCGTGCGCACCCCGTCGTCGACCGTCAGCGAGCGCAGCCTGCGCAGCGAATGCAGGTAGTCGCCGAGCCGCCCGTCCGGGTGCGCGACGATCGTCGTGCCCCGCCCCAGGATCGTGTCGCCGGTCAGCACGGCCCGGTCGGCGGGGAGATGGAAGCTGAGCGAGTCGGCGGTGTGGCCGGGGGTGGAGACGACGCGGAGCTCGAGCCCGCCGGTGGTGATGAGGTCCCCGGCCGCGAGCCCCTCGTCGCCGAGCCGCAGCGCCGGATCGAGTGCGCGGACCTTCGTCCGCGTCAGCTCGGCGAAGCGCACGGCTCCCGCGGCGTGGTCGGGGTGGCCGTGGGTGAGGAGGGTCAGGGCGACCCGCTTGCCCGCCTTCTCGGCTGTGGCGATGACGGCCTGGAGGTGTATCTCGTCCAGCGGCCCGGGGTCGATGACGACGGCGAGCTCGGAGTCCGGCTCGGAGACGATCCAGGTGTTGGTGCCGTCGAGGGTCATCGGGGAGGCGTTGGGCGCGAGGACATTGACGGCCCGTGCGGTGGCGGGCCCGGAGAGCACGCCCCCACGGGGCTGCCCCGGCAGGGCTGCGGCGTCGGTCATCGCACACCTCCGGTGTGGCGGCGGGACGGGGCGGCTTGAGTCATCGCTCGCCCTCCGCCGTGTTGCCGCCCCTCGCGCCCGTCGGCACGTGCTTGGTGAATTCGTCGTGACCCGGCCAGCTCAGCACCAGCTCCCCGCCCTCCAGCCGCGCCTTCGCCAGTACGGGAGTGAGATCCTGCTCCCCCGCCGCCGCCAGCGCCTGGGCTGCCGTTCCGTACCGCTGCAGCCCCCGCAGCGTCGAGACCGTCGGCGGCATCATCAGCAGATCGCCCTTGTCGTAGCCGGCCGCCGCGTCCGCCGGGCGGATCCAGACCGTGCGGTCCGCCTCCGTCGACGCGTTGCGCGTCCGCTGTCCCTCCGGCAGCGCGGCCACGAAGAACCACGTGTCGTAGCGGCGCGGTTCGAACTCCGGGGTGATCCAGCGCGCCCACGCGCCCAGCAGGTCCGAGCGCAGCACCAGGCCCCGCCGGTCCAGGAAGTCCGCGAAGGAGAGGTCCCGGTCGACCAGCGCCTTGCGGTCGGCCTCCCAGTCGTCGCCCGTCGTGTCGCCGACGACCGTGTCGGGCGTGAGGCCCGCAAGCAGGACGCCCGCCTCCTCGTACGTCTCCCTGACCGCCGCGCACACAATGGCCTGCGCCTCGGCCGGACCGGTGCCCAGCCTGGCCGCCCAGTCGTCCAGCGAGGGGCCCGCCCACCGCACCAAGTGGTCGTCGTCGCGCGGGTCGACGCCGCCGCCCGGATATGCGTACGCGCCTCCGGCAAAGGCCATGGAGGCGCGTCGGCGCAGCATGTGGACGGCGGGGCCGTCCGGCGTGTCGCGCAACAGCATCACGGTCGCGGCCCGCTTCGGCGATACGGCGGTGAGCTCACCGCTCGCGAGCGCACGAATCCGGTCCGGCCACTCCGGTGGGTACCACTGACCATGGGACATGGACGGATGCTATGCGCATCCGTCGGGATGTTCGAGGGGCGGCCAGGCACTCCGCCCCTCGAACCATCCGTCACGTACCGGCGTTGGAGTTGCCGCGCAGTTTCACATTCGCGGTACTCGCGTTCTTGATCGCCGTTTCGATCTGGGCCATGGACGACCCCGAGGTCAGCCCCGGCACGGTCGCCGCGTTCACCGCGTACAGCGTGAAGGTGTACGGGTGTGTGGAACCGCCCGGACAGGGTCCGAAGAACTTCTGCGCGTTGGCCCCGCTGCCCATGGCCTTCTGTTTCGCGCCCTCCTGCCCCGGGACGTCGAAGCCCGACCCGAGGCCCTCGGGCAGGGCGAGGTGCGCCGCCGGAATGTCCCAGATCGCCCAGTGCAGTTTGTTGCCGCCGTTCGCGACGTCGGCGAGGACGACCGCGTAGCTCCGCGCCCCGGAACTTCCCGCGCCCCAGGTCAGCGGCGGCGACGGATCCTGGCCCGCCGTGCCGTCCCCTGCGCAGGTGTACCTGGCCGGGATGGTGGCGTTGTCGTTGAAGGCGCTGCTGGTCAGCTTGAAATCTCCGGGCTGCGGGTTACCGCCCGAGTAGACGATGTCGATCAGCAGGATCCGGTCGTTGCCGTTCGTGCCGTCCTTGTCGGTCGACGTGGTGAGCCAGATGTCGCCGTCGTGGTCGACCTCGACCGTGCGCAGCCGGTCGTACGTTCCCTGGAAGTACGTCTTCTGCTCGACCAGGTTGCTGCTGGAGTCGATGCGCAGCCGGTAGACGCGCTCGCCCCTCGTCGTCGCGACGAAGACATGATCGTTGATGATCGTCAGGCCGCTGGGTGAGGCCGATGCGGTCGACCAGGTCTTCTTCGGCGCTATATAGCCCGAGCAGTCACCGGCAGTGCCCTCGCAGTTGGGCCAGCCGTAGTTGCCGCCCTTCTGGATGAGGTTGACCTCGTCCATGTTGCTGTTGCCGAACTCCGCCTGCCACAGCCGGCCCTTGGAGTCGAAGTCGAGCCCCTGCGGGTTGCGGTGACCGAGCGACCAGACGGCGTTGCCGAACGGGTTGTCCGAAGGGATGGAGCCGTTTTGGTTGATGCGGAGGATCTTGCCGTTCAGGGAGTTCTTGTTCTGCGCCTGGCTGCTGCTCTGGGCGTCACCCATGGATGCGTACAGCTTGCCGTCCGGGCCGAAGCGCAGCCGTCCGCCGTTGTGGAAGCGGCTCTTCTCCATGCCGTCGAGCAGGACCGTGTAGCCGCTCAGGGCGTTGTTCTCCAGCTTCATCCGCGCGAGGCGGTTGCCGTCCGAGGAGGTGTGCAGGAAGTACAGATAGTGGTCGGTGTTGAAGCTGGGGCTGATCTCGATGCCCATCAGGCCGCCCTCGCCGCCTGTGGTCTGGGAGTTGGGCACCTTGCCGAGGAGGGTCTTCTGGCCCGCCTTGGTGAGCTTGTAGACGTTGAAGGTGTTCCGCTCGGTGTAGACGCCGGTGCCGTCGGGCAGGAAGCCCAGTCCCCAGCCGACGTCCACTCCGCCGGCGAGGGTCGAGACATTGCCGGGGTCGGGGACACCGCCGGGCTGGCTGCCGCCGGTGGTGACGGTGATCTCCGGGCTGAAGGCGGACCTGTTGCCCTTCAGGTCCAAGGCCCTGACCTTGAACTTGTACGCCGTGCTGGCCTTCAGACCCGCGATGGTCGTGGAGGTCGAGTCGGCGGTTCCGGCGGCCGCGCCGTCGCGGTGGATCTCGTAACCGGTGACCTTCACATTGTCCGTAGAAGCGTTCCAGGCGAGATCGACGCTGGTCGCGGTCTTGCCTGTGGAGCGCAGGCTGCCCGGGACGCTCGGCGGCTCGTTGTCCGGCGGGGCGGGCAGCGTGGCGATGGTGACGGCGTTGCTCGCGGCCGAGACATTGGCTGCCGCGTCACGGGCGAAGACGGTCCAGTCGTACGAGGTCTCCGGGCCGAGGTTCTCCACCGTGGCGGCGAGCGTGTTCTCGTCGACCTGCTCCATCAGCTGGCCGTGCTGGTAGATGTCGTAACCGGTGACCCTGACGTTGTCGGTGGACGCGTCCCAGGCCAGTGAGACGGTGGACGCCGTCGGTTCCTTGTCCTTGCGCAGGTTCCCGGGGGGCGTCGGCTTCTCGGTGTCGGCCGGGCCGTTCGCGGTGACCGTGAGCTTGTCCAGGTTGGGCCCGTCGCCCGCTGCCGTGGTGGCGCGGACCTTGTTGGTACCCGCCTTGAGGGCCGCGCTGACGCTGACGGTCTTCCAGGTGGTCCAGGCTCCGGTGCCGGGGAAGGCGAGGTCGTCGGCCACCGAGGCGCCGTTCACGGTGATGTCCAGCGGGCGGCCTGCGGTGGTGCCGTTGGCGTAGCGGAAGTCCAGCTTCGAGGCCGCGGCCTGCGCGGAGTCGACGGTGAACTCCACATACGCGCCCGTCACGGCCTGGAAGTTGACGAATCCGGTGCCGGAGTGGCCGGCATGGTTGGACTCGACGGCGCCCTGGGAGACCGTCCCGGACTCGGCCTCGTAGTCCGTGCCTGCCTGGCCGTCGGCGGGTGTGACGTCGATGAAGTCGAGGTTGGGGCCGCCCTCGGCTGCGCCGGCGGTGGCCCGGACGGTGTTGGCACCGGCCTTGAGCGTGACCGTGGTGGCGACGGAGGACCAGGTGGTCCAGGCGTCGGTGGGCTGGAAGGCCACGTTGCGGGCGGCGACGGCTCCATTGACGGAGATGTCCAGCGGGCGGTTCCCGGTGGTGCCGTTGGCGAAACCGAGCGCCAGGGTGGCGCTGCCCGCCGCCGGGGCGTTGACGGTGAACTCCACATAGCCACCGGCGACATTGGCGTAGTTGACGAAACCGGTGCCGGAGAAGCCGGCGTGGTTGGACTCGGCGGCGCCCTGCGAGATGGTCGCCGCTTCCGCTTCGTAGCGGACGGGTGCGGCCTTGACGACCCCTGCCTTTGCGGACGCCTTTACGGATGCCTTTGTGGGGGCGGCGGGCTGGGCGTTGCTCAGGGTCGGTAAGGCCACGGTTAACGCTGCGGTGGCCGCAGCCACGAGAACGCCGATCGCTCTGCGCGACCGACGGGGGATTGGTGCCACGGATCCCTCCCACTTTCGTTGGGGGACGAGGGAGATGGGTACGTACGGCAGTTCAGATGGTTAGGAAACATTCCTAACCATGGACAGATCACACCAGCCGACGCGTCCACGTCAAGAGCGCTGCAAGGGATTGCCACAGACGAACAAAGCCCCGCGCCCGCCGGAGAATCGGCAGGCACGGGGCCATATGCAGGCTGACCGGCGGTTCAGTCCCGAGGGCTCGGTCCGGCAGTTCAGTCCAGTCCGGCGGTTCGGTCCCGGGTCAAGTCCTGGGGTCCGGTCCCGGAGGCTCGGCCACCGATCCGGCACCAGGGTCCAGTCCCGGGGTTCTCACAGGGGCAGTCCCGTAATCCGGTCCCGGGGTTCAGTCCTGGACGAGCTCCACCTGAATCTCGACCTCGACGGGAGCGTCCAGCGGCAGCACCACGACGCCCACCGCGCTGCGCGCGTGCACACCCTTGTCGCCGAACACTGCGCCCAGCAGCTCGCTCGCGCCGTTGAGCACGGCGGGCTGGCCGGTGAAGTCCGAGGCCGAGGCGACGAAGCCGACAACCTTCACAACTCGCGCGACCCGGTCCAGATCGCCGACGACCGACTTCACGGCGGCCAGCGCGTTCAGCGCACAGATGCCGGCGAGTTCCTTGGCCTCCTCCGGCGTGACCTCGCCGCCCACCTTGCCGGTGACCGGAAGCTTGCCCTCCACCATCGGGAGCTGGCCCGCGGTGTAGACGTACACACCCGAGACCACAGCCGGCTGATACGCGGCAAGCGGCGGCACGACCTCAGGCAGCGTCAGCCCGAGCTCGGCGAGCTTCGCGTCGACGACACCGCTCATGCCCCTGCCCTTTCGATCGCTTCTCCGCCCACGCGGCGCAGAGGTGCAGGCATCGTGTTCGACTGCGGCCCGGCAGCCGTGCGTGCGTCGCTCACGGGGTCTTCTCCCGCTTCAGGTACGCCACGAGCTGCTCGGGGTTGTTCGGCCCGGGAACGACCTGGACGAGATCCCAGCCGTCCTCGCCCCAGGTGTCCAGAATCTGCTTGGTCGCGTGCACGAGAAGGGGCACGGTCGCGTATTCCCACTTGGTCATGGAGCCGACTGTAGTCGCACCGAAGGGCAGCCCGCGTGACGCAGCCCGCAGGCAGCCTCGTGCGTAGGCGGCGGCCCGACTGGTTAGGCTCGAATACGTGAGCAGGTTCCAGGTCGTCAGCGGCAAGGGCGGGACCGGTAAAACGACGGTCGCCGCCGCTCTCGCGCTCGCCCTCGCGACGGAGGGAAAGCGGACACTCCTCGTCGAGGTCGAGGGGAGGCAGGGCATCGCGCAGCTCTTCGAGACGGAAGCGCTTCCGTACGAGGAGCGGAAAATCGCCGTCTCCTCGGGCGGCGGCGAGGTGTTCGCGCTGGCCATCGACGCCGAGCGCGCGCTCCTCGACTACCTCCAGATGTTCTACAAGCTGGGCAGCGCGGGTCGTGCCCTCAAGAAGCTCGGCGCGATCGACTTCGCGACGACCGTCGCACCCGGTGTGCGGGACGTACTTCTGACCGGCAAGGCCTGTGAAGCCGTACGCCGCAAGACGAAGCAGGGGACGTTCGCGTACGACTACGTGGTGATGGACGCCCCGCCCACCGGCCGCATCACCCGTTTTTTGAACGTGAACGACGAGGTGGCGGGCCTGGCCAAGTTCGGCCCGATACACAATCAAGCCCAGGCCGTGATGCGTGTCCTCAAGTCCCCCGAGACGGCCGTCCATATGGTGACGCTGCTCGAGGAGATGCCGGTCCAGGAGACCGCCGACGGCGTCGCCGAGCTGCGCGCCGCCGACCTCCCCGTCGGCAAGGTGATCGTGAACATGGTGCGCCCGCACCTCCTCGACGAGGAGGCGGTGCGCAGTGCGGCGGGCGACCGGCGCACGGACATCGCCAAGGCGCTCACGACGGCAGGCGTCAGCGGCGCGGCGAAGCTCGTCACACCGCTCCTGGAGCAGGCCGCCGACCACGCCCAGCGTGTCGAGCTGGAGCGCGAGCAGCGGGCGGCGCTGTCCGGCCTCGACCTGCCCGCGTACGAACTCCCCCTGCTGAGCGAGGGAGTCGACCTGGCCGGGCTCTACCAACTGGCGAAGGAACTTCGAAAGCAAGGGAACGGCTCATGACCCTGGACGCGTCCGCCGCTCTCGAGATCGACCCGCTGATCGACGACCCCGCCACCCGGATCATCGTGTGCTGCGGGGCCGGCGGCGTCGGCAAGACGACGACCGCGGCGGCTCTTGGCGTACGGGCGGCTGAGCGCGGCCGCAAGGTCGTCGTCCTCACCATCGACCCGGCCCGCAGGCTCGCCCAGTCCATGGGCATCGACTCCCTCGACAACACCCCGCGCCGGGTCAAGGGCGTGGAGGGAGAGGGCGAACTGCACGCGATGATGCTCGACATGAAGCGGACCTTCGACGAGATCGTGGAGGCGCACGCGGACGCCGAGCGGGCCCGCTCGATCCTGGAGAACCCCTTCTACCAGTCCCTGTCGGCCGGTTTCGCGGGCACGCAGGAGTACATGGCGATGGAGAAGCTGGGCCAGCTGCGCGCCCGCGGCGAGTGGGACCTGATCGTCGTCGACACCCCGCCGTCGCGTTCCGCGCTGGACTTCCTGGACGCGCCCAAGCGCCTCGGTTCCTTCCTGGACGGCAAGTTCATCAAGGTGCTGGTGGCCCCGGCGAAGATGGGCGGCCGGGCGGGGATGAAGTTCCTCAATGTCGGCATGTCGATGATGACCGGCACGCTCGGCAAACTGCTCGGCGGTCAACTCCTGCGGGATGTACAGACTTTCGTGGCCGCGATGGACACGATGTTCGGCGGATTCCGCACCCGGGCCGACGCCACCTACCGGCTGCTGCAGGCCCCCGGTACAGCGTTCCTCGTGGTCGCGGCGCCGGAGCGGGACGCGCTTCGGGAGGCGGCGTACTTCGTGGAGCGGCTGGCGGCGGAGGAGATGCCGCTGGCCGGTCTGGTCCTCAACCGGGTTCATGGCAGCGGCGCCGCCCGGCTGTCGGCCGAGCGGGCGCTTGCCGCGGCAGAAAATCTTGACGAGGGCCGCATTGTGGATCAGAGGCACGGGAAGGCTGGTGTGCGTGACGCCGCGGCCGCCTCTCCCGAATCCCCGCCCGTGGCCCACACCGATGCCGTGGATCACACGGATGCCATCGATCACACCACAGAACAGCTGACGTCAGGTCTGCTGCGCCTGCACGCCGAACGGATGCAGGTGCTCGCGCGCGAACGGCGAACGCGCGACCGCTTCACCGCGCTCCACCCCGAGGTGGCGGTGGCCCAAGTGCCCGCGCTGCCCGGCGATGTACACGATCTCGCCGGCCTGCGGGCCATCGGTGATCGGCTCGCGACCGGTGGTCCTGCTCCGGCCGGAGCTTCGTAGCACAACGGCAGAGCTAGCCCACCGCCGCGTACGTCTCGTATGTCTCGTCGTCGTCGAGGCCCACGGGCAGGATGCCCGCGCTGCGCTCGTACTCCGTACGCGCGGTCTCGAGCAGTCTGCGCCAGGAGGTGACCGTGGGACGCCTGCGCAGCAATGCGCGCCGCTCCCGCTCGGTCATACCGCCCCATACGCCGAACTCGACGCGATTGTCGAGGGCATCGGCAAGGCACTCGGTCCGCACCGGGCAACCGGTGCACACCGCCTTGGCCCTGTTCTGCGCTGCCCCTTGTACGAACAGTTCATCCGGATCGGTAGTGCGGCAGGCTGCCTGCGCACTCCAGTCGGTTACCCAGCCCATGCCGGCGCCGTCCTCTCCCGAATCGAGGCTCCCCCACGGCGGCAGCGGCATATTCACCGCTGCCAGTTGAGGACGTTACGGAAGGTGGGCACAGCGCAACACCCCCTTCGGGCCCAATCTTGAATGGCCCGAACGGACTATGCGTACGCGGCAGATCACCCAGGGGAGTGAGCTGAGGGCATACACGGCTATCCCGACAAAGCGGGATAGTTCAGTTGGGTCACAGCGGACGTCGAACGACGCATGGGGCGGAATCGGACAAGGGCCCGCCAGATTCGGGTACAGCGGGAGTGGTGGGGGGTCTTGATGCAGAACCGCACTGCTGTGACAGTTGAGAGCAGCTTAGGCCAAGGCCTGTACGCGTGTCCGGCGAATGAGAACGTAGGCTGCCCCCATGCCAAAGAAGCGCTCCGGAGGTCTGAGCGGGACCCAGCAGGCCGCCAAGTTCCTCGGTGTCAGCGTGCTCTCCGGAGCGGTGCTGGCAGGCATCGCCCTGCCCGCCGCCGGCGCGCTGGGGCTCGCCGCCAAGGGAACGGTCGAGGGATTCGACGAGATCCCCGCCAACCTGAAGACGCCGCCGCTCAGCCAGCGCACCTCCATCCTGGACTCGAAGGGCGGTCGGATCGCCACGGTCTACTCCCGTGACCGCACGGTGGTGCCGATCAAGGACGTCTCCCCGTACATGCAGAAAGCGATCGTCGCGATCGAGGACTCGCGCTTCTACGAGCACGGCGCGATCGACCTCAAGGGCATCCTGCGCGCGCTGAACCGCAACGCCCAGACGGGCGGCGTCTCCCAGGGCGCCTCCACCCTCACCCAGCAGTACGTGAAGAACGTCTTCGTCGAGGAGGCCGGCGACAACCCCGACAAGGTCGCCCGGGCCACCCAGCAGACACTCGGCCGCAAGATCCAGGAGCTCAAGTTCGCGATCCAGGTCGAGGAAGAGCTGGGCAAGAAGAAGATCCTTGAGAACTACCTCAACATCACCTTCTTCGGGCAGCAGGCGTACGGCATCGAGGCGGCGTCCCAGCGCTACTTCTCCAAGGCGGCCAAGGACCTGAAGCTGGAGGAGGCGGCGATGCTCGCGGGCATCGTCCAGTCCCCCAGCCGCTACGACCCGGTCAATGACGCGCAGGAGGCGACCAAGCGCCGCAACATCGTGCTGCAGCGCATGGCCGAAGTCCGCGACATCACGGGGGCGGAAGCCGAGCAGGCGATGGCGACCCCGATCAAGCTGAAGGTCAGCAAGCCGAAGAACGGCTGCATCACGGCGGTCAACGGTTCGGGCTTCTTCTGCGACTACGTACGCGAGGTGTTCCTCTCCGACCCGGTCTTCGGGAAGACCCCGGAGGCCCGGGCCAAGGTCTGGAACCAGGGCGGTCTGACGATCAAGACGACGCTGGATCCGCAGGCACAGCGGTCGGCGCAGCAATCGATCAAGAAACACGTCCGCCAGACCGACAATGTCGCCACCGCGGTGACGATGGTCCAGCCCGGCACCGGCAAGATCATGGCGATGGGCCAGTCCAGGCCGTACGGCTTCGGCAAGACCGAGACCCAGATAAACTACTCGGTCAACAGAGGCATGGGCGGCTCGAACTACGGCTTCCCGGTCGGCTCGACCTTCAAGCCCTTCGTCGCCTCGGCGGCCATCGAGCAGGGCAAGCCGCCGACGCAGATGTATCCGGCGCCGTACCAGATGCCCTACCCGTCGTCGATCCCGACCTGCAGCGGAAAGCCGTGGGTCAACCTCGACAACAAGCAGCGCCTGGAGAACGAGAACAAGGCCGAGGTCGGTCCGTACGCCCTCAAGGAAGCGATGGCGAAGTCGGTCAACACCTACTTCGTGCAGATGATCGGCGAGATCGGTCTGTGCCCGGTCATGGAGATGACCCAGAAGCTCGGCGTGGTGCAGGGCAACGGGAAGAAGCTCCCCGAGGAGCCCTCCCCGCTCACCCTGGGCTCCACCGGCATCTCGCCGCTGACCATGGCCAACGCGTACGCGACCTTCGCCAACCGCGGTACCTACTGCACCCCGACCGCCATCGAGTCCATCAGTACGGCCGACGGCAAGAGCCTCGAGGTGCCGGCTTCCACCTGCGGCAAGGCCATGACCGAGCGGACGGCCGACACCATAAACACACTCCTGCGCGGAGTGGTCGACTCCGGTACGGGTCAGCAGGCCGGTCTCCAGAGCCGTGACAACGCGGGCAAGACCGGTACGACGGACGGCCGGAGGAACGCCTGGTTCGTCGGCTACACCCCGAACCTGTCCGGGGCTGTCTGGGTCGGCAGCCCCAGCCAGCAGGTGAAGATGGAGAACATCACCATCGGCGGTCAGTTCCACGCCAAGGTGTTCGGCGGTCAGGTCCCCGGACCGATCTGGAAGGACGCGATGACCGGTGCCCTGGACGGGCAGCCCGCTCCCGCGTTCAACAGCGTCGTGATCCCGGACCCGCCGAAGAAGGACGACAAGGGGAAGCCGGGCGGCAAGCCCGGCGACAACCGCGGCCAGACCAATGGCGGGCAGCAGCCGTGGCCCGGGATCTCGATCCCGCCGGACCTGATCGGTGGCGGTAACAACCGCGGCCAGGGGAACGGCGGCGGCGGCAACTGGCCGTAGGACGGTTGCCGCGCGGAGGATTTCGCGCGCACAGGACACGATGAGGGGGACCCGGCCGGTGGCCGGGTCCCCCTTCTCGTAACCTCCGTCAGCCCGCGAGGAGCTGCTTCACCACGGCGGCCACCCGGCCGCCCTCGGCGCGCCCCGCCACCTTCGGGTTCACGATCTTCATGACGGCACCCATGGCGCGCGGGCCCTCGGCGCCGGCGGCCTTCGCCTCCTCGACGGCCTGCGCGACGATCGCGCCGAGCTCGTCGTCGGTCAGCTGCTGCGGCAGGTACGCGTCGAGCAGCACGCCCTCGGCCTGCTCCCGCTCGGCCTGCTCGGGACGGCCTCCCTGAGCGAAGGCTTCGGCGGCCTCACGGCGCTTCTTCGCCTCCTTGGCGATCACCTTCTGCACCTCGTCGTCGGAGAGCTCGCGGGCCGTCTTGCCCGAGACCTCCTCCTTGGTGATCGCGGCGAGGGTCAGCCGGAGCGTGGCGGAGCGCAGTTCGTCGCGCGCCCTGATCGCCGCGGTGAGGTCTTCCTTCAACTTGGACTTGAGCGTAGTCATAACTTCTTCATAGCCTTTTCTCATGGACCCGGTCAACGAGGATTCGCAGGTCAACGACGACTCGGAACGGCTCCGCAGGCTGGCCCGAATAGCCGGGTCGTAGCGGGAAAAACGCAGTCGTACCGACTGGACAGGGGAACCGGCGGCCATCTACTGCCGGATTTCGCACGTCAAAGACGACGATCAAACCGGTGTCGACCGACAAGAGCGTATCTGCCGTGACATTGCGCAGCGTCTCGGTGTGACGGTCGATCAGCACATGGTCTTCGTGGACAACAACCGCTCGGCGTGGCAGCGCAATCGGCAGCGGAAGGGTGGGATGCCCTACTGCCGCACGGTCCTCCAGATCGCTTACGACAACAGCATCAACCTGCACGGTCAGGCAAACCAACGGGACCTTGCCGACCCGACGACCGGTTCTTCCTGCGCATCGAGGTGACGCACGCTTGCAGGTCCAGCGACGACACCTCCCGACGACTCAAAGACGCACTGATCGACCGCGCCCAGGACGGCAAGCCGCACACCGGGAAACGGCGGTACGGCTACGACAAGAGCGGCACGGCCATCATTCCCGCAGAGGCCGAGATCGTGCGCGAGATTTTCTCCCGATATCTGGACGGGCAGACGACCACAGCCATCGCTGTGGACCTCAATCGGCGGGGAGAGTCGACCGCCCTCGGCGGAGAGTGGAACATGGAACACCTGGAACGTGCGGGCGATCTTGGACAGCCGCCACGTAGCCGGCATCCGCGTGTTCCGGGGTGAGGAGCTGGGCCGGGGAGACCCCGATCGGGCAATTGCGGGCAGGCGAGGAGTCAGCCCGATTCGCGGCCGGCGTAAGGGGCCATGATCTCTCGCCCCATGGCAGCTCCCGCCCAAAGCCGTTCCACCGACCTCGATGTACCGTGCGGCCGACACATGGCCTGAGTACCTTGGGGCACCGGCCGAGGGGGAAACGTGAAGTATGCAGTCGTTGAGCAGCAGGGGCAGGGAATCTACTGGCACGACCCCAGCCCCTACGTCGCCAAACTTCCCGAGATCCTGCCGACACTCCCTCCTGGGGCACGTGCCTTCGTTTCGCACCATGAGCACTACGACTTCTCAGCGCCCCGCTGCGTGAAGGACCTGAGGCCCCAGGCGCTGCCTCCCGCTGTCGACCTACCGGAGCAGTACGAGATCCGTTTTGCCTGGTCAGGGTGCGAGGACGACGTCCTCACGATTCGCTACAGCGGTGTCAGCAGCGTTGAGATCACGGCTGACGATGGCGGCCCCGTCGAACCATCGGACTTCAACACCGTGCGCCTGGACGAAGTCCTGCCACACGAAGCCGGATGCAGCCATGAGCTGAGGCTCACAAGCGGCACGGTGCGGATCGTGTGCGCGGATCTCACGGCAGAGTGGGCACCGACCATCGCTGAGTGAGGCGTGCCCCTTCCGTGCTCGATCAAGCGGGGAACACCGAGGAACAGCGGGCACCCATGGGAAAGGCAAGAGAACGACCCCTGACCCAGTCTCCCTGGTCAGGGATCGTTTCACCTGGCGGTGGGTGTGGGATTTGAACCCACGGTGACTCGCGCCACGACGGTTTTCAAGTTCGTCTTCCCGGCTTCAACGCGGCAGATCGAGATGGGCGAGCAGACGCATGACACCGGCGAGATGATCGAGTTCGTGCCACAGCGCTGTCACGTTCTCGGGGCTGCGCCGCACGAGCGCGACTATCTCGGCGACGTCATCACTGACCTGTCCGCAGTCAAGCTGCGCTGCCGGCACCTTGCTCATATCGAA
The DNA here is from genome assembly GCF_018614585.1 of Streptomyces sp. ISL-1. Lineage (GTDB taxonomy): Bacteria > Actinomycetota > Actinomycetes > Streptomycetales > Streptomycetaceae > Streptomyces > Streptomyces maoxianensis. The sequence continues at coordinate 45,855 of NZ_JAGGOI010000040.1, read as the reverse complement.
AGCGGCCGCAAGGTCCACATTCCAGTAGAGGTCCACGGGCACCTCGGTAAGGTCCACCTGATCGCCGAACCGGCGTTCCGCCTCGTCCAGGAGTACGGAACAGGCCCGGCGAAGGTCGGCCATCCTCAAGACGTGCTCGCTCTGCATCATGCACGCGATGATCCCGGATCGCTCCTTGGGCCGTGAAAGGTGCTCAGGGGTGGCCGACGACAACCAACGGCAAACGATCCGCCGCAGCTCACGACCGACGGATTCCCAGGCCGTCTCTTGCTCATCCGTAGTCGGCGAGATCCCTCGCTCGGCAACCCACTTCACCGCGTACTTCTTGAAGTTGACCGCCCCGGCATCCGGGTCCCGCCAGTCCCCGCGGGTGAGGTCTGCTTCAGCCTGGGACAGCCAGACCTCGGCATCGGATTTGGTCTCGAAGGTGTCCGGCGCACGTCGCCGCCCCCGACCGGATCGAGGTATGAGGCTGTCCAGCGGCCGGAGCGGTACTGGCGTACCTCGCAGGATCGCGGCGCGGGTGTCGCCCACGGTGTGATCCGGACGCCGGGCCATCGAGCAAGTGCCAGGCTCCGGAGGCCTCTTGAAACTGGAGCGCGTATTCGGCTTCGTTCACGTCGCGGCCGGCCTTGTTTGAGCAGCCAGAGCAGGGGGCGGACCACCTTGGCTACCGCACGGAAGGGCGGGGCGAGCAGCATCGCCGAGCGCGCGGGGTGGGCGATGGCCCAGGATTTGGGGGCCGAATCGCCGACGACCATGTGCAGGAACCCCACGATGATCACGGGTGCGGCGAACGCGAATCCAGTAGTTGAGGCCCGTAGGCAAGCCCAGCTTGACCAACAGGGGGTCGAGTTCGTGTGAGATGGCGGCTTTGAGATGGAGCCGAGCCCCAGGGTTCCGCGCCGCCGGTCAGGGATACGCCTCCGGGCTCGCCGGAGTCCTCGATGGTGACGGTTCTCTCCAGGGAGCCGTATTCGTCGATGACGAGCGCGAACCCCACCGAGCCGGTCCCCCAACCGTCAAAGGATCGGTTCGATGCCTGGAGCCATGGAACTGACCGAGCCATGCTTCTGCACTGCCCGTAGTCGCCACTGCTGCGAGGGGAGCCGAGCCTCCGACAGCGTTGCCTCACAGGCGCTTCGCGCTGCGCAGGGTTTTGGCGTAGTAGCCGTTACCGTCGAGCCGGGAGACTCCGCCGATGTCGCCGATGGTGGGTCCGTTGACCTCTTCGCGGCTGGAGATGAAGATCAGGTGGCCTTCGGTGTCGTGGCCGAGGACCATGCCCACGTGGTCCAGCCGTTGCCCGGTGCGGGTGTCGAGCTTGAAGAAGACGAGATCGCCCGGCTGCAGTTGGTCGATGGCGGAGGGGCGGTCCTGTGCCGAGATGCCGGTCAGCGGCAGGACGTCCACGCCCTGCCGGGAGCGCGCCATGCCGTTGGCCGTGCGCGGCAGGCCGTCGCCGGACGCGTCCGACGACATCAGGGGGTAGCGCGCGCGGTAGCCCAGCACCATACGGATGAAGCCCGAACAGTCCAGGGACCGGGCGCGCATGGCCTCCGGCGTGCCTACGGCACCGTCCCGGTAGGGGTACCGGGTGCCGAGGTAGTCGTAGAAGTCGGACTGCTCAAGGCGCAGGTCGCCGCCCTCGGCCCCGGAGGTGTTCAGCGGGCCGAAGTTCGCGTCGCCCGCGAAGACGACGCCTTGCCCGTCCTTGCGCTGCGGTGCCCCCGCCAAGTACTGGAAGGCGAAGGCGAAGACGTCGTCCTCCTCGCTGCCCGCGTACTGCGCGTACCAGTCCTTGAACCACTTCTGCTTCTCCGCGCCCTGGGACCAGGGTTCCGGCATGAGCCGTACCCAGTCCGTCGTGGAGACCTTGGACGCCGTGGAAGTCGGCTCGGCGAAGGTCCGTGCCGGGCCTGTCAGTTTCGCCATTCGCACTCCGTCGGTCAGGACCGCCTTGACCTGGCCGTCGGCGCCGCGGAGCACGCTGCGTGCCGGGCTCTCCAGCCGGGACCACCGTTCCCCGGTCGTGTCCTCGGGCGTGCCGGCCTGTCCCCGGGTCCCGTTGAGCACGCCGACGTTCCGCACCTCGGTGACGCCCTGTTCCTCGTGCTTGCGCAGTTCCAGGGTGAGGTACCCCGAGGCCGCGACGAGCCCGAGGACCACGAGGCCCGAGAGGAGCGGGCGCGATTTCTTCTTCCCTGCCATGGTTGTTCCTCGATTTTCAGGCGGCGGGCATGACGCCGAGCAGCAGGCCGGCGGCGACGACGATGTAGGCCATGAGGGAGACGGAGGCCGTCGCCAGCAGGGTGGGCCCCTTGGGCTGGCGGACCAGCTGGTAGGCGATGAGGCCGGGGACGATGAAGCCGAGGGTCTGGTTGCCGTACAGGAGTGGGAACTCGAGGGACAGGACGATCATCACCGTGGCCTGCAGCAGCACGCCCAAGAGGACCACCGCGGCGAACAGCCTCTTGCCGTACAGGATCAACAGCCGCTGCATGACCTTGGTGCCCGCGTAGGTCAGGGCGGTGACGCCCACGACCATGGCCGCCCGCTGCAGGTCCTCGATGAGGGTCAGGGCGAGCCAGCCCGGTGTGATCATTCCCCCGGGGGAGAGGTTGGTGGTGAGGTAGCACAGCAGGGAGAAGAACAGACCTATGGCGATGCCCAGGGCGGCCATCTCGGGGGTCAGGGTGGCGGTGGTCAACGGGGGCTCCGGGCGCGTGTACGGGTGGTGAGGCGGAACGGTCGGCAACGGCCGACGGCCGTGCGGCCGTCGGGGTCAGGTGCGGAGGCTGTCGGTCGTCCTCAGAGGCATGAGGCTGGAACGATCAGTAGGCATCCTTGGTCCCGGGCCGGCTCCACCCGTTTTCAGACCCGTGCTGCACAGAGAGCGGCCCCGGCTCGGGATGCGCGCCGACCGCCTGGGCCGGGATCCGCACCAGGGGAATCTCCTGGGTCTGGGCGGCCTGGTACCGCTCCTCGTAGGCCAGGGGATACGGGGCGTAGGGGTCCAGGCGAGCGGGCTGTGCGGCGGCATCGAACGCCGCGTCCGGACCGGTTTCGGAACCGCTGTCGTCCGCCGGGCGTCCGGCGAGGTACTCCAGCAGCTCCTCGCCCTGGCCGTGGATGTTGCCGATGGCGACGAGCGAGGAACCGTCGGGCATCCGGCCGAGCAGGGCCGGCATGAACTCCTCGGCGGGGCGCCGATCGCCGCCCAGGTCGATCGCTCTGTCCCGCCATGGGGCGGGGATGGCGTCGATAGCGCTCTTCGAGGGGTGTCCGATGACGAAGATGTTGTCCGGTTGCAGCTCGGGGATGATCTCGCCCATCTGCCCATTGCGTTCGACGCGGTCGGGCCGGCAGTTGATCACGACGTTCAGCGGGCGGTTGATGGCCCCCAGGTCGAGTAGCTGGTTGACGTTCATCAGCGTCGACTCGGGGTCGTTCGCCGCGAAGACGTTGGCGAAGGCGAGGTGCTTGTTCTCGGCTGTCACATAGCGTTCCACGGACAGGACACCCGGGTCCGGGGGCGCGTCGTACATGCCCTGCAGGGCGACCTGCCGCTCGACGCCGAGGAGCTCCGCGACGGCCAGGGCGATCGCGACGTTCTCCTTGAAGGTGAACCAGCTGAAGCCCCGCAGCTCTGCGTCGGTGACCGACTCGGGGTCGGCATAGACGAGCCGGCAGTTACGGGCGTCCGCCTCCTCCTGAAGGATGTGGAACCGCTCCTTCTCCGCGGTCACGCAGATGCCGTTCTCCGGCATCGAGCGGCACAGGGACCGGGCCACGTCGTCCAGGGTGGGGCCCATCTCGGCGAGGTGGTCCTCGCGGACGTTGCACAGGACGCCGATGGTGGAACGGATCAGCTTGCTCTGGTTCACCTCCTGCAGAGCGGGCATGACGGCCATGCATTCGATGACGAGGGCATGGGGCCGGTACGTGGCGGCCCGGCGCACGATGCCGATCTGTTCCACCACGTTCGCGATGCCGAACTTGCGGTAGACCGGTTCCTCGGTCGCGTCGGGGTGGATGAAGCGCGCGGCCGTCCCCGTCGTCTTCGCGACGGTGACGAGACCTCCGCCGCGCAGGGCTCCCGCGCACAGCCGGGTGATGGAGGACTTGCCCCGGATGCCGTTGACGAGCACCCGGGTGGGGATGGTGTGCAGGGCGGCGTAGTGCCTGCGCTGTTCGACGATGCCCGCGATCAGCAGGAACACCCCGCCGGTCAGCAGGACGAAGTAGAGGTAGAGCACGTCCTGTCACCTTCCGCCGACGCTGGGCCGTGGCTCCGCGGGCCGGCGTGCCTGGTTGTGTCTGTGGGCCTGCGCCTGCTGGCGCAGGAGTTCGAGGCTTCGGACGACGGCGCCCACCTCGTCCTGGTAACGGGGATACAGCACGGTCTTGAGGTCGCCGTCCGCGAGCTTCTCGGCACCGGCGGCAAGTGCTCGCAGCGGTCGTACGACGACCAAGTAGATCCAGCCGAGGCAGAAGATGATCGCGGCCAGTCCGAGCATCCCGGCGAGCACGCTGCGGTCCTCGCGCTCGTACGGGGCGATCTGGAAGCGCTCGGCATCCTGCCAGCTGACGACTGTCCAGCCGATGTCGGCCGTGACGCCGCCACCGGAGAACGGGGCCGCCGCGGCGACGGTGACACCGTCCCCCTCCCGGATGAGCAGGCCGTTCTCGACCGGGCCCGCACCGACTCGGACGCCGGCCGCCCGGACGAGGTCGGTCAGGGCATTCGGCGGCAGCTTCTCGAACGCAAGGAATCCGTCGCTGGCGGCGATCGTCAGGCCGGCGGAGTCCACCACACGGACCTCCCCGAGGCCGGGCCGGGCCAGAAGCGAGTTGAGAAACTCCACCCGGATCTCGCCGACCAGGGTGCTGCCCTTGCGCTCCGGTACCGGAGCTCCGGCCTGGATCACCGGCTCGTTGCCGCCCTTGCCGGACACCCGGACCAGAGGCAGCTCCTTGCCGCGGCTCCAGGCATGAGGCTCCGCGCCCGCACGGGCACGGACCTCGCCGTCGGCGTCCACGACGTACAGGGCCTGGTAGCGGGTGTGTCTGCCCAGGGCGTCCTGGAGCAGGCGCGTCGTGTCCTCGCGGTCGTCCGCACCGATCAGACGGGAGGTGGAGACGAGGTCCGTCTGCGCCTCGTTGAGCGCCCTGCGGAGCCGGTCGGCGATCAGATCCGTACGGTCCCGCTGGTCGTTGACCATGGTGGTCGGCACGCTGACGGACCCGTCCGTTCGATTCAGCAGCAGACCGACAGGCACGCACCACAAGAGCAGCAGCGCGGCCGTCAGCGCGAGCGGTCCGCGCCCTCCGACCCGGATCCCTTTGCGGAGGGCGGTGTCGGAGCCGTCACCGTCACCGCCCAGCTGTCGGCGCAGGCGCTCCAGGGCGGAGCCGATGCGGGCGGCTTCTCCCCAACGGGGCACTGTGACAGGTCGAATCAGATCGCCCCGGGCGAGCCGGCGCGACTCCAGGAACAGTCGCAGCAGAGGCCGCTGCACGGTCGCCCAGAGCACGCCCACCGCCAGCAGCCCGAGCACGACGAGGACGCCGGCCGCCGCCAGACCGTACAGCTCACGGTTCTGCTCACCTGTCTGCTGTTGCACCACGGGCAGCAGGGCCACGACCGTCAGTCCGAGACCGGCGGCCACGCTCTGCTTTTCTTCGGGGTTCGAGGAGGCGAGTGAGGCGTACCCGGCGGTGGCCACGCGGCCGTTGTACTCCCCGCCGACAAGAGTGCCGCTGACGCCGGGGTAGCCCCGCGAGCCAGGCTCTTTGGCACGGACGGGATGCTGCTCGCTCCGCGCCGCCGCCTGGTCGGACAGCAGGCTCATCTGCTTCTGGAGGAAGGCGAGCTCCTGGCGCTCCTGGTCGGAGTTGAGCGCTTCGGCCTGCTCGAAGCCGGCCGTGCCGAGGACCTCGCCGTCCTCGGCCACCACCGCCATGGTGCGGAACGGGCCGAGGTTGATGGCGGGCACCGACAGACTGCTCGACGCGATCAGAAGCTGCTGCGGCCGGTCCTTCCAGTCCAGGACCGCTGTGGTCATAAGGCGCACGTCCCCGGTCTCCAGCCGCACCATCCGGGGTGTCAGAGCCCGCTCACCGGTGAGGACGTCCCTGTCCAGCCAGACGAGAGGGATCGACTCTCCCCGCTCGGCCAGCACATCTCCGCTCTCCAGGTCCAGCACGCTGGTGCCGGTCCACTTCTGGTAGGTCCGGCCCAGGTCCGACAGGATGCGTTCGGGCTTCACCGGGCGACCCGCGCTCAGCGCCGTGGCGGTGCGCTCCAGGTCCGTGACCCGTTCGTCGATCGAGGCGCGCAGAGCGATGGCGCCGTCCTCCGCGAAGTGCTGCTGCGAGGACAGCACCGCCTTCGGCGCGACCATGTCCTTGGTGGGGCCGAGCACCTTCGCCGTCAGGCCGGCCAGGGTGAGGATCAGCACGCACAGCACCGCTATCGGCGGACGGATGCCGCCGAGGAGCGGCATGTCCGCGCGCCGGCGGCTCCGTCGCCGCCCTCCTCGCACGGAGTGCGCGGCATTACTCGATGTCACTGGTGGTCTTTCCTGACTTCTATCGCCGCGGGCACGAGACCGCTGCTGACGCGGGCCCGGGGCGCCGCCACGAGGGGCACACGGAACGGGCTGTGTTACGGCTCAGTCCTTGAGGGAGAGCTCGGTCAAACCGTCGCCTCCCGGAGCTCCCCGGTTGTAGAGGAAGCCACGCGTCCGGTCCGCGGCGAGGCGGTAACGGGCGAGCCGGTCCGCGGACACGTCACCCGGGTCGTCGAGCATCTGCCTGACATCGACGAGCCGGTGAGCTTCAACGGCGCCTTCGGGGAGCTTTTCACCCGGCTCGACCTCGGGCGGGATGTCCACCAGCGTGGTGCGGTAGCGGGCGGCGACGTCCCATCCGGAGTCCGTCTCCCGGAACTCGAACCAGCCGATCGCCCCCTCCTCGGTGAGTCCCGTGGGCGACGAGTGCCGGGCCACCTGGTTGCCCAGGCTGTAGGCGACCCAGGTGCCGTTCAGCTTCTGGATCGGCTGCACCACGTGCGCGTGGTGCCCGATCACGAGATCGATCCCGGTCTCCTTGGTGATCCGCTCGGCGAGCTGCAGCTGGGGGACGCTCGGCTCGTTGTAGTGCTCCAGGCCCCAGTGGACCGAGAGGATCACCACCTCGGCACCCTGCTTCCGGGCCCGGGCCTCGGCCTTCTTGATCTCGTCCGTGCCGATCCGGTTGAACGCCCAGCGTTCCTTCTCTGGCGTCGGGTTGAGGAACGACTCCCACGAGTAGGACAGGTGCGCAACCTTGACGCCGTTGACGCTGCGGATGTTGATCTCATCCGCTTCCTCGGGGGTGCGCGCCGAGCCGCTGTGGCCGAGCCCCACCCGGTCCATGGTGTCCAGGGTGCGGCGGACGGCCTTCAGGCCGTGGTCGTAGGTGTGGTTCGAGGCGGTCGAGCAGGTGTCGTATCCCACGTCCTTCAAAGCCGTGAGGATCTGCGGCGGCACCAGGAACTCCGGGTATCCCTCGAAGGGGCCCCGGGGCTTGCCTACGGGAGTCTCCATGTGACAAATGGCCAGGTCGGCCTTGCTGATCACCGGTTGTACGCCAGCGAGCAGCGGGCCGAAGTCCAGCCCGGCGCTCCCCTTGTCGGAGCTCTTCGCGTCCTTGGCGGCCTGCTCCACCAGCTCGGGATGGATGAGAACATCTCCCGCGGCGGCGACGGTGAACACGCGCCCACCTGGCTTGCTCTGCGACCCCGAAGGGGTCGACGCACAGCCGACGGCGAGTACGGCGAGGACCGCCACCCCTGCCAGCGCACGACCCCTACGGAGAGAATCACAAAATGTCACCGGCCGATCTTCACACGTCTGCCAAGATCGACTGCTCGCAGGGCATCACGAGATCATCACGTTCTCTTCGCGTTCTCGCCATCCTTGGCTTCGCGCTGGCGCTCCTCGGCTGCCAGGCGACATCGCGCGGCGACGTGGAGGCAGAGCGTCCGCAGGCCCGCGAGCTCGTGGACCTCGACGACCGGGTCCTCGAATACGCCAAGCAGGCCGAAGTTCGGGCGCCCTACACGCCCCCAAGTGACACCCAACGGGAACGCCTCGCCCGCGGCGTCGGTCATCTCCTGGACGGCGACCTCGAAGAGGCCGAACAGCTCCTCGCCACCGTCGGCTTCGAGGTGACCAGGCTCACGGACACCGCGTCTGGCCGACGCTACGACGAGGTCGCCGCCCGGGAACCGGGAACCAAGGCGCGGTGGGGGCGGCTGTACGTCAATGCCGACGCCGGCGTCCGCTGGAACGTGCAGGTGCCGCACCCGGTCGCCGACCGCGGCACCGAAATCCTCGGAGCCCGGCTCCTGGAGAACACGCCGGGTGGCGCGCTCGTCCTGGCCGGAGCTCACCGCACCTCCGGCCGGGGAGACGCGGCAGACGTCGCACACCGCACCGACAGCGCCTTTCACGCCATCGTCTCGGAACTGCAGAAGCGCGGCGTTCCGGGATTGCAGCTGCACGGCTTCGCGAGAGCGTCAGACCGCCCTTACGACGCCATACTCTCCACCGGCGCCGCACAGACCGCACCCGAAGAGGCCGCGATGCTGGCCGACTTCATGGAAGGCGGCGAGCTCCGCGTCTGCAGGGGATGGTCCGACCGGTGCCCCCTGGAAGGAGCCACGAACGTCCAGGGGAAGGCGGCGAAGCGCCACAACACGACATTCATCCATGTCGAACTCGCCCCAGAAGCCCGGGGTGACGAAAACGAGGCCGCACAAGCGCTGACAGCCCTCTCCAGGCTCCTCTCGACCTGGTCCGACGCCGGAAAGCAGTGACCACCGGCAGGGCGAGGCTTTCGTTGATCCCGCTCCCGACGTTGGGCAGCTCGCCCAGTTGGGTCGGGGCCTCGTTGCGGCCCACGATCGCCGAGGCGAACACTGGGTCGGTCGGCGCAAGCACGGCTCCGACGAGGAACGACGTCGTTCAGTCCAGGCCCACCAGGCCGCCGAGCGCAGTATGGCTCACCCTTCTCCTCGTCGATCCTGCGCGAGCTGCGACGCTACGACTCGCCCCGGTCTTCGACGGGACGCCGCGGCCGACGCCGCAGCTGTGGCGGGAGGTGACGCGGCTGCACCGCTACGGATCAGATGCTGTCGGCTGCGTCCAGCTCGGCCTTCCGCCGGCGGGCGTAGCCCTCCAAATCGCATTTGATGGTCATGACTTCCTCGACCGGAATGCGGATTGGCCAGCAGTAGTGGCCGTCGCACGAGCGGGGGAAGCTGCCGTCGATGAGCGAGATACCACTGAGCACCACCCCGCCATCATCGTCGATCTCTGTGCAGAGGACCGGGTGGAAGGAGCAGTCCTCGTAGATGTCTCCCACGCGGATGCCCGCCGGGTTGCGCGGGTCTATCGCCTCGTTCATGCCGCCCAACATGCCATGACGGGCCCGCGAGTGCTGCTGAGACTTCGGCGGCCGCCGTCTCAGTTTCCTTCTCATGCACCCGCGTCCGAGGAGGTTCACCGCCGTACGGACTCGGCTCCCGCACCAGGAACGAGCTGCGTAGCGAAGCCGTCGCTCACGCACACGGTCGGCTGCCGACCCCCGTGAGCCGACCCGGTGCGCACCAGATGGGCACCAGAACAAGCGGCAAACCACGGTCAACAGCGGGTCTCTATCCACAAACCCTGACGCCTGGATGGCGGACGTACGCCCAGGTCAGGCAGGCCAGGCCGCCAAATGATCAGTGATTCCCAAGCTCATGGCTTCATGGACGCTCCAAGCGCTCGGAGCGGATCACAGGCTGCCTCGCGCATCGCATGCACCGCTCGATGTCGATCCTGCATTGGGCCGGCCCTCCCATGCGCTCCGCAGTCGCCACGGCCGGTCGGCGCCCCAGTGGTCCGTCCCGCCGGATGCCTCCAACGGGACGGACGTAGTGCTGCCCGTGACGAGAAGTCGGGTCTGTCAGCAGCCGTTTAGGACCGAGGACAGGGAGCTCTTCTCGGCGGAGTCGACCGAGAGGCCGTAGTAGTACTTCACCTGGACCCAGGCGCGGGCGTAGGTGCACTTGTAGGCGGTGCGGGAGGGCCACCAGGTGCCGGGGTCCTGGTCACCCTTGGACTGGTTGACGTTGTCGGTGACGGCGAGCAGCTGGGGGCGGGTGAGGTCGTTGGCCAGGGCCTGCCGCTTGGACGTGGTCCAGTTGTAGGCGCCGGAGTCCCATGCCTCGGCGAGGGGGATGAGGTGGTCGATGTCCACGTCGGAGGCGGCGTACCAGGTGGCGCCGTCGTAGGGGGAGTACCAGCTGCCGCTGGTGGCCGCGCAGGAGGAGTCGGTGACGACGCCGGAGCCGTCGCGCTTGAGGACCGTCTCGCGGGTGTTGCAGGCGCCGCTGATGGTGATCCAGTGGGGGAACAGGTCGCGACTGTAGCCGGTTCTGGAGTGCTCGGTCGTGGCGGGCATCGAGGCGAGGTAGGAGCGGGCGGTGCTGGCGCTGACCGGGGTGGGCAGAGCGGCCTGCGCCGGGGTGGTGCCGAAGAAGGTGAGGACGGCGGTGGCGGCGGCCACCAGGGCGGCAACTACGCTGCGGCGGGCGGTTATTCGCATGATGTATCGACTCCCGAACAGGTTGAGGGGCGGGGCGCGCTCATCCTGGCCCGGGATGGTCTATGCGAGTAGACCTCGGAGGGTGAAATTCCTGTGACGATAAGTCAACAACGCTCACCCACTGGCTGCTGAGGTCAGGCCCTCCGTGCCAGCAGCCGAGGCTGCTCGAGTTGATCCGTACAGCAGCGAAGCACGGCAATCATGGTGACCGGTACCAACCGTCGGCAGCCCCAAAGCCATTGATGACCGAGCCCGCAGTCCCCAGCGACCGTCCCTGCAGTAGTTCGGGTCGAGGGGCATCTCTACCGCTCAACCTGACGCCAACAGCCTTGGACAGCGCCAGGCCTACGTGAACGCGTACGGCAGGCAGACAGTCGACGCAGAGGCGGGACGCTGCGCCGCCGTCTGGGGGCAAGTGGTCGCGTACCAGATCCGTGCCAGAACGAGCGGTCGGCCACGGTCAACGGCAGAGACGGCCGGCCTGAGTGGTGACTCACCGGGTCCGCCGGCCATTGTCCGCAGCGACCAGCGGAGACCAGGTACGCACACGGTGGTGCGGAGCGATTCTGTGAGCAGCATCAGCCCGCCTTGCCCAGCCGAGCAACCGCCCGCACCAATGCCGCCACGTCGCGAGCCGCTTCCGTCGACAGCACCGGGCGCACACTCCCGGGGCCCTCCGTATTCGTCCTTGCCTGCCATTCGAGTCCTGCCGTTTCGAACCCCGCGCTCTCCAACGCGTCTGCCGACTCCCCGCCGGGCATCCGCCGCATCACGCCAGCCCGCCACGTAGTCGACCCCACGCACCCACACCATGTCGTCAGGGTTGAACGGCTCGCTCTCGAAACCCGCGTCCTCTGGGTCGCACCTGCACGCACTCAGTCATGAGCCAGAGCCTGGGCCGGACCAGGACCCGCCAACCAGGCCGCGCAATGAGTGCTGCTCAGAGCTCCGCGCGACAGCTTCCCAGCCAAAAAGGCTATGAAGGAGGCTTGACTGTGGTCATGGGGCCAGGTATGTCAGGTGCGGCAACGTCCCTGCCCGGGCTTTTCCCGGGGTGAGCCATGGGAGGGGAGTGCGCCGTGTGCGGTCGTCCGTACGTTCGTAATACGGCCGACATGCGGCGGCCGCTCGATGGCGATGCCTGCGTCGCCTTTAGGACACCGCCCGTTGACAGTCTGCCCAGATGCTGGCCGTCCCCGTCTCCCTCGACACCCACCGCTGCCAACTGCTGGGGCTGCTGGGTTCGGCAGCCCTCGCCGCGGGCGGTGTGACCGTCGGCGCGCTGCCCGTACGGGATGTGCTCGCCCCCGAGTCCGGCGGGGCCGCGCTCGGGCTCGTCGCCGCGTACTTCGGACTCGTACTGCTGGTCGCCGCCTGGGCGCTGCTCGGGCGGGCGGTGCGCGGTCCCGAGCCGCCGGGTCGGCGCACCCTGCTGCTCACGCTCGGGCTGTGGGCCGCGCCGCTGCTGCTGGCGCCACCGCTGTTCAGCCGGGACGTGTACAGCTATCTCGCGCAGGGAGCGATGGTCGACGCGCAGATCGATGTGTACGCCAACGGCCCCTCCCGGCTCGGCGGCCCGCTGAACGCCGAGGTGGCGCCGCTGTGGCAGCACACCCCGACTCCTTACGGACCGCTCTTCCTCGCCTGCGCGACCGCGATAGCCGACTTCTCCCGTACCGAGGTGTTCACCGGAGTGCTCGGCATGCGGCTCGTCGCGCTGCTCGGGGTCGCCGTGATGGTCCTCTGTCTGCCCAAGCTGGCCCGGCACTGCGGGGCTGACCCGGCCACCGCGCTCTGGCTCGGAGCGCTCAACCCCCTGGTGCTGCTGCATCTCGTCGGCGGAGCGCACAATGACGCGATCATGCTCGGGCTGCTGGGCGCGGGGCTGGTGGCGGCGCTGGGCCGGTGGCCGATCCTGGCCGTCGTACTGGTCACCCTCGCCGCCCTGGTGAAGGCCCCGGCCGCGCTGGGGCTGTTGGCCATCGCCCTGCTCTGGGGCCGGCAGCTCGCGGGGCGTACCCCCCGGCTGAAGGCCCCACGGGTGAAGGCCGCACTGGCCGTGTTCGGAGTCTGCGCGGCAACGACGGCGGCGACAACGGCCGTGGCAGGTACGGGATACGGGTGGATAGCCGCCCTCGACACCCCCGTCTCACCGCAGAACTGGTCGATAACCTCCTCCCTCGGCCGGATGACGGGTGCCCTGCTGGAGAACGCGGGCAGCGGCCTTGCCCAATTCGCCGCCCCCGCCTGGCACTTGGCGGGTCTGGCCGCCACTGCACTGGCCATACTGATCGCCTGGCGGCGCCATCTGCTGCGCCCGGTGTACGCACTGGGGCTGAGCCTGATCGCGGTGGCCGTCCTCGGACCCGCGATACGGCCTTGGTACGTGCTGTGGGGCCTGTTCCTGATCGCCGCTGCCGGGCCCGACCGGCCGGTGCGCCGGGCGGTCGCCGCGGCGAGCGCCGTACTGGCCCTGGCCGTACTGCCCAGTGGCTTCGCACCGCAGGGGCCGCAGGTGGCGCTGGCGACCTTCGGCGGAGTCCTCGCGGTGCTCGCGCTGTGGTGCACACACCGCATCGCGGGACGGGCCTCGTCCCGCGCCGGGACCGGACCACTGGGGAGCGCCGCATGAACCGGGGAGCGTCACGTGAAGAAGAGTCCCGAATGAAGGGGAGCCGGCAAGAGGAGGAGTCCCCCATCGAGGGGAGTCCGAACGAAGGGGAGTCCCGCATGAAGGCCGGCATGACTTTGCCGACGACCACGCGCGGTCGGCTGCTCCTTGTGGTGGGGCTCGCCGCGGCCGTCGGGGTCTTCCTTGCGACGGTCCCTCTCCACCGGGACTGGTTCGACCTCGGCGTCTACTACGGCACCGTCGACAGCTGGCAGCACGGCGGGAGCATCTACGACTACCTGGTGCCCGGGACGCACTACGGCTTCACCTATCCGCCCTTCGCCGCCCTGTGCATGCTGCCGATGACCCTGGTCGGCTGGCCGAGCGCCGTCGCGATCAGCACGCTGCTCAATCTCGCGGCGGCGGGCGCGATCCTGTACTGGACGGCCGGCGCCGCTGTCCGCCGGCAGGGCTGGACCCGGTGGTTCGCCTTCGCCGTGGCGGGCTGTCTGTTCGTCCTGCTGGAGCCGGTCCGCGACACGTTCAGCTTCGGCCAGGTCAATCTGCTGCTGCTGGCGCTCGTACTCGCCGACGCCTGGCTGCTGTCCACGGGCCGCCAGCGGTTCGCGGGCCTCGGCATCGGTCTCGCCGCCGCGATCAAGCTCACCCCTGCCATCTTCATCTGCTATCTGCTGGTCACCCGACGCTGGCGTGCCGCCGCCACGGCCTCGGGCGTCGCGATCACCGCGACGCTGCTGGCTCTGTGGGCGGCCCCCGACGCGTCCCGCGTGTACTGGACCGAGGCGATGTGGGACACGGACCGCGTCGGTTCGCTGGCGTACGTCTCCAACCAGTCCTGGCAGGGAGTCCTCGCCCGGCTGTCGGACCCCGGAGCCCCCAGCCACCTGGTGTGGGCGGTCGGCGTGATCGTGCTCCTGTGCGTCTGGGCCTGGCGCGCACGCCGCGCGGTCGCCGCGGGCGACGAGATGGCGGGCTTCGCCCTGACCGGCCTCACTGCCTGTCTCATCAGCCCGGTCACCTGGGTGCACCATCTGGTCTGGCTGTTCCCGGCCCTCGCCGTACTCATCGACGCGGGTCTGCGCCACAGGAAGGACGACCCAAGGCGGCGGCGGCTGCTGAGGTGGGGCGTGGCGATCTACGTCGTGCTGTGCAGCAGCGTCGTATGGCTGTGGAGCTGGGACGCCACAGGCGTCGACGGCTTCATCGGCAGCAATACGTACGTCTGGATCTCGCTCGGCCTGCTGCTCGCGCTCCCACTGCGGGAAGGTGTGCCCGCGGCAGCCGCCCACCCCCTCCCCCGGCCTGCGGGGTCTGCGACGATGGGCGCATGCGCGCACGCTACGGAGTACCCCTGGGAATCACGGCGGTCGGCGCGGCCGGCCTCGCCTACGCCGCCGGCTTCGAGGCCCGCTCCTTCCGCCTCCGACGGCTGACGGTCCCGGTACTGCCGCCGGGGATGCGGCCGCTGCGCGTACTCCAGGTCTCCGACATCCACATGGTGAGCGGCCAGCGCAAGAAGCGCGCCTGGCTCCAGTCGCTCGCGGGCCTGCACCCGGACTTCGTGGTCAACACCGGCGACAACCTGTCAGACCCGGAGGCCGTGCCGGAGGTCCTGGACGCGCTCGGCCCGCTGCTCGAATACCCCGGCGTGTACGTCTTCGGCTCCAACGACTACTACGGCCCCAAGCTCCGTAACCCCGCCCTCTATCTCTTCGAGAAGGCCCAGGGCAGGCACGGCCTGAACGGCAACGCCCCGGCCGTCAGCGCGGTCCACAACCCGTGGGAGGGCCTGCGCGACGCCTTCGACGCGGCGGGCTGGGTGGGCCTGAACAACGCCCGCGGCCACCTGAAGCTGGACGGCTACGAACTCGCCTTCACCGGCCTCGACGACCCCCACATCAAGCGCGACCGCTACGGCCTCGTCGCGGGCGGCCCGGAACAGGGCGCCGACCTGTCACTGGCCGTCGTCCACGCCCCGTACCTGCGCACGCTCGACGCCTTCACGGCGGACGGCTATCCCCTGATCCTGGCGGGCCACACCCACGGCGGCCAGCTGTGCATCCCCTTCTACGGGGCGCTGGTCACCAACTGCGACCTGGACACGGCCCGCGTGAAGGGACTGTCCACCCACCGGTCCGGCGGAAACGTCTCCTACATGCACGTCTCGGCGGGCTGCGGGACGAACCGCTACACCCCGGTGCGGTTCGCGTGCCCGCCGGAGGCGACGCTGCTGACGCTGACTTCGCGGGACTGAGGGCGGGGCCAGGACTGGGGATGGGGCGCTGAGGAAGGCCGGGCGGGGCACCGGGGAGGCCGCGAAACCGGATTTCGCCTGCGGGCGCGGGTGGGCTAAAGTAATCGATGTCGCCGCGACGCCGGTGACATCGGGGTGTAGCGCAGCTTGGCAGCGCGCTTCGTTCGGGACGAAGAGGTCGTGGGTTCAAATCCCGCCACCCCGACGCTGGTCAGAGGCCCATTCGCGTGATCGCGAATGGGCCTCTGTCGTGCTCGGGGGGCCAAACAGGGGGCCAGAGGTCGTCGATCAAGACCAGCGCCCCGCTCATACGGGACCCCAGCCACCCTTGATCGTCATCGGCCGCCGCACCGGAGACTCCGTGGGTTTTAACGGCGCCGTGGATCAAGGCATAGCAGGCTTTACCGGCACCGACTCCTACCGCCTTGCTCACGCCAAGACTCATCTGGCAGAAGTGATCGCGGCCAGCGCATCCGGAGCCGTCCGGTCAGTCCGCAAGTTGATCGCCTCGGGCATAGGATTCGACGCCGTGCCACGCCGACGGACCGCCCAGTGCCCGCTGAACGTGCTCCTGTGACGGATCGAGAGAGCGCCGAGCCGCATTAACGAACTTCAGGTGCGCCTCGTGCAGACCACTGTGAATCGGCCGGAGCTCGTCAAGATCTGTCGGCTGACGGCCGTGGAAGAGGATGGTGAACTCCTCGATAAGGTCGCAGATCTTGTCGGCCGCGGCGGCGGTTTCGGGACTCGCCACCAGGGACAGCGAGTGCAGCGCCGCATTGAACGGCTCCCAGACGACTGCCGGTGTTCGCCTGTCGAGGAAGGCGTGGCGCAGCTCCATCTCCACGGCCCCGAACGCCTGCAGGAACTTCTCGTAGGCTGCGGTCCGTGATTCCTGCAGCCACTGCCGGTTCTGGCTGCGCCGCCCGACAACACCGCCTGCGATGACGCCCACAACAGTGGCCGCGACGCCACCCACGGTGGATATCAACAGCCCCCACGGGACAGCCACGTCATATCTCCCTCACAGTCAAGATCCGCCCTGCAAGCAGGGCACGGAGTGGGGCCAATTGCCGCTGTCAGATCATGACATGAAGATCGCGAACTGGGGCCAATTCACGCTGCCCCCGGGGCCAACAAACGTTGATGAAGCCACGCCTCAGTGTTACGGCTTGCGGGCGAGTCGCAACCGACCCATGTCAGGGCGCAATCTTGCGTGATTAGGCCCTGACATGTTCGAAAGCCCAGACGCATGACTCAGGCTCTACGACCCACACATTGGCCCTCATCGTCCGCAAAGATCTCGTCCATCGCTTCGGCCCCCTGCGTGATCACGGGACGGAGCTGTTTGCGGTAGACCGCTTCCGTGGTCGCCTGGCTGCTGTGGCCGACCAGGAGCGCGATCCGCTCAAGCGGGATGCCGTGATCGGAGAGCAGGGACACGAAGCTGTGCCGCAGCTCCCGCGGTGTCCACTCCGGCTCAAGGCCCGCCTTCGGCAAGATGTTGAAGCGGCGGTGGAAGGCTTCGACCTCGTCGAGCAGGGCCGCTCCCCCGATGGACGGCGTGGGTGGGTTGGTGCTGGTCATACGGCGGTCCTCCCTTCCTGGAAGCTCCGGAGTAGGCAGAGGTCGCGGTGGGCGGTGTGGTCGGCGATCAGGTCGTGCACCTTGCGGTGGCCGACCGCGCTGCGGTCCCGGCCGCACGCGCACTTCGAGGTGGCGGCGGGGAACACGCCTCGTCCGGGTGCGGTGATGTGCAGCCACGCGACGGGGTAGCGGCCGTCTGCCTCGTGCGGGTCAGGGCGAACAGCAGAAGGGACGCCTTCGGCGACGCCCTTCGGTTCGCCGATGACCAGCCGCAGCGGGGCCTGTTCGGCGGCGTGCGCGCCCGTTGGAGTGGCGCGTTGGCCTTCCAAGGGGGGATGGGGTCGGGTGCTCATGCCGCATCCCGGGGCCTGGCTTTGCGGATGGAGCTGTCCAGAGCGCTGCGGATGGTGGCCCGGCTCGCCAAAGCGGGCCTGGCCGCGCTTCGGACCGACTTTCCGCAGATGGCTTGGCACACCCTCGGCGGGCACCTCACCGACGCGCGCGCCTTCTGGAACTCCGTGAGCGCCGGCGTTCTCGGCGGGTACCAACAGCGCGATCTCTGTCCGCATGTTGACCGGTAGTGAGGCAGGTTGGCGTCCGCCAGCCTGTAGGCAGAGCAGGCTTCGCCCTCCTCCGCCACCGCATCCTCCACGGATAGCGCCACCCTCCGCTCCACCGAATGTGAGACCTGCCGGGCAACGAATGGACCGGAAGCCTGGCCCAGTTCGGCAGGCCCGTTCTTCTTACAGTCCCGGGACAGGTGCTCATTCGCATAGGTACAGGTACTCATGGGCTGTGTGTTGCTGGTGCGATGTAGTGTTCTTGGCTGGAGTGATCCACAGGGGTAAACGGGGGCTACGCATGGCGTGGGACGAGTGGGAACAGATCAAAGCCGATGTGACCGATCGGCAGTCCGCAGCGATGCGGCTCAACCAGGTTCCGGTTGAGCCCAGCTCCGTGCCCAGCGCCGTGACAGGCGGCCTGAAGTCCAGCAAGAAGGCGTGGGCCACAGTCGGCGAAGGGGTGGGCTCCCTTCGCCAGAGCATCGGCGCCGGGCTGACCAAACTGGAGGACGGCCAGGCAGGGCTCGGCGCAACCACGGGTTGTCTGAGCGCGGCCGCGCAGAAAGACGTGTACGACTCCTGGAAGAAGTACGCCGAAAGCGTCAGCGAGCGGTGCGGCTCACTCCAGAGCGTCCTGGAGCAGGTGGGCCGCGATCTGTTGACGTCCGATGAGGCGGTCAAGGGCGAGTTGGGCAAGCTGAACCTCAAGTACGCGGACACGGACGCCGTCGGCGGCCAGGCGAAGGGCCGGTGACGGGCGGGATGGACTACGCCTCCCTCAAGGCCTTCAAGCCCTCCGAGTACGAGGACGCCGCCGACGGATACCGCTCCATGGGCAATGTGGCCCAGGCAGCCAAGGATCGCGTCGAGAACACCGTGGCCGCAGGCATGCGCAAGACGTTGCAGGGTGACGCAGCGGAGGCGGCACAGAAGCAGCTTCAAGCCCTGGCGAAGAACTTCCACTACATCCAGATCGAATGCGGCGTGATCAGCACGGCCCTCAACGGGTTCGCCTACGACATGGCGGCCGCCAAACGGAAGCTGGACGCGGCGATCGGGGACGCTCAGGCGGACGGCTGCACGGTGAACCCGGACGGCTCGGTCACATATCCAGCAGGTAAGAAGCCCGGCGACGAGAAGGCCGCTGATGGCGGCACGGTGACCGGGAGTGCCGGAGGCAGCCCGACTTCCGATGCCCTGGAGCGCCAGGCAGCGAACATCCACCCGAACCCGAACTACGGCAAGGCGATGGGGTACGCGAACCGCATCGCCGACGCGCTCAAGGAAGCCACGGACGCGGACACGAAGTGGGCGCCGAAAATACGGGCCCTCAAGGCCGATGACGACCTGACAGTGTCCGCCCGGGACTGGACGGACGTCACGTCGGACACGGGGGGCGTGCGCGACGCGGCCGATGCCTACCTCGACACGATCAAGCCACCGCCCAAGAACGACTCGCCCCAGGACAACGCCAACTGGTGGAACGGCCTCTCCCAGGAGCAGCGCGACGCCTACGTCTCCATGCACCCCGCGAGCATCGGAGCGCTCGACGGCCTTCCCTCCGCCGTACGCGACGACGCGAACCGGATGGTGCTCGCCGAGGCCCGAGGCGGCGCGCAGGTCGAATACGACACGTGGCTCAAGAAGCATCCGGAGCCCACGCGGCACACGGACTACCTCAACCCCATGACCGGCACCATCATGAAGGGCGTCAAGGTCGACAGCGTGGCGTGGAAGGAATGGGAAAAAGCACGCCAGAGCGCCCACAAATCCATCGACGGCATGGACGCGATCCAGAACCGCTTCGACCAGACCGGCACGAAAGGACTGCCCGAGGCGTATCTGCTTGGCTTCAGCACCGAGGGCGACGGCCGCGCGATCCTCGCCAACGGAAACCCAGACACCGCGGATCACCAGTCGGTCTACGTGCCGGGTACGACAGCGGAGCTCGGAAAGATCGAGGGCGACATCAACCGCTCGGTCAATGTGTGGAGATCGGCCGACGACAATGCCGATGGTGAGTCCGTCTCCACCATCACCTGGCTCGGATACGACGCGCCTGATTCCGTACCCAAGGACGCCCCGTTCGAGCACTACGCGTACGACGGCGCACCGGCGCTCAACCGGTTCTTGGACGGACTGGAAACGTCACACACCGACGATACGGCACCGCACCGTACCGTGATCAGCCATTCGTACGGGACGACCCTGGTCGGCGCAGCGGCCCAGACAGGGGACCTCAACGCCGATGACGTCGTCTTCGCGGGCAGCCCCGGTGTCAAGGTGTCGGGTGCCGAGGAGATGGATGTCCCCAAGGGGCATGTGTGGAACGAGGAAGCCGAGGGGGACGTGGTCCCGGCTCTTGGCCGCTATGGACACGGCGGGGACGGCTTCAGAATTCCCAGCGATGAGCAATTCGGTGCCAACCAGATGACCACGGACACTGAAGGCCACAGCGGTTACTGGGATGAAGGCTCCAGAAGTCTGAAGAATCAAGCCCTGGTCGTGGTTGGGAAGGGCGATGACGTGAAGTTGGAGCCGCCGTCCAACCCGTTGACGAGTGACGAAGTAATGCGTTCAAAGTAGGAGAACCCAGACGTGAAGACCAGGACGCGCGCCTCTGCGCTCGCCGTACCCCTCGTACTCACTATCCTGACCGGATGTGGCATGACTGACGACAAGAGCGATGGCGTCCCGTCCGCAGGCACGAGCACCTCGCTTGACGCCGCCGACACGATGGAAAAGGTCTCCAGCGGTATCTACGACCTGATGGGCGTGAAGGGAAAGGCGTCAGAAAGCCTTCCGGGAGTGATGGACTGCTCAGGCAAGGACACAAAGACATACTTCCGCATCTTCCATCCGTGGAGCTTCACCCCCGCCTCGGCGAGCGACCTCGATGAAGCGATGGAGCGGCTCAAGAGAGAACTACCGAAGCACGGGTGGAGGATTGTCGAATACGGGCCGGACACCAGTAGGAACAAGAACATCAACCTGACCGCTGACAACGACAAGAAGAAGGTCAGCGTAAATATCACCAAAATGGCCAAGAATGACCCGCCGAAGCTGAGCGTGGACCTAGTGTCCGGTTGCTACAAGGTTCCGGACGGCGAAGAAGTCGAACGCTTCTGAGGATCGGACGGCTAGTCATGGGCGCGTGGCCCTGGCACTCATTTGAGTGAGGGGCGTGCCCGATCATCGGCCCGGGCGGTTAGGGCAGCGACTCGATCAATTGTCGAGTCGGGCATGGTGTCGCCACCATCGCTGTCACGAATGTCGTCGATTTGGTGCGAAACGCGATCATGGGCGCCGAGGTGACTCTCGACAACGTGACCAGCGTTCTCTAGCCGACCCGGTCGGACAGCATTGCCCGCTTCTGCTCGGCTCAAGTCACGGCTGCAGGGGGGCGTCGCCTTTCCCGGGCTTCAGGACGAGACGTGGACGGTTAGAGTCCGTGGCTCGCTTCCTCGCCGCTCCGCCGCAGGTCAGACGCCCACGTTGGCTGATCACCAACAGAGGACTGTAAATCCGCCCGCTTCGCCTTCCTGGGTTGGGACCGGACCGCCCCTCCGGGGAGTGAACGGGGAGTGGATCAAGAAAACCGTGGCGCATGGCATCCCCGGAGACCAACGCACACTCGGCGCCGCGCTGAGCTGACCGGCGCAACCCGCCGCCTGGGGGGCTGGGCCAGGCCGGGTTGCGGCCCGGTCCAGCCCCCGAGAGGCCGCGTCCGTCGAGAGCTGCCGGCGTGCGTCAAGGCCCTGACCTGCATAGGACCAAACGATCCTGGTCAGCGATCTTTCCGCACGTTATTCGGGACGAAGAGGTCGTGGGTTCAAATCCCGCCACCCCGACAGCTGAAATACCAGGTCAGGCCCGCTTCTCCGTCAAGGAGAACCGGGCCTGAGTTGTCTTCGGGTCCGCCTGGGAGACACCTGGGAAAAGATCTTGGAATTCGACTCCCTCAGACCTACTGCCGACCGCGGTCAGGCGAGCCACCGTACTGTGCTGTCGATCCGAGTTCATGGCTCCTCTTCCGCGCGGTCGATCAACGGAGGTCGTAGGCGACCCGTCCACCCGAAGCGAGACCGACCGAACAAGCTCAGTCTCCGACAGTCATACGATCGAGCGTGGCCACTGTCTTCCATCGGAACGTTCGATGCCTGATCCAACGCCTCACTCGCTCGACCAACGGCTGGACGCCATCGCGCGGCATCCGTTCCGCGCGAAGTTCCATCTGCGCGGTCCGGAGCGGGTCACGGCCGAGTTGAGCGGCCCGTCCACGCTGCGGTGGCACGCCTACGACCTCATTGCCAAGCGGCTGGCACCGGCCGAGCCGTACAGGGACGGCAAGCAGACCCCCTACCGCGGCCACCCGGTTTTCGTCGCCCAACACGCGACCGCGACCTGCTGCCGTACCTGCCTCCAGCGCTGGCACCAGATCCCCAAGGGGCGGGAACTGAGCCGCACGGAGCGCGCCTATGTGGTGGACGTGATCTGCCGCTGGATCGAACGCGAGGTGGCGGGCTCATCGGAAACCGGGGGCACCCGACGGCCTGATGATCAGGGTCCCACCAGCCCAGATTCGGCCTGGTAGGTGAAGCGTCGGTGTGCCGACTGTCTGGCTGTCCGGTTGGACATGTGACCTGCGAAGGCGACCGGCGCTCCCGGCCGGGCAAAGCGCTTGGCCGTTATCACCCCTGCCCAGGCGGGCTTTGTCGCAGTTCAGGCGCATTCGCACCCGATCTGGTGAAGTCCTTCATTCGTACGAGCTAGATCAATTACTACCAAGAGTGAGGAATGGAACGCTCTGCGTGTGCACTGCTCATCCAGTGCGCGGCCATCGCGCCCTCAAGAAGGAGTTGCCCCATGAGCGTTCGCCGTTCCCTGCCGACCGTCCTCAGTGCCGTAACCCTCATCCTCGGACTGGCCACGGCCGCCGCGCCGTCAGCGGCCGCCGACCCCTGCGGGTTCTACGAGACCTCCAGTGACGCGTACTACAACCACTGCACGAGCGACGGCTCGCGCGTGATCATCGAAGTCGAGGTATGGGGGCCCAACTACGAGCGATGTGTGGGCCCTGGCGTCACCTGGCTGGGATCGGCCGGCTCAATCGACGGCGCGTGGTACGTCGGGCGCACCTGCTGACCACTGATTGCAGGCATCGCCCCACTGGCTGATCGGGTCGCCGACGGCTGCAACACCCATCGTTGTTGCAGCCGTCGGCGAGTGCCTGAGTGGCCAACTGCGCTACCACCGCGATGCGTTGCCCGCCGTGTGGTCTCGCCCGCCCGTCAGTCGTCGAGGAACGTCAGGTCGAGCCGGCGAAGGCGCTCGGGGTCGGCGAGGATGTCGATCTCTACGATCCTTCCGTCCGTCACCGTGAAGGCCATGACCGCGAGCGGCCGTCCGTCGGGAGCCGTGACGACTCCCGCGGCTCCGTTCACCAGGGCCGGCTTGGCGAAGGGGGCGAACCGGGAGAAGAGCAGGGCCTGCGAGGCCACCGCCTTTGCACCGCGGACCCGCTTCGAAACGCCCAGCGGCAAAGTGCCGTAGTCCGCCCGGAGCAGAACGTCCGGGTCGAGGACGGCGACCAAAGCGTCGAAGTCGCCGCCGCGTGAGGCGGCGAGGAAGGCGTCGACGACCTCGCGCTGGCGGGAGAGGTCGGCCTCGGGGACCGGGGCCGATCCCTGGACCCGGCGGCGGGCCCGGCTCGCCAGTTGCCTGGCCGCCGTCGGGGTGCGGTCCACGATCGCGGCGATGTCGTCGAAAGGGACGGCGAACATGTCGTGGAGTACGAAGGCGAGCCGTTCGGCGGGGGCGAGCGTGTCGAGTACGACGAGCAGCGCGAGGCCGACCGAGTCCGCCAGCAGCGCTTCCTGCTCGGGCTCGATCCCGTCGGCGCGGCTGACTACGGGGTCGGGCACGTACACGTCAAGGGGATCCTCGCGCCGCGTCCTGCGCGATCGCAGCATGTCCAGGCATACTCGCCCGACGACCGTCGTCAGCCATGCGCTCAGGTTGTTCACGTCGCTGGTGTCGGAACGGCTCAGCCGCAGCCACGCCTCCTGGACAGCGTCGTCCGCCTCGGTCAGCGAGCCCAGCATCCGGTACGCCACAGCCCGCAGGTCGGGGCGGTTGGCTTCGAATCGCTCCGCCAGCCAGTCGTTCTCGTCCATCGGTCACGTTCCCCTCGTCATGGTCCGTCATAGCAATGACGGACCAGACCTAGCCGATGTGACGAGACGAACCAATGAGATACGGATGAGATGCGAAGGACCAGGTGGAGTGGATGAGGTCGGCATACGGGGGATCGCGGGAACCAGGGCCTGCGGTCGCTCGTTGCCCCCATGGGCAAAGGAATCGTCAAGAGGCGCGGCCCGCGCCGGATTGCGCAGGGGATTTCCATGGGTGTCAGCCTTTCCAAGGGCGGCAATGTCTCGCTCACCAAGGAGGCCCCGGGCCTGACCGCGGTCATCGTGGGCCTGGGCTGGGATGTACGCAGCACCACGGGGACCGACTTCGACCTCGACGCCAGCGCCCTGCTGGTCGACGCCAACGGCAAGGTCGTGTCCGACCAGCACTTCGTGTTCTTCAACAACCTCAAGAGCCCGGACGGGTCCGTCGAGCACACCGGCGACAACCTCACGGGTGAGGGCGAGGGCGACGACGAGCAGATCAAGGTCAACCTCGCCGGCGTGCTGCCCGAGGTCGACAAGATCGTGTTCCCGGTCTCCATCCACGAGGGCGAGAGCCGTCAGCAGTCCTTCGGCCAGGTGCGTAACGCGTTCATCCGCGTCATCAACCAGGCCGGCGGCGCTGAGCTCGCGCGCTACGACCTGAGCGAGGACGCCTCGACCGAGACCGCGATGGTCTTCGGCGAGCTCTACCGCAACGGCGCGGAGTGGAAATTCCGCGCTGTCGGCCAGGGTTACGCCTCGGGGCTGCGCGGCATCGCGCAGGACTTCGGCGTCAACATCTGATCCCGCCGGTAGCCGCTCTGTCCGGCTCGTCCGGCTCGTCCGGCTCGTCCGGCTCGTCCGGCTCGTCCGGCTCGTCCGGCTGTTCAAGGGTCTGGTCCTCGGTGAGGGTCAGACCCTTGGCGCGTCTCGGGGGCGGCTCGGGGGCCACTCGCGGTCCGTTTCAGCGCACGTACGTCCCCCGCCCGGGCGGCGGATTCGGCCAGCTGCGGCAGCGCGACCACGGCGGCATCGTCGAGCGGCTCGCCGCGGCCACGAAGCGATAGTGGAGCGGGGTCGGGACCGCGCGGATCACCTCCTGGGCGTCCGTGCCCCCGGGATGTTCGCCGCGGACGACGCCCGCAGCGACGCACAGAACCCATTCCTGGATCCGGGTCGCCTCGAAACGGTCCGGGCCCGCGCGGTGCGCTCATCGCAGCCGGCGGCGACGATGGCATCACTCTCCTCCCGGATCCCACTCCGCAGCTGAGAACGATCACCGATCATGGACAGCATGCCGATCGACACACCTACCGACCGCACTCCGTCTGGCGGCGGGGCATCCCGCGACCGCGAGGCAGCCACAGACCATGACGCCGCAGCGGCGCTGCCGGGTGTGGAGCTGCTCTGGTCCGGGCGGGTAGCCGACCACGCGGCCGACGCCGTCGCCCACCGGCACCTCCTCGACGCCGAGGAGTCCGCGCGGCTGGACGCCTTCCTCCGGGACGCCGATCGAGACGCCTACGCCGTGGCGCATGTGGCGCTGCGCCGACTGCTCGGCGAGCGGCTCGGGCAGGCCCCGGAAGCGGTCACGCTGTCGCGCGAACCCTGCGCCCACTGCGGCGGCCCGCACGGGCGGCCCGTCGTACCCGGCGACGCCGTGCACTTCTCGCTGTCGCACACCAGCGGCCTGGTGATGATCGCCCTTGCCGGGGTGCCGGTCGGCGTCGATGTCGAGGGCGTGCCCGACCCCGGCACGGTCGCCGACGTGGCCTCCCAGCTGCACCCGCGGGAACGTAAGGAACTGGCGGCGCTGCCGACGGCGCAGCTCCCTGCCGCGTTCGCCCGCTGCTGGACCCGTAAGGAAGCCCTGCTGAAGGCAACCGGCGTCGGATTGAACGAGGAGCTCTCCCTCACCTATGTGGGCGCCGGACCCCAACCGGCCGCGAATGCCGACTGGTTGCTGTCCGACCTGCCCACGTACCCCGGCTATACGGCAGCCATCGCCGTTCGCCTCACCGGGCCCGGCGCTCCGCCGCCGCATGCCACCGGCCGGGCGGCGAAGGTCCGTTGACCCGCGCGGTGGCCTGATCGGGGTGCAGCCCGAGCGGGCACACCGCCGCACCGCTCCACGGTCCATCTCCGGCGCGGCACCGGAGTGATCCGGCTGCCGTCGTCGTCTCAGTAGCGCGCGACCAAGTGTTCGCGGCCCGGCGGCGGTTCGTACGCCTCGGGCCAGAAGTCCGTGATCGCGGTGATCCGGCCCTCCGCGTCGCCGGTGAAGAAGGTGATCGCGTACATCTCCTCCAACCCGACGACGGCATGCACCCAGGTCACGACCTGGTCGCCGTCGGCGACGATGCGCTGGACCCGTATGTGCCAGTCGCCGGGGTACTCCCGGTTGAACTGGACGTACTTCTCCTTGCCGTGAATCCGCTCGCGGGTCTGCGGTAGGTCGTAGAGCACGTCCTCGCCGAGCGTGGACGCGAACGCGGCCCAGTCGCGTGCCTCCGCGGCCGACCAGTAGCTCTCAACTGTCTTGCGCAGTTCGGTCATACGGGAAGTGTGCACCGCGCCACTGACAATCGGCCCTGCCCCGTCGCTGATCAGGGCTTTCGACGTTCAGGCCTTCGAGGCGCGCAGCGAGTACATCAGCGGGATCCGCGGGCGGTCGGCCGGGAAGCGGTAGTAGCCGTCGTCGTGGCGCTTGAGCGGGCCGAAGCGTTCGAAAAGCGAGACGTCATGTTCGTGCAGGAAGTCCAGGCGCAGGCCCGCGGCGATCAGCGCGGAAACGACCTCGCCGATCGGGTGCTGCCATTGGACACTGCGGTTGTGGACGGTCGCGGCGTCCAAGTCGGCGTACGTGCCTGGTGCCTGGTCGATCCAGGCGTCGCGAGTGAAGTAGTCGTTGACGATCCGCGAGCCCGTCGCGTCGTCCAGGACGTCGGTGAGCGGATGGAACTCGGCGAGATAGAGGAAACCGCCCGGCGCGACGAGGGACGCGGCCGTCTCGGCCCAGCGGGTTGTGTCCGGGAGCCAGTTCAGCGCGCCGACACCTGTGTAGACGATGTTGTACGAGGAGTCGGGGACGGCTTCGGCGGCGTCGTATACGTCAGCGGCGACGAACGCGGCGCGATCCGGGCCGAGTCCGAGGCTCGCGGCCAGGCCGCGGGCTGTCTCGACGGCCGGTTCCGAGAAGTCCAGGCCCACGACGTGCGCGGCGCCGCGGCGGGCCCAGCACAGGGTGTCGAGGCCGATGTGGCATTGGAGGTGGAGGAGCGTACGGCCGGTGACGTCCCCGACCTCGGCGACCTCGAAATCGCGCAGGACGTCCTTGCCCGAGCGGAAGGCGTCCAGGTCGTAGTACTCGCCGGCCACATGTATCGGCACGCGTTCATCCCAGCGGGAGCGGTTGGCCTCGCGCCAGTCCGGCGGGGTTGGAGAGTACATGCAGACGAAGTTATCCACAGGCTGGGGGCGACGCGAACGGTTTGTCGGGGGTCCGGCGCAGAATGGGGTCATGACTCAGATCAATGACTCCACGCCGGAGCTGCCCGGCACGCCCGAGCTGCCCGGCATGGCGGACTGGGAGAAGCGCTTCCGTGCGCCGCGCGTCTCCCTCCCCGACTGGGCGGAGGACGCGCCGCACCGCTCTCTTTTCGTGTCGAATGCCACGGGGACGTACGAGCTGTATGCCTGGGACCGGGCTACCGGCGAGCAGCGGCAGGCGACTGACCGGCCGAACGGCACGACGGACGGCGTGCTGTCGCCCGACGGCTCGTCGATCTGGTGGTTCTCGGACAGCGACGGGGACGAGTTCGGGGTGTGGATGCGACAGCCCTTCGGCGGCGGGGAGGACGAGCCCGCCGCGCCCGGGCTCGAGCCTTCGTACCCGGCGGGGCTGGCGATCGGCCGGGACGGCACCGCGGTGGTCGGCCGGTCGACCGACGAGGGCGGCACGACGATTCATGTCGTACGGACCGGTGCGGAGCCGGTCGAGATATACCGGCACCGGGAATCGGCCGGGGTCGGCGACCTGTCACACGACGGGATTCTGATCGCGATCGAGCACACCGAGCACGGGGACGCGATGCACTCGGCGCTGCGGGTGGTCGGCGTTGGGGGCAGCTCCCTGGTTGCCGAGCTGGACGATACGAAGGGGGGCACGGAGGAACTGGGTCTGGAGGTCCTCGGCTTCGCTCCGGTGGACGGCGACACGCGGCTGCTGATCGGCCATCAGCGGCGCGGCCGCTGGGAGCCGATGATCTGGGACGTCGCATCGGGCGAGGAGACCGATCTCGCGATCGACCTGCCGGGCGATGTGAACGCCGAGTGGTATCCGGACGGCTCCGGGCTGCTGGTCGCGCACAGCTTCGAGGCGCGCGGCGAGCTGTGGCGGTACGACCTGGCGACGCGTGCGCTGGTGCGGATAGAGACGCCGACCGGTTCGGTCTCGGGCGCGACGGCCCGGCCGGACGGGGAGGTGGAGTACCTGTGGTCCTCGGCCGCGCTGCCGCCGCAGGTGCGCTCGACGGCGGGCGGGGTGGTGCTCGATCCTCCGGGGATGAAGGCGCCGGAGTCGGTGCCGGTGGAGGACGTATGGGTGGAGGGGCCGGGGGGCCGTATCCACGCGCTGGTCCAGAAGCGGGCGGGTGTGACGGGTCCACTGCCGACCGTCTTCGAGATCCACGGCGGCCCGACCTGGCACGACAGCGACGCCTTCGCGGCGGGCCCGGCGGCCTGGATCGACCACGGGTATGCGGTCGTGCGGGTCAACTACCGCGGCTCGACGGGGTACGGACGGGAGTGGACGGACGCGCTCAAGCACCGGGTCGGGCTGATCGAGCTGGAGGACATCGCGGCGGTCCGGGAGTGGGCGGTGGGCTCCGGGCTCGCGGACCCGGAGAAGCTGATTCTGGCGGGCGGCTCCTGGGGCGGCTATCTGACACTGCTCGGCCTCGGCACTCAGCCGGAGGCGTGGGCGCTGGGGCTGGCGGCGGTTCCGGTCGCCGACTACATCACGGCGTACCACGACGAGATGGAGGCCCTGAAAGCGATGGACCGCACGCTTCTGGGCGGTACCCCGGAAGAGGTGCCTGACCGCTATGAGGCCTCGTCGCCGCTGACGTATGTGGACGCGGTGCGGGCACCGGTCTACATCTCGGCCGGGGTCAATGACCCACGCTGCCCGATCCGCCAGGTCGAGAACTATGTGGAGCGCCTGGCGGCGCGCGGCGCGGTGCACGAGGTGTACCGGTACGACGCGGGGCACGGGTCGCTGGTGGTGGAGGAGCGGATCAAGCAGGTGCGGCTGGAGATCGCCTTCGCGGCGGAGCACCTGGGGCAGGGGGCGGACCTGGGCTAGGAGCTACTGCGCGGAGGCGGCCGGCGCTTGGACAGGGCGGCGCCGAACGGGGGGGACCGAGGGCGGCACCGGAGCCCGGCAGCGCCAGAGCCGGGCAGCGCCAGAGCCGGGCAGCGCCAGAGCCGGGCAGCGCCAGAGCGGGGCAGCGCCGGGGCAGGGCCGCACCGGAGCAGGGCGCACCAAGGCCGGGTCGCGCCGAGGCGGAGGGCCGCACCAGGAAAGGCGGGCACTGCCGGGGTGGGCCGCACCTGGACGGAAGGCCCGCGCCAGGACAGGGGGCGCCAGGCGGCGGGCCCCCGCCGGGACCGGGGGGCCCAAGACGGTCCGGCGGGCCGCGCCGGGACAAGGCCGCACCAGGGCGGAGGGCCGGCGGGAGAGGAGGTGGGGCCGGGGCGCAGGGACGTGGTGCTCGGACAGGGGGCCGGGTCCGAGTGAGCGTGGGCATGTTCCGTACCTTGGGGGTGTGTACCGGTTCCTGCTGACGCCCCGCTGGTGGGGGATCAATATCTTCGTCGTGCTGGCGATCCCCTTTTGCGTCTTCATGGGCTCATGGCAGCTCGGCAAGTTCGAGGACCGCGTCGACACACATGAGGAGGCCAAGCAGCAGCCCGCGCCGGGTGAGCAGAAGGCCGCTCCGCTTGACGAGCTGCTGCCCGTCGACAAGGAGACGTCGGGGCGGCAGGCGATGGCCACCGGGCGGTACGGCAAGCAGTTCCTCGTCCCGGACCGGGAGTTGGACGGTGAGCGCGGGTCGTATGTGCTGACGCTGCTCAAGACCGACGGCGGCCGGACCCTGCCGGTGGTCCGCGGCTGGCTGCCCGAGGGCAAGCCGGCCCCGGCGGCGCCGGGCGGCCAGGTCACCGTGGCCGGGGCGTTGCAGGCCTCCGAGACTTCGGGCACGGACGGTGTGCACACGGCGGGCGGGCTGCCGAGCGGGCAGCTGGGGATGATCAGCGCGGCCTCGCTGGTGAACCTCGTGCCGGACGATGTGTACGACGCGTGGGTCACGCTGGCCGACGCGGGCAGTGGGCTGAAGGCTGTGCCCGCGTCAGCGCCCGAGGGTAGTGGGCTGGACCTCAAGGCGTTCCAGAACCTGGGCTACACCGGGGAGTGGTTCGTCTTCGCCGGCTTCGTGCTGTTCATGTGGTTCCGGCTGGTGCGGCGCGAGTCGGAGGCGGCGCGGGACCGGCAACTGGGGCTGGAGCCCGAGCCGGTCTAGCCACGGGGGGGCGACGACCACGCGACGCCCGCGTCATGCCGGCAGCGCGCCAAGCCCCGGGCCCGAGGCCCGATACCCGCACGCGACGCCAGGCAGCGCGCCCCTCACTATGCGTTCAGGACACCCGTGCGGTAGATCGTGCCCGAGCACGCGTTGGGGATCGTCGTCTCCGCGCCCGGCGCGCCCGGCTCAGCCGTGTGGGTCACCGACACGCTGCCGTCCGCCGGGCCGCCGTCCTCACTGCCGAGCGGTTCCTGGTTGGTCCCCGCGGTCGTGCCCGTCCCGGTGCTGGCGCCCGACGAGCCGCCCTCCGAGGGGGTCGGGTCGGGTGAGGCGCCGGTGGTCGGGCAGCTGTCCGTCGGGACCCAGGCGAACCGCACCTCGTAAGCCGTGTCGGGCTTCAGCATCAGCGTGACCGGCTCCTGGGAGGGGTCAGGCAGTCCGGTCGCCGCGTCGCCCGCGGTGTGCTCGACCACGTTGATCTTGGCGGGGTCGGCCGCG
Organism: Streptomyces sp. ISL-1; assembly: GCF_018614585.1. GTDB lineage: Bacteria > Actinomycetota > Actinomycetes > Streptomycetales > Streptomycetaceae > Streptomyces > Streptomyces maoxianensis. The sequence continues at coordinate 14,917 of NZ_JAGGOI010000040.1, read as the reverse complement.
CCCAGCGCCTGGAAGCCGACCGTGCCGTCGCCGCTGACCACACAGTCGGTCTTGGAGATATTGGCGATGCGGAAGGTTCCGTAGACCTTGCCGTCGGCGTCGGGGTTGGCCGTCTGCGCCGAGGCGACGCCGAGCTGTTCGGCGGAGCAGACCGGCAAGGTCGCCGCCACGGAGTCCGGCGGGTTGACCACGCCGCCCGTCGCGCCGTCCGTGGCGCCGGAGGGCTTCCCGCCCCGTGTCCGGGTCGCGCCGCCCCGGTTTTGCTGGTTGCCCCGGCTGTCGGCGGACAACCCGTCGGAGCCCGACTCGCCACCCACCTCACCCGTCTCGGACCCGGTGCCGCCCTGCGCCTGTTCGCCGTGTCCGGCGTTGACGGGGTTGGCATCGTCGCCGCTGGAGTTCGCCACATGGACGAAGGCGGGGACCGCCGTGCCCATCAGCAGCGCCGCGGCGGCCACGCCGACGAGCGCCTGCCTTTTGCGGGCGCGCCGCGCGGGGACCGCCCTTCGCAGGTGATCGAGGGCACCGTCGGAAGGCTTGAGGTCCTCCACGGCACCTTGCAGCATGTGGCGCAGGGCCACCTCATCCCCGCCAAGCCCCTCGCCGGGCACCTGTCCGAGGCCGCCCAGCTCATTTTCCGGCCCGTTGTTCACAATTTCGTTCCCAGTCCGGTCGTCAAACGGCCCGTCCGGCCCGTACCGCTCAAATCTGTGCAACTTGTGCAACCTGTGCCACTTGTCCCTGTGCCCGCTCATGCCGTGGCCTCCATGGCGATGCGCAGCGCCGCGATGCCCCGCGAGCCGTACGCCTTCACCGAGCCCAGGGAAATGCCCAGCGTCTCAGCGACCTGAGCCTCCGTCATATCGGCGAAGTATCGCAACACCAGCACCTCGCGCTGGCGGCGCTGCAGTCCGCGCATGGCCTTGATCAGCGCGTCCCGCTCCAGTCGGTCGTACGCCCCCTCCTCCGCGCTCGCCATGTCCGGCATCGGCTTGGAGAGCAGCTTCAGCCCCAGGATGCGGCGGCGCAGCGCGGACCTCGACAGATTGACCACGGTCTGGCGCAGATACGCCAGGGTCTTCTCCGGGTCCCGTACTCGGTTGCGCGCGGAGTGGACGCGTATGAACGCCTCCTGGACGACATCCTCGCAGGAAGCCGTGTCGTCGAGGAGGAGGGCCGCGAGACCGAGCAGTGACCGGTAGTGGGCGCGGTAGGTCTCGGTGAGGTGATCAACGGTGGTGCCCGCAGCCATCGTGTCGTCAGCGCCCTCGCGCTGAGACGGTATGCGGGTGGTACGGGGAGCGGGCATGGGGGCGATCACCGGCATGCCGCCGGGCGGGCGCGGCCTGCGGAGCGGGCGCACCGAAGCGCCGCGCACCGGGACCACCCCTGTGATGTCCAGAACCTCTGCCACGCTTGTTGGACACGCTTCCCCCCGTCAGGGTTGTACGCGTACGCCACCGTTTTTGACGGTGATCCATATGCCCTCATGCGTACCCGCTCTTCCCCAATGCCCCATTTTTCGCGGCACCGTGAAGGGGCGACCGCAAAGACGCTTCCCGCCCAACTACCGGTTGCAGCAAGGGGGAAGCGAATTTTCGAACATCCTTGCACCCCAGTTCAAGCGGTACAGACCTTCGACTTGCTCGCAGGGTGTTCACAGATCCTACAAAGCCGTCCGGGCGCGCGGTCACGGAACCCCCGGAGCCGAGCAAGTCCCCCCATTCGCGACCCCATTCGCGAGCCCATCCCGAGCCCATTCGCGATCCTGATCACGACCGATCACCCCTCCCGATCGGGCACCCCGGCGTCTCGGCCCAGGACTTACGCGGAACCGAGCCCCGGCCCGATTTCGGCCGCGACCGCCTCGGCGATCTGCGCGGAGTTCAGCGCCGCGCCCTTGCGGAGATTGTCTCCGCAGACGAACAGGTCCAGGGCACACGGGTCGTCCGGCGACCGCCGCACCCGCCCCACCCACGTCGGATCCGTCCCCACCACGTCCGCGGGCGTGGGAAAGTCGCCCGCCGCCGGATTGTCATAGAGCACCACCCCGGGCGAGGTCGCCAGGATCTCGTGCGCCCGCTCCACCGTGACCTCGCCCTCGAAGCGCGCGTGCACCGCGAGGGAGTGCGTGGTGATCACCGGTACGCGTACGAACGTCGCCGCCACCCGCAGCCCCGGCAGACCCAGGATCTTGCGCGTCTCGGCCCGCAGCCCCAGCTCCTCGGAGGACCAGCCGCCGTCCTCCAACACGCCGGACCAGGGCACCACGTTGAGCGCCAGCGGCGCGTGGAAGGGCCCGAGATCGTCGCTCACGGCACGGCGTACGTCTCCGGGCCCGGTGCCCAGTTCCGTACCGGCGACCAGCGACAGCTGCGCACGAAGCACGGCGACGGCTTCCCGCCCGGCGCCGCTGACGGCCTGATAGGAGGAGACGACCAGTTCGCGCAGTCCGAACTCGGCGTGCAGCGCCCCCACCGCCGGAATCATCGCCAGCGTCGTGCAGTGCGGACTCGCGAGGATCCCGCGCGGACGGACCCGTGCGGCATGGGGATTGACCTCGGGGACGACCAGCGACACATCCGGGTCCATCCGGAAAGCAGCTGAATTGTCCACAACCACCGCGCCCTTGGCCGCGGCGATGGGCACCCACTGCGCGGACACCTCGGCCGGCACGAGGAAGAGCGCGACGTCGACGTCGTCCAGGGCTTCTTCGCTCAGCGCGACGACCTCGCACTCCTCGCCGCGTACGGCCAGCTTGCGGCCGGCCGAGCGCGGCGAGGCGAGGAGACGTATCTCGCCCCAGATGTCCGCGTGCTGGGACAGGATCTGGAGCATCACCGCTCCGACAGCTCCGGTCGCTCCGACAACCGCGAGCGCCGGCTTACGGATCATCGCCCTGTGCCGCCGTAGACGACCGCCTCGTCGGAGTCGCTGTCCAGTCCGAAGGCGGTGTGCACGGCGCGCACCGCCTCATTGACGTCGTCGGCGCGGGTGACCACCGAGATGCGGATCTCCGAGGTGGAGATCAGCTCGATGTTCACGCCCGCGTCGGAGAGCGCCTCGAAGAAGGAGGCGGTGACGCCGGGGTTGGTCTTCATGCCCGCGCCGACGAGCGAGATCTTGCCGATCTGGTCGTCGTAGCGCAGGGACTCGAAGCCGATCGCGGCCTTCGCCTTCTCCAGGGCGTCGATGGCCTTGCGGCCGTCGGTCTTGGGGAGGGTGAAGGAGATGTCGGTCAGGGCGGTGGTGGCCGCCGAGACGTTCTGCACGACCATGTCGATGTTGATCTCGGCGTCCGCGATCGTACGGAAGATGGCCGCGGCCTCGCCCGGCTTGTCCGGCACCCCGACGACCGTGACCTTCGCCTCGGAGACGTCGTGGGCGACTCCGGAGATGATCGCGTGCTCCATCTGCTGGTTCCCTTGCGGCTCGTTGCTGACCCAGGTGCCGCGATTCCCGGAGAAGGACGAGCGGACGTGGATCGGAATGTTGTATCGGCGTGCGTACTCGACGCAGCGGTGCAGCAGCACCTTGGAGCCGGAGGCGGCGAGCTCCAGCATGTCCTCGAAGGCGATCCAGTCGATCTTCTGCGCCTTCTTCACGACCCGGGGGTCGGCGGTGAAGACGCCGTCGACGTCCGTGTAGATCTCACAGACCTCCGCGTCCAGCGCGGCCGCGAGGGCGACGGCGGTGGTGTCGGATCCGCCGCGGCCGAGGGTGGTGATGTCCTTCTTGTCCTGGGACACGCCCTGGAAGCCGGCGACGATGGCGATGTTGCCCTCGTCGAGCGCCATACGGATCCGGCCCGGCGTCACATCGATGATGCGTGCTTTGTTGTGGACCGAGTCCGTGATGACGCCGGCCTGGCTGCCGGTGAACGACTGGGCCTCGTGGCCCAGGTTTTTGATCGCCATCGCCAGCAGGGCCATGGAGATCCGCTCTCCCGCGGTCAGCAGCATGTCGAATTCACGCCCGGCAGGGATCGGGGATACCTGCTCGGCGAGATCGATCAGCTCGTCCGTCGTGTCGCCCATCGCGGATACCACGACGACCACCTGGTGGCCGTACTTCTTGGCATCGACGATTCGCTTGGCGACGCGCTTGATGCCTTCGGCATCGGCAACGGAGGAACCTCCGTACTTCTGCACGACAAGGCCCACGTGCGCTCCTCGCTCGGTTCTTACTGCAGTCACTACTGCGGTCGGCTAAGTCTAACGAGCGGCCGCACTCCGGCCCGCTGCTATCACATCGTGAGATGTCCCGCTCACTCAGTGATCACAGCGAGGGGGGCACGGCCGCTCGGTGGTCATGCCTGCCCCGGTAGATGCGGGGTACGCGGGGTGTGGGGCGGGTCACAGGCGCGAACGGCTGTCCGGGCCGTGGGCGCCCCCGTCAGGTGGCCGTACGCAGGCCCAGCGGGGCCGCGATCTCCTCCGACATGACCTTGCCGGCCTCCTCCGCCAGCGCGTCCTCAGCCAGGTCCTCGTCGGTGTCCAGCCCGTCCAGCGCCTCGAGCGGCTGGTCCAGTCGGACATGGGCGACCAGCGACTGCAGGGCGCGCAGCGTCGCGGAGGCGGTCGGGCCCCAGTTGGAGAAGTACGAGAACTGCCACCACCACAGCGCCTCGCTGATGCGGCCCGCCCGGTAGTGGGCCAGGCCGTGGCGCAGGTCGGTGACGATGTCCGCGAGGCTGTCGGAGATCCGGCAGGCGACCGGGGCCTTGCGCGGTTCGTACGGGTCGAAGACCTCGGAGAAGATGTCCACCGGGTCGAGCAGCACGGCGAACCGCTCACGCAGGTCATCGACGTCGAGGTCGGGGCCGGTGTCCGGTTCGTACCGTTCGTCGGGGACGATGTCCTCGTGCGCGCCCAGCCGGCCGCCCGTCAGCAGGAGTTGCGAGACCTCCAGCAGCAGGAAGGGCACCGCGCTGTCGGGCTCGTCGCCCTTCGCGACTTCCGTGGTCGCGACGATGAAGGATTCGATCGAGTCCGAGATCTGGACGGCGAAGTCGTCCGGGTCCTGATTGGCGGCGTGCAGGTTGGCGTCAGACATCGAGAAGTCGTCTCCCCTCGAAGGCACGACCCAGCGTGACCTCGTCGGCGTATTCCAAGTCTCCCCCCACGGGCAGACCGCTCGCCAGCCGTGTGACCTTGAGTCCCATCGGCTTGACCATGCGTGCCAGATACGTGGCGGTGGCCTCGCCCTCCAGGTTGGGGTCCGTGGCCAGGATCAGCTCCGTGATCGTGCCGTCCGCGAGGCGGGCCAGCAGCTCACGGATCCGCAGGTCGTCGGGGCCGACGCCCTCGATGGGGCTGATGGCCCCGCCGAGTACGTGGTAGCGACCCCGGAACTCCCGGGTCCGCTCGACCGCTACGACGTCCTTGGGCTCCTCCACCACGCAGATGACCGACTGGTCACGGCGCGGGTCACGGCAGATGTTGCACTGCTCCTGCTGTGCGACATTGCCGCACACCGCGCAGAAGCGGACCTTGTCCTTCACCTCGAGGAGGGCGTGCGCGAGGCGGCGGACGTCGGTCGGCTCGGTCTGGAGGATGTGGAAGGCGATCCGCTGCGCGCTCTTGGGACCGACGCCGGGCAGCCTGCCCAGTTCGTCGATGAGGTCCTGAACCACGCCTTCGTACAACGGGATGCCTTCCTGTCTTCTGCCGGCCTGCTCTGCTGGGACGTACGGTAGTTGGTACGCCTCGGACCTAGAAGGGCAGGCCCGGCATGCCGCCCAGCCCCTGCGCGAGCGGGCCGAGCTTTTGCTGCTGGAGCTGCTGCGCGTTCTCGTTCGCGGCCTGGACCGCGGCGACGACGAGGTCCGCGAGGGTCTCGGTGTCCTCGGGGTCGACGGCCTTGGGGTCGATGACGAGGGCCCGCAGGTCGCCGGAGCCGGTGACGGTGGCCTTCACCAGACCGCCGCCCGCCTGACCCTCGACCTCTGTCTGCGCGAGCTCTTCCTGGGCCCGCGCGAGATCCTGCTGCATCTTCTGGGCCTGCTGGAGGAGCTCCTGCATATTGGGCTGGCCACCACCGGGAATCACGGTCACTCCTGGCAATTCGACGACGATTGTTCGGTAAGCCGAGCCTACGTGCTTGCCGGGCCCCGTGCCCCACCCTGCGGGGCCCAACTCTTTCGAGTGACTGAGCCGGAAAGCCTCTAGCTGATCAAGGCCCCCGTGTGGGCGGAAATACCGGGATTTCCGGCGCACAGACCGCCATTCGGCGGTAGGAAGAGCATTGCGCACCAGGATGCACGCGCGCACCGTACGTCACGCAGTGTCACGTCAGTCGTCACGTCGTAGAGGAGTGCACCGGTGAGCCAGCCGGAGATGCAGCCCGGGGGGCCGGCCCGGGAGGAACGTGGCGAAGCGCCGCGCGGTGACCTGGCCGGGAGGCCGTTTCCGCTCGGCGACTGGGGCGAGCCGGCGGAACGCCTCGACGAGCTGTACAGGTGGGTCGAGGCGGACGCGCTGCGCACGGCGCGGTGGTATCTCGCCGACCGCGTCTGGAAGCGGCGTACGGCGCGGGTGCTGCGGCTCGGCACGGCCCTGGGGGTGATCACCGGGGCGGCGCTTCCCCTGCTCGATCTGGCGGGCGTGCTGGACGGGGCGGCGGGGTGGGGGTACCTGCCGCTGCTGCTGGGGGCGGCGTGCCTGGCCTGCGACCGGTACTTCGGGCTGACGTCGGGCTGGATAAGGGACGTCGCGACGGCGCAGGCGGTGCAGCGCAGGCTGCTGGCGCTGCAGTTCGACTGGGCGTCGGAGAGCGTACGGGAGGTGCTGGGCCCGACGGAGGGCACGGCGAGCGAGGCGGCGGAGCGGTGTCTGGGGGTGCTGCGGCGGTTCTCGGAGGACGTCGCGGAGCTGGTGCGGTCGGAGACGGCGGACTGGATGGGGGAGTTCCGGTCGGGCCCGGCACCGCTGGTGACGCAGTCGCCGAGGATGGGGATGGGCGGCGCGGGGGGCGCGGGGCGGGCGGACGCGGCAGGAGGGCCGGGGCGGGTGCCGTTGCCGCCGGGGACGCGGCCGAACATGCCGAGGCAGCGACCGCCGGAGACGCCGCGCTGAGGGTGGACGCGGTGTTTCCTCCCCTCTGGGGGGGCAAGCCCGAGACCCGCCCCCTACGCCCTGCGGGCGTGGGGGGACCCCCAGGACGCCCTGCGGGCGTGGGGCGACCCCAGGGACGCCCTCCGGGCGTGGGGGGGACCCCCAGGACGCCCTGCGGGCGTGGGGCGACCCCAGGACGCCCTCGGGCGTACTCCTCAATCTCCCCCCAGACTTCGTCCGGGGGGACCCCCAACGGGCTTGAGTTTCCGCCCGTCCGGCGGAAACTCAAGCCTCGCCGGCGATCGAGGCGCGGGGCCGGGGCCGAGCCCCGAAACCAAGCCCCTCCGGCGATTGAGGCGCGGCGTCCGGAGCCGAGCCCCGGTCCGGGGTCAAGCGCTTCGACGGGACCTGAGCGCTCGCGTCAGGATCGGCGGGAGCAGGTCCTTTGCCAGGCGGCGGGCGCGCGAAGGCCGGGGGCGAGCCGCCGCGGTGGGCGCCGGGGCGGGCGGCAGGGGCGCCGGCTCGGACCGCGGGGCCGGCTCCGGCTTGTGGCGGGACTTCGGGTGCGCCGGGGACTCCGCCTTGTTGCCCTTGATGCGGATCAGCGGGACGCCCGCCACCTCCTCCACCCCGTGCCACATGTCCGTACGCGTCTCCAGCCAGGTCAGCAGCGCCTCGCGCACCGGATCCGGGTCGCCCCACGTGCCGTACAGCTTCGTGCCCGTGATCACGATCGGCTTCAGGCCCGTCGTGGCCACCGCGCCCCACACCGCCGCCGAGACGCCCGGGCAGTGCTCCGCGCGGAAGTCGTCGAAGGACACGATGCCCTCCGGCTGCAGCAGCGCCTTCGCAGCCTCGATGTCGCCGTGCACATGCTCGTACAGGTGCGATGCGTCGACATGCACGAAGCGGCAGCTCCCCGCACGGACCCGGGAGGTGATCACCGAGGTCGGGGCCTGCACCAGCGTGGGCAGCTCGTCGTGGAACGACAGATAGTTCGCCTCGAACGCGCGCCGCGTCAGCGTCGAGTACGACCGGTCCATCTCCGCGCTGTTGGGGTCGTCCGGCGCCTCGGAGTCCCAGAGGTCGCAGACAGTGAAATCCTCACCGTCCCGCAGATACTGCCCCGTGAAGATCGCGCTCTTTCCCAGGTACGCGCCGAGCTCCAGCAGGTCCCCCCGGCCGTCCGGGTCCGTGTCCCGCTGATAACTCAGGAACCAGTCGAACAGCAGCTGGTCAGCAGGCCAGAACCAGCCCTTCACATCCGCGAATCGCGCCGGCCTGGGAAGCGCTTCGTCCACGGTCTCGTCCGCCCTTTCCCCCGCGATCGTCGCCGCGGGGGACTGTGCCGAGGTACTCGTCTGTGACATGCACCGGTCCTACCGGGCCTAGGTGTCGCGCAGCTTAAGGCCTCGCGTTCAGCAGGTGTGTGCCGGATGTGCGTCGGATGCGACCCGGATGTGCGTCCGATACGGGCGGGATGCGCGGCGGCTGTGCGTCAGCTAAAAATGATCATTGAGCCCTGGCCCAGGCTCCGCGTCGCGGCCGCGTGCAGCCCCAGCCACACATGCCGCTCCCGCGCGAACGGACTCTCGTCGTACGGAATCGGCCCCGCCGGCTCCTCCAGCGAAGTAGGCCGGTCGGGCGGCTGCGGCGCCTCCGGCGGGTTCGCGGGGTCGATGCCGATCGACGGCGCGACATACTCCAGCTCCCGCAGCAGACCCTGCGTTGAGCCCAACGGGCCGCCGCCCGCCAGCAGTTCGTCGTTGAACAGCGGCGAGGTGAAGTCCACCGGGACATACGCCCCCGCGTGGTCGTAGTGCCACACCAGATGCGACTGCTGCGCCGTCGACTCGAACATCTCCAGCAACTGCTCGTAGTCGCCGCCCAGTTCGTCCACCGGGGTCACCGCGAGACCGCACAACTGCAGCAGGTACGCGCGCCGCAGGAAGTGCAGCGCGTCGTAGTCGAACCCCGCGACCGGGGCCACATCGCCCGACAGGCCCGGCATATAGGCGAAGACGGGAACCGTCGGCAGACCCGCGTCGGTGAGGGCCTTGTCGTAGGACGCGATCTCTTCGGCGAAGGGGTTGTCGGGGCTGTGGCACAGCACATCGACGAGGGGGACCAACCACAGGTCACAGGCCAAGGGAAGGCTCGCTCTCCAAGGGAAGTACGGACGCGTTCGTGCGATGGTCGGGACAGCGTAGTGCCCCCAGTACATTCAGCGAAGGGTGCCGGTCAGCCCCGCATGCGCTCCGCCCCCACATCCCATACCCACACTCCGCCCACACGCTTGCCCGGCTGTCCGAGCAGTTTCTCCACCGTCGCATACAGGGCCGCGTCGTTGTACTGCGGCGCCAGCACCACCACGCCCGCCCGCCACGCCGCCAGGTCGCCGCGCGCCTGCGCCTGCCAGTTGGGGCCGATCACCGGGACCCGACCGCTGCCCCGCACATCGTTGAGGAGGTTGGAGGTGTGCCGGGGCGTCGCGCCGTAGATGCCCATGCGATCCGGGCCCCACGGCCCGTTGAAGTAGCCGCCGGCGACCGGGAAGCCGAGCCCGGTGGCCGACTGCCAGTGCAGGGCCTCGGCGCTGCCGGGGGAGGGCAGCGGCACCGTGACCACCGATTCACCCTCGGAGAGATACGCGCTGTACATCCCTTCCGTGACGAAGGCCGGTATCTCCGCCCGCTCCCGCACCGGATACGGCGTCGGCAACACGGGCACCAGTGCGGCGGCCACCGCCGCCAGGCCCACCGCCCGGTGCACCCGCTCCCGCGTGACCAGCAGCCGGTCGACCGCCAGCGCGATCAGGACTCCGAGCACCGGCGCGCAGATCAGAGCCACCCGCGACTCGATGACGGATTCGAACAGCGGCTGATGGGCCAGCGCCCGCCACGGGCCGGTGAGCACGATGTCGGTGTACGGAATGCGGAACTTCGGGCCGAGCGAGAGGAAGGCCGCCGCCACCCCCGTAAAGGCAAGCGCCTTGACCAGCGCGACCCGCCACAGCCGCACCACGATCGCCGCCGCCAGTGCGACCAGCGGCCAGCCGTAGAAGGCGTTCTGCTCGGTGCGGTTGAAGGCGAGCGGGTCCGCGCCCTCGTCGGATCCCATCAGCGAGCGGCCCGCGAACTCCAGGAAGGCGAGCGGACTGTTGCCCATGTTGTCGCCGTGCAGCACGCTCGTGTAGCTCTGCGGGCCGAAGAACTGCCAGCCCAGCGGGAAGGCGACCAGCGGCAGACAGACGGCCGCGGCGACGGCGAGCCCGCGCAGCAGCGGCCGCGCAGCAGCCCTCGCCACATCGCGGCGCACGAGTCCGTAGGAGAGCGCGAAGAGCAGCATGCCCATCGCCGCGAGCAGCAGCGGCTCCTCGCCGAGGAAGATCTGATACGTCGCGAACAGGCCGAGGAGCACCCCGTCGCGTACGACATTGCGCCCCTCGCACAGCCTCAGCGCCCGGTCGACGATCACCGGGATCATGAACAGCACAAGGAAGTTGGGGTGCGCGTTGCCGTGCGAGATCATCGGCGGCGCGAAGGCGGCGAAGGCGCCGCCGATCGCGGCCGCCCACCGGTTCGTCGCCAGCCGCCGGGCGATCAGCCAGTACCAGGCAGTCGCCGTCGCCGTCAGTCCGAGCGTGAGCACCAGCGCCCAGGTGACGGTCGGGCCGAACAGCAGCGTGAGGGGCGTGAGCGGGACGGAGAGCCCGAGCATGACGGTGTTCGCCATCAGATTCACGCCGTCCGGATACCCCTGCAAGGTCGTGAACAGGGGGTTTCGCAGGTGCGCGACATTGTCGGCGGTGACCGCGAAGAACCACTCCCACTGGTTCTGGTCCGAGCCCGCGTCGGCGAGATAGCCGCGGTCCAGGTCTGCCCACAGGCCCTTGTAGAGCAGTACGGAAGCGAGCAGGAAGAGGCCGGTGACGAGGAGGCCGACGGGCCGCACTGCACGCGCCCGCAGCCTGACGAGTTCCAGCAGCACCCTGCCGTAGTCCAGCGGTCTGACCTTGGAGCCCGCCTGATGCGACCAGCGCACCGGGACCTCCGTGACCGGCCAGCCCTCACGCCGGAAGAACCGCAGTATCTCGACGTCGATCCCCCACCCGTCGAGCCGCGAGTCGGCGAAGGCGGCGCGCGCCTTGTCACCGTCGAAGAGCTTGAATCCGCACTGGGTGTCGTGGATGCCGGGCACCGCGACGGCGCGTATGAGTCGGTTGCCCATCCGGCCGAGCCATTCGCGCGAACGCCGCTGGTGCACCTCGATACGGGAGTCGGGGTGCGCGCGTGAGCCGATCGCCGCCGCGCTGTCCTCCGCCGCCAACTGCTTGTCGAGGCGGTCGAGTTCCTCGATGGGCGTCGCGAGGTCGGCGTCGGTGATCAGGACCCGCCGGCCGTACGAGGCGAGCACGCCCAGGCGCAGGGCGCTGCCCTTGCCGTGGTTGCCGTCGCCGGAGACGATCTGGATGCGCGGCTCCTCGGCCGAGGCGTCCTTGGCGATCTTGGCGGTGCCGTCGGTGGAGCCGTCGTCGACGACGATCAGTTCCCACTCGCCCCAGCGGCCCGGCTCCCCGCGCAGATGGGCGCAGATGGCGTCGAGGGTGGGGCCCAGCCGATCTTCCTCGTTGTACGCCGGGACGACGACGCTCAGATCCACGCTCACCGCTCCAGCCGATCCGCCCAGGCGAGCGCGTGGTCGTTGTACGAGTCGATGACCGCGCGCGCCTTGTCGGCGTCGCCGAGCGCGACGGCGTCCACCAGGTCCTCGTGGCCGCTCCACAGCCAGTCCCGCAGTTCCGCGTCGGCGCGCAGATAGGGGACGGCGAACACCCAGGCGTGGACGCGCAACCGGTGCAGGAAGTCACAGATGTAGCGGTTGGCGAAGACCTGGCCGAGCTCGCGCCAGAAGCGCAGGTCGTAGCCGATGAGGATGTCGAGGTCCCCGCCGCGGGCCGCGCGGGCGGCCTCCTCGGCCCGGCGGCGTACGGACACGAGTGCCTTGCCGTGGACGCCGGAGCCGCGCTTGCCGGGGGCCCGCCTGGCGATATGGCGGAAGATGCCGTCCACGATCAGGGAGCGGGCCTCGACCATGCCGCGGTAGTCCTCGACGGTGAACTGGTGCACCTTGAAGCCCCGGTGCTCGTCCGAGTCGAGCAAGCCCTGGGCGGAGAGGTTGACGAGGGCTTCGCGGACCGGCGTCGCGGAAACGCCGTACTGCTCGGCGATCTGCTTGACGGTGAATTCATGTCCGGGCTGCAGACGCCCCGCCAGAATCTCGTCACGCAGCGCGTCCGCGATCTGCCGCCGCAGGGTGTTGCGGGTGACAGCGGTACTGCTGTCGGTACCGCGCATCGTGGCCTTCTCCTTCGCCGGGGGGTCCCGGACACGATAGGCCAGAGGTTACGAACCGGGTGCGGGGCATGGGCCTTGGGCGCGCGGCGCGGGCGCGGCCCAAGCTGCGGGCGCGGCTTCGATAACCGTGACGGCCGCGGCGGCCCGGTCCCTGCCCGCTACTGTGGCGGCCATGGCTCATGTCTTCGAGCCGGCCACCGGCGACGGCGAGGCAGCGCGCGGCCGCGACCGGTCCGCCGAGGTGCGGGTCGCGTTCGACGGCATGCTCCAGATCCGCCGCGTCACCGGCGCAGCGCCCGCCGCCTGGGAGCTCAACCAGATGGTGCGCGCGATCGCCCTGACCCTGGAGGCTGCGGGCATCCCGCCGTCCGCCCTGGACGCCTCGGGCGCCCGGACGGCGACGGGCTATCGCGTGCGCCCCTCGGACCGCCCGCGCATGGTCTGCGTGGACTGGCTGGGCCCGCCGGGCAGCGGCGCGGCCCAGGAGGAGGAGGCGAAGCTCACGGAGTGCGCCGCGAAGCTGGCGGACCGGGGGTGGGAGGCACTGCTGTACCGCGGCCCCCGCCGCCGCCGCTTCCTGGAGGTGGAACCGGCGGGATCAAGCCCGTCCGGCTCTTGAGGACAAAGTTGAGGATTGAACGGCCGCACCGGGGTCCGTGCGGAACGGGCCCCGGTGCGGCGTACAGCTCAGTCGTACGGCTACAGCTCAGGCCGTGTGCTCGTCGGCGACCGACAGCGCCACGTCCAGCGCCGCCAGGCCCTCCTTCGCCTCCGCCTCGGTGACATTGCAGGGCGGGACCGCGTGCGTGCGGTTCATGTTGACGAAGGGCCACAGGCCGTCCTTCTTGCACGCGGCGGCGAACGCGGCCATCGGGGCGTTCGCCTCGCCCGTAGCGTTGTACGGCACCAGCGGCTCGCGGGTCGCCTTGTCCTTCACCAGGTCCAGCGCCCAGAACACGCCCGTGCCGCGCACCTCGCCGACGCTCGGGTGGCGCTCGGCGAGCTCCCGCAGGCCCGGGCCGAGGACCGTCTCACCGATGTGGGCCGCGTTCTCGACGACCTGCTCCTGCGCCATCACGTTGATCGTGGCGATCGCCGCGGCGCAGGCGAGGGGGTGGCCGGAGTAGGTGAGTCCGCCCGGGTAGGGGCGGGTCTCGAAGGTCGCGGCGATCTCGGCGGAGATGGCCACGCCGCCGAGGGGCACGTAACCGGAGTTGACGCCCTTGGCGAAGGTCAGCAGGTCGGGCGTCACATCGAAGTGGTCGGCGGCGAACCACTTGCCGGTGCGGCCGAAGCCCGCCATGACCTCGTCGAGTACGAAGACGATCCCGTGGCGGTCGCAGATCTCGCGGACGCCCGCGAGGTAGCCGGGCGGCGGGGTCATGATCCCGGCGGTCCCGGGGATCGTCTCCAGGATGATCGCGGCGATGGTCGCCGGACCCTCGAAGGCGATGGTGTCCTCGAGGTGCTGGAGGGCGCGGGCGCACTCCTCGGCCTCCGTCGTCGCGTAGAACGGCGAGCGGTAGAGGAACGGCCCCCAGAAGTGGACGACGCCGGAGGTGCCGTTGTCGGAGGCCCAACGGCGCGGGTCGCCGGTGACGTTGACCGCGGTGGCGGTGCCGCCGTGGTACGAGCGGTAGGTGCTCAGGACCTTCGGGCGGCCGGTGTGCAGGCGGGCCATCCGGATGGCGTTCTCGACGGCCTCGGCGCCGCCGTTGGTGAAGAAGATCTTGTCGAGGTCGCCGGGGGTCCGCTCGGCGATGAGGCGGGCGGCCTCGGAGCGGGCCTCGACGGCGAAGGCGGGCGCGAAGGTGGTGAGCTTGCCGGCCTGCTCCTGGATCGCGGCGACGACCTTGGGGTGCTGGTAGCCGATGTTGGTGAAGACGAGGCCGCTGGTGAAGTCGAGGTAGCGGTTCCCGTCGTAGTCCCAGAAGTACGAGCCCTCGGCACCGGCGACGGCGAGCGGGTCGATCAGGCCCTGGGCGGACCAGGAGTGGAACACGTGCGCACGGTCTGCGGCCTTCACGGCAGCGCCGGCCTGGGGGTCGGGATGAGGGGTCATGGGCCTCAGCGTAGATAGGCGCAGGTGGGGCAGGACATGGCCACGTTGTATGGCCTGGGCCACTTTGCTGGGCATGGTGTCCAGCCCACCCGCCGCGCCGGGCGCCCCCGGCGTGGGTTCTCCACAGCTCCGCGGCGGGGGAGCGCCCGGGGGCGAGGCCCCCAGCACCCTGCGTGCCGCAGCTTCGCGCCGCCAGGCCCGGCCCGTTCGCCGCGCCGGGCGCCCCCGGCGTGGGTTCTCCACAGCTCCGCGGCGGGGTTAGCGCCCGAAGGCGAGGCCCCCAGCACCCTGCGTGCGGCAGCTTCGCGCCGCCAGGCCCGGCCCGCCCGGCGCGACCGCGTCACGGACCGCAGGCCGCGGCCACCCCGCCGCTCCATGGCCGGGGAATGTCAGAGGGCGAGGCCCCAAGCACCCCGCGCGGCAGTTTCGCGCCGCCAGGCCCG
>NZ_JAGGOI010000039.1 GCF_018614585.1 Streptomyces sp. ISL-1 | reverse complement strand
CGAGGTTAAGGATCAAGCTCAGGCCGCCGCGAGCACCTCGGTCTCCTCCTCGGCCGCGGCCGGGGCCTTCTCAGGCTGCCGCTTGCGCGCGCTCTTGAGGAGAATGACCACGCCCGCGCTGACCAGCGTGCCCGCGACGATCGCAATCAGGTAGAGGAACGGGTTGCCGATCAGCGGCACCACGAAGATGCCGCCGTGCGGTGCGCGCAGGGTGCACTCGAAGGCCATCGACAGGCCGCCGGTGACCGCGCCGCCCGCCATCGCCGCCGGGATCACCCGGAGCGGGTCGGCCGCGGCGAACGGGATCGCTCCCTCGGTGATGAAGGACGCCCCGAGCACCCAGGCGGCCTTGCCGTTCTCGCGCTCGGTCTTGGTGAAGAGCCGGCCGCGTACGACGGTGGCCAGGGCCATCGCCAGCGGCGGCACCATGCCGGCGGCCATCACCGCGGCCATGACCTTGAGGGAACCTTCGTTGGGGTTCGCGAGACCGCCGACCGCGAAGGTGTACGCCACCTTGTTGAGCGGGCCGCCGAGGTCGAAGCACATCATCAGCCCGAGGATGGCGCCGAGGATGACGGCGTTGGCCCCGGAGAGGCTGGACAGCCAGTCGGTGAGCGCCTGCTGAAGCTCGGCGATGGGCTTGCCGATCACCAGGAACATCAGGAACCCGACGACCGCGGACGAGATGAGCGGGATCACGACCACCGGCATGATGCCGCGAAGTGGTTTGGGCACTTTGAGGCGTTGGATCGCCATGACGGTGCCGCCCGCGAGCAGACCGGCGATCAGGCCGCCGAGGAAGCCGGCGTTGATGGTGAGCGCGATGGCGCCGCCGACGAAGCCGGGGACGAGACCGGGGCGGTCGGCCATTCCGTAAGCGATGTAGCCGGCGAGTACGGGGACGAGGAAGCTGAAGGCGAGTCCACCGACCTGGAAGAGGAGGGCGGCCCAGCTGGTGAGGTCGGCCCAGACGAAGTGCTCGGCGACTGACTTGGCGTCGGAGATCTCGTAGCCGCCGATGGCGAAGCCGAGGGCGATGAGGAGGCCGCCCGCGGCGACGAACGGGACCATGTAACTGACGCCGGACATCAGCCACTTGCGCAGCTTGGTGCCGTAGCCCTCGCCGGGCTCGCCGGCCGCGTCGACGGGCGTGGTCTTGGCGGGACCGCTGACTTCACCGCGCTCGGCCTTGCCACGGACCTCGGCGATGAGCTCGGCGGGCCGGTTGATCCCGGCCTTGACGCCGACGTCGACGGTGGGCTTCCCGGCGAAACGCTCCTTGTCCCGTACGGGCACGTCGTGCGCGAAGATCACGCCGTCGGCGTCGGCGATGACCTTGGGGTCGAGCCGGGTGAACCCGGCGGACCCCTGCGTCTCGACGGCGACTTGGACGCCGTGGGCTTCGCCGGCCTTTTCGAGGGATTCGGCAGCCATGTACGTGTGGGCGATGCCGGTGGGGCAGGAGGTGACGGCGACGACGCGGAAGGGGGTGGTGTCTCCGCCATCCCGCCCCTTCCCGGAACCGGGGCTCCGCCCCGCATCCCCGTCCGCGCCGGCAGCCACCGGCTCCGCGCGGTCGGGGGACACGTGCTCGCCGCGGTCGGCGGCGGCCGCCCCGCCGGATGCGACATCCTCCCGGTCGGATACGGCATCGTCGGCGCCCGGCACCACGGCGCCGGCCGCGCCCGGTGAGCCCGGCGCCGTCGCGGCAGCCGCGCCCCCGTCGCCGCTCGGCACCCGGTCGCCCGAGGCCGTAGCGGCCTCCGCCACCCCGTCGGCCGCGTCCGGTGAGCCCGCGCCGCCGTCCGGCGAAGCCGGTGCGCCCGGTGCGCCCGGCACCGTCGCGGCAGCCGCGCCCGAGCCGACGCCCTCCGCCACCGCATCGGCCGCCTCCGCGCCCTCCGCCGCATCCGGAGCGTCGCCCCGGATCAGCGCGGCAGTCGGCTCCGCATCCGTCGCTCCCCGCAGCGTCCCCGTGAAGTTCTCGTCCATCAAGCGGCGCGCCAGGCTCGACAGGATCGTCAAGTGGGCGTCGTCCGCGCCCGCGGGGGCCGCTATGAGGAAGATCAGGTCCGCCGGGCCGTCCGGGGCGCCGAAGTCGATGCCCGCCGCGCTGCGGCCGAATGCCAGTGTCGGCTCGGTGACATGCGCGCTGCGGCAGTGCGGGATGCCGATCCCGCCGTCCAGGCCCGTCGGCATCTGGGCTTCGCGGGCCGCCACGTCCGCCAGGAAACCCTCCAGGTCGGTGACCCGGCCCAGGGCCACCATCCGCTCGGCCAGCGAACGGGCCGCGGCCTCCTTCGTCGTCGCGGCCAGGTCGAGGTCGACCAGGTCCGCGCTGATCATTTCGCTCATCGCGGGTTCCCTTGCTCGGTGAGTGCTCGGTCCAGGGGGATGTCCGCGGTCACGGTGACCGCGGACGGGTCGAGGTCGGTCGGTTTCGGCATCACGCTGCCCGGCAGCTGGACCGCCGCCGCGCCGTGTGCGACCGCCGCGGACAACGCCTTCGGTCCCTCGCCGCCGGCCGCCAGGAAGCCGGCCAGCGATGCGTCGCCCGCGCCGACGTTGCTGCGTACGGCGGTCACAGAGGCGTGCCCGTAGAAGGCGCCCGCGGACGAGACCAGCAGCTGGCCGTCAGCGCCCAGGCTCGCCAGCACCGCTCCCGCGCCGAGCCCGCGCACCTCCTCCGCCGCCTTGACCGCGTCGCCGAGCGTGGCCAGCGGGCGGCCCACCGCCTGGGCGAGTTCGTCGGCGTTGGGTTTGACGACGTCGGGGCGCGAGCGCAGGGCCGCCAGCAGGGACGGGCCGGAGGTGTCGAGTGCGACCCGCGCCCCCGCGGCGTGCGCCCGGGTGACCAGCTCGGCGTACCACTGGGGCGCGAGGCCGCGCGGCAGGCTGCCGCAGCACGCGATCCAGGCCGCGGAGGCGGAGTGCGCGGTGACCGCGGACAGGAGCGACTCGGCTTCCGCGGCGCTCAGTTCGGGGCCGGGTGCGTTGATCTTCGTCAGCGTCCCGTCCGGCTCGGCCAGCGCGATGTTGGAGCGCGTCGCGCCCACCACCAAAACCGGCGCGACCTCGATGCGCTGCCCCGTCAGCAGCTCCGCGACGAGCGCGCCGGGCGCCCCGCCCAGCGGCATGACCGCGACCGTACGGTGCCCGGCGGCCGCGACTGCCCGCGAGACGTTGACGCCCTTGCCGCCGGGGTCCATCCGCTCGGCCGTGGCCCGCAGGACTTCGCCGCGGTCCAGCGCCGGGACCTCGTACGTACGGTCCAGCGAGGGGTTCGGGGTGACGGTCAGGATCATGCGCGTACAACTTCCGTTCCCGCGGCCTCGATCGCCGCGGCGTCCTTGGGGCTGAGACCGCTGTCGGTGATGAGCAGGTCGACGTCGGCGAGGTCGCCGAAGCGGGCGAAGTGCGACTGCCCGTGCTTGGCCGAGTCCGCCAGCAGCACCACGCGTCGCGCGGCCGAGACGATCGTGCGTTTGACGGAACCCTCGGCGAGGTCGGGCGTGGTGAGCCCGCCGTCGACCGAGAAGCCGTTGGTGCCGAGGAAGGCGACGTCCGCGTTGATCTCTCCGTACGCCCGCAGCGCCCACGCGTCGACCGCGGCCCGCGTCCGGTGCCGGACCCGACCGCCCACCAGGTGGAGATCGATGCCGGGGTGGTCGGCGAGGCGCGCCGCGACGGACAGGGCGTGGGTGACGACGGTGAGCGAGCACTCCAGCGGGAAAGAAGCAGCGAGGCGCCCCACGGTGGACCCGGCGTCGAGGATCACGCTGCCGTCCGCCGGCAGTTCGGCGAGCGCGGTGTGCGCGATGCGGTCCTTCTCGTCCGCGGCGGTGGACTCACGCTCGGCGAGGTCGGGCTCGAAGTCGAGCCGCCCGGCCGGTATGGCCCCACCGTGCACCCGGCGGACAAGCCCTGCCCGGTCCAGCGCCTTGAGGTCGCGCCGGATGGTCTCGGCGGTGACCTGGAACTCCTCGGCGAGGGAGAGCACATCGACGCGGCCGCCGTCGCGGGCGAGTCGCAGGATCTCCTGCTGGCGCTCGGGTGCGTACATGTGGGTTTACATCCGTTCTGTGCCCGAACCTGTGGCTTCACTCGTAGACTACGCCTGGATTTCGGCAAAGTAAACAGATTCGGGCATGAGGCGGACACACACGGAAAGAGCCCGGAACAGAAAAACCCGGCCCGGGGACGAATCCCCGGGCCGGGCCGCGTACGCACCGCGAGCTCAGCCGGCGAGCACCGGCTCCCGGTCGACAGGCCCCACGGGCTCGGCCTCGATCTCCGCCTCCGCCCCCTCCACATGCTGCTTCGGCCTCGCCGGCAGCGCGAACATCACGACGAAGATCACGACCAGCACCGCCACCACCCACCACAGCGAGTTCTGGAACGCCTCCCCGAACGCCTTCCCGACCGCGCTCGGCGCGATCCGGTCGTCGATCGAGCCGAAGAAGACCACCGAGACCAGCCCCAGGCCCAGCGCATTGCCCATCTGCATAGTGGTGTTGATCAGCCCGGACGCCGAACCCGAGTGCTCGCGCGGCACCTCCGACAGCACCGCGTCCGTCAGCGGCGCCACGATCAGGCCCATCCCGACGCCCATGACCACCAGCGGCAGCGCCATCTGCCAGGACTGGATTCCCATGCCGTACCGCCCCGCCTCCCAGATGTAGAGCAGCAGACCCGTGGCCATCGTCACCGCGCCCGCCTGCAGCACCTTCCGGCCGAAGCGCGGCACCAGCTTCTGTACGGACATTCCGGCCGCCGCGGACACGGCGATGGAGAAGGGGACGCCGGTCAGCCCCGCCCGCAGCGGCGACCAGCCGAGACCGATCTGCATGTAGAGCGTCCAGACCAGGAAGAAGATCCCGCACACGATCCCGAACGTGAGCTGCACGGCGATGCCCGCGGCGAAGCTCTTCACCTTGAACAGCGACAGCTCGACGAGCGGCGAGGAGTCCTTGCTCGTCTTGTACTTCTCATACGCGACGAACGCGGCGAAGACGAGCAGGCTGCCGGCCATGCAGAGGTGACCCCACAGCGGCCAGCCCAGCTCACGGCCGCGCGTCAGGGGGTAGATCAGCATCAGCAGGCCGAGCGTGACCAGCGCGACGCCGACCAGGTCGAGCTTGAGCGCCTTCGGGGCGCGGGACTCGGTGATGTACTTCCGGCCCAGGATCAGTCCGGCTATTCCCACCGGCAGGTTGATCAGGAAGATCGGCCGCCACTGGAGGCCGAAGAGGTTCCACTGGGTCAGCAGCGCGCCGAGCAGCGGCCCGGACACCGCGCCGAGCCCGATGATCGCGCCGAACATGCCGAAGACCTTGCCGCGTTCGTGCGCCGGGAAGGTGACATGGATGATCGCCAGCACCTGCGGAACCATCATCGCGGCGGTCGCGCCCTGCAGCAGGCGGGAGGCGACCAGCATCTCCTCGTTGGCGGCGAATCCGCAGAGCGCGGAGGCGAGCGTGAAGCCGGTGATGCCGATCAGGAACAGCCGCTTGCGGCCGTAGATGTCACCGAGCCTGCCGCCCGTGATCAGACCGGCGGCGAAGGCCAGCGCGTAACCGGCGGTGATCCACTGGATCGCACCGAAGGAGGTCCCGAGGTCCCGCTCGATGCTCGGGATCGCGATGTTGACGATGGTGACGTCGACCAGATCCATGAAGGCAGCGGTCATGACGATGGCAAGCGCGATCCAGCGACGACGGTCTGAAGCCGTATCCGGTACGGCGGGCTGTGAACTCATGGAAGTGAAGCTAGAGACCATATAGGCCAGATCACGACCTATATAAGCGGCATCCTGAGAACATGACGGACACTCCGGCACGACTCCTGAATCTGCTCTCCCTCCTCCAGACACCGCGCGAGTGGCCGGGCAGCGAGCTCGCCGAGCGCCTCGAAGTGAGCCCGCGCACCATCCGGCGCGACATCGACCGGCTGCGCGACCTCGGCTATCCGGTCGAGGCGACGAAGGGCGCGGTCGGCGGGTACCGGCTGGTCGCGGGCGCCGCCATGCCGCCGCTGCTGCTCGACGACGAGGAGGCAGTCGCGATCGCGGTCGGGTTGCGAGCGGGGGCCGGCCACGCGATCGAGGGCATCGAGGAGGCGTCCGTACGCGCCCTCGCCAAACTGGAGCAGGTGCTGCCGTCCCGGCTGCGGCACCGGGTGATCACGCTCCAGGCGGCGACGATTCCACTCACCCGGGGCGACGGCGCGAGGATCGACCCGCACACTCTGACGGCCATCGCGGGCGCGGCCACCGGGCAGGAACGGCTCCGCTTCGGCTACCGCGCGGGCGACGGCACCGAGACGAAGCGGCAGGTCGAGCCGTACCGCCTCGTCTCAACCGGCCGCCGGTGGTATCTCGTCGCGTACGACATCGCCCGGGAGGACTGGCGTACGTTCCGGGTCGACCGGGTCTCCGAACCCTTCGCCACGGGGTCGCGCTTCGTGCCGCGGGAGTTGCCGACGGGCAGCGCCACGGAACTGCTGGGGCACACCATGTCCCGGCAGCCGGCGCACAACATTGACGTGACCTTCGAGGCCCCGGCGGCCTTCGTGTCCGCGCGTCTCCCGGACACGCTGGGCGCGCCGGAGACGACGGGAGAGGGGACATGCCGGCTGCGAGCTCGGTCGACGGACTCGCTGGAGTGGGTGGCGCTCCGACTGGCGCTGGTGGACTGCGAGTTCATGGTCCACGGCCCGCCGCCGCTGGTTCAGTACGTGACGGACCTGGGCGCGCGCCTGGTGCGGGCAACTCCTGTCCGGTGACGCGGGGCACGGACAGGGCCGCGGGCACAGGACAGGGCCGCGGCCCCGGCCCCGGCCACGGGACATGAAAGGACCCCGGCACCGGGGGGGGATGGTGCCGGGGTCCGTCTATGGGGGCTTGTGCCGCCGCGGTCGATTACGCCGCCGCGTCGAAGCCCGTGTCGCGCGCCATCCGCTTCAGCTCCAGCAGCGCGTGCTTCTCGATCTGCCGGATCCGCTCCCGCGTCAGACCGTGCTGCTTGCCGACCTCCGTCAGGGTGCGCTCCCGGCCGTCCTCGATGCCGTACCGCATACGGATGATCGACGCCGTCCGGTGGTCGAGCTTGCCGATCAGGTCTTCCAGCTCCTCGCTGCGCAGCAGCGTGAGCACCGACTGCTCCGGCGAGACCGCCGAGGTGTCCTCCAGCAGGTCGCCGAACTGTGTCTCACCGGCGTCGTCCACCGCCATGTTCAGGCTGACCGGGTCGCGCGCCCAGTCGAGGACGTCAGCGACGCGCTCGGGGGTGGAATCCAGCTCCTTGGCGACCTCTGCGGCCTCCGGTTCCCGACCGTTCTCCCGGTTGAACTCGCGCTGGACACGGCGTATCCGGCCGAGCTCCTCCACCAGGTGGACGGGGAGCCGGATCGTGCGGGACTGGTCGGCTATGGAACGGGTGATCGCCTGGCGGATCCACCACGTGGCGTACGTCGAGAACTTGAAGCCCTTGGCGTAGTCGAACTTCTCGACCGCGCGCACCAGACCTGCATTGCCCTCCTGGATCAGGTCGAGCAGGGGCAGGCCGCTGCGCGGGTAGCGCCGGGCCACGGCCACCACGAGCCGGAGGTTGGAGCGGATGAAGACGTCCTTCGCGCGCTCGCCCTCGGCGACCAGCGCCTCGAGTTCCTCGCGCGTCGCCTTGACGCCCTCGCTCTCCACATCGCCGTCGAGGATCTGGCCGGCATACACACCCGCCTCGATGGTCTTTGACAGCTCGACTTCCTTGGCCGCGTCGAGCAGCGGCGTACGCGCGATCTCATCGAGGTACATGCCGACCAGGTCGCGGTCGGCGATCTCCCCGCCCACGGCACTGCCTGCCCGGCCTGTCCCGGTGGAGCCGGACTGACGACGGGCGACGGCACGGGTTGCCATGCGAGCTCCCTTGTTGAGTAGGTCGCGACACCCTCCCGGGTGCCCTGCATCCGTAGGAAACAACGACTGGAATCCGGACAGAATTCCCGCGCGACACATCGATTTTCGTGATCTTGCAGTACCCTGTCCGCCCATCGGGAGGAAGAGTGCCGAACGATTACACAGAGGTGCAGGTCAGAGCGGGCACGGAGGCCGATCTCGTGGCCCTCACGGAGCTCTACAACCACTACGTACGTGAGACCGCCGCCACCTTCGACACGATCGCCTTCACACCCGAGCAGCGCCGCCCATGGCTGCACTCCCACCCTGAAGACGGCCCCCACCGTCTTTTGGTTGCTCGGGATGTCCGTTCTGCCCTACTCCTCGGGTATGCGACCAGCAGCCCCTTCCGCCCCAAGCCCGCGTACTCCACCTCCGTCGAGGTCAGCGTCTACTGCGCCCCCGATGCCGCGGGCCGCGGCATCGGCACGCTCCTCTACAAGGCGCTCTTCGAGGCGCTCGACGGTGAAGACCTGCACCGCGCCTACGCCGGGATCGCCCAGCCGAACGAGGCGTCGGCCCGGCTGCACGCGCGTTTCGGCTTCCGGCACACCGGCACGTACCTCGAAGTGGGCCGGAAGTTCGGCCGGTACTGGGACGTGGCCTGGTACGAGAAGGACCTCGGCGGTACGAGCAGGACCTCGGCGCCGGCTAGCCGAACTGCAGGGAGCGCTTCGCCAGGCCCATCCAGAAGCCGTCGATCACGCTCTGCCCGCTCTTGAGCTCGCCCTCAGACGCTCCCAGGCTGACGAACAGCGGCGCGAAGTGCTCGGTCCGCGGGTGGGCCAGCCGTCCTGCCGGGGCCTTGTTCTCGAAGTCCAGCAGCGCGTCCACGTCCGCCGCCGCGAGCGCCCGCCGCCCCCAGTCGTCGAACTCCGCCGACCAGCCGGGAGTCCCCTGGTGCCGCAGCGCGGCCAGATTGTGGGTGAAGAAACCACTGCCGACGATCAGCACGCCCTCGTCACGCAGCGGCGCGAGCCTGCGCCCGATGTCCATCAGCTTCCGCGGGTCGAGCGTGGGCATGGAGATCTGGAGTACGGGGATGTCGGCGCCCGGGAACATCTCCACCAGCGGGACGTAGGCGCCGTGGTCGAGCCCGCGGTCCGGGACGTCCTGCACCGGCGTTCCGGCGGAGCGCAGCAACTTCCGTACGGAATGGGCGAGTTCGGGCGCGCCGGGCGCGTCGTACCGGACCCGGTAGTAGTGCTCGGGGAAGCCCCAGAAGTCGTACACCAGCGGTACGGTCTCGGTCGCGCCGAGCGCGAGCGGGGCGTCCTCCCAGTGGGCCGAGACCATGAGGATCGCCTTCGGGCGCGGCAGGGAAGCGGACCAGGCGGCGAGCTCGCCGGGCCAGACGGGGTCGTCGGCCAACGGCGGCGCGCCGTGCGAGAGATAGAGGGCGGGCATGCGTTCCGCGGCAGGGGTGGCATTCATGACAGCGGCTCCCGGTCCACTTCGGATCCACTTCGACATAACTTGAACTTTCAAGCTACCTCTCAACCCCACATAGTTCAACTTTCAAGAATGAGTCGTAGAGTGGGATACATGAACACGGCATCCACTGGCGGGGGCGGCCGCGAGCCACGCTGGCTCACCGAGGACGAACAGCGCGTCTGGCGTGCCTATCTCCATGCCACCACGCTCCTCGAAGACCACCTCGACCGCCAGCTCCAGCGCGACGCGGGCATGCCGCACATCTACTACGGTCTGCTCGTCCAGCTCTCCCAGGCCCCGCGCCGCCGCAAGCGGATGACCGAGCTGGCCATCGACGCGAAGATCACCCGGTCCCGGCTCTCGCACGCGATAGCGCGTCTCGAGAAGAACGGCTGGGTTCGCCGGGAGGACTGCCCCTCCGACAAGCGCGGGCAGAACGCCGTGCTGACGGACGACGGCTTCAAGATCCTCGAACGGTCCGCGCCCGGCCATGTCGAGGCCGTACGACAAGCGATGTTCGACCGGCTCACGCCCGAGCAGGTCGGAAAGCTCGGCGAGATCATGAAGATCATGGCCGAGGGGCTCCAGCCGCAGGACTCCGGCGCCGACCTGCCCTGGCTGCGCTGAGCCCGCACCACAAGGGGCAGAGACCGCACCATCCGCACAACCCCGCACCATCCGCGCCATCCGCACCACACCCGCACCGCAAGCGAAGGGCCCCGCCCGGGTTCACCCCGGGCGGGGCCCAGTCCGCTTGACCTCTCGGCGTCCGCCGAGCTCGTGTCAGTGCGCGACGACCGGGACCTTGATCTCGTCGATCCCGCCCTCTATGCCGTCACCCGATGCCGCGGTGACCGAACCGGCCCCCGGACGCCCGGTGTTGATGAGCGTGAACGCGATCGCGGCGGCGGAAACCAGGATCCCGACCGCCCACCAGATCGCCGACGAGAAGCCGTGCACCATGGCCTGGAGTTCGAGCAGCTTCGGGTTGGCCGCTCCCGCCGCGTGCGAGGTGACGTACGCGGTCGTGGCCGAGGCCGCGATCGTGTTCAGCAGCGCCGTTCCGATCGCGCCTCCGACCTGCTGCGAGGTGTTGACCATCGCGGAGGCGACACCGGCGTCGGCCGGGTTCACACCGTGCGTGGCCAGCGACATCGCCGGCATGAAGGCCGTACCCATGCCGAGGCCCAGCAGCACCTGCGCCGGCAGGATCAGACCCGCGTAGGAGCTGCCGATCTCCAGTTGGGTCAGCATCAGCATGCCGGTCGCCGCGACCAGGAAGCCGGGGCCCATCAGCAGCCGCGGCGGAACGCGGGTCATCAGCCGGGCGCCGATCTGGGTCGAGCCCGTGATCATGCCCGCGATCATCGGCAGGAACGCGAAGCCTGTCCGGACCGGGGAGTACCCCTTCACGACCTGCAGGTAGAACGTCAGGAAGAGGAACAGCCCGAACATCGCGATGATGGCGAGCCCCAGCGACAGGTAGACACCGCCGCGGTTGCGTTCGGTCAGGACGCGCAGCGGCAGCAGCGGGGACTTGACCTTCGCCTCGGTGACGACGAAACCGGCGAGCAGCACCACGGATGCGACGAACATGCCCACGGTCAGGCTGTCGGACCAGCCGGCGGACTCGGCGCGGGTGAAGCCGTACACCAGCGCCACCAGGCCGAGGGTGGACAGGACGACGCCGGGGATGTCGAGCGAGGAGCGGTTGCGCGCGCCCTCCGGCTCACGGATCACGAGGTACGCGCCGACAGCGGCGACGATCGCGAAGGGGATGTTGACGAAGAAGGTCCAGCGCCAGTTCAGGTACTCGGTGAGGAAGCCGCCCAGGATCAGGCCGACGGCGCCACCGCCACCGGCGATCGCACCGTAGATACCGAAGGCCTTGGCACGCTCCTTGGCGTCGGTGAACATCACCGCGAGCAGGGAGAGCGCGGCAGGCGCGAGCAGCGCGCCGAAAGCACCCTGCAGAGCGCGCGAGCCGAGCAGCAATGCCTCGCTGGTCGCCGCGCCACCGAGCGCGGAAGCCGCGGCGAAGCCGAGCAGTCCGACGATGAAGGTCCGCTTACGGCCCCACAGGTCGGCGATCCGGCCGCCGAAGAGCAGCAGTCCGCCGAAGGCGAGCGCGTAGGCGGTGATGACCCACTGGCGGTTGGCGTCCGAAATGCCGAGGTCCTGCTGGGCGGTGGGCAGCGCGATGTTCACGATTGTCGCGTCGAGCACCACCATCAGCTGAGCCACGGCTATGAACACCAGCGCTTTCCAGCGGCTGGGATCCGGAACGGAAATGTCGGCGGATTTTGGCATGGGAGTGGCCACCTAAGGGTGCGAAGAGGTCAAAAAAGGGCGTGGTCAAAGGTGTTGCGGAGGAATGCGGCGCCGGTTCAACTCACCCGCGCTGCCAGGCTGCTGTGCCGCTTCATGGCGTGCTGCTGCTCAGGTCCTCCAAAGTCGCGGCAAGGCCCGGCAGTTCGGAGCGCGCGGGCGCTTCGAGTCCGTCCAGGAACAACTGCAGATGGCGATGGGCGAACCGGTCGATGCTCAGGCACGCGGTGCCCGGCAGTGGCCGGGTGAGCTGGGAGAGCGCGACGAGCAGATCCCCGACGGCGACGTCGGCGCGGAGCCGGCCCGCTTCCTTCGCGCGCGCGAAGAGGGCCTCGACTGCCTCTTCGAGGCGCACCCCCTCACGGGTCAGATCGGGGAAATGCTTGTCGAAAGAGCCGCTGAGCAGCGGGCACAGGGCACCGATGCGTTCGTCGGCGGCCGCGTGGGTGAAGCGCCTCAGCCCCTCGAAGGGGTCAGCCTCCTCGGCCGCCTCGTGCGCCTGCTGCGTCGTGCGGGTCAGGACGAAGAGGACGACCTCGTGGATGAGGGTGTCGCGGTCGGGGAAGTGCCGGTAGAGCGTGGCGTTGCCTACACCCGCCCGGCGGGCGATGTCATCGAGCGGGACCTCGGGCCCGAACTCGACGAACATCTCGCGCGCGGCCATCACGATCCGCTCCCTGTTCCGCAGGGCGTCCGCCCGCGGCCGGGTGGAGCGGCGCGCCTCGGTGTCGGCGGCGGGGCTCACGGGCTCCACTCCCTCTCATTTCTGCCTCGTATCGCTACGTACATCACGCATAAGCGCTACGTAAGCGGGGACCTCTTCCCCGTTTCGCGGGGACACGAGTTCAAACGGGGAAACGATCCCCGGTTATTTCCCCTACCCAATGTGACCTGCGTCACATACATCAGGCGTGCGGTACCCACGATCGGCCCACCCGGCAGGCGTCCCGCCACCACCCGTCACAGGCTGATCGCAATGAGTGCAGCAAGGGTCCGGCCTGCTGCCGCGGACCCGAAGGCGATTGCATGCAGCCGACGCGCCACCGGATACGCACCAGCGGCAGCTCCCGCCGCATCGGCACGCTCGCCGCCCTCGCAGCTGTCGCGCTCGCCACCCTCACGACGGCCAGCGCCACTCTCCCCACCACCAGCCGGGCGTCGGCCGGGCCGGTGGCAGCCGCCGACAGGTCAGCCCTCGGGCCCTGCCGCATCGCCTCCACGCTGGGGATCCAGATGTCGGAGGGCGTGCCGACCCCGCCCGGCTACTCCCGCTCCATCGGCGAGGTCCGCGCGCTCAACCTGATGATCGACTTCCCGGACGCGGAGGGGTCGGGCCCGGCGATGGACCGGCTCGCGGAGTTCTTCCCGCAGACGGCCGACTGGTTCCGGACCAGCTCCTACGGACGTCTCAGCTACCGCACGCACACCCCGGTCACCGACTGGCTGCGGATGCCGATGGCGTTCGCCGCGTACGGGATAGAGCGCGGCTCGCCCTATGAACCGGGCTACCGCCGGCTCGTCCAGGACATAGTGCAGGCGGCCGACTCCCGGGTGGACTTCCGCGCGTACGACCTGGTCAACGTCCTGGTCACGCCGAATGCCGGGCCGTCGGCGCTGGACACCGTTCTGTCCGTGACCTTCTCGGGCAATGACGAGGCCCCGCTCGCGGACGGCGTGCCGCTCGCCAACACGTCCTTCATCTACAGCCGCCAGGACGACGGTTCGGGGTCGTACTCCGAGACGGGGTATCGCGTACTGCCCCATGAGAACGGCCATGTCTTCGGCCTGCCCGACCTCTATACGTCCGAGGGCGCGGGCGCGGTCGGCCACTGGGACATCATGTCCGAGGACTGGGGAGCCAACAACGATCTGCTGGGCTGGCACAAATGGAAGCTGGGCTGGCTGGACGCCGACCAGATCGGCTGCGCGTCCGCGCCCGGCACCACGGAGTACGCGCTGACGCCACTGGCGATCGCGGGCGGCCCGAAGATGGCCATCGTGCCGCTCACCAAGAACGGGGGGTACGCGGTGGAGGTGCGCACCCGGGCGGGCAACGACGAGGCCGTGTGCCAGCCGGGTGTGCTGATCTACCGCGTCCAGTCCGACGTGGACACCGGGCAGGGTCCGGTGGCGATCTCGGACAGCGCCCGGAACAGCGGGGGCTGCACCCGGCGTCCCAATGTGCACGCGGAGCTGTCGGACGCGCCGTACCAGCCGGGGCAGTCGTTCGTCGACCAGCAGAATGGCATCCGCATAGCCGTGATCCAGGAGGACGGGGAGGGCACCTACCGGGTGCGCGTCACGCGCTCCTGAAAGACCCCTCCTGCGACGCCTGCTCCCGCGGCGCCCGGTCCTGTGACACCTGTTCCCGCGACACCTGGTCCTGTACGGGGCCGCGGAGCTCGCGCTTGAGGATCTTCCCGGTCGGATTACGCGGCACGGGCTCGTCCCGTACGAGGACATGAGCGGGAACCTTGAATGCGGCGAGGGCCTTGCCGACGTGCGCCCGCAGCTCGTCGGCCGTGACCGTGGATCCGGCGCGCAGCTGCACCACGGCCGCCACCTCCTCCCCCAGCACCGGATGCGGGACGCCCAGCACCGCGGCGTCGGCGACATCCGGGTGGCCGTGCAGGACCGCTTCCACCTCGACGCAGTACACGTTCTCGCCACCGCGGATGACCATGTCCTTGAGCCGGTCGACGATGCTGACCCGCCCGTCCCGCACGCTCGCGAGGTCGCCGGTCATGAACCAGCCCTCGTGGAACGCGGCAGCGGTCGCGCCCGGGTTGTTCCAGTACCCCCGCGCAAGCGCCTGCCCGCGCAGCCACAACTCACCGACCTGCCCTTCGGGCAGTTCATGACCGTCCGGCCCGGCGATCCGCACCTCGGTGGCGGGGGTCGGCCGCCCCACGCTCTGCGGGTTCTCCCGGTACCCGGCGCCGTAATTGGCGAGCACGCCACCGCAGGTCTCGGTCAGCCCGTAGCCGTTGCGCGGCTCGATCCGCTGCCCGTAGCGGGCCGTCAGCCGGGCCACGAGGTCGGGGGGCGCGGCGGCACCGCCGGTGTTGAGATGCGTGAGCGTCTCAAGCTCCGCCCCGGCCCGCTCGGCGGCGTCAAGCAGCTGGAGCGCGGTGGTCGGCACCCCGGAGAAGTGGGTGACGCGGTGCCGCTCGATCAGCGCGAGGGCCTCGTCGGCGTCCCATTTCCGCATCAGTACGAGCGCCCCGCCGGCCGCCATCGTGGAGTACAGCGTGGTGAACGCGGCCACATGGAAGCAGGGGAAGGTCATCAGCGCCACCGACGCCGGCCCCTGGCCCGGCATCACCCCGCGCGCGAGGGCGGAAGCGGCGGCGTGGAACCGCGGATTGTGCGCGGCCCCGGCCTGCGCGAGCTGTGTGGCGACGGCGCCCTTGGGCCGCCCGGTGGTCCCGGACGTATAGATGATGGTGGCGTCGTCCTCGGCCCGCACCTCGACGCCGGGCGGCGCGGCGAACGGATCCGGTGCCTCGAAGTCTTCGTATCGCTCCACCCCCGCGCCCGGCGCGCCTTCCCCGTGGAAGACGACGACCGGAACGCCGGCCCGCCTGCGCCAGGCGTCGACCCTCGGCAGCCGCTCGCCGTCGACGAGCAGCACCCGCGGCGAACAGTCGTCGAGGGCGTAGGCGAACTCATCCTGCGTCCACCAGGCGTTGAGCGGCACGGCCACCAGTCCCGCCAACTGGGCGGCCCAGAAGGCGATCTGCCACTCGGGGTGATTCCGCATCGCGACAACGGCCCGGTCGCCCGGCCGCAGCCCGTACACCTCGACAAAACGCCGGGCGAGCGCGGAGGCCGCGGCGAAGAACTCGCGATAGCTGTACGTCCCGGTGGCGGCGACGAGAAACGGCTGGTCCCCGAACGACCAGGTGGCTTCGACGAACTCCCGCAGGGTCCGCGGCCCGTCGGCGTAGAGCAGCCCGCCGTCCTCGCCCCGTACGACGGCGAAGGGCGCCCCGGGGGCGGCCAGTGCGGCTTCGGGGCGGGTGGACGGATCGGGGTGCGGCACGGTCGACCTCTCTGAGCACCTGCGTCTCTGAGCACCTGCGTCTGAGCACCTGCGCCAAGCACCTGCGCCAAGACCTCTTCTAAGCACCTGCGTCTCTAAGCACCTGCTCAGTAAGGAGCGACGCTATGCCCGCGCCCTACCCTCGTCAACATCCGTGTACGGCCCATCAAGACCGTCGGCCACGAGCATGCCGCCGGGCTCCAGCCCGACGCCCACACCGAAGCCGCGGCTGACCCCGTCGAGGGTCGCCCGCAGCCACTCGCGGTCCTCGCCCGACGCGTGCCTCAGCCGCATCCGCCGGCTCTGCACGGCGGCCATCTGCACGTCGGCCGCCTTGCCGGTGTCCCGCTCGACGGTGACGAAATACAGCAGCCGCAGGTCGTCCCGGTACTGCTCGTAGCCGGTGATGCCTTCGTAGTCGTCGATGAAGTCGCCGCAGCCGTAGAGGACGAGCTTCCCCCGGTACAGCTCCAGCGGGCGGGGATGGTGCGAGGAGTGCCCATGCACGACATCGACTCCGCCGTCGATCAGCGCATGCGCGAAACGGACCTGGCTTCGCGAGATGCCGTATCCCCAGTTGGATCCCCAGTGGACGGAGGCGACCGACACGTCACCCGGTCGTTTCGCATGCCGTACGCGGCGTGCGACGTTCGCCGCCGCGGCGTCCGAGGGCTGGGCCACGAAGTCGACCCCTGCCCGGTCCTCGTCCGCGGCCCAGCTCCGCGGAATGCCGCTGGACGACATCCCGAAGGAAAAGACGAGAACCCGCGCGCCGCCCTGGACGGCGACCACGGCGGGCCGCCGCGCCTCGTCCACGTCCCGCCCCGCTCCCACCGCCCGCAGGCCTGCGCCGGCCAGCGAGTCGAGCGTCTCCTCCAGCCCCTGACGACCGAAGTCCAGCACGTGGTTGTTGGCCAGCACACAGACGTCGGGCCGGGCCGCGGCCAGGCAGGGAAGGTTGGCCGGATGCATCCGGTAGTGCACTTCCTTGCCCGCCGCGAAGTCGTTGCTGCTGGTGACGCTGGTCTCCAGATTCACCACCCGGGCGTCGGGAGCGACCTGGTCGAGTATCCCCAGGGCGTCCCCCCAGGGCCAGGTGTGTTCGACCGGACGCGTGATCGGCCCGTTCACCGCCTCCGCCAACTCCACGTAGGACCGTGCGTCCGCGGTGTACCGCTCCCAGAGGGCGGGGTCGCCGGGGTGGGGCAGGATCTGATCGACGCCGCGGCCGAGCATGACGTCACCGCAGAGGAACAAGGTCACCGTGTCCCCGCGCATGCTTCCACGCTAAGCCGCGCGGAACGCGTCTGTGGCACGGAGCCCCGTACCGCGGCGGCATTGGCACCTGCCACGGAGCTGTAGCGCGGCGGACCAGCGAAATCGCCCCGCGTCAGAACGCGTACGGCCCGAAGCGTCCCCAGGCGACGAACAACGCGAGGATCAGCGGTACGACGTTCACGGCGACGTTGCGATGCTCACCGCGGCGGCCATGGCGGCGGCCATGAGTGAAGGCCGCACCAATCATCACCAGCGCGAGACCACTCGCCGCAACCGGCACGACGCGCCCTGCGCGTGGACGTCCTGGAGCCGGAGCAGTTGAGGGAGATCTCGCTTCGCGTGCCGCGGGCGATGGAGCCGCAACTGGAAACGGTCTGCGGGAAATCGGTGTGCTGAAGGCCCCGGCGGGTGCGACCTGCCCCGAGCCCTCGGCCACGCCCTGACCAAGCCGATGATCGCCACCCGCACCACCCGCTACACTGTCGGCGGTGGCAGAGCCTTCACAGGCCGCACCGCCACAGCACTGCCGGGATCCAATCTGGATTCGTCTCTCTTCGGACGAATTTCAGAGACGTTTGCCGACAGATTCCCGCCTTCGTAGCTCAGGGGATAGAGCACCGCTCTCCTAAAGCGGGTGTCGCAGGTTCGAATCCTGCCGGGGGCACCAGCGCAAAGGCCCCGGACCGATCATGGTCCGGGGCCTTTGACATCAGCACCTGACATCAACGCGGGCGGTCACTCACGGCCGGGCCGCCTCTTGAGCAGCCGATCCATGTGGCTGATCGCCTCCCGCTGGGTGTCCTGGACGACGTGCGTGTAGACGTCCATGGTGATGCTGATCTGGCTGTGCCCGAGGATCTCCATCACGACACGAGGAGCGACCCCGGCCGCAGTCAGCAGAGTCGCGCAGCCGTGACGGGCATCGTGCAGCCGGATCACGCGAAGGCCGGCGGAGTCGGCGACGCGGGTGAACGAGCGGTACAGGTTCCGCGGCTCGACCGGCCGACCATTGCGGGTGGCGAAAACGTGTCCGGCGATCCCCGAAGCCGAGGCCGCCTGACGCATCCGATGCCAGCGCAGCGGCGCGATGCACATCGCAGGCAGCGGCACCGCACGACGGCGACGCCCCTTGGGATCATCGTCGTACATCACCCCGCGACGGCCTGCGTCTGCTGCCGGACGTAGAGGACCCGGGCGTCAAGGCGCCGCGCAAGCGCGGCGCGCGCCGCTGCCCCCGGCTCGGGGGCAGCCCCTGTCTTCGCCGGGCTGCCCCCCCCCGGCCGGGCGGCGGCGCACCGAGCGCGGACGCCAACCGTCAGAGAGAGGCCGACACGGGGCTGGGGCGGTCGGCTCCACGGCTTTAGGCTGGCTTTAGGCCAAGACCGGGAAGTTAGGGTC
>NZ_JAGGOI010000003.1 GCF_018614585.1 Streptomyces sp. ISL-1 | reverse complement strand
CGGGGCCTTTCTGCGTTCAGGGTGCGGTCCTACCCCTGTGCAGGTGCCGACAGCGGCTGACGGTAGGGTCAGGGGGCATCGTTGGCACGTTCCACACAGGAGGCTCCCGGGTGGAGGTCCAGGAGACCCGCGTTCAGACGGACCGGGTACTCACCATCCCCAACATCCTCAGCATGGCGCGCCTCGCCGGCGTGCCACTCTTCCTGTGGCTGATTCTCCGCCCCGAGTTCGGGGGCCCCAACAGCGACGGCTGGGCATTGCTGGTGCTCATGCTGAGCGGTGTCACTGACTATCTCGACGGCAAGCTTGCCCGGCGATGGAACCAGGTCAGCAGGCTGGGGCGGCTTCTCGACCCGGCCGCCGACCGTCTGTACATCCTGTCCACCCTGGTGGGGCTGACCTGGCGCGAGATTCTGCCCATCTGGCTCACCGCGGCCCTATTGGCGCGGGAACTGATGCTGCTGGTGATGGTGGGAATCCTCCGGCGGCACGGCTATCCGCCGCCCCAGGTGAACTTCTTGGGCAAGGCAGCCACGTTCAATCTGATGTGTGCCTTCCCGTTGCTGCTACTCAGTGACGGCAGCGGGTGGCTTGCGTCACTGGCTGCTATTTTCGGATGGGCGTTCGCAGGATGGGGTACAACTCTGTATTGGTGGGCAGGGATCCTCTATGTGGTCCAGGTCCGCCGACTCGTCAAGGCGGACGCAGTGGCCGATTGACCTCGTCGATGCGGTGCCGTGCAGTGTTGCCGGCCGCGCATGGCGCCAGAGTGCCTTTTTGGGCGGGTGAAGTCGGCTAGACCGTCGTCTCTTCAAGGAGGACGCTTCCGACATGAAGGCCGTCGTGATGGCCGGTGGCGAAGGAACCCGACTTCGCCCTATGACCTCGAGCATGCCCAAGCCGCTCCTGCCGGTGGCCAATCGACCGATCATGGAGCATGTGCTGCGATTGCTGAAGCGGCATGGACTCAATGAGACCGTCGTAACCGTGCAGTTTCTCGCCTCACTCGTCAAGAATTACTTCGGTGACGGCGAAGAGCTCGGGATGGAGCTCACCTATGCCGATGAGGAGAAGCCACTCGGCACCGCGGGGAGCGTGAAGAACGCCGAGGAAGCACTCAAGGACGATACGTTCCTAGTCATTTCCGGTGACGCGCTCACAGACTTCGATCTCACTGATCTGATCGCCTTCCACAAGGAGAAGGGCGGATTGGTCACGGTCTGTCTGACGCGCGTGCCGAATCCGCTGGAATTCGGCATCACCATCGTGGACGAAGAGGGAAAGGTCGAGCGCTTCCTGGAGAAGCCGACCTGGGGACAGGTTTTCTCGGACACCGTGAACACGGGCATCTATGTCATGGAGCCCGAAGTATTCGACTACGTCGAGGCAGACGTTTCGGTCGACTGGTCCGGGGATGTGTTCCCGCAGCTCATGAAGGACGGCAAGCCGATCTACGGCTATATCGCCGAGGGCTACTGGGAGGACGTGGGCACGCACGAGAGCTATGTGAAGGCCCAGGCCGACGTCCTCGAGGGAAAGGTGGAGGTGGAGCTGGACGGCTTCGAGATCTCTCCCGGGGTGTGGGTGGCGGAAGGCGCGGACGTGCATCCGGACGCCGTGCTGCGCGGTCCGCTGTACATCGGGGACTACGCCAAGGTCGAAGCCAATGCGGAGATCCGCGAGCACACGGTCGTGGGCTCCAACGTCGTTGTGAAGAACGGTGCCTTTCTTCATAGGGCAGTCATCCACGACAACGTGTACATCGGGGAGCAGTGCAACCTCCGTGGCTGCGTGATCGGCAAGAACACCGACATCATGCGAGCCGCGCGCATCGAGGAAGGCGCCGTCATCGGTGACGAGTGCCTGGTGGGCGAGGAGTCGGTCATCCAGGGCAATGTCCGCGTCTACCCCTTCAAGACCATCGAGGCCGGCGCCTTCATCAACACCTCGGTCATCTGGGAGTCGAGAGGGCAGGCGCATCTCTTCGGCGCCAGGGGCGTCACCGGGATCCTCAATGTGGAGATCACGCCGGAGTTGGCGGTGCGGCTGGCAGGCGCGTACGCCACCACCCTCAAGAAGGGGGCGACGGTCACCACCGCGCGTGACCACTCCCGTGGTGCCCGCGCGCTCAAGCGGGCCGTGATCTCGGCTCTGCAGACCAGCGCCATCGATGTACGGGACTTGGAGAACGTGCCGTTGCCCGTCGCGCGGCAGCAGACCGCGCGCGGCAGCGCCGGCGGCATCATGATCCGTACATCTCCGGGTGTGCCGGACTCCGTCGACATCATGTTCTTCGACGAACGCGGAGCGGACCTCTCTCAGGCCGGACAGCGGAAGCTGGACCGGGTGTACGCACGCCAGGAGTACCGGCGGGCGTTCCCTGGCGAGATCGGCGATCTGTACTTCCCGTCCAGCGTCTTCGACTCGTACACCGGATCCCTGCTGCGCAACGTCGACACCTCCGGGATCGCCGAGTCGGGGCTGAAGGTTGTCATCGACGCGTCCAACGGCAGCGCCGGACTTGTTCTGCCGAGCCTGCTGGGCCGGCTCGGGGTGGACGCCCTGACGATCAACCCGGGCCTCGACGAGTCGCGGCCCACGGAGTCGGCCGACGGACGCCGGTCCGGGCTGGTGCGGCTCGGCGAGATCGTGGCCTCGGCGCGGGCCGCCTTCGGGGTGCGCTTCGACCCCGTCGGCGAGCGGCTCTCCCTGGTCGACGAACGAGGACGGATCGTCGAGGACGATCGTGCGCTGCTGGTGCTGCTCGACCTGATCGCCGCCGAGCGGCGCAGCGGGCGGGTGGCGCTGCCGGTGACCACCACACGTATCGCCGAGCAGGTGGCGGCGTACCACGGCACGCAGGTCGAATGGACGACGACGTCGCCCGACGATCTGACGCGGGTCGCGCGTGAGGAGACCACGATCTTCGGTGGTGACGGCCTCGGTGGCTTCATCGTGCCGGAGTTCAGCAGTGTCTTCGACGCTTCGGCGGCGTTTGTGCGGCTGGTCGGGCTGGTGGCCCGTACGCAGCTCACGCTGAGCCAGATCGATGCCCGCATCCCGCGGGCGCATGTGCTGCGGCGTGATCTGGCGACGCCCTGGGCGGTCAAGGGGCTGGTGATGCGGCGGGTCGTCGAGGAGGCCGGGGACCGGCACGTCGACACGACCGACGGAGTACGGGTGGTCGAGGCCGACGGCCGCTGGGTCATGGTCCTTCCCGATCCCTCCGAGGCCGTCACTCATCTGTGGGCAGAGGGGCCCGATGACGCTTCGGCCCAGGCGCTGCTCGACGAGTGGGCGGCCGTTGTGGACAGCGCCGGTCACTGAGGTGGGACAGGTGTGCCGGGAGGGGTCTTTCGACGGCTTCCGGCACACCGGTGGGGCCATTCGGCGGTAGCGCCTGCGACGTGCGACGATGTGCGGCATGTCGCAGCAGCCCCCCGTTCGGAGCACCGGCTCTCCACCCGCGCGTCCAGATGCGTCCATGTCGCTGCTGACGAACGTTATGGAGCACAGCCTCGACGACGGATACGCGGAGGCCGCGGCCCGCAGGGAGGCCGAGGGCGGGGGACTGCCCCGTACGCTGCGTGCGAAGCTCGGACTCGCCGCCGGTCTCGTGCTGGCGGCTCTGGTCGTCACCGTCGGGGCCGCGCAGGCGCGGATATCGGCACCGGTCGTGGCGAAGGAGCGTGAGGAGCTCATCGACCGGATCGGTACCGAGACGGCCGACGCCGACGCGTTGGAGGAGAGCGTCGACAAGCTCCGGGACGAGGTGGGGGACCGGCAGCAAAAGGCCCTCAAGACGCAGGGCGGGGGCCAGGGGGAACTCGTCGCACTGCTCTCCGGCGCCACCGAGGTCGAGGGGCCGGGTGTGAAGCTCGTCGTCGACGATGCGAAGGACACCGACCAGGGCGGCGACGGGCCGCGGGAGACCAGCGGCTTCAGCGACACCGGCCGGGTCCGGGACCGCGATATGCAGCGGATCGTCAACGGGCTCTGGGAATCGGGTGCGGAGGCCGTCGCGATCAACGGGCAGCGACTGACCGCCCTGTCCGCGATCCGCGCGGCGGGCGACGCCATACTGGTCGACAACAGGCCGCTGGTGCCGCCGTACACCGTGCTTGCCGTGGGGGACGGCAAGAAGTTGAGCACTGCGTTCCAGGACAGTGCCGATGGGCAGTATCTGCACGCGTTGCAGGAGAACTTCGGTATCCGCACCAGCATCTCCAGCGAGGAGAAGGTGCGTCTGCCGGCGGCGCCGAGCTTGATCGTACGTACAGCAGAGCCGAAGACCGCCGACGCCGGTAAGGGCAACGGGCAGGGCACGGCTGACACAGGGAAGGGCACATCGTGATCGCCGTACTGGGCCTCGTCGTGGGAGTCGTGGTCGGACTGTTGGTCCGACCCGAGGTACCGGCGGTGGTCGAGCCCTATCTGCCGATCGCTGTCGTCGCTGCTCTCGACGCGGTCTTCGGCGGCCTTCGGGCCATGCTCGACGGGATTTTCGTGGACAAGGTCTTCGTCGTCTCCTTCCTGTCGAATGTGGTGGTGGCAGCGCTGATCGTGTTCCTGGGCGACAAGTTGGGCGTCGGCGCCCAGCTGTCCACGGGTGTGGTGGTCGTGTTCGGCATCCGAATTTTCTCCAACGCTGCCGCGATCCGCCGGCATGTGTTCCGGGCGTGAGGCCGATGAACAGCGAAGAGAACCCGAAGGGCGAGACCCCGAAGAGCGAGAACCCGAAGGGTGAGGAGCCGGAGGCGGTTGCGCCGTCGGCGGGACGGTCCGAGCCCGACCGGGGCGGTCCGGACCGGCCCGATCAGCCCGAGCAGGGGCAGGCTGAGCCGGATCAGCCCCAGGCCGAGCAGCAGACCGGCCGCCAACGACTCGTCGCGGTGCTGTGGCCGCCGCGGGTCAACCGCGCTCAACTCATCGTCGCCGTACTGCTGTTCGTCCTCGGTCTGGGGCTTGCCATCCAGGTCAGCTCGACCAGCGACAACAGCGCGCTGCGCGGTGCCCGCCAGGAGGACCTGGTGCGCATCCTCGACGAGCTCGACAACCGCACACAGCGCCTCGCGGACGAGAAGCAGCGTCTCGAGACCCAGCGCACCGAACTGGAGAGCAGTTCGGACCAGGCGGAAGAGGCGCGTAAGCAGACGCGGCAGAAGGAGCAGCAACTCGGCATCCTGGCCGGCACGGTCGCGGCGCAGGGCCCCGGCATCACGCTGACCGTGGAGGACCCGTCCGGAACCGTGGAGTCCGACATGCTGCTCGACGCGATCCAGGAACTGCGCGCCGCCGGTGCGGAAGCAATCCAGGTCAACGACATCCGCGTTGTCGCTGACACGCATTTCACAGGTACGGGTGGTGAGATCGAGGTGGACGGCAAGAAGATCACCGCGCCGTACCGCTTCAAGGTCATCGGCAGGCCGCAGGATCTGGAGCCCGCCCTCAACATCCCCGGCGGTGTGGTGCAGACGCTGGAGAAGGAGCAGGCCACCGCCAGGGTGGAGCGTTCGCAGAAGATCGTCGTGGATGCCTTGCGACCTGCGAAGCGGCCTGACTACGCTCGGTCGTCGGCGCAGTGAGGCGGGGGTGCATGGGGTCGGGCGGACCAGGGCATGACGTTGCGGGGGGTCGACACATCACAAGCGTGCCGCCTGGTGGAAACTGTCTGGTGGTTACGGACGTTGTGAGGATGTCCGGGTCGGCAGGTGTGATCATTGAGGGTTCGTCCTGCCCCACGGGCGGGTCTATTTCGGTCAAGGGGAATCGCCCGTGAAGTTGTTTGGGAAGTTGTTCGGCAAGAGCGCACGCGAGGACGGCGGCAACGCCAGGCATCGCGCACCGCGCCATGGCGAGAGTGAGGAGCAGGGCGCTGAGCGGCCTCTCTTCCGGGACGAGGTCGGTGGCCCGGGTGGTGACATTTCGGGCGGTCAGGGCGCGTCGTCTGTTGACCCTGCCGGTCCCGGCCGCATAGGTTTCGGGGAACCATCAACCTCAAGTACGGGTGGAGGGTTTTCCTCCGACCCGTATGCGACCAATCCCCACGCGGGGCAGCCGCGGCAGGAGGATCCTTCCATGTCGGCCTTGGTTTGTACGAGGTGCGGGCACCGCAATGCCGAGGCCAGCCGGTTCTGCTCCAACTGTGGCGCGCCGCTGCGTGCCGGGACGCCGGCGGAGCGCCCTTCGGAGACGACCTCGACGATCTCCATCTCCGGTATCGAGGCGTACGACTCGGAGGTGACGGGACAGACGCAGGTTCCGTCGCTCTCTCCCGAAGCCCAGGCGGCCGTCGACGCACTGCCGCTCGGCTCGGCGCTCCTGGTGGTGCGCCGCGGACCGAATTCCGGCAGCCGCTTCCTGCTGGACGGCGACCTGACCACGGCCGGCCGTCACCCGCAGAGCGACATCTTCCTCGACGACGTCACCGTTTCGCGGCGTCACGTGGAGTTCCGCAGGGGTCCGGACGGCAGCTTCAGCGTCGCGGACGTCGGCAGTCTCAATGGCACGTACGTCAACCGCGAGCGGATCGACTCGGTCCTCCTGTCGAACGGCGACGAGGTCCAGATCGGCAAGTACCGTCTGGTCTTCTACGCGAGCCAGCGGGGCGTGTGACCCTCCCCCAGACTCTGTCTGGGGGGACCTCAGGGAAGGTACATGCTGCGAACACCGACGGGCGGTGCCGGTCACGGCACCGCCACAGCGGGCGAGAGGCTGATGAGCATCGGTATGGTGCTCAGTCGGCTGCGCGACGAGTTTCCCGAAGTGACCATCTCCAAGATCCGTTTTCTGGAGACCGAGGGTCTGGTCGAGCCCCGGCGCACCCCGTCCGGGTACCGCAAATTCAGCCCCGAGGACGTGGAGCGGCTGGCACAGGTGCTGCGGATGCAGCGGGACCACTATCTTCCGCTGAAGGTCATCCGCGAGCATCTCGACGCCCTCGGCCGCGGCGAGCAGGTGCCGCTGCCCACGCAGGGGCCGCAGCGGGAGCTGCTCGACGGCGCCTGGGAAGCCGACTCGGAGCGGGTGACCGCGGCCCGGGTGGGCCGTTCGGAGCTTCTCGCGGCCGCCGAGGTGAGTGAGGCGGAGCTGGACGAGTGGGAGTCGTACGGCCTGCTCGCGCGGGACGAGGACGGCGGATACGACGCCGAATCGGTAACTGTCGCACGGCTGGTCGCGGATCTGGGGAGATTCGGCCTCGAACCCCGGCATCTGCGATCGATGAAAGCCGCCGCAGACCGCGAGGCGGGACTGGTCGAGCAGGTGGTCGCACCCTTGCGGCGGCACCGTAATCCGCAGACCAGGGCGCACGCCGCGGCGACCACGAAAGAGCTGGCGGCCCTGTCTGTGCGGCTTCACGCGGCCCTGCTGCAGACAGCCCTCGGGGTCCGGCTGCACTGATCTTGGGGGAGCCCGACTACCCAAACCGGTCGGGCAAGTCCTAGGGTTGCTGTGTGAACGAGCTCGACGTTGTGGGTGTCCGGGTCGAAATGCCCTCGAACCAACCGATCGTGCTCCTGCGTGAAGTGGGAGGCGACCGGTACCTCCCCATTTGGATCGGTCCCGGGGAGGCGACCGCCATTGCCTTTGCCCAGCAGGGCATGGCACCGGCAAGGCCGCTGACGCATGACCTCTTCAAAGACGTGCTGGAGGCCGTGGGCCAGGAGCTCACCGAGGTCCGCATCACTGACCTGCGTGAAGGGGTTTTCTATGCGGAGCTGGTCTTTGCCAGCGGAGTCGAGGTGAGTGCGAGACCGTCCGATGCCATAGCGCTTGCCCTGCGCACCGGTACGCCGATCTACGGCAGTGACGGGGTGCTCGACGACGCGGGAATCGCCATTCCGGACGAGCAGGAGGACGAGGTGGAGAAGTTCCGCGAGTTCCTCGATCAGATCTCGCCCGAGGACTTCGGTACCAACAGTCAGTGACCGCCGAGACGGGCGGAGTTGGCACATTCGAGTAGCCTTTCCCCGAATACGGGCACGAGAAACCACTCTCAGGGTGATTATCACTCGGCGTGCCGAGTGTGGCGATCGTTGACGCACCCCGGGTGACTGCCTACCGTCGACATGGCAGGTCAAGGACGGAGGTCGGCGTGAGAAATAGCGGCGACGGTGCGGCAGGGGGCGTCCCCGGACGGAGTCTGGGGGAGGGCGGGCCGTATCCGCTCCACGAGAGTTCGGCCGACCCCTCCAGGGAGACGATCGGCTACCGGGGGCCGACCGCGTGTGCGGCGGCGGGAATCACCTATCGGCAACTCGACTACTGGGCGCGTACCGGGCTGGTCGAGCCCAGCGTGCGGTCGGCGTACGGATCGGGCACCCAGCGGCTCTACAGCTTCCGCGATGTGGTCGTCCTCAAAGTCGTCAAGCGTTTTCTCGACACCGGTGTGGCGCTGCAGAACATCCGCACCGCGGTGCAGCATCTGCGGGCGCGGGGCTTCACGGACCTCGAACGCATGACGCTCATGAGCGACGGCGCCACGGTTTACGAGTGCTCCTCGCCCGACGAGGTGGTCGACCTGCTGCAGGGCGGTCAGGGGGTCTTCGGGATCGCCGTCGGCGTGGTGTGGCGGGATGTCGAGACGGCGCTGTCGCAGCTGCACGGCGAGCGGATCGACACCGGCGAGACCCTCGTCGGGAACAACCCCGCGGACGAGCTGGCCAGGCGCAGGCGCGACCGGGCCGTCTGAGCGCCGACGCCAGGCTTCGTTGGCCTCGCTCGCCCGGATGGCTCCCCGTCCCTCGGCGCCATTGTCAGTGGCGTAGGGCAGCATCGGACATGTGAGAACCGCGCCGACGATTCTGCATCTGGACATGGATGCCTTCTTCGCCGCCGCCGAACAGGCGGCGAAGCCGAGTCTGCGCGGAAAGCCGGTGGTCGTCGGGGGGCTCGGGCCGCGAGGGGTCGTCGCCACCGCTTCGTACGAGGCGAGGCGCTTCGGGGTGCACTCGGCGATGCCGATGGCGCAGGCAAGGCGGCTGGCTCCGAACGCCGCGTATCTCGTGCCGCGCTTCTCGCTCTACCGCGCTGTCAGCGAGCAGGTTATGGACCTGCTCGGCAGGCTCTCGCCACTGGTGGAGCCGCTGAGTCTGGACGAGGCCTTCGTCGACCTGGAGGCGGGGGGCTCGGCCGACGACGCGGCTTCCGCGCGGGTGGCCGGTGAGCGGCTGCGGCGGGACATCCTTGCCGTCACCGGGCTGTCGGGGTCCGTCGGGCTCGCGGGCTCCAAGATGCTCGCCAAGATCGCTTCCGAGCAGGCGAAACCGGACGGCCTGTTGCTCATAGAGCCGGGCACGGAGCGCGAGCTGCTCGGGCCGATGTCCGTGCGGACGCTGCCGGGGGTGGGGCCTGCCACGGGGGAGCATCTGCGGCGGGCCGGGATGACGACAGTCGCCGAGCTGGCGGAGGCGGGCGAGGACGAGCTCGTACGGCTGCTGGGCAAGGCGCACGGGACCTCGCTGTTCCGGATGGCCATGGGGTACGACGACCGGCCGGTGGTGGCTGAGCGGGACGCGAAGTCGGTGTCGGTGGAGGACACCTTCGATGTGGATCTGCACGACCGGGTGCGGGTGCGGATCGAGGTGGAACGGCTGGCCGACCGGTGTGTGCGGCGGCTGCGCGAGTCCGGGCACTCGGGGCGGACCATCGTGTTGAAGGTGCGGCGGTACGACTTCTCCACGCTGACGCGCTCGGAGACGCTGCGGGGGCCGACGGATGACCCGGAGGTGGTGCGGGAGGCCGCCGGGCGGCTGTTGGAGGCGGTGGACACCACGGGCGGGGTGCGGCTGCTGGGGGTGGGCGTGACGGGGCTGGCGGACTACACGCAGGAGGATCTCTTCGCGCAGGCCGCGGCTGTTGAGCGGGCCGAGCGTGAAGCAGACGAGGAGGTGGCTGAGGCCGAGCGGGAGGCGCACGAGGTCGACGACGCGGCGGGGGCGGGGACCCGGGCGGGGCGGGGTGCCTGGACAGGCGTGGAGGGCGCGGCGGGAGCCGGCACCGACTCCCGGGCCCCGGCGGGAGGCGCTGCCGGAGCCGAGGCCGGGGCTGGAGCGCCAGCGGTAGCAGGTGAGGGTGTGGGCGCAGCGGGAGGGGCAGGAGTCCGGGCGGGAGCAGGTGATGGGGCGGGGGCGGGGGACACCCCCGGGGGAGCGGCCGCAGCCGGAGCGCAGGCCGGAGTGGAAGCCGGGACAGGGACAGGGGGCGCGGCGGGAGGCTCGAGCGGAGCGGAGGCCCGGGCGGCGGGAGCGGGAGCTGGGGCCGTGACCCGAGCCGGGACAGGGACAGGGGGCGCGGCAGGAGGCTCGAGCGGAGCGGAGGCCCAGGCGGCGGGAGCGGGAGCTGGGGCCGTGACCCGAGCCGGGACAGGGGCAGGGGCAGGGGCAGGGGGCGCGGCGGGAGCCCAGGCCGGAGCAGAGGCCCGGGCGGGAGGGGCCTCAGAGGGAGCCCGGGTCGGGGCAGGGGCCTCGGCCGGAGCCCGGGTCGGGGGAGCCGAGCGCGAGGCGCTTGCGGCGCGGCGGTGGGCCGCCGGGCACGACGTCCGGCATGCCGAGTACGGGGCGGGATGGGTGCAGGGCAGCGGGCTCGGGCGGGTCACCGTGCGGTTCGAGGAACCTGGGTCGCCGCCGGGGCGCGTACGCACCTTCCGGGTCGACGACCCCGATCTGGAGCCCTCCGACCCGCTGCCCCTCGTCGGGCAGCCCACGGCGGTGGAGGGTGCGGGTCAGTCCTCCGGGCCGGCCACGCGGCCGAAGGACCTGTCCCCCGAGGAGGGGGCCGGCGTCTCGGGTGCCTCGGAGAGGTCGAGGCCGTAGTGGTGGTAGAGCTGAAGTTCCTGCTCCGGGGAGAGATGGCGGCCGACGCCGAAGTCCGGGGCATCCCTGATCAGCGAGCGCTCGTAGGGAACATGCAGGGTGTCGTCGACCAGCTTGCTCGGCTCCAGCGGGACGAACGCGTCCCG
The DNA here is from genome assembly GCF_018614585.1 of Streptomyces sp. ISL-1. Lineage (GTDB taxonomy): Bacteria > Actinomycetota > Actinomycetes > Streptomycetales > Streptomycetaceae > Streptomyces > Streptomyces maoxianensis. Next base: position 200,044 of record NZ_JAGGOI010000003.1, on the reverse strand, counting down.
GCTGAACAGGCCGGTTCGCACGGCTGCCCACTCGGGCACTCCCGTGGCATCGTCCAGGTACACCTCGTCCACAGTCCCGATCTTGTGGCCGTTGCGGTCGAACGCCTTGCGGCCGATCAGGCTGCGCGGATCGATATCGGTCTGCACGGTCCCTCCAATTGGTCGCAACTGCTCTGTAAATACTACAAAAGTGCACATCGGGGGTGTCGGCCACTTGAGCGATCGCCGAGGGGGCGCGCTGGTAGGCTGGCAAACGGCTGCTGACCCCGTGCGGGAGAGTCCACCGGTGAACGTGCCGGCGGCGCCGAAGGAGCAAATCCTCCCCGGAATCTCTCAGGCCCCTGTACCGCACGGACGAGGTCACTCTGGAAAGCAGGGCGGGCGTCGGACGGCATCCGCTCTCACCGACGGTGAAAGCCGGAGCGTCACATCCGTGCGCCCCGGTGAAACTCTCAGGTTGAGATGACAGAGGGGGAGGCCGTCCGGGCATCCGCGCCGTGGTGCCCCTCGCCGGTCGTGTCAGACCAGGAGGCCTCCTATGACCGCCAACCGCATTCCGCTCTCCCAGCTGGAGCGAGGCATCCCCTTCGAGCAGCGCCACATTGGGCCCGACGCCGAGGCCCAGGCGAAGATGCTGGCGCAGGTGGGCTACGGCTCGCTCGACGAGCTGACCGCCGCCGCGGTGCCAGATGTGATCAAGAGCGCGGAGGCGCTGAACCTCCCGGGCGCGCGCACCGAGGCGGAAGTGCTCGCCGAGCTGCGCACCCTTGCCGACCGCAATCAGGTGCTTGCCCCCATGATCGGCCTTGGTTACTACGGCACCTTCACGCCGCCGGTGATCATGCGCAATGTCATGGAGAACCCGGCCTGGTACACCGCGTACACGCCCTACCAGCCGGAGATCTCGCAGGGCCGGCTCGAGGCGCTGCTCAACTTCCAGACGATGGTCGCCGACCTGACCGGTCTGCCCACCTCCGGCGCCTCGCTGCTCGACGAGAGCACGGCCGCCGCCGAGGCCATGTCGCTGGCCCGCCGGGTCGGCAAGGTCAAGAACGGCGTCTTCCTGGTCGACGCCGACACCCTGCCGCAGACCCTCGCGGTGATCGAGACGCGCGCCGAGCCCACCGGCGTCGAGGTCGTCACCGCCGACCTCAGCGACGGCATCCCGGCCGAGATCGCTGAGCGCGGCGTCTTCGGCGTGCTGCTGCAGTACCCGGGCGCCTCCGGCGCCGTACGCGACATCAAGCCCGTCATCGCGCAGGCGCACGAGCTCGGCGCGATCGTCACCGTCGCCGCCGATCTGCTGGCGCTCACCCTGCTCACCTCGCCCGGGGCCCTGGGCGCGGACATCGCGGTGGGCACCACGCAGCGCTTCGGCGTCCCGATGGGCTTCGGCGGCCCGCACGCCGGTTACATGGCCGTACGCGAGAAGTTCGCGCGCAGCCTGCCCGGCCGGCTTGTCGGCGTCTCCGTGGACGCGGACGGCAACAAGGCGTACCGGCTCGCGCTGCAGACCCGCGAGCAGCACATCCGCCGCGAGAAGGCCACCAGCAACATCTGTACCGCGCAGGTGCTCCTCGCCGTGATGGCGGGGATGTACGCCGTCTACCACGGCCCGAACGGGCTCAAGGGCATCGCGCAGCGCACCCACCGGTACGCCGCGGTCCTCGCCGAGGGTTTGCGGTCCGGTGGGGTCGAGGTCGTGCACGGGGCGTACTTCGACACGCTGACCGTACGGGTGCCGGGCAAGGCCGCCGACGTCGTGGCCGCCGCGCGTGAGGGCGGGGTCAACCTCCGCCTCGTCGACGCCGACCACCTCTCCATCGCGTGCGACGAGACCACGACCCGTACCCAACTGGCCGCCGTCTGGGCCGCCTTCGGCGTCGAGGCCGACGTCGAGGCCCTGGACGCGGCGAGCGGCGACACTGTGCCGGCCGACCTGCTGCGCTCCGACGACTACCTCACCCACCCGGTCTTCCACCAGCACCGTTCCGAGACGGCGATGCTGCGCTACCTGCGCAAGCTCGCCGACCGCGACTACGCGCTGGACCGCGGCATGATCCCGCTCGGTTCCTGCACCATGAAGCTGAACGCGACCACCGAGATGGAGCCGGTCACCTGGCCGGAGTTCGGGCAGATCCACCCCTTCGCGCCGGTCGAGCAGGCCGCCGGATACCTCACGCTCATCCATGAGCTCGAGGAGCGTCTCGCCGAGGTCACCGGATACGACGCGGTCTCCATCCAGCCCAACGCCGGTTCGCAGGGCGAGTTCGCCGGTCTGCTCGCCGTGCGCGCCTACCACCGGGCAAACGGCGACGACCAGCGCACCATCTGCCTCATCCCGTCCTCCGCGCACGGCACCAATGCCGCCAGCGCCGTGATGGCGGGCATGAAGGTCGTCGTGGTGAAGACCGCCGACGACGGCGAGGTGGACATCGAGGATCTGCGCGCCAAGATCGAGCAGTACCGCGACGAGCTCTCGGTCCTGATGATCACCTACCCGTCCACGCACGGCGTGTTCGAGGAGCATGTCGCCGACATCTGCGCGCAGGTGCACGAGGCCGGCGGCCAGGTGTACGTCGACGGCGCCAACCTCAACGCGCTGGTGGGCCTCGCCAAGCCGGGCAAGTTCGGCGGCGACGTCTCGCATCTCAATCTGCACAAGACCTTCTGCATCCCGCACGGCGGCGGCGGTCCGGGCGTCGGCCCGGTCGGCGTACGGGCGCACCTCGCTCCGTACCTCCCGAACCACCCGCTCCAGCCGACCGCCGGTCCCGAGACGGGGGTGGGCCCGATCTCGGCCGCTCCCTGGGGCTCGGCGGGCATCCTGCCGATCTCCTGGGCGTACGTACGGCTGATGGGCGGCGAGGGCCTCAAGCGCGCGACGCAGGTCGCCGTGCTCGCCGCCAACTACATCGCCAAGCGCCTGGAGCCGCACTACCCCGTGCTCTACACCGGCCCGGCCGGTCTGGTCGCGCACGAGTGCATCGTGGACCTGCGGCCGCTGTCGAAGGCGACCGGAGTCAGCGTCGACGACATCGCCAAGCGCCTGATCGACTACGGCTTCCACGCGCCGACGATGTCCTTCCCGGTGGCCGGCACGCTGATGATCGAGCCCACCGAGAGCGAGGACCTGAACGAGATCGACCGCTTCTGCGACACCATGATCGCGATTCGTGGGGAGATCGAGAAGGTCGCTTCGGGCGAGTGGCCCGCGCAGGACAACCCGCTGCGCAACGCACCGCACACCGCGGCGGCGCTGGGCGGCGAGTGGGAGCACGCGTACAGCCGCGAGGACGCGGTCTTCCCGGCCGGGGTGAACGCCGCGGACAAGTACTGGCCGCCGGTGCGCCGGATCGACGGTGCCTTCGGTGACCGTAACCTCGTCTGCTCCTGCCCGCCGATGGACGAGTACGACAACTGACGGACACGGCGGCGCACATGCGTCGGGGCCGGTGCGGAGATCCGTCTCCGGGCCGGCCCCCTTGTCGTACGGACGGCGTTAGGCGGCCGTCATCACCTGCCCGCTCCCACGCGGCCGGTGCGGCGCGATGATCTGGCCGTCCGGCAGCAGCTCACCGGTGTCCTCGAAGAGCAGGACGCCGTTGCACAGCAGGCTCCAGCCCTGCTCCGGGTGGTGCGCCATGAGACGGGCGGCTTCCCGGTCGGCTGAGTCGGATGTCGGGCAGGCTGGTTTGTGCTGGCACATGGGTGGGTTCTCTCGCTGCGTTGTAGTGACTGTGACTGTCCTGCGGCTCGATGAGGTGTTCATGGCCGCCCCCCGTATCTGTCGGTCGGATCCCAGTGTTGCCCCACGGGCGTCAATCCGCAGGGATTTCGCGGCAGCTCTTCTTACTGGTTAATGACGTATCACCCGGGCGGACGGTTCAGCTCAACTCCATTGTCCTTTCGGGTGGTTCGGGGTGGCCGGTATGGGCTAGTCCGGATGGGGCAGCAATGCGCCCCGCGACCGAGTGGTCACGGGGCGCGAAGGGGGCGTGAGCTGGGCTCGAGCGGCTCGCGAGCGAGGGTGGACGGTCAGGCCGGGGAGCCGAGCAGTGGTGCGGGTGTGAGCCGCAGGGTCATCAGCGGCAGCAGATCCGCGACCCGGTGCGGCCGGTGGGCCGTGATGCCGGGAGGCGCCGGGCGCAGCGGCACCAGGACGTCGGTCGGACGGGGTGTGCCGGCCGAGGCGTCGGCGTCCGTGTCGCCGTGCAGCCAGAGGGTGAGCATGTAGAGCTCGGGGATGGAGAGCAGTCTTGGCTGGAAATGAGTCCCCATGGACTCGGCCTGGCGCAGCGCCCGTTCGGTGGAGCTCAGATAGGGCCCTTCGAAGAAGTGGGAGAAGGTCCAGCCGTCGGGGGTGAGGATCGTGTCCGCCGCGGCCACGGCTCGTTCGCCGCTGCGGATCAGGAAACGCCAGCCCGTGAGGCGGGTGTAGGGGGCACTGTCGCTCGGGACGATCTGATCCAGTACATGGACGGGAAGCGGCAATTCGGGGCTCAGAGATCCCTGGACGGACCTGAGAGCGGGCGTACGGGCCTCGCGGACGGCTGTCGGGGAACCGAGTGCCGCGAGGACGCTGCGCAGGGCAGGCGCGGGAGCCGGGGGGACATGCAGCGGCATGATGGGTCGCCTCTCACTTCGGAGACACGTTGGTGCAAGGGTTGGTGCGATGGCAGGTGCGGACGGCGCTGTCAGCGTGCGGGGCCAGAGGGGGCCGGAAAGGCCACCGGGCGCCAACTCTCTGCCTCGTTCACGGAGTTTATACGACTCGCGTTCTCACAGTGTTTCCGCTAGCGCTCGAGCGTATTTCCGGCAAGGGTGTATCAGGTCTTTTTGTTGCGGTTTTTTCTCCCGATTTTCCGTGACGGCAGGTCCGCAGCCTGGGATTTTAGCGGCCGAGCGGTAGGCCGAAACCTGTCGGGGCTTTTCACCAGGCATCGAGCGGTGGTAACTGCGTAGTGCATCATGCCGACGGAATGTGCCGCTCGAACACTCGGCACACGCTACCGGCAGCGGACCGTTCGCGGGGCGTTATAGATCGGCCAGTCTGGGCATTATCGTCCGTGACGCGAGCGGCTGAGGCTGCGTGGTGCCCACTCGAGGAGGGACGCTTCGATGGGGGAGAAGGTCGTGGCAGGCGGGATCGACCTGTCCGATCGGCTGAGGTACCGGCGAAAGTTGCAGCAGTGCCTCGCGGGTCTGGGGAGGCTCCTGGCGGAGAAACGGTTCGACCGGCCCAGAAATCTCATGGGCCTCGAGATCGAGCTGAATCTGGCAGGTGCCGACGGGCTGCCGCGGATGATGAATGCGGAAGTTCTGAAGCGCATCGCGAGCCATGATTTCCAGACCGAGCTCGGTATGTTCAACCTGGAAGTAAATATCGTTCCGCACCGGTTGAGCGGGCGTGTTCTGGACCAGCTGGCCGAGGAGTTGCGCACCGGTCTCGGATATGCGCACCGGAAAGCGGCCGAGGTGGGCTCGGGGATCGTGATGATCGGAATTCTGCCGACGCTCGCCCAGCACGACCTGGTCTCCGCGAATCTCTCCGACGTCGACAGATATATGCTGCTCAACGACCAGATCGTGGCGGCACGCGGCGAGGACTTCACGCTCGACATCGAAGGCGTGGAGCGGCTGACCTGCACCTCGGCGTCGATTGCTCCCGAGTCAGCCTGCACCTCGGTGCAGTTGCACCTCCAGGTGACGCCTGCGCGCTTCGCCGATGTGTGGAACGCCGCGCAGGCGGTGGCCGCCGTGCAGGTCGCCGTGGGCGCCAACTCGCCCTTCCTGTTCGGCAGGGAGCTGTGGCGCGAGTCGCGGCCGCCGCTGTTCCAGCAGGCCACCGACACCCGACCGCCCGAGCTCCAGGCCCAGGGGGTCCGGCCGCGTACCTGGTTCGGCGAGCGCTGGGTGAGCTCGGCGTACGACCTCTTCGAGGAGAATCTGCGCTACTTCCCAGCCCTGCTGCCGATCTGCGACGAGGAGGACCCCCTGCGAGTGCTCGACGACGGCGGCGTACCGCGGCTTCAGGAACTCGTCCTGCACAACGGCACGGTCTACCGCTGGAACCGCCCGGTCTACGGAGTCGTCGACGGCGTGCCCCACCTACGGGTGGAGAACCGCGTACTGCCCGCCGGGCCCACGGTCACCGATGTGATCGCCAACACCGCCTTCTACTACGGGCTGGTGCGCGCGCTCGCCGAGGAGGCCCGGCCGGTGTGGAGCAAGCTGCCCTTCGCCGCCGCGGCCGACAACTTCGACACCGCGTGCCGCCACGGTATCGACGCCGAGCTCCAGTGGCCGCGACCGGGCCGGGCCGGCGGCATCACGCGAGTACCGGTCGTCAAACTCGTACGCGACGAGCTGCTGCCGCTCGCCGCGGCGGGACTGGACGCGTGGAACGTCGAGCCTGCCGACCGCGACTTCTACCTCGGTGTGATCGAGGAGCGGTGCAAGCGGCGGGTGAACGGGGCGTCGTGGCAGGTCGACACGTACCACCGCGCGCTGGAGGCCGGTCTCGAACGGGACGCCGCCCTCGCGGCCACCACCCGCCGTTACTGCGAGCTGATGCACGAGGGCGAGCCGGTGCACACCTGGCCGGTCGGCTTCCCCGGTGCGCACTCCTGAGCGGGCCTCCACTGAGCGGGTGCGGGCCTTCACTGAGCGGGCCTTCGTTCAGAGGTACTCACTGAGCGGCGGTTCCGCCCGCCTGGCCGACGGCCATGATCGCCTTGAGGATCACGGTCTGGATCTCGGCCGGGTCGCTGACCTGGTAGCCGGCCCCGCCGGTCGCCCTGGCGATCTGGTCGACCTCCGAGAGGTCGGCGTCGGGCCCGACCGCGATGGCGATCAGCGGCACCGGGCGCTCCGTGTCGGTGCGCTCCTTCAGCTCGGTGATCAGCGAGCTGCGGGAGATGCCGAACTGGTCCTGGTTGGCGCCGTCGGTGAGGATGACCACGGCGTTGAACTTGCCCTCCGCATAGGTGGCCTGGGCCTCTTTGTAGGCCGCGAGCGTCGTGTCGTAGAGACCGGTCGCACCGTCCGGCACGGGCGCGAGCTCCTCGAATGCCTTGGCCAGCCGCGCCCGCTGGGTGCCTTCGCCCTTGGCGGGAGCGCCGAGCCGCGCCGTCGCCACCAGCTGGCGGTAGTCCCGCGGGCCGTCGAGCCCGGCCGCGAACTCCCACAGCCCGATCTCGTCATCGGGCGTGAACTGGTCAAGCGCCTGGAGGAGGGAGGCTTTGGTGACATCGAGCCGGCTCTGCGAGCCACGGCCCGGCACCGGCAATCCCATGGACCCCGAAACGTCGACGACCGTGCTCAGCCGGGCGCTCCGCACGGTGATGGTCCACAGCCCCAGCGTCTCCTCGAGGGCGTCCGACGACAGCGGCGCGGCCGCGACCTTGGACGCGTCGTACGGCTGTGGGTCGCTGCCGCCCGCGGCGCGTACGAGGCTGTCGTCGACCGTGTTGTCGGCAGGGCGGAAGCCGTGCGCCGCCAGCGTCCGCCGGGACTCCTTCTCGCCGAGCAGCGCCACGAAGCGGGTGGCGGCCCGGCCCTCGTCGGTGCTCAGGCCGCCCTCGTCGACCAAAGTGAACGGATAGTCCAGCCGGGGCGTGGCGTCATTGGGATAGAACAGATCGAGGTCGCCGGCGCCGTCATGGGCGGAGTTGTAGGCGAAGGCGGCCTGCTCGGACAGGAACACGGCCTGGTTGCGGCGGGAGTCGGCCCCCGTGCCGGAATCGGGCGCCAGGGTGCGCAGGAGCTGCGCGTCCGCCTCGGAGACCCGCTGCGACAGCAGTTTGGCGGTGGCCGCGACCCTGGTGTCGGCCTCCGGGCCCTCCTGCGCAGTGGACCGGGAGACGCTGGTGAGCGCGAGCAGCCCGGTGGCGCTGCGGGCGGGGTCGGCGGCGCCGAGGCGGATCTCGTCCGTCGCGGTGGTGGCTGCCGCCAACTGCGCCCAGGTGTACGTCTTCGTGGGCCAGCCCAGCGTGGCGCCCGCCGAGTGGACCGTGGCCAGGGCGACCGGTGACACGGCGACATTGCCGGCCGGTGTCAGCGGTACTCCGTCCTCGAGCGCCTTGGCGCGCTGGGACCACACGCCTGAGTCGGGCACCCAGACTTCGTAGTCGGGCGTGGCGCTGGCGGCGGCGAGTTCCTGCGCGACCTCGTAGTTCTCGCGGGCGGTGACGCGTATGTCCATGCACTGACCGTCCGAGGTGATCTTCTCCTCGCGGGCGCGGTCGGCGACCTCGCGCACGGCCGGGGCGATGTCGGGGGAAGCGACGACGTCGAGGCGCACGGTGGAGCCCTCGCACGGCTCCGCGAAGGACAGCAAGCCGCTCTGCGCGGCGATCCCCGTCCCCGCCGCCACTGCCAGGAGGAGCATCGTGGCGATGGCGATCGTACGACGGCGTTCACGCGGACGGGACCTGGCTGTGTCCCTCGCCCTGTCGTCGGGCAAGCTGTGACGTCCCATGCGGTGGTGCCCTCCTTGAAACGATGAACAAGGAAAAGGGGACCGCGTCATTGCGATGACGCACGTCCCCCGGCCTGTCGCGTGCGATCTTCGTACCTGCATTCGAGACCCTAGCGGGGCGAGGATGTGGATGAGGCGGGATTACTCAACTGGAGGCAGGTGTGCAGGCGGAGGCGGGACGCGTGGCTGATTCTCATCCTCAAGGGGGCATGTCGCGAAGGATCTTGCGGTCCGAGACACTGCTCGTGCTCGCGGTCTCGCTGGGTGCGAGCGCAGTGTCCGCGCTGATCAGCTTCGTGGGTTCGCTGACGAAGCCGGGTGCCCTCAAGGAGCAGGCGGCGACGCTGAACGGGTCGTACGCCCCTGGGCGGCCGTGGCTCGATCTCGCCTGGCAGCTCTTCGACATCGCGACGGGTCTGGTGCCTGTACTGCTCGTCGGGCATCTGCTGCTGCGGGATGGCGTTGGGCTGCGGGCGATCGGTTTCGACCGGAGCAGACCATGGTCCGACCTCGGGCGCGGCGCCCTCGTCGCGGCGGGCATCGGCAGCGCCGGGCTCGCGTTCTATCTGGTGGCGCGGGCCTCCGGGTTCAACCTCACCGTGGTGCCGGAGGCGCTGCCCGAGGTGTGGTGGAAGTACCCCGTGCTGATCCTGTCGGCGATCCAGAACTCCGTACTGGAGGAAGTGATCGTCGTCGGGTATCTGCTGCGCAGACTGGGGCAGTTGGGCTGGTCGCCGATGGCGGCGCTGGTGGCGAGCTCGGTGCTGCGTGGTTCGTACCACCTCTACCAGGGCATCGGCGGCTTCGTCGGCAACATGGTGATGGGTGTTGTCTTCGTGCTGCTCTACCGGCGGTGGGGGCGGGTCGGGCCGCTGGTGGCCGCGCACGCGCTGCTCGACATCACGGCCTTCGTCGGGTACGCGCTGCTGGCCGGGAAGGTGGGATGGCTGCCCACGCCGTGACCGCTGGACGAAGGGGCGTACGGCGGCTGCCGTACGCCCCTCGGCGTGTGCGGATGCCGGTCGGGCCGTCGTCAGCTGCTCGGCGTGGTCAGCAGCTCGCCGTCGATGACCGTGACGGCGTTTCCGGTGAGCAGGGTGCGCTCGCCGCGCAGTGAGGTGCGGACCAGGCCGGAGCGGGCGGAGGCCTGCAGGCCGGTCAGTTCCGTACGCCCCAGACGGGCGGACCAGAACGGAGCGAGTGCCGTGTGCGCGCTGCCGGTCACCGGGTCCTCGTCGATGCCGACCCGGGGGAAGAAGCCGCGCGAGACGAAGTCGTAGGAGCCGGCGGGGTCTTCGGCGGCCGCGGTGGCGATGACACCGCGCTCGGAGTGGGCCGTCAGCGCGCGGCAGTCCGGAGTCAGCGCCCGCACGGCCTGCTCGTCGGCCAGTTCGACGACCAGGTCGCCGATGTGCGGGCCCGTGTAGTGCGCCGAGACGACCTTGGCGCCGAGCGCCTCGGCGACGCCGTCCGGGACCTCGACTGGGGTGAGCGGGGAGGTCGGGAAGTCGAGGGTGATCATGCCGTCCTCGTGGGCGGTGGCGGCGAGGATGCCGCAGAGCGCGGCGAAGCGCACCGTGCCGCTCGCGTTGCCGGTGGTGTGCAGCACATGGGCGGTGGCCAGCGTGGCATGGCCGCACATCTCCACCTCGGTGGCCGGGGTGAACCAGCGCAGCGCCCAGGCGGCCTCGCCGCCGGCGGGCAGGGGGTGGGCGAAGGCGGTCTCCGAGAGGTTCACCTCGGTCGCCACCCGCTGCAGCCAGGAGTCGTCAGGGAACCGGTCGGAGTCCAGGAGCAGGACTCCGGCGGGGTTGCCGGTGAAGGGGCGGTCGGTGAAGGCGTCGACGATTCGAATCCGCATGAGCTGACCGTAGGGGCGGCGCAAAGCCGCAGGCCAAGGCCAATCCGGGGTTGCTGGACCGATTGAGCATTGCCAGTTGGCGGCTTCCGATATATCGTTGACGCATCGCGACAGATCAATGATGGAAGGAGCGTAACGATGCGTTCACATGGACAAGAGCACGGTCAGGGTCATGGGCACTGCGGGCCCGGCCATCAGGGTCGGGGTGACTTCGAGGGGCGGCGCGGGGCGTTCGGCCCGTTCGGGCCGCCGTTCGGCGGACCCTTCGGTGGCGGACGCGGTCGTGGCGGCGGCCGGGGAAGGGCGCGGCGCGGTGATGTGCGCGCTTCGATCCTGGCGCTGCTCAAGGACCGGCCGATGCACGGCTACGAGATGATCCAGGAGATCGGCGAGCGCAGCGGCGGGGCCTGGCGGCCCAGCCCGGGCTCGGTCTACCCGACGCTCCAGCTGCTCGAGGACGAAGGTCTCATCACCAGTGCGAGCGAGGGCGGCAAGAACCTGTTCACGCTCACCGAATCGGGGCGCGCCGAGGCCGAATCGGGGCCGGAGGCTCCGTGGGAAGAGGCCGGGCGTGGAGTCGACTGGGAGACGGTCAACGAGATCCGGCAGGCCGGGTTCGGCCTGATGGAGGCGTTCGGCCAGGTCTGGAAGACCGGCAGCACGGAGCAGCGGCAGAAGGCCGTCGCCGTGATCAACGAAGCCCGCAAGAAGCTCTATCTGATCCTCGCCGACGAGCACTGAGTACGTCGGAGAGGTGCGAGGAAGGGCCCCGTGCAGCCGCGCGGGGCCCTTCCTCCTGAGCAGGTGTACGGGGGATGGGGGCGAGTCTCAGGTGACGAGTCCGGCCAGCTTGCGCAGCGATTCATTGAGTGCGGCGGTCGCGGAGTCCTTCAGCTTGCCCGCCATCAGCGATACGGCGGCGCCGGTGAACTCCCCGTCGATGCGCACCTTTGTGCCGTCCCCGTCCGGGGTGAGCGTGTAGCGGTTGGCGACGCTGACGCCCATCGGGCCTTTGCCCCTGATCCCCAGCACGCGGCCGGCCTCGAACTCGTCCACGGTCCAGGCCACTTCGGCCGGGAATCCCATGAGCTTCATGTTCTCCTCATAGGTGGCACCGAGCCCCAGGGGCGCCGGACCGCCCTTGGGGAAGCTGGTGTGGGTGGCGTTCCACTGGCCGTAACCGGAGAAGTCCGTCAGCCGGGCCCAGACCTTCTCGGCCGGTGCCTCGATACGGGCCTCGGCGCTGACTTCGGCCATACGACCACCCCTTCGTGTCGGCTTACGGTGTCGCGGAACGTAGCCGCACCTGCCGGAACATTCAATACTGATGAACAGTCAGATCTCTTCGGGCGGTGGGACATGGCTGCCCACGTGCTGATGGCAAGGCGGCGCGCGCTCCCTCAGGGAGAGCTGTCTTGATCTCATCCGTAAGGAGGAGAAACCGGTCGGGTGTGCCCAACCTCCGTCGGATGGGCAAATGGGCCCCGACGGCGACGCACGGGCTCCCGGGAGCTGATGAGGTGGGAGATGTGCAAAGCCCTGTCCCGTGGGTGCCTCAACAGCCCGCCGCCACCCGCCCGGAGATCGACGCCAGACTCACCGCGGAGCTGGCCTCGGTGGTCGCGACTGCGCGCAGGAGGGCCCTGCGCGACGGCGACCGGCAGATCGACACGGCCCATCTGCTGCACTCCCTGATCGAGTCGGACCCCGAGGTCCGTGCCGCTCTCGGTGCCGGCCCGCAGATCGCGCGGGTGCTCGGCTATCTCGTGCAGCGCAGCATCGGATACGGGCTGCGCTGGCAGGGCTCGGTGGAGGACTCGGGCACCGTTCCCGTCGTACGCGCGACGGATGCGGAGGCGTCGGGATGGTCGCCTTCGGCGGCCGCCGCGATGGAGGGTGCGCTGGCGCGGGCACAACTGCGGGGCGCCGCGCGAGCCGGGGGGATCGATCTGCTCGCCCGCCTCGCCGCGGATCCGGAATGCCGGGCAGTGCAGGTGCTGCGGCGGGCCGGGGTGGACGCGGAGCTGCTGGGCGGGCGGATAGCGGCCGAATAGCGCCGGACGACCCAACGGCGGCCCAGAGTTCTCGACATGTGTCACGGGGGTGACGGTCCTGACTTGCGCTGACATGATGTGCCGATGCACGCGTCTCAGGTTAGGAGCGCCGGCCTGGGACTCGCCCTGGGCTCGGCGTTCGCATTCGGTGGATCAGGTGTCGCGGCCAAGCCGCTGATCGAAGCGGGTCTCGACCCGCTGCATGTGGTGTGGTTGCGAGTGGCCGGCTCCGCCCTCATCATGCTGCCGGTGGCCTGGCGCCACCGGGACCTGGTGCTGCGCAGGCCCGCACTGCTCGTCGGCTTCGGACTGCTCGCCGTCGCGGGCGTACAGGCCTGCTACTTCGCGGCGATCTCCCGGATCCCGGTCGGCGTCGCGCTGCTCATCGAATATCTCGCCCCCGCGCTGGTTCTCGGCTGGGTCCGCTTCGTGCAGCGCCGGCCCGTCACCCGGGCCGCGGCGGTCGGCGTGGTCCTCGCGGTCGCCGGGCTCGCGTGCGTCGTCGAGGTGTGGGCGGGGGTCGGCTTCGACGCGATCGGGCTGCTGCTCGCGCTGGCCGCGGCATGCTGCCAGGTCGGCTACTTCGTCCTGTCGGACCAGGGCGGCGACGGGGACGACGCGGCGGATCCGCTGGGCGTGATCGCGTACGGACTGCTCATCGGCGCGGCGGTGCTGACGCTGGTGGCGCGGCCGTGGGGGATGGACTTCTCGCTGCTCGGCGGGAGCGCGGACATGGGCGGTACGCAGGTGCCGGCGGCGCTGCTGCTGGGCTGGATCGTGCTGATCGCCACGGTGCTGGCGTATGTCACCGGGGTCGTCTCGGTACGCAGGCTCTCCCCGCAGGTGGCGGGTGTGGTGGCATGCCTGGAGGCGGTCATCGCCACGGTGCTGGCGTGGGTGCTGCTGGGGGAGCATCTGTCGGCGCCGCAGATCTTCGGTGGTGCGGTCGTGCTGGTGGGGGCGTTCATCGCGCAGTCACAGGCGCCGAAGGCGGCGTCGGGCCCGGTGGCGGGCGGCGGGCTCGCGGAGGGTCCGCCGGTGCACGGTGAGCGTGCCGTCGCCGATGGCGAGTTGTCGGCCCCGCACGCCGGACCGTAAGGTGGCGATCATGCATTCGACCGCACTTCCGCCGCCTGCCTCCTAGCGCGGGCCGCCACTTTCTGACGAAGACCGGGCTCGGGGTGTTCCCGAGCGGTTCGTCGCTGCCCGCGTGACGCAGTCGAGCGATCACCCATCCCGTTCTTCATGCACGGAGAAGTCACGTGTCGAATGTTTCCTACGCGCCTGCTGTCAGCCTGCCCGTCGGGCGGAGCCTGCTCTTTCTGATCTTCGCCGGAGTCGCGTGGGGGACCGCCGGCGCGGCCGCTTCGCTGGTCTTCCGGGTGAGCGATCTCGGTCCTCTCGCGCTGTCGTTCTGGCGCTGTGCGGGGGGTCTGGTACTCCTGCTGGGCGCGCTCGCGCTGCGGGCCCGGCGTACACCTGTGGCCAGGCGTTTTGTCGCGCCCGTCGAGCCGCGACGGCGCCGGCTGCTGCGCATTCTCGGTACGGGAATCGGGCTCACCCTCTTCCAGAGCGCCTACTTCGCGGCCGTCCAGGCGACCGGTCTCGCCGTGGGCACGGTCGTCACGCTGGGCGCGGGGCCGGTCCTCATCGCCGTCGGCGCGCGGCTGACGATGGGGGAACGGCTCGGGCGGGGCGGCGTCGTCGCCGTCACCGGGGCGCTTGCCGGTCTGTTCGTGCTGGTTCTGGGCGGCGAGAGCGGGACGGTACGGCCCGTGGGGGTCGCGCTCGCGCTGCTCTCGGCGGCCGGGTACGCGGCGATCACGCTGCTGACACGGTGGCTGGGGCGTGATGGGAGCGGTGACTCGCTGGCCACGACGGCGTGGGCGTTCGCGATCGGGGCGGTGGGGCTGCTGCCGATTGCACTGGCGGAGGGACTGTTGCCGCACACCGCGGATCTGGGTCAGGTGGTCTGGCTGTTGACGTACGTCGCGGCGGTGCCCACGGCGCTCGCGTACGCGCTCTACTTCGCGGGGGCGGCGGTGGTGCGGTCGGCGACGGTCTCGGTGATCATGCTGCTCGAGCCGGTGAGCGCGGCGGTGATCGCGGTGACGGCGCTGGATGAGCGGCTCACGGCGGCGACGGTGGTGGGGACGGCGCTGCTGCTGACTGCGGTGGCGGGGCTGGCGGTGGCGGAGACGCGGGTGGCGGTGGGGAGGGGGTAGACGGGTGCGGGGTTGCGGGGTGGGGCCGGTCGCGTGCGGCGGGCTTCTCCCCACCCCCGCCGCCCTTCCCACCGCCCCTTCCCGCAACTCCGGCTCGCACCGGAGCGCGGGGCGGAACGGCGGGCGCCGACTCCGCGGCGCCGCGGGTGGCCGGGGGTCGGTGCCGGGGCTCCTTGCCCGGAACTGGGCGGGCCCGCACTTGCGGCCTCGGCAGGCGCTCCGCGGGCCGCCGCCTGTCGCCGCCTCACGCTCCCGTCAAGTACCCCGGTACCCCGATCGAGTCGTCCAGGTCCGCCGCCGGGATCGGTGTGCCCTGCCCGGTGGTCAGCGGGACCACTCCCGTCCAGTACGGGAGTTCCACGTCCTCCGGGTCGTCGCTCGGGCCCCCCGTGCGGAGCTTCGCCGAGACCTCCGTCAGCGTCAGGCGCAGGACCGCCGTCGCCGCCAGTTCCTTCGGGTTTGCCGGGCGGGAGTCGAGTGAGCGGCCCGGGACGACACTGTCGACCAGGGCGTCGAGGGCGGTGCGCTTCTCCGCCGGGTCGGTGACCTGGCGGGCGGTGCCGTGGACCACGACCGAGCGGTAGTTGATCGAGTGGTGGAACGCCGAGCGGGCCAGCACCAGGCCGTCGACGTGGGTGACCGTCAGGCACACGTCGAGGCCGAGGTCCGCTTCGCCCGCCATGCGCAGGGGGCGTGAGCCCGTCGAGCCGTGGATGTACAGGTGGTCGTCGACGCGGGCGAACAGCGTCGGCAGGACGACCGGCGCGCCGTCGCGGACGAAGCCGAGATGGCAGACGTATGCCTCGTCGAGTATGGAGTGGACCAGCTCGCGGTCGTACGCGGCGCGGTCCCGGGAACGGGTGGGGACGGTGCGTTCGGTCGGCTCGTAAGCGTCCGGCATTGCGAACTCCATTGCATTAGTGCATAATCTTGTTTGTGCTAGGAGAGTATCGGATCGTTGGGCACCGCGCATCGGAGATTGCCGCCGACATCGAGCGCGCGGTCGGCGCGGGTGACCTGGAACCGGGTCAACTGCTGCCGCCTATGAGGGAGTTGGCCACCGAGCTGGGGGTCAACCCGAACACCGTCGCGTCCGCGTACCGGACCCTGCGAGAGCGCGGAGTCATCGAGACCGCGGGGCGCAAGGGCAGCCGGGTGCGCCCGCGGCCGGCCAGTACGGCTCGCGGGTCGATCCGGGTCGACGCGCCCCCCGGCGTACGGGACCTGGGCGAGGGGAACCCCGACCCCGCGCTGCTGCCGCCGATGGGCGACGCCCTCGCCGCCGCGGCCCGGCGCAACGCGGAGGAGCCGGGTCTGTATGGACAGGCACCCGTCGACGCGGAGTTGGCACGGCTCGCCCGCGCCGCGATGGACGCCGACGGCGTGCCCGAAGGGCCGCTCGCCGTCACCTCCGGATCGCTGGACGCCATCGAGCGCGTCCTCGCCGCGCATCTCAAGCCCGGCGACGCGGTCGCCGTCGAGGACCCCGGCTGGGGCAGCACGCTGGACCTGGTGCCGGCGCTGGGGCTGAGGCCCGTGCCCGTGGCGGTCGACGACGACGGGCCGGTGCCGCAGGCAGTGTCCAAGGCGCTCGCCGCCGGGGCCAGGGCCCTCATCGTCACCGACCGGGCGCAGAACCCCACCGGCGCCGCCGTGAGCAAGGAACGCGCGCGTGAACTCCGGGCCGTACTGGCCGAGTTCCCGCACACCCTGCTCATCGAGGACGACCACGGACACGCGATCGTCGATCTCCCGCTGCACCCGCTCGCCGGGGTCACGGACAGCTGGGCGTTCGTACGCTCCACCGCCAAGGCCTACGGGCCCGATCTGCGGGTCGCCGTGCTGACCGGCGACGCCGTCACCATCGACCGTGTGATGGGCCGTCAGCAGCTCGGACCCGGCTGGGTCAGCCGACTGCTGCAGTGTGCGGTGGTGCACCTCTGGACCTCGGGCGCGGTGGACCCGCTCGCCGTCGCGCACGCGTACGGGGAACGGCGCGACGCGCTTCTGCGAGCGCTGGCCGAGCGGGGGATCGAGGCCTATGGACGTAGCGGGATGAACGTCTGGGTGCCCGTCCCCGACGAGACCGGGGCGGTGGCCCGGCTGCTGCACGCCGGTTGGGCGGTCGCGCCGGGAGCGCGTTTCCGGATGTCGGCGCCACCCGGCGTGCGACTCACCGTTTCGAGCCTCGGGAAGGACGACATCGAGCCGCTCGCGGACGCGGTCGCGGCTGCCGCCGGCCCGGCGCCCGCGCGCAGTTACGGCTGAGCCGCAGCCCTCGCAGCCCTCGCAGCCCCCGCAGCAGCCTCGGCGGGAGCCTGCGGCAGCGCCGAGGCGCCCGTGGCGGCGGACGGTCGCTTCGGCCGGCTCTGGGTCAGCGCCGCGCCCGCCAGCACGATCAGTGCGCCCACCGGGGTGTTCCAGCCCAGCTGCTCGCCCAGCACCGCGACGCCCGCGGCCGTCGCGATGACCGGGATGAAGTACGTGACCATCTGCGCCGTCGTCGGCCCGACCTCGGCGACCAGCCCGTACTGGAGAAGCAGCGCGAAGCCCGTGCCCAGGGCGCCGAGCGTGATCACGGCGAGCAGCGGCACGAGTGGGAAGGACGTCGGCAGCGTCGTGAACAGCGGTGTGACCACGGCGAGTTGGACTGTGGCGAGCAGCAGCTGGGCACCGGTCAGCGAGAGATTGGAGTGGCTGCTGCCGGCCAGGGTGCGCCGTACGTAGATCCAGCCGATCGGATAGCTCAGCGAGGCCAGCAGCGCCATCGCCGTGCCGCCGAAGTCGAGCCCGGAGAATCCCTGCCACGCGCCGAGCACGGTCAGCACGCCCAGGAAGCCGATGCCGAGCCCGGCGACCCTGCGCCGGGTCGGCCGGTCCTCGGAGAGCGCGACCATGGACAGTGCCATGCCCCACAGAGGCGAGGTGGCGTTGCAGATGCCGGCGAGCGTCGACGGGATCGTCAGCTCGGAGTAGGCGAAGAGCGAGAACGGCAGCGCGTTCAGCACGAACGCGGCGACGGTGAGGTGCAACCAGGTACGGATCCCGCGCGGCAGCCGCTCCCGCCGCACCGTCATCGCGACGGCCAGCACCGCCGTACCGAAGAACAGCCTGCCGAAGGTGACTTGAAAGGGTGCGTACCCGCCGGTGCCGACCTTGATGAGGAGGAAGCTGAAGCCCCACACCGTGGAGAGCACCGCGAAGCGGATGCGCCAGTCGAGGCCGCGGCGGCGTGTGGAGTCGGCAGGGGCGGGGGCGGGGGCCGATGGAGTCCGGGAGGGGACGGCGGTGCTCATGCCGTCCACCCTGGCCGCTCCAATCTCGTAGGACAAGCGAGAATTATTTGCGGTATTCGCTTAGCATCACTTACATGTTGAATCTGGAGCGCCTGCGGACCCTGGACGCGCTGGCCCGCCATGGCTCGGTGAGCGGAGCGGCCGACGGGCTGCATGTGACGACCTCGGCCGTCTCTCAGCAGATGGCGAAACTGGAGCGGGAGGTGGGCCAGCCACTGCTGGCCAAGAACGGGCGCGGCGTGCGTCTCACCGACGCCGGTCGGCTGCTCGCGGACCACGCCGCGCGCATCCTGTCCCAGGTCGAGCTCGCGCAGGCCGATATCGAGGCGCAGCGCGGGCAGGTGGTGGGCGAGGTCAGGATCGGCGCGTTCCCGACAGCCGCCCGCGGGCTCTTCCCCGCGGCCCTGACTTCGCTGCGCACGAGCCACCCCGAACTGCGAGTGACATCGAGCGAGTTGGAGCCCGAGCAGGGGATCAGGCAGGTGGTCAGGGGTGACCTCGATCTCGCGGTCGTGCTCGACTGGAGCAACAAGCGGCTGCCCGTGCCCGGCGGACTCGCGCAGGCTCATCTGCTCGATGACGTCCCGGATGTCGCCATGCACGCGGACCATCCGCTGGCGGACCGGGCGGAGGTGGATCTCGAGGAGTTCGCCGAGGACGACTGGGTGTCCTGGCCTGAAGGCGAATTCTGCTACGAGTGGCTGATGTTCACGCTGCGCTCGAAGGGCTTCGAGCCGCGGATCGCGCACATGGCGGTGGAGCACCACACGCAACTGGCTCTGATCGAGGCGGGGATGGGGGTGTGCGTCACGCCGAGACTGGGGCGCGGCTGGGTGCCTGAGGGGGTACGGCTCGTGCCCGTGAGGCAGCGGATGCGCAGGCACATCTACGCGGTGTGGCGGACGGACGCGGACCGCCGCCCGTCGATCAGGGCGGCGGTCGATGCCTTGCGTGGGGCCGCGGAGACGGTGGAGCGGTCAGAGGCCTGACGGCTTGGAGTCCGGCTGCCGCGAAGGCTTGGCGGCTCGGAGGCCGGCTGCCTCGGAGGCCCGCTGTCCCAGAGGCCCGCTGTCCCAGAGGGCCTCACAGCTTCCTGAAGTCCCAGGAGGCGACCGAATCGGGGGTCAGCCGCAGCCACGCATGTCTGCCGTCGTGCGGCATCTCGTCCATACCGAAGTTCTTCCGCGCGAACAGCCTCTCCGGCAACTCCAGTTCGGGGCACACCTCACCCGTCCGAGGCGCTTCGCCCACGAAGACCGCGGTGCCGGACAGCTCCGCGCCGCGCAGTTCCCCGTACTCCTCGCCGTCGTCCACCACGACCGCGAGCCGAGGATCGTGCCGCAGCTGTGCCCAACGGCGGCTGCACGTAATGGAGTACAGCCACAGTGAGGTCCCGTCCCAGGCGAACCACAGGGCGCTGACATGCGGGCGGCCGTCGGCGGACACGGTGGCAACCCGGCAGGTGCGCTGCTCGGCCAGGAACTCGTCCAGTTCGCCGGGCGTCATCATGATGCGACGGCCCCGGCGTTGTGTGACGGTCATGGGCAGCCCCCTCCTCATAGCCGAAACACTTAGCTGACTGTGTGTCAGGAATCATGAGCGCTCTTCCTTCGTCGCGCAATGGCGGTTACTGTCGCGCGCCCGGCCCGAAGAGTCGAAAAGTCCGAAGAATCGAAGAGATCGAAGAGGGGGACTCGTGCCGTCCTTCGAACAGCTCGCGGAACAGCTCGACCCGGCCACCACCGCGCTGCTCACCGTCGAGTGCCAGCAAGGTGTCGTCGGCGAGGAAAGCGCCCTGCCCGAACTCGCCGCGCAGGCACGGTCTTCCGGCGCGCTGTTCAGGATCGCCCGGCTGGTCGCGGGTGCTCACGAAGCGGGCGTACAGGTCCTGCACGCGGTGGCCGAGCGGCGTCCCGACGGACGCGGCGCCAACCACAACGCGCGGCTTTTCCGGGCGGCCGCCCGGCTCCCCGTCCAGCAGCACTCCGGCACGACGGCCGTCCGCATCGCGCCGCCCATAGAGGTCGCGGACGGAGATCTCGTCGTACGGCGGCTGCACGGCCTCTCGCCCATCGCCGGCACCGACGTCGACGCGCTGCTGCGCAATCTCGGCTGCCGCACCCTCGTCGTCACCGGCGTCTCGGCGAACGTCGCCATCCCCAACGCCGTCTTCGACGCGGTCAACCTCGGCTATACGGCGGTGGTTCCCAAGGACGCCATCGCGGGGGTGCCCGCCGACTACACCCCGGCGATGGTCCGCCACACGCTCGCCCTGGTCGCCACGATCACCACGACCGAAGATGTGCTCTCCTGCTGGAAGCGGCCGCGCCGCGCCTAGGCGAGCTTGATCGAGTCCCCGTCCACAGTGATGGAGGCGGGCGGCAGCGGGGAGGTGGCGGGACCCTTCTTGACGCTGCCGTCCGCGGCGCTGAACAGGCTGCCGTGACAAGGGCAGTTGATGACGCCGTCGGCGACGTCCTTCACCGCGCAGCCCTGGTGGGTGCACTTGGACGAGAACGCCTTGAATTCCCCGGCCTTCGGCTGCGTGACCACGACATCGCCGATGACCTTGCCGCCGCCCTCGGGGATGTCGGCGGTCTTGGCGAGCACTTTGCCCCCGTCGCCCGCTCCGCCCGTGCCGTCTGCCGGTGGTTCGGCCACCTTCTGGCCGCCGTCGTCCGAGCCGGCGCACGCGGTCAGCGCGACGGTGAGGCCAGCCCCGCCCACCGCGGCGACGACGGTACGGCGAGTCACGGTCCGCGACGGCCCCTGTGATCCGTTCATGCTGGCTCCCTTTCGACGCTCCCTGTCCGGCCTTTCACACCGGCCGGTTCTTGATGTTTTACGCGTGGGCGGAGCGGCATGTTCAGTGCCTCGGGGAATTCAAGGATTTCTTCAGAAAGGCCGTCTCGAGCAGCAGCAGATTACTCGCCTGGTCCCGATCGGTGATCAGATGCGTGGCTCCCGAGAGCGGCAGCACTGTGTGCGGGCGGCCCGCCGCCAGCAGCGCCGATGAAAAGCGCAGCATGTGCGCGAAGACCACGTTGTCGTCGGCGACGCCGTGAACCAGCAGCAGCGGACGGGTCAGCTTGTGGGCATACGGGACGAGCGAACTGCGTTTGTAGTTCTCCGGCAGCACGTCAGGGTGACCGAGGAAGCGCTCCTCCCAGTGCGTGTCGTAGAGCCGCCGGTCGGTCGGTGCGGCGCCCGCGACCGCCGCGTGGAAAACCTCCGGGTGGTGCAGCAGTGCGCCCGCCGCCAGATAGCCCCCGTAGGACCAGCCACGGATCGCCACCGCGTCCAGGTCCAGATCGGGATGGAGGGCGGCCGCCTCGTGCAGCGCGTCGATCTGGTCCTCGAGTACGAGTGTCAGCCGGTCGCCGTGAATGGCCTTCTCCCAGGCCCTGCCCCGGCCGGGGGTGCCGCGGCCGTCCGTGACGAGCACGGCAAAACCCTGCTCGGCGAACCACTGCGACACCGCTGACCACCATCCGCGCTCGTGCACCACCAGCTGGGTACCGGCGCCGGAGTACGGGTTGAGGAGCACCGGCAGCTTCCCGGAGCCCGGCTTGTGCCGGGACGGCAGGAAGAGCTGGCTGCGCAGCTCGCGCTCCCCGAGGGTGAGGAACACCGGCCGGGGTGTGACCAGGGGGGTCTCGGCGAGCACGGCGATCTGTCCGCCGGGCTTGCCGCCGTGCAGCACGGTCACCGACTGTCCGTCGTCCGTCCTCCTGTCCAGGACGACGGTGTCACCGCCCACGGCGGCGGTGTGGACGCCGGGGCCCTCGCTGACCCGGACGAAGCCCGCGTCCGGGTCGTGCGACCAGACATGGATATAGGTCGGATCCTCGCTCGCGGTGAACAAGACCAACTCGCCGACGGTGCCGACCACCTCGCGGATCTCGAGTCCGTCCGGGGTGACGGTGTCTCCGATCCGCAGCCCCTGAGTGTCGGAGCGGCACCAGGGAATCACGAGCGTGCCCGACGGGAGACGGAAGGGAGTGCCAGGCATCAAGGACACCCACGCCTCGTCGCGGGCATGATGCTGCGTCTGTGTCGCCCCGGTCGCGGGATCCACGGACAGCGTCAACTGCGAGCGCTGATCACGGGTCTGCACGGAGATCAGCGGGCCATGGCGGTCCCAGTCGGCCGACGTGACGTACTCGAAGGCGGGATCGGTCCAGGCCGAGGGGTGGTGGTCCTCGCCGGCAGCGGCCGGGATGCGTACCCGCACCCGAGCACTGTCAAGGCGCACGATGTGCATCGACACCTCGGCGTTCGCCGTCCCCGCCGCCGGATACGGCATCGACGTCGGAGGCTTCGTCGGGTTCGCGGGATCCGCGATGTACCAGCGCTGCACGGGAGAGCTGTCCACGCGGGCGACCAGCAGCGCGTCCCCGTCCGGCGACCACCAGTGGCCGCGCGGCCGTCCGATCGACTCCGCCGACACATGATCGGAGAGCCCATAGGTCACCTCGTGGCCCTCCGGCGCGGCCAGCAGCCGGTCGTCGGTCCCGTCGCTGCGTACGACACGGAGAGCCCCACCGGTGACGTACGCGATCCGCTCGCCGTCCGGCGAGGGACGCGGGTCGACCACGGGGCCCGCTGTCGCGATCCTGCGCGCGGCACCGCCGTCCGTCCGTACCGTCCAGAGTTCCCCGCCCAGCGCGAAGGCCACGATCAGGACCGCGCCGTCGGTCGCGTACGACACCACACCCGACGATGTCTCCCTCGCGCGTTCCCGGCGGACCTTCTCCGCCTCCGGCACGTCCGCCTCGCCGCCCAACGCGAGGGGATCGGCGAGGACGCGTTCCTGCCCGTCCTCGTACAGCCACAGCCGGCTGACTCCGTCCTGTCCGCCCGTGCTGCGTACGAACAGCACGCGCGAGCCGTCCGGCGAGACGGTGAAGCGCCGGGGGACGCCGAGCGAGAAGCGCCGGGTCCGGGCGTACTGACGAGGGAAGTCCTGGGCATCCATGGGGTCTTGCGTGTCTTCGGCCATGAGGCATCCTTGGCATGTCTGCGCAGGCCATGACAAGCGATAATCCGAGCGGTCACCCGACCCGCCCGAAGTACTGTGGGGCAATGCTCTCCGAAGTCACCGCGACCCGCTACGTCACGCCCCTGCGTGAAGGCGGCTCGCTTCCGGGCTTCGTCGAGGCCGACGATCTCGGCACGTACGTCATGTAGAGGCCGAGACTAGGTCTCTGACCTCCCCAAGGCCTCCCAAACGACGAGGAAACTCCCCAGCCGCTCCCCAACGGGAGCGGCTGGCGAGGTCGAGTCCAGGGCGTATTGCACGGCGCCAGACGCGGGCAAGCGCATCGGGTTCGCATCGCCCGCAATGGCATCGAGTCCAGCGAACGACTCGGGCGGCGCAGATGGGTCATCGAGCGGACGATCTCCTGGCTGTCCGGCTACCGCCGACTCAGCCCCCGCTACGAACGCCATTCAGCCTCAGCAACCCCAGCCAGCTGGCCATCCATACAACAATCAAACGCCCCTGCCGGGACAAAAACTCTTTATGAAGGTGTTGGATCGGGATGGTTCGTGGTCCTGGGTGACATCGCCCAGCCCCAAAGACGCGCAAGACCCACCTCGTTGTCGACACCAGTATCTGGATTTTCGGCAAGCACGTGCTGCTGCCCGTCGGAACCATCGAGCGCATCGACACGGCCGCGGAGACGCTCTACGTCAACCGGACGAAAGATTCAGATCAAAGGCGCGCCCGAATTCGACGAGGCCAAGTACACCGGCGAGCCCAGCTACCTGGAGCAGTTCGCCCGGTACTACGGTCAGCCGCACATGTAGCGATGGTGTCACCCCGTCAGCGCAGAGGCACTGCCCACGATTGCCGGAGTCGCCGCCTACAACGAGCAGCGGCTGCGACAGCTTCAGGCGCCCGTCGGCTGGGGTGAGTACGTGATCTCTGCCGACTTCTGGAGCCGGTCCCTGCAGAACTGGCAGTCGGAGCTCCTCGCGGTCGCGTCCATGGCCATTTTGTCCGTCTACCTCCGTCAGCGGGGCTCACCCGAATCAAACCAGTCGGCGCCGCCCACAGCTCCACCGGCATCGAAGGCTGACGTCCGAGCTCGAATCCGACGGTCACCGTCCAGTTCACAGCCAGCGTCCCTGCTTTCGGAATGCACAGGGCCACTCAGCGCAGGAAATCGTCAGTCCATGAAGTCAAAAGGTTGATCCGGCTTCAGTGCCCGCTGCCGCATGATGCGGCGCGCGCGTACTTCCTCGACCTCAACCGGACCGTGTGGGAAAGCCTGCCCGACGGCGAGAGTGTGCGTGATTACCTGGAGGACAACCGCCTGGCCTTTCTCGACGCGGCCCGAGCAGTCATGGGATAGCTCACCGCAGGGTGCCCTCTGCTGTTCACCGCCGTCCGACAGCCTTCTGGGCTGCCGGAGTTCGGGTCAGGCGCCGGGTCATCAGAGTGATGGGTTACCAGGCCAGATGGGCTTCGCCGTTGTCGACGCTGTAGCGGATGGCATCGACGCTCTCGTGCCTCGGCCACCTTTAGGGGTGCCCTCCCGCCTTGGTCTGGCTGGCCGGGAGGCGGCATCGGTTCGAGCAGGGCCAATCAGCGACGGTGGTGTCGGAGGGATGTCGGCGGCGGCGCATGACGGGCGTTCGGGTTCTCGCGGGTGGGACAGGACGGCGCATCTACTTGCCCCCGGCGGCCAACCGCCGCCGACGACATGCTTGTTGAGCTTCTCCCCATGGGGAGAAGCACCGTGGATTTGCAACGACTCCGATTGCCGGCCGGTACGGCCTACGCGGCAACCGGACTCGCGCTGTCGGCAACAGCGGTGGCGGGATGAGGCTCTCGAGCGGGCCCGTTCGCGCCCGCTAACGAGCGGGAGAATCGAGGCCGCCGAGATCAACACGGTGAAGGAAGTGACCGAGTCCTTCTCGAAGCGCGCCAAACGCCAAGGGGGAGTGAACGGCGGACGGCCCTTTACCAGTACCCATACGAGGACATCGCGACGTCCGCGGTGGCGCCTTCGCGGTACGGGCGTCGCGCACGTCTGAGCGAGCGCGAAAGTCGCATGAGAGGTCTAATTCCGAAACGGACTAATCGAACCGGTTACTGGAGATCTGCAGCCGTAGCGTGTGCGATGACGTCGGAGGGGCACTCTGCCGCGCGTCTTGCTCGCCAACGGCAAACGTAGGGATTCGTATGGCCACTTCCACCGAACCGATCGCTCCTGTCCCGGTCGCGGGACGCACACGCGGCAGTGTCGTGATCAGCTGGATCACGACGACCGATCACAAGAAGATCGGTCACCTCTATCTCATCGCCTCGTTCATGTTCTTCGTGCTCGCCGGTGTGATGGCGCTGATGTTGCGGGCGGAACTGGCTCGCCCTGGTCTGCAGATCATGTCCACTGAGCAGTACAACCAGACGTTCACGATGCACGGCACGATCATGTTGCTGTTCTTCGCTACCCCGACCTTCGCGGGATTCGCCAATGCGGTCATGCCGCTGCAGATCGGCGCACCCGACGTCGCATTCCCACGGCTGAACATGCTCTCATTCTGGCTGTTCCTCTTCGGCGGGCTGATGGCCACCGGCGGTTTTCTCGCCCCGCAGGGCGCCGCCGACTTCGGCTGGACTGCTTACACCCCGCTCAGCGGGGGCGAGCGGACCCCCTTCATCGGTGGAGACCTGTGGGTCATGGGGCTCGCGCTGTCCGGGTTTGGCACGATCCTCGGCGCGGTCAACTTCATCACGACGATCGTATGCATGCGCGCGCCCGGGATGACCATGTTCCGCATGCCGATCTTCACCTGGAACATCCTGTTCACATCGGTGCTGGTCCTGCTGGCCTTCCCCGTCCTCGCAGCTGCGCTGCTCGTCCTGGAGGCCGACCGCAAGTTCGGGGCCCAGGTGTTCGACCCGGGAAACGGCGGCGCCCTGCTGTGGCAGCACCTGTTCTGGTTCTTCGGACACCCAGAGGTCTACATCATCGCGCTGCCGTTCTTCGGCATCGTCACCGAGATCATCCCCGTCTTCGCCCGTAAACCGATCTTCGGCTATGTGGGGCTGGTGGGCGCCACCATCGCTATCACTGGCCTGTCTGTCACGGTGTGGGCTCATCACATGTTCGCAACAGGCGCCGTCCTGCTGCCGTTCTTCTCCTTCATGACGTTCCTCATCGCTGTGCCGACTGGGGTGAAATTCTTCAACTGGATCGGCACCATGTGGACAGGCTCGCTGTCCTTCGAAACACCGATGCTGTGGTCCATGGGGTTCCTCGTGACCTTCCTCTTCGGCGGCCTGACGGGCGTCATCCTGGCCTCCCCGCCGATGGATTTCCACGTCACCGACAGCTACTTCGTCGTGGCCCACTTCCACTACGTCGTCTTCGGGACCGTCGTGTTCGCGATGTTCGCCGGTTTCCACTTCTGGTGGCCCAAGATGACAGGCACCCTGCTCGACGAGCGACTCGGAAAGATCCACTTCTGGACGCTGTTCATCGGCTTCCACACCACGTTTCTCATCCAGCACTGGCTGGGTGCCGAAGGCATGCCCCGCCGATACGCCGACTATCTGGCCGCGGACGGCTTCACCACGCTGAACACCATCTCGACCATCGGGGCCTTTCTTCTCGGCTCCTCCACGCTGCCGTTCTTCTACAACGTGTGGAAAACCGCCAAGTACGGCAAACGCATCGACGTCGATGATCCCTGGGGATACGGACGCTCCTTGGAATGGGCAACCTCCTGCCCCCCACCCCGGCACAACTTCGTTGCCCTGCCCAGGATCCGCTCCGAATCACCGGCCTTCGACCTGCACCACCCCGACCTCGCTGAACTCGAAAACATCACCAGTGGCGATCGCCGTGACGTCATCGAACCTGGCAAAGGCGTCGCACCCCCGCTGGGAGACGACAAGGGCGACTCCTGATGGAACAACCACCACCCACAAAACAGGAGACTGCCGCAGGTATCAACAAGATCGAGGGCTACCTGCTCTACCAGGCAGAACTGCGCACAGCACGCAGCGAAGCCGAAGCATTTGTCCGCAGCATGCCCTGGCTCACCACCGCCGAACAGAACGAGATCGCCCGGCGCTACGCCGAGCAGCGCGTCAACCTGTCGAAACAGATGCTCAGAGCGATTGCCGCCCGCTGCACCGAACTGAACAGCACCTATACCGCCCGCTACCTTGCCCTCCGCCGCCGACTACTCGGCCTCAACGTCGCCTGCCTCCTGCTATCGGCTGCGCTCTGCGTCGGCTTGTTATTGCTCTCCTGATACGGCAGCGCGTGCTCAGTCGTTCTTCTCGACAACGTCGCACGGGCGCCGAAGCGGCGGGCCGAGCTGAACATCTGGATCAAGGTCCTGAGGCACGGGACCTCTCGCCGCAGACCACGGGCCAGGTCCATGCTCATCACCAACCTGAGGAGCGTCCTGCCGTTCCTCACCGAGTACGCGGCAAAGTACACAACACTGCGTCAGATCACCCGAGACGACGTCATCGAATGGCTCGCCAACCGTCCCTATCGCGCATACGACGCCAGTGCCCCGAGAGGACTGTTCCGCACGCTCAAGGCCGAACGCCTGGTGTTCTCCAACCCGATGCGCGGCGTCCACGGCGGTAAGCTCCCCGACTCGATTCCCTTGTCGCTCACCGCGGACGAGGTGGAGTCGTTGGCTCAAGCGGCCCTGCAGGAACCGGCCCTTCGCGTGGATGTCGCTCTGTCCGGTGTCCATGCTCTGCCTGCCCGCCGGATCAGTTCGCTGCTGCTGGAAGGACGAGTACACCGCCGAGGCGATCAACGACTACCTCGCCTACCGGCACCGTCGCTGGTCGAACAGCACCACCGCACCTGCTGATCAGCCGGAACACCGCGACAACCACTGCGGCAGTGGGCACGTTCTGGATGGACAAGCTAGTCAAGCAGCTACCAGTGGGCATCGACCGGCTACGGCAGGACCGCATCCTCGAAGAAGCTCTCGCCAACGGCGCCGACCCCCTTCATCTCGCACACGTCTTCTCCCTCGGCGCCAAGACCAGCCTCCGTTACACGTGCGCCGTCGCCACTTCGGCCGCCGAACAGGATTCGCGCCCTCGGTGAGCAGATCGAGGCCACCAAGGGCGGGGGCTCAGATCTGACGGTCGTTCCGATGGCGGCCAAGGGCCCGACCGAAACGCTCTGAGATGCCCGGCATAAGGCCCTCGCCGTCAGCCGGCCGGTCCAGGCCGAAGACGTAGCCAGGGAAGTCCAGTTCCTTCTGCACAGCCCAGATTGCCTCGTGATCCTGGGGCGGAAGAATCCGCGCCGGGTCGCCCACGGCTACCCAACCGATCGGCACCATCGAGTCGGCGGGCAGCACCGTGCGCAGGTGCACGATGCCGTTGATGCGCACCTCCGAGCGCGTCCCGATGCGCGCGCCGTTGAACACCCGGCTTCCGGTTGCCAGGAATACCTCGTCCTCCACCGAGCATCCGGTCAGGTACGAGGTGGGGCCGACCAGGACCTGCCGCCCCAAGCTCAGTGGATTGCGGCGTGTCCCGCGCAGGACCGCGTTCTCCATCACGATGCAGCCCTCGCCGAGTTCCACCGGGCCGCCTTCGGCAGTGAGCACGGCGCCGAACAGCACCCGACACCCCGCTCCCACCCGCACGTCCCCGCTCAGTGTCGCGGTCGGCGCGACATAGGCCGTGGGGTGCACGGTCGGCGAACAGCCCTCGTGATCGATCAACATGCTCGCGATCATTCCGCAGCCTGGGCCATTTACGCGCGCTATTCCACCAGGTAAGACCGCAGGGCCCGGCACCAGGCTGATCAACGAACAAGACATCCCCCTGGGCAATCGGCACCGGTGTGCAGAAGCCCGAGTCCCTCGTCCGACGACAGTGCGGGCCAGCGCCCGAGGCAACCGGCTGGGGAAGGAAAAGCGGACCTGGGGATTCTCTGCACTGAACCGAGGTGCCCATGCGGGTCAAGTTCCTGTAGCCATCCGTGGATTCATCCAGAGCACTCTTCAGAATTCGCGAACTCGCGGAGGTTCGGCATCGAAGCTCTCTACTGCCGGCCCGGACTTGGGGGAGCCCATGAGAAGGGCGGAGTGGAAGACCCGATCGGCTGGTTTCGTCGCAACCACCTGGTACCGGTCCCCGAGATCGCCTCCCTCGCCGAGCTGAACGCGATGGTCGAACGATGGGACGCGGAGGATGAGGAACGCCGGATCGGCTCACGGCCCCGGCCGGTGAGCGAGTACTTCGCGGTCGAACGTCCGTTACTGCAGCCGTTGCCGGACGAACCCTTCGAGAGTGGGCGGCTGTTCAGCCTGCGAGTGGACCGGTTCAGCCAGGTCAGCGTCCGCACCAACCGTTACTCGGTGCCGGTGGGGCTAATCGGACGAACGGTGCGGGTCGTGCTGCACGCCTCAGAGCTGGTCGTCGACGACGGGCGGGAGGAGGTCGCCCGGCACGAGCGGCTGATTGCCAAAGGCAAGACTCGCCTGGAGCTGGACCATTACCTGGAGGCGCTGATCCGCCCGGTGCCTTTCCCGGGGCGACCGCACTCGACCAGGCCCGCTCAGCGGGAAGGTTCACTCCGGTCCACGACGCCTGGTGGGCGGCGGCCTGCAAGGCCCACGGCGACCGAGACGGCACCGGGGCCCTGATCGAGGCCTGCTGCTGGGCCGTCACATGTCCCACAAGCATCTGGTCACCGGGCTCGCTGCTGCCGTTCGAGCCGGCGCTCTGACCGCAGACGCGGTCGCGCTGGAAGCGAGGAAAGCAGCAGAGGCCGAAGAGGTGGTTGTCCCGCCCGTCCCGGCCGAGCCCGAGGGAGCCACGGTGACGTTCCTGACCGAACGGCGGCTGGCTCATCCTGCCGCCCGACAACCGGCCGTTGCCCTCGGTCGGCCTATGACCAGCTGCTGCGGTCGCGGCAGCCGGCCGACCGTTCCGCCACCCAGGGAGAGATGCCGTGACGACGTTCAAACGCCACCGCGGGCTGCTTGGTCCTTCCCCGATAGGTGCCGCTAACTGCGACCGGTCTATCGGGCGGCGGACCCGGTCTCGCGGACGGGCTATGAGCCGGGCGAACTGGCCCAGTGCGACCTGTGGTTCCCGCCCGCGGACATCCCGCTGGGCTTCGGCCAGATCGCGAGCCCGCCGGTCTTGGTGATCGTGGCCGGCTACTCGCGGTGGATCATGGCCAGGATGCTGCCGACGAAGAATGCGGCCGACCTCATCGCTGGCCACTGGCGGCTGCTGACCGGCCTCGGTGCTGTCCCGAAGACCTTGGTCTGGGACAACGAGGGTGCGGTGGGATCGTGGCGGGGCGGACGGCCTCAACTGACCGAGGACTTCACGGCGTTCGTCGGGCTGCTGGGCATCCGGATCATCCAGTGCCGTCCCGGTGATCCGGAGGCGAAGGGGCTGGTCGAGCGGGCGAACGGCTATCTGGAGACTAGTTTCCTGCCCGGCCGCGTGTTCGCGTCGCCGACCGACTTCAACATCCCAGCTGGCGGACTGGCTGAGTAAGGCGAATCGGCGTATCCATTGCACTTTGCAGGCCCGTCCGTCGGACCGGCTCGACGCGGACACCGCCCGGATGCTGGCGCTGCCGGCGGTCGATCCGCCGGGCTGGTGGAAGTCTTCGCTGCGGCTTCCGCGCGACCGCGTCTCCGCCGCAGGCGCCCGCCAGCGGCGGCGTCCGACATCGCGCAGCCAAGACGGAGGCGGCGGAGAAGGCGATCCGCACGCTGGTCAAGCGCGGCGAGCCGATTACCTTCCAGGCCGTCCAGCGCGAGGCCGGCGTCTCCTACGCTTTCCTCTATAACCACCCCGACCTGCGCGGTCGCATCGAACGTCTGCGAGCCCAAGCCCGTCCGGTCCCCGCACCGGCGCCTCCGGCCGACGAACAGACCACACTCGTTCTCGCGCTAACCAGCCAGATCACCCGCTTGAAGAAGCGGCACCGAGAAGAAGTACGGGCGCTGAGGGACGCGCTCGAACAAACCCACGGCGAGAACCTCGACCTCCGCCGCGAACTCGCCTGCCGCGGCGGCACCACAGCAGCCCCTCAGTGACGGCCCGACCGATCAGCCAACCATGCGGCATGCTGACGGATTCGGGAGAGATCGTCGGGAAAATAGCTCTCCCAGCCCTCGTCCAGCCTCTTCCAGGCCACCGGCTGCCCAGCCTCCGGGACAAACGAGGCCGCTGCATCAACGACAGCGGCATACGACAGCCCGAGAGTGACCGGCCAGTCCGGGTGATACGAGCGAACCGCAACCGCTGCCGGCTCGGGCAGCAGTTTCGCCCGAACGCCCGTCTCCTCGAAAAGCTCTCGGGTCGCCCCCTCGCACGGTGTCTCCCCGGCCTCGACTTTCCCGCCCGGAGGAACCCAACCCCGCCAACGGTGCTTCACCAACACCACCCGTGCAAGATCCTTGTCGAACACCCAGACCTCGGCCGCAAGAGGCTCCATCGGTCCCTGCCGGGCAGCAGCCAGCCACCGGCAGGCCCCGTCGAACTCGGCTATCGCCTGTTCGGCATCGTGCACCGCCGCCTCGACGGCCCGCTCGTCGACCACGTTCTGAATCATCGGGCCAACATACGAGGCTGCACTGACATCGCAGCCACGTCACGTCGATCTCATGAAGGTCCCACCAGCGACAACATGCCGGATCTCGAACCGAACCCTCGATAACCACCGGCAGGCTGCTGCCTGAGCCTCCACGAGCGGCGCGGCGGCGGTGAACATTGGCCGTCGCGGGCAGTCTGCGGGGCCGGTCCCACGGACTCCGTGCCCTTGCCCCTCATCCACACCGCGGCCACCCGTCGCCGGGGTGCTCGGACGGTGCCGCCACCGGCACCCCCAGCGGGTGTGCGGTCGTGGGGGGACCGTCACCCGGTTGGTTCACCCGCGGCGCGTGCCTCGGATTCAAGCCGTGGACTGGTGGCTGTGGCCCCGATAGAAAGCGCGGTTGTGGGCAGGTGATCAGTGCGGCCGAGCGCACTCGGCCTGCGAAGGAAGCTGATTCAAGGAGGGTGTCATGCCTGCAGGTTCCAGCCCGAAACGGGAGCGCCAGTACGAACACATCAAGGAAGGCGCCGAGAAGCGCGGTGCCTCCACCGGGCGGGCGAAGGAGATCGCTGCGCGGACCGTCAACAAGGAGCGCGCGCGCTCCGGCGAGTCGAAGAGCGCCAGCAAGACCTCCACCCGGGACAGGAAGTCTGCTTCGCAGCGTGGCGGCGAGCGTTCCCACAGCGGCGCGCAGGGCCCCACAAAGGACCAGCTGTATGAGGAGGCAAAGAAGAAGAACGTCGAAGGACGCTCCTCGATGAACAAGCAGGAGCTGCGCCAAGCCCTCGGGCGCTGAGAGCAACCCACCAAGGCGGGCACACGGACGGTACGGGCCCCGGCGACGCCCCGGCGAGCAGACGCTCCATGCGCTCGGGCAGCGGGGCCCAGCCCTCACTGCCAGCGCGTTTCGCGTTCACCTTGGCGACCGCCCGCGGTATAGGCGCTCTGGACTCCTTGGGGAGTGGCCCCCAGG
The DNA here is from genome assembly GCF_018614585.1 of Streptomyces sp. ISL-1. Classification (GTDB taxonomy): domain Bacteria; phylum Actinomycetota; class Actinomycetes; order Streptomycetales; family Streptomycetaceae; genus Streptomyces; species Streptomyces maoxianensis. Next base: position 167,585 of record NZ_JAGGOI010000003.1, on the reverse strand, counting down.
TGATAATCGACCACCCGGTGACCGTTCCCGGTCACAGCACTCGTAGCTGTTGCCGGGGGCATCAAGGGGCTCTCGGTATGGGCTGCGGACTTAGGCAGGGGGAAGCCTTCGGGGTCAGTCCAGATGATATTGACTACGGTCGGGGAGTAATTCATGTAACAAGGCAGGTGTAAGCATTGAATGGTCGTCTTTACTTCACCCTTCCCAAGGGAGCTAAGGCGCGCACTGTGGATATGTCAGAATCTGTCGCTCAGGAATTGAGGACACACGTCGCAGACGTACCCCGCTGTGGAGGTGGAACTCCCTTGGGGGGAGCCGGGAAAGCCGACGAAGAAGTTCTCCCTGCTGCTCACCACGCGGTTCGCGAATGCCATTGCCGTGAACACGTTCAACACCTACGTGTGGAAGCCTGCGTTGGCGCGCATCGGGGTGATCCCGCCACGACTTGAGGCGGCGAAGCCGTGGCAATGGGAGGCGGCGCACAGGGATAGCTTCCACGTGCTGAGTCACACCTACGCTTCGGCCGTGCTTGAGGCGGGGGAGTCAGTGGTGACCCTCGCGAAGTGGCTGGGGCATTCGTCCCCGACGATCACGCTCGACCACTACGCTCACTTCATGCCGGAGGCTGGGGGGAGGGGCGTCGAGCCATCGACGGTCTGCTGAGCAGCCGGGGGACCGAGGTCCCCAGCTCAAACTCCCCAGATTCTCCCCAGGGTTGATCACGGGTCTCGCGGGATGAGCCGTGCTTCGGGGCGTGCCGTGGATCGTGAAGTGCAGCTGCCGGATAGCCTGGGAAAATGCTCTCCGAAGTCACCGCGACCCGCTACGTCACGCCCCTGCGTGAAGGCGGCTCGCTTCCGGGCATCGTCGAGGCCGACGATCTCGGTACGTACGTCATGAAGTTCACCGGCGCCGGACAGGGCCGCAAGACCCTGGTGGCCGAGGTCATCTGCGGGCAGCTCGGGCGGCGGCTCGGCCTGCGTGTGCCCGAGCTGGTCAGCATCCAGCTCGACCCGGTGATCGGTCTCGGCGAGCCCGACCAGGAGGTGCAGGAACTGCTGAAGGCGAGCGGCGGGCTGAACCTCGGGATGGACTTCCTGCCCGGTTCGCTCGGCTTCGACCCGCTCGCCTACGAGGTGGACCCGGCCGAGGCCGGCCGGGTCGTCTGGTTCGACGCGCTGATCAACAATGTCGACCGCTCCTGGCGCAACCCCAACATGTTGGTGTGGCACGGCGAGCTGTGGCTGATCGACCATGGCGCGACCATGATCTGGCACCACAACTGGCCGGGCGCCGCCGTCTCCACCGCCAAGCCGTACGACGCCTCCGACCACGTCCTCGCCCCCTTCGGGCCGGACATCGATACGGCCGCCGCGGAGCTCGCGCCGCTGGTCACCGAGGAACTGCTGACCGAAGTCGCGGCCGACGTTCCCGACGAGTGGCTGGTCGACGAGCCGGGCTTCGAGACCACCGACGCGCTGCGCCGCGCCTATGTCGAGGCGCTGCTGCCGCGTGCCGCGACCATCCACGAGCGCATCAATCTCGGGCCGCGCACCGAACGCAAGCCGTCCCAGGCGCCGGGCTGGCTGACCGAGCAGCCGACCCCCTGGCCCCACCCGACGAGGAAGACCACGAAGGACAGCGACCAGTGAACGACCGTGACGTCTTCGAGTACGCGGTGCTGCGCGTCGTGCCACGCGTCGAGCGCGGCGAGTTCTTCAACGCGGGTGTCGTGGTCTACTGCCGGGCCAAGTCGTTCGTGGCCGCCCGTACCCATCTGGACGAGGCCAAACTGACGGCACTGGACCCGCAGGCCGACGTGACCGGCGTCCGGGCGGCGCTGCACGCTGTCGAAGGCGTCTGCCGCGGCGGTGAGGGCGCGGGCCAGGCGGCGCGCGACGACGCCGGCCGCCGCTTCCGGTGGCTGATCGCGCCGCGCTCGACCGTCGTACAGCCGGGCCCGGTACACACCGGATTGACCGCCGATCCGGAGGCCGAAGTGGAGCGACTGCTGACGCTGCTGGTCTGCTAGGCACCCCCTCAGTGACGCGGGGCACCCGAAGGGCCGTTGACACCGGGTGCCAGGGCTTCTAGCGTCTCGTCTGCTGAAGGTACTAAGCGGTCGCTCATCCGGCGGACGCGGAACGTCACCGGGTGAGCCGCATCCAAGGGCGAGGAGAACCAGCATGTCCACCACCGAGCAGCGCGTCGCCGTAGTGACCGGGGCTGCGCGAGGCATTGGCGCCGCCACCGCGGTACGGCTGGCGGCCGAGGGCCGCGCCGTAGCCGTACTCGACCTCGACGAGGCGGCCTGCAAGGACACCGTCGAGAAGATCACCGCGGCCGGCGGCAAGGCCATCGCCGTCGGCTGCGACGTGTCCGACAGCGCCCAGGTGGAGGCGGCCGTCGCGCGCGTCGCCGCCGAGCTCGGCGCGCCGACGATCCTCGTCAACAACGCGGGCGTGCTCCGCGACAACCTGCTCTTCAAGATGAGCGAGTCCGACTGGGACACCGTGATGAACGTGCACCTCAAGGGCGCGTTCCTGATGGCCAAGGCCTGCCAGAAGCACATGGTCGACGCCGGATTCGGCCGTATCGTCTCGCTCTCCTCCAGCTCCGCGCTCGGCAACCGCGGCCAGGCCAACTACTCCGCCGTCAAGGCCGGCCTGCAGGGCTTCACCAAGACCCTCGCCAAGGAGCTCGGCAAGTTCGGCATCACCGCCAACGCCGTCGCCCCGGGCTTCATCGTCACCGAGATGACGGCCCAGACGGCCGCCCGCGTCGGCATGGGCTTCGAGGAGTTCCAGGCCGCTGCCGCCACCCAGATCCCGGTCGCGCGCGTCGGGTTCCCTGAGGACATCGCCAACGCCATCGCCTTCTTCACGGGCGACGAGGCCGGCTTTGTCTCCGGCCAGGTCATGTACGTGGCCGGCGGACCGCTCAACTGAACCGGGAGACGACCAACATGACCTCAGAGGTACAGGACAGCGGAAAGGTCGCCCTGATCACGGGCGCGAGCCGCGGCATCGGATATGGCATCGCCGAGGCGCTCGTCTCGCGTGGTGACCGGGTGTGCATCACCGGCCGCGGTGAGGACGCGCTCAAGGAGGCCGTGGAGCGGCTCGGTGCCGACCGGGTGATCAGTGTCGCCGGCAAGGCTCACGACGAGGCCCACCAGGCGGCGGCCGTCGAGCGCACCATGGAGGCGTTCGGCCGGGTCGACTTCCTGATCAACAACGCCGGTACGAACCCGGTCTTCGGGCCGATGGCGGATCTCGATCTGAACGTGGCGCGCAAGGTCTTCGAGACCAACGTGATCTCTGCGCTCGGCTTCGCGCAGCTGACCTGGAAGGCATGGCAGAAGGAGAACGGCGGCGCGATCGTGAATATCGCCTCCGTCGCCGGAATCGCGCCGTCGCCCTTCATCGGCGCGTACGGCATGAGCAAGGCGGCCATGGTCAATCTGACCCTGCAGCTGGCGCACGAGTTCGCGCCGGCCGTGCGGGTCAACGCGATCGCCCCCGCGGTGATCAAGACGAAGTTCGCCCAAGCGCTGTATGAGGGCAGGGAAGCCGAGGCGGCCGCGGCCTACCCACTGGCACGGCTCGGAGTTCCGGAGGACATCGGGGGCGCAGCAGCGTTCCTCACGTCCGACCAGTCGGACTGGATCACGGGGCAGACGCTGGTGGTGGACGGCGGTATCTTCCTCAATGCCGGGGTGCACTGAGCAGCCTGGACCGTTTTGTTCCTGAATGAGTCAAGTGCCCTGCCGGGCCAGAAGGTTGACCCGGCAGGGCGCTGCGGTATGGTCGGCCGACCCTGGCTGAACGAGGAGCGTGCACGTGTTCTACCGGACCTGTCTGCAGGCGGCTGCAGCCCTAGCGTCCATATCTCTGCTGGCCGGATGCAGTCTGTTCTCGAACGAGGACGCCGAGCGTGAGCAGAAGATTTCGGTCGGTACGACGAGTGAGCCCACCACGCTCGACCCTGCCGCCGCCTGGGACGGCTCATGGGAGTTGATGCGGAACGTCTTCCAGACGCTGCTGAGCTTCCCGGCCGGGAGTACCGTGCCGCAGCCCGACGCCGCGAAGACCTGCCGGTTCGTGGACACGAGTAACAAGGTCTTCGAGTGCGAGCTGCGTGCCGGGCTGACCTTCTCCAACGGTGACAAGCTCGACGCGGCTGCCGTCAAGCACTCCATCGACCGGATCCAGAAGATCGATGTGCAGGGTGGCCCCAACGGTCTCCTCGGCTCCCTGGACAAGATCGAGACGGCCGGCGACCGCATCGTGAAGTTCAGCCTCAAGACTTCGGACGCGACGTTCCCGTTCATACTCGCCACGCCCGCGATGTCGCTCGTCCCGCCCGCGGAGTACCCGGCAGACCAGCTCCGGGAGGACGGCAAGCTGACCGGCTCGGGGCCGTATCTCCTGGATTCGTACGAGAAGGGCAAGAAGTCCGAGCTGATCAAGAACTCCAAGTATGACGGGTTCGCGAAGCGTAAGAACGAAGCCGTCACCATTCGGTACTTCGGGGACTCCGACGTGATGGTCAAAGCCCTGAAGAAGAAGGAGATCGACGCGATCTACCGCGGTCTGACCGCGCAGGAGGTCGTCGAGCTGCAGAAGAAGAAGCCCGAGACCGAGCACCTCCAGCTCGTCGAGACGGTCGGCGCCGACATCCGCTACCTGGTCTTCAACTCCAAGGACCCGATGGCCGGCAAGCTCGCCGTGCGGCGCGCCATCGCCCAGGTCGTCGACCGCGGCGCACTGGTCGGCCGGGTCTACCAGGGCACGGCGGAGCCGCTGTACTCCATGGTTCCCAAGGGCATCGTCGGCCACACCACCGAGTTCTTCGACCGCTATGGCGAGCCGGACGTGGACAAGGCCAGGAAGATCCTCAAGGGCGCGGGTATCACTCAGCCGGTGCCCCTGACCTTCTGGTTCACCACCGACCGCTACGGCTCCGGCACCGCGCTGGAGTTCGCCGAGCTCAAGCGGCAGCTGGACGCCTCCGGCCTGTTCAAGGTCACGCTGCAGAGCAGGCCCGAGAAGGAATTCCAGAAGGGCTACAAGGCGGGTCAGTACCCGGTCTTCGGCCGCGGCTGGTTCCCCGACTTCCCGGACCCGGACAACTTCATCGCGCCGTTCGTCGGCTCGAAGAACGTGCTCAACACTCCGTACGAGAACAGCGAGATCACCGACCAGCTGCTGCCCGCGTCCCGGCGCGAGAGCGACCGCAGTGCGGTCACCGAGCAGTTCGAGCGGGCGCAGGAGATCCTTGTCGACGAAGTCCGTCTGCTGCCGCTGTGGCAGGGCAAGCTGTACGTCGCCTCCAGCGAGGAGATCGGCGGCGGCGAGCTCGCCCTCGACCCGCAGACGGTCATGCAGATGTGGGAGCTGTACCGGAAGGCCAGCTGGTAGCCGCGATTGTCAGTGGCTGCGGGTAGGTTCTGCGGTCGTAACTGATCGCATACCGGAGGTTGTTGACGTGACCGACACCGACATGCTGCCCGAGTCCTGGCGCGACGTTCTCGGCGAAGAGCTCCACAAGCCCTACTTCAAGGAGCTCACCGAGTTCGTCGAGGAGGAGCGGGCGCGGGGGCCGGTCTACCCGCCGCGCGAAGAGGTCTTCGCCGCGCTCGACGCCACTCCGTACGACCGCGTCAAGGTCTTGATCCTCGGCCAGGACCCGTACCACGGAGAGGGGCAGGGGCACGGTCTCTGCTTCTCGGTGCGTCCGGGCGTCAAGACCCCGCCCTCCCTGCGGAACATCTACAAGGAGATGGCGGCGGAGCTCGGCCACCCGGTCCCGGACAACGGCTATCTGATGCCGTGGGCCGAGCAGGGCGTGCTGCTGCTCAACGCTGTGCTCACGGTGCGGGCAGGCGAGGCCAACTCCCACAAGGGCAAGGGGTGGGAGAAGGTGACGGACGCGGTGATCCGCGCCGTGGCCTCGCGGCCCGACCCCGCGGTGTTCGTCCTGTGGGGCAATTACGCGCAGAAGAAGCTGCCCTTGATCGACGAATCGCGTCACGCGGTGGTCAAGGGCGCGCATCCCTCGCCGCTCTCGGCCAAGAAGTTCTTCGGCTCGCATCCGTTCACACGGATCAACGAAGCGGTGGCGGCCCAGGGGCACGAGCCCATCGACTGGCGGATTCCGAACCTCGGCTGAGCACCTCGGCCGATCTTCGCGCACCCGGCTGACAGGCTCGGGCCCCCGCCCGAGCCTGTGCCGCATTGCCCGCGGAGGCGGCTAGCGTCGTGATCCCTGGATGGTCGCGAATCGCCGCATGGACGTGGGAGGCCGCAGTCATGGAGCAGCAGGAGGCGTCGGAGGACGCCGTCATGACCCGCATCGGACAAGCGATCATGCTGCTGCACGGCGGTGACCGTGAGGAGGCGCGAAATCGCTTCGGCGCGCTCTGGTCGGAGATCGGCGAGGCCGGTGATCCGCTCCACCGCTGCACTCTGGCGCACTACATGGCCGATGCCCAGGACGACGCCAGTGACGAGCTCGCCTGGGATCTGCGGGCGCTGGCGGCGGCCGAGGGGCTGAGTGAGGAGCGGCTGGCCCGCCACGAGGTGACGCTCGCCGTGCGGGCCTTCTACCCCTCGCTTCATCTCAACCTCGCCGCCGACTATGTGAAGCTCGACCGGCCGGAGCCCGCGCGCGCCCACCTCGAACGGGCGCGCGCGGCGACGGACGCCCTGGGGGACGACGGATACGGAAACGGTGTCCGGGCCGCGATCGACCGCCTGGAGCGCCGTCTGGCCGGCGAGTGAGACCCGAGCGCCGGCCGGCCGACGAGTGAGATCGGGGCGGCGAGCGACGCTCAGTCGGCGAGCGCGGTTCAACTCCGGTAGGTCTCCCGGCAGATCAGAGACTCGGGGCTGCCCGGCCGCCAGCGGCCGTAGCTCTCGCCCAGGGCGCAGACATCCGGCCGGTCGGCCGGCAACGGCCGCACGGATGGCAGGGCAGGTGGCTCGGCGGTCCGGGGCACAGGTGGCCGGGACTTCTGCGGCCGGGGCTCCGGGCGCCCGGTCGGTGAGTGAGCGGCGGCGGGAGCCGGCGCCGTCGGGCGAGCGGCCGACTCGGCCGAGGGTGAGGTCAGGGGCGGTGGCGCGAGGACGTCGCGGGCCGGTCTCTGCACGATCTGCGGCTCCACGGCCTGCGCGGGACTGCCGCCGTGGGACGGGGGCGAGGCGACGGGCTGCGGATTCACGGCCACACAGCCGGACACGGCCCAGACAGCCATCCCCGCCAGGATCTTCGCGGTGGTTCTTGGTCGGTGCACCCGCGCAACTCTGCTGTGCGCGGGGCACGTTCACAGTCGTACGGGCACACAATGGCCCGCACGGGTGACGCCGGTCAGCCTCCGGTCAGTCGCCCGTCGCGCCGTCGATCCGCTCACGGATCAGATCCGCGTGGCCGTTGTGGCGCGCGTACTCCTCGATCATGTGCGTCATGATCCACCGCAGGTTGTAGCTCTCCCCGGTGCGGCGGGACTTCGTCTTGCCTATGTCGTCCAGCCCATGGGCCGCTGCCAGCTCCCGCGCCCGCGCGATCTCGGCCTGCCAGGCGGCGTACGCCTCGGCATAGGTGTCCTGCTCGGTGACATGGAAGTCGCCGTCATGGTCCGCTTCGCTGTAGTAGAGCGGATCGAGGCCCTCCCCGGCGAGGGTGTTGCGGAACCATCCCCGCTCGACCTCCGCCATGTGCCGTACGAGTCCGAGCAGCGAGAGCTCGGACGGCGGCGCGGACAGCTCCCTCAGCCGACTGTCGTCCAGGTCTGCGCATTTCTGTGCCAGCGTCTCGCGGTGGTAGTCCAGCCACCCGTCGAGCATCTCGCGCTCGCCGGCGGTGGTGGAGGGTTCGGTCCGTTCAGGCATCGTCATGGCGGTCATCCTGCGGCACCCGCCCCACGTGCCGCCAGGGCTTATTCGCCGAGCATTCCGCGCAACAGCTCGGCGAATCCGGTGCGCAGCTCCGCGAGGTCGGGGACCTCCGAGTGGTAGGAGCCGACCGCGCAGGAGAACATCAGACCCTCGCACCAGGCCACCAACGACAGGGCGTGGCGCTCCGGTTCGGGCGAACCCGCCGCCGCCATGAGGGCGTTGAGCCGCGCGCGGAACTGGCTGCCCGTCGCATCGTAGAACTCCCGCAGCTCGGGCCTTCGGGTCGCCTCCAGCGCCAGTTCGTAGCGGGAGACGAGCAGTTCGCGGTGGCGGGTCAGGTAGCGGTGCAGCGCCAGCGCGAGTGCGTCGACCAGGTCCTGAGTGCCGCCGTCGGGCACGGGCATCTCGTCGGGGGTCAGGACGGCCGCCTCGCGTTCCGCCTGCCGCCGTACGGCCGCCTCCAGCAGCGCCTGGCGGGTGCGCGCGTAATTGGATGTCGAACCCTGGGGGAGTCCGGCCGTCTCGTCCACGGCGCGGTGGGTGAGCCCGCGCATCCCGCGCTCGGCGAGCAGCTTCAGCGCGGCGTCGGCGATCAGTTCGGCACGGGAAGTGCTCGTGGTGGTGCGTGCGGCCATGAGAACAACCTACCGCCATTACTACAGCTGTAGTACGGTAAGTCTCACTACAGGTGTAGTCGGCGGCCCGTGAACCGGCACCAACGCACCGAACCGAGGAGGAGCCATGTCCGAGCCCCGAGCCGTCGTCATCGGCAGCGGAATCGGCGGACTGACCGCCGCCGTGGCCCTGCACCAGAGCGGCTGGCAGGTCACCGTCCTGGAGCGCGCCGAATCCCTGGCGCCGGTCGGCGCCGGAATCGGTCTCGCCCCCAACGCCCAGCGCGCCCTCGACGTCATCGGTCTCGGCGACGACATCCGCGAACTGGCCGCCTGGCAGGGCGACGGCGGCATGCGCAATCCCGCCGGCCGTCGGCTCTCCCGTACGAACAGCGCCGCCGTCGCCGAACGATTCGGCGGACCCCTGGTGCTGGTCCACCGCGCCACCCTGATCGACCGCATCGCAGCCCGGCTGCCGGCCGGCACGGTGCGCACCGCCAGCCCCGCACAGCTCGCCGACTCCGGTGTCACCGGTGGCCGCCCGGCCCGCGTCAGCACTCCCGACGGGCACATGGAGGCCGACCTCGTCATCGGCGCGGACGGCATCAACTCGGGTGTGCGCCGCACCCTCTTCCCGGACCACCCCGGCCCCGCCTACACCGGATTCACCACCTGGCGCGTCGTCGTCCCCGCGCCCGACCGTCCCTTCGAGCCGCACGAGACATGGGGCGCCGGCGCACTGTGGGGCACCCAGCCGCTCAAGGACGGCCGGATCTACGCGTACGCGGCCGCCGTCGCGCCCGCCGGAGCCCGCGCCGCCGACGACGAGAAGGCCGAACTGCTGCGCAGATTCGGCGCCTGGCACGAACCCATTCCCGGGATCATCGCCGCCGCCGAAGTCGGCCAGGTGCTGCGCAACGACGTCCACCACCTCATCAATCCGTTGCCGTCCTTCCACCGCGGCCGGACCGTGCTCATCGGCGACGCCGCCCACGCCATGGCACCCACGCTCGGCCAGGGCGGCAACCAGGCCATCGAAGACGGCATCGTGCTCGCCCACCACGCGGCCCCTGCCGGCGACCTGGGCGCGGGTCTTGCCGCGTTCACCGCGCAGCGCCTGCCGCGCACCACGGGCATCGTCCGCAGGGCCGCGAACATCGGCCGGTTGATGTCCCTGACCAGCGCTCCGGCGGTCGCGGTGCGCGACACCCTGATCTCCGCCGTCTCCAGGCTCGCACCCGGCCTCGTTCTGCGGACCTTCGACGGCATCGCCGACTGGCGGCCGCCCCATCGCACGTATGCTGCCGGAGCGCAGGACGTACACGAGGTACACCACGGACAACCGGCGGAGCGCCAAGGGAGGCCCCAGTGAAGGTCGGCTGCATCGGGCTCGGCGACATCGCGCAGAAGGCCTATCTGCCCGTGCTCACCACCCTGCCGGGGGTCGAACTGCATCTGCAGACCCGCACCCCCGCCACTCTGGCGCGGATCGCCGAGACCCATCACATCCCCGCCGAACGGTGCCACACCAGCCTCGACTCACTGCTCGCCCAGGACTTGGACGCCGCCTTCGTGCACGCCCCGACGTCCGTGCACCCCGAGATCGTCGACCGGCTGCTCCAAGCGGGTGTGGCGACGTTCGTCGACAAGCCGCTCGCGTACGAACTGGCAGACTCGGAGCAGCTGGTGAGCCTCGCCGAGGAGCGCGGCACCAGCCTCGCCGTCGGCTTCAACCGCCGCCTCGCGCCCGGCTACGCCCAGTGCGTCGAGCACCCGCGCGAATTGATCCTGATGCAGAAAAACCGCGTGGGCCTCGCCGAGGACCCGCGCACCCTCGTCCTCGACGACTTCATCCACGTCGTCGACACCCTGCGCTTCCTCGTCCCCGGACCGGTCGACCACACCGACGTGCGTGCCCGGATCGTCGACGGCCTGATGCAGCACGTCGTGCTGCAGCTGTCGGGCGACGGCTTCACCGCGATCGGGGCGATGAACCGGATGAGCGGCTCCACCGAGGAGATCCTCGAAGTGTCGGGCCAGGGGACCAAGCGCGAGGTGCGCAATCTCGCGGAGATCGTGGACCACAAGGGACAGCCGAGCGTGCGGCGGCGCGGCGACTGGGTGCCGGTCGCCCGCCAGCGGGGCATCGAGCAGTCGGTGCTGTCCTTCCTCGACGCCGTGCGCGCGGGAAAGGTCCTCAGCGCCCAGGACGCCCTGCGGACTCATGAGTTGTGTGAACGGGTGGTTCGCCAGGCCCTGGAGCAGGCCGCCTGAGGGACCGGGCACCCTCGGTGGCGCAGAGCGCGGCGAGGACGGCGAGCGCGCCGTAGACCGGCCAGTCGCCGAACCTGACGTACGGGGTCGTGCCACGGGCGAGTGGGATGTCGTAGACAGCCGCGGTGCTGCTTTCCGTGCCGAGCGGGCCGCCGACCCGCTCGCCGTCCGGCCCGTACACCGCGCTGACGCCGGTGAGTGTGGCATGCACCATCGGCCGCCCGCTCTCGGCTGCCCGCAGCGCCGCCAGCGAGGCATGCTGTTCCGGCGCCCAGCTCCCCTGGAACGACGAGGTCGCCGACTGGGCGATCAGCAACTGTGCGCCGTCCCGGGCAAGCCGCCGGCTCATATCAGGGAACGCCGACTCGAAGCAGACCAGCGGGCCCAGCCGCAGCCCGCCGTCGCCGGGCAGCACCATCACCACCGGACGGCTGCCGCGCAGCCGGTCCTCGCCCGCGGCCTTGCCCACCGAGGTCGCCCAGCCGAGCAGCGCGCGAGCCGGGACGTACTCACCGAAGGGGACCAGCCGCATCTTGTCGTAACGGTCCCCGGTCGGGCCCTGCGGGCCCACGAGGACCGAGCTCTTGTAGATCCCTGCCGTGCCCGTACCGCCCGCGCGCCGCCGGGCGTCCACATTGACCAGCAGCTCGGCCCCGACCGCGCGCGAGAGCACCGCGAGACGAGCGGCCAGATCGGGGCGCTCGCGCAGGTCCGAGCCGACACTGCTCTCGCCCCAGACCACCAGATCGAGGTTCTGCCCTGCCAGTTGGCGGGTCAGCTCCTCGCTGCGGGCGAAGCGGCGCTCGACACTCTCCATGCCGTCGACCACCCCGGGCTGGACGACCGCGACACGTGCCCGCCCCGATTGTCCTGGCTGCGGAACCCACATCCAGACCGCTGTGGTGGTGAGGGCACATATGAGGCCGCCACCCACCGCGGCCGTACGGGCGTGCGGCACCGCTACCAGCACAGTTACCGCTGTGTTCACGGCCAGCACCAGCAGACTCACCAGCCACACGCCACCCACCGAGGCGAGCTTCAGGGCGGGGGAGACCTCCCACTGGGTCGCCCCGAGCAGACCCCAGGGTCCGCCCAGGCCCTCCCAGGACCGGGCCAGTTCGATCATCAACCAGCCGGAAGGGACGATCGCGAGCGCCGCGGCCGCTCGCCCCGGCGACGGCGTCCCGCCGAGGAGCGACCACACGAGCCAGCCCCACGGCCCCCACATGAGCCCGAGGAGCGCGGCGATCACGACGATGAAGACATGCAGGCTCGGAATCAGCCAGTGGTGCACGGCGATCATGAAGCCGATGCCGCCCAGCCAGCCCTCGACCGCCGCACGGCGGCCGGTCGGCGCGGACCGCACGAGCAGCATCCACGGCACCAGCGCGACATACGCGAACCACCAGAGCGAAGGCTCGGGAAAGGCGAGCGCGGGCAGCGCACCGGCGGCCACCGCGGCGAGGCCGCGCCACCAGGGGGACGAAAGCGCCAGCCGGGTGAACGGCTGACTCTCGCCGCGGTCGTGCCGCTTCACACGCTGGTGGCACTCGCCACGGTCGCGCCGCTCGCCCCGGTCGCGCAGCTTCACACGCTCGCCCCGGTCGCGCAGCTTCACACGCTCGCGCTGCTCCACACGCTCGTGCCGCTCGCCATGCTCCTGCTGCTCGTGCCCCTCCAGCCCCTCCCGCCGCTTCGGTCGGCCGACCGGAATCCGCATGCCGCGCCTCCTCGTGCTGCCTCGAAGGACTCGCGAGCACTGTCCCCCTCCAGTGTGCGCGAGCGGGACCTGCACCGACAGACGACCCAGGAAGTCAGCCGCCGTCGAGCGCCCCCGCGGCCCGCCGCCACTTCTCGTGGATGACCACGGTCCGCAGCCGCCAGCCCGCGTCCGTACGCAGCAGACTGAAGGCGTATCTGCCGCCCGAGACGAAGTCGTCCCCCGACTCCAGACGCATCGGGTTCACATAGTCGGCCTGCACCTCCGCGCGGTCGCCCGGATAGCCGCCCAGGTCCTGGATGTGCAGTCGCCGGTTGACGATGAGGTGCTGACGTACCGGAAAGAGCCGCAGCGTCTGAGCCAGCCAGTCGGCGACCTCGGCGGCCGGGCCCTCGATCCCGCCCGAGCTGCGGTAGTCGGCGCGCCCCTCCTGCGCGAACAGCGCCCGGTACGCGCTCCAGTCGGCATCGTCCACGGCCACCGCGTAACTGGTGACCAATTCGTCGATGGACAGCCGGTCCATCACGGTCGCTAGATCTACGCGCTGCGTCATCGGGTCAGTTTCGGGCAGCGAGCGCCGGACGCCAAGAGCTGTGCGCACCAGTCACCCGCTCTTCACCCGCGCTTGGTCAGCAAACGGTCGATCTATGTCAGTTCGGGGATCCACCGGACCTTGCGTGTCACCAGCCATACTGACCCCATGCGCATCGACTACGACCCCGCCGAGTGCGACCGCGCCACCTTCTACCGGCTGCTGACCGCGACCGTCGTCCCGAGGCCCATCGCCTGGGTCTCCACCACGTCGGCCGATGGCACCGACAATCTCGCCCCGCACTCCTTCTTCACCATCTCGTGCGTGTCGCCGCCGGTCGTGCAGTTCACCTCCGTCGGCCGCAAGGACTCGCTGCGCAATATCGAGGACACCGGCGCCTTCGTGGTCAACCTTGCGCCGGAGTCGCTCTTCGAGCAGATCAACGCGACCGCCACCGACTTCCCGCGCGGCATCAGTGAGTTCGACGCGGTGGGCGTGGAGCGCGAGGCGAGCCTGCGCGTGAAGCCGCCGCGCGTCGCGGCATCGCCGGTGGCCCTGGAGTGCGAACTGCACAGCACCGTACGGCTGGGCGACTCGACCGTCGTCTTCGGCCGGGTGGTGCATGCGGCGATCAGCCCGGAAGTCATGGCGGACGGGCACCCCGAGGTGACGAAGCTGGCTCCGCTGACCCGGCTGGGCAAGGACGAGTGGGGCACGCTCGGCGACGTACGCGAGATCTCCCGTGTTCCGTACGCGCAGTGGCAGGACGGCGGCGCGGCCCGCTGACCGCTACTTCTTGACGGCCCGCAGGACCACGAACTTCGGGTCGGAGGCGACGACTTCGCAGTTGCCGAAGAGTCGGCGCAGCCTCGCGTGGTACCCGAGGTGCCGGTTGCCGATCACCCACAGCTCGCCCCCGGACCGCAGGGCGCGGCGCGCCCCGCCGAACATCCGGTGGGCCGTCGCGTCCGTCGTCGCCTGGTGCGAGTGGAACGGCGGATTGTTCAGAACCAGGTCGACCGAGTCGGCCGGCACTCCGGACAGTCCGTCGCCCACCAGGAACTCGGCCCTCGCGTCCGAACCGGCGTTGTCCCGGTAGGTGGCCTCGGCCGACGCCACCGCGGAGAACGACTCGTCGATGAACGTCACCGAGGCCTCCGGGTTGGCCAGCGCGGCCGCCGTGCCGATCACGCCATTGCCGCAGCCCAGATCCACCACCCGCTCCGGGCCGCGGCGCTTGGGCAGGCTGCGCAGGAAGAACCTGGTGCCGATGTCGAGCCGCTCGGCGCAGAAGATGCCCGCGTGATTGGTCACGGTCCGGCCCGCGAGCGCCCCGGCGTCGGCGGGCAGCGCGTACCGCAGCGGCCAGGGCCCGGGGGTGCGGGCCAGCCCGGGGGCGGGCGTACAGAAGATCAGCCGTGCCTTCTTCACTGCCAGCGAGGTCCTGGTCGGACCGATGATCCGCTCGAACAGCTTCAGCGTGGAGGTGTGGATCTCGGTGACCATGCCGGTCCCGACGATCACGGTGTCCGCGTGCACGGCGGGCGCGAGGCGGTGCAGCTGGTCCTCCAGCAGCGCGAGGCTCTTGGGCACCCGGACCAGCAGTACGTCGATGCGCTCCGGCGGCACGTCCCTGACCGACAGCAGCGCCACCGTGTCCGCGTCGATGCCGTTGCGCGCCAGATTCGCGCGGGTCGCCTGCTGGCCGAGGAAGGAGTCGGTGATCTGTACGGGGCTGTGCTCGGCGAGCGAGGTGGCAAGGGCGCCCCACCGGTCGCCGACGACGACTACGGAGCCGGAGAGATCCGTGGGCCCGGCGTCCTCGATTCCCTTGAGCGGCTCGTCCCCCTTGAGGTGCCTGAGGAGGTACTCATCCGCGGCGTCCCAGGCGCGCAGCGGGTCGCGGGGGTCCTCGGGGAAGCGGGCGAGGTCGAACCCGCCCCATGACGTCGTCAAAAGGTTCATCGTGCACCCAGGCTAGCCGAGCGCCCGGCCGCGGCGCCGACGGTCGGACCGGGCGTTCGGGCGGCCGGGTCCGGCCGGGGGCATGCCGGGCGGTCAAGAGCGGGGAGGCAGGGGCGGGTCGGGCAGTTGGGCGGTGAGCCCGTGCTCACGCCGCGCGCTCGACCCCGTCGAGCGACGCCGCGGCCCACTCCACCACGAGCGCCTCGTACTCCGGCCGTCGGTCGTCGGGCAGCTCGCCGTCGGCCCAGAGCTCGCGGATCCGGACATTTAGCTCAGCAGCGGACAGTGCAGTTTCTGACTCGCGGGGAAACGGCGACATGGCGACAGGCTAGGGCCTCGGTACGACAGCCGTCTCCACCCCGACAGCGGGCGTCAGCCCGCCGACTCACCCGCGTGCGGGCTCAGCGCATCCGATCCGACCAGGATGAACAGCAGGATTCCGAGCAGAATTCGGTAGATCACGAACGGCATGAAACTCTTCGTAGTGATGAATTTCATGAACCAGGCGATCACCGCGTAGCCGACCGCGAAGGCAATGATCGTCGCGAAGATCGTCTGCGGCCAGGACACATGCCCGCCCGCGCTCGCGTCCTTCAGCTCGAAGACGCCGGACGCGAGCACGGCCGGGATCGCCAGCAGGAACGAGTAACGGGCCGCCGCCTCACGGGTGTAGCCCATCAGCAGACCGCCGCTGATGGTGGCGCCCGAGCGGGAGACGCCGGGGATCAGGGCCATCGCCTGGCAGAGGCCGAAGATCAGACCGTCCCGGACGCCCAGCTCCTTCAGGGTCTTGCGCTCCTTGACCTGCCGGTGCTTGCCGCCGGCCTCGTCACGGGCGGCAAGGCGGTCGGCGATGCCGAGAACGATGCCCATCACGATCAGGGTTGTGGCGATCAGCCGCAGATCGCGGAACGGGCCCTCGATCTGGTCCTTGAAGGTGACGCCGAGCACGCCGATCGGGATCGAGCCGATGATCACGAGCCAGCCCATCTGCGCGTCGTGGTCGCTGCGCAGCGCCTTGTTCGTGAGGGAACGGAACCAGGCGGAGACGATCCGGGCGATGTCCTTGCGGAAGTAGATCAGGACAGCCGTCTCCGTGCCGATCTGTGTGATCGCGGTGAACGCCGCGCCCGGGTCGTGCCAGCCGGCGAATGCGGCGGTGAGCCGCAGATGCGCGCTGGAGGAGATGGGCAGGAATTCGGTCAGCCCCTGGACGAGCCCGAGGATGAATGATTCGAACCAAGACATGGAAAACTACGCCACCCAAGAAATGATCACGGTCTGACGGCGCGTAGCGTTCCCGATCATGCGCCAGTTGGGGGAAAGCGTAGCGTCCCCGGCTGACGGGGCTTCCGTCAGCCCCGAGGGATCTGCCTTGCGGGGCATCGTCAGTTGGGGCGGACGCCGTTTCAGGATCCGCGGGCCGCTGCGTTTTCTGGGTGGGCAGCGCGCGACTTTCACCGCGTAATGCCGCCTGGATCCCGTACTCGAACAGCAGCGCAATGGCCGTAGGCGCAAGGCGCGGGGGATCAGTGGCCCCGCAGCCGGTGCCGCTTGCGCCAGGCGATCACGCCCGCGGCAAGACCGGTCACCACGATGAAGCCGATCGCGATCAGAAACGCCGGAGAGGTCGGAGAGCCCGCCCGGCTGCCCGCGACCACATACGCCGCCGTGTTCGGGATCGAGCCGAGCCCCGTCGCCAGCAGGAAGGGCACATAGCCCATACGGGAGACGGCGGCGCAGTAGTTGGCCGCGGCGAACGGAACCCCCGGAAAGAGCCGCAGCGCCAGCATCGAGCGGAAGCCGTGGCTGCTCAGCTGGGTGTCGGCCGCCTTCAGCCAGCGACCCCGCAGCAGCGGCCGCAGCGCGTCCTGCCCCAGCAGCCGGCCGAGCGTGAAGGAGATGCCCGCGCCCAGCACCGTGCCGACCAGCGCCGAGACCAGACCGGCCTGCGAGCCGAAGAGCGCGCCCGCCGCCAGGTTCAGCAGCGGCCGAGGCACGAAGGCCGCCGTGCACGCCCCGTATGCGACGCCGAACAGCACCACCGCCGCCGCGCCGCTCAGCTGCGGCGGCCAGCCGGCCGCCAGCAGCCGTTGCGGCTCGTACAGCACCACCGTCAGGGCCGCCGCCGCCAGCATGGCCACGAGCAGCGACAGTCGCGACCACGGCGAGAACAGCGCGCGGGTGCAGCGAAGGGCGAGGCTTGATGCCGGCATGGGGACGGGGTCGAGCATCCGGGGAGACTAACCGACAAGGGGATGTGATCGCCGTAATGTGAGCGGCATGACCCGCACCGTCCCGCAGAGCGATCTCGCCGACACCGTCATGGAGAGGCTCACCGCCGTGTACCCGACCGGCGCGGACGCGACCCGGGCCGTGGGGGCCGCCGCGTACATGAAGGGCGTCGCCCCCTTCCTCGGTCTCTGCACACCCGATCGCCGAGCCCTGTCCCGCACCGTCGTCGAAGGAACGCCGCGGCCCGACGAGGCCGACTGCACCGCCATCGCCGTGCGCTGCTGGGAGCTGCCCGAGCGGGAGTACCACTACTTCGCCGTCGACTATCTGCGCCGCCATGTGGGGCGCTGCTCCTCCGGCTTCCTGCCGGTCGTGCGCCGCCTCATCATCACCGTCCCCTGGTGGGACACCGTCGACGCCCTCGCCTCACACGTCGTCGGCCCGCTGGTGAGTGCCGATCCCAAGCTGAAGTCAGACATGGACGCCTGGATCGACGACGACAACCTGTGGGTCGCGCGCACCGCGCTGCTCCACCAGCTCCGCTACAAGGACGCGACCGACGCCGACCGGCTCTTCTCCTACTGCCTGCGCCGCGCCGACCACCCCGACTTCTTCATCCGCAAGGCGATCGGCTGGTGCCTGCGCGAGTACGCCAAGACGGATCCGCAGGCGGTACGCGACTTCGTCGACGGCGCCCGCGACCGGCTCGCGCCGCTGTCGGTGCGAGAAGCCACCAAGCACCTGTGACCTGCTGAACTCCCGTACGCGGAAAACCATTCGACGCGGCCGTGGCCGTGAGCGATCATCGACGCCATGTCCCGGTACGCCTTCCTCGCAGCGCCGTCCGCAGTCGCGGACGCGCCGAAGGCTGCCGTACTTCCGGAGTTTCCCGCGGCGGCAGCGGCCGCAGCCGCAGCGCCCTTCGGCGGCGCCCGAAGCTGACCCTTCCCGGATCGTCCGGCGGACCCCACAGGGGGAGGGTCGGCAAGGCCCAGGGGTCCCCAGCACGCTTCGAGTTCCGAGGAAATCCGAGGGATACAGCCATGCCCAAGACGGCATACGTGCGCACCAAGCCGCACCTCAACATCGGCACCATGGGCCACGTCGACCACGGCAAGACCACTCTCACCGCCGCCATCACCAAGGTCCTCAGCGAGCGCGGGACCGGCACGTTCGTGCCGTTCGACCGGATCGACCGGGCGCCCGAGGAGGCGCAGCGCGGCATCACCATCAACATCGCGCACGTCGAGTACGAGACCGACACCCGGCACTACGCCCATGTGGACATGCCCGGCCATGCCGACTACGTCAAGAACATGGTCACCGGAGCCGCGCAGCTCGACGGGGCGATCCTTGTCGTCTCCGCGCTCGACGGGGTCATGCCGCAGACCGCCGAGCACGTCCTGCTCGCGCGCCAGGTGGGCGTCGACCACATCGTCGTCGCGCTCAACAAGGCGGACGCGGGCGACGACGAGCTCACCGACCTGGTGGAGCTGGAGGTCCGCGAGCTGCTGACGGCCCATGGATACGGCGGCGACGCCGCGCCGGTCGTCCGGGTGTCGGGACTCAAGGCGCTGGAGGGCGACCCCCGTTGGACCGGGGCCGTCGAGGCGCTGCTCGACGCGGTCGACACGTATGTGCCGATGCCGGTCAGGTACACGGACAGGCCGTTCCTGCTCCCGGTGGAGAACGTCCTCACCATCACCGGGCGCGGCACGGTCGTCACCGGCGCCGTCGAGCGCGGCACTGTCCGGGTCGGCGACCGTGTACAGGTGCTCGGGGCCGACACCGAATCGGTGGTCACGGGACTGGAGACCTTCGGCAAGCCGATGGAGTCCGCCGAGGCCGGGGACAACGTCGCCCTGCTGCTGCGCGGCATGGCGCGCGACGCGGTCCGCCGCGGGCACGTGGTGGCGGCGCCCGGCAGCGTCGTACCGAGCCGGCGCTTCACCGCGCAGGTGTACGTCCTGTCGGGCCGCGAGGGCGGTCGCACCACCCCGGTCTCCACCGGCTACCGGCCGCAGTTCTACATCCGCACCGCGGACGTCGTCGGGGACATCGACCTCGGTGAGGCGGCGGTCGCGCGGCCCGGCGAGACGGTCAACATGACCGTCGAGCTGGGACGTGACATCCCGCTCGAGCCGGGCCTCGGCTTCGCGATCCGTGAGGGCGGCCGCACGGTCGGCGCCGGCACGGTCACCGCACTGGTCTGATCCGATCCGGCCTTGGCGATCCCGCCCCGGCCGGTCTCCCGCACCTCACGGGAGACCGGCCGGGCACCTGGCCGGGCACAATGAGACGGTGAACGAGCAGATACCCGTCCTGCGCGACGTCGACGGCGGAACCGCCAAGCTGATGCCCGACGTCGACCGGGAGCGGGCCTGGCTGCTGACGGTGGACGGCGCACCCCAGTCGTATGTCGACCTGGACGCGCCCACCCATCTGGAGTTCGAGTACACCAGGCGCCTCGCCCATGTCGTCGACTGCGCCGCGGACGAGGGCGCACCCCTCGAACTGCTCCACCTCGGCGGCGGCGCCCTGACCCTGCCCCGCTATGTCGCCGCGACCCGGCCGGGCTCGCGCCAGGACGTGGTGGAGGCGGACCGCGGACTGCTGGAACTCGTCGCCGAGCATCTGCCGCTGCCCGCGGGGTCGGGCATCGAGGTGCACGCCGCGGATGCCCGCGCCTGGGTCGAGTCGGCCCCCGCGGACTCGGCGGACGTACTGATCGCGGACGTCTTCGGCGGCTCACGGGTACCGGCCCACCTCACGTCGGTCGAGTACGCACGGGCGGCGGAACGTGTCCTGCGCCCCGGCGGGATCTACGCGGCCAACCTCGCCGACGGCGCGCCCTTCGCCTTCCTCCGCTCCCAACTGGCCGCGTTCGCCTCAGTGTTCGGCGAGCTCGCGCTGATCGCCGAACCTGCCGTGCTGCGCGGCCGGCGCTTCGGCAACGCCCTGCTCCTCGCCTCGCACACCCCCATCGGCACGGCCGCCCTGGCCCGCCGCACCGCCGCCGACGTCTTCCCGGCCCGGGTCGAACACGGGCTCTCGCTGACCCGGCTCATCGGCGACGCGACGGCGGTACGGGACGTCGACGCGGTGGCGTCACCCGAGCCGCCCGACGGCGCCTTCAGCATCGGCTGAGGGCGTCACGGCAGGGCCCGTCGCGACCTCCTTCGTACGGCGGGTCAGATTCCGTACGTCCGGCACGAACAGCACCGCGGCGGTGACCAGCACCACCAGCACCGCGCACCCCCACAGCGACTCCCGCCGCCCGAACAGGCCCTCCGCGGGGCCGGCGAGCGCGGTGGCCAGCGGCAGCATCGCCACGGAGCCGAACCAGTCGTACGCGGACACCCGGGAGAGCATGTCCTCAGGGATCTCCTGGTGCAGCGCGGTCATCCACGCGACCCCGAACACCTCGATCGCCACACCGCTGAGAAGCATCACCACCGAGAGTCCCGCGACAGGCAGCGGCACGGCTAGCGCGGCCGCCGGCGCGGCCAGCGGGAAGACGCAGAGCGTTCCGGCGAGCAGCATCCGCCGCGGCTTCCAGCGCATCATCAGCAGCGCCCCGCCGAGGGTGCCCACGCCGAACGCGGCGAGCGCGATGCCCCAGGGGCCCGCGCCGCCGAGCTCGTCCCGGGCGACCAGCGGCCCGTACACCGACTCGGCGGCGCCGACGACGGCGACGACCACCGAGAACTGGGCGACGATGCCCCACAGCCACGGCCGGCTGCTGAACTCCTTCCAGCCGTCCTGCAGATCGGCCAGCAATCCGCCACCGGGCTGGCGCGGACGGATATGGCCGACGTCGAGGAAAGCCCGCAGTGCGCCCGCGACCGCAAACGCCGCGGCGTCCACGGCCAGCACCCATCCCGGACCGACAGCCGCGATCAGCGCGCCGCCGAGCGCGGCACCGCCGATGGCCGCGCCGTGCATGGCCATACGGAACAGCGCGAAGGCCCGGCCGGCCTGTTCGCCGCTGACGCTGGACATCAGCATGCCCTCGGCGGCCGGGTTGAAGAACGCCTGGCCGGCGCCGCAGAGCGCGGTCAGCAGCATCATCTGCCACAGCTGTGGATCACCGGCCAGGACGAGCACGGCGAAGAGCCCCTGCGAGACGCAGTTGAGCGCGTTGGCCGCGACCATCACCCGGTGCCGCGGCACCCGGTCGGCGATCGCGCCGCCGATCAGCAGAAAGAGCACAAGGGGGAGAGTGCGGGCCGCCGCGACCAGGCCCACGTCGCCGCCGTCCCCGCCGGACTGCAGAACCGCGAACGCCGCCGCGATCAGCGCACCATGGGTGCCCAGGCTGGTGACGATCGCGGCGGCGGTCAGCAGGGTGTAGTTGCGTCCGGCCCATTCGGGGCGGCGCGCATGGCGGCGGAGTCCGGCGGCGGGTGTGGTCACCTCGGGACTGTCCCCGCTGCCGGCCGCCGTGCCAAACGGATTAGCCGGAGGGCGTGCCCGCCAGCCGCACCGTGCTCAGGATCTGCTGGATGGTCGCGTTCGGGACCTCGTCCTTGACGCCGGTGTTGGCGTAAAGGACCCAGCTCCTGAACTCACCCGTGGCGTCCTTGAAGGAGAAGGCGATCGACTTGCCGTCGGTCTCGCACTTGTTCTCCTTCTTGACGCCGAGCGCGGTGGCCGTCGAGACGCTGCCGCTGAGCCCGGACTTGGTGGTGTACGGCTTGGCCTTGGTGATCTTGACCGTGCCCTTGGGCTCGGTCTGCGCGTAGCCCGCCCACACCCAGTTGCCGGCCTCGTTGTAGGCGGCCGTGGCGGTGTCCTTTGCGCCCTTGCCGCCCTTGGTGCCGACCGAACTCTGGCCCCACGTCTCGAGCTTGCCGTCCTTGTCGCTGTCGAACGTGCACCACTTGGACTTGTAGTAGGCCGGAGCCGACATGACGACGACCGGCGAGCCGTCACCCTTCTTCTCGTCCTCGAAGAAGGTGCTGATGCTCGAACCGGCCACCTCCCAGGTGGGCGGGACGTCGAACTGCGTGCCGTGCTTGGGGTTGCTGACGACCTTCCAGCCCGCGATGGTCGGCTTGGCCTCATCGCCGCCGCGCGGGTTCTCGGTCGGCGACGCGGGAGCCTGGCTGGGCTTGTCCGCCGCGGGCGTCTTCGAGCTGCTGACCTTGCCGCCCTCGTCCTCGGTGCCCTTGCTGTCGTCCTTCAGCACGATGACGCCGGTGACCACCGCGGCCGCGACGACAGCCGTGGCCGCGACGATCGCGACGATGGTCGTCTTCTTCTTGTCGTCCCGCGGCGGTTGTGGCCCACCGGGAGGCTGCCCCGGCACGCTGTGCTGCGGCACGGTCGGCTGCTGATACGGGTTGGCCTGCTGCTGGTAACCCGGCTGCTGATAGCCCGGCTGTTGGTACCCCGGCTGCTGGTACGGATTGGGCTGTTGGTACCCCGGCTGCTGGTACGGGTTCTGGTCCTGCGGGTTCTGCTCGCCCCCGGGCGGCTGCTGTCCTGGCCACATGGCGAGTAACGATAGAGGTGCGGCGTCATGGGTGCTACGGCCGCCCCCGCCCGGGTATGGCCAACCTCGCTACTCATGGGTAACATCCCGTTCCATGAGCGCTGATCAGATGTCCGTCGGCGAGATGCTCGCCGCCACGGTCCCCATGGCCCGGACCCTCAACCTGGAGTTCGTGGAGACCACCGCCGAACGTGCTGTCGTCCGCCTGCCGGACCAGCCCGACTTCCACAACCACGTCGGCGGACCGCACGCCGGGGCGATGTTCACTCTCGCCGAGTCCGCGAGCGGCGCGATCGTCATCGCCGCCTTCGGTGACCAGATGTCGCGCGCCGTGCCGCTCGCCGTCAAGGCGGAAATCGGCTACAAGAAGCTGGCGATGGGCGAGGTCACGGCGACGGCCACCCTCGGTCGTCCCATCGCGGACGTCGTCGCGGAGCTGGACGCGGGCGAGCGCCCGGAGTTCCCGGTGAAGATCGCCATTCAGCGCGCGGACGGCGCGGTGACCGGCGAGATGACCATCGTGTGGACGCTGCGCCCGAGCGCCTGAGGCCCTTCGTGCCGGTGCCCGGCTGACCAGGTAGGCTTCCCGGCGTGCGCCGACGGGGGCGCGCGCCGGGCAGCACAGGCCCTGCGAAATCGGGAGGAACCGGCGTTGCACGTCCAGGAGTGGCTCGAGACCGTCCCTGCGGTCAGCATTTATCTCCTGGTGGGGGTGGTCATCGGGCTCGAGAGCCTCGGCATCCCGCTGCCGGGCGAGATCGTCCTCGTCAGCTCGGCGCTGCTGGCCTCGCAGCACGGGGACATCAATCCGTACATCCTCGGCGCCTGCGCGACCGCCGGCGCGATCATCGGCGACTCGATCGGGTACGCCATCGGCCGCAGGGGCGGCCGCCCGCTGCTGACCTGGCTCGGCGGGAAGTTCCCCAAGCACTTCGGCGAGGCGCAGATCGCCATGGCGGAGCGGTCGTTCGAGAAGTGGGGCATGTGGGCCGTCTTCTTCGGCCGCTTCGTCGCCCTGCTGCGTATCTTCGCCGGGCCGCTCGCGGGCGTACTGAGGATGCCGTACTGGAAGTTCCTCATCGCCAATGTCTTCGGCGGGATCCTCTGGGCAGGCGGCACGACCGCTGTCATCTACTCCGTCGGCGTGGTGGCCGAGGCCTGGCTCAAGCGCTTCTCCTGGCTGGGTCTGGTCCTCGCCGTGCTGATCGGGCTCAGCTCGATGCTGGTGCTCAAGAGCCGCGCCAAGAAGGCGGCCGCGCGGGAGCAGGCCCGTACTGTGGCGGCGGCCGAGCCGGATCCCGTGCCCGCCGCCGACTGAGCGGCCCGAGACGAACCGGCCCATGAACGA
This sequence comes from Streptomyces sp. ISL-1, assembly GCF_018614585.1. Taxonomy (GTDB): domain Bacteria; phylum Actinomycetota; class Actinomycetes; order Streptomycetales; family Streptomycetaceae; genus Streptomyces; species Streptomyces maoxianensis. The sequence goes on along the minus strand of NZ_JAGGOI010000003.1, from coordinate 143,502 downwards.
GGAGAAGGCGATGCCGGCACAGGCGCTGATCGCGGCGGTGGGCGGCAAGGAGCCGCGGATCTCGCCGGACGCCTTCACCGCTCCCACGTCCGTCGTGATCGGTGAGGTCACCATGGCCGCGGGCTCCAGCGTCTGGTACCACACCGTGCTGCGCGCCGACTGCGGTCCCATCGTCCTCGGCGCCGACACGAACATCCAGGACAACTGCACGGTGCATGTCGACCCGGGCTTCCCGGTCACCGTGGGCGAGCGTGTCTCGGTCGGCCACAACGCCGTGCTGCACGGATGCACCGTCGAGGACGACGTACTGGTCGGCATGGGGGCGACCGTCCTCAACGGCGCGCACATCGGCGCCGGATCGCTGATCGCGGCGCAGGCGCTCGTACCCCAGGGGATGCGTGTCCCGCCCGGCTCCCTGGTCGCGGGTGTGCCCGCCAAGGTCAAGCGCGAGCTGACCGAGGAGGAGCGCGATGGGATCAAGCTGAACGCCGCGATGTATCTGGTGCTGGCCAAGGGGCACCGCGAGGCGTCCGAGACGGACTGAGCGCCGGCGCCCCGGCCCCCTATCGCGGGTGGCCCGAGGGCCCGCCGTACTGGGCGGACAGGATGATCTCCGCTGCCACCACGCTGCCGACCGCCAGGCGTCGCGTGCTGGTGCGCGTCGCGAAGGACTCCACCAGCGCCAGCCCATGACCGCAGTCGGCATGCGCGTCGAGCGGCTCCTGACGCCGCACCGGGCGGTGCTTCCACCTCCCGCCGTCCCTGACCTCGGTCGTCAGGGTGTCACCGCGGACCTTGATGGCCACAGCCACCCATGAGCTGCCGCTGTGCAGCACCACGTTGCTGACCAGCTCGGTGACGATCACCGACAGCGCCTCGTGGGAGTCGTCGCCCAGCCGCCAGCGGTGCGCCACGGCGCGGGCGAAATGTCTGAGCTTGCGCACCGCTTCCGGGGTCGCCGACATCGCACACTGGGCCAGACCCGAGATTCCGCCATGTGGCACCAGGCCGGAAGACGGAGGGTGGGAAGACTCCTCTGCTGCGAACACGTCGGCTCCTTTTGCCCAGGCGGTTGCCCCGAGCGGCAGCTCTACGCTCATGGTCGCCGCGTAGTAGCGCAATTGGGGAGACTGAAGTACGGATACGCAAAGAAATGAAATGACCGGAAATGTCGAGGAGCGTGAGCCTGTGAGCACACTCAGTGACGAGGCCTGGGAACGGTGGCTGACACAGACGCTTGCCCATCCCACCCGGCAACCGGCATTGCTGCTGATCGAGGGGCCTGCCGGAACCGGCAAGAGCCGACTGGTCGACCGGCTGCTCGAGGCCGCTGAGACCGGCCCGCGATCACGCGTCGTCCTGGCCTTCACCGCGTCCGGCGTCGCACTGGCGCACCACACTGTGCGCTCGGCGTCATCGGACGCGGGCAGTGGACAGGCCGCCGGGCGCACACGCCACGAGCCGCTTCCTCTGCCGCCGCGTCTCTACCCGGACGCCGCCGCGCTGGCCGAGGACCTGGTACCGCTGCTGGAATCCGAGGGGCCTGTCCTGCTGATCGCCGAGGACGTGCACCGCGCCGACGGGGGCGGCCAGGAGCTGCTGCGACGGCTGCTTGAGCGGGCGCCCGCCGGACTCGCCGCCGTACTGGCCTACCGGCCCGAGGAACTGGCCGAGCCCGGACTGGTCCTCGGCCGGGCCGTGACCTACCCGGCCCGGCTGTCGCTACTGCGAATACGCCTCATGCCGCTCGACGCCGAACAGGTGCGCCTGATGGTCGAGGAGCGGCTCGGCGCCGAGTGCTGTCCGCCGGAGCTGGTCGCCCGCATCCACGAGCGCTCGGCCGGCGTGCCCCAGGTCGTCGCCGACCTGGTGCGCCAGCTTCAGGACGTGTGCGGGCCGAAGGAGCGGTACACCGCCAAGGACGTGGACGCCACGGGGACGCCCGTACGACTGGCCGAGCTGGTCCTCGGCCGCGTCGCCGCGCTGCGGGAGGAGCACCGGGCCGTAGTCCGGGCCGCGGCGGTGCTGGAGGAGCCCAGTACCGCCGAGGATCTGTACGCGGTGGGCGCGCTGCCCGCCGGGACCGGCCGGCAGGCGCTCGTCGCCGCCCTGCGCAAAGCCGTACTCCAGGAGACCGGCAACGATGTGTACGGCTTCCCCTCGCCGCTCGCGGGCGCGGCTGTCTATGAGGAGCTGCCCGGGCCGCTGCGCCAGGAGATGCACCGCCGGGCCGCCGATGTGCTGACCCAGCGGCAACCGGTGCCGTGGGCCCGGCTCGCGGAACACCGGCACCGCGGCGGACGGCTGCGCGGCTGGCTGAAGGCGGTCGAGCGTGCCGCGTGGCAGTGCGCCGATGCCGGTGAGCACCAGACGGCGATCGATCTGCTGGAGCACGCCCTCTCCCACCACGCGGTCCCCCGGGAGATGCGGGCGCGGCTCGCGCCGCTGCTGGCCCACAGCGCGGTGCTGGGGCTGCACACCGACCAGACGGTGCAGGTGCTGCGGCAGATCCTCGACGAGCAGTCCCTGCCTGCGGCCGTACGGGGCCAGATCCGGCTCGACCTGGGGCTGGTCCTGTACAACCAGGCGGGAATGGGCCTGCAGGGCTGGGTGGAACTGGAGCAGGCGGTCGACGAGCTGGCGGAACGGCCCGCGCTCGCCGCGCGTGCGATGTCGGCGCTCGCGATGCCGGTCATGTCCACGGTCCCGCTGGAACGCAATCTGTACTGGCTCGAGAAGGTCCGGAAGATGGCTGCGCACAGCGACGACGCCGAAGTGCGAACGGCGGTCGCGGCCAACACCATCGCTGTGCTGCTGGAGACCGGGGACCCCACGGCATGGGACGTGCTGGAACGGCTGCGCGGCGCCACCGAGTCCGACCAGGCCGAGCGGCTGCCGCATGTGGCCCGCGGTCTGGTGAACGGCGCGGACGCCGCGCTGTGGCTGGGACACCCGCAGCGCGTCGGAGATCTGCTGGAGGAGGGGCTGGATCTGGCGGCCCGCAGCGGAGCCTCCTACGTCGAGCAGGACGGGCGCGGCACCGGCCTGCTGCTGGACTGGGTCACCGGCCGGTGGACCGGACTGTCCGGGCGGGCCCGGGCCTTCATCGCCGAGACCGGCGTCATGCCGGGACCCGCCGCCGACGCCCGGATCGTCCTTGGCATGCTCGCCCTGGCCCAGGGGGAATGGCAGCAGATGGCCGCCTGGCTGTCGGGCGACGGGCATCCGTTGCCTGTTGGCTCGCCGCTGCCGCATGTGGCGGCGGCCGCCGGTGCGTTGGTCCGGACCGCCCTGGCCCGTGGCGACGTCGACACTGCGGCGGCCGAGGCGGCCACGGCCTGGGACAGGCTGCGCGACAAGGGCGTCTGGGTGTGGGCCTCGGAACTCGCCCCCTGGGCCGTCGAGGCGACCGCCCTGGCGGGCCGCCGGAATGCGGCCGAGGACATGATCGCCGAGTTCGAGGCAGGGCTGAAGGGGAACGTCGGTCCGTCGGCCGCCGCCGCACTCCACTGGTGCCGCGGTGTCCTGTCACAGGCGGCGGGCGAACAGGCCCTGGCCGTACCTCATTTCCGCCGGGCGGCGGCTGTGTACGGCGAGATGCCCCGGCCGTACGCGGTGATCCTCACCACCGAGGCGGCCGCCCAGTGCACCCTGGAGTCGGGCGCGGACGCCGGGGCAGCGGCCGCCGCCGTGAAAGACCTCGCCTCCTGCGTGCAGCAACTGACCGATGTGGGCGCGGGTTGGGACGCCGCGCGGGTGCGAGCCACACTCCGTGCCCATCAGCCGGCCGCCGAACAGCGCCGTCGCGGCCGCCCGAGCTACGGGGACCAGCTCTCCCCGCGCGAGCAGGAGGTCAACGACCTGGCCAACGCGGGGCTCACGAACCGGGAGATCGCAGCTACCCTGCACCTGTCGCCGCGTACGGTCGAACAGCACGTGTCCCGGGCCAGGCGGAAGCTCGAATCGCAGTCCGGGCAGCAGCTGAGCCGGACCCGGACCTCCCGCCCCGGCTGATTTATTTACGTATCCGTGGATCGCCTGCACGGATAGGAGCATGGCGACATCCGGGCTTAGTTTCCAGGCACCGAAAAGCGGAATGCACCGTTGCCGTGTCTGATCGCGGGAGCCGGAGTGCCCGCGTTCGGTGCTGTGCCCGGGCTGCCGGAATGCCGGGCGAGTGTGCGCCACATCCCCACCTCGGTGGCTGCCCTCGTCGCGGCAAGGGGGCCCGGCCCCGGGCACGGCTCTGAGCCGGTCAATCTCCTTGAGAGCGTTGCCCCTCACTGCTTGAGGGGGCCGTGACCGGGGACGGCGGCTGAGGCTCGGCCCGCAGGTGTTCGCCGATCCGCTCGACCAGTTCGGTCATCAGATGGCCGACCAAGCCCGGATCGGCGTCGTCCTCCGTCACGACGGCCAGATGCGCTCCGCCTTCCGCCTCTACAACGAACAGCAGGCCGCCGTAGAACTCGGTCATCGAATGCCGTACGCCGCCGCCGGCGTTGCCGAACTCGACCGAGGCGCCCTGGGCGAGCGCCTGAATGCCCGAGCAGATGGCGGCGAGCTGATCTGCCTGGTCGAGCGTCAGATGCCGGCTCCAGCAGAGCTTCAGCCCGTCGCGCGAGAGCACCAGGGCGTGCTGGGCCCCCGGGGTCCGTTCCAGCAGGCTTTCCAGAAGCGGGGCGAGGCTGTTGTCAGTGGTCTGCATCGGGTGCGTGGGGCGGGTGCTGCCCGGTAGTCCGGTCACCCGCCCGTGCCTCCTGTCTCGACGTTCTCGTGCGGGTGGACGGGCGGGCCGGACGGGGCGGTCCTGAGCGAGCGGTGGAAGGCGCCGAACTGAGCACCGGCATCGCGCCCGGTCGAGTCATGGACCGCGTCCGGTGCGGCGGACCTGGTACGGCCGCGTTCGGCGGCGGCCATGGTGCGCCCGGGCGGCCGAACCGGCAGCCTGCCCGCAGTGGCCACCCGGGGGGCGCCCTGCGACGGGATCGCGGTGCTGGTGGCAGAGCCGGAGGGGGGCGGCGCGTCGGGTTTCCGGGCCGGCCGCCCGGCCGGGGCGGCGGCGGATCGCCGCTCATCGACGGCCAACTCCCGTACCGCCGTGTTCAGGAGGACCCGCAGCCGTGCGTCGGTGGGCTGTTCGAGCTCGGCGAGCACGGTTGCGGCCGAGGCGCCCCGGCGCAGACGCGCGGCGGCGGCCGGCAGAGTCACCGTCGTCACCCGCTCCAGCTCGTCGGCCGCCTGCGCCAACTGGCCGCGCAGTGAACACAGTTCGCCGTGCGCCACGGCCGCCGCTTCACGCAGCCGCCGGGAGGAGAGCGCGGCGGCCACGACCGTGACGGCAAGACCGAGCCAGGCGGCCGAGACGGTCCCCACGACCCAGGCGCGAGCCGTATCCGGCGCCGCCGTGATCACCGCGCCGCCGATCGCAGCCGGCACCACGAGCGCCGTCAGTGGTGTCGTGAGCGGTAACTGCCACGGCGTGCGTATCCGGTGCGGTTTCGGGGCGACTGGCACTGACATTCCGCGATCCCTCGCTGCTCGAGTGCGGGAAACAGAGGGGCCGACGAGCGCACATCGGCCGCACATACGGCTGTACGGCACCAAGTTGACGGTGATCTTCCGCATGTGTGTGGCGCTCATGCTAGCCACGCGGTGATGCTGGTGAGACCGGAGTGCTTCGACTGCCCTCAGAACGGAGGACTCGCACTCGAACGTGAGACACCCCGGCGAGCCGCCGTGGTAAGCGGCTTCGGCTTCGTGGGGTGAACATCACAGCGCACCACCGCGATCGGGCCAGGTCCGGCCGACTACCGTGTGCGGGTGCCGATGAACAGAAACACGTTCTCATCGCTCGCCGCCTGGCGGCGGCGCGTCCTCGCGCGCGCCGTCCACCGCGGCTGGCGCTGGGTGCAGGAGGCGGGCGCCGTCACCGCCGAGCACCCGGGACGCCTGAGTTTCCGCCGGCTCGGCCACGGCACCCGGCTCGCCTTCCCGCAGGGCACCGTCTTCGGAGAGGCATGGATCGAGCTTGGCGACCACTGCATCATCGGTGAGCGGGTCACGCTCAGTGCGGGGATGATGCCGGGCCTGGACCTGGGACCCGACCCGATCCTCACGCTGGGCGACGGCGTGGTCCTCGGCCGAGGCAGCCATGTCATCGCCGACACCAGGGTGACCATCGGCTCGGACACGTACTGCGGTCCGTACGTCTACATCACCTCGACCAACCACAGCTACGACGACCCCCACCAGCCGGTCGGCAAGCAGTGGCCTCGTGCCGAGCCTGTTGAGATCGGGCCCGGATGCTGGCTGGGCACCGGCGCGGTGGTCCTGCCGGGCGCGCGGCTCGGCCGCAATGTGGTGGTCGCCGCGGGCGCGGTCGTACGGGGAGAGGTCCCCGACCACTCGGTGGTGGCCGGGGCCCCGGCCAGGGTCGTCAGGAGCTGGGACCCGGCCCGCGGCTGGCAGCCCCCGCTGCGTACGCCCGCTCCCGTGCCGATTCCGGCGGGCGTCACGCCCGAACAGCTGCTGGCGCTCGCGGAGTTGGAGGAGAGCTGAACCGGGCTGCTCAGCCGCCCGCCAGCAGTACGGTGCCCACCAGTGCGAGCCCCGCGCCGGTCGCCTGGACCAGGCGCAGCCGCTCCTTGAGGAGCACCAGCGCCGCAAGCACCGTCACCACCGGGTAGAGGTTCGCCAGTACGGCGGCGACCGTGACGGGACCGTTCTGCGCGGCGATGGAGTAGGTGCCGTTGGCCGCGACATCTGCGAGGCCGACAAAGGCGAGGGCCGGGAGCGAGGACCAGATGACCCGCATCCCGCCGTCCTCCGGCAGCGCCCGGGCCCCGCGCTTCACCGACGCGTACAGTGCCGTGCCGCCGACCGCGACATTGGTGACGCGCTGCACGAAGAGCGCGAGGAAGAGTCCCGTGATGGTGGTCGAGGCCTCGGCGATCAGGGTCATCACCGCGCCGAAGCCGAAGGCGGCGACCAGGGTCAGCCCGATCGCCTGCCGCTGCACCGCCGCGCCGCGCAGCTCAGGTCCGCCCGCCAGGACGATGCCGGCCACGGCAACCGCGATGCCTGCGAACTGGAGCAGCCCGGGCCGCTCGCCGATCATCAGGCCGACACCGATGGGCACGGCCACACCCAGCGATCCGAGCGGGGAGACCACGCCCATCGGTCCGAGCGCGAGCGCCTTGTAGAAGGAGAGCATCGCCACCGGGCCGACGGCGCCCGCCGCGACCGCGTACCAGAGCTGCGCTCCCGCCTCGTGCCAGCCGCCGGTGGCCACCACGATCGCACCGAGGACGACCACCGCGACCGACTGCGAGGCGACGACCACGGTGAGGGCCGGCGCTCGTCGTGTCAGCAGTCCGCCGCCGAAGTCGGCCAGGCCCCACAGCAAGCTCGTGGCCAGGGCGAACAGTGCGGTCATGACGGGCCTCGCAGTACAGTGCAGTGAACGTTCGGGTGCACCACAGCGTAGTGCAGTTTATTGAACTCTGTCATTCAGAATATTGGACGGAATGTGACGGACCTCGACCAGCTCACGCAGTCGCTCGCCCGCAATCTCAAGCGCTGGCGCAGCGAGCGGGGGTTCACGCTCGACGCCCTCGCCGCCCGCGCGGGGGTCAGCCGCGGCATGATCATCCAGATCGAGCAGGCACGTACGAATCCGAGCGTCGGTACCACGGTGAAGCTCGCCGACGCACTCGGCGTCAGCATCACCACGCTCCTCGACTACGAGCAGGGCCCGCAGGTCCGCCTCGTACCCCCTGAGCAGGCCGTACGTATGTGGTCCACCTCGACCGGCAGCTTCACCACCCTACTCGTGGGCACCGAGCGCCGAGGGCCGCTCGAACTGTGGGCCTGGCGGCTGATGCCCGGCGAACGCAGCGAGTCGGACCCGCACCCCGAAGGCACGATCGAGTTGCTCCATGTCACAGCGGGCGAACTCACCCTCGTCGTCGACGGCGAACCGTACGCCGTACCGGCCGGGACGTCCGCCACCTTCGAGGCGAACGTCTCGCACGCGTACCGGAACGACGGTGACGAGACGGTTGAGATGACGATGGCGGTCTCCATCCCGCCGGTGCGCTGAGACGGTCGATCGCACTCGGAGGAACCGCTGTTAGCGTGAGGCGTATGCGCGCTCCCATCGGAAACTTCGACGACGCCAGGCCCGCCCCCCACTGCCTCGACGTGCTCACCCCGCCGGTCGCCGACGCCGTGCGCGCCTGGCACGGCGACGTGGCCGCCGAGCAGCTGATCTACGTCGACACCGACCCGGACATCGCCGACACCGCCGTCTTCGTGGAGCACTACGGGCGGGAACTGCTCGAGATGTCCGCGAACTGCGTGGTCGTGGCGGGTAAGCGCGGCGGCGGGACTTCGCTCGCCGCCTGCGTTGTCCTGTCCAGTACGCGCGTCGACGTCAACGGCGTCGTCCGTAAGCAACTGGGCGCCCGCAAGGCGTCGTTCGCGTCCATGGACACCGCGACCGGCGAGACCGGTATGGAGTACGGCGGCATCACACCGATCGGGCTGCCCGCCGACTGGCCGCTGCTGGTGGACTCGGCGGTCGTCGACACGGAGTGGGTACTCATCGGCAGCGGCCGGCGGCGCGGAAAGCTGATCGTGCCGGGGAAGGCGTTCGCCGGGCTGCCGGGCGCGGTGGTCATCGAGGGCCTCGGGATCTGAGGTCCACCGAGCCGCGGGCCCGACCCGCAGGCGCGGGCCCGGTCAGCCGAGCCGCGGGATCTCGATCGCCGGGCAGCGGTCCATCACCATGTCGAGCCCTCCCGCGAGCGTGCGCTCGTACGCCTCCACGTCGATCACACCCAGCTGGAACCAGACCGCCTTCGCGCGGATCGCGACGGCCTCCTCGGCGACCTGGCCGGCGAGGTCGGAGTTGACGAAGACATCGACGACGTCGACCTCGAAGGGAATGTCCGCGAGCGTCGCGTAGCCCTGCTCGCCATGGACCGTCTCGGCCTTGGGGTGCACCGGCACGATGCGCTTGCCGTAGCGCTTGAGCACATCGGCGACGCCGTACGCCGCCCGCGCCTCGTTGTTGGACAGGCCGACCACCGCCCAGGTCTCGCCCGTCGAGGTCAGAATCCTGCGGATCGTCTCTGCGTCTGCGTACATGCTCAGGACAACCGGCGGCCCGCGCGGAGCATTCCCCTCCGGGCGACGCATAGGGTGGCCGGATGCAGGAGCAGTACCGGACGGTCGCCCGCGAGGGCGTGCACGAGACCGAGATCAACAGATCACGTTTCATCTGCGCGCTCGCGCCCGCCGCGACCGAGGAAGAGGCGCAGGCATTCGTCGCACGCATCCGCAAGGAGCACCCGACCGCCACGCACAACTGCTTCGCGTACGTCATCGGCGCCGACGCCTCCGTGCAGAAGGCGAGCGACGACGGCGAACCCGGCGGCACGGCGGGCGTGCCCATGCTGCAGATGCTGATGCGGCGCGAAGTCCGTTATGTCGTAGCCGTCGTGACCCGTTACTACGGCGGAGTGAAACTCGGCGCGGGCGGCCTCATCAGGGCGTACGGCGGAGCCGTCGGCGAAGCCCTGGACGCGCTGGGCACCCTCACCCGGCAGCGCTTCCGGCTCGCCACAGTCACCGTCGACCACCAGCGGGCGGGCAAGCTGGAGAACGATCTGCGGGCGACCGGACGGCATGTGCGCGAGGTGCGGTACGCGGAGGCGGTCACCATCGAGATCGGCCTGCCCGACGCCGACGTCGACGCCTTCCGCGGCTGGCTCGCCGATTCCACGGCGGGGACGGCGCGATTGGAGCTGGGCGGTGAGGCGTATGGAGACGCCTGAAGCCACCCGTGATGTCCGACCCCACCGATACTCTCGGGGATCATGAGATTCCTGCATACGTCGGACTGGCACCTGGGGCGGTCGTTCCACCGGGTGAGCATGCTCGACGCCCAGGCGGCGTTCCTCGACCACCTGGTGGCGACGGTGCGCGAGCGCGACGTGGACGCGGTCCTGGTCGCAGGAGATGTGTACGACAGGGCAGTGCCGCCGCTCGCGGCCGTGGAACTGTTCGACAAGGCGCTGCACCGGCTCGCCGCCGCCGGTGTGCCGACCGTGATGATCTCCGGGAACCACGACTCGGCGCGCCGGCTCGGCGTCGGGGCGGGGCTGATCGATCGCGCCGGGATACATCTGCGCACTGATCCGGCCGCGTGTGACACACCCGTACTGCTGAGTGACGCGCACGGCGCGGTGGCCTGCTACGGACTGCCGTATCTCGAACCCGCCCTGGTGAAGGACGAGTTCAAGACCGACAAGGCACGACACGAGGCCGTCGTCGGCGCGGCGATGGAGCGCGTACGGGCCGATCTCGCGACGCGCGGGGCCGGTACCCGTTCCGTCGTCCTCGCCCATGCCTTCGTGGCGGGCGGCGAAGAGAGCGACAGCGAACGGGACATCACCGTCGGAGGCGTGTCCGCCGTGCCCGCCGGCGTCTTTCACGGCGTGGACTATGTCGCGCTCGGACACCTGCACGGCTGCCAGACCATCACCGACCGCGTGCGCTACTCAGGATCGCCGCTCGCCTACTCCTTCTCCGAGGCGCGGCACCGCAAGACGATGTGGCTCATCGACCTCGGCGCGCGGGGCGAGATCGAGGCCGAGCGCATCGAATGTCCCGTGCCCCGGCCGCTCGCCCGGCTGCGCGGCGCGCTGGAGGAACTGCTCGACGACCCGGAACTGGCCCTGCACGAGCAGTCGTTCGTCGAGGCGACGCTCACCGACCCGGTGCGCCCGGCCGAGCCGATGGCGCGGCTGGCCGAGCGGTTCCCGCACACCCTCAGCCTCGTCTTCGAGCCCGAGCGGACCGGCGACGACGCGGTCGCCTCGTACGCACAGCGGCTGAAGGGGCGCGACGATCACCAGATCGCGGAGGACTTCGTGGCCCATGTGCGCGGCGGCAGCGGGCCCGACGATCTGGAGCGCACCGTGCTGCGCGGCGCCTTCGACGACGTACGGGTGGACGAGGGCGTGCGCGAGGTGGCCGGGTGAGACTGCACAGGCTGATCGTCACCGCCTTCGGTCCGTTCGGAGCCGGCCAGGACATCGACTTCGACGCGCTGTCCGCCGCCGGGATCTTCCTGCTCCACGGCCCAACGGGCGCGGGTAAGACGTCCGTCCTCGACGCGGTCTGCTTCGCGCTGTACGGAGCGGTGCCGGGCGTGCGGCAGAGCGCCGGGGCGTCCCTGCGCAGCGACCATGCCCCGGTCGGCACCTTCACCGAGGTCTGCCTCGAACTGACCGTGGGAGGGCGGCGGTTGGAGATCCGGCGGCGGCCCGCGCAGCCACGCCCCAAGAAGAACGGCAAGGGCTTCACCACGGAGCGGGCCCAGAGCTGGCTGCGTGAATACGACTTCGAAGCCGGCCAGTGGCAGGCGCTGAGCCGCTCCCACCAGGAGATCGGCGAGGAGATCAGCCAGCTCGTCGGGATGAGCCGCGACCAGTTCTGCCAGGTGGTGCTGTTGCCACAGGGCGACTTCGCACGGTTCCTGCGCGCCGACGCCGAGGCCCGCGGCAAACTGCTCGGTCGGCTCTTCGACACCCGCCGCTTCGCCGCGGTCGAGGAGCGCCTCGCCGAACAACGCCGCGCCGCCGAGCAGCAGGTACGTGCCGGTGACGAGCGGCTGCTCGCGGTCGCCCACCGGATGGAACAGGCCGCGGGTACGGCGGCGGGGGACTGGCCGGTGCCGCCGCAGCAGCCGGGTGATCCGGGACTTGCCGCAGCGGTACTGCAGTGGGCGGCCGTCGCCCGCGCGGGCGCCCGGGAGAGGCTGGACATCGCCGAATGCGCGCTGGCCGCCGCCGAGAGCCGGCAGGCCGCCGCACGGCACGACCTGGATGCCGAGCGTGAACTCGCCGGGCTCCAGGAGAGATACGCGGACGCACTGCGGCGCAGCGAGGCGCTTCAGGCGCGGCGGCCCGAGTGGGAGCAACTGCAGGCCAGGCTGGCACGGGCCCGCAAAGCGGAACTTGTCGAGCCCGCGCTGCGGCTGCGCGACGACGCCGAGCGCGAGCACCGGCGCGCGAGCGCGGACCGCGAGCGGGCGCGGACCGGACTCCCGCCGGAGCTCACGGAGGCCGGCGCGGAACAACTCGCGGCGCTCGAACGCAAGCTGCGCCAGGACCTGGGCGGCCTCGAAGCCGCCCGGCGGGCGGAGCGGCGCAGCGCGGAGATCACCCACGAGCGCGCGGATCTCGACCGCCAGGCCCGGGCCGACGACGACATCCTGGCCGACGCGGCGGGCTGGCTGGCCGGCTGGGAGGCGGCCCGGCGCACCCACCAGGACCGCATCGCGGCCGCCCAGGACGCCGCGACCCGCGCCGAACACCTCGCGGGCCTCATCGACCCGGCCCGCCGCCGACTCCGCGCGGCCCGCGAACGGGACCGGCTCGTGGCCCGCACCGAACAGTTGGAGGACCAACTGCACACGGCCCGCGAACGCGCCAACACGGCCCGCGAGAGCTGGCTCGACCTCAAGGAACGACGCCTGCGCGGCATCGCGGCTGAACTGGCGACGGGCCTGGTCCGGGGCGAACCCTGCGCGGTCTGCGGCTCGGCGGAGCACCCCGCGCCGGCAAGCGCGGGTGAGGGCCATGTGGACCGCGGGGCGGAGGAGTCGGCGTACGAGAGGTACACGCGGGCGGACGCGGCGAAAGCGGAGGCGGAACGTGAACTGGCGGTGGTTCGGGAGTCGTTGACGACGGCGAGGGAGGAGGCGCGGGCTGCGGAGCGGGTGGCGGGTGGCGTCCCCGGCGACAGCGAGGAGGCCGGCGCGCGAACGGGCCGCTCAGGCACGCCGGGCTGCTCAGGCACGCTCGGAGGCGAGGCGCAGGGTGGCGGCCCCGGGGGCGGCGATGACGCGGATGCCACGCTCGGCCGGGCGTGGCGCTCCGATGGTGGGGGCGACGCGGTAGGTGCCCCTGCCGAGCGCCCCACCGACACCCACGCGCGGCAGCCGGGCGCCGGCTCCGGGATCGGGGACGAGCCCGACGTTTCCGATCTCCTCTGCCTCGTCGATCAGCTGGAGCGCGACCACCGGCATGCGCACAGCATCGCCTCCGGCATGCACGCCGCTCGCGAGGCGCTCGATCAGGCCGAGCGTGAGCGCGAGGAGCGGGTTGCCGCGCAGCAGCAGGCCGAGCGGCGGGTCGCCGCGCGGACCTCGCGGCGGGAAGGACTCGACCGGGAACAGGCCGCGCTGGAAAGCGAATTGGTCAGGGCCCGAGGCGGCGCGGGCAGCGTCGCCGAGCATGCCGAGCTGCTGGAGCGCCGGGTGCGGCTGCTCGCCGACGCCGCCGAAGCCGTGCGAGACGTCGACATCACCGCGCAGCGGCTGAAGGAGGCTGACGACCGGCTGGCCGACGCCGCGTTCCGGGCGGGGTTCGACACGCCGCGTGCTGCTGCCGCCGTGCTGCTCGGTGAGGCGGAGCAGCGGGATCTGCAGCACCGTATCGACGACTGGCAGACCGAGGCCGCGGCCGTCGCCGACCGGCTCGCCGAGGCGGACTCCAGCAGCGTGGCCGAGCATCCGCCCGCCGACCCCGAAGCCGCCCGGGCCGCGCATGACGAGACCGAGCGTGCCCTGCGCGCCGCCGCGTCGGTGCTTGCCGCCGCCCGCGACCGGTGCGCCGAACTCGCGCGGCTGTCACGGCAGGCCGTCGCGGAAGTGCTCCGCCTCGGCCCGCTGCGCGAGGAGTACGACCGGGTCGCCCGCCTCGCCGCGCTCACCGCCGGTACCTCCGTCGACAACGAACGTAAGATGCGCCTCGAGTCGTACGTCCTGGCCGCCCGCCTCGAACAGGTCGCGGCCGCCGCCACCGTACGGCTGCAGCGCATGTCGTCCGGCCGCTACACCCTGGTGCACTCCGACGCCCGCACCGGCGGCAAGCGCTCCGGACTCGGCCTGCATGTCGTGGACGCCTGGACCGGAAGCGAACGCGACACCTCGACCCTCTCCGGGGGCGAGACCTTCTTCGCCTCGCTCGCCCTCGCGCTCGGCCTCGCCGACGTCGTCACCGACGAGGCCGGCGGCGTACAGCTCGACACCCTCTTCATCGACGAGGGCTTCGGCAGCCTCGACGAGCAGACCCTGGACGAGGTGCTCGACGTGCTGGACTCGCTGCGCGAACGGGACCGCAGCGTCGGCATCGTCAGCCACGTCGCCGATCTTCGCCGCCGCATCCCGGCCCAACTGGAGGTCGTCAAGGGCCGCCAAGGCTCCGCGGTACGGCTCTGCGGGACGCCGCTCAGCGGCTGATCGCGCGGCGCGGCAGCGGCGAGGAGTAGACGACGCTCGTCGTGACCGAGCCGAGCGCGCCGATCTTGCCCGAGACCTCCTCGAGATGGTTCATGGACCGGGTGGCGACCTTCAGTACGAAGCAGTCGTCGCCGGTCACATGGTGCGCCTCGAGGATCTCGGGCGTCGTCTCCAGCAGATCGTGGAATGGCTTGTAATTGCCGTTCGGATACCGCAGCCGAACGAAAGCGAGGATCGGCAGCCCGAGCCGGTCCTGGTCGACCACCGCGGTGTAGCCGGCGATCACCCCGGCCTCCTCCAGCCGCCGCACCCGCTCGGTCACGGCGCTCGGGGACATCGAGACGGCCCTGGCCAGCTCGGCGAAACTGGCCCTGCCCCGGCTCTGCAGGGCTGCGAGGATGCGCCAGTCCGTGGCGTCCGGTGAATATCCGGTCATCCCCGAGAGATAGCAGGGAAATCCCCGGACGATCAAGACCGGTGCCGGGGATTTTCACTTTATGGAGTCGGCCACCGACCGTAGATTTTCGGTCATGACCACGACGCAGCCCGCCTCGAACCCCGTCCTTCGTGTCCCGCCGGCCTCACCGACCGCGGCCGCCGCGTACTTCGGCGCGTGCCTGGCCTTTCATGCTGACGTCTCCGATGTCGCCGCGGCCCTGTCGGCGGGCGGTGACCCCGGATTCGTCGTACTCGACTCCCGGTCCACCGAGTCCTGGGACCAGGGGCACATTCCCGGCGCCGTCCACCTGCCGACAGCGCTGATCCCCGAACAGGCCGAGCGGCTGCTGGACAAGTCGGTGCCGGTCGTCACGTACTGCTGGGGCCCCGGCTGCAACGGGGCGACGCGCGCCGCCCTCGCGCTCGCCGAACTCGGCTACCAGGTCAAGGAGATGCTCGGCGGTTTCGAGTACTGGGCCCGTGAGGGCTTGGAGTTCGAGACCTGGGAGGGCGGGCGGCAGCACGCCGCCGACCCTCTTACCGCGCCCATCGCCGCGGACGACTGCGGCTGTTGAGCGGCCGGCGCGACGGCGGGGGAGGGCGTCAGGAACGGCGCGTGCGAGCGGCCGGGTTCGGCCACCGGACGCGCCGCCCGCAGGCCGGGTGTCGCAGTCCCGGGCCCGTTCGCCCCAGGCTGCGTCGGCCTCGACGACCGCCCCTTCGATGTCCGCAGCGCCAACGCCGACCACGCCGACCGCGCCGACATCGGCGTCGACCACAATCAAGCTCGGCACCCTGACCGCGATCCGGCCCGCTCCAGTCGCCGACGCCGCGCCCGCTCCCGCAGCCGGCCCGGGCCCGCTCCGGCCGCCGTCCTGCGCGGCCGAGCGGGCCCGGTCCCCAGAGCTACGAGAGCTTCGACATTCAGAGCTTCGACAGCTCGTCGACCAGGTCGTCCAGCCCCAGCGAGCCCTGCGACAGCGCCGCCATGTGCCACGCCTTCGCGTCGAACGCCTCGCCGTGCGCCTTGCGGGCGTTCTCCCGCCCCAGCAGCCAGGCCCGCTCACCGAGCTTGTAGCCGATCGCCTGCGCCGGCATCGACAGGTACCGCGTCAGCTCGCTCTCGACGAAGTCGGCGGGCCGCCCGCTGTGGCTGCCGAAGAACTCCTGTGCCAGCTCCGGAGTCCACCGCTCGCCCGGGTGGAACTCCGAGTCCGCCGGAATCTCCAGCTCCAGATGCATGCCGATGTCGACGATCACCCGGCACGCCCGCATCATCTGCGCGTCCAGATAGCCGAGCCTGCGCTCCGGGTCGGGCAAGAAGCCCAGCTCGTCCATCAGCCGCTCCGCGTACAGCGCCCAGCCCTCCGCGTTGGCGCTGACGCCACCGATCGTCGCCTGGTAGCGGGAGAGCTGGTCGGCGACATGCACCCACTGCGCGATCTGGAGGTGATGGCCGGGCACACCCTCGTGGTACCAGGTCGACACCAGGTCGTACACGGGGAAGCGGGTGGCGCCCATGGTCGGCAGCCAGGTGCGGCCCGGCCGGCTGAAGTCCTCCGAGGGAGAGGTGTAGTACGGCGCGGCCGCGCCGCCGGGCGGAGCGATCCGGGACTCCACTTTCCGTACCCGCTCGGCAAGTTCGAAGTGCGTGCCGTCCAGCGCCTCGATCGCCTCGTCCATCAGCTTCTGCAGCCAGACCCGCACCTCCTCGACGCCCTCGATGTGCTCACCGTGCACGTCGAGATGGGCGAGGGCCTCCCACGGCCCGGCGCCCGGAAGGATCTTGTTGGCCTCGGTCTTCATCTCGGCCAGCAGCCGGTGGTACTCGGACCAGCCGTACGCGTACGCCTCGTCGAGGTCCAGATCCGTGCCGTTGAAGAAGCGCGACCAGCGGGCGTAACGCTCCCGGCCGACCGTGTCGGGCGCGTCCGCGACAGCCGGCGCGTACACATCGCGCATCCAGTCGCGCAGCTCGGCCAGCGCATCCGTCGCCGTGCGGGCCGCGGCGTCGAGTTCGGCGCGGAGCGTGCCGGGGCCGTCGGCCACGAAGTCCTCGAACCAGCTGCGGTCCGTGCCGAGCCACTCCGTCATCTGGCCGATATTGGTCGCGGTGGCACGGGGGCCGCCCAGGAGCTTGCGTTCGAGCCCCAGTTCCAGCGACGTCCGGTAACCCTCCAGCGCTCGCGGCACCGTACGAAGGCGCTGCGTGATGGCCGCCCAGTCCTCATCGGTCTCCGTCGGCGTCACGGTGAACACCTCGCGCACCGTGTGTACCGGCGAGCGCATATTGCTCACCGTACGCAGTCCCTCATCGGCCTCGTGCACAGCGAGTTCGGCCGTCAAGCGCTCTCGCAGCAACCGGCCGCAGCGACGCTCCGCATCGCTCTCGGCGCCCGGCAGCTTCTCGGCATCGTCGAGCCGGGCGAGCGTCTCGCGGGCGAGTTCGGCCATTTCTTCCTGACCCTCGGGCGAGTAGTCGGGAAGGAATCCCGAACTCTCCCTGATTCCGAGATATGTGCCGATGGTCGGGTCGAGTTCGATGAGTGCGTCGACGTAGGCGTCGGCGACCTGGCGCGGCAGCGCGCTGCTGAGGGTGACTGACATGCTCACATCCTCATACGAGTGGGGCCCCCGCGTCACCATCATCGATGCCCAGTGGCCTGTCAGCCATGCGTCAAATCGGCTGACGGCGGAAGCAGCGGGCCGCAGTCCCACTGCTGGAATATCAACCGGGTTTCGACGCGGGCGACTTCGGGCCGCGAGGTGAACTCGTCAACCACCAGGCGCTGCAGATCCGCCGTGTCGGCCACGGCGACATGCACCAGGTAGTCGTCGGGGCCCGTCAGATGGAACAGCGCCCGGGACTCGGGCAGCGCGCGGATCCGTTCCACGAACGGGCCGATCAGTTCGCGCCGGTGCGGACGCACCTGGACCGAGAGGAGCGCCTGCAGTCCCCGCCCCAGCCGGGCCGGGTCCAGGGCCAGCCGGTGCCCTACGATCACGCCCGAGCGACGCAGCCTCGCCACCCGGTCGAGACAGGTGGACGGAGCCACTCCGACCTCCGCCGCCAGATCGCGATAGGTGGTCCGGGCGTCGTTCTGCAGCAGGCGGAGTATGTGGAGATCCACCGGGTCGAGAGCGACAGTTTCAGCCATTTGCCGAACGTAACACGGGCCATGGTCCATGCCCTCCGGCAGGTGTTCAGAGTGCGGGCATGGAGAACGAAGCCTTCGCCGCCCCCGTACCCCGGGCGCTGGCCACCGAAGCCGTCCACGCCGGACGCGAGGACCTCGCGCGGCTCGGCGTGCACGCCCCGCCGCTGGACCTGTCCACCACCTACCCGTCGTACGACGCCGCCGGAGAGGCCGAGCGGATCGACGAGTTCGCCGCCACCGGCGCGCGCCTGGAGGGTCCGCCCGTCTACGCACGGCTGGACAACCCGACGACGGCCCGTTTCGAGACGGCGCTGGCCAGGCTCGAGGGGACGGAGAGTGCGGTGGCCTTCGCCAGCGGGATGGCGGCGCTCACGGCCGTACTGCTGGCACGGGCGAGCCAGGGCCTGCGCCATGTGGTCGCCGTGCGGCCGATCTACGGATGCAGCGATCATCTTCTCAGCGCGGGGCTGCTGGGCACCGAGGTGACCTGGACGGACCCGGCCGGCATCGCCGCGGCGATCCGGCCGGACACCGGTCTGGTGATGGTGGAGACGCCCGCCAATCCGACGCTCGCGGAGGTGGATCTGCGTGCCGTGCGGCACGCCTGCGGTGCGGTGCCGCTGCTCGTCGACAACACCTTCGCCACGCCGGTTCTTCAGCGGCCGGCGGAACACGGTGCGAGGATCGTGCTGCACAGCGCCACCAAGTATCTGGGCGGGCACGGCGATGTGATGGGCGGCGTGGTGGCCTGCGACGAGGAGTTCGCACGGACGCTGCGCCTGGTGCGTTTCGCCACCGGGGGCATATTGCACCCGATGGCCGGATATCTACTGCTGCGCGGGCTGTCAACGCTGCCGGTGCGGGTCCGGGCCGCGTCCACCACGGCCGCCGACCTGGCCTGCCGGCTGTCCGCCGACCCGCGCGTCGCCCGCGTCCACTATCCGCGGGTGGGCGGGGCGATGGTCTCTTTCGAGGTGTACGGCGACCCTCACCATGTGATCGCGGGCGTCCGGCTGATCACGCCGGCGGTCAGTCTCGGCAGCGTCGACACGCTGATCCAGCACCCGGCCTCCATCAGCCACCGCATCGTGGCTGAGGGAGACCGGCGCGCGGCGGGCGTCAGCGACCGGCTGCTGCGGCTGTCGGTCGGGCTCGAGGACGTCGAGGATCTGTGGCGCGATCTGACCGAGGCGCTCAGCGCTCAGCCTGTTCGAACAAGGAATGGGAGCGCACGGCTGTCGAGTCCAGTCTCGCGGTGATCACCAGCGTGCCCTCCTCGATCTGGTAGTCGAGCGGCAGGCCGAGGCCGCGCATGGCCGCGACCATGCCGGTGTTGGAGGACTGGGTCACCGCGTACACGCTCTCGCAGCCGGCCTCGACGGCGAGCGCGACCAGTCGGCCGAGCAGTTCCGAGCCGATGCCGCGGCGCTGCCAGGCGTCCTCCACGAGCAGCGCGACCTCCGTCTCGTCGCCGTCCCAGAGGAGATGGCCGAGGGCGACGAGCCGGCCGGAGGCCGTCTGCACGGTGAGGGTGCGGCCGAAGCGCGGGCTGAGCAGGTGGTTGAGGTAGCGGCCGGCGTCGCCGACCGGGCCGTGGTAGCGCAGGCTCAGGGTGCGGTCGGAGCAGCGCTCGTGCATGGCCGTGGCCGCCTCGACATCGCTCTGGTCGGCACGTCGCACAGTGATCTCATTGCCCTCGGGGAGGGTGAGGACGTCCTCGCTGCGCGGGATGCGCGGGCCGAGCCGGGCATCCAGTTCGACCAGGGCCCGGGCCCTGGCGAACTCCGTGGGTGTGAAGGGGAGGTAGGGCCGCTCGATGGTGATCGCGCCGCCGTTCGGGTCGCGCAGCCGCATCACCGTGTCCTCCAGCACGCCCTCCACGGGCGGGGTATCGCCCAGGGGGCGGCCGGTGAGCGTGACTGCGGGCAGTGAGTGGATGGTGCAGCGGCCGAGCAACTGCCGCAGTGCGAGCGGCAGTTCGGCCGCGTCGAGCGCCGTACGGGTGGCGAGGCCGAGCACCCGGGTCGGGGTGTCGACGAGATCGTGGGCGTCGGCGCGCTCGATCCAGGTGCTGCTGCCGCCCGCCGCCGAGATCTCCCGCGTCAGCTGCTGGGCCTGGAGGGACGCGGGGGCGCGCAGCAGGAACTCGTCGACCGTGCCGTCGGCGAGCGGATGCGTCTGGAGGGTGAGGATGTCGACGCGGTACTGAGCGAGGGCGATGCACAGCGCGGCCAGGCTCCCGGGCGTGTCCCGCACGGTGGTCCGCATCCGCCAGAGCGTGGTCTCGCGCACGTCGTCGTCCTGCTCGGCGGGCTCGGTCGCGGTCGGCGCGTACGCCGCGCCGCTGGAGACCGAGCCGCCGGTGGTATGGGTGATTTCGGCCGGAGGGGCATGGCCGTGGCGTCGTGCCCACCATGTGTGGAAGGTGGCCGTGGCAACGAGGATCACAGCGGAGGTGATGAGCAGGAACGGGCCGTCCGGCCGGTGCCCGATCATGTTCGCCACGGCGTCGGCGACTGCCACCGCCGTGAACAAGGCCGCCAGCTCGACGAGATCCCGCCGCCAGTGGTGTGGGCGGCGGGCGGTCTTCGCGGAAGTCACATCAGTCATGACCTCACTGTGAACGAATGGTGTTGCGTGATCACGAACGCTTTGTGACTGATGGGTTAAGCATGTCTATAGGTCACTATCGGCCGATTTTCACCGTTTCTGGCGTGGAGTGATCGGCTTCACGATCCAAGCTGGTCAGCAGCCGGGACGCCTGACCGACCAGCTGGGAAGACCCCCGCCGCCTCCCATTTAGTCCGGGTATCCCTCCCGCACTCGATGAACCCGCGGCGGCCGGTCCTTAATCGCTCGACGCAGTCGGCGGCCACGGTCACTGTCTCCCCGAGTCCGCGGACCGGAGCCTTGGAGGCCGACGGCCCGGGCAGCGCCCCGCGAGCACGGACCAGGTCGTCGCATACGCGCCGGTCGCAGCGGCCCGTACGGGCGGACTCGGCCGGTCCGTTGGCCGTCACCCTGCCGCATCCGACCAGCCCGGCCGGCTCGCGGCCCAGCTCGCCGTCCAACTGCCCACGGGCGGCCGGCACCAGCAGAGCGTCCACCGTCATCAGCCGGGCACCGGGCCGACGGGCGCCGAGACAGGGGGGATGGTCCTGGGCACCCGTCGGCGTGAGTCCGCCCCATGTCTCCAGGCCGAGGAGCCGTCCGCCCCTTGCGGACTCGAGGGCGGACGGTCCGGCGTAGGCCAGTGCCTGAACTGATCGCGTCATGAAATTGACGTTGCGCCCACCACTGGCAATCAGGGCGGGGAGCCGGGGCGCGCGGTTCAGCTACTGGCCCACACGCCCGGGCTGAAGCACCTTGCTGAACAGGACAGTTCCCCCCTCCGCCCGCAGCCGCACCGTCAACTCACCGCTGCCGCCGTCGATGTCGACCTCCCCGAAGTACTGCGGCGACTCCATCGGTGAGACATTCGCGCGCTCCGGCGCCCGTACGAAGACGCGCTCCGGACCGAACGTGGCGTCCAGCGCGTTGGCCGGGAAGCCGCCGGCGGCCAGCGGGCCCGAGACGAACTCCCAGAACGGCGCGAAGTCCTTGAAGGCCGCGCGCTCCGGCGCGTAGTGCTGAGCCGAGGTGTAGTGCACATCAGCGGTGAGCCACAGCGTCCCCGTGATGCGCCTGTGCTTGATGAACCGCAGCAGCTCGGCGATCTGCAGCTCACGCCCGAGCGGGACACCTGGGTCGCCCTGCGCCACGGCCTCGAAGTTCGCCGCGCCGTCCGGGACGACAAGACCGAGCGGCATGTCGGAGGCGATCACCTTCCACACCGCGCGAGAGCGCGACAGCTCACGCTTCAGCCAGGCGAGCTGCTCCGCGCCGAGGATGCCCTGCGTGTCGTCGGCCTGCCGGCCGGGGGAGTTGGCGTTGCGGTACGAACGCATGTCGAGGACGAAGACGTCGAGGAGCGGACCGTAGCGCACCACCCGGTGGACTCGGCCCTCGTCCCCGCCCGCCGGGAGGGTCGAGATCGGGAAGTACTCGCTGAAGGCGCGCATCGAGCGCTCCGCCAGCAGATCCACGTTCTTCTCGGTGTAGCGCGGGTCGTCCAGGATCTGTCCCGGGTACCAGTTGTTGCGCACCTCGTGGTCGTCCCACTGCACGACCGTCGGCACCTGGGAATTGAAGCGCCGGACATTCTCGTCGAGCAGGTTGTAGCGGAAGTTGCCGCGGAAGTCGGCGAGCGTCTGCGCCACCTTGGACTTCTCCTCGGTGGTGATGTTGCGCCAGATCCGGCCGTCCGGCAGCGTCACGCTCGGCTGGATCACACCGTCCGCGTACACCGTGTCGCCGCTGCACAGGAAGAAGTCCGGGTCCAGACGGCGCATTTCCTCGTACGCGCGGTAGCCGCCGATGTCCGGGTTGATGCCCCACCCCTGGCCCGCGATATCGCCCGACCACAGGAAACGCACGCCCTCGCGGCGCTTCGCGGGAGCCGTGCGGAACGTCCCGTACACCGGCTCACCGGTGCGCCTCGGGTCGTCGGGGTCGGCAAGCGTGACCCGGTAGTGCACCTGCTCGCCCGCGGGCAGACCGCGCAGCGATGTCGTCCCGGTGAAGTCCGTGCCCGACCCGATCAGCGGGCCGTGGTGGCGGTGCGCCCGCCGGAAGGAGTCCGTCGCGGACGTCTCCACGATTATCCGGGCGGGCCGGTCCGAGCGCACCCACACCAGGCCGGACGAGGCCGTCACGTCGCCGGTCTGCACGCCCCACGCGGCGCGCGGCCGGCCTGACAGCGCCAGCGCGGGCGCCGCTCCGAAGGCGGGCAGTGCCAGCGCCGCAGACGCGGCGACCGTGGCGCGCAGCACGGAACGACGGTCGGGGGACGAAATTCGCGGGTTGTGCGACATCGCTGCGCCTCCAAGGCATGTCGGGCGGGTGTGCCGTGCCATGCCTAGCGCCCGGCCACGGCCGTCACGCCAACCCCAAGTGAACAACTGTCCCTGGAGCGTTCGGCCGACGACCGGCTGCCGCCCCGACGACCGCTGCCGACTGACGAGCGGCGGCCGATCGACGACCCCCTGCCGCCTGACGAGCAGTGGCCGGTCGGTCCGTTCAGTGCGCCGCCCCGGCCGCCTTTGCCATCAGCCGTACTCCGTGCACGATCTCGGACGGCGTCAGATGCGCGTACCCCAGGACCAGCCGTACCCCGGCATCACCGGTGAGCGCCACCGCGTAATCGGCCAGCGGGTGTACCGCCACACCGGCCCCGGCCGCGCTCCTCAGGAATCGCGGCTCGGGAGCGTACCGCTCGGGCAGCCTCGCGATGATGTGCAGACCGGCCGCGATGCCACTGACCTCGGCGCCCGGGAAGTGCTCCGTCAGCGTGCCGACGAGGGCGTCCCGCCGTTCCCGGTAGGCGCGTTGGCAACGGCGCAGCTGCCGGTCGTAACCGCCGCGGTCGATGAAGTCGGCGAGGAGCGCCTGGTCGAGGGTGGGATTGCCGAGATCCAGGGTGCGTTTGCGCTCCACGACCTCGTCCATGAGGCGTGCCGGTACGAGCAGCCAGCCGAGCCGCAGTCCCGGTGCGAGGGACTTGCTGACCGAGCCGGTGTACGCGACGCGTTCCGGGTCGAGCCCCTGGAGAGCGCCGACGGGCGCCCGGTCGTAGCGGAAGTCGCCGTCGTAGTCGTCCTCGAGGATCAGGCCGTCCACGGCCCGCGCCCAGTCCAGGAGTTGGGCACGTCGACGAGCCGAGTAGGCGATTCCGGTGGGGAACTGGTGGGCCGGGGTGGTCACCACGGCACGTACGCCGGACCGCTCAAGCGGCCCGGTCGCGAGCCCTTCGTCGTCCAGCGGCAGCTGCGTCATGCCCAGCCCGGCCGCCGCGAACAGCGGCCCGTGCCCGGGGCTCCCTGGATCCTCGACGCCGAGGGTCCGCAGTCCGTGCTCGTGCAGTACGAACCCGAGCACCGTCATCGCCTGGGCGACGCCCGAACACACCACGAGGCATTCCGGATCGGCCACCACACCCCGCCGCCGGGTCAGCAGCGAGGCCACCGCGGTGCGCAGTTCGGGCAGGCCCCGCGGATCGGGATAGCCGAGCGCCCGGTGCGGCAGCCGCGCGAGGACGGCTTTCTGCGCCGCTGCCCAGGCGGTGCGCGGGAAGAGCGAGAGATCGGGCGTCCCAGGTCGGAAGTCCACCAGAGCGCCGGGAGCGCGCGGGGCGAGGTCGCGCGCCGCGGGCACGGCCGCGCGCGCCGCGTCCCCGACCCAGGTGCCCGCGCCCCTGTCACTGCGCAGATAGCCCTCCGCTGTCAGCTGCTCGTAGGCCTCAGTGACGAGTCCGCGTGAAACCCCCAGGTCGGCGGCGAGTTCGCGGCTCGAAGGCAGCCGGGTTCCCGCCGCCAGCCGCCCCGATCTGACCGCTTCGCGAAGCGCCGACTGCAACGCGAGCCCGCGCTGCCGGGCGGGAGCCGCGGCCGCGGGCAGCAGCAGCTCCCAGGCGGGGGTCCAGGAGTCACCCCGGGAAGGGCCGCCGGGCCTACCGGATTCGCCGGAGCCGGTGGCGGAAGTGGTCCCCGATGACGTCATGGAAGTGGACCTTAAACCGGACCGCCCTGATCCATAGCGTCGGCACCGTGCCGCATTTCCCGGGCACAACCCCCGGCCCCGGCCGGCAAACAGGCCGACGGGCTTATCGCCGCAAGAGCGTGAGACGGACACAGATGCACCTGAATTCCCTGCGTGGCGTGCTCCTCGTCACCTTCGCCTACACCCTCGTCGGCGCCTCCTTCACCGCCAACAGCGTCCTGGGCGACTATCCCTACGCGGGTGGCCAGGCGCTGCGCTACGCCCTGGCCTGCCTGCTACTTCTGCCACTGCTCGGCGGCCGGGCCGCACTTGCCCCGCTGCGTGCGCTCAGCCGGCGGCAGTGGGGGCGGCTCGCCCTGCTCGCAGCCGTCGGCATGGTCGGCTTCAATCTGGCGATCCTGGCGGCGGAACGTACCTCCGAGCCCGCCGTTCCAGGCGTGTTCGTCGGCTGCGCGCCCGTCATCGTCGCCGTTCTCGTACCGCTCGTGGACGGCCGTCGGCCGGCCCGGCCCGTGCTGTACGGGGCTCTACTCGTCGCCGCCGGAGCCTTCACCGTGCAGGGCTGGGGCCGTACCGACCCGGCGGGCATCCTGTGGTCGGTGGGCGCGCTGGTCGGCGAGGTGGGCTTCGCCGTACTGGCCACTCCCGTGCTGCGACCCCTCGGCCCCAAGCTGCTCACCGCCACCGTCTGTGGCATCGCGGCCGTCGAGTCCACAGCCATCGGCCTGGTCCTCGACGGCGCGGGCTTCGTGCGGACGCCCGACCAGGGCGAGACGCTGGCACTGCTGTGGCAGGCGGCGATCGTCACCGTCGTCGGCTTTGTCACCTGGTACATGGGCGTGCAGCGCATAGGCGCCGAGCGCGCCACGCTCTTCAGCGGGCTGATCCCCGTCGCCGCCGCCCTCACCGCGCCCCTGGTGGGCACAGGAACGTTCGGTCCGGCCCAGGCGGCGGGCGGTGTGCTGGTCGGAGCGGGCGCGGCCGTCGGCTCGGTGGTGTTCGAGAAGCGGTCAGCGGCTGCCGTCCAGGATGACGCGCGCGACGAGCGCGGGATCGTCGTTCATGGGCACATGGCCGCAGCCGGGCAGCCGCACCAGCCGTGCCCCGGGGATGACGTGTTTGGCCCTGATGCCCTGGCGGCGCAGCAGCAGCCGGTCACGCGTCCCCCAGCCGATGGTGACCGGCACGTCGGGGACGTCGTCGCAGAACAGGACGGATCGCCCGGCGGCAAGGGTCTCGTGGAAACCGGTGGCCCGGCGCAGCGCGAGGGTCTCGGCGACGGCCGCCTCGGGTGAACGGCGTCCGGGCCGGGCGTAGATGCTGCTGGTCAGCGCTGCCCGCCCGGCCGCTGTGCGGGACAGTCCCTCGATCAGCGGCACCGGCATCGACTGCGCCCCGAACCGCATCGCGCGAAGCGTCCCGAAGGCGTAGAGCCGCTCTCGCTCCGTCCAGAAGCCGGCGGGTGAGAGCGCCGTCACCGACCGTGCGAGCTTCTCCCGGCCGAGCTCCAGGGCGAGCAGTCCGCCGAGGGAGTTCCCCGCCACATGGGGGCGCTCGATGTCCAGCGCCTCGCAGAGAGAGCCGAGGAGCGAGCCCACAGTGGCGAGGTCGTACGACACGCCGTCGGGCAGCGCCGGTGAGTCGCCGAAGCCGGGCAGATCCACGGCGATGACATCGCGCTCGGCGGCCAGGATCCCGAGGACCGGCTCCCATGCCTGCCAGTGGTGCCCGATGCCGTGGAGCAGCAGCAGTGGCTCGCCCTCGCCGACGCGCTCGTAGATGACGGACAGCGCGTGGCTGCCCCTGGGGGACTCGATGGAGAACGAGATCTTCGCGGCCATGCTGCTGCTCCCTGGTGTCGCCCACGGTGTCGCGCGCTGCGGCGCCCACGTGAAAGCGTTTTAGACGGCTCGTCAGTAACAATTACCGCTCGGTAGCTTTCAGTTCAAGGGGGCATGCGGGTGGAAGGCTGCCTGGACAGGAGGTGCGTGGTCGGTTGGGATGGAGGGGTGGCAGCAGACACCGTGACTGACGTCTTCGAAGAGCACCGGCCCGTGCTGACCGGGGTGGCCTATCGCATGCTCGGCCGGGTGGCCGACGCCGAGGACGTGGTGCAGGATGCGTGGCTGCGCTGGTCGGCCGACGACCGCAGCGACGTCCGGGAGCCACGCGGCTTTCTCGTACGGATCACCACCCGCCTCGCCATCGACCGGCTGCGGCACGTCCAGTCGCGGCGCGAAGCCTACGTCGGCCCCTGGCTGCCCGAGCCGATCGCCACGGACTTCGGGCCCACCCTGCCCGACACGGCCGAGCGCGCCGTTCTCGCCGAATCCGTCTCCCTCGCGGTCCTCGTCGTACTGGAGTCGCTGTCGCCGCTGGAGCGCGCGGTGTTCGTGCTGCGCGAGGCCTTCGGATTCCCGTACGGAGAGATCGCCACCACGCTGGAGCGGTCCGAGGCGGCCGTGCGCCAGCTCGCGGGCCGGGCCCGCCGGCATGTGGCGGAGCGCAAGCCCCGCTACGACGTCGACCCGGGCGAACGCCGCGACCTCACCGAGCGCTTCCTGGCCGCCGCGTCCGGCGGTGACCTGGACGCGCTGCTGACCCTGCTGGCACCCGATGTGCGCCTGGTCGGCGACAGCGGAGGCAAGGCCAAGGCCCCGCTGCGGGTCCTCCAGAGCGCGGACAAGGTGGGCCGTTTCCTGTTCGCCGTGGCCAAGGAGCCGATCGAGGAGCTGGACGTCCGCCTCCTGGAGATCAATGGCGCGCCCGCGCTGCTCGTCCTCTCCGCCGGAAAGCCGGACAGCGTCTTGCAGTTGGAGGTCCTGGACGGCCGGGTCCAGTGCGTCTACGTCATTCGTAACCCCGACAAACTCGCCTCCCTGGCTGCCGCCTAGGCGCTCCTGTCGCCGCAGGTCGGGCCCCCTGCCCCACGAGGACACGGGGTCTTGTGCTGCCCGTGTTTCACAGGAGCACGAACGTCCTGTGAACGCTCTGCGATTCCGTTCGGTTCCCCTGCGTAACCGGCGGAGGATTGGTCTTGACCAAGGGGGAGTGCCGTCCTATGGTCGGCAGAGTTAGTGCAAGAACCTTTAATAAACAAGGGCGCGGAATAGCCGCCGCTGACACGGCGATTGCGGAGGATCAGGGTGGGGACCACGCAGCTCGATTCGGTGCCGGAGCCCAAGTACTGGCACCTCAGGACCGTCCTCGGCGAAGCGCTCGACTCGGACTTCGCGGTGGGGGAGATCCTGCCCAATGAGCGAGATCTGGCCGCCCGCTTCGGAGTCGCCCGCGCCACGCTCCGCCAAGCGCTGGAACAACTGGAGCTGGAAGGCCGGTTGCAGCGGCGTCGCGGCGTCGGCACGACCGTCGCCCCGCCGCGCATGGGCGTGGACGTCTCCACCACCGAGCACACCTGGCCGGGCGCCGGCGAGGACGCCTGGCGGACCGTCGACTGCACGATGGTGGTGCCGCCGCCGGCCGTGGCCCGGCTGCTCGACACCGACACGGGCGAAGAGACCCACACCGTACGCAGGCTACGCGTGACGCACGGCCAGTCGGTCGCCGCCGAGCTGCTCTACATCCCGGCCTCGTCCGTGCCCGAACTCTCCGCCATCGACGCGCCGTCAGGGACCGCCCGCGCCCGCGCCGTACTGCGTGAGCTCCAGCGCCTCGACCTCGAGGGCCAGGACCGGGCGGTGGAGCTGGGATCGGCCCGTGTGGACGACGCCAAGGAGCTCGACAGGCTGCCGGGCGCGCCCGTGCTGGTCGTCACCACGCGGTACTTCACCGAGGGCAGGACCGCGGCCGTCTCGGTGGCCACATACCGCGCCGACACCTGCCGGCTCACCTTCGGCGACTCGGGTGACCTGGAGATCAGCCACCACGACGAGGAACGCCGCGCCTCCTGAATCCGGCGCTGTCAGCACGGCCCGTCGCACCGAGCTCGCACCGAGCTCGCGCTCAGCGGCGGGCCGTCACCGTTGTCTCGACGGCGAACAGCTGCTCCTCGACATGATCGAGCGCGAGGCGCAGCGCACCGGTCGCCACGGCCGCCTCGCCGAGCAGCGACAGAGCCACCCGCGGCGGCCGCAGGCAGTACCGGGACAGCTCGTCGCGCAGCGGGTCGAGTACGCCGTCGAGCCCCGCCGCCCAGCCGCCGACCACCACCAGCTCCGGGTCGAGCGCCAGGACCAGTGCTGCCACATCGTGCACCAGGCGCTGGATGAACCGTTCCACCGCCTCCTGCGCCCGGGGATCGCCCTGCCTGGCGAGGGCGAAAACATCGGCCACCGCCTGCTCGTCCAGCGGGTGCAGCGGCTCGTCCGTCGTCGACAGCAGCTTCTCCGGGGTCACCTCGCGGCCCAGCAGATGCAGCGCCCCGATCTCACCGGCCGCTCCGCCGTAGCCGCGGTGCAGCCGTCCGCCGATCAGCGAGCCCGCGCCCGGGCTGAGCCCCGCCAGTACGAACACGATGTCGTCGGACTCGGTCGCGGCGCCCTTCCAGTGCTCGGCGACAGCGGCCGCGTTCGCGTCGTTCTCCACCAGCACCGGGCAGCGGAACGACCTGCGCAGCCGCTCGCCGAGCGCGAGCCCGGTCCAGCCGGGCAGCGCGGTCCCGAGCCGAACGGTGCCGTCGGCCTCCACGATGCCCGGGGAACCGACGCCGACGGCGCGCAGACTGCTGCGCGCGACCCCGGCCCGCCGCAGCACATCGGCGACGAGCAGGCGCACCCGCTCCAGCCGCTCGTCCGCGCAAGCCGTCTCCGACACATCCCGGGACCCCGCGCCGATGATGCGTCCGTCCAGGCCGGAGAGCAGCGCGGCGATACGGTGCGAGCCGATCTCGACCCCCAGCAGATGACCGGCCTCGGCCCGGAACCTGAACCGCCGGGCCGGGCGTCCCTGACGGCGCGCGCCACCCTCCTCGGGGACGGTCTCGACCACCAGGCCGGCCTCGATGAGCCCCTCGGTCACGCCCTCGACGGTCGGCCGCGAGAGCCCGGTGATCCGGGTCAGGTCTGTGAGAGTGGGGGAGACAGCGCCCCGCAGCGCATGGAGTACCACCGCGGAATTGATCCGCCGCAGTAGCGACGGGTCTCCGCCGGTCAGCCGCCCCACCGTGTGTCCTCCCCCGCTCGAGCGTGTGTTTGCCGGATCGTACTCGCTGGCTGCGACGGCGGCGAACGTCCGCGGGAGATCGCCGGAGTCAGGCAGGCGCCACGAAACCGGACTCGTACGCGGCGATGACCGCCTGGGTGCGGTCGCGGGCGCCCAACTTGGCGAGCACCGCGCTGACATGGGACTTCACGGTTTCTGCGCCGACGATCAGCTCGGCGGCGATCTCCGCGTTGGACAGTCCCCTGGCCATCAGCCGCAGCACCGCCGCCTCGCGCCCGGTGAGCGCGGCCCGCTCCATCGCGTCGCGGGCGTCGCGGTTTCCGTACTCGGCGGCCAGGGAGCGGACCGCGGCCGGGAACAACAGCGATTCGCCTTCGGCGACCAGCCGAACCGCGTGCACGATCTCGGCCGGCCGGGCGCGCTTGAGCAGGAAGCCGTCTGCCCCGGCGCGCAGCGCCTCGTACACGTACTCATCGTTCTCGAAGGTCGTCACGACCAGGATCTTCGGTGGCTGAGGGACCGTGCGGAGCACGATCCGGGTGGCCTCGATGCCGTCGAGCAGCGGCATCCGCACGTCCATCGCGACCACGTCTGGCCGCAGTTGCCGGACGAGGGGGACCACGGCGGCGCCGTCGGCCGCCTCGCCGACCACCTCGATGTCGGGCTGCGCTTCCAGCACGGCGCGCAGCCCCGCGCGTTCTAGAGGCTCGTGGGGGCGCTCGGCCCCTGGGCCGGGCTCGCAGTGACGGCGGCCTGGGCCGCCCCGGCGCTGGTCGCCGGGTGGTGGGCCGTACGCCGCCGGGATGCCTGACAGGCAGCCAATTGTCAGTGTGGGCCGGTTTACTGGGGACATGACCACGGCACGGCACCTCGACACGATCGACTTGCTGCGCTCCCGGGGGTTTCCCGCGGAGTGGGGCCCGTCGGACGTCGGCTCGGAAGGCCCCGGATTTCACATCGCGGAGCTGACCGGGCACTTCGGTCACGGCGCGGACCCGGACGCGGACCGAGAGGCGGAGGCGGAGGCGCAACAGCGTCTGGCCGAGCAGGAGGGCTTGTTGCGGGGGCTCACAGAGCGCTGGGGCGAGCCGGACCTCTTCAGCCTCGCCAGTACGCAGCTGCGCGCCGAGAGGGACGAAGAGGTGCCGGACCCGTGGCGGCGGCTCAGCGAGCAAATGGGGTGGCTGCACCTGTGGCGCATAGAGGACCGGTGGATAGCGGTCGGACTGTCCGAGTTCCAGCTGCTGGCCGTGGTGACCGAGATAGACCCGCCCTAGCGATCCTGGACTGAGCCGTCCTGGACTGAGCCGTCCTGAGGCGAGGCGTCCGGGAGCGAGGTGCTCTCCTCCGCCGCGGCGCGCAGCCGCGCGAATTCTTCGGCCATCGTCTGCGCGGTCCAGTGGGCGTTGAGCCCGCTCGGATTGGGCAGCGCCCAGATCCTTGTCCGGCCGATCGTGCGCTCCTGGGGCCCGATTTTCGCCTTCCGCTCGCCGAAGGCCGTGCGGTACGCCGTCACGCCGACGACTGCCAGCCACCGCGGCCGCAGCCGCTCCACCTTCGCCGTCAGCAGCCGCCCGCCTTCGCGGAACTCCTCATCGCTCAGTTCATCGGCGCGTGCCGTCGCCCGGGCCACCACATTGGTGATGCCGAGACCGTGGCCGAGAAGCTCCTCCTGCTCCGCGGGCTTGAACTGACGCGGCGTGAAGCCCGACAGATGCAGCACCGGCCAGAACCGGTTGCCGGGGCGGGCGAAGTGATGCCCCGTCGCCGCTGTCATCAGGCCGGGGTTGATGCCGCAGAACAGCACGGAAAGACCGCCCGCCACCACGTCGGGAACGACGCGGTCGCGGGCGGCCTCGAGCTCGGCGGGAGTCAGAGGATCGACCCCGGGGTGTAGCCGGCGGCGTCCGGGTGCTGCTTGACGATCTCCTCGATCCGGGATACCACCGCCGCCACCTGCTCGGCCGCCGCGCCCGTGAACGACAGCTTGTCGGCCATCAGCGCGTCCAGCTCCGCCCGGTCCAGTGGGATCCGCTCGTCAGCGGCGAGCCTGTCGAGCAGCTCATTGCGCTCGGCGCCCTGTTCACGCATCGCCAGTGCCGTCGCGACCGCCTTCTCCTTGATGGCCTCGTGCGCGAGTTCGCGGCCCACCCCGGCCCGTACAGCGGCCATCAGCACCTTGGTCGTGGCGAGGAAGGGGAGGTACCTGTCCAGCTCGCGGGCGACGACAGCGGGGAACGCCCCGAACTCGTCGAGCACCGTCAGGAAGGTCTCCACCAGGCCGTCGAAGGCGAAGAACGCGTCCGGCAGCGCCACCCGGCGTACCACGGAGCAGGATACGTCGCCCTCGTTCCACTGGTCGCCCGCCAGCTCGCCCGTCATCGAGGCGTAGCCGCGCAGGATGACCATCAGCCCGTTGACGCGCTCGCAGGAGCGGGTGTTCATCTTGTGCGGCATCGCGGAGGAGCCGACCTGGCCCGGCTTGAAGCCCTCGGTGACCAGCTCGTGCCCGGCCATCAGCCGGATCGTCTTGGCGACGGAGGACGGCGCGGCCGCCAGCTGCACCAGCGCGGACACCGCGTCGTAGTCGAGGGACCTGGGGTAGACCTGGCCGACCGAGGTGAACGCGTGTGCGAAGCCGAGGTGCCTGGCGATGCGCTGCTCCAGCTCGGCGAGCTTCGTGGCGTCGCCGCCCAGCAGGTCGAGCATGTCCTGCGCGGTGCCGACCGGGCCCTTGATGCCGCGCAGCGGGTAGCGGCCCAGCAGGTCCTCGAGCCGTCCGTACGCCACAAGCAGCTCATCGGCCGCGGTCGCGAACCGCTTGCCCAGCGTCGTGGACTGCGCGGCGACATTGTGCGATCGCCCGGCCATCACCAGCTCGGCGTACTCACCGGAGAGCTTGCCCAGCCGGGCGAGCACGGCGACCGTGCGGTCGCGCATCAGCTCCAGCGAGAGCCGGATCTGCAGCTGCTCGACGTTCTCGGTGAGGTCGCGGGAGGTCATGCCCTTGTGGATCTGCTCGTGGCCCGCGAGAGCGTTGAACTCCTCGATCCGCGCCTTCACATCGTGGCGGGTGACCTTCTCCCGCTCGGCGATCGACGCCAGGTCGACCTGGTCGAGCACGCGCTCGTAATCGGCGATCGCGGCCTCGGGCACCTCGATGCCGAGGTCCTTCTGGGCGCGCAGCACCGCGAGCCAGAGCTGACGCTCCAGCTTCACCTTCTGCTCGGGGGACCACAGGACGGCCAGCTCCGTGGAGGCATAGCGGCCGGCCAGGACATTGGGGATGCGAGGCTTCGCAGACACAGCAGTCACGTGTCCAGATTCTACTGGCGGTTTCTGCAGGCCAGCGCCGCGGTCCCGCTTGTACCTTGCTACGAAAGCCTACGAGGGCCTACGGGGAACTCCGAGGACTTACGAGAACTCCGAGGAACTCCGAGGAATTCCGTGTAACTCCGAGGAACGCAGAGCGGCCACGCGGAACGCAGAGCGGCCACGAGGAACGACCACAGGCACGCCGGCTACGAGAGCGGCGGCTCGTACGGCAGGAGCTCGGGCCGCTTCGACGGCAGGCCGTCCCCGGACGAGCGTCCCGTCAGCCGCCTCCCGACCCACGGCCCCAGATGCTGCCGTGCGAACCGCACATCAGCGACCCGCCGGGCCGCCCACCCGGTTCGTGCCGCAGGTGGCAGCAGTTCCTGCCAGTCGTGCTCGGCGTCAAGTCCCAGCGTCTGCCAGACGGCCTCGGCGACCCGCCGGTGTCCCTCGGCCGTCAGATGCAGTCGGTCGACGTCCCACATCCGCTGGTCGCCGAGGGCCCCCGTCCCGTACAGATCCACCACCAGCGCCCCGTGCCGGGCCGCCAGTTCGTCGATGTGAACGAACAGCTCCTCCATGCGAGGGCGGAAACGTTGCATCACAGGACCGTTGCGGCCCGGGCTGCGCATCAGCACCAGCTGACCGCAGGACGGCGTCAGCTTCTCCACGGCCTCCTCGAGGAGACCGCGCACCCTGCCCATGTCGCACTTGGGCCGCAGCGTGTCATTGAGCCCGCCCACCAGCGTGACCACATCGGCCTGCATCGCGGCCGCCACATCCACCTGCTCATCGACGATCTGGCCGATCAGCTTTCC
Organism: Streptomyces sp. ISL-1; assembly: GCF_018614585.1. GTDB lineage: Bacteria > Actinomycetota > Actinomycetes > Streptomycetales > Streptomycetaceae > Streptomyces > Streptomyces maoxianensis. The sequence goes on along the minus strand of NZ_JAGGOI010000003.1, from coordinate 109,741 downwards.
GCGCACGGCGAGATTCGCGTACCGGAAACCCGGTGTGCGCGCGGCCAGACGGCTCGCGAGCAGATCCGCCCAGCCCCGGTAGGAACCGTCGGGCAACAGATCGGACATGCCTTCGGTGAAGGAATCGCCGACCGCGACAAAGCTGGTGTATGAGGCATTGATCTCCATGGCGGAGTGATCCTACCGCGCGGTAAGGTCCGTCGGTTCCGTACCGGGAGGAAGCCCTGTGAGTGACGCGCTGCTGAACGCGCTGGCTGAGGCGCTGGCCGATCTAGTGACCACGATCGACACCTGTGACGACGATGTGCTCGACCCCGACACCGCGGTGAAATGGCTGGAGAACACCGGTTATCTGCTCGCCGGTCTCCCGCCCGCGGACCGCGGGGCCCTGTCCGCTCTGGTACGCCGGGCCGCGGCGCGTCAGCCCGACGGAGCCTGGCGCGACGACCTGCTGCGGATACCCGAGAGCTTCGGCCTCGACGACGATCAGCACGAGCTGTACTGCGACTCGGTCGAGCAGCTGGAGCGCCGGTTTGTCGAGACCGTACGGGACGTGGATCCCGCGACGCCCGTGCCGAGCTGCCCCGGCTGGACCTTCGCCGACCTCGTCAAGCACCACGGCACGACGCATCGCTGGATGGAACATCTCGTACGGACCCGGGCCGCGGAGCGGGTCTGGTCGCGGGACGTCCCGCTCGACCTGCCCGAGGACCCGGCGGAGTATCCGCAGTGGCTCGCCCGCAGCGCCGAGCTCACGCTGCGCACCCTGCGCGGAGTCGACCCGGAGACCCCGATGTGGTCCCACGGCGCCGACCAGCGGGTGCGCTTCTTCCCGCGCCGGCTGCTGTTCGAAGCAGTCGTCCATCTCGCCGACGCGCAACTCGCCCTCGGCCTCGAACCGCGCGTCACAGCGGCCACGGCCGCCGACGGTATCGAGGAGTTCCTGGAGAACCTGCCGTACTACTCCTGGATCGCCGAGCCGGTTGCCGCGCTCGCGGGCGGCTCGGTCGGGCTGACCGCCACGGACACAGGCGCAGCCTGGACCATCGGCTTCGGGGGCGGCGGCTTCGCCTGGACGAAGAGCGATGGGTCGAGCGCCGTGGGTGTCGAGGCAACGGCCGGCGATCTGATGCTGCTCGTCTACGGACGCCTGAGCGCGGACGACGCGCGCTTCGGCATCAGCGGGAACCGCGCGATTCTCGACGCCTGGCTCGCGGCGACCGCCCTCTGACCGGACAGGCCGCTCTGCCGCCAGGGCTATCGGCACGGCGCGTTCCGCAGTATGTCCAGAGCATGTTCACAACAGACTTCTGGAAAGCCACCGCGGAGCGCGCCGTTCGTACCTTCGCCCAGTCCCTCGTCGCCGTACTGACGGCGGGTGCGACGAATCTCTTCGATGTCGAATGGCAGGCCGCTCTCGCCACCGCGGGCCTGGCCACTCTCCTCGCCGTCCTCACCGCGATAGGCGCGGCCAAGGCCGGACGGCCAGGACCCGGCATCACCGAGACCACGGAACGGGCCGTCACCAGCGAGGTGAGTTAGTCGTCACCCAGTGAGGTGAGTCAGTGGGGCCTGCCCACCAGCTCGCGCAGCACGTCCTCCATCGTCACGAGTCCCATCGGCGTGCCGTCCTCGTCCAGCACCGCCGCCAGATGAGTACGGCTGCGCCGCATCGCGGTCAGTACGTCGTCGAGCGGCGTGGTCGCCCTGACCCGGGCGATCGGGCGCAGCGCCGAGACCGGGAACGGCTGATCCCGCGGAATCGCGTCCAGCGCGTCCTTCACATGGAGATAACCGAGGATCCGGCCGCCCGGGTCGACAACCGGGAAGCGGGAGAACCCGGACTCGGCCGCCAGCCGCTCCAGCTGTTCGGGTGTGGTCCCGACCTGCGCGTACACCACCCGCTCGATCGGCATGACCACATCGCGCACCGGCCGGCGTCCGAGTTTCAGGGCGTCGCGCAACCGCTCGGCGGACCGGCCGTCGAGCAACCCGGCTTTGTCCGCGTCCCGTACCAGCCGCTCCAGTTCGGCGTCCGAGAAGGTCGCCGACACCTCGTCCCTGGTCTCCACCCGCAGTAGTTTCAGCAGCCCGTTGGCGAAGGCGTTGACGGTGAAGATCACCGGGCGCAGCGCCCGGGCGAACGTGACCAGCGGTGGTCCGAGCAGTAGCGCGGTCCGGGTGGGTTCGGCGAGCGCGATGTTCTTCGGCACCATCTCGCCGAGCAGCATGTGCAGATAGGTCGCCGCCGACAGCGCGATCACGAACGAGATCGGGTGCACCAGGCCGTGCGGCACGCCCACCGCGTCGAAGAGGGGCGTCAGCAGATGCGCGATGGCGGGCTCGGCGACGATGCCGAGCACCAGGGTGCACAGGGTGATGCCGAGCTGGGACGCGGCCAGCAGCGCCGAGACATGCTCAAGGCCCCACAGGACGCTGCGCGCCCTCCGGTTCCCGGCCTCCGCATCCGGCTCGATCTGGCTGCGGCGTACGGAGATCAGGGCGAACTCCGCGCCGACGAAAAAGGCGTTGACCACCAGGGTCAAAAGGCCGATGAGGAGCTGAATCGCGGTCATCGCCGGGCCTCCTCGGCGTCGTCGTCCGAGGGGAGCGGCGCATGCATCAGCACGCGCGCCGCACGTCGCCCTGAGGCGTCCACGACGTCGAGCCGCCAGCCCTCCAGCTCGACCTGGTCACCCTCTTGGGGGATGCGCCCCAGCTTGGTGGCGACAAGTCCGGCGAGCGTTTCGTACGGGCCTTCAGGCACCCGCAGCCCGACCCGTTCCAGTTGGTCGGTGCGGGCTGCGCCGTCCGCCGACCACAGGGTGCGTCCGTCCGCGTCCTCGCCGGCCGGCGCCAAGTCCGGTGTCTCATGCGGATCGTGCTCGTCGCGCACCTCGCCGACGACCTCCTCGACGATGTCCTCCAGCGTGACCACACCGGCCGTGCCGCCGTACTCGTCGATGACGATGGCCATTGTGTTCTTGCCTGACAGCCGGTCGAGCAGCCGGTCCACCGTCAGTGTCTCGGGCACGAGCAGCGGCTCGCGCATCAGCTCGGAGACCGGGTATCGGAGCCGTTCCTCGGCCGGGACCGCCAGCACGTCCTTGATGTGCGCGATCCCGACGACGGTGTCGAGGTTGCCCCGGTAGACGGGGAAGCGGGACAGGCCCGTGGCGCGAGTGGCGTTGGCCACGTCCTCGGCGGTGGCCTGCACCTCCAGGGCGGTGACCTGGACCCTCGGGGTCATCACGTTCTCCGCGGTCAGCTGGGACAGCTTGAGGGTGCGTACGAACAGTTCGGCGGTGTCCGGCTCCAGCGCGCCTTCCTTCGCGGAGTGGCGGGCCAGTGCGACCAGTTCCTGCGGGCTGCGCGCGGAGGCCAGCTCCTCGGTCGGCTCCAGACCGAGGCGGAGCAGGATGCGGTTGGCCGTGTTGTTGAGGTGGCTGATGAAGGGCTTGAAGGCCGCGGTGAAGATCCGCTGCGGGGGCGCCACCACCTTGGCGACGGCCAGCGGGGAGGAGATCGCCCAGTTCTTCGGGACCAGCTCGCCGACGACCATCAGCACGATGGTGGACAGCGCGGTGCCGAGGGCCAGGGCGGCCGACGAGGCCACCGAGGGGGAGAGGCCGAGCGCCTCCATCGGTCCGCGGATCAGCTTGGCGATGGACGGTTCGGCGAGCATGCCGACGACCAGGTTGGTGACGGTGATGCCGAGCTGGGCGCCGGAGAGCTGGAAGGTGAGGCTCTGCGCGGCCTTGAGGGCGCCGGCCGCACCGCGCTCGCCGCGCTCGGCGGCACGCTCGAGTTCGCTGCGCTCGACCGTGGTGAGCGAGAACTCCGCCGCGACGAAGACGCCGCAGGCGACCGAGAGCAGTACCGCAACGACGAGCAAGAGCACTTCGGTCATCGGTTCACCTCCGTCCCATGATCGGGCAGGGACCGGAGGAATGCTCGATGTCGGCTACTGGGAGGCTCGCCCATGGGCGGACGCTCACACCTTTCGTAGGAAGAGGACGGTCTGCCCATGGTAAAGGACCTGCAAAGTGTCCGATGCGATGGCAGCGGCGGCTAGGCGAACGGCTTCACCCAGCGGCGCCAGTGGTCCTCGCGCTGGTACCCGGCGGCGGCCCACGCACGCCTGGCCCGCTCGTTGGCCTCCAGGACCATGGCGTCCCCGCGCCTGCCGCCCACGGCCAGAAAGCGCCTCTCGGCCGCCTCGAGCAGCGCCGAAGCGATCCCCCGCCGGCGGTGGGACGGCAGCACGGCAAGCCGGTAGAGCGAGCAGCGCCACCCGTCGTACCCGGCGATCACCGAGCCCACCACCCGGCCCTCGTATTCGGCGAGGATCAGCGCCTCGGGGTCGCGCTCGATGAGACGGGTGACCCCGTCCATGTCGTCGGTGATGCTCGTGCCCTCCGCCGCTGCCTTCCAGAAGCTGAGGACGGTCTCGGCCTCGCCGGCCCTGGCGGTGCGTATCTGCAGGTCGATCACGCACGGGAGCCAAACACGCGGGGAAGCGGGCGCGCCACCGACTTTCAGGGCTCGAGAGGGGCCGGCGGCGCCGGGTTGAGCCGCCACGCAGCTCCTGGAGACAAGGCCCCGGCCCCGACCGCGATATCAGGGGGCCGGATCGCCGGGCCGGATCGCCGGGCCGAATCGCCGGGCCGCGTTCCGGCCCGACTACTCGTGCGCGATGGCGGCCAGCACATTCATCCGCGAGGCGCGCAGCGCCGGCAGCACTGCCGCCACGAGCCCCACGACCACCGAGCCCACCACGACCGCGACGAGTGTGCCCCATGGCACGGCGAACGCCGTCATTCCCTCCAGTGCCAGCACCTGCTGCACCGCCACGCCCCACACCATTCCCAGAGCGAGCCCCAGCAGTGCCCCGAATACCGCGATCACGACTGATTCCAGCCGGATCATGCGCCTCAGCTGGACGCGTGAGAGTCCGATCGCGCGCAGCAGCCCGATCTCCCGGGTCCGCTCCACCACCGACAGGGCAAGGGTGTTGACCACGCCCAGCACGGCGATGACGATCGCCAGCCCCAGCAGCGCGTACACCAGGTAGAGCATCACGGCGATCTGCTGGCGGATCAGCTCCTTGTAGTCGGCCTGATCTCTGACCTGCACCTGCGGATACGGATCGAGGGCCGTCTCCAGGCCCTTACGCAGCTCCTGGACGTCGCTGCCGCTCTTGGCGTTGACGTAGAGGGCGGCCTCCTGCCCGCCCGGCAGATACTTCTCGGCGGTGGCGAGCCCCATGAACAGGCCGCCCTCCATCCCGGGCCCGCCGCTCTGGTCCATGTCCGTCAGCGCCCCCACCGTCAGCCTCGCGCGCTGTCCGCCCGCGAACTCGGCCGGCAGGACCGAACCGACGCGCACCTTGTGCTCGGTGGCGAACCTGCGGTCCATGGCGATGCTGTCAGGCGCGAGGGCGGCCGTCGTGTCCCCGCTCGCATAGGTGATGTGAGCGGCCTCGTCGAGCCGCGGGTCGTACCCGGAGGCCGTGGACTCCACCCGCTTCCCGTCCGGCAGGCTCAGCGCGAGCGGCGCGAAGCGCTGCCGTACGACGGTGCCCGCGCTGTCGACGCCCTTCACTTTCTCGGTGATCTCTTGCGGGAACGGCATGAAGTTGCTGTTCTGTACGACGAAGTCGGCGCCCAGCGTCTTGTCGATCTGGTCGTCGAAGGACTTGGTCATCGAGGCGCTGGCGATCGAGAGCCCGCCCACCAGCGCCAGGCCCACCATCAGCGCGGCCGCGGTGGCACCCGTGCGCCGCGGATTGCGCAGCGCGTTGCGCTGGCTCATCCGGCCGACCGAGCCGAACACCTTGGGGAACGCGCCGCCCAGCACCCGGATCACCGGCCGTACCAGCAGCGGTCCCGCCACCACGGTCGCGATCAGCGTCAGCACCACGCCGAGACCGAGCAGTGAGGACGCTGTCGCCGTCCGCTCGCTCGCCACGCAGCCGGCCAGCGCTGCCGCTCCCGCCGCGCCGACCACGCTTCCGGCAATCGCCCGGATCTTCAACGGCCGCCCCACACCGGCGACTTCGGCGTCCGCGAGCGCGGCCATGGGGGAGACCTTGGCCGCCCGCCGGGCCGGCAGATAGGCGGCCACGAAAGTGACGCCGAGACCGACCGCGTACGCGGACACCGGCGTCGCCACACCCAGCACCATCTCGGCGGCGCTCAGATTCATGCCGAGCAGGCCCATGAGCTCGATCAGCCCGGCCGCGAGCCCGATCCCGGCGGCGAGACCGAGCGTCGAGCCGACAAGACCCAGCAGCACGGCCTCGGTGAGTACGGAGCGGCGCACCTGGCGGCGGTCCGCGCCGAGTGCCCGCAGCAGCCCCAGTTCGCGGGTGCGCTGGGCGATCAGCATGGAGAAGGTGTTGACGATCAGGAAGATGCCGACGAGCACGGCCACACCCGCGAAGCCGAGCATCACCCACTTGATGACATCCAGGAAGCCGCCGAGCTGGGCCGCGGCCGACTTGGCCTGCTCGTCGGCGGTCCTGAGGTCGTAGGCGTCACCGAGCTCTGCCGCGATCCGCCGCTTGAGCGTGGCGTCGCTGACAGTGTCCGCGGCGTCCACCGAGATCGAGGTGGCCACACCCGGCCTGCCGAGCAGCTTGGTCTGGGCTGTCGGAGTGTCCAGGAAGACCAGCGCGGCGCCCGGGTTGGTGGTGGTGAACGTCGCGATGCCGACGACCTCGACCTTGAACGAGCCCGGCCGCGCGAGGACGGTGAGCGTGTCCCCGATGTCCACCTTCTTCTTGTCGGCGGTGTCCTTGTCGAGCAGCGCCTCGCCCGGCCCGCTCGGCTCGCGCCCGCTGGTCAGCTTCACCGGGCTGCGATCGGTGAGGTTCCAGTTGGTGGCGATGGTGGGGGCGCCGGTGGTCGGTCCGACGGGGTCGTTCTTGTCGTCGACGACGGTGATGTTCTCCACCGCCGCGCCGATGTGTGTGGCTTTCACGCCGTCGACCGAGCCGATCCGGTCGGCGAGTTCGACTGGCAGGGTGCGTACGACTCCGGTCGGCAACCTCTCGTTGATGCCCTTCTTCGGCGCGACCGTCACATCCGCGGCGGTGGAGGCGAAGAGCCGGTCGAAGGTACGGGAGACGGTGTCCGAGAAGATCAGGCTGCCGCTGACGAAGGCCACGGACAGCAGCACCGCCAGCGCCGACAGCAGCAGTCGGCCCTTGTGCGCGAAGAAGCTCCGCAGCGTCGCTTTCAGCATCGTGGCCTCAGCTCTTGCGCAGGGCGTCGGAGCCGGGGGCCTGGGACTGTCCGCCGGAGAACAGGCGCATGCGTTCCAGGACCGCCTCCGCCGTCGGGTCCCGCATGATGTCGACGATCCGTCCGTCCGCCAGGAACAGCACCAGGTCGGAGTAGGCGGCCGCGCCGGGGTCGTGCGTCACCATCACCACCGTCTGGTCCAGCCGGTCGACGGCTTCGCGCAGGAAGGTGAGCACCTCGGCGCCCGCGCGCGAGTCGAGATTGCCGGTCGGCTCGTCCGCGAAGATCAGCTCGGGGCGGGAGGCCAGCGCCCGCGCACAGGCCACCCGCTGCTGCTGCCCGCCGGAGAGCTGGGCGGGCCGGTGCTCCAGCCGGTCGCGCAGCCCGAGCGTGTCGATGACCTGCTCGACCCACTCGCGGTCCGGTTTGCGCCCGGCGATGTCCATGGGGAGCGTGATGTTCTCGGCGGCGGTCAGCGTGGGCAGCAGGTTGAAGGCCTGGAACATAAAGCCGATCCGGTCCCGGCGCAGCCGGGTCAGCTCACGGTCCTTGAGACCGGTGATCTCCGTGTCGCCCAGCCAGACCTGACCGGCGGAGACGCTGTCGAGCCCGGCGAGGCAGTGCATCAGTGTGGACTTCCCGGACCCGGAAGGACCCATGACCGCGGTGAACCGGCCGCGCGCAATGTCGACGTCGACGGCGTCCAGGGCGCGTACGGTCGTCTCCCCGCTGCCGTACGCCTTGGTCAGGGCCCGCGCCCGGGCAGCGAGCGGCACACCCGGGGCCTGGTCGTGGGCGGGTGCAGTGGCAGGTGTCGACAAGGCCGCCTCCCGGGTCGTGGCCGCTCCAACTCCCGTACAAGAGGCGAGAGTAGAGGGGACGTGCGTGCGCCGGTATCCCTCGCAGGTCCGGTCCTCCGGGTTCATGTAAGGGGCACCTGAAGGACCTCTTGCTCATGCTAGCGCCCGTGCGCTAGCTTTGTCGTGTGGCGAAGACTCAGTTGAACGTGAGAGTGGACGAGTCCACCGCGGAGGCCGCGCGCCGGCGGGCCATGCAGCGCGGGATGAGTGTGAACCGCTACATCGAGGAGCTCGTCAAGCAGGACGCGGGCGAGGTGGGACGCACTTTCGTCGAGGCGGCGTCGGACTTCATGAAGCAGTACGAATCCGTGTTCGCGGAGGAGTTCGGCGAGTCCGGCACCGGCACCGACAGGGGTAGTGGCAAGGGCATGGGAAGCGGCAAGGGCACCGGGCGCGAAGGCAAGCGTTGACTCTTCAGATCGACCTCGCGTGGCTGCTCATGGTCGCGGAGCACAAGACCCCCGGCGATCCACAGGTCAGCGACTGGGGCGCGCTCGTCGCGGCAGTCAGCCGTCATGACGCCGAGATATTCGGCATCCCGGTCTACAGCGACCCGCACGCCCGCGCCGCGTCCCTGCTTCAGCTGCTGCTGCATGTGCCCGCGCTCGAGCACTCCAACGCGATGTTCGCCTCCGCCGTCGCATACGGCTATCTCGTGGCCAGCGGACTGAAGGTCGTCACCTCACCCGTGCGCGTACGGGACTTGGCGCGGCTGGTCAAGGAGGGCAAGGCGGACGTCGGAACCATCGCCGACGAACTGCGGCAGTGGAGCCGGTGAGTACGCGGGATCCGGTGATCACCCGCCCGCGGTTTCGCTGAAGGGCCGCCGTGCCACGCCCAGCACACAGGGGGACGACGGCAGCCGCAGGCCACTCTCGGGCACCCGCAACCTGCGAAACGTCCCCAGCTGGAAGCCCGCGCCCTCGATCGCGGCGACGGTGTCCCGCGCGGTGTGGCACCCGCCGAACAACAGCGGCCACACCGTGCGGTCCAGGGCCCGCTGGACCCGTGCCATGCCCTTGGTCTCGGCCAGACCGTGCTCGAAGAACCGCAGCTCACCCTCCGGCCGCAGGACCCGTCTGATCTCGGCGAGGGCCCGCGGCAGATCCCGTACGGAGCACAGCACCAGCGACACCACGGCCGCGTCGAACGCCTCACTCTTGACCGGCAGCGCCTCGGCCGCCCCCGGCACCACGTCCACCGGAACATCGGCGCTGCGCGCGGCCTGCGCCGCCAAGTGCCGCAGACTGCGCTCCGGTTCGAGCGCCACGACCTCGGAGACGGCCGACGGGTAGTGCGCGAAGTTCAGGCCGTTGCCCGCGCCGATCTCGATCACCCGGCCGGACAGCCCGGACAGCAACTCCTGGCGGTAGGCGGCTATGCCCGCGCTCGTCTCGGCCGCCACGCTCAGCTTGGCGTAGACACGGGCGAAGACCGGATGGTGGACGGCGTCCCGGGGCACTTTGGTGCTGCGCAGGGGCATTGCGGGCCTCCTCGGAACGGCGGTGCACTCACCGTCATTGTCCCCCTGCGGCGACCAAGCAGAACTCGTTCCCCTCGGGATCGACCAGGACCTGGAACCTTCCGTGATCGTCGGTGACGACCGCGCCGAGCCGTACGGCGCCGAGCCGCACGGCCTCGTCGGCGGCATCGTCCACCTCACCCGCGTCGAGATCGAGATGGAGCCGGTTCTTGGCCGTCTTGCCCTCGGGTACGCGCTGGAAGGCGACCCGTACGAAACCGGGCGGATCGATGTACGACCAGTCGGCGCTTCGGTCCACCGGGTCTCCGCCGAGCAGGGCCGCCCAGAAGCGCACCAGGCGGGCGGGGTCGTGGCAGTCGAAGACGATCTCGTCGATCCGGGCTCGCACGAGGATCAGCGTACGGCGGCGGCGAACGCCTCGGCGTCCCACTCACCGCCGAGCCGGGGCGCGAGCCAACTCCCTGCCCGCGCACGGAACTCGGCGGGCGCCAGCGCGCCCGCCCCTTCCGGCACCGCGCCCAGTAGCGGCGCGCCCGCGGCCTCGGGCAGATCAGCGAGATTGCAGCGGGCGGCCAGATCCGGCCTGCCGGGCCAGCTCCCGACCACCACGCCGAGGTGTTCCAACTCCCGTGCCCGCAGGGCCTCCGCGGTCAGCGCGACCGCATTGAGCGTGCCGAGACCGGCGGGCGCGACGACCAGCACGGGCGCGCCCAGCAGCCCCGCTACATCGGCGAGCGACCCGCCGTCCTCGTCGAACCGCACGAGCAGCCCCCCCGCCCCCTCGACCAGCACGAGGTCATGCTCCGCGGCCAGCTTCTCGACTGCCTCGGCCACCTCATGCGGCCGCACGGTCGCCATCCGGGCCCGCCGCGCGGCGGTCGCGGGTGCCAACGGCTCCGGAAACCGCGCGAGTTCGACCCCGGTCACCGCCCCCGCGAGCCGGGCGACCTCGGCAACGTCCCCCGGTTCACCGGCAGCGAGCCCGGTCTGCGCCGGTTTCACGACGGCGACGGACCGCCCCCGCGCCCGGAAGGCCGAGGCGACTGCGGCGGTCACGACGGTCTTGCCGATCTCGGTCCCGGTCCCGCTGACAACGATGACGCTCATGTGGCTCCTGCTCTGTCCCGCATCCGTACCCCCGCATGGGCCTCACCCCGACACCGCGCGGGCCTCACCCCGACGCCGCCGCCGCGCACACCGCCCGCGCTATCCGGGCGATGTCCTCGTCCGCCGACACAAAGGGCGGCATGGTGTAGATCAGGTCCCGGAACGGCCGCAGCCACACCCCCTCGCGCACCGCCGCCTCCGTCGCCGCCGCCATGTCCACCTCGTGGTCCAGTTGTACGACGCCGATCGCCCCCAGCACCCGTACGTCGCTCACACCCGGCAGGTCGCGCGCCGGCGCCAGTCCCTGCGTCAGTGCGGCCTCGATCCGCTTGACCTCCTGCTGCCAGTCCTGGCCGAGCAGCAGATCGATCGAGGCGCAGGCCACCGCCGACGCCAGCGGGTTGCCCATGAACGTCGGCCCGTGCGCCAGTACCGGCACCTCGCCCCTGGAGATGCCGTCCGCCACCCGCGAGGTGCACAGCGTCGCCGCCATCGTGAGATAGCCGCCGGTCAGCGCCTTGCCCAGGCACATCACATCAGGTGAGACCCCTGCGTGCTCCGCCGCGAACAGCGCGCCCGTGCGTCCGAACCCCGTCGCGATCTCGTCGAAGATCAGCAGCACGCCGTGCTCGTCGCACGCCTCCCGCAGCACCCGCAGATACTCGGGGGAGTGGAACCGCATCCCGCCAGCCCCCTGCACCACGGGCTCCACGATCACCGCGGCCAGCTCGTCAGCGTGCCGCGCGACAGCATCGCGCAGCTGCTGTGCGTACGACTCCTCGAACCCGGCCGGGGGCGCGTCCACGAAGATCTGGCGCGGCAGCACCCCCGACCACAGCTCGTGCATCCCGCCCTCGGGGTCGCACACCGACATCGGCTGCCAGGTGTCCCCGTGGTACCCGCCGCGCCATGTCAGCAGCCGCTGTTTGGCCGGCCGCCCCACCGAGCGCCAGTACTGCAGGCACATCTTCACCGCGACCTCGACCGAGACCGAGCCCGAGTCGCAAAGGAAGACGTGCCGCAGCGGCTCGGGGGTGATCTCGACCAGCCGGGCCGCCAGCCGTACGGCGGGCTCGTGCGTGAGCCCGCCGAACATCACATGGCTCATCCGCTCCAGCTGGCTGTGGGCCGCCTCGTTGAGCACCGGGTGGTTGTAGCCGTGGATCGCCGACCACCAGGACGACATGCCGTCGACCAACTCGCGCTGCCCGTGCACCGGTTCGGCCAGCCGCAGCCGTACCCCGGATGCCGACTGGACGATCAGCGGATCCGTACGGCCCGGCATCGGTCCGTACGGGTGCCACACATGCGCCCGGTCCAGCGCCAGCAGTTCGCCGGGGCTGTAGGCGGTCTCAGGCATTGGGCGCCAGATCGGTGCCGGCGCCGCGGCGGCGCACGGCGACCAGATCCGTACGGGCCCCGGGCACATCCGCCGTGGGCACCTCGGCGGCGGGCTCGCTGTCACCGCAGGGCGCGCACCCGCCGGAGTGCGAACCGCAGCCGCCGCCGAGCGCCTCCGCACGGTGCTCGGGCAGCGTCGTCGTGTCCGTGCCCTCCACCTCGAACCCCGCGTCGGCGATCATGTCGAGGTCGGTCTGTCCGGCCTGCCCCTCGCTGGTGAGGTAGTCACCGAGGAAGATCGAGTTGGCCAGGTGCAGCGCGAGCGGCTGCATCGAACGCAGATGCACCTCGCGGCCGCCCGCGAGCCGAACCTCCACGTCGGGGCAGACGAAACGGACCATGGCCAGGATCCGCAGCGCGCGCTGCGGGGTGAGGTTCCACTCCTTGGCCAGCGGCGTGCCCTCGAACGGGATCAGGAAGTTCACCGGCACCGAGTCCGGGTCCAGCTCGCGCAGCGAGAAGACGACATCGACCAGGTCGTCGTCGCTCTCGCCCATGCCCGCGATCAGCCCGGAGCAGGCGGAGAGCCCCGCTGCCTGCGCCTGGTGCACGGTGTCCACCCGATCGGCGTAGGTGTGGGTGGTGGTGATGTCCCCGTATGTCCCCTCGGACGTATTGAGGTTGTGGTTGTACGCGTCGGCGCCCGCGGCCCGCAGCCGCTCCGCCTGCCCACCCGAGAGCAGCCCGAGGCAGGCGCAGACCTCGACGTCCTCGTTCTGCTCCTTGATCGCCTCGATCGTCTTGGAGACCCGGTCGACGTCGCGGTCCGTCGGACCGCGGCCGCTGGCCACCAGGCAGACCCGCTTGGCGCCGCCCGCCACCCCCGCCGCGGCCGCCTGGGAGGCCTCATCGGGCTTCAGCCAGGTGTACTTGAGGATCTCGGCCTTGGAGCCGAGCCGCTGGGAGCAGTAGGAACAGTCCTCGGGGCACAGCCCCGATTTCAGGTTGACGAGATAGTTCAGTTTCACCCGTCGCCCGAACCACTGGCGGCGCACCTTGCCGGCCGCGGCCACCACATCGAGCAGATCGTCGTCGGGGGTCGCCAGCACGGCGAGCGCTTCTTCACGGGTCGGCAGCTCGCGCCGCAGCCCCTTCTCCACCAGCGTGTTCAGCAGGTCCATGGCGCAGATCCTGACGTACGGCACACGTTGTGGCCAAGGAGGAACCCCACAACAGAGCATGTTTGAGGTGTGTGCATGGCCACATCCGGTCCGGGAGCGACCCCGGCTAGGGTCTGTGCGCTGCCTACAAAAGGACCGGACCACCATGCCCCAGGATCCTTTCGACTGGATCGACGACGAGTCGCGCCGCCGTGAAAGCGCGGGCCTCGTGCGTACGCTCCGGCCGCGCGCCGCCGACTCCGAGCTGCTGGATCTCGCCAGCAACGACTACCTGGGCCTCACCCGCCGTCCGGAGATCACCGGCGCGGCGGCCGAGGCTGCCCGCCGCTGGGGCGCGGGAGCCACCGGCTCCCGGCTGGTCACGGGCAGCACAGCGCTCCACGCCGAGCTGGAGCGGGAGCTTGCCGCCTTCTGCGGATTCGAGGCTGCCCTGGTGCTGTCCTCGGGCTATGCCGCGAACCTCGCCGCCGTGACCGCGCTGAGCGGCCGCGGCTCGCTGATCGTCTCCGACGCGGGCAACCACGCCTCGATCGTCGACGGCTGCCGGCTCTCGCGCGCGGAGACCGCGGTCGTCCCGCACGCCGATGTCGAGGCCGTACGCAAGACGCTCGACGCGGACCCCGGGCGGCGCGCCCTCGCGGTCACCGATTCGGTCTTCTCGGTGGATGGCGACGCCGCTCCGCTCACCGACCTGGCTCAGGCGTGCGGCGAGCACGGCGCCGCGCTGCTCGTCGACGACGCGCACGGTCTCGGCGTACTCGGCGACGGCGGGCGCGGAGCCCTGAACGCCGCGGGCATCGCGGGCGGCGCGGGCGTCGTCGCCACGCTCACGCTCTCCAAGTCCCTGGGCAGCCAGGGCGGCGCGGTTCTCGGCCCGGCCCGGGTGATCGACCACCTGATCAACACCGCCCGTACGTTCATCTTCGACACCGGCCTGGCGCCCGCCGCCACCGGAGCCGCGCTGGCGAGCCTGCGGCTCCTCGGCCGCGAACCGGCGCTGGCCGAGCGGGCCCGGACGGTCGCCGCGACCCTGCACCGCCGGCTCACCGACGTGGGCCTGACCGCCGCACGACCGGACGCCGCGGTCGTCTCCGTACGGGCGCCGTCCCCGGAGTCCGCGCTGCGCTGGGCCGCCGACTGCCGCGCGGCCGGCCTCGTCGTGGGTTGTTTCCGCCCTCCGTCGGTGCCGGACGGCATCTCCCGGATCAGGCTCACGGCGAGGGCGGATCTGACGGATCAGCAGATCGAGAAGGCGATCGCCACGATCACTCGGACCGCGCCGGTCGGCTGACCGTCAACGGGCGATCACGTGACCGTCTCCTCGTGGACCGCGGTCAGGAAGCGGGACCAGGCCCGCGGCGAGAAACGCAGGGCCTGCCGCGCGATGTTCTTGGAGTCCCTCAGCGCGAGCGTGTCGTCGGGCAGCCGGGCGGCCTCGACGCAGTTGTTCATTCCTGTGCTGCGGCTGCTGCGCCGCCACCGTAGTGATTCCTGTGCGAGGCGATCGGACATGTGGGGGGTGCCTCCTATGCGCCGTCACTGATCCGTGCGATGAGATCCAATGAGTCCGCCGGTGACAGAGCGCGCTTGCGCATCGCATGGAAGGCGGCGCTGTACACCTCAAGGTCTTCTTTCCGCTCGAGATAGAGGCTACTCGTCAAGTGGTCGAGAACAACCACGTCCAGATCAGAAGTGGCCGGAAAGGAGAAGATAACGAAAGACCCTGTGAGTCCCGCGTAGCCGCCGACGGAGAACGGCAGTACCTGGAGCCGCACATGGGGTAGTTGGGCGGCCTCCGCAAGCACACGCAGCTGCTCCCGCATCACTCGGCGGCCGCCCACCTCGCGCCGCAGCGCCGCCTCGTCGAGCACCGCACTCAGCTTGAGCGGCCGCTCCGCGCGCAGCACCGACTGACGCGCGATCCGCACCTCCACCAGCGAGTTGACGGTCGTCGCGGGCATTTCCTCCAGCGCCGCGCGGGTCACCGCATGTGCGTAGTCGGGCGTCTGGAGCAGGCCCGGCACCACCGAGGTCTCCAGGGTGCGCGCCGCACACGCAGTGGCCTCCAGACTGATGAAGTCCCGGTAATCGGGCGGGATCAGCCCGCGGAACGCATGCCACCAGTCGCTGCCCGCGCCGTCCGCCGCGCCCGCCAAGGTCTCCAGCATCGTGCGCAGTTGAGGATCACCAACGCCGTAGAGCTCCAGCAGCAGGGTCACATCGGCCGTCTTGACCCCGCTCGCGCCGGTCTCGATCCGGCTCACCTTCGACTGGTGCCAGCCCGCCAGCCGCCCGGCGTCCCGGCTGGTGAGACCCGCCTCCAGGCGCAGCCTGCGCAGCTCCTCGCCGAGCTTGCGACGGCGCACCGCGGGACCGTGCCGCATCTCCCGCTCCTTTCCGCACCTGAACAAATCGGAGTGTGCCGCCCAAATACGGTCTCGCGTAGCAGAGTTCACCGCTTTGAGCGACAGATATATGCACATCTTGGTGGATCGCCGCCCTCGACGGCACGTTAGGTGGCAGTCTGGCGCGAAGCGCAATCCGTGGCCGTCCTCGCATTCATCCGCTACGAGTCGGAGCCCGGCCCCGGTGGGAAAGGGACAGCGTCGCCATGGCAGACCATCAGGAAGCCTCCGTCACTTTGCCGAGCGCCCCAGCCTCGGTCTCCGCGGCCCGGACATTCGCCACCGACATCGTCTCCGAGTGGGGCCTGCCGGCCGGGACCGAAGCCGTCGACACCGTCCGGCTGATCGTCTCCGAACTCGCCACCAATGCCGTCCAGCACACCTTCGGCCAGTCGCCCACCTTCACCGTGGACCTGAGTCTCGAGCGGGACGAGCAGCTGCGCATCGGCGTTACCGACAGCCACCCTCGCTGGCCGCAGCGGCTGCCCGCCGCCGTCCGCCAGGACAACGGCCGAGGCATGGTCATCATCCGCAGCCTCACAGCGGAGTGCGGCGGACAGCTCTCCGTCACCCCGACCGCGGAGGGCGGCAAGACCGTCTGGATCGTCATGCCGTGGACTGCGCCGGTGCGGAGCTGATCATCGCCAGGCGGTCAGTTTCCCGCGCGGCCGAACGCCCCGCGCAGCAAGGCCCGCAGTGACTCGGCAGCGGGACCCGACTCCTCGCCGCGGTGCGCCACCGAGATCGTCCGCCGGAACGCCGCCGGTTCCAACTGCCGTACGCCGAGCGGCGTCGCGGCCATCGCGGCGACCATCTCCGGCACGACCGCCACCCCGAGCCCCGCGCTGACCAGCGCGCAGACCAGCGCATAGCCGGGCGACTCGCAGACCACAGCGGGGCTCGCGCCGGCCCGCGCCAGGGCCCCCTCGACCCCCTTGCGCGGCGGGTGCGAGGGAGCGCTGCTGATCAGCGGCTGGCCGGCCAGCTCTGATACCGGCAGCCGGCCCGAGCCACCGGCGAGCGCATGGCCGGGCGCCGTGACCAGGACCAGCTCCTCCACCAGCAGTGGATCCAGCACCACACCCGCGGGCGGCGTCGCCGGTTCGGCCGGTTCGTACGCATGGGTCAGCGCCAGATCCGCATCGCCCGCCGCCACCGCCAGGACCCCGCCCGGCGGTTCGTACTCCGCGACGGTGAGCTCCACATCCGGATGGGCACGGCGAAACGCGCTCAGCACCGGCGGCAGCAGATGGATGCCCACCGTCGTGAACGTGCCCACCCGCAGCCGCCCGCCGGACAGGCCCGCCAGTCGCGCCAGCTCGTGCCGCGCCTGCTCCAGCTCGTCCAGCACCCGGCGGGCCCGCGTCGCCAGCAGCTCGCCCGCGGCCGTCAGCCGCGCGCCGCGGTGGTGGCGCACCAGCAGTGCCGCCCCGGCCTCCCGCTCCAGCTTGGCCAGCTGCTGGGACAGCGCGGGCGCGGTGTAGCCCAGACGGGCCGCCGCCCGGGTGATCGAACCGGCCTCGGCGACCGCCACCAGCGCCGCCAGCCGTGTCGGGTCGTACATGCCACCCCTTAAGCATCGCTTTAGGCAGACCTAGAAGACTGCAAGTAGACGCTAATGCCCTATCCGGTTCAGGATGGCTGTCATGGACGCACAACTCGTCGCCTTCATCGGGGTCGCCGCGGGCATGATCGCCATGCCGGGCGCGGATTTCACCGTCGTCGTTCGCAACGCCCTCGCCTCCCGGCGCTCGGGCGTGGCCTGCGCCGTCGGCGTCGCCGGGGGACTGCTCGTGCACACCGCGCTCGCGGTGGCGGGCCTCGCGGCGGTCCTGATCGCGGTGCCGGTGCTGTTCCGCACGCTGCAGATCGTGGGCGGCGCCTATGTGCTCTACCTGGGGGTACGGGCGGTACGCGGCGCGCTGCGTCCGGCGCACGCCGGGCCGGACCTCAAGGGCGAAGCGGCCGACGGCATCGGCCGCAGTCTGCGGCACGGTTTCCTCACCAACGTCCTCAACCCGAAGGCGCCGGTCCTCTTCCTCAGCCTGCTCCCGCAGTTCGTGCCGGACGGCGCGCCGGTGCTGCCGCGCACCCTGCTGCTCGCCGCGATCGTCGTCGTAATGGCGCTGCTCTGGTTCCCGGCGGTGGCGCTGCTGGTGGACCGGCTCGGGGCATGGCTGCGGCGGCCGCGCACCACCCGCGCCGTAGAGGGCGTCACCGGCGGCGCACTCACCGCGCTGGGCGTGAGCCTGCTGGCCCAGCCGCTGGCGCACTGATCCGGCGTTGGCGCACTGACGCGGCGTTGGCGCACCGGGCGCGTGCCCGGTGCGCCTACCGGGCCGTCAGCGCACCCGGCCGTACCAGACTTTCTTGGTCCAGATCTTCTCGAGCTTCACCCAGGAGCCGGACTTGGGCGAGTGCCAGATCTTGCCGCTGCCGGCGTAGATCCCGACGTGGTAGACGCTGCTGCCGGAGTGGAAGAAGACCAGATCCCCTCGCTTGCGCGAGGAGGCCGAGATACGGCGGGTCTTGTTGAACTGCTGCTGGGCGGTGCGTGGGAGCTTCTTGCCCGCCTTCTTGTATGAATAGAGCGTCAGCCCGGAGCAGTCGAACCGGGATGGGCCCGACGCGCCGTACCTGTAGGGCGCTCCCTTCTTCGAAGAGGCCACAAGAAGTGCCTCGTTGGCGTGGGCCGTAGCCGCTACTGCCTCGGAGGCGGCGCCGGGCACCAGCAGTGAGCCGCCGAAGGCGGCGAGGGTCAGGGCCGATACGGCACCCGCCCGGGTCAGCAGAAACGGGCTGTGAATGTGCGCAGTCATGCGCAACCCTTCGTCAGCCGCCTGTGAAGGATGACCTGTCGGGTTCGGACGGACGAAGATGCCCGGCCGCGGAACGCGGCTTCACCCCAAGGGACTACCGGAAATTCCGGATGTCCCGTCGTGCTTGGGTCCTCCACTCCTGCCGATGCACTTCTGTCGACCAGTCATCCGGAGCGGCGGCAGGACTCGGCGTCCGCCCGGACCGCCCCGCCGGGGATGGCGGGGGCTTGTCGTCCCAGGGATCTTGACCCACACCATGCCGGATTTCCGAGTCGAAATGACGGTTTGTGAGCTTCGACACCACTGATCTGTTCGGGTGGACAGAGTTGTTCCGGGGCCCGGCGGCGGACACCTGAGGACTCCCACACCAGCAGCGGAACAGGACATTCCGCCAAATCCGTAGTCATGGAGCGCAAGTTGTCCGTAGTCGATGAGGGGACGCTGAATACGTCGAATGGAGGACGGCCTCAGGTACCCCAATGGCGGTGGACGGAAGCGGCCGATTCGTCAACTCATCGACGCGGGCGGCATCGTCACCCGGCGCGCTCTGCGTTCGCCGTCGAGAACCCTGAGCGCCTCGGTGAGCGTCGTCGCATGGACCTCGCTCTCGCCGCGCATATGCATCACCGTCAGGGCGTCCTTGAGTGCGGTGGCCCTGCCGACCAGCGCCTGCGCCGCACGCAGCGCTCCATAGGTGTGCGTCGAGCGGGCCGGATTGATCCGTCCCAGCAGGTCGAGGACTTCGAGATAGCTGTCGATGAACTCGCACTCGGCGCGGGTCAGCGCCGGTAGCGGTGGCAGCTCGGGTGGCAGCATGCGGCGCTCACCTGGAACCGGGGGTGGAGAGCGACGTCTTGCGGTTCTTGATCACGTGGTCGACCAGTCCGTAGGCCTTGGCGTCCTGCGCCTCGAAGATCTTGTCGCGCTCCAGGTCGGCGGCGATCCGCTCCGGACTCTGGCCGGTGTGGCGTACGAGCATTTCGGCGAGTTGGGCGCGAAGCCGCAGCAACTCCCGTGCCTGGATCGCCAGATCGGACGGCTGGCCCTGCAACGGCTCGTCGAACGCGGGCTGCTGGACGACGATCCGGGCGCCCGGCAGTGCCATCCGCTTGCCGGGTGCGCCGGCGGCGAGCAGCAGGGCGGCGGTCGACGCGGCCTGCCCCAGACAGGTGGTCTCCACGTCGCAGGTGACCACCTGCATCGTGTCGTAGATCGCGGACATGGCGCTCAGCGAGCCGCCGGGGGAGTTGATGTAGAGCGAGATGTCCCGGTCAGGGGCGGCGTACTCGAGGTGCAGGAACTGTGCGATCACATCATTGGCGGCGGTGTCGTGGACGGCGGTGCCGAGGAAGATGATCCGCTCCTCGAGCAGCTTGGAGTACGGATCGAGGGTGCGGGATCCGACGCTGGTGCGCTCGGTGAACTGGGGCAGGACGTAGCGGGCGGCAGTGCGGATCATGGCATACCTCTCCTCGCGCAGTGGCCCTGAGGTCTCTGTAAAAAATGTACAGGACGTACAGGCCGTTATGATGGGGAGCATGGCCTACGAGATTCCGGTGACGCAAGCCCGCGCAGAGCTCGCCGAACTGATCAACCGCGTTGTCTACGGCGGGGAGCGCGTCGTCGTGACCCGACACGGGAAGCCGCTCGTGGCGCTGGTGTCAGCCGCTGACCTGGAGCGACTCGAGAAGAAGCAGGAGGCCGCCGAGGAGCAGGTGATCAGCTCGGTGTCCTCGCTGGGCTCGGTCGCGTCCGCTCCAGGCGAACGAGGACGCTTCGGTCTGGCGGCCGAGCACCGCCGCCCCGACCACCGCGGCTGACTCGGCGCCTGCCGAGTGTCAATGCGGCTGCGGCTGATGCCGCGCCGACGGGCGCGGCTGCCGGTGACGCGGCTGCCGGGTGACCGCGTGCCGCTGGGTGCGCACGCGAAAAAGGCCGCGCGCCCCGTCCGCTACAGCGGGGACACGCGGCCGGTCGAAGGTGTCGGCCGAAGGGATCAGCCGACGGGCACGGGAGTGGCTTCCCGGTGTTCCGTGGCCGCGGCGGGCCGCCCGCCCCGCCGCGCGCCCGCCAGCACCACCGCCAGTCCGAGCACTGCCCAGAGCGACAGTGTGAGGACGCTCGCCCCCGCGGCGCTGCCGTCGAAGTACGCCACCGAGCGGAGGGTCGTCGCGCCGGCGCCCGGTGGCAGCAACCGGCCGAGCGCTCCGGCCGGTTCCGGCAGCAGTTCGGGCGCGCTCGCGGCTCCGGAGAACGGGTTGCCGATCAGCACCATCAGCAGGCCGCCGAGGGCGACTCCCGGCGTGCCCATCAGAGCGCCGAGCCCGGCCACGCCGGCGCTCGTGGCGAGAACGGTCAGAGCGAGCACTCCCGCCTCGGCCCACCAGGAGCCGGTGAGCACGCCGAGCCAGCTGTCGGCCAGCACGGCCGCGGTGATGCCGGCCAGGACCGAGGCGCCGACGAGAGCGGCCACCGCGCGCGCCCCGCGCAGCCGCAGCAAGGTGACGACCGCGCCGGCCGCGACGCCAGCCAGCGCCAGCGGCAGGATGCTCGCGCCGAGCGCGCCGCCGCGCGGATCGCCGGCGGGCGTCGGCACGACATCCGTCACCGGTACGGGGGTGCCGGCCGGAGCCTGCGAAGTGACGGCCTCCTTGAGGAGCTGGGCCACGACGGGGCTCGCCGCCGAGGCGGTCAGCAGGTGCGGCCCCCGGTCGGTGAGGACCACCGCTCCGTATACGACCCGGTCCTCGACCGCGGTGCGGGCGGCGGCCTCGTCGTCGTAGCGGTGAACGTCGAAGGCTCCCTCCCGCTGCTCGAAGCGCTCCTCCAACTGGGCGGTGGCACTCGCGGGTCCGGCGATGCCGATGGGCACCTCGCGGGGTGCGATACGGGCCGCGGGCCAGGCGAAGGCCCAGAGCGCGAGCGCCACCACTGCAGGGATCAGCGCCATCACCGCGACCGTGCGGCGAGTGGGCGTAGTGGACATGATGACCCTCAATTCAAAGAGAATGATCGTTCGTTTTTAGGTTGACCTCACTGTCGCGCCGGGGTCCGGAGCTTGTCAAGAAGGAATGTTCGTTTTAGTTTGATCGCATGGCCCGCGTATCCCAGGAACACCTCGACGCCCGCCGCCGCCAGATCCTCGACGGCGCCGCCCGCTGCTTCGCCCGCAACGGCTTCCACGCCACATCGATGCAGGACATCCTGGGTGAGGCGGGCCTGTCGGCCGGCGCCGTCTACCGCTACTTCCGCAGCAAGGAGGAGCTGATCGCGGCAATCGCCGACGAGGCCTTCGCGGGGATCCGCGGAGCCTTCGAAGAGGCCGCCCGGACCACCCCGCCGCCGACCCCCGACGTACTCCTCGGCCGGGTGCTGCGCCGGATGCTGGAAGAGCAGGTGCCCGGCGGGGACAGGCAGGCCTTCGCCCGGCTGATCGTGCAGGTGTGGACGGAGACGCTGCGCAACGAACAGCTCGCCGCGACCCTCGACGAGGGCTATGGCGGGATGCGCCTGGTCTGGGCGAAGCTCGTCGACGTGTACCGCGCCAACGGCCTGATGGGCACTGACGTACCCGCAGACCATGTGGCCCGCACGCTCATCGCCACAGCCCAGGGCTTCATCGCCCAGCAGGCGCTCTTCGGCAATGTCGAGGTCGGTGTCCTGGAGGACGGCCTGCGGGCGCTGATGTCGATGGGGGACCGGCCGATGGGGGAACCGTCGACGGGGGATACGGGGGAGACGAAGGAGAGTTAACGCGACGGAAAAGATTCCGCCCTACCGTTCAACCCCTGCCCGCGAGGTGTTCGCGTACGGGTCAACGATGCGTTGACGTGACCTGGAGCCCGCTGCGCCCAGGCGGGCCCGGGCCGGACGACTGTGAGGTGGACGCGTGCAACTCTCCCCGCACGAGCAGGAACGACTGCTCATTCATGTGGCGGCCGACGTGGCTCAGAAGCGCCGTGCGCGTGGGGTGACGCTGAACCACCCCGAGTCCGTCGCCCTCATCACCTCGCACATCCTCGAAGGCGCCAGGGACGGACGTACGGTCGCCGAGCTCATGGCGTCGGGCCGAAAGGTGCTCACCCGCGCGGACGTCATGGAAGGCGTCCCCGAGATGATCCACGACGTCCAGGTCGAGGCGACCTTCCCGGACGGCACCAAGCTCGTCACCGTCCACGACCCGATCGACTGAGAGGGAGGGCAGCCAAGATGATCCCCGGAGAGATCCTCCACGCCGACGGGCCCGTCGCCCTCAACGAGGGCCGCGAGGTCACCCGCCTCACCGTCGTCAACGCCGCCGACCGCCCAGTGCAGGTCGGCTCCCACTACCACTTCGCCGAGGCCAACCCCGGTCTGGACTTCGATCGCGGGGTCGCCCGCGGCCTGCGGCTGAACATCGCGGCGGGCACCGCCGTGCGATTCGAGCCCGGTATCCCCATTGACGTCGAACTCGTCCCCTTCACCGGCCTGCGCGTCATCGCCGGGCTGCGGGGAGAGACCGGAGGTGCGCTCGATGCCTGAACTCCACCGTGCCGTCTACGCCGACCTCTTCGGCCCGACCACCGGCGACCGGATCCGCCTCGCCGACACCGACCTCTTCGTCGAGATCGAGGAGGACCGCTGCGGCGGGCCCGGACTCGCGGGCGACGAGGCAGTGTTCGGCGGCGGCAAGGTGATCCGCGAGTCCATGGGCCAGTCCTGTACGACTCGTGCGGAGGGCGCACCCGACACGGTCGTCACCGGTGTCGTTATCATCGATCACTGGGGCATCGTCAAGGCCGACATCGGCATCCGTGACGGCCGGATCGCGGGTATCGGCAAGGCCGGCAACCCCGACACGATGGACGGCGTCCACCCCCGCCTCGTCATCGGCCCCGAGACCGAGGTAATCGCCGGCAACGGGAAGTTCGTCACCGCGGGCGCGATCGACGCGCACGTCCACTTCATCTCGCCGACGATCATCGACCAGGCCCTCGCGACCGGGGTCACCACCCTCGTCGGCGGCGGCACCGGGCCGGCCGAGGGCACCAAGGCCACCACCATCACGCCTGGGCCGTGGCACCTTGCCCGGATGTTCGAGGCGATGGACTCCCTGCCCGTCAACATCGGACTGCTCGGCAAGGGCAACACCATGTCCCGCGAGGCCATGCACTCCCAACTGCGCGGCGGTGCACTCGGGTTCAAGATCCATGAGGACTGGGGCGCGACCCCCGCCGTCATCGACGCCTGTCTGAGCGTCTGCGAGGAGACGGGCGCGCAGCTCGCCATTCACACGGACACCCTGAACGAGGCGGGCTTCGTCGGCGACACCCTCGCCGCCGTCGCGGGCCGTACGATCCACGCGTACCACAGCGAGGGCGCGGGCGGCGGGCACGCACCGGACATCATCACCGTGGTCTCCGAGCCGTATGTTCTGCCCAGCTCCACCAACCCGACCCGGCCGCACACCGTCAACACCATCGAGGAACACCTCGACATGCTGATGGTCTGCCACCACCTCAACCCGGCCGTGCCCGAGGACCTCGCCTTCGCCGAGTCGCGGATCCGGCCCTCCACCATCGCGGCCGAGGACATACTGCACGACCTCGGCGCCATCTCGATCATCTCCTCCGACTCCCAGGCCATGGGCCGCGTCGGCGAAGTGATCATGCGTACCTGGCAGACCGCGCATGTGATGAAGAAGCGCCGGGGCGCACTGCCCGGCGACGGTCGTGCCGACAACCGACGCGCACGTCGCTATGTCGCCAAATACACCATCAACCCCGCGGTCGCACAGGGCCTCGACCACGAGGTCGGCTCGGTGGAGACGGGCAAGCTCGCCGATCTGGTGCTGTGGGACCCGGCGTTCTTCGGCGTCAAACCGCTCCTCGTCATCAAGGGCGGGCAGATCGCGTACGCGCAGATGGGCGACGCCAACGCCTCCATCCCGACCCCGCAGCCCGTTATGCCGCGGCCGATGTTCGGCGCGCTGGGGCGGGCGGCGTCGGTGAGCTCGGTCAACTTCGTCGCCGAGGCGGCGATCGAGGACGGACTGCCCGAACGCCTGGGCCTGGCCAAGAAGTTCATGCCCATCACCAGCACCCGGCAGATCACCAAGGCCGATATGCGGGAGAACGACGCCCGGCCGCGAGTCGAGGTCGACGCCGACACCTTCACGGTGACGATCGACGGCGAGCCGGTCGAGCCCTCTCCCGCCGCCGAACTCCCCATGGCCCAGCGCTACTTCCTCTTCTGATGAGCCGCGATGAGTAGAGCTGCCCTGCTGGTCCTCGCCGACGGCCGGTTTCCCGCCGGTGGCCACGCCCACTCCGGCGGCGCCGAACCGGCCGTCAAGGCGGGGCGGATCCGCGATGCGCGCGACCTGGCGGAGTTCTGCCGGGGGCGACTGCACACCACCGGCCTCACCGCGGCGGCGCTCGCCGCCGCGGCCGCCCTGGGCCTCGACCCGCTGGAGCTGGACGACGCGGCCGACGCCCGCACCCCCTCGCCCGCGTTGCGGGCCACCGCCCGCAAGCTCGGCCGGCAGATGATGCGCGCCGCCCGCTCCACCTGGCCCGGCGCCGAACTCGACGCGCTGGCCGCAGCCCGCCCGCGCGGCGCCCACCAGCCGATCGTCCTCGGGCTCGCCGCCCGGTCCGCCGGACTCGGCCCCGAGGACGCCGCGCACATTGCGGCGTACGAGACGGTCAGCGGCCCGGCCACCGCCGCCGTACGCCTCCTCAGCCTGGACCCCTTCGAGGCCACCGCCGTCCTCGCCCGCCTCGCACCCGACCTCGACCAGATCGCTGAACGGGCCGCACGCGCCGCGCACGACGGCATCGACGCGCTGCCCGCCGCGTCCGCCCCGCTGCTCGAGATCACGGCTCAGGCCCATGCCGCCTGGCCCGTACGCCTCTTCGCCTCGTAAGACATAAGGGAGCCGCACCTATGCACCTCGACCACGCCAACGACGGCCCGGCCGCCGTCAGCGCCGACGCCGTACGCCCCGACGGCAAACGCCGCGCCCTGCGCATCGGCCTGGGCGGACCTGTCGGCTCCGGCAAGACCGCCACCGTCGCCGCGCTCTGCGGCGAACTGCGAGACCAGCTGTCCATCGCCGTCGTCACCAACGACATCTACACCCGCGAGGACGCCGAATTCCTGCTCCGTCACGCCGTACTGCCGCCCGAGCGCATCCAGGCCGTCGAGACCGGCGCCTGCCCGCACACCGCAATCCGCGACGACATCTCCGCCAACCTCGAAGCCGTCGAGGACCTGGAGGAGAGCGTCGGCCCGCTCGATCTGATCCTCGTCGAGTCCGGCGGCGACAATCTCACCGCGACCTTCTCCAAGGGGCTGGTGGACGCCCAGATCTTCGTCATCGACGTCGCGGGCGGGGACGACATCCCGCGCAAGGGCGGCCCCGGAGTCACCACCGCGGACCTTCTCGTCATCAACAAGACCGACCTCGCGCCCCACGTCGGCTCCGATCTGCGGCGCATGGCCCGCGACGCCAAGGAGCAGCGCGGTGAACTCCCCGTCCTCTTCACCTCGTTGAAGGGCGAGGATGGCGTCGGCCCGGTCGCCGACTGGGTGCGCGCACAGTTCGCCGCCTGGACCGCATGAGCGTCGAGGCCACCGCCCGTATCGTCGCCACCCGCGACGGCCTGCCGGTGCTGGTGAGCGACGGGCCGCTCGCCGTGCGCCGCACCCGCGCCACGGGGCCGTACACCCGCGTCACCGTCGTCGGCGCGATGAGCGCGCCGCTCGGCGGCGACCGGCTCGCCATCGAGGCGGACGCGGGGGAGGGAGCCCGGCTCCTCGTGGACTCCGCCGCCGCGACCGTCGCACTGCCCGGACGGAGTCCCGAACAGGCCCACTACGACGTGCGGCTGACGGTCGGTGAGAACGCCGAGCTGCGCTGGCTGCCGGAGCAGCTCGTCTCCGCGTACGGCAGCGATCTGCGGATGCGTACGAGGGTCGAACTGGCCGCCACCGCACGGCTGGTGCTGCGCGAGGAGCAGATCCTGGGCCGGTACGGCGAACAGTCCGGCACCCTCGCCAGCCGCCTCACCGTCCACCTCGCCGGACGCCCCCTGCTCGACCAGGAGCTCGGCTACGGCCCCGGCGCACCCGGCGGCTGGGACGGCCCCGCGGTCCTCGCCGGGCACCGGGCCGTCGGCCAACTTCTCGTCGTGGACCCACAGTTCGAGGACAAGCCTGCCGAGCCGCAGCTGCTGGGCGAGACCGCGACCCTCATGCCGCTCGCCGGCCCGGCCTTCCTGGTCACCGCCGTAGCCCCGGACGCCCGCCAACTGCGGTGCGTACTCGACGATGTGCTGCAGGCCCGACTGCCCGGCTGACCGCACCGCTCAGCGGGACACCTCACACCGGTTATTGGTTCGGTAAAGAACACCAGTACGGACTGTTCCCGGCAGCCCCACAGACGAAAGGATCCCCCGGACACTCGACAACAGACAGGGGGAGTTCTACGTGAGACGCACAGCAGTGCTCGGCTCGGCCGGCACTCTGGTCGCGGGCACCCTCATAGCGGGCGCCATCGCGGCTCCGGCGGCAAGTGCCGAAGGCCGCAACAGCGGTTGGTCCGAGGCACGCGGTGTTCAGGTCGCCGCCGAGCGGGCCGCCAAGAAGGGCATCGACTGGACGGACTGTCCGGCGGACTGGGGCATCGCCAAGCCCATCCAGTGCGGCTGGGTGAGCGTTCCGCTCGACTACGCCCGGCCGAACGGCAAGCAGATCAAGATAGCCGTCGACCGGATCGGCAACACCGGTTCCCAGGCCGATCGCCAGGGCGCCCTGGTGTACAACCCGGGCGGTCCCGGCGGCTCGGGCATGCGCTTCCCGACCCGGGTCACGAACAAGAACCCGCTCTGGGCCAACACCGCCAAGGCGTACGACTTCGTGGGCTTCGACCCGCGGGGAGTCGGCCACTCGACGCCGATCTCCTGTGTCGACCCGCAGGAGTTCGTCAAGGCGCCGAAGGCCGACCCGGTGCCCGACAGCGATGCCGACAAGGCCGCCCAGCGCAAGCTCGCCGCGGAGTACGCGGACGGGTGCGCCGAGCGCAGCGGCTGGATGCTGCCGCACATGACCACGCCGAACACCGCGCGCGACCTGGATGTCCTGCGGGCCGCTCTCGGTGAGAAGAAGCTCAACTTCCTGGGCGTCTCCTACGGCACGTACATCGGCGCGGTCTACGCGACGCTCTTCCCCGGCCATGTCCGCCGGATGATCGTCGACAGCGTCGTCAACCCGTCGCGGGAGAAGATCTGGTACGAGGCCAACCTCGACCAGGACGTCGCCTTTCAGATGCGCTGGGACGACTGGAAGGCCTGGGTCGCCAAGAACGACGCGGCCTTCCACATCGGGGACACCCCCGAGAAGGTCGAACAGCAGTGGCTGAAGCTGCGGGCCACCGCCAAGAAGAGCCCGCTCGGCGGGGTCGTCGGACCGGCGGAGCTCATCAGCTTCTTCCAGAGCGCTCCGTACTACGACTCCGCCTGGGCGCCCGTCGCCCAGACCTGGAGCAAGTACGTCGCCGGTGACACCCAGGCACTGGTTGACGCCGCGGCGCCTGACCTGTCAGACACCGCGGGCAACATTGCCTCGGAGAACGGCAACGCCGTCTACACGGCCGTCGAGTGCGCGGACGCCAAGTGGCCGACCAACTGGCGCAAGTGGGACCGGGACAACACCCGGCTCCACCAGGACTACCCCTTCATGACGTGGGCCAACGCCTGGATGAACCTCCCGTGCGCCACCTGGTCGTCCAAGCAGCAGACCCCGCTGTACGTCAAGTCGGGCAAGGGCCTGCCGCAGGTGCTCATCGTGCAGTCGACCCGTGACGCCGCCACTCCCTTCGAGGGCGCCGTCGAGCTGCACAAGCGGCTCAAGGGCTCGCGGCTGATCATCGAGAAGGACGCCGGCTCGCACGGTGTGACCGGCCTGGTCAACCCGTGCATCAACCAGCGGGTGGACGCCTACCTGCTCACCGGCAAGCTGGACAGCAGCGATGTGACGTGCGCTCCGCACGCCACCCCGAAGCCGTAAGGCACAGCGAAACGGGGGAGGGGCGGCCGGTCACGGCCGCCCCTCCTTCGCGTCCGGCCCGGCTCACCGCGTTCCGTTCAGCCAGGAGTCCTCCGCCGCGTAGTCGAACCAGTCCTCCTTGTACTTCTGGAGGTTGCTGAAGATCTCGCGCCAGTCCCGGCCGTCGAGCTGCCGGGCGAGCCACTCGACGGTGGCCGGCAGAGCCGCGGCGTAGCTCGTGACGGGCCGGTAGCCCAACTCCCGTTCGGCCGCCGTCATGTCGTACACGATCGGACGGTCCAACCCCCACGGGGTGAGCCCCACCGTGCCCACCGGCGCGGGACCGTCGAGGAGTACGGTCTCGCTCGTCACACCCAGCGCCGCGTCGACTCCCGCGCTGATCTCCAGGACCGTGGGCACGTCCGGATCACCGGCGTTGAGCACCCGCGAGCCCGGCTTCGCCGCCGCCAGGCGGATCAACTCGGCGAGATTGCCCACATGGACGGGGTGGAAGCGGGAGCGCCCGTTGTACGAGAGGATGCGCACCGGCCGCCGGTCCAGCGCCCGCTTCACGAAGAACAGCTCGCGCGGACCACGGCAATACGGTCCGTGGATCGCGCCCGCGCGCAGCAGCGTCGTCGGCAGCACGGCGCCGGCCGCCAGCAGATCCCGCTCCAGAGCCACCTTCCGGGTGCCGTAACTCGCCTCCCCGGGCGACACGGTGGCCTGCGTCTCCGGGATCGGTACCGGGTAGGCCGGAAAGCCGTCGGGCTCGTCCTGGGTGTCGAAGCTGCGACCCTTGTCGTCCTCGTACACCGCGCCGCTGGAGATCACCACCGCCGAGCCGATCCGGTCCGCGAGGCCCTTCAACTGCCGGGCGTGGCCCGGTCCGTAGGCCACCATGTCCACCAGCACGTCACAGCCGTCGCCGAGCACGGCGGCCAGCGCCGCATCGTCCTCCCGGTCGGCCCGCAATGCCCGCACCTCGTCGGGCCAGTCCTCGTCCCGGCCGCCGCCGCGGGACACCGCCCGCACCTGCCAGCCGTCCCGGGCGAGCGCGCGCACCGCGGCCCGCCCCACCTGTCCGGTCGCTCCCAGCACCACTGCGCTTCCCGTCGTCATGACAGGCACGCTAGGCGGCCGACGGACGCCGGGCACAGAGGAGTTCGCCGAGCGCGGATCCGCTCTCAGCTTCTGCGCCGCGGGAACCTCTTCGGCTGCTCCAGCTCGGCCTTGACGTCGGCTGCGTAACGGTCCACGTACTCCTGGCCGGACAGTTCGAGAATCGCGTACATGATCTCGTCGGTGACGGCCCGGATCGCCGCCTTCTCGTTCTCCATGCCCGCGAACCGAGAGAAGTCGAGCGGCTCCCCGAATCGCACGGTGACCCGCTTGATCTTCGGCAGGGCCTGTCCGGGCGGCTGGATCTCGAACGTCCCGACCATCGCGCACGGCACCACCGGAGCCTGCGCCCTGATCGCCATCACGGCGACGCCGACCTTGCCCTTGTAGAGCCTGCCGTCGTGCGATCGTGTGCCCTCGGGATAGATCCCCAGCAGCTCGCCCTTGCTGAGCACGCCGAGCCCCTCGCGGATCGCCGCCTTCCCGGCTTCCTTGCCGGAGCGGTCCACCGGGATCTGACCGGCGCTGCGGAAGAACGCCGCGGTCAGCCTTCCCTTCAGCCCCGGTCCGGTGAAGTACTCAGCTTTGGCCAGGAAGGTGATGCGTCGTTTGATGATCGCCGGCATCAGGAAGTGGTCCGAGAACGACAGATGATTGCCCGCGACGATCGCCGCGCCCTCGGCCGGAATGTGCTCGAGTCCCTCGATCCTGGGCCGGAACAGTAACCGCAACAGCGGCCCCAGAAGGACGTATTTGAGCACGTAGTAGAACACGTGGGGCGCTCCTCACTCCGCAGGACCTGCTCCGGGGCCACGTTGTGCCAGGTCATCGGGGATGCCGGGAGGGATCAGTGTAGGTGCAGGCATCGCCACGTGTAAGCGTCTGCGATCAGACATATCCTGACTCGATCCCGATCCTCCTGACGTCATGTCAGACGTCCTGACGGTTCGGGCGGGTGCGCTGGGGGCGTGGCGAGACCCGACCCGGTGATCATCACGTACGTCGCCGTCACCAGCAGCACCGTCACCAGCGGCAGCACCGGCCGGCGTACGGCGCCGTGGGGCATCCACGCGCCCAGCCCCTGCCCGCCGTCCGTGGACCATACGGAGGCCCGCACCCAATGACCCGTAGGGCGCCGGCGGAGCTGTTTGCCGAGGGCGGGCCCGGGCACTCGCCCGGCAGGAGATATCGGCAGAGTCGATCGACAGAATCGAGGGGACAGGCCAGTGGGCACACCTCCGAACGATCCGGTCCCGCCCAGCCCGACGCCCGCGCCGGGACCCGGAGGGCCACAGCCAGGGCCCCTGCCCGGCCCCGTGCCCCCGCCCGGTGGGCCCGATCCCGTGCCCCCGGCCCCGCCCCGGCCCGAGCCGGACCCACCCGCGCCGACGCCACCCCCGGAGCCGCGGCCCCACCCGGGTCCGCTGCCAGGGCCGATCCCGGCACCTGAGCCCACCACCTGAATCCGGCCGGAGAGCCGCCGCTCCACTGGAGGAGGCCATGACCGCGACCGACGCACTCGGGCGCTACCGCGGCAAACGCGACTTCTCGAAGACCGCGGAGCCCAAGGGCGGCCGCGACGGCCGGACCGAGCAGCCCATTTTCGTCGTGCAGATTCATGACGCGAGCACCCTGCACTTCGACTTCCGGCTGGAGGCCGACGGGGTCCTGAAGTCGTGGGCGGTCCCCAAGGGACCGTCCAGCAACCCCCATGACAAGCGTCTGGCCATGCCGACCGAGGACCATCCCCTCGAGTACGCGGACTTCGAGGGCGTCATCGCGGAGGGCGAGTACGGCGGCGGAACCGTCATCGTCTGGGACGCGGGGACCTGTCGCAACCTCACCAGGGACAAGCGGGGCCGGGAGATTCCGCTCGCCGAAGCCCTGGACCGCGGCCACGCCTCGTTCTGGCTGGACGGCGTCAAACTCCGCGGCGGCTACGCACTGACCCGCATCCGCACCAAGAAGGACGAAGGCCGCGAGGCATGGCTGCTGGTCAAGGAGGCCGACCGGTACGCATCCACCCACGGCACTCCCGCGCCGACGCGGGCCCGCTCGGCGCTCACCGGCCGCACCCTCAAGCAGGTGGCTGCCGAGGCCGCGGCGAAAGGCTCGTGATGAATACATTGCTGGATCGCCTGCCCGCCGGGCAGCGCGACCGCGTACGGCCCGTGACGCACGGGGCGGCCGGACGGGTGGCCGAACAGCCCACGGAAAGGTCGGCACCGGCTACGACACCAAGACCATCATCGAGCTGCGCCGAGTGGACCCGCGCCGGCATGCTGCGCCACCCCCGATTCCTGGGACTGCGCGACGACAAACGCGCCGCCGACGTGGTCCGCGAGCTACCCGTGGGAGGACCCCGATGAGCCCCGCACTTGAGGTACCGGCCGGGCGCCGCACCGTACGGATCAACCGGCCGGACAAGGTGCTGTTCCCCGGCGAGGGAATCACCAAGGCCGACCTCGCGGAGTACTACCGAACCGTCGCCCCGCGCATGCTGCCGAAGCTGCGGGGGCGGCCGCTGATGATGGAGCGCCACCCGGACGGCATCGACGGCCCGTCGTTCATGCACAAGGACGTGCCGGGTCACTTCCCCGACTGGATCCACCGGGCCGAACTGCCCAAGGAGGACGGCACCGTCACGTACGTGCTCTGCGACGACACGGCCACCCTGGTCTATCTCGCCGACCAGGCATGCATCACTCCGCACCGCTGGCTGTCCAGGGCCGACCGCCCTGACCACCCCGACCAGCTGGTGTTCGACCTCGACCCGCCCGGGGACGACTTCACTCCCGTACGCGAAGCCGCCCGGGCGCTGCACCATCTCCTGGAGGAACTGAAGCTGCCGTCGGCGGTGATGACCACGGGCAGCCGCGGACTGCATGTCGTGGTGCCTCTGGACCGCCGAGCCCCCTTCGACGATGTACGCGACTTCGCTCGCGACGTTGCCGATCTGCTCGCCGCACGTCACCCCGACGCCCTCACCACCGCGCCACGGAAGCAGGCCAGGCGTGGTCGCCTCTACCTCGATGTCCAGCGCAACGCCTACGGACAGACGACCGTCGCGCCCTACGCCGTACGTGCTCGGCCCGGCGCTCCGGTCGCCACGCCGCTGGCCTGGCCGGAGGTCGACGATCCGGACCTCGACGCCCGCCGCTGGACGATGAAGACCGTCCCGGACCGCCTGGACAGCGACCCCTGGCAGGACACCCTGCGCCGAGGCCGCTCACTTGCCCCTGCCCGCCGCCGGCTGGCCGCGCTTACGGACGGGGACGGTTGAGGTCACTCGGCGACCTCGGTCCGTTCCCACCACTCGTAGACGGGCAGGCGTCCCTCAGGGCCTTCCTGATGCCGCGGAGTGAGCTTGAAGTGCTCGTACCCGCCGCGGTGTGGAATCTTCAGCTCTTGTCCGGGAGGGGTGATCGGAACGACCCGCTCGGGCAGATCGTCCGGGCCACCCTCTAGGACTGCCTTTGTAGCCATATCCCCAGTGTCCTACCCGCTCGGCCACCCGCACATCGGGATACCCGGCCGATACTGGCCGCCGGACGCGCCGACTCGCCGGGCGTGGCCGACGATGGAAGGAGTCGGGAGGCTTCCATGGATTACCCAGAGAGCTACGAATTGATATTTCAGGCGTCCGCTGTCGAGGACGACGTCGTGATCGTCCGGCGCACCGACAAGGCGGGAGCGGGCGGGTATCCGATCTACGAGGACGAGACGGGGATCGTACGCGCGGAGATCAGCGACCGGGGCGAGGTACGGATGGTCGCCAGCGGCGGCCACCAAGTGCTCAGGACACCGGTGAAGGCACGCTCGCTCAGCTCCTGAACCCGCCCACTGCGGGACGGCCGGCTTGCTCCGGACGGGCGACGTGTTGCGGTCTTGGGGAGCCGCGGTCACTCTGGTGTGTGACCCAGAAGCGACATGCGCTCACTCTTCGCACTCGGGGGTCCGCAGCCGAAGAGGTGACCAGGTCGCGGTGAGGAGTAACGGTCATGCACGTCACGACCGCCTGCCGCTACACCTTGGAAGTGCAGGCATCCATAGAGCGGATCCCCCAGATCCGGCGCATTCTCTCAGCGCACCTTCGGTACTGGAGCCTCGAGCACCACGTCACAGCAGTCTGTCGCGCTGTCGACGAACTCGTCGGCAACGTCGTGCAGCACGTCGACGGCGACAAGACATGCGTGGTGGAACTGCGCTGGACGGGAAGGCACCTGATCGCGTCCGTGGCGGACAATGACCGCCGGATGCCGCGGGTGACCAGTTCCTGCCCGACGAAAGGCGGGCTCGCCACGGTCGCGTTCCTCAGTGACAGCTGGGGCACATGCGGCACCGCCACCGGCAAGGTGGTCTGGTTCAGCAGGCGGGTCAAGGAGGTCCAGCACATTCTGCGGTCCTCGCCCGTCCCGAAGCTGCCCACGCGCGAGTTCAAGCCCCTGCCGCTGGAGACTGCGCTGAGCCGCGAGGGCCCGGACGCGCACGAGAACATCCGGGAGCGGGACCGCGTCCGCGTCGCGGCACTCGGCTGACGAGCGAGCCGTACGGGCGAAACACCTCGCCCGTACGCGCTGTCCGGCAGCGTGGCGGCTTGCCTGCGCCGGCATCGACAGGTGCCCTGGCCATCTGCCCGGCCCGGCCTCCCGGCCTCCGCGTCGGCCCCTTACAGCCAGGAGCACCGGGTGCACCGCACCGCAGCCTTCGCCGCAGCCGCCCTGCTCACCCTCGCCACGGCCATTCCCGCGTACGCCGCCGGCGGCGAGCCCGGCCCGCCGCGAGGCCTGTTCCTGACGGTGTCGGGCAGCCAGAACACCTGGATCCGCGGCGTGCTGCTGCACTGTTCTCCGCGACCCGGCGGGGCGCACCCCGATCCCGTCGCCGCCTGCGAGGCGCTCGCCGCCGCACGCGGGGATCTGGACCGGCTGCCCGGCAATCCGCATCCATGCGTCAAGACGTTCGACCCGGTCACGGTCGAGGCCACCGGGGTCTGGCGGGGCAGACCCACGGCCTGGCACAAGACGTATGCCAACGCGTGCGAACTCGACGCGGCGACCGGAGAAGTCTTCGACTTCTGAATCCGCTGCTTCCGCTGTCTCCCCTCGGGGCGGCCTGCCCGGCACGCCGCTTCAGTTGCCGCGCGAAGCGATCACCCCGATCGTCACCAGGCCGAGAACAACCCAGCCGAACCAGAGCCAGCCATTGCTTCCGAGTGCCGCCGTGTAGGCCGTCACGACCACCAGGGTCCCGACGGTGAGCACTCCCATCACCTTCGTGGATCCGGACATGCGCGCCCTCCTCCGACGGCCACGGCCGTCGTGCTCATCGTCACCCGTGAGGAGGGCCTTGCGCTACTGCCCGGCTACTGTCCGCGCGCTTGGAGCGAGGCAAGATACGCGTTGTACGCCACGAGCTCCTTGTCGCCGTCCCGGTCCGCGGCACGGTCCATGCGCCTCGCCTCCCGCTGCTCGGAGCGGTACCACTGGAAAACCAGCGCGACCAGCACCAGCACGGAAGGGATCTCGCTGAACGCCCAGGCGATGCCGCCGGCCGCGTTCTGATCGGCGAGCGCGTCGATGCCGAGCGAAGCCGGCGGATTCTCGTACGCCTTGATCATCGGCTCGGTCGCCATCATCAGCGCGATGCCGAAGAAGGCGTGGAACGGCATGCCCGCGAAGAGCTCCAGCATCCGCATCACATAGCCCGGCCGGTGCGGCCCCGGGTCCACGCCCATGATCGGCCAGAAGAACACCAGACCGACCGCGAGGAAGTGCACCATCATCGCCACATGCCCGGTCTTGGACCCCATCAGGAAGTCGAACAGGGGCGTGAAGTAGAGCGCGTACAGGCTCGCGATGAAGAGCGGGATCGTGAAGACGGGGTGCGTGACGATCCGCATGAAGTGGCTGTGCAGCAGGGAGAGCAGCAGCTCACGCGGGCCCTTGCTGCCGCGGCGCGAGGCGACCGGCAGCGCGCGCAGCGCCAGCGTCACCGGCGCTCCCAGCAGCAGCACGATGGGGGAGAGCATGCTGATCACCATGTGCTGCACCATGTGCACGCTGAACATGACCATGCCGTAGTCATTGAGCTTGGTACACATCACCAGTGCCACGCTCAGCACGCCGACGGTGAAGAAGACGATACGGCTGACCGGCCAGCTGTCGCCGCGCCTGCGCAGCCGCAGCACACCCCAGCCGTACAGACCGAGCCCGAGCAGACAACCGATGAGGAAGAAGGGGTCCGGTGAGAGTTCGAGCGCCCGCCCCAGCGTGAACGGCGGCAGATCCATCGTCATGCCGTGCCCGCTGTGATCCATCCACCGGCTCCTGTTTCGTACTGGGTTGTCCGCTTGTCCGGACCAGAGTAGAACTGCCCCCGGCCGCGCCTGCGGCCGGGGGCAGTTCATTCAGTTATGCGCGATTTCAGCCAAGCATGATTTCAGCTGTGGCGATCTCAGTAATGGCGATTTTCAGAGCACGCACTCGGCCTCGGCGTAGCGATCGGCCGGGACGGTCTTCAGCGTCTCCACGGCCTGGGCCAGCGGCACCATGGTGATGTCGGTGCCGCGCAGCGCCGTCATCATGCCGAACTCACCGCGGTGCGCGGCCTCCACGGCATGCCAGCCGAAGCGGGTGGCGAGGACCCGGTCGTACGCGGTCGGCGTACCGCCGCGCTGGACGTGGCCCAGGATCACCGGCCGGGCTTCCTTGCCGAGCCGCTCCTCCAGCTCGATCGAGAGCTGCCGGGCGACGCCCGCGAAGCGCTCGTGCCCGTAGACGTCCTTGCGGCCCTCGTCCCACTGCATCGAGCCCTCACGGGGCTTGGCACCCTCCGCGACCACGACGATCGCGAACTTCTTGCCCGCCGAGAAGCGATCACCGACCCGCTCCGCCAGCTCGCCGATGTCGAACGGCCGCTCCGGGACGACGATGGCGTGCGCTCCCGCCGCCATGCCGGAGTGCAGCGCGATCCAGCCGGTGTGCCGTCCCATGACCTCGACGATCAGCACACGCTGGTGCGATTCGGCGGTGGTCTTCAGCCGGTCGAGCGCCTCGGTGGCGACCCCGACCGCGGTGTCGAAACCGAAGGTGACGTCGGTCGACGAGATGTCGTTGTCGATGGTCTTGGGTACGCCGACGATCGGCAGGCCGCTCTCGGAGAGGAGGTTGGCGGCCTTGAGGGTGCCTTCGCCGCCGATCGGGATGATCGCGTCGAGACCCAGCTCGGCGACATGTCCCTTGGCCCGCTCCACACCGTCGCGCAGATGAGCCGGCTGGACCCGCGAGGAGCCGAGAATCGTGCCGCCGCGGGCCAGGATGCCGCCTACCGCGTCAAGATCGAGCTTGCGGTAGTCGCACTCCAGAAGGCCCTTCCAGCCGTCGTGGAAGCCGATGACCTCGTCGCCGTGGTCGACGACGGCGCGGTGCACGACGGAACGGATGACGGCGTTCAGACCGGGGCAGTCGCCGCCGGAGGTGAGCACACCAATGCGCATAGCGCGAAGAACCTTTACAACGTGGGCCGACTCCCGGACCACGTCGTCCGGTTCGATCCCCGCCACCCTACCGGCGCGGGGTGACGGGGCCGAACCGGGCGTCCGAGGCGTGGACGCCCGGCTGTCAGGCGGGCTGCGCCGCGGCTGCGATGCGCTCGGCGCGCAGCGACTCGTACCACCGGTCGTCCGTAGGCGGCAGCGCGTTCACATCGAGCGCCAGCTTCAGCAGCAGGTCCGCGATCTGCGGGTTGCGGGCCATCACGGGACCGTGCATGTAGGTGCCGAACACCGTCTCGTTGTACGCGCCCTCGGTTCCGTCGCCCGTGCCGTTGCCGCGGCCGAGGATCGTGCGGGCGAGCGGGCGGGCCGACGGGCCGAGATGCGTGATGCCCTGGTGGTTCTCGAAGCCGGTCAGCTGCGGCAGCCCCAACTGCGGGTCGATGTCGGCCAGTACGTCGCCGACGCACCGCTCGCCCTCGCCGCGCGTGGAGACCACGTCGATCAGACCGAGACCCGGCTCACGCTCGCCGAGGTCGTTGACGAACTCATGGCCGAGGATCTGGTACCCGGCACAGACCGAGAAGATGATCGCGCCGTTGGACGCGGCCCGGCTGAGCCCGCCGTCGCGGCGCAGCCGCTCGGCCGCCAGCCGCTGCGGCCGGTCCTCGCCGCCGCCGATCAGATAGATGTCGCCGGAGGTGGGGACCGGCTGGTCGCTGCGTACGTCGATACGCATCACGTCCAGGCGGCGCTGCCGGGCCCGGCGCTCGACGACGAGGGCGTTGCCCTGGTCGCCGTAGGTGCTGAGCAAGTCCGGGTAGACCCAGACCAGACGCAGGCTGTTATCGCTCATGCTCATGTCCTTTTCGGATCCGCGGTCAGTTGCCGACGCGGCGGCGCACGTCCTGGAAGGCGGTGTAGTTGGCGATCAGCTCGATCCGCCCGGGCGGGGCGTGCTGCACGGCCTCGTCGACGGTCTCGCACACCCGGAAGTCCAGGCCCGCGACTTCGAGCCGCACTGCCAGGTCCAGCCGGCGGTCGCCGATCACGAGGATCGGGTGGCCGGCGAGCCGGGTGTAGTCGACATCCCAGAGCCAGGAGGTGTCCGTGCCGTCGGCGCCACGGGCGTTGACCGACAGGATGACCGGGGTCGGCGGCGGGTCGATCAGGGAAAACGTTTCGAGCCAGCCGGCCGGGTTCTTCGCCAGCAGCAGGCGCAGATCGCGGTTCAGGTAGGAGACGACGTCATAGCGGCCGGCGACGGCCTGCACGGAGTACATGCGCTCCAGG
The DNA here is from genome assembly GCF_018614585.1 of Streptomyces sp. ISL-1. Lineage (GTDB taxonomy): Bacteria > Actinomycetota > Actinomycetes > Streptomycetales > Streptomycetaceae > Streptomyces > Streptomyces maoxianensis. The sequence continues at coordinate 71,359 of NZ_JAGGOI010000003.1, read as the reverse complement.
GCGACCTGCGGCGGCACGCCGAAGCAGGCGGCGACCGCGGCGGAGGTCGCGGCGTTCGCCCTGTTGGCGCGGCCCGGCAGCTGGAGGTGGATCGGCCAGGCCGAGCCGTGCGGATCCAGGACGTGATCGCCGCTGAGCACCCAGCTCGGGGCGGGCCGGCGGAAGCCGCACTCGGCGCAGAACCAGTCGTCGCCGGGCCGCTGCATCACTCCGCCGCAGGACGGGCAGGACCAGGCGTCGTCCTTCCACTCCTGGCCGGCGGCCACCCACACCACATTGGGCGACGAGGACGCGGCCCACACGATCAGCGGGTCGTCGGCGTTGGCGATGACCATGGCCTTCGTACCGGAAAGCCCCTCACGCCACTGCTCGGCGAGCATCCTGGTCTCGGCCGCGCGGTCCAGCTGGTCGCGCGAGAGGTTGAGCAGCGCGATCGCCTTCGGAGTCACATCGCGGGCGACGCCTGCCAGATACTTCTCGTCGACCTCGATCACACCGAACTTGGCGTCGGAGCCGCCGGCCAGCGCCGATGTGATGCCCGCGGGCATGTTGGCGCCGAGCGCGTTGGAGACGACAGGGCCGCTGGCCCGCAGAGCCTCGGCGATCAGCCGGGTCGTCGTGGTCTTTCCGTTGGTCGCCGACACAAGGACGACGTCCAGGTGCTGCGCCAGCCGCCCCAGCAGATCGGGGTCGAGCTTGAGCGCGACCCGGCCGCCGATCACTGATCCGCTGCCACGTCCGGCGGCGCGCGACACCGCTGCCGCAGCCTTGCCTGCCGTCACGGCCAGCTTGGCGCGCGGCGTCAGGGGCTCAGAGTTGGCTGACATCGTCCTTGATCCTCCTTGCATTGGTCCGGCCCAGCCTATCGAGGTCCGGTCGGACGCCCGTACGTCGGCACCGCCGGAAAACGTGGAGGTCACGCGGGACCGTACGCTTACGGCCATGCGAAACCGGCCGATCCCCGGCAGTTCCGGACTCGTGAGGGCCATGAGCCTGCTCGGAGATCCGGTGCTGCACGCCCCCTGCGAGACCGTCAGCGACTTCTCGGCCGGGCTGAACAAGCTCATCGAGGACATGTTCGCGACGATGTACGCGGCCCAGGGAGTGGGCCTCGCGGCGAACCAGGTGGGGATACCTCTGCGGGTGTTCGTCTACGACTGCCCCGACGACGAGGACGTCCGCCATCTCGGACACATCGTCAACCCCCGCCTGGTGGAGGCGGACGGGGTCACGATGCGCGGCCCGGAGGGCTGCCTCTCGCTGCCGGGGCTGGAGGCCGGGACGGAGCGCTGCGACCACGCGGTGGTGGAGGGTGTGACGTCGGACGGTGCGCCGGTGCGGGTGGAGGGCACCGGCTTCTTCGCGCGGTGCCTTCAGCACGAGTGCGACCACTTGGACGGGCTGGTCTATCCCGACCGGCTCAGGGGCTGGCGCCGCGCGAAGACACTGCGCGCGGCGCGCAGGGCAGGGCTGACATTCAGCCCGTCCGGCGATTGAGGACCGGGGTCCGGGGCGGAGCCCCGTCGAGGCCCTAGAAGCCAGGGCCGCCGGCGCGGTCGCTCGCCGCCGCCAGGCGGCCCCAGAGCAGATCGGCCAGGCAGCGCACCAACTCGGCGCGGGAGCAAGGGCGTTCGCTCAGCCACCAGTCGCCCGCCCCGTGCATCATGCCGACGATGCCGTGGCCCCACACCCGCGCCAGTTGCTCGCTGCCGGGGCCCAGGTCGACCCGGTCGTAGATCACCTTCGCCAGTTCCTCGCCGAGCCTGCGCAGCAGCGGCGCCGAGTGGCGGCCGACGTCGAAGCCCGCCTCCGACGGCTGGGTGTCCTCGGCGGGATGCATCAGGAAGCGGTAGACCTGCGGGCGGGCCTCGATCGCCGCGAGATACGTGTCGAGCGTGGCCTCGACCCGCTCCCGGCGCTCCGCGGGCGCGTCGACGGCAGCACGCAACGCGTCCAGCAGCGCGTCGGTGTGGCGCTTGGCGAGAGCCCGGTAAAGACCGCCCTTGTCGCCGAAGTGCCGGTACAGGATGGGCTTGGTGATGCCCGCCTCGGCGGCGATGGCGTTCATGGAGGCCTGCGGGCCGTCCCGGAGCACCACTCGGTCCGCCGCCTCGAGCAGCTCCCGGCGCCGCTGGTCGGCCGGCCTCTGCTGGCCCGCCGCCTGCTGTGTGGTCTCCATACTGGTGTCTCCCCACCCGAGCGATTGCGTAACGCCTGCGCAACGTAACACCCTGACCGCCTGTCCAGGTCAACCGGCCAGGGCCGGTTGACATGCGCTACTTGCCAGTAACACACTTCGGTTACCGCAAGTAACACCCAAGAATCACCGTAGTGCTGGAGGCGACATGGCCGAGTTCACGCTCGAACTCAACGACGACCAGAAGCAGGTCCGCGATTGGCTGAACGGCTTCGCCAAGGACGTGATCCGCCCGGCCGCCGCCGAGTGGGACGAGCGTGAGGAAACTCCCTGGCCGGTGATCCAGGAAGCGGCCAAGGTGGGAATCTACTCCCTCGACTTCTACGCCCAGCAGTTCTTCGACCCGACCGGACTCGGCATCCCGATGGCGCTGGAGGAGCTCTTCTGGGGCGACGCCGGCATCGCCCTGTCCATCGTCGGCACCGGGCTCGCGGCCGTCGGCGTCCTCGCGAACGGCACCGAGGAGCAGATCGGCACCTGGATCCCTCAGATGTACGGCGACGTGGACGACGTCAAGGTCGCGGCCTTCTGCTCCTCCGAGCCGGACGCGGGCTCCGACGTCGGGGCGATGCGCACCCGCGCGGTCTATGACGAGGCCAAGGACGAATGGGTGCTGAACGGCACCAAGACCTGGGCGACCAACGGCGGCATCGCGGGCGTCCATGTCGTGGTCGCCGTCGTCGACCAGGAACTCGGCTCCAAGGGCCACGCCTCCTTCATCGTCCCTCCGCAGACCCCTGGCCTCTCGCAGGGCCAGAAGTTCAAGAAGCACGGCATCCGCGCGTCCCACACCGCCGAGGTGGTCCTTGAGGACGCCCGCGTCCCCGGGCACTGCCTGCTCGGCGGCAAGGAGAAGCTCGACGAGCGCCTCGCCCGGGCGCACGAGCGGGCCAAGGCGGGCGGCGAGCGAGTGAAGAACGCGGCCATGGCCACCTTCGAGGCGTCCCGCCCGGCCGTCGGCGCGATGGCAGTGGGCACCGCCCGCGCCGCGTACGAGGTCGCCCTCGACTACGCCACGACCCGCAGCCAGTTCGGCCGCCCGATCATCGACAACCAGGGCATAGCCTTCCAACTGGCCGACATGCGCACTCAGATCGACGCCGCGCGGCTGCTGGTGTGGCGCGCCTCCTGGATGGCGGCGACGGGCAAGCCCTTCACCTCCGCCGAGGGCTCCATGTCCAAGCTGTACGCCTCCGAGACGGCGAAGAAGGTCACGGCGCAGGCCATCCAGATTCTGGGCGGCAACGGCTTCACTCGCGAGTACCCGGTCGAGCGCATGCACCGCGACGCCGCGATCTACACGATCTTCGAGGGCACCAGCGAGATCCAGCGCCTGGTGATCGCCAGGACTCTGTCGGGCATGCCGATCCGCTAGCGCGGTGGCGTGCTCTTCGTGCAGCCGGGGCTCCGCCCGGACCAGGTACGCCCCCTACGCCTGCGGGCGTAGGGGGCGCTGTACTCAATCGCCGGACGGGCTGAAACGAGGTCAGGCGGCGAGGAGCGCCTCGATCGCGGCGACGACCTCCGCGGCCTCGGGCTCCGTGGTCGGCCGGATCCGGGCCACGACCTGGCCGTCCTTGCCGATGAGGAACTTCTCGAAGTTCCACTGGATGTCGCCCGCCTCGCCGTCGGCGTCCGCGACCTTCGTCAGCTCCTCGTACAGCGGGTGCCGGTCGGCCCCGTTCACATCCGTCTTCTCCAGCATCGGGAAGGTCACACCGTAGGTCGCCGAGCAGAAGGACTGGATCTCCTGCGCGCTGCCCGGCTCCTGGCCCGCGAACTGGTTGCACGGCACGCCCAGAACGCTGAACCCCTGGTCGCCGTACTCCTTCTGCAGTCGCTCCAGACCGGCGTACTGCGGGGTCAGCCCGCACTTGGAGGCGACGTTCACCAGCAGGACGGCCTTGCCCTGGTAGTCGGCGAGCGAGGTGGGCTCACCGGTGAGCGTGCGCAGCGGAATGTCGTACAGGGTCATGGAAATCTCCTCAGGGGCAGGCAATCGACGTTCATTGTGAACTCCAAGGACGGAAGAGACCTTCCTGCACGACCGATACGAGGAGATTGCCCCCTCGGTCGTAGATACGGCCGCGCGCCAGCCCCCGCCCGCCCGTGGCGATCGGCGACTCCTGGTCGTACAGAAACCACTCGTCCGCGCGGAAGGGCCGGTGGAACCACATCGCGTGGTCCAGAGATGCCATGTCGAACCCGCGCTTGCCCCACAGCGGCTCCACCGGGATGCGGACGGCGTCGAGGAGCGTCATGTCGCTCGCGTAGGTCAGCGCGCAGGTGTGCACCAGCGGGTCGTCGCCGAGGGGCCCGACCGCGCGCATCCACACCGCGCTGCGCGGGTCCGCCTCCTTGATCTCCTCCGGGGTCCAGCGCAGCCGCTCGGCATAGCGGATGTCGAAGGGCTGGCGGCGGGCCATCCGCTCCAGCGACTCGGGCAGCTCGCCCAGATGCTCACGGATCTCCGTGGTGACCGTGGGAAGGGTCTCGGGGTCCGGGAAGTCCAGACGCGGCGGCAGCTGGTGCTCGATGCTGCCCTCCTCCGGCCGGTGGAAGGAGGCGGTCAGATTGAAGATGGTCTTGCCCTGCTGCACCGCCGTGACCCGGCGGGTGGTGAACGACCGGCCGTCCCGCACGCGCTCGGCCTGGTAGACGATCGGCACCCCGGGGATGCCCGGGCGCAGGAAGTACGCGTGCAGCGAGTGAACCGGCCGTTCGCCGTCGGTGGTGCGGCCGGCCGCGACCAGCGCCTGTCCCGCCACCTGACCGCCGAAGACCCGTTGCAGGGACTCCTCCGGGCTGCGCCCGCGGAAGATATTGACCTCGATCTGCTCCAGGTCGAGCAGATCGACCAGGCGCTCGGCCGGGTTCGTCATCGAGTGTTCTCCTGTGTTCCCGGTGTCAGAGCTGGCCGACGGCGGTGACGCGCACGACGGCACGGCCTTCCTCGTCGGAGGCCGCAAGATCGACCTCCGCGCTGATACCCCAGTCATGGTCGCCGTTCGGATCGGCGAAGATCTGCCGGACTCGCCACAGTCCGTGCTGCGCGTCCTCCTCGATGAGCAGCAGCTTCGGGCCGCGCGCGTCGGGCCCGGTGCCCAGGTCCTCGTACTCGTCCCAGTACTTGTCCATCGCCTCGCCCCAGGCATCCGCGTCCCAGCCGGACTCGGCGTCCAGCTCGCCGAGCTTGCCGACCTGGTCCAGCGCGGCCAGCTCGACCCGGCGGAACATGGCGTTGCGGACGAGCACCCGGAAGGCGCGGGCATTGGCCGTGACCGGTTTGACCTGGTCGGCCTTCTCCTGGGCCTGCTCGGCAGTCTCGACCTCCGGGTTGGCGAGCTGCTCCCACTCGTCCAGCAGGCTGGAGTCGACCTGCCGCACCATCTCGCCGAGCCAGGCGATCAGATCCTCGAGATCCTCGGACTTCAGATCGTCCGGGATGGTGTGCTCCAGCGTCTTGTACGCGTTCGCGAGATAGCGCAGCACGATGCCCTCGGTGCGGGCGAGCTCGTAGTGGGAGGTGAACTCCGTGAAGGACAGGGCACGTTCGTACATGTCGCGGATGACCGACTTCGGCGAGACCGGGTGGTCGCCGACCCACGGGTGGCTCTTGCGGTAGACGTTGTACGCGTGCCACAGCAGCTCTTCCAGCGGCTTGGGGTACGAGACCTCCTGGAGCCGCTCCATCCGCTCCTCGTACTCGACACCGTCGGCCTTCATCGCGCCGATGGCCTCGCCGCGCGCCTTGTTCTGCTGCGCGGCGAGGATCTGGCGCGGATCGTCCAGTGTCGACTCGACGACCGACACCATGTCCAGGGCGTACGAAGGCGATTCGGGGTCGAGCAGCTCGAAGGAAGCCAACGCGAAGGTGGACAGCGGCTGGTTGAGCGCGAAGTCCTGCTGGAGATCCACCGTCAGCCGGACGATCCGGCCTTCCGCGTCCGGCTCGTCCAGCCGCTCGACAACGCCGCCGTCGAGAAGCGAGCGGTAGATGGCGATCGCCCGGCGGATGTGGCGGAGCTGGTTCCTGCGCGGCTCGTGGTTGTCCTCCAGGAGCCGGCGCATCGCGTTGAAGGCGTTGCCCGGGCGGGCGATGACCGACAGCAGCATGGTGTGTGTGACCCGGAAGCGGGAGGTCAGCGGCTCGGGATCGGAGTCGATGAGCTTGTCGAAGGTGGTGTCCGACCAGGCGACGAAGCCCTCGGGCGCCTTCTTGCGGACGACCTTGCGGCGCTTCTTCGGGTCGTCGCCCGCCTTGCTGAGAGCCTTGTCGTTCTCGATGACATGCTCGGGCGCCTGGGCGGCGACCAGACCGGCAGTGTCGAAGCCGGCCCGGCCCGCGCGGCCGGCGATCTGGTGGAACTCACGGGCGCGCAGGGTGCGTACACGAGTGCCGTCGTACTTGGTGAGGGCGGTGAACAGCACCGTGCGGATGGGGACGTTGACGCCGACGCCGAGGGTGTCCGTACCGCAGATGACCTTCAACAGGCCTGCCTGGGCCAGCTTTTCGACCAGCCGCCGGTACTTGGGGAGCATGCCGGCGTGGTGGACGCCGATCCCGTGCCGTACGAAACGGGAGAGATTCTGGCCGAACTTGGTGGTGAAGCGGAAGCTTCCGATCAGCTCGGCGATCTGGTCCTTCTCCTCACGCGTGCACATGTTGATGCTCATCAGCGACTGGGCCCGCTCCACGGCCGCCGCCTGCGTGAAGTGCACGATGTAGACCGGCGCCTGCTTGGTCTCGAGCAGCTCGGTCAGCGTCTCCGTGATCGGGGTGCGCCGGTACTCGTACGAGAGCGGGACCGGGCGGGACGCGGAGCGCACGACGGAGGTGGGACGGCCGGTGCGGCGGGTCAGATCCGCCTCGAAGCGGGAGACGTCGCCGAGGGTCGCCGACATGAGGATGAACTGCGCCTGCGGCAGCTCGAGGATCGGGATCTGCCAGGCCCAGCCGCGGTCCGGCTCGGCGTAGAAGTGGAACTCGTCCATCACGACCTGGCCGATGTCGGCGTGCTTGCCGTCGCGCAGGGCGATGGAGGCCAGCACCTCTGCTGTGCAGCAGATCACCGGGGCGTCGGCGTTGACGGACGCGTCGCCCGTCAGCATGCCGACGTTCTCGGTGCCGAAGAGCTTGCAGAGGTCGAAGAACTTCTCGGAGACCAGCGCCTTGATCGGCGCGGAGTAGAACGTGACCTTGTCCTGAGCCAGAGCCGTGAAGTGGGCACCCGCAGCGACGAGGCTCTTGCCGGAGCCGGTGGGGGTGGAAAGGATCACATTTGCCCCGGAAACCACCTCGATCAGCGCCTCCTCCTGAGCCGGGTAGAGCGTGATGCCCTGGCCTTCGGCCCACGACGAGAAGGCTTCGAAGAGGGCATCGGGGTCGGCATCCGGCGGCAGCTGATCGATAAGGGTCACGCCCCCCATCTTGCCTGCCTTCACCCCCGATAAGGGAACCGGACGGAGACGACAAGATCACGGGCGATACGCTGCGCTGTCAACTGGGCTTCACCACAAGAACAATGGGGCGGGAACGCACATGATGGGACCGGCGCACTCTCTGTCCGGGGCGGCTGCCTGGCTGGGGGTGGGCGCGGCGACCGCTGCCGCCGGCCACCCGATGCCGTGGCCGGTCCTCGTCGTCGGAGCGCTGCTCTGCGCCGGCGCGGCGCTGGCGCCGGACCTCGACCACAAGGCGGCGACGATCTCGCGGGCCTTCGGGCCCATCTCGCGCGGAATGTGCGAGGTCGTCGACAAGCTGTCGTACGCGGTCTACAAAGCGACGAAGAAACAGGGCGACAAGCGCAGGACGGGCGGCCACCGCACGCTCACCCACACCTGGCTGTGGGCGGTCGTGATCGGCGCGGGCACCTCCGCGCTGGCGATCACGGGCGGCCGCTGGGCGGTCCTCGTGATCCTCTTCATCCACCTGGTGCTCGCGGTCGAGGGCCTGCTGTGGCGGGCGGCGCGGGTCTCCAGCGACGTACTGGTGTGGCTGCTCGGCGCGACGAGCGCCTGGATCCTGGCCGACATCCTCGACAAGCCGGGCAACGGCGCGGACTGGCTGTTCACCGCCCCCGGTCAGGAGTATCTGTGGCTGGGCCTGCCGATCGTGCTCGGCGCTCTGGTGCACGACATCGGTGACGCGCTGACGATCTCGGGATGCCCGATACTGTGGCCGATCCCGGTGGGCCGCAAGCGCTGGTACGCGTTGGGGCCGCCCAAGCCGCTGCGGTTCAGGGCGGGCAGCTGGGTGGAGATGAAGGTGCTGATGCCGGTGTTCATGCTGCTGGGCGGAGTGGGCGCGGCCGGGGCCCTGAACTTTATTTAGGGACCCGGGGCGGGGGCTCCGCCCCGGGTCCGGGCGGGAGCCCCCACTGCGTGGGCCCTGTCACCCGTGCCAGGATCGCCACAGCGCCGCGTACGCGCCCCCGGCCGCCACCAGTTCGTCGTGGCTGCCCAGTTCGCTGATCCGGCCCTCCTCCACCACCGCGATCACATCCGCGTCGTGCGCCGTGTGCAGGCGGTGGGCGATGGCCACCACCGTGCGGCCGGCCAGGACCCTGGAGAGCGAGCGCTCCAGATGGCGGGCCGCGCGCGGGTCGAGCAGTGACGTCGCCTCGTCCAGGACCAGCGTGTGCGGGTCCGCGAGGACCAGCCGGGCCAGCGCGATCTGCTGGGCCTGGGCCGGTGTGAGGGCGAGGCCGCCCGAGCCGACCTCGGTGTCCAGGCCGTCGTCCAGCGCCCGCGACCAGCTGTCCGCGTCGACCGCTGCGAGCGCGGCCCACAACTCCGCGTCCGATGCGCCGGTACGGGCCAGCAGCAGGTTGTCGCGCAGTGAGCCCACGAACACATGGTGTTCCTGGTTGACCAGCGCCACATGCTCACGGACCCGCTCGGCGGGCATCTTGGCCAGCTCCGCGCCCCCGAGCGTGATCTGTCCCGCGCGCGGTGCGTAGATGCCCGCGAGCAGCCGCCCGAGCGTGGACTTCCCGGCGCCCGAAGGACCGACCAGGGCCAGCCGGGTGCCCGGTTCGACGTTCAGCGTCACCCGGTGCAGCACGTCGACGCCCTCGCGGTAGCCGAAGTGCACCGTGTCGGCGCGTACTTGGCGGCCGTCCGGCACGACACCCGCGTCGCCGGCATCCGGCTCGATGTCGCGTACGCCGACCAGCCGGGCGATCGACACCTGGGCGACCTGGAGTTCGTCGTACCAGCGCAGGATCAGGTTGACCGGGTCGACCAGCATCTGCGCGAGCAGGGCGCCCGTCGTCAGCTGCCCGACGCTGATCCAGCCCCGCAGCACGAAGACGCCGCCGATCAGCAGCACCGAGCAGAGGATCGTCAGATGCGTCACGTTGATCACGGGGAAGAGCACCGACCGCAGATAGAGCGTGTAACGCTCCCACGCGGTCCACTCCTTGATCCGCTGCTCGGACAGCGCCACCCGGCGTCCGCCGAGGCGGTGCGCCTCCACCGTCCGCCCGGCGTCCACGGTCTCGGCCAGCATGGCGGCGACCGCCGCGTATCCGGCGGCCTCGGAGCGGTACGCGGAGGACGCCCGCCTGAAGTACCAGCGGCAGCCGATCACCAGCACCGGGACGGCGACGAGCACCGCGAGGGCCAGCGGTGGCGCGGTCACCGTGAGCGCGCCGATCAGCAGCGCAGCCCACACCACGCCGATCGCCAGCTGCGGCACGGCCTCGCGCATCGCGTTGGCCAGCCGGTCGATGTCGGTGGTGATGCGGGAGAGCAGATCACCCGTGCCGGCCCGCTCAAGCACACCGGGTGGCAGCCCGACCGACCGCACAAGGAAGTCCTCGCGCAGGTCGGCCAGCATCTCCTCGCCGAGCATCGCGCCACGCAGCCGCATCAGCCGTACGAACACGGTCTGCACGACCAGCGCAAGGGCGAACAGGGCGGCGGTGCGCTCCAGATGGAGCTCGCGGGCCCCGTCCGCCAGGTCCTCTACAAGTGAGCCGAGCAGATACGGGCCGACCATCGAGGCGATCACCGCGACCGCGTTGGCCAGGACGAGCAGCACGAAGGCCCGGCGGTGCCGTCGCAGCAGTTCGCTGACATAGGCCCGCACGGTCGCCGGGGATCCGACGGGCAGGGTTGCCGCCGTCTCCGGGGCCGCCGGGTCGTACGCCGGTGGCGCCATGCCGATCATGCCGACTCCTCGATCTCTTCCAGCGCTCTCAGCTCGTCGTCGGCATCGATGCCGACGAGCTGCTCTTCCTCAGTCTCGCGGGTGACGACCGCGCGGTATTCGGCGTTGCTGTGCAGCAGTTCGCGGTGCACGCCGACCGCCGCCACCTCGCCTTCGTGCACGAACACCACCCGGTCCGCGTGGTCGAGCAGCAGCGGTGAGGAGGCGAACACGACCGTGGTGCGGCCGGCCCGCAGCTCACTGACTCCCTGCGCGATCCGCGCCTCCGTGTGCGAGTCCACGGCCGACGTGGGCTCGTCCAGCACCAGCACCTCGGGATCGGTCACCAACGAACGTGCCAGGGCCAGCCGTTGGCGCTGCCCGCCGGACAGCGAGCGGCCGCGCTCGGTGATCCGCGTCCGCATCGGGTCCCCCGAGTCCTCCGCCGAGGCCTGTGCGAGAGCCGCCAGTACGTCACCGCACTGCGCGGCCCTCAGCGCCTCCTCGGCACTCACCTCACCCGAGGCCGGCACGTCCAGCAGCTCCCACAGCGTCCCGGAGAGCAGCACCGGGTCCTTGTCCTGTACGAGGACACAGGTCCGCGCCCCATCGAGCGGCAGGTCGTCCAGCGCCACCCCGTCCAGCAGGACGGAGGGGCTCTTCTCCTCCTCGGCGGCATGACCGCCGAGCCGCTCGGCGAGCAACCCGGCCGCGTCCGGGTCGCCGCACACGACGGCGGTGAACCTGCCCGCCGGGGCCAGCAGACCGGTGGCGGGGTCGTAGAGGTCCCCGGCCGGAAGGGCGGCATGGTCAAGGCTGCCGCGATCGCCCTCGTACGCGGTCCGCTCCAGCGAGAGCACCCGGGCCGCCCGCGTCGCGGAGGGGCGCGAGAAGGAGTACGCCATGGCGATCTCCTCGAAGTGCCGCAATGGATACATCAGGAGCGTGACCGTGCTGAAGGCGGTGACCAGCTCGCCGACCTCGACCCGGCCGTCGCGGGCGAGCCCCGCGCCGTACCAGACCACCGTGATCAGCAGCAGACCCGGCAGCAGCACCTGGATCGCCGAGATGAGCGACCACATGCGGGCGCTGCTGACGGCGGCCGTGCGCACCTCCTGGGAGGCCCGGCGGTAGCGGCCGAGAAACAGCTCCTCGCCGCCGATGCCGCGCAGCACCCGAAGGCCCGCCACGGTGTCCGAGGCGAGTTCGGTGGCCTTGCCCGCCTTCTCGCGCTGGATGTCGGCGCGCCGGGTGGCCCGCGGGAGCAGTGGCAGCACGGCCAGGGCAAGCACCGGTACGCCGACGGCGACCACGATGCCCAGTGCCGGTTCGTACAGGACCAGTCCGACGCAGACCAGGACCACAGTGACGGCGGCCGCGGCGAAGCGCGAGACGCCCTCCACGAACCAGCCGATCTTCTCGACGTCGCCGGTGGAGACCGCTACCACCTCGCCGGCGGCGACCCTGCGGGTCAGCGCCGAGCCCAGTTCCGCCGTCTTGCGTGCGAGGAGTTGCTGGACGCGTGCCGCGGCGGTGATCCAGTTCGTGACGGCGGTGCGGTGCAGCATCGTGTCGCCCAGGGTGAACGCCACGCCGCACAGCACGATGAGCGCGCCGGCGAGCGCGAGTCGGACGCCGGAGCGGTCCACGACCGCCTGCACGGCCTGGCCGACGCCCAGCGGCAGCCCGGCGACACCGCAGAAGTGCAGCAGCCCCCAGGCCAGCGACTTGAGCTGGCCGCCCAGCTGATTCCGCCCGAGCCACAACAGGAATCGCGGCCCTGACCTGGCATCGGCCACACCGGGGTCGGGATACGGAAGATCGCGAATCTGCATGACGTCCCAGTGCTCGGAAGTTGGGCGGAAACCGTGCAAGGTTCGCCTTTCGGAGCCCCGTCCCGCAATCGATTTTTGTGCCGCGGGACACACAACACGCCAAGATCGCTGCTACGACCGCTGTCACGAGGGCACCGCTTGCCCCATCAGACAGGGGCTTGACCGAGTCCACGCCGAGGCTGCCTGAAGGTGAGCCGCGCCGGCTTGTCAGCAGTCCGGCCCCGGCCCGTCGACCAGGGTGGAAAGCAGCCCGCCGAGCACTTCGCGCTGGTCGGCGGTCAAAGGAGCCAGGATGTCCTCGGCGGCCGCGCGGCGCGCGTCACGCAACGCCCTGAGCGTGGCGCGGCCGGTGTCGGTGAGCTCGATCCGGATCACCCTGCGGTTGGTCGGGTCGGGGGCGCGGCGGACGCGGCCACTCGCCTCCAAGCCGTCCACCAGGCTGGTCACGGCTCGGGGGACCACCTCCAGGCGGGCGGCGAGATCGGCCATCCGTGGCGGCTCGTCGTAATGCGCGAGGGTGCGCAGCAGCCGGGACTGGGCGGGGGTGATCGCGATGTCGGCCGACTCCAGCTGCCGCTTCTGGCTGCGGTGGAGCCGTCGGCTCAGCCGCAGCAACTGCTCGGCCAGCAGGCCGTCGGGGTCGGGGAGCCCTGAAAATAGCCCTGAAGATGAGGACAGCATGTGGGAACAATATCAGGATCAGACTCATTGTGAAGTTAGGTAACAATGAGCTATGCTCCCAAAATCTTGGCTGTCCCACACCGTCGAACCCTTGTCGAAGGAGCCCATGCGCCTCCATACCGAGTCCAGCTGGACACCACCGCCACGTGATCGGGAGCAGCCGCCCGCCGAGGTGCGGCGGATCCTGTGGCTCTTCCATCCCTACCGAGGCCGCCTCGCGGTGGTCGGCCTGCTTGTGGGCGCCGCCTCGCTCGTCTCGGTCGCCTCCCCCTTCATGCTGCGCGAGATCCTCGACACCGCGATCCCGCAGGGCCGCACCGGCCTGCTCAGCCTGCTCGCCCTCGGCATGATTCTCACAGCGGTGATGACGAGTGTCTTCGGCGTGCTCCAGACGCTGATCTCCACCACCGTCGGCCAGCGCGTCATGCACGATCTGCGCACCGCCGTCTACGCCCAGCTGCAGCGGATGCCGCTCGCATTCTTCACCAGGACCCGCACCGGAGAGGTCCAGTCGCGCATCGCCAACGACATCGGCGGGATGCAGGCGACGGTGACCTCCACGGCGACCTCCCTGGTCTCCAACCTCACGGCGGTGGTCGCCACCGTCGTCGCGATGCTGGCGCTGGACTGGCGGCTCACCGCCGTCTCGCTGCTCCTGCTGCCTCTGTTCGTCTGGATCAGCCGCCGCGTCGGCCGCGAGCGCAAGAAGATCACCACGCAGCGCCAGAAACAGATGGCCGCCATGGCGGCCACCGTCACCGAGTCGCTCTCCGTCAGCGGCATCCTGCTCGGCCGCACGATGGGCCGCGCCGACTCGCTGACCAAGTCCTTCGCCGAGGAGTCCGAGCGCCTCGTCGACCTCGAAGTGCGCTCCAGCATGGCCGGGCGGTGGCGGATGTCCACCATCGGCATCGTCATGGCCGCCATGCCCGCCCTGATCTACTGGGCCGCCGGCTTCGCGCTCCAGTCCGGCGGGCCCCAGATATCGATCGGCACGCTCGTCGCCTTCGTCTCGCTCCAGCAGGGCCTGTTCCGCCCGGCCGTGAGCCTGCTCTCCACCGGAGTGCAGATGCAGACCTCGCTAGCCCTCTTCCAGCGGATCTTCGAGTACCTCGACCTGCCGGTCGACATCACCGAGCCCGAAAAGCCGGTCCGGCTGGAGAAGATCAGCGGCGAAGTGCGGTTCGAGCACGTCGACTTCGCGTACGACGACACGCAGACCCGGCCGACCCTCGACGGCATCGACATGACCGTGCCCGCGGGCGGCAGCCTCGCCGTCGTCGGGCCCACCGGCTCCGGCAAGTCCACGCTCAGCTATCTGGTGCCCCGGCTGTACGACGTAACCCGGGGCAGAGTCACCATCGACGGAGTCGACGTACAGGACCTCGACTTCGACACCCTCGCCCGGGCCGTGGGAGTCGTCTCCCAGGAGACGTATCTCTTCCACGCCTCCGTCGCCGAGAATCTGCGCTTCGCCAAGCCGGACGCCACCGAGGCGGAGATCGAGGCGGCCGCGCGCGCCGCGCAGATCCATGACCACATCGCGTCACTGCCCGATGGCTACGACACCCTGGTCGGCGAGCGCGGATACCGCTTCTCCGGAGGCGAGAAGCAGCGCCTCGCCATTGCCAGGACGATTCTGCGCGACCCGCCCGTCCTCATCCTCGACGAGGCGACCAGCGCCCTCGACACACGTACCGAGTACGCGGTGCAACAGGCGATCGACGCGCTCTCCGCGGGCAGGACCACCATCACCATCGCCCACCGGCTCTCCACCGTCAGGGACGCCGACCAGATCGTGGTCCTCGACGCGGGGCGGATAGCCGAGCGCGGCAGCCACGACGAGTTGATCGAGCGGGACGGCCGTTATGCCGCTCTGGTGCGCAGGGACGCGCAGTTGACCCCGGTCGCACCCTGACCGACCGACGCACCCTGACGGACCGGCATCCGCTGGGGTACGGCATGATCGCCGCCCATGAGAGCTCTTCTTGGGGTGGAACTGCCTGGCTACCGACCCGTCGACCATGACGTATGGGCCAATGACGAAGGCGACGTACTGTCGCTGCACTTCTTCGGGCTGCCACCGGACCTGCCCGCGTCGCTCGACGACGGTCCCGCGCTGCGCGCCGCGCTCACTCGCGTGACCGCCGAGGCGGGCGGCGGCCTCATCGAGGCATCGGTCAAGTCACTCGGGCAGCTGCCGGCACTGAAGCAGATACTCAAACTCCCGCTGCCAGCAGGGCCCACCGGCCAGGTGTTCATCGGCAGCTTCACCGTACCGCGCGCCAACTGCAGCGCTGTGGTGAAGATCCAGGCCCCCGAGCACGGCATGACGGGAATGCGCGAGGCCATGGTGATGGCGCAAGTGGGCCACGACAACTACTTCCGGCCGCACCCGTACGCCCCCGAGGTGCAGGGCGGACTGCCATTCCACGCCGCCGACCACGCCCAATGGGACGCGCAGTTCCCGGATCACCCGCTGACCAGGGTGCGGCGCACCCTCGACGCGCTCACCGAAGCGGTCCAGGTGGTGCCGGAATTCGCGGCCCTGCCGCCCTTCACGCCGTAGGGGCCGTGTCACTCCCGGCCGGGTGCGGGGATCGGCGTATGTGCCGGGTTAGCGTGCGCGCATGATGAACGAACCCCCGCCGGCCCAGTCCGGGCGCAGGTTCCGCCTGACCCGCCGTGGCCGGCTGGTCCTGATCGTCAGCGCGGTCGTCGTCATCGTGGCGACCGCGGTGCTGGTGCCGCTGCTGCTGAGGCAGGCCAAGGAGGAGAAGGCATCGCTGCTCATCCCCGAGGGCTGGCGGGCCTCGCAGGTCTACGCGGCCGTCGACAAGGCCCTCGAGGAGCAGCCCGGCACCACCCGGAAGGCCGTCGGCACGGCGAAGTTGACGCTGCCGGCCGACGCCAGGGGCAACCCCGAGGGCTACCTCTTCCCCGCCACGTATCCCATCGACGACAAGACCACGCCGGCGAGCCTGCTCAGTTACATGGTCAACACGGCCAATCAGCGCTTCGGGGCCGACCGCATCAGCAGCGGCGCACAGCGCGGCGGCGTGACGGTTTATCAGGCGGTGAACATCGCCAGCATCGTGCAGGCCGAGGCCGACACACCCAAGGACATGGGAAGGGTCGCCCGGGTCATCTACAACCGGCTCGCCAAGGGAATGCCGCTCCAAATGGACTCGACCCTGAACTATGCGCTGAACCGCAGCACTCTGGACACCACGGCCGCGGACACGAAGATCGACAGCCCGTACAACAGCTATGAACGCCCGGGCCTGCCGCCCACTCCCATCGACAACCCGGGAGAGCAGGCGATGCATGCGACGATCAATCCGACGCCCGGGAACTGGCTCTACTTCGTCACCGTCGCGCCGGGGGACACCCGCTTCACCGCCGGCTATCGGGAGCACCAGCGCAACGTCGAGCAGTTCAACGCCAACCGCTCAAGCGGGGGCAGCGGCCGCTGACTGCCGTCGTACCAGCGCCGGTTCGCCCTCCAGCAGCCGCATGACCTCGTGGACCGCGGCTCGTCCGGCGCGGTTGGCGCCGATCGTGGAGGCCGAGGGCCCGTATCCGACGAGATGGATGCGGGCGTCCCGTACGGCACGTGTGCCATCGACCTGGATGCCGCCGCCCCGCTCGCGCAGCTTCAGTGGCGCGAGGTGGTCGATCGCCGCGCGGAAACCGGTCGCCCAGAGGATCACATCCGCCTCCACGGTCCGCCCGTCGTCCCAGACCGGTCCCGTCGGAGTGATCCGGTCGAACATCGGCTGCCGGTCCAGGACCCCCGACTCGCGGGCGCCCCGAACGGCGTCGTTGATCGGCAGCCCGGTCACCGAGACCACACTCCGCGGCGGCAGTCCGCGGCGTACGCGCTCCTCCACCATGGCCACCGCCGCTCGCCCTACGACCTCGTTGAACGGGCCCTCGCGGAAGACGGGCGGCCGCCGCGTCACCCAGGTGGTGTCCGCGGCCACCTCCGCGATCTCCATCAGATGCTGGGTCCCCGAGGCCCCGCCGCCGACCACCACCACGC
Organism: Streptomyces sp. ISL-1; assembly: GCF_018614585.1. Lineage (GTDB taxonomy): Bacteria > Actinomycetota > Actinomycetes > Streptomycetales > Streptomycetaceae > Streptomyces > Streptomyces maoxianensis. Next base: position 54,446 of record NZ_JAGGOI010000003.1, on the reverse strand, counting down.
GCTGCCCGGCGAACTCCTCGGGCCCGGGGTAGTCCACGGTGTGCAACTGCCGTCCCCGGAACGTCTCCTGGCCGGGGTAGCGCGGCCAGAACGGGCGGTCCCAGGTGCCCGTCGCATTGATCAGCGCCCGCGTCGCCCAGGCTCCCTCCGAGGTCTCCACGAGCAGCCGCCCGCCCTCGCCCTCGCGTACCGCGGAGACGTCGACGGGACGGTGGACGCGCAGATCGAAGCGCTCCTCGTACGCGGAGAAGTACGCGCCGATCACCTCGGAGGAGGGCCGCGTGTCGTCCGCGCCGGCCAGCTCCATACCCGGCAGCGCGTGCATGCCGTGCACCTTGCCGTACGTCAGCGAGGGCCAGCGGAACTGCCAGGCGCCGCCCGCTCGCGGGGCGTGGTCGAGCACCACGAAGTCGCGGTCCGGGACCAGACCGGCGCGCCGCAGATGGTAGGCGCCGGACAGGCCCGCCTGTCCGGCGCCGATGACGACCACGTCCACGTTTCGCGCCCCGAAGTTGTTCACGCTTCTACCAACCGTGCCGGGGCCATGGATCTTCCCGCTGCCCGCTGCCCGCTGCCCGGGCCTCGGCCGTAGCGTGGTGCGCCGTGCCCGAGATCAGCGGGCCCGTCAGGGGCGCCCCCTCGAAAGGGTCGCCGGCTGGCAGCTGCGCGGACCACCTTTCGGGGCGCGCACCGTCCCCCATGCGGTGCGCACCGCCCGCACCTGTCCGCCGTCGACGTCCCGTAACGGTGATGTGCATACGGACCGCCGTACCGGGTCGGGCCACGCGCGGACAACACGCCCCAGCAGCCGAGCCCCAACGACCGTCAGCACTCGATGAGTTGTGGGCCGACTCCGCCGATGTCCGGTGGTGAGCAGAGCCGCACGCGACATGGCGGGTAATGTCGGACCGGTTCCCGATCGGTCCAGGCGTCTCGGTCCCCGGACGCGCGATTCCGCCGGGGAAACGAGACGATGGACCCATGCCCGGACCCTTCACCACCCGGATCCTGAACATCTCCACCGGCTCCGACGAGACGGTGACCGATCTGACCCGCGCCTGCGAGCAGTTCCTCCAGGAGACCTCCGACGGCAGGGACGGCCTGCTCAACGTCTTCGTCCCGCATGCGACGGCAGGCATCGCCATCATCGAGACCGGCGCCGGCAGCGATGTCGATCTGCTCGCCACGCTGCACACGCTGCTGCCGGCCGACGACCGCTGGCAGCACCGGCACGGCAGCCCCGGCCACGGCAGGGACCATGTCCTGCCGGCCTTCGTCCCGCCGCACGCCACTCTGCCCGTGATCGGCGGCCGGCTGGAGCTCGGCACCTGGCAGTCCGTCTGCCTCGTCGACACCAACATCTCTAATGTCAACCGTCAGGTTCGACTGAGCTTCCTGAGCTGATCAAGATCGTCCAGGGGGTGGCCGCGATTTCTCCGTAACCTGCGTGCTCGAAACGGAGAAGCCTTGCGCGGTACGGACCTGGACATGATCGAACGACCCTATGACGGATGCGGAAAGTGCCTGCTCGGCGTGCGGCGGCTATCCCGCATGAAGGCGGCCACGTCGTCACCGGAGCGTCAGAGGGAGGACGTTCTCTCAGCCGCCGCATCCATCGGGGGTCACATCATCGGCTGGGCCGATGACTGGGAGGTCTCGGGCGCAACGGACCCCGTGACACGGCCCAAGCTGGGCCCGTGGCTCCGTGATAAGCGGGGACCGTACGACGGCCTCGTGGCTGCCGCCGTGGACCGCCTCGGCCGCAACGTCGTCGATTGCCTGAACACCGGTTACAAGATGCGCGACGAGGGAAAGTTGCTCGCCACGTACGGTCACGAGGGCCCGTGGGACCTGGATGACCCGACAGACGAGAACCGCTTCACCATGGAGGCGTGGGGCGCGCAGATGGAGCTGCGAGCGATCCAACGCCGGAACCGTAACGCCACCATCAAGACGCGGGCCGCTGGACGGCCCAAGGGGAAACCGTCGTACGGGTTCCAGTACGTGCGACTCGTGATGGGCGGAAAGATCGACCATGTAGAGCTCCACCCGCACGCGTCTACCGTGCTGCGGCTCATCGCTCGCCGCATCCTTGCCGACCCAGAGCGTGTCACGCCCAGCAGCGAGGCTGCCCGACTGAACCGGGAGGGGGAGTTGTGCCCGGCCGACCATCTGGCTGTCATGTACGGCAAGCCAGCGGGGGGCCGCCCGTGGTCTCCGACCAGCTTGCGGAACATCCGAACATCCTTCTGTCCGAGGCTGCTCTCGGCTACTTGATGCACGGGGGCAAACCCGTCATCGACCAAGAGGGGAACCCCGTACGTCTCTGCGAAGGCTTGTGGAACCGGGCAACCCACGAGGCCCTGAAGCGAGTTCTTGCACCCAGCGAGACGCCCTGGGCGGGGCGTCGGTCGAACCGCGACTACATGCTTACGGAAGTGGCGTTGTGCGGGCAGTGAGCCTTTTTCAACCTCATGTTGAGGCGTGGTGAAGGACGAGGACGGCTTTCACGATGTCGGTGATCCGGTTGGTGCTGCAGCGGAGCTTGCGGAGCAGGCGCCAGCCCTTGAGGGTGGCCATGGCCTGCTCGCCGAGGCAGCGGATCTTGGCGTGGCTGCTGTTGTGCCGGCGCATCCACCGCTTGAGTCGGCGGCCCCGAAACGGCACGCGGACTGGTCGGCCGGCGCCCTGGTACGCCTTGTCCGCCCAGCACTTCACGCCTGCCTTGGCGAGCGCGTCGATGATGCCGTGAGCGCGGGCGGCGGTCAGATCGTGGGTGGACCCGGGCAGTGCGGGTGAGGTCCACAAGAGCCGTCCGAACGGATCGGTGAGGACCTGGACGTTCATGCCGTGGCGTTTGTGTTTCCCGGAGTAGTAGGGGGTGTCGGCAGCGATCCGGTCGATCGGCAGCAGGGTGCCGTCCAGGATCACGAACACCTTCGTCCGCACGGTCTTCATCGCCTCATCCAGGGTGGGGGCCAGGGCGGCCAGGACGTCGATGGCCTCGCGTATGTAGCGGTACGCAGTCGCGGTGCCGATGCGGAAGCCGGCGGCAAGCTGGGCGTATGTGTCGCCGCACCGCAGGTGGGCCAGGGCGAGCAGGGCCTGACGCCCGACCGGCAGGCGTCGCCACCGCGTCCCGATCTCCCGCCGCCGAGCCCGGAGCTGCCCCGTCAGGTACCGAAGGGTGTGGCTGGACAGATCAATCGACGACGGGTAGACAAGCACACGAACCTCCTGGCGGACACGGGTGATCTTGGTCGAGAACCCGTCTACCAGGAGCTTCGCTGTTCCGTACAGCCCTAACCCACCAACACCCCGACCACACAGCCAGGTTGAAAAAGGCTCAGTGCTCCCGCCTGTGGAACCGCTGATCCCCGCAGTCACCCAGGCCCATACAGCACTTATGTGACGACAGGACTCCGTCGCTCGACCAGGACGACGTCGCGCCAGACACCGTGGTGGCGGCCGATGCGCTCGCGAGTGCCGATCACACGGAAGCCGGCACGCTCGTGCACGGCGAGGCTGGCTGTGTTCTCGGGGAAGATCCCGGACTGAATCGTCCAGATTCCCGCCGCCTCGGTGCACTCGATGAGCGTCTTCAACAGGGCGGAGGCGATCCCGCGGCCGCGGCCATCGGGGTGGACGTAGACGGAGTGCTCGACCACGCTGGCGTACGCGCAGCGGTCGGAGACGCTGCTCGCCGCGACCCAGCCGAGCACCGCCCCGTTGGTGTCGAGGGCGGCGAAGCGGTGCCTGGGCAGTTTCGCGGTGTCGAACGCCTCCCAGCTGGGTGCGGTGGTCTCGAAGGTGGCGTTGCCCTCGTCGATGCCGGCCTGGTAGATCGCCAGGACCTGGTCGGCGTGCTCGGCGGTCAGCGGCACGATGACCGCGGACGACGGGCTTGCGTGGCTGGACACCTGCGAAATCCCCGTGTGTGGTCAGGCCGCGGTCGCGGCGGTGGTGAGCAACGCGCCCATCGCGGCGAGCACGGAGGGCTCGACGCGGTAGTAGACCCAGGTGCCGCGCCGCTCTGAGGTGAGCAGCCCGGCCTCCTTGAGCTTCTTCAGGTGGTGGGAGACGGTCGGCTGGGAGACGCCGACGTCGGAGATGTCGCACACGCATGCCTCGCCGCCCTCGTGCGAGGCGATCGCGGAGAACAGCCGCAGCCGGACCGGGTCGCCGAGCGCCTTGAACATCTTCGCGGCCGTCTCGGCCTCCTCCGCCGACATCGGGCGTTCGGTCAGCGGCGGGCAGCACGGCGCCACAACCTCGTCGGGTTCCAGCAGCGGCAGCACCTTAGTATTCGACATGCATCTATGTTGACATACGTCGAACTATTCCGGGAGGGGGTCGGCGGGCTCAGCGACGGCCCAGGTGGGCCGCCAGGCGCCGGGCGGCGCGGGCGGCGTCGCGGCCGACGCCGCGCAGCGAGTTGGAGGAGAGGCTGCGCTGCCATTCCAGCCCGACGAACGCCAAACCCGGATGCGCCTCTAGATTCGACGAATGTCTATGTTGACGTTCATCGAAGCAGGTGCCATGCTGGCAGCGCAAGACATTGACAGGCATCGAAACACCGAGGAGTCGTCATGAACGAGCCCGTCGCCCCCGCCACCGAGCCCACCCCCAACTCGCCCGAGACCGCGCCCTCGTGTTGCGAATCGGCCCCCGCGCAGCCCTCCACTAGGGCGGTTCCGGCGGCCGAGGCATCCCCGTGTTGCGGCACCAGCGAGGACGCGAAGGCAGCCGGGGCCTGCTGCGACCCGTCGGCCAAGCAGGAAGCCGTGGCCACCGGTACCGGCTGCTGCTGAACAAGCCGGCTCACACCACCGCCCCCTGCCCTTCGTACGAGTCCGGAGACATGTGATGAGTGAGAGCACCACCGCCGAGCTGCCCGTTGTCGTGATCGGGGCCGGTCCCGCCGGCCTCGCGGCCGCCGCCCACCTGATCGAATACGGCCTCGAGCCCCTGGTCCTGGAGACCGGCCCGGCCGCCGGCGCCGCGGTCCGCGAGTGGTCGCACGTGCGGCTGTTCTCCCCCTGGGGCGAGGTCACCGACCCCGCGGCCGAGAAGCTGCTCGCCCCCACCGGCTGGGTGAAGCCGGACGCCGCCACCTACCCGTCCGGCGGCGACTGGGCCGAGCAGTACCTCCAGCCGCTCGCCGACGTCCTCGGCGACAAGGTGCGCTTCGGCGCCACCGTCACCGGCGTCTCCCGCACCGGCCGCGACCGCATCGTCGACGCCGACCGCGACACCCAGCCCTTCGTCATCCACGTCGATCACGCCGACGGCCGCGAGGAGCGCCTCTTCGCCCGCGCCGTCATCGACGCATCCGGCACCTGGACCACTCCCAGCCCCGCCGGCGCAAGCGGACTCCCGGCGCTCGGCGAGCGGGCAGCCGCCGACCGCATCACCTACCGTGTCCCCGACCTCAAGGATCCCGCCGACCGCGCCCGCTACGCCGGACGGCGCACCGCGGTCATCGGCTCCGGGGCCTCGGCCTTCACCGCCCTGGCCTACCTGGCCGACCTCGCCAAGGCCGACGAGGGCACCGGCACCCACGCCGTGTGGATCCTGCGCCGCGGCATCAACGGCTCCACCTTCGGCGGCGGCGAAACCGACCAGCTCCCGGCCCGCGGCGCCCTGGGCCTGGCCGCGAAGGCCGCTGTCGACCAGGGGCACGCCAGCGCGGTCACCGGCTTCCGCACCGAAGCCGTCGAGCGCGGCCAGGACGGACGCCTGGTGCTGGTCGCCGAGGACGGAAGCCGCCTGGAACCGGTCGACGAGGTCATCGTGCTGACCGGATTCCGCCCGGACCTGTCCTTCCTGTCCGAGATCCGCCTCGGCCTCGACGAACGTCTCCAGGCCCCGGTGGAACTCGCCCCGCTCATCGACCCCAACCAGCACTCCTGCGGCACCGTGTACCCCCACGGCGTGGGCGAGCTCTCGCACCCGGAGCAGGGCGTCTACCTCGTCGGCATGAAGTCCTACGGCCGTGCCCCGACGTTCCTCGCCATGACCGGTTACGAGCAGGTCCGCTCCATCGCCGCCGCACTCGCCGGCGACCAGGAAGCCGCCGAGCGCGTCGAGTTGACCCTCCCCGAGACCGGCGTCTGCGGCGGCGCCGGCCTGTTCGACGAGCCCGACGCCGCCAAGGCCGAAGAGGGCGGCGGCTGCTGCGCGGCCCCCACCACCCTCCAGATCGGCATCGGCGCCCCGGCCACATCCGGCGGCTGCTGAGTCCTCATCCATCCACCCAGCAGGAGGTTCGTCATGTCCCGCATACAGCTCGCCCTCCGCGTCCCCGACCTCGCCGCGTCCATCGCCTTCTACACCAAGCTCTTCGGCACCGAGCCCGCCAAACTCCGCGACGGTTACGCCAACTTCGCCATCACGGAGCCCCCGCTCAAGCTCGTCCTCATCGAAGGCACAGCGGGCGAGGAAACCCGCATGGACCATCTCGGCGTCGAGGTGGAATCCACCGACGCCGTCCACGCCGCCACCGCACGACTGCGCGAGGCGGGCCTGGCCACCGCCGAAGAGAACGACACCACCTGTTGCTACGCCCTCCAGGACAAGGTCTGGGTCCACGGCCCCGGCCAGGAACCCTGGGAGGTGTACGTCGTCAAGGCCGACGCCGACAGCCTGGCCAAACAGGAAGGCAGCACCTGCTGCACCAGCACCGCGCTAGCCGACACGGGCGCGGGCGAGGCGGTCGCCGCCAGTGGCTGCTGCTGACCTGACGATGACCGACCTTCACAGCAGCACCAGCGGGGCCGCGACCGGAACAGGGGACCGGTCGCGGCCTCGCGCCGCGCTTCCCGCCCTGTGCGCCACCCAGATCACCAGCTGGGGCATCGTCTACTACGCCTTCCCCGTCCTGCTTCCGCACCTGACCGCAGATACCGGCTGGTCCACAAGCGCCGCTACCGCCGCGTTCTCCGCCGCCCTGCTCGTCTCAGCTCTCGCTGGGATACCAGTCGGCCGCATCCTCGACCGCCGAGGTCCCCGCGCCGTCATGATCACCGGCTCCGTGCTCGCGGTCGCTGCCATGCTGGCCATCGCCATGGCCCCCAACCTCTACGTGTTCACGGCCGCCTGGCTCGTGGCGGGCATCGCCATGGCCGCCACCTTCTACCAGCCCGCCTTCGCCGCCCTCACGCGTTGGTGGGGCCCCGACCGCGTCCGCGCCCTGACGATCGTCACCCTCGCCGGCGGCCTCGCCAGCACCGTCTTCGCGCCCCTCACGGCAACGCTCGCCGACCACCTCAACTGGCGCACCACCTATGTCGTACTCGCCGTCATCCTCGCCGTCGTCACCATCCCGGCCCACGCCCTGGCCCTGCGCGCCCCCTGGCCTCCCGCCCCACCGACGGCGCCCGCGGCCAGCCGCACGCAGATCGCCCGCAGCCGCCCCTTCCTGCTGCTCACGCTGGCCTTCACCTGCTCCGGCTTCGCCATGTACGCGGTGGTCTTCGGCCTGGTCCCGCTGCTCACCGAACGCGGCGCCGACCCAACAACTGCTGCCTGGGCACTGGGACTCGGCGGAGCGGGCCAGACACTGGGCCGCATGCTCTACGCCACCCTTGCCCGCAGTACCGGCGTCACCACCCGCACCACGATCCTCATCGCCGCCGGCGGAGCCACCACGGCCGCGCTCGCCCTCGTGCCCGGCCCGATCCCTTTGCTGATCCTGCTCGCCGTCCTCGCCGGAGTCGTACGCGGCAACCTCACCCTCCTCCACGCCACCGCGGTCACGGACCGCTGGGGCACGGCCCACTACGGCCGCCTGTCCGGACTCCTCTCGGCTCCGGCCGCCGTGGCAGCAGCCATCGCTCCCTGGACTGGTGCTGCCCTGGCTGGATCGCTGGGCGGCTACGGCGGCCTCTTCCTCGCGCTGGCAATCATGTCCGTCCTGGCGGCATTTCTGGCTATCGCTTCGAGGTATCCCGCCCAGGGCGCTATCGGTTACAGCGCGCAGGTTTCGCCAGCACGACGACGTCGTCAGCAGCCTGCTCAAGATGAGAGATGTCCGGATAATCAGTGACCGGATGCATGGTATTGAGCTGAGGACCGGCCCGACCGGCCCAAACGCCAGCGCCAGCAGGCTTGATCACGGACTGTTGAACCCCGGCACCGCTATGCTTTCCGCAAAAGCGATGGCCTGCGGAAGCGGCCACGAGGCTCCGCCCCAGCACCGGGGACGGAGCCTCTACGCGTCGGAAGGGAAATCCGCTGCGCGGAGGTTCGTCGGCGCGGGCAGCCGTCAGGTCGTGGGTCGATCCCGGGTGCGCGGCGCCGAGAAAGAGCAGTTCGCCGCTGGTGGTGGTCAGAGCCTGGACATTTGCGCCATGGTCGTGGTGCTTGCCGCTGTAGAGCGGGTTGGGGCTGGCTTGCGTGGCCAGGCCGGCGCAGCGCCAGGTCGGGATCAGGGTGCCGTCCAGCAGCAGGCGGCGCTCTGCGCCCGAGGCCGCGATTGCCTCGGGCAGGGTGGGCGCGAGCGGAGCGAGGACCTCGATGCCCTCGTGTGCCGGGCCTGTAGAACCGAGGGACAGCGGGTGGCAGCCTACGGCAGGCGCCAGCCCGCCGGCTCCGCCCCTGCTGCGCCAGCAGCTCGTTCGGGTCGGTACAGCAGCCCGCATATCACAACCTCACCACCGGTTCCCACGTACTGCTGTACTGAGCCGCCCACCAGGACTGGGCCTGGAGACCCCTGGCTATGCTGCGGGTTGTCTTTGCGGAGGTTGGCGGATACGAACAGGGATAATCCCAGCCGTCAGGTCCGGTTGAGCTTCTTCGGCCAGTGAGTCGCTTCGGTGGGACTGCAGAGCGAAAGTCCGGCCGCACCAACTGAACAGCGTGCGAAGCTGCCGCATGGGCTACGAAGGCTGCCAGCAGGTTCTTCGTCTGCTGGGTGGCACACGCGCCGCCCTACGCCTGACAGCCCAAATGTCGGATGCTGGACCAGGTTTCCTGTGCCTGGTCCGCAAATGGCCCCCATTTGCAATGCGCCCACCTTCGACGCCGCATGGTTATGGAGAGGGCCCGTTTCCGTCGGGGCGGGCCCATCCGGTCAGCAGGAGGTCAGACGCGGTCGGCTGCGATGAGGAGGTACTGGAAGGACCCGTCCTTGTAGGAGTTGATAAACGCGTCCTCAATTCCCGTGACCAGCGAAGACGTGGCCCGCAGCTCCCAGTAGGGCAGGGTGTCGGGGGTGAGGTCGACGACGGCCTGTGGCACGAGGCGATTGTCGGCCATGGCGCGCAGGTATTCTCGGCGCGAGTGGATGTTGCACTCGAAGTGCGCGTTGATCTGCGAGACCCACTTCGAGGGCTGGCCGTACCGCGGGTTCCAGCAGCCGGTGATGGTCACGTAGCGACCGCCGACCGCGAGGATGCGGGAGTGTTCGGCGAAGAGGTCGTGCAGGTCGACGTACATGCTCGACTCGTTGTTCCATGAGGCCGCAGCCGACGCGGTCTCGAAAGGCGTGGCGAGCATGTTGCAGACGCGGGCACGGACGTGGTCCTGGAAGCGGAGTTCGCGGGCGCGACCGTTGGCGAAGTCGGCTTGCTTGGCCGACAGCGTGACACCTTCGACCTTGCATCCGAAGCGCTGGTGCGCCATCACCATTGAGCCGCCGCGGCCACAGCCGGCGTCCACCAGGGTGTCGTCACGCCCGATGTCGCCGAGGTGCCCCAGGAGGAACTCGGCCTGCGCCGACTCCAGTCGGTGGAGCTCGGCGATCAGCTTCTTCTCACTCGCGCTGTCCTCGGTGTCGCCGAGTGCGGCGTGGTCGACTTCACCGATGCCGTAGTGGTGGTGGTAGAGGCCGTCGACATCGCCGAGACGCAGGTTCACGGGCCTGGCCTCCCCGTCCCAGTAGCGGGCGATGTCCCCCTGGTAGGGCGTCGCCGGGCGGGGGATGCGCAGGCGGGTGGAGGTGGCGGTGAGTTCGGTGTTGGTCACAGATGCGTCCATTCTCTTACCAGAAGTCGGGCAGGCTGTAGCGATAGGTGTTGGACTGGTGCCAGTAGTGGTTGCCGTCGACCCATGCGGCCACGCCCCGCAGGAAGCGCTGCACATTCGGGGCGGGGCAGGCGGTGGCCAGAGCCGAGGCTTCTGTCTCGAAGTCGTGCATGAGGTCGTTGTGGACCTCGACCGACTTCACATAGGCGTCCCGGTCGGAGAGGCCCTCACGTTGGGCGATCACGACGGGCAGGTTCAGGTGCTGGCCGGGAGCGTCGAGTTCCTTGGTGTACGAGTACAGGTCGTTCACGATGGTCGTCGCGTTCCCCGCGAGAGCGATGACCTTTTGCATGGCGGCCTGGGCATGCAGGTCCGCCGGCAGTTCGTAGCCGCCGACGGTGTCGGTGATGGTTGGGCAGGGGCGGAAGTTGTTGAACTGGCGCATCGCCAGGTACTCCCACACCTCCGGGACGTGGTCCAGCTGGGCCCAGGCTGCTTCGGCGAGGTACCCCATGTGCAGCCGGGCCATGTCGTGCCGGAGCCGGTCCGCCTGGGAGGGGCTGGCCGCTCGGACGAAGTACTGCATGGCGGATCGGTAGGCGCGCCGAGGGGCGTCCGCATGGAGCGACTTCGCCCATTGCGGCTGGTACTCCTCCGTGGTGTGCAGGGGGTCGAGGGCGGTGTGCGCCAGCAGAAGGCGTTCGCCGAGGCCGATGGGTGAGCCCCCGTGGTCCTCGCAGTAGCAGTCATCCACCGCGTTCTCGGCCACCATCAAGCGTGTTGCGAGCATCAGGTGGTCGACGGTGGGCGCGTCCGGATGACAGCCGACCATGTAGCGGCCCACGGAGAAGCCGTCGAACTCCTCCTCCCAGTCCTCGGGATACAGGGCGACCTCGTCCAATGCCCAGGACTTGATCCTTCGGCTGACCTCCTCGACCCGCATCGGGTCGGGCTCGGGGACCGGGTGGTAGTAAAGGCCCGGGACCGGCATGCCTTCCGCCGTATCTGCCGACGGGTCCGAAGGCGTCGGCGGCTCCTCCCGCAGGATCAGGCGCAGGCCCGCCGTGCCCAGGCCGCTCGGGCCACGCAGGATCCGTTCCAGGTCGGCGCTCGATGCCGGCACCTCGGCTGCCTGGGGGTCAAGGGGAGGCGGGGCGGGCGCGGAAATCGCAGGCGGGGCGGGCAAGGAAGGCGCGCAGGGTGGGCTGCCGGTGACGGCCTTGATATCGCAGGCGCGGGCCGCTGCGGCAGCGAGTACGTGCGCCCCGAAGTGGGAAGCGGCCTCTGGCAGGCTCGACTGTGGCGGTGGCAGCTCAGGCGCGGGCATCCATGGCTCCTTGGTGGGGTGGGCGGCTGTCCCGAAGCCCTGCGGGCATGCGCGACTGACCCGGAGGGTCCGGGGTGTCGCACCAAGCCTCTCGGGCGGGGTCCGCTACTTGGGCCAGCGGGCGATCTGCACGTTTTCCAGCACGCCGACCGCGTCCGGCACGAGGATGGCGGCGGAGTAGTAGGTACTGACGAGGTAGGACGTGATTGCCTTCTCGTCGAGGCCCATGAAGCGGACCGACAGACCCGGTTCGTACTCGTTCGGCAGTCCGGTCTGGTGCAGACCGATGACGCCCTGGTTCTCCTCGCCGGTACGCATGACGAGGATCGAGCTGGTCTTTTCCTGTGTGACGGGGATCTTGTTGCAGGGGAGGATCGGGACCCCCCGCCAGGCCGGGACCTGCTGTCCGCCGAGGTCGACGTGGTCCGGATAGATCCCACGCGAGTTGAACTCACGCCCGATCGCCGCGATCGTCCGGGGGTGCGCGAGGAAGAACTTGGAGCCGCGGCGTCGACAGAGGAGTTCGTCCATGTCGTCCGGGGTCGGCGGGCCGGAGTGTGTCTGGATGCGCTGCTTGAAGTCGGCGTTGTGGAGCAGGCCGAACTCCCGGTTGTTGATCAGCTCGTGCTCCTGGCGCTCGCGCAGCGCCTCGATGGTGAGCCTGAGCTGCTCCTTGGTCTGGTTCATCGGCCCGTTGTAGAGGTCGGCGACCCTCGTGTGGATCCGCAGAATGGTCTGGGCAACCGAGAGTTCGTACTCGCGCGGTTTCAGTTCGTAGTCGACGAACGCGCCGGGCAACTCGTGCTCGCCGATGTGGCCGGCCGACATGGCGATCTCCGCCTCGCCGCGATGGTTCTGCCGCTGGCGGGAAAGCGATGAGAACTCTTCGAGGTGGTCTCGGAGGCTCGGCGCTGTGGACAGCACGGCCGCGAAGTCGGCGCGTGACAGGGTGAGCAGCGTGCCCGAGGTCTCGGCGGAGGCGGTGTGCTCCCACCGGGCGTCCTCGTCCAGCAGGGCGTTCTCTCCGAACCGGTCGCCATCGGCGAGTACGTCCAGAGCGACCTCGTCGCCGTAACTGCCGACGGAGGTCTGGCTGATGCGGCCGTGGGCGATCAGGTGGAGCTTGTCCGCGGGCGTCCCGCGCTCGACCAGTGTCTCGCCGATCCGGAAATCGCGTTGGACGCACCGATCGGCGATGGCAGTCAGCACCTCCACGTCGTCGAAGCCGCGCAGCAGAGCGAGTTCACCGAGCTCACGGGGGATCACCCGGACGTCGGCGCCCTCCTGGACGAACTCCACGCTCCCGTCGCCTACGGTGTAGGTCAGGCGACGGTTCACCCGGTAGGCGCCACCCTGGGTCTCCACCCAGGGGAGCATCCGCAGCAGCCAGCGAGAGGTGATCTCCTGCATCTGCGGGGCGGACTTGGTCGTGGTGGCGAGGTTGCGGGCAGCCGCCGTGCCCAGGCTGGATTGCCGGGGCAGCTCCTGTCGCGCTTCCGGGCTCGAGTCAACAGTCATCGGTCAAGCTCTCCTTGGTCAGGGCGGTGACGCGCGTATGTGGACGCCACCGGGCAAAAGGAGGAAAAAGTGGTATGTGAACGGGAATCCGTCCAGATCCAGAGGAACACTAATGGCCGCTTCGCCCTCTGGACCAAGGGAAGTTGCCGACATTAACTCGATGCGATGATCGCGTCCGCTCGATGTTTGTCCGGGTATCGAAGGGATTCGGCCGCGATTGGCGGCGCGTCCCGGCGAGCGGCCGGTGTGGCTCAGGGGTGCGGGACCGACGAGTCGAGGGGCGGCAGAAGTGCCGAACACCAAGGACGTCGCGGGCTATCGGGCCGGACGGGCGACCGCCCGCTGCCGCCACCGTCCGCATGTGTCACGACCGACCTCACGGCACGAGGTTAGAAACGCGACAGGACCCAGTCGGGCAATGGCGACAGCTCCGTACTCAACGTCTCGGTCAGCGTCTGGAGTCGGCTCAACCTCGCCACGACCAGGTGGCGGGCGCGGACCTGAGTCGACCGGCACCGGGCCGTACATACCAAGTAGTTGGTCGACGCAACAACACGGGGTGGCAGCGCCGCCCCCGGACCGTCTCCCCGGCGCGCTTTGCTCACTCGCGTGCGTCGAGCGCGTCGGCGAGGTGCGGGTCGATGTGTCTGAGCGCCGCCACGGCGAACTGGGTCGTGAACTCGGCGGCCGATGCCGGATCCAGCGAGTCGGCGACCAGCGTGTACCGCGCGCCCTCGACGACCAAGCCGACGACGAAGGAGGCGCAGAGCTCCGCACTGGTCCCCCAGGCGCCACGGCCGTGGCGCTTGGTGAAGTACCGAATCCGGCGCGTGATCTCCCGGGTGGCGGCCGACATCAGCCGTTGCCTGGCCTCGGCCGCCGACCCCGTCGCGTGCGCGCCGAAGAGCAGCCGGAATCTCCCCGGATGGACGTCCGCGTAATCGAAGAACGAGGCCACGCCCGCGCGCACCTGCTGTTCGAGCGGGAGGTCGGCGGCTGCTGCGTAGGCCTCGAAGAGCGCACTCGCCAAGGTGTCGGCTGCGAGGTCGGCGCATTTGCCGAACAGGTCCTCCTTGCTGCCGAAGTGTGCGTACAGCGTGGGTTTGGTGGATCTCGCACGTGCGGCGAGGACGTCCATTGTCGCCGCGTGGAATCCGGCCTCGCTGAAGACCGCGGAGGCCGCGTCCAGCATGTCGTCGTCGGTCGGGCGTGCCGCAGGGTGGCGGCGACGGCCCGCTGGACGCTGTGGCGCGGAGCCGGCCTCGGGCGAGTGATCAGCCATGTCCACCACTTTACTTCCGGGTAAACCCGGATTACGATTTTACTCCAGAGTAAATGCGGTTGTGATCGACTCCTGACTGGAGAACCGGCCAGGGCCTTGTGGAGGCTTTCATGCACCACACTCACCTCGTACAGCCCGCCGCGACCGCCGCAACGCGCCCCGTCCCTGCCCCGTCCCTGGGCTTCGCCCCCGACCGGGAGCTGACCGTCGCCGGCCCCTGGCGGCTTCCGCGGGCTCCGGACGCCTGTGGTCAGGCCCGCAGAGCGGTGTGCAGCACCCTGGCCGACTGGGGCCTGGACCATCTTGCGGACACGGCCGAACTCCTGGTCAGCGAACTGGTCGGCAATGCGCTGCTTCACGCGTACGGTCCCGTCCGCCTCACCGTGGTACGCCGCGAGGTCATCTGTTGCCAGATCCGAGACGGCAGCCGGGAACTGCCGCAGCTCCGTTCGGCGCGGACCACCGACGAATTCGGCCGCGGCCTGCATTTGGTTGACCTGATGGCGAGCAAATGGGGTGCCGATCCCACACCCTGGGGCAAGGAAGTCTGGTTCGAACTTCCGGAAGCGACGGATTCCCTCGGTGGAGGGTGGCACTGACGGGGCGCCCTCGCGCGTATCGAGCCGCGCTGGGTTGCGGATCTCCCGGCGAGTGGGGCGGTACAGCTTCCGATTGGTCAGCTGAAGAAGACGAACCGCGGGAGCGGCCAAGGCCCTCTCCGAGGCCATTGCCGCCCGGTTCGAGCAGATCAAGCGCGATGGGGAGGGGCGTGAAGGGTGGAGGTCAGCCGTTGAGGAGCCCGGCTTCGACGACGGCGCGGCCGAAGGGGCTCGCGAGTTCGGCGAGACGTTCGCAGTCGGCGTCACCCAGGGCAGCGTAGGCGGGAAGGGCCAGGCGGTCGGTGCGGTCCTCGATGTGCTGGCGCAGGCGTACGCCTTCCGGGCTCAGGGAGTCGCCGTCGAGGAGACCTCGCGTGCGCAGGCGCTCCTCGGTGTTGGCCCACTCCTCCTCGGGCCACGCGCGGCTTACCTTGAGGAAGTCGACGGGAACCTCACCGGTGGCAGCGTGCAGAACCAGGGCCTCCAAGCCCCCCACGCCCTCGCTCAGCAAGCACGCGACATGGCCGTCTCCACGGAACTCCCGGAGCAGCGTCTGAGCGTGCCACAGCTGCAGGACCGGTTCTTCCGGCCAGGGCAGCGCGGCATGCGCGGCGAACAGCGGGCGGCCCTGCGCGTGTTCGCAGGCCGCGTCGGCGGCCCTGCAGGTCAGCGCCAGGACCTCGTCGAAAGCAGGGAGTTCGTGGATGCCGGCTCGTCGCAGGGCCTCGCATGCGGCGGCGTGCCGCGCGTCCAGCACCTGCTGCGGCGTCACCGCGTCCCAGACCCCGTCGACTGCTTTCCGTACGAGACCGGGGTTGAAGTTGTAGAAGGTCGAGATGACCAGCTCAGCGGATGCCCGGCCGAAGGCGGCGCTCCGGGAGGCGAAGTACCCGGCCCGTCCGCTCAGTCCGAGGTCCGCGTACCGTCGCCTTCCCTCGGGGGCGAAGTAGATCATGCCGTGTACGGGCTCGAGTCGGCGCCAGGCTGTTCGGGCTGTCTGCATGGGGTCACCTCTTCTGAGAGTCGACAGAGGGGGTATTCGCTGTGGTTCCGGACTCGCCGTGCGCCCGCAGATGTTCGAGCAGCAGGCGGCTCAGCGTTTCGGGCGCCTCCTCGGGGACCCAGTGGCTGACGCCCTGGAGGGTCTCGAACCGGTACGGCCCGTTGACCCACTGCCCGGTCTCACGCGCGGCCGCCGGGCCGAACGCGCTGTCCTGCGTGCTCCAGACATACAGCGTGGGCACCTCGATGACGCCGATCGCGCCGTCGGGGCGGCCGGCCCGGTACCAGTTCAACGCCGCGGTGAGAGCACCCGGCTGGGAGAGGTGACGCACGTAGGCCTCAGCACTGGCCTGCGGGACCTTTCCGGTGTAAGCGGCGCGAAGCGCCTCGGCATCGCCTGCCAGCATGCGCTCTTCGGTCGCGGGCGTTTCACGCCAGGCGATCATGTACTGCGATCGTTCGCGCTGGTCCTTGTCGGTACGCAGGGTGGTGGCCAGAGCGCCGGGGTGCGGGGTCGAGACCACCGTCAGGGTACGCACGCGGTCGGGGTGGGCATCGGCGGTCCACCACGCCACCGCGCCTCCCCAGTCGTGGCCGACCAGGTCGAACGACCCCCAGCCCAGTTCCTCCGTGATCGCGACCACATCGTCGACCAGGACGTTCATGCGGTAGTCCGCAGGCCGCTCGGGGCGGGCCCCGGGAGAGTACCCGCGCTGGTCGGGTGCCACCACCCGGTAGCCGTGCGCGGCGGAATCCGCGATCTGCCGTTGCCACACCAGCCGCGTCTGCGGGAAGCCGTGGAGCATCAGCACCGGGCGGCCCTCGGGCGGACCCGCCACGGTCGCGTCGAACACGCCCGCAGCGGTGGAGATGCTCAGCTCGGTCACGATCCGCCCTTTCATACCGACTGGTCGGTCAGCCTTAAGCTGCGGAAGAGGATTGTCAAGGTCGAGAACACGCGCACTTCCCGCAACGACAGCCGCGTGCCGCCATCCCTGAGATCTGATCTGTTGAACTTGACATCGAATTCAACTATAAAAGATCGCGAGGCCGGCTCCCGTCACCCTGCGGCCGTGGCGCACGTCATCGGTGACGGAGGGACGGTCACTAACTGCTCACAGCGCCCCGGTCGGCGTTCGGCTCCGCCTACCGGCATCGAGCCCGGCCAGCCGGCATCGAGCCCCAACCGGTATCGACTCCGGCTCACGGAGCTCGGGATTCCAGCCCTGAAGTGCCCAGACGAACCGGACCGACAGGAAGTAGTGAGGCGACATGAGGGAAGCAGTCATCGTTTCGACGGCACGGACGCCGACCGGGAAGGCGTACCGCGGCGCGTTCAATGACACCCAGGCGCAGGAACTTGCCGCCCATGCCCTCTCGCACGCGGTGCAGCGCGCCGGGCTCGAGGGAGGCGAGGTCGAGGATGTGATTTTCGGCTGCGCCATGCAGCAGGGGTCATCCGGTGGCAACGTCGCCCGCCAGGCCGCTCTCCGTGCCGGACTTCCGGACTCTGTGTCGGGGATGACGATCGACCGGCAGTGCTCGTCCGGCCTGATGGCGATTGCGACGGCCGCCAAGCAGATCGTCGGCGACGGCATGCAGGTCGCTGTCGGCGGCGGTGTCGAGTCGATTTCCCTGGTGCAGAACGAGCACATGAACACCCACCGCATGACGGATCCCTGGCTGGTCGAGCACAAGCCGAGTATCTACATGCCGATGTTGCAGACGGCGGAGATCGTCGCCGAACGCTACGCCGTGAGCCGGGAACGACAGGACGAGTTCGCGCTGGTGTCACAGCAGCGCACTGCGGCGGCGCAAGCGGCCGGGCGGTTCGACCAGGAGATCGTCGCGCTCGACAGCGTCAAGAAGATCCTGGACAAGCAGTCCGGGGAGGTGCGGGACGAGGCCGTGACCCTCACCCGGGACGAGGGCAACCGCGCGTCGACCACACTCGAGGGCCTGGCCGGGTTGGCGCCGGTGCTGCCGGACGGTCAGGTGACCGCGCATTCCAGCGTGACGGCGGGCAACTCCTCGCAATTGTCGGACGGGGCTTCGGCGTCGGTGTTGATGGAGTCGAAGGAAGCCGAGCGCCGCGGACTTGAGCCGCTGGGCGTATACCGGGGTATGGCCGTTGCCGGTTGCGGGCCGGACGAGATGGGGATCGGTCCGGTGTTCGCCATTCCGAAACTGCTGAAGCAGCACGACCTCACCATCGACGACATCGGTCTGTGGGAAGTCAACGAGGCGTTCGCTTCCCAGGCGCTGTACTGCCGTGACGAACTGAACATCGACCCGAAGCGGTTCAACGTCAATGGCGGCGGAATCTCGGTCGGCCATCCGTACGGAATGACCGGTGCCCGCCTGGTGGGGCACGCCCTGATCGAGGGCAAGCGCCGTGGCGTCCGATATGTAGTGATCTCGATGTGTGTCGGCGGCGGAATGGGCGCAGCCGGGCTGTTCGAGGTCGCTCAGTCCTCATGAGAATCGGCGGACCATCGCTGCCTCGCAACGGCCGGTGGGAAGCCGGCCGCGGTCGCAGCGGCGGTGGGAAGCCGGCCGCGAGAGAGGGTGTGGATACTGTGTCGAGCGTGGTGGAAAAGGCCCGAACCGCGGTCCTCGTGGACTTCGGCGGGGTCATCACCTCCAGTGTGTTGCGGGCGTTCACCGACTTCGGCGCCTCACTCGGCGGCGACCCGCGCCTGCCGCTGGACCTCCTCAGCCGGGACCAGCCATCGCGCATCCTCCTGGCCGACCATGAGTGCGGCCGTATCGACGCCGGAGCCTTCGAACGAGGATTCGCCGAACGTCTCCGTGCCCACGGCGCCGACGTACCCGCCGAGGGGCTCACGGCTCGGATGCAAGCCGGAATGTCGATCGACCAGGACATGCTCGCCCTGCTCGGTGATCTTCGCGCCGCCGGGTATCCCGTTGCGCTGGTATCCAATTCTTTCGGGACCGGAACCTACGATGGCGTCGACCTCGCCGCTGTGGCCGACGCGGTCGTCATCTCCGCCGAGGTCGGGATCCGCAAGCCTTCCCGGCGGATTTACGCGATCGCATGTGAACGACTCGGCGTCTCCCCCGAGGAGGCAGTCATGATCGACGATCTGCGGCAGAACCTCGACGGAGCGGCGCGGATCGGAATCGGGGGTGTGCTTCACACCGGTGCCGCCGACACCCGCCGCCAACTCGCCGAAGGCTTCAGGATCAGCGCCTGACCGATCGACCGCATGGACTCGGCAACCAGGACATCAAGGTAGGCGAGGCGGGCTATCTGGGGCGCCGGGCAGGGCGTCGGGGCGGTCGAGGCCGTACTTCCCGCGGCAGCGGTCGTCGAGCGTCTCGCAGGTGAGTACGCGGAGGCGAAGGGTCGGTTTCAGCGCATATGACGGTGTGCGCCGCAAGCGCACCACACAACTGAGTGCCGCTGTCAGCGAGTACCGGCGACTTGGCCTGAGCGGCGTCGCCTCCGGGGACCGCTCCGGGTCCGTCCGCGAGCGCCGCGCGCACCTGTCCAGTTCATGACTCTGGCGTCGGATTCAAGTACCCTTTCGGCGATGGATACCACTGCGCCCGAGGAGAATTACAGCGAGAAGGCACCGCCGATGGCGCCCCTCTCGTCACTTCGCGAGCTGCCGACGACAAAGCGCGGAGCGCGGACACGCGCCGCTTTGGTGAAGGCCGCGCGGAAGGTGTTCGAGCGGGACGGCTACCTCGACTCCCGCCTGGCCGACATCGCCAAAGAGGCCCAATGCGCGGCGGGATCCTTCTACACCTACTTCGCCGGCAAGGAAGAGGTGCTTGCCGCCGTCTTGCTGGAGGCGCAGGAGGACATGATGCACCCGGGCATGGGCCGGGTGCAGGGTACCGACGATCCGTATGCGGTACTCGAGGCGAGCAATCGCGCGTATCTCGAGGCATATAAACGGAACGCGAGGCTGATGGCACTGCTTGAGCAGGTCGCACAAGTGGAGCCGGAGTTCCGTAGGTTCCGAAGCCGGCGCGCGGATGCGTTCATCCACCGCAACGCCCGCGGCATCGCCGACCTGCAGGCGCGGGGTGTCGCAGACCGTCAGGTCGATCCGATGATGGCCTCCCGTGCGCTGTCGGGCATGGTCAGCGTCATGGCCTACAGCGCCTTCGTGCGCGGCGAAGAACAAGAGGAAGGTACGCCGGTGGACTTCGAGGAGCTCGTCTCCACGGTCACCCGGCTCTGGGCGAACGCCCTGCGGTTCCCCGGCCACCGCTGATCCGGCAATAGCGCCGGCCGGGGCGGAGCCGCCGTCTCCCGTTCGACGATCCTGGACTCCGGCGCCCGCAGCGGCGACGGATCAGGTTGCGTGAGCCTCCACGCTCGGCCACCTCACTCACCACACCCTGGGTGCCGCCGGGTTCCGCTCTCCTTCCCCTCTCCTCCACGGATGTGACGGCGCGCGCAGACGGATGGGTAAGCCGACAGGTCAGGGGCGGGGAACGGCACCTGGCCGTACCCGTCGTCGAGGCTGCGCAGCCGTCGAACGTCAGCAGTTGCGACGACACGGCCGCCGGCCGGGCCGTGTTCGGTGAGCTGCTCCTACCCCTGGGACAGGCGAAGGGCAGCGATGCCCGCCTTGAATTCTTTGTCCGCACTCCAGTGGGGTGAGGCTGCCTGCTCCGCGTGGTGATGCGCTCCAGATAGTTGAACTTGACGTCGGATTCAATTATACAGGGTGGAGACCACGGTCACCTCATCTCGGGGGTCGTGGCCCGGCACCGCACGCCCCGCCATGGAGAGGTTCGCTGTGAACGTTGCACAAAGGGTTGCCATCGTCACCGGTGGCGGAGGCGGCATCGGCGGCGCGCTGGTCGCACGGCTCGCTCGCGAGGGTGCCCGGGTCGTCGTCGCCGACCTCGACGCGGACACCGCGCGGGCGGTATCGGCGTCAGTCAACGCCGACCATCCGGGAAGCACCGTGAGCGCGGGCGCGGACGTGTCGGACACCCCACAGATCGAGCAGTTGATCGCTCTGGCGGAAAGCGCGTTCGGTCCGGTCGACCTCTACTTCGCGAACGCGGGCATCGCCGGGGCACCCGGCCTGGATGCGAACGAGCAGGACTGGGACCTCTCGATCGACGTGAACCTGCGCGCCCACATCCGTGCGGCGACGCTGCTGGTGCCGCGGTGGCTCGAGCGCGGCGAGGGCTACTTCGTCAGCACCGCCTCGGCGGCCGGGCTGCTCACCCAGATCGGCTCCGCCACGTACGCCGTCACCAAGCACGCGGCCGTCGGCTTCGCCGAATGGCTGAGTGTCACCTACGGCGATCGCGGGGTCCATGTCAGCTGTCTGTGCCCGATGGGGGTGAACACCAACATGCTGTCCCTGGGGAAGGACTCCGGGGACGCCCTGGGGCGAGCCGCCACGCAGGCCGTCACGTCCGCCGGTGACGTCCTCGAGCCGGCCGAGGTCGCCAACGCCGTCCTGGCCGCGATCGAGGACGAGCGCTTCCTGATCCTGCCGCACGAAGAGGTTCTGGACATGTACCGGCACAAGGGCTCGGACTACGACCGGTGGCTGCGCGGGATGCGCCGCTACCAGAACTCCCTGCCGGCGCAGTCATGACCGGCGCGCCCGACGAACTCGTCCTCGCCGAACACCGCGGGCCCGTGCTGGTGCTCACGTTCAACCGGCCCGCCAAGCTGAACGCCTGGACCGACGAGCTCGGCGTACGCGCCGGCGTGGCCGGGGCCGATTTCGTCGAAGGCGTGGCCAGTCACCTCGACAAGCGCACACCGAGTTTTCCCTCCCTACCCGTCAGGAGTTGAGATGTCCCTGTTCGAGACGTCGGACCGCGCCAAGAAGTACCAGGCGGATCTGCTCGAGTTCATGGATTCGCACATCTACCCCGCTGAAGCGGTCTACGACGAGCAGATGCGCGCGTCGGGTGACCCGAACTTCCATCCGCCGATCATCGAGGACCTCAAGGTGGAGGCGCGGGGGCGCGGACTGTGGAACCTCTTCCACCCGCACGCGGAGTGGGGCCCGGGGCTGACGAATCTGGAGTACGCGCCGCTTGCGGAGATCATGGGGCGCAGCCACATCGCCTCCGAGGCGTGCAACTGCAACGCTCCCGACACCGGCAACATGGAGGTGCTCACACGCTTCGGCAGCGACGAGCACAAGGAGAAGTACCTGAGGCCCCTGCTCGACGGGACGATGGCCTCGGCGTTCGCGATGACCGAGCCGCGTGTCGCCAGTTCCGACGCCACCAATATCGAGTTGCGGATGGAGCGCGACGGCGACGAGTACGTGCTCAACGGCCGTAAGTGGTTCGCGTCCAATGCCATGCACCGTAATTGCAAGGTGCTCATCGTCATGGGGAAGACAGATCCCACCGCTGCCCCGCACCGGCAGCAGTCGATGATGGTCGTCCCGATCGACGCCCCCGGGGTCACGGTGATGCGCGGGCTGCCGGTGTTCGGCTACCAGGACCGTGAGGGGCACGCCGAAATCGATTTCACCGACGTACGGGTGCCGGCCAAGGACGTACTCAAGGGCGAGGGTGAGGGTTTCGCGATCAGCCAGGCCCGGCTCGGGCCCGGTCGTATCCACCACTGCATGCGAGCGATCGGCGCGGCCGAGCGGGCGCTTGAGCTGATGTGCCGGCGCGCGCAGTCACGGGTGACATTCGGTAGTCCGGTTGCCGAACGGTCCAATGTCCAGGACTGGATAGCGGAAGCGCGTATCGACATC
Source organism: Streptomyces sp. ISL-1 (assembly GCF_018614585.1). GTDB lineage: Bacteria > Actinomycetota > Actinomycetes > Streptomycetales > Streptomycetaceae > Streptomyces > Streptomyces maoxianensis. The sequence continues at coordinate 32,021 of NZ_JAGGOI010000003.1, read as the reverse complement.
GAGATGATCCGCCTCCTCACGCTGAAGGCCGCGTATCTGATGGACACGGTCGGGAACAAGGAAGCGCGCACCGAGATCGCGGCCATCAAGGTGGCCGCCCCGAACATCGCGTTGAAGATCGTCGACCGCGCGATTCAGGTGCACGGGGGAGCAGGAGTGACCGACGACTTCCCGTTGGCGATGATGTATGCGGGTCTGCGGACATTGCGGCTGGCGGACGGTCCCGACGAGGTCCACAAGAGGGCCATCGCCAGACAGGAACTGCGGCAGTACCGCGACGCGGCCACGGCAGCGGTGAGCTGAGATGGCAGGACTCGATCTCACCGGTCGCACCGCCGTCGTCACCGGCGCCTCGCGCGGTATAGGGCTGGCGATTGCCCAGGCCCTCGCCGCGGTCGGCGCAAACGTCGTCCTCACCGCCCGGTCCCAGGTGGCGGCGGACGCCGCCGCGGCCCAGGTCAAGGGCACAGCGGTCGGCGTCGGTGCGCACGCCGTCGACGAAGAGGCGGCTCAGCGCTGTGTGGATCTGGCGCTTGAGCGCTTCGGAAGCCTGGACATCCTCGTCAACAACGCGGGGACCAACCCGGCCTTCGGGCCGGTCATCGACCAGGACCACGGTCGGTTCGCCAAGACCTTCGACGTGAACCTGTGGGCTCCCGTCCTGTGGACGGGGCTGGCCACGCGGGCCTGGATGGGCGAGCACGGCGGGGCGGTCGTCAACACCGCGTCGGTCGGCGGCATGGCCTTCGAGGCGAACATCGGGTTGTACAACGCCTCGAAGGCCGCACTGATCCATCTCACCAAGCAACTGGCCCTGGAACTCTCGCCGAAGGTTCGCGTCAACGCGGTGGCACCGGGTGTGGTCCGCACGAAGCTGGCCGAGGCGCTGTGGAAGGAGCACGAGCAGGCCCTGTCTGCCTCGACGGCGCTCGGGCGCATAGGGGAGCCTGCCGACATCGCCTCCGCGGTCGCCTTTCTCGTCTCGGACGCCGCGAGTTGGATCACCGGCGAGACCATGGTGATCGACGGCGGGCAACTCCTCGGTGACGCGCTCCCGTTCAGGCAAGGAGCCGGCATCGGTGTCTAGCGCGGACATCGTCGGAGTCGACGCCGGGGCGGTGAGCCGCTGGCTCGAGACCCTCGGCGTCGACTTCGCCGGGCCACTGACCTTTGACCGGATCGGGCTCGGTCAGTCGAATCTGACCTACTTGGTACGGGACCAGGACGACCGCAGGTGGGTGCTGCGGCGCCCACCGCTGGGTCGCCTGTTGGCGTCGGCGCACGACGTGGCTCGCGAGGCGCGGATTCTGACCGCGCTGGAGGGCACCGCCGTCCCGACCCCGCGGGTGCTCGGGCTGACCGCTGATCCCGCCGTGACCGACGTCCCGCTGCTGCTCATGGAGTTCGTGGACGGCCAGGTCGTCGACACGATGCCGATCGCGCAGTCGTTGACGCCGGAGCGCCGCCGGGCGATCGGGATGTCCTTGCCGCGGACGCTGGCGAAGATCCACGCGGTCGATCTCGAGGCGACCGGGCTGACCGGACTGGCCAGCCACAAGCCGTATGCGCAGCGTCAGCTCAAGCGGTGGACGGGCCAGTGGGAGAAGTCCAGGACCCGCGAGCTGCCCGCCCTCGAGGACCTCACCCGGCGCCTTGTCGCCGCCGTCCCGGAGCAATGCGAACTGACGCTCGTACACGGCGATTTCCATCTGCGCAACGTCATCACCTCTTACGACAGCGGGGAGGTGACCGCGGCGCTCGACTGGGAGTTGTCGACGCTCGGGGATCCGTTGGCGGACATGGGCAGCCTGCTGGCGTACTGGCCGGAACCGGGAGAGGAGGAGACCGGGGGCGATTTCGCCGCCTCCGTCCTCGACGGCTTCCCGGACCGTGCCGAGCTCGCTCAGGTGTACCTGACCGAAACGGACCGGGACCCGGCGGCACTGAAATTCTGGCATGTGCTGGGCCTGTGGAAGGTGGCTGTGATTGGTGAAGGCGTGATGAGGCGAGCGATCGATGAACCGAAGAACAAGAGCGCGACAGGCACGCCCACCGTGGAACGCATCGATGCGCTCGTGGACAACGCATGTCGAATCGCTGACGAAGCCGGGATCTGAGGAGGAGTAGTAATGGGCTCTTCCGCCCAGAGCTCGGCGGTGCTGTTCGAGCGACGCGAACACAACGGCATCATCACGTTGAACCGGCCGGAGGCGATGAATGCGGTGAACGCTCGACCTGGGAAGCGTCGGCGAGGTGCCGCCGATCACCGGTGCCGCGAAGGAGTACGGCTTCAAGGTTGTCGCCGTCAATCGCTCGCCGGTCCGGCGTGGGCCGGTGCCGGTGCCGGTCATTCTCAGGATCGGTGAGCCCGGGGGTTCTGGGCATGGCACCTGTTTGTGGCGCGGGGGTGCGGTGGCCCACGGGCGTGCTGCGGAAGGATCGCGGCATGAGGCAACGACAGGCGGTGACGGTCGGGGTCGACCTTGCTGCGAGTGCACGGCGTACGGCTGTGTGCCGGGTGGTCTGGGGCGGCGTGGACAGCTTGGCGGCGGAGTTCGTCGTGCCCGAGGGGGATGAGGATCTGCTGGCGGTTGTCCGGGCGGCCGACAAGACCGGCCTCGACTGCCCTCTTGGCTGGCCGTCGAGCTTCGTGGCAACGGTCCTGGCCCACCACCGGGGCCTGCGGCTGCCGCCCCCCGTCAGGTTCGAGGAGCGTGCGGACGGGAGGCCCGGTCTGGATGCGCTGCGATTCAGGTTCACCGACGACCTCACATGGAAGGCGACCTCGATGCGGCCTCCGCTGTCGGTGTCCACCGATCTTCTGGGTGTCGTGGCGCTGCGAGCGGCTTATCTGCTGGATGCCCTCGCGGCGATCGGTGCCCCTGTGCCCAGGGACGGGTCGGGACCAATCGCCGAGGTCTACCCCGCTGCCGCACTGCGGCGGTGGGGGATTCGCCTTCCTGGTAGCTACAAGAGCGCCACGCCCGAAGCGCGTGCCGTCCGAGAGCACATCGTCGGCTCGGTCGAGGCGGGCTTGGGGTTGGCCCTCCCCGAGGCGGTGCGCGGGCAGTGTGTCAACAGCCACGACCATCTCGACGCGTTGGTCTGTGCCCTGGTTGCTCGCGCCGTCCTGGTCGGGGACACTTTGTGGCCGCGTTCTCCGGACGAGCGCGCGGCCGCTGGGCAGGAGGGCTGGATCCACCTGCCCGGTACGGATCTGGCGGCCCTCCGCCACTGACGGCTCAATTGGGGTTGCACTAACGGAGTTTCGCGGACACGAACAAGAACAACCCGAACCGCCAGGTGCGGCTGAGCTTCCTCGGTTGATCAAGATCGCCCTGGGGGTGGCCGCCGATTCTCCTTACGCTCGTGCGGAGCAGGACTTGTGCGGAGCAGGAGAAGGATTTGCGCGGTCGAGGAGGTGCACGCCAAGCCGAGCGGACAGCCCCGCTGCCGCAACACGGCGGGCTTCGGCACCGCCAGGATGTATCTGACCCTGCTTCAGGATCACCTTGACGCTCTGTCAGGTGCGAGGCGTCCGACAGTCCGTCAGCGTCGCCCCCCAGGTCAGTCGGGCGGTGGGACGAGATCACCGCGCAGCCGCCGAGCGCGAAGCACCAGCTCCAGTTCGAAGCGGCGGTCCGGGTCGTCCAGGTCCTCGCCCCACAACTCACGGAGCTGTCTCAGCCGGTAGCGCACGGTCTGCGGGTGGACTCCGAGCCGGGCGGCCACCTCCGGCGTGCCGCCCCGCGTTTCCAGCCAGGCCAGCAGGGTCTCGGCGAGACGGTGGGCGTGCGCCGGGCCGCCACACTCGTCCAACTGGGCGAGCCGCCGCCGCGCCAGCTCGTCGATCAGCTCCCCTGCGGGCAGCAGCACCAGGGCTTCGACATGCTCACCGCAGTGCAGGAGCCGCCCTTGCGGCAGCAGGCCCTGCTCGATCATCCCGACGGCGGTCTCCGCCCAGCGCAGCGACGTGGCGGCCTCCGCCAGGGGAACCGACGGGCCGATCGCGCCGGACCAGTTGGCCATCGCCCGGTGCAGCAACTCCGCGCGCCCGGGGGCCTCCGGGTCCGGCACCACCATGCGCGGGTGCTCGCCCTCCATGTCGAGCAGCACCTCGACGCCCACGGCGGGGGCGACAGCCTCTGGGGCGGGGCGGAGCAGCACGGCCACCGCCACCTTTTCGGGCAGTTGCCAGCCGACGCCGGCCGCGCGGTCAGCGAGGAAAGCGGACGGATCCGTGCGGTGCTCGGCGAGCAGGAGCTCGACGAGTTGTCGTTGCAGGCGCAGCCGCTCCCCGGCCTGGCGGGCGACGGCCTCGGCGTAGCCGCGTACCGACTGGGCCACCATGACGTCGAGGTACTCGAACGCGGACTCGGCGAGTTCGTACATGGCTGCGGGCGGGATGTCGACCTGCTGGCCGATCTCCGCCATACGCCGCCAGGAAAGGCGTACGCCCAGCCGGTAGATCCCCTGCAAGGAGTCCAGGCTGCGCCCCTGCGTGACTTCGCCGCGCCCGAAGTCCTGGAACATCTCGGGAAGGGCGCGCGGCCGGTCCGACCCCGTGGTCATCTGCTCCAGGAAGAGCTCCAGCGCGTGCCGGATCGCCACCAGGGCCTTCGGCTCTCCGGACTCGTCGGCGATGAACGCCAGACCCGGATATTCCCGTCGGATCGCGGCGAGGATGTCCTGTGCAAGATCGGGGACCTGCTCCAGGGCTCGGTCGGCGAACCGCTGAATCCGTTCTCGTGGCACGTCGTGCCACGCTGACGATGCTGCCACAGCGCCTTCTCCCGGACGTCCGGTCCGCATGCCGCTCGATCAGCGGGCCTGGATCTTCACAAACCTAGCCCGCGCTGGGGCTCGGTGTGCTGGACGTCCCGTTGGCGGGAGGGTCGGGGAACGTGACGAGCGGCACATTCTGCTGCTCGGGTGTGACATTGAGGGCCGCGACGATTCCGAAGGCGGCGCCTGTGGCCAGGACGGCGGAGGCGACGCAGGTCAGGAAGGCGGCGAGCAGTCTGGGCATGAGGGTGATTGGCCTCTCTGTCGATGAGGTTGTCACCCAGCGCGCCGGCCCGGTCCGGCGCGATCAGTATGCGAGTCGCATTGACAGGTGGTCAAGCTCCGCCTAATTTCGCCGGTCACAGCGCTGTTACTCCCGGGTACGCCACTCCTCGGCCCGGACAGCCTGAGATCCGTGCGTGTGACCCCTTCCTGCACAGTCCACGTACGCCCCGCACATCCCGCCCGCATTGGAGTACCCGCATGCGCCGTTCACCGTCGCGTTGGTCCCTGATTCTGCTGGGTACTGGCGTTTTTCTGCTGGTACTCACTCAGCTGCTCGTCTGGTACGTGGAGCCGCGTGCCAAGCGCACGCCGACCGACGTGAACTCCACGACGGTCTTCAGCGGTGAGGGTAGTTATTTCGACACCGGATCCGTCTCCACGGTGGACGGCCAGACGATAACGATCACCCGTCGGGTGCTGGGCGACGTCGCCGGCAGCGAGCGCAGCGGAAACGCGATCTGGGACGTTTCGACACAGATCGACACGCCGAAGACGCTGCCGCTGGCCGACCCGCGGAAATCCCTGCAGTGGACCACGGAACGCTGGGTCACCGACCGCCGGACGAACCTGCCGGTGCGCTGCTGCGAGGAGAAGCCCAGGTTCGAGGGCGAGGCCTACCTGAAGTTCCCGTTCGACGTCGAGAAGCGCGTTTACACCTGGTGGGACAGCACCCTGGGTGCCGCCGTGCCGCTGGAGTTCAAGGGCACCACCAAGATCCGCGGCCACCGGGGCTACCTCTTCGTCGGCACCGTCGCGGCCACCGCCACCGGCACCCGTCAGGTGCCCGGCGTGCTGGTGGGCCGCCCGCAGGGCCAGGTGCTCGCCGAGGAGTGGTACTCCAACGCGGGGATCGAGCTGACGGTGGACCAGCGCACGGGCCGGATCATGAACGCGGCGATCGCGCCGACGAAGACGCTGCGGGCCCCGGGTTCGAAGAAGGACGCGATCACCCTGCTGTCCAGTAAGCGGCTGGAGTTCACCGAGGCGACCCGGCGCGAGCAGGTGACGCTGGCCTCGGACGACGGCAGTCGGCTGAAGGTGCTCGGCGAGACGGCGCCCGTTGTGGGCGGGATCGCGGGCGGTCTGCTCGCCGCCGCCGGCGTGCTGATGCTCATCCGTGGCCGTCGGCGGACGGAACACTCAGACAAGTGATGAAAGTGGGCCGCCAACCAGCCCAAACTTGTCACCCGCGTGAGTAGTGGAACGAATCACTCGAACGAACACTTGGGTTACCCCGCAGTAGAACTAGTGATTCCGGTTCGTGCCAGGCTCCCACTCTCAGGAGTCTGCCACCGGCCCGATGCTCACACACATCGACCGCACATCCCGGTCGGCACCGTCCCGGCAGTACCCCCCACACCGAGCCAGCCCAGCGCTTCACCCCCGGAAGCCCGGCAATCCCTCACCCGCCTGCCCCCGCAGCCGCCGAGTGGAGCACCTCTATGCCCCAGCACGCGTCCGCTCTGGCCTCCGGCCAGGAGGACTCCGTCCCCGCTCAAGCCCGCACCGGCAGCCCAGCCACCAACTCGCTCGCCGATGACCCGCACATCGCACCCGTCGCGGAACCTCTGCCGCGCCGGATCACCTTCCTCGCCCGCCGTGACCTGGGCAACCAGGCCGCCGGCGGCTCGGAACTGCTCATCGACCGGATAGCCGGCGGTCTGACGGCCGGCGGCCACGAGGTCACGCTCGTGTGTGGCGGCCCGGCCGCAGAACGCGACTACCGGGTGGTCTCCGCAGGCGGTGACGCAGGACACTTCCTGCGCGCCAGGAAGACCTTCGCCCGCGAGGTCGGCGACTGCGACCTGCTGGTCGAGGTGTGCAACGGCATGCCGTACCTGGCGCCGCTGTGGCACCGCGGACCGACGTTGTGCCTGGTCAACCATGTGCACACCGATCTTTGGCAGATGCGTTACCCGGGCCCGGCGGCCCGGCTCGGCCGCAGGCTGGAGCACTGGGCGCTGGCAGGCACCCACCGCGCAAACCTGATGGTGGCCGTCTCCGAGTCGACCGCCTCCGAGCTTCGCGGCATCGGCGTGGCCGCGGACCGTATCCGGATCGTCAACAACGGCGTCGAAGACCCCGGCGTGCTGCTGCCCGAGGCGAAGGAACCGCTGTTCCTGGCCGTCGGACGGCTGGTGGAGTACAAGCGCATCGATCTGCTCCTGCGGCTGTGGGAGCGGGTCCGTCCGGTCACCGGCGGTCGGCTCGTCATCGTCGGTGACGGCCCCGAGCGGGAGCGGCTGGAAGCCATGGCCGGCCCCGGTGTGACGTTCGCCGGCCGGGTGTCGGAGGCCGAGAAGCACCGGCTGATGTGCGAGGCGTGGCTGCTGTTGCACCCCTCCCTCGTCGAGGGCTGGGGGCTGGTCGTCACCGAGGCCGCCGCCCGGGCCACTCCCGCAGTCGGTTTCGACATACCGGGCCTGTGCGACTCCATCGAGGACGGAGAGACCGGGGTGCTGGCCCGGGGCGAGAGTTCGTTCGCCGCCGCGTGGTGCACTCTGTCCCTCAGTGCCCACCGGCGCGCAGCCATGGGACGTGCCGCCGCGCGTCGCGCCAAGCGTTTCCGCTGGAGATCGACGGTCCGTCAGTTCCAGGCGGTCGCCGCCGAGGCCGCTGCGCTCGCCGCCGCCCCGGGACGCGGGAGGTGAGCGGCCATTTTTGATGTCACCGAACGCGCGTTCAAGGATCCGTCGCTGCGGCGATCGGCCACCCTCTTCCGGGCGTTCATGCGCGAACAGAGCGACCCCGAGCAGTGCTACACCCTGCTGGCCCGTGACTCGGTCTCACAAGTGGCACGTCACATCGACCTGCCCGGCAAGATCGTCGTCGACATCGGCGGCGGCAGCGGCCACTTCACCGAGGAGTTCCGCCGCCACGGCGCGCAGAGCTACCTCTTCGAGCCCGACCTGCGGGAGCTGAGCGCCCGCGGCCCGGTGACCGAGGACGCGGTGCTCGCCGACGGCTATCTGCTGCCGCTCGCCGACGGCGCGGCGGACGTGTGCTTCTCGTCCAATGTGCTGGAGCACGTGTCGGACCCGCAGACGTTCATCAGCGAGATGGTGCGGGTCACCCGCCCCGGCGGACTGATCTACCTGTCGTTCACCAACTGGCTCTCCCCCTGGGGAGGTCACGAGACAGCGCCGTGGCACTACCTCGGGGCCGCCCGGGCCCGCGAACGCTACGAACGGCGCACCGGCCACGAGGCCAAGCACACGGTCGGCGAAAACCTGTTCCCCGTCCATATCGGTCACACCCTGCGGCACGTCCGCGGCCGCGACGACGTGCAAATCGTCACGGCGCGGTCCCGTTACTGGCCATTCTTCGCGAGCACGATCACCCGGGTGCCGGGACTCCGCGAGATCGCCACCTGGAATCTGCTGCTGATTCTCAGGCGAAGCCCATGAGCAAGCGAAGCGAGGAACGGTCATGACCACTACGGTCCAGGCGCCCACCCGGGCGCCGCAGCCCGGCGCGACGCCGTCCGAGGCGTCCGGGGCGCCGCGCGGACGACGTCTGCTTTTCGGCTTCTGGGGCGTCGTGCTGGTGTCCTTCCTCGCGGTGTCACCGGGGAAGATGACGTTCGAGACCAAGCTCGGCGTCGCCCTCGACCCGTGGCGCTTCCTCGGCGACCTCGGTTCGCTGTGGAACGGCAACGCGGGCCTCGGCGGCATAGCCAACCAGTACATCGGCTACGCCTTCCCGGCGCTCCCTTACTACGCGTTCATGGACCTGCTGCAGGTGCCGGTGTGGCTGGCCGAGCGGCTCTGGCTGTCGATCATCGTGACCGCCGCCTTCTGGGGTGCGCTCAGGCTCGCCGAACGGCTGCATGTGGGCACGCCCGCGACACGGCTGCTCGGTGCGGTGGTATACGCGCTGTGGCCCACCTTCACGATCGTCATCGGCTCGACCTCCGCCGCCGCGCTGCCCGGTGCCCTGCTGCCCTGGGTGCTGCTGCCGCTGACCTCTGCGGCGCTGAGCCCCCGTATGGCCGCCGCACGTTCGGCCATGCTGATCCCCTTCATGGGTGGCGTGAACGCCGCCTCGACGCTGGCCGCGCTGCTGCCCGTGGGTCTGTACCTGCTCAGCCGCCCGGCCGGCCGGCGTCGGCGCGCGCTGCTGGGCTGGTGGATACCGGGCGTCGTGCTGGCCACCGTGTGGTGGGTGGTGCCGCTGTTCCTGCTCGCCATCCACGGCGAGAACTTCATGCCGTACGTCGAGCAGGCCGAGACCACCACCGCCACCATGTCCGCGACCGAGCTGCTGCGCGGCGCCGGCAACTGGGTGGCGTATCTCAACTTCGGTGAGGCATGGCTGCCGGCCGGCTGGACCGTCGCGGCCTCCGTCATCACCGTCCTGGGTTCGGCGTTCGCCGCCGCACTGGGGCTGGCGGGCCTGGCCCGCCGGGACCTGCCGGAGCGCCGCTGGCTGCTGTTGACCGTCCTGGCCGTCGTCCTGATGACGCTGGCCGGGTACGGCGGCGCCTTCGGCGGTCCGTTCCACGGTGTCGTGCAGGAGTGGTTGAACGGGTCGCTGAAGCCCTTCCGCAACATCTACAAGTTCCAGCCGGGACTGGCCCTCGCGCTCGCCCTCGGCCTGGCCCACCTGACGGCTGTGTTCTCCGTGGGCAGAAGTCCTCGCGCACTTCCCGGTCGCCGCTGGGCGCCCGCAGTGGTGGCGGTGCTGGTACTGCCCGGCCTGGCCCTGCCGTACCTCAATGGCTCGATCCTGCAGCCCGGCGCCTTCACCAAGCTGCCCACCCACTGGGAGAAGGCTGCGGACTGGCTCAAGGACAACGCCCCGAACAGCCGGGCCGTGGTCGTACCGGCGACGGCGCACGGCATCTACACCTGGGGTTCCCCCATCGACCAGCCGTTCGACGTGCTGGCCGAAACGCCCTGGGCACAGCGTGACTTCGTCCCCTTCGGTACACCCGGTTCACGCCGTGCGACGGACGCCGTCGAGCAGGCGCTGCTGTCCGGCACCGAGGTTCCGGGCCTTCAGGCGTACCTGGCACGGGCCGGCATGCACGAAGTGGTCGTGCGTAATGACCTCGACCCCGACCAGATCGGTTATGTACCGCCGCAGACGGTGAAACGGACCTTGGAATCGTCCGGCTACAGCAAGGTCGCAGGGTTCGGCCCGCTCGTGACCGGCGGGCGCATCGCCGCCGACACCCCGCTGCAGGTGCAGGGGCTGTATCCGCGGCTCCAGTCCGTGGAGATCTATCAGCCGCAGGACCGCGACAGGCGTCCCGCCAGGGTCGGTGTGTCGACCGTGGCCGACACGGCCGTGGTCAGTGGCGGACCCGAGGCGCTGCTCCAGCTGTCGGCCGATCCCTCGATGGCCGGCCGGCCGGCCGTACTGGCCGGGGACCGTCTTCCCAAGGGCGTCACCGCACCGGTGAAGGCCGTCGCGGACGGGCTGCGCCGAGCCGACACCCGGTTCGGCCTGGTCAACAACAACACCTCGTACACGTACACCCCGGACGAGCGCAATCACTCCGGCAGCCTGCAGAACCCGGGCGAGAAGCCCAAGCAGATCCTGCCGTCGCAGGGCACCGATCACCAGACGACGGCCGACCTGCGCGGCGCGACGTCCGTGACGGCCTCCAGCAGCGGCAACTGGCTGTTCCACCTGCCGCAGTACGACCCGGTGAACGCCTTCGACGGCAACCCGGACACCGCGTGGGCCGAGGGCAGCCCGGGCAAGCCGGCCGGTCAGTGGCTCAAGGTGGACTTCTCCGGGCCGACCGACGTCCCGGCCTCCATCCAGCTGACGCCCCTCCCGGGCGACAGCATGCGCGCTGCGCCCACGCGGGTGCGGATCGAGACCGACCGCGGTTCGGCCGAAAGCCCGCTGCAGACGAACGGCCAGCCGCAGACCGTCAAGGCGCCCGTCGGCGAGGCCTCCTGGATGAAGATCACCGTCCTTGCCGCGCAGCAGGCGCGGCCGGGCCTGTCCGGGGCCGGCTTCTCCGAGGTGTCGATCCCGGATGTGCAGGTGACGCGCATGCTGGCGCTGCCCGCCGACGCGAAGCGCACCGACGCGGAGGCGACCGTTTACTCCCTGCACCGCGGCACCGACGCGGGCGGCTTGTCGCCCGTATCGGCCGAGGTGGGACTGCACCGGCAGTTCAGCACCCAGGAAGCGGGCGAGTACAAGGTGTCGGCGCGAGCCGTCGCCGTGCCCGGCGGCCCGTTGGACGAACTGCTGGACCTTTCGGCTCCGGGATCGAGGAACCGGGTGACGGCCTCCGCGGATTCCACCAGCCGCAACGGCCTGTCACTCAGCGCCCGCAACCTGGTCGACGGTGATCTGACGACCGCCTGGATCGCGGGCGACCGGCCGGTCGTCCACCTGAGCTGGCCCAAGAAGAAGAAGGTTGACGAGATCATCCTGGCTGCGGCGGGCGGGGTGTCCACCCGGCCCGAGCAGGTGCTGATCAGCTCGCCGCACGGCGCCGCGACGGCTGAAGTGGACGAGAACGGGCGGGTGCGCTTCCCGGAGATCGAGACGAACCGGCTCGACATCACCGTCAGCAGGGTCGCCCCGCTCACCGTCCACAATCCGGTGGCGAACGCGCAGTTGCAGCTGCCGGTCGGGCTCAGTGAGGTCCACGTTCCCGCGCTGGCCGACCTGCGGGTGCCGCCTCCGAAGCCGTCCGCGCGCTTCTCGCTGCCGTGCGGTGAGGGCCCGGACCTTGCCGTCGGCGGCGTCCTGCACAAGACGAAGGCCTCCGGATCCGTCCGGGACCTCACCGAGCGGCGTCCCGTCACCGTCGCACTCTGCGCGGGAGAGGAAAAGGACGGCACCCTGGACCTTCCGGTCGGAAAGCACGAGGTGGAGGCGGGTGACGCGGGTCCGCTGGCGATCAGCGACGTCACTCTGACCCACGGCACCCCGCAGAAGATCGCGGGAGCGGCGGGCCGCGAGGCCACCGTCACCAAGTGGACCGACGACAGCCGGACCGTGTCGGTCTCGGCCGGCTCCGGCGAGGCCACGTACCTGCAGACCTACGAGAACGCCAACGACGGCTGGAAGGCCACCCTGTACGGCACGGAGCTGGAGTCGGTGCGGCTCGACGGCTGGCAGCAGGCCTGGGTGGTCCCGGACGGGGCGTTCGGCACGGTGAAGCTGGAGTTCGAGCCCTCCAGGCCGTACCGGGCCGCCCTGATCGGCGGTGTGATCGCGCTCGCCGCGCTGGCCGCACTGGCCTTCGTGGGCCGCAGGCGCAACGTCGGAGGAAGAGACGAGGAGCTGCCCGAACCGGCGGCCCCCGGGATGCTGCTCGGGACGCTGGCGCTGACCGCCGTCGTCGCGGTGGCGGCGGGTCCGCTGGCCCTGGTGGTGCCCGTACTCGCCGTGGCGGCCCGGTTCCGGCCGGCCGTCCTGGTGCCGACCGCCGCGGTGGCGATGGCCGGAGCGGGCATCGCCGCGGCCGTCGGCGCCGGGGAGCCGGCTGCCGCCGGGCAAGGCGCGTTCAGCGCCTTCGCCCAGGTACTGGCACTGGTGGCCCTGTCCGCCGCCTTGGTGACGGCGGTGAGCCCGGCGTCCGCGGCCGCCGGTCGGGAAGACGATGGCGGTGCCGACGCGCCGGAAGCCGGACCGATGGTCACGGCCCAGCAGGGAAGCACGGGCGACGGGGACTGGCCCGAGCCGCCCCCTCGGTATCCGGGAGGCGGTGGCCCGTCATGACCTCGTCGCGGACCGCCGCCGGGTGGGGGACCGCAACCCATCCCGGCGGGGTCCGGCTTCCCTTTCCGATCATCGATGAGGTGTCGCGGCACTGCCTCAGTGACGACGAGCCGGAGACCGTACATGTCGAGGTCCATCTGCCCGGACGGCTGGACCCGGCACGGTTGCGGACCGCGTTCCGGCGGGCGCTGCTGACGCACCCCCGGGTGCTGATGCGGGAAGTGCCCGGCCGCCGGCACCGGCAGTCCTTCGCGTGGGAGCTGACTGGCGAACCGGACAGCGACCCGGTGAGCTTCGCGCGGCCGGGACCTGACGCGTTGGGCCGCGCCCGCGCGCGAGCCCTGACCCAATGCCCGTCACTGGCCCTGTCGCCGCCGATGCGCCTGGAAGTCATCGAGGTGGACGGGGGAGCGGCCGCCGGTGAGCCGCCGGAGGCGGGCGTGCCGGGGGCGACCCGGACCGTGCTGCTGCTGACGATGCATCACACGGCCCTCGACGCTGGGTCCGGGCTGCGGGTGCTCGCCACGACCGCGGAACTGTACGGCGGCTCGGCCGCTCTCCCCGTCCCCGGGCCGGTTCGGCTGGACCCCTCGGGGCCGCCCCCGGCCGCGACCGACGGCACGGGCCGCGCGGTGCGCGCGCGGCCCGTGCGAGTCGCGCCGGACTCCCGCCCCGAGCCGGTGCGCGCCCGCGCCGCGGGCAACGGCATGCTGCAGGCGGAACTGCCCGTTCCGCCGCGTGTGGGCCGGACCGGCGGGCTCGCGCCGTGGACCGTCAACGACCAACTGCTGGTCGCGGCGTCACTGATGGTGGGCCGCTGGAACGTCTCGCAGGGCAGGCCGGCCGGTCCGGTGCGGATCACCATGCCCGTCGACGACCGTCCGCGCGGCAGAGAGATGCCGATGGGGAACGGAACCCGGCTCGTCGAGGTGGCCATGACCTCCGAGGACCCGCGCGACACGGACCTGCTGCTCGGTGAGCGGCCGGACCTGGCGGCCGTGGCCCGGTTGCTGGGCACCACCGCTCGGCGCACCCGCGCGCTGAAGTCGGCCCAGGGCGCGCCGCTGGGTTCCGGGGCGAGCCTGTTGACCGCGCGGCTGCTGCCGGTCGGAATCCGGGGCGCGCTCACCCGTGGCGCGCGGCGGGCGGCGGCGCCCTGGACGTCGACGGCGCTGGTCACCAATATCGGACGCGTTCCGTACTCGCTGGACTTCGGTGACGCCGGCCGGGCGATAGCCGTGTGGTTCTCCGCACCGGCGCGGATGCCGCGCGGGCTGAGCGTGGCGGCGGCTTCCACCGATGGGCGACTGCATGTGACGCTGCGCTGGTCGCGGGCGCTGCTCGGTGACGCAGCGGGCACGCACTTGGCAGGCTTGTTCGAGCAGTCGCTTTCGACGACGTCACAGGTCACCCGGGCCGGGTCGAACGCTTGGGGTTTTGGGCCGGAAGCCGACATTCCGGAGGTGGACGCCACCGCTCCGGACCCCGAGGCGCCCGGAGCTCGGGGCAAGGCATGCCGACCCGGCCGGCCGTACGACCGCGACGCATTGCGTCCGGACCCGACACCGGGTGGAGCCCGCTCCGCCCGGGAGAACCGTGAGAGGCCGTCATGACCCCCTCCTCCAACGGCTCCGCCGCCGGGAAATCGCCCGAGGCACCGGTGCATTCGCCGACCCGGCCCGTCCCCGGGCTGCGGGATTTCTACGAGGACCCCACCGTCCCCGTCGCCTCCGGCGAGGCCCGTAGTCTGCGCCAGGCCCGGATGCTGGCCGATGCGCTCGGGCCCGCCGGGCCCGGCCGCCCGGCCGCGACCGTGCTCGACGTGGGCTGCGGTGACGGCTCGGCGGCCGCGACCGCCGCCCGCGTACTGAACGGGCACCGCATCGTGGGAGTCGACTGGTCGCAGGACGCGCTGCGCCGGGCGGCGCCGCGTCTGAGCCAGGTCGTCCGCGGCGAGCTGACCGGCGGTGGGCTGCCGTTCGCCTCCGGCAGCGCCGATGCCGTGCTGTTCAGCGAGGTCGTCGAGCACCTCGTCGACCCCGACAGCGCCCTCGACGAACTGCACCGGGTGCTGCGACCCGGGGGGCATCTGATGCTCTCCACGCCGAACCTTGCCGCCTGGTACAACCGCGGGCTGCTGCTCGCCGGAGTCCAACCGGTGTTCTCCGAGGTGAGTCTGCGCCGCATCCACGGCAGGCCGGGCAGCCAGGTGGTGGGCCATCTGCGGCTGTACACGGCGCGCGCGCTGCGCGAGTTCGTGGCGGCGTCCGGGTTCGAGGTGGTGACGGTCGCCGGTGCGCCGTTCCACGGAGTGCCGCGCCCGCTCCGCCCGCTGGACCGCTTGGCCTGCCGACTGCCGTCCCTCGCCTCCATCCTCCTGGTTCACGCGAGGAAGGTGTAGCCCGTGGTGTGGGGAGTGGCCGCCGCACTGGCGGCGAACGTCCTGTACAGCACCGGCTTCGTCCTGGAGAAGCGGGCTCTGGCCGGCATGCCGCCGCTGAGCGCCGCACAGCCGGGCCGGGCCCTGCTCCTGCTGGCCGGCAGGCCCTTGTGGATCTGCGGGGCCACGGCGCTCGCCCTGGGGTTCGCCGCCCAACTGGCCGTCTACCGCACACTGCCGATCGCCGCCGCCCAGGGTCTGTTCCTGTCAGGGCTGGCCCTCCTGCTGGTGCTCTCGTCGGTGGTGCTCGGTGAGCGCCCCTCCGGCCGGGAGCAGCGCGCGGTGGCCGTCATCGGGCTGGCGCTGGTCATGGTGGTGTCCTCGCTGTACGAGAGCAGCGAGGAGATCAGCCGCAGCGCGCCCGCAGGTCTCCTGCTGGCACTGTGCGTGCCGACACTCGCGGCCGGACTGCTCCTGTACGCGGCCGCGGAACGGCGAGCCCGCCGGCGTCACCGGCAGCCGACCACCGGAGTGGCCTACGGGGTGGCGGTCGGTCTGCTGTACGGGGTCAGCTCGCTCGCCATCAAGGGCATCTCCGGGCACCTGGGCACCTCGGACCTCCAAGGCTCCGTGCCGGCACTGCTCGCCTCCCCCTACCCGTACCTTCTGGTGTTCACCGGGATCAGCGGACTGGTGCTGTCCCAGACCGCCCTGCAGCGCTGCCGCGCGTCGCTGATCGTCCCGGTCTGCTCGACGGTGACCTGCGTGTTCACCATCGTCAGCGGCACGATCGCGTTCGACGAGCCACTGCCCGAGGACCCGCTGCGGCTGCTGCTGCGCCTCGGCGGCACCGCGTTGGCCCTATCGGTCCTGCTCACCATGCCGCGACATGACGCGGACACCTCCACCTCTGAAGGAACCCGGCCATGAAGCCTGACAACCCGCTGCTGAAGATCCTCGCCTGCCCGCTCGACAAGGGTCCGCTGATCCTCGACGAGATCAGGGGCGCTCTTTACAATCCGCGCCTGCACCGCCGCTATCCGATCGTCGACGGCATCCCGCAACTGCTCCCCTCCTCCGGCGAGCCCGCCGTCGAGCAGGAACACGACGTACTGCCCGCCGAACTGCCCGACTCCGGCAGTTCGTGACCGTTGCTGCCGGACGGGGCGCTGTGGTGATCCTGATGAAGCTTGGTGATGACCGTGCGGTCCCGGTAGCCGAGCCGCCGGCACAACCAGCAGCCCGACCCGGCGCGTCCGGCCGCCGAGGAACAGGTCGAGGCGTACGTGCTGTCGGCAGGCGGGAGTCCCGCCCTCGCAGCAGCCGGTCGCGACCGGGCGACAGGCCGCGTACCGGCGGGCCCAGCGGTGACGCCCTCATTTCCTTCGGGTGTGCGAGACGGCCCCGGGCCGGGGACGGGAGCCAAGATCAGGCCTGAACCAGCAGGAGGCGTGCAGCGGCCCACCGAACTCAGAGCCCGGTGACTTTGGCGCTCGCCGACAGCTCGTAGACCAGGGTGACCGTGCGGCGGCCGCCGGGCGGGAGGGTGACGTCCCAGCGGGCGATGCCCTCGGCGTCGACCACGTCGGGCGCCGGGGAGCATGAATCCTTGTGCAGGCGTATCTCCACCGCCGAGACCTCGGAGACCGGGATCCGCTCCCGAAGGGCGACCACCCGCTCGCCGTGCTCCCCGGAGGCGGAGAACCGGGACAGGTGCAGCCGGACCGTGCGGGTGACCACGGTCCGCTGGGTGATTCCGGCCAAGTCGCGGGACTCCTCGGCATGCCGGACCACCCTGTAGTCGTCGCAGCTGCCGAAGGCCAGCTCAACTGGGGCGGCGGGGGCAGTGAAGTCCAGCGTGCCGCGGCCGCTGAATCCGCTGCCGCGGACCAGGTCCACGGGCCCGGCGAGCAGCGCGTGGCCGGACAGGTTGTCGAACCGCACCACCTGGGTGACCAGGGGGGACAACTCCGGTGAGCAGGCGTACTCACTGCGCGCGGCCGTGGTGAACGCGGAGAGCGGCACCCGGTGGGCGCGGCCGTCACCGGGCACCGAGACCGGCGCGGGGGATCTCAACACCCGCGCCTCGCCGCCGTCGTCCACCCCCGGCAGGCCGAGCACCGGGGCCGGGCCGAGGGCCCCGACCTCCTCCTCGCGCAGCTCGACGTCGACCGTGCGGCGCTCCGCTGCGGAGCGGTCCTTGAGCGTCAGCCGGTCCTCGCCAAGCCGTGGCGGATCGGTGGCCAGCGCCGAGCGGGCCGTCGACAATGTCAGTCGTACGTCCGACCAGTCCTCACCGGTGCGCTGCCAGACCATCGCGTCGGTCTCCAGTGTCAGGCAGTCCCCGTCGAGCACGGCCCGGTAGGCGGGCCGCCACAGCGCACACGGGGTGAGGTGGCTCAGGCGCAGCCCGACCGGCCCGGCGACCGCGGCCTCCACGGTCAACTCGATATGGCCGACCAGCTCGGCGGGCTCCTCCTCGGAGAGGTGCATGGCCCGCTGGGCTTCCCCGAGTTCGGCAGCGAGGGCGGCCAGCCGGGCCTCCACGGTGCGCAGTTGCTCGCCGTGCGCGTCGCGCTCGTCATCCACCCGGTCCAGTTCGCGGGCCCAGCGGGGCCGTTCGGTCTCTCCGGAGCCGGCGCCTTCGCCGATCTCCCGCAGCAGATCGGCGGCGAGGCGGCCGAGCAGGTCAAGGCGGGCATGCAGCCGGTCGCGTCGCCGCCCCAGGGCCAGCCGCTCCTCTTCGAGGGTGTGTACGCGGCGGCGCAGGGCGGAGTCGTCGTCGGTGGACGGCAGCGGCCCGCGCGGCGTCCAGCTGCGGACGATCCGCACGTCGAGCACGGTCGCGGGGTGATCGGCGGTCAGCTCGGCATGGAGGCTCCGGTCGACGGCCAGCGCACTGACCGGCCCGAGACGCAACTGCTGGACCCCGGCCTCCAGGTCGAGCACGACGGCGCGCTCGATGTGGGCGCGATCCTCAAGGCACGTGACGGCGGTGACGGGGAGGGCGATCGGCTTCGGGGCCGTGGACATGGCGTGTGTCAGCTCCTGCGGTTGCCGCCGGCCAGGGCCTTGCCGGTCGGGATGCGGATCTCGTAGCCGCCGTCGAGGGCGGCGGTGGCGCCTGCGGGCAGGTCCAGCCGCCAGACGCGGGTGCCCGGCGCATGGCGATCGGGCCCCGTGCCTTCCTCGGGTGCCGTCCAGTCGGCCCGTTCCTCGATCCGGACGTCCGGTTCGGAGCTGACCGGCACCCGCTCGCGGACTTCGACGGTGACGGCCCTCGCGAGCCGGTTGGCCAGCTCCACGTGGACGCGGTGGTCGAGCACGGTGGTGTTGTTGCGCAGGCCCGAGGTCGACTCGTGCACGTTCGTACGGCGGGTGACCCGGATGTCCTCGGCCGGCCCGAGCCCCACCCGGCGGACACCGCCGGGGGCGAGCGTGGGCAGTGCGGCGGTCAGCAGGAAGTCGTCGTCGACGGTGACCTCCACCGGGCCGGCCAGCAGTGCCTGGTCGGTGGCGTTGGAGAGCACCAACGTCGCGTACACGGTCTGCTCCACGGACGGCACGCAGAGGTACTCGGTACGCAGGCCGACCGGGATCTCGCCGACGGTGACGGTGTGCCAGGTGCCGTCCGACGGAATGTCGGCTCGGGCGGTGGCATCGAAGCGGTGGTCGAAGGAACCCGCCGACTCGCGGGGCCGCACGGCCTGTCCGGGCAGCGGCAGCGCGGCTACGGCTTCGGCGCGGCGGCGGTACTCGGCCGCCACCGGGTCGAAGGGAGAATCGGGAAACAGCCGGCCTCTGCGACCGCCCTGCTCGTCGGGGCCGCACAGCACGAGGGCGGCGTAGTCGAGCTCGGCGCCGCTCGGCTGCGGCGGACCGGCTACCGGTGCCGGAGGGGGTGGCGGCGCAGCCCGGCCAGGAGCCGCGGGCGCCATGGCGGCGGGGGCACCCGCGAAGGGCCTGCCGCCGGCACCCGGCCTGCCGGCCGGCCGTGACCGGGCCGTTGGCTGCGCGAGGTCGGGTATCCCGCCGCCGAAGACTTCCGGGGGAGCGCCGTACGTGCCGCCGGGCACCGGGACCGCGGCCGGCGGACCGCCGTAGCCCTGCGGTGCCGGCGGTGGGGGAGGCGGCGGTGGCGGAACGGGACCTGGCGCGGAGCCGCCCGCGGTACCCACGGGCGCGGAGCCTGCCCCGACAGCCGCGGGTGCGGCGGTCGTCGCCGGGCCAGGGCCTGCCGCGTCGTACCCGGTGAACAGGTCGACAAGCCCGGCCGGGGGCTCGCGCCAGCCAGAAGGCGCGGGGGCGGGCTGACTGCGTCCGATCCGGATCGAGCGGAGCCTCGGCAGGTCGGTGCGGCGCCGAAGATCGGCGGTGGCCAGGGCGATGCGCACGCCGGTCCAGTCCTCGCCGGTCCGCTGCGCGACCGAGGCGCGCAGCACCAGACGGCCGCTGCCGTCGCCCTGACGGTGAGTGAGACGGTAGGCCGGCACCCAGACGGCGCCCGGCACCCCGTATTCCAGCTCCAGCTCCACCTCCGCGTCACCGGTGCCGATGAGGGTCAGGACCGCGCAGACCGTGGTCTCCACATGCGCTGACGGCGCGTCGGTGGAGGCGCGGGCGAGCCTGTCGGCGGCGGCGGTGAGCTCGTGCTCGACGTTGCGCAGTGCCTCCTCCAGCTCGACGAGGCGGTTGTGCAGTCCCGTCAGCCGCTCGTCGACGAAGTCGGCGAGCTCCAGCCACTCGTCGACCGGGGTGTGGCGGTGCGGGTCCTCGCGCCTGCGGGCAGGTGGGACCGGGTGGAGAGCCCTGACCTCCTCGATCAGGCTCAGTTGTCGGTCCCGGCGTCCCAGGGCCGCGGCGTAAGCGTCTCTCAGCCGCTCGACCTCGCGCCGCGACTCGTCGGGCGTGCCCGTGGCGAGCGGCTCTGCCTCGACTTCCACCCGGGCCTCGGTGACGCGCACCCCGGGGGCGCCCAGGACATGGGCTCGCAGCGAACCCGGGTCCAGCGAGCGGGGCAGTCCCGTCACCCGTACCCGGCCGTCGGGCGGCACGCTGCCCCGGGCCAGGCGGCGGCAGATCGCGCCCTGCGCGTACACCACGACCGAATCGAGGGTCGACCCCCATCTCCGTGTCGTCTCAGCCGTCATGTGCTACGCCCCCCGCCGCCGCGTCCATGCTGAGCGAAGCCTACGCCCGGCCGGTTCGCGCGTCCGCCTAAGCTGCCGTCCGGCACCGGCCTCGACCCAGGAGCGCACCTCATGTTCGACCCCGCCCACAAGCTCCCGTATCCCGACGCCCTGCGACCGGACGACGCACCCGCACCGCACGCACTGCTCGCGCCGGTGATCGGGCTGCTGGGTACCTGGGCCGGCCGGGGCCGGGGCGGATATCCGACGCTCGACGAGGAGTTCACGTACGCGCAGGAGGTCACCTTCAGCCACGACGGGCGGCCTTTTCTCCACTACGAGGCGCGCGCCTGGCTGCTCGGCGCGGACGGTACCCCGCTGCGTCCGTCGGCCCGGGAGAGCGGCTGGTGGCGGCTCCAACCCGATGGACGGGTCGAGGCGTTGATCACCCAGCCCACCGGCATCGCGGAGATTCTGGTCGGCAGCGCCGACGCCGGCACGGTCGACCTCATCACCCACGAGGTGGCTCTCACCCCCACGGCCAAGGAGGTGAACGCCACCCGCCGCCGCTACACCGTGACGGACGAGGACACGCTCGACTTCGTCCATGACCTCGCGGCGGTCGGTCAGCCCCTGCAGCACCACCTTTCGGCACGGCTTCGACGGAAGCCCTGATTAGGCGTCAGGCGTCAGGCGTGCGGTGCTCGCGGTTCGATCCGGAAGTCGAAGGCGAGCGTGCCGGGGTCGAGGGCGGTCACGCCGCCGTCGACGGTGAGGACGGCCCCGTTGACGAAGGAGGAGGCGGGCGAGAGCAGCCAGGCGACGGCCTCGGCGACCTCGCGCGGCTCAGCGGGACGCCCGGCGGGCAGGACACGGGTCACCTCCTCGTACGCCGCGTCGACACCGCCCGCACCCAGTCCCGCTTCGTCCGCGAACCGGCTCATCCGGCGCTCCGCCATGTCGGTGCGCACCCAGCTCGGGCACACGGTGTTGGCGCGCAGGCCCGCGGCCCCGTAGTCGACCGCGAGCGAGCGGCAGAGCTGGAGCAGCGCCGCCTTGGAGGTCGCGTAGGCGGCATTGCCCACGCCGTTCAGCAGGGCGGACACCGAGGCGACCGCGACCACTGCGCCCCGGGCGTCGAGCAGATGAGGGAGCGCGGCGCGCAGCAGATGGAACGGGCCGGTGAGGTTGGTGCGCATGACCGCGTCCCAGTCCTCCAGCGTCACCTCGCCCACACTTCCGCCGCGCCCGATACCGGCGTTGAGGACGAGCCCGTCGAGGCGGCCGCGCGCGGCGACGGCCGTGTCGACGAGTGCCCGTACCGCATCGGGGTCACCGATGTCGGACGGGACGGCCAGGGCTCCGGTCTCCTCCGCGACGAGCCGCAGCGGTTCGGGGCGGCGCCCCGAGATCACCACGTGGTGCCCCGCTTCGTGCAGCAGCCGGGCGGTCGCGGCGCCGATGCCCGTCCCGCCGCCGGTCACGAGGTACACGCGCTGGTCCGCCATGGTCGTCGAGCCTCCGTCGTCGTCTGTCGTCGTCGTGATCCTATTCACGGCTTCGGCTTCGCCGGCCGGTCGGCGTAGTCCTCGACCAGTTCGCCGATGAGCGCGAGCAGAGCATCGGTCCGGTGCCGGTCCTCGCGCTGGTTCCGCAGCTTGTGGTCGAGCGCCCGGAGACTGGCCAGGGCGGCCGGATCCCGGCGCCTCACCGCGTCCAACAGCGGTGTGGTGATGAGGTCCAGGCATTCGGTGAACAGGAGCCGAGTGGCCGGGGAGGGCGGGTTGGGGTCGGGGGTGGCGAATCCGGTGGTCAGGTACCGGGCCGGGTCGGTGAGGCTCCAGCCGACGACGGTGCCGTCCTGGACGAGGAGTGCCACGTCGGGGGCGATTCCGATGCGAGCTTCCAGCGGCTCGTCGAGGACGTCGAGGTCGCGCAGGCAGGTGAGCACAGTGTCTCCGGGGGCGCGGCAGAGCTCCGTGGTCACCTCCAGGCGGAAGTCCCGGGCCTCGTCCGCGCGGAGACCGCCCGGACGGACGGGGGGTGTGGCGGGAACGCGGGCAGAGTCCTCGGCGTCGGCGCCTTCACCGGCGATCTGAAACTCGGCGCCGACCAGTTCGAGGTTCCGCTGGTCGAACCGGAGCTCGTCAGGCGTGTCCCACAGCCAGGGCTGACTGCCGAAGGTGTCCAGAAGGAACCGCCCACGTTCCTCGACGTCTTGGTATGTCGCGATGCGCACACGGAAGTCCCGGAAATCGAAGCGCGGGGTGATGTGCAGCGGATCGGCCGTCGTCGTCGCGGTCCAGTTGTCGTCGATGGTGATTCTCATGGTGAACGCCGCCTCATCTGACCTGCTCCGCGGGAGCCATGTAGCCGTTCTTGGCCGGAATCCTGCCCTCCACCACGTCTGCGTGCGTAATCGGCTTACCGGGATCGGTGGGCAAGCCGCCCAGCGCCTCGGCCCCGGAAGGACCCTTGATGCCGGACGAACCGTATGCCGTGATGACGTTGCCTGCCCCCTGACGGTCAGCCCGGACCACCACGATGTCCTCACCCTGACGGAAAATCAGGTTTCCGCTGCCCGCCGTCGAGTGGTACACCGCGTCCGGCTTCTTGAGGATCTCTATGACCATGTCCTCAGTGAAGCCATGGTCGTGCGCGTGGTAGTTGCCGGCCTTCTTCATCTTGCCGTCCTGCGCCCTCTGGATGACGTCATCCAGGGCCTTGTGGGCGTCCTCCCGTGCCTTCTGTGCCTTCTCCTCCTTCGTGTACTTGGGCATGAGGCCCAGCGGGTCGCACCCGGTGTACGGGTTGTCCACGTACGCGAGGGGGTTGGGGGCGGGAGCGAGGCCGAGGGGGTCCGGGGAGGTGTAGCGGCCGCTCTCCGGGTCGTAGTGGCGGAAGTAGTTGTAGTGGAGGCCGGTCTCGGGGTCGAAGTACTGGCCGGGGAAGCGGAGCGGGGTGTACGTGCTGCTGTCGCGGGCCCAGGCGGTGGTGCCCCACAGGGTGGCCCGGGAGCGCCACGAGATGTCGCCGGACTCGTCGATCAGTTCGGTGGGAGTGCCGATGAGGTCGGTGGCGATGGCGAAGAAGCGTCGGTCGATCTCCTCCTGGCGTTCGTCGGGCGTGAGGATGCGCTCGGTCTGGGCCAAGGGGACGTCGGCACGGTGGTCCCAGGTGAGGGCGACCGTGTGCGGGAGGTCCGGTTGGTGGCTGGTCTGTTCGCACAGGGTCAGGCTGTCCCAGGTGAACCTGACCTCCTCGACCACGCGCTCGCCGTCGGCCGCCAGGCGCTGCTTCGCGACACGGCGGCCGAGCGGGTCGTAGCGGTACCTCCAGCGGGTCCCCTCGGGGGTTGTGACGGAGGTGAGGCGGTTCTCCGTGTCCCACGCGTAGCGCCAGGTGTCCGGCTTGCGGGAGAGACGGGTCTTCTGGCGCAGGGTGACCCGACCGAGGGCGTCGTACTCGAAACGGACCCCTCCGGCGCGGGTGAGGGTGGTTCCGGTGTAGGAGCGTGGTCCGGTGGCCTCGCTGCCGGGGTGGCCGGACGGCCAGGACGCCGAGGTCTGGTTGCCGACGTCGTCGTAGGCGTACCGCTCCGTCCAGCCCTGGGCGTGGACGGCGGTGACCCGGCCCGCCCGGTCGAGATCGAAGGTGCGGGTGCCCGACAGCCGGTCCGCGACGGAGGTCAGGTGACCGTCCGCGCGGTAGGAGTAGGCGCGGCTGTTGACGGCGCGTCCTCCGGTGGTGATGTGCTGCTCGGAGAGCCGTCCGGCCTCGTCCCAGGCGGAGGTCATCGTGATCGCGTCGCCGAAGACACGGGCCAGTTCGCGTCCGGCGGCGTCGTGGGTGAAGTCGACGCGGTGGCCGCCGGTGGTGAGGCGGTGGGCCTGTCCGTCGGCGCCGTAGGCGTAGGAGGTGACGTGACCCGTGGGCGTGGTGCGGCGCGTACGGCGGCCCAGGACGTCGTACGCGTACATGATGGGGCGGCCGTCGACCAGTTCGGTCTTGGTGAGCCCGCGGCGGTCGTACTGGTACCGCAGTCCGCTGGCCGGCCCGGCCGCCTCCAGCAGGCGTCCCGCCCTGTCGTAGGCGTAGGTCGTCACCTGGCCGTCGACGTCCTTGCGGGTCACCTGGCCGAGCTGGTCACGGATGAACGAGATGGTTCCGCCGAGCGCGTCGGTGCGGGCGGCGAGCCGGCCCGCGGCGTCCACACGGTAGGTCAGGGTGCGGCCGTCGAAGTCGGTCTCGGAGACGATGTTGCCCGCGGCGTCGTACTCGTAACTCCAGGTCATCCCCTGCGGGTTGACCACGCGGGTGAGGCGCAGCTCGGCGTCGTGCTCGAACTCGTGGCGCGCGCCGTCCGGTCCGGTGCGGGCGACCGGCAGGTCGCAGTGGGTGTACTCGAAGCGGGAGACGCCACCCGACGCGTCGGTGCGGGCGAGGAGGTTGCCCTCGCCGTCGTAGGTCCATGACTCCACCGCACCATCGGGGCCCGTGCGGCGTGCGAGCTGACCGTCCGCGTCCCACTCCAGGTGCGTGACCCCGCCCACCGGGTCGGTGACGCGGACCGGGCGGCCGAGGGCGTCGCGCTCCGTGCGGGTGATGGCACCGGCCGGGTCGGTCACCTCCACGGGCAGCCCCACCGCGTCGCACACCACGCGGGTCGTGGCCCCGAGGGCGTCGGTGACCGAGGTGAGCCGGCCGCCGTGGTCGTAGGTGTAGCGGGTGGTGGTGCCTGCCTGGTCGGTGACCGCCGTGCGGTTGCCGCGTTCGTCGAACTCATGGACCATGCGGGCGCCGTCCGGCCCGAAGACCTCCACCGGCAGGCCGAACAGGCCACGCACGGTGTGCAGTTCGCTTCCGTCGGGGCGGACGGCGGATATCAGCCGGTCGTGCTCGTCGTACGAGAAGGAGGTTGTGAGGCCCAGCGGGTCGGTGCGGGACAGGGTGTTGCCGCGCGGGTCGTGGGTGAACCGGGTGGTGTGGCCGAGCGGGTCGGTGATGGCCAGGAGACGGCAGCCGGGGCCGAACGTGTGCCGGGTCGCGTGCCCCTCGGCGGTGGTGATCGTGGTGGTGTGGTGGCCCGTCCCGGGGTCGGGTTCGGTGTACGCCAGGGTGATCTGGATGTGGCCGGCCTCGCCGCCCTCCGCCACGACGCGGTCGCGGTCGTCGTAGACGTAGTCGTAGCGGCTTGCGTTGGAGTCGATCCAGGCGATGACGCGGCGGCGGTCGTCGTAGACGAAGGCGGTGGTGGCGCCGGACGGCTTGGTGACGGCGGTGAGGTCGCCGTCCTGGTAGCCGTAACTCATCAGAGGCAGGTCCGCGCCGCCCTCGCCCGCGCCTGCCAGGGACAGGGCGGTGACCAGGCCGTCGGCGACGGACAGCTTCACCTGGTGGCCCGCCGAGTGGACCAGGGCGAGCGGCAGGCCGTCCTCGGTGCGGTCGACGGCGAGGGAGTGGCCGTTGCGTTCGGTGATCCCGGACAGCCAGGCGTCGCCGTCGCCGCCCGGCTCGCTGCCGGACGGGGCGGTGAAGTGGAAGGTCAGGCCGCTGTCGGGGTCGATGACCGTGTAGTCGCCGTCGGCGTCGCGTGCCAGCAGGGTGCGGGCCCTGCCCGTCTCCGGCCGGGTGGGCGCGCCGGGGACCGGGTGCGGGTACGGGACCAGGAGCCCTTCGGCGGTGACGTGGACGACGCCGACGGCGTCGATCTCCAGGCGTTCGTCGACGGTGGACGTCCAGGCGGGACCCAGGAAGCGGCCCACCGCGCAACCGGACTCGGTGCGGCGTGTGAAGACCAGCGGCAGGATGCCGGGCAGTTCGACATCGGTCTGGGGCAGGAACATCCGGCCGGTGGCGAGGTCCACCGGGTCGCCGCCGGCGTCGCGGTCGCCGTCCGGGATGCGGTGGGTACCGTCGGGGGAGTCGTCGACCAGCTTGCGCGCCTTCGCCGCGTCCGCCATGTCCGCGGCGATCCGCACACCCTTCACCGCGGCGCCGCCTCCGCCGGTGGCCACAGTCAGCGCCGCGTCGGGTAGCAGACGGCCGAAGCCCTCGTACGGGTCCTTCATGAAGTCGCTGACCATCTGACGCCCGGTGCCGATCGGGTCGTTGGCCGCGACCACAAGACCCGCCGCGAGGCTGTTCAGTGAGGTGGCGTACTCGGCCGGGTGCGTGATGTTGTACGGGTCCAGGGGGTTGATCCCGCGGACGAAGTTCAACAGGCCCGCGGTGCCCTTGATGACGCCGCCGCCGACGTGGTCTCCCATGATCTGCAGTTCCTGGAGCCCCTGGCCCAACTGCTGGGCGTACGAGGGCTTCTCCGGAGCCTTGTCACGCGCGGCGCGGACCGCGGTGCGCGCGGTCTCCGCGGCCGTGTTCCGCTGCTTGCGGGCCTCGGCGAGGATGTCCTGCGCCTCCTGCAGCAGCTTCTTGCCGGGGTCCTCGAACGTCGCGGCGGGGCGGGGCGGCAGCGTCGACGGGTCGCGCTTGTCGGCGGGCTGGGCGTTGTACCGGTCGACCGCGCCGTTGAAGTCGTCGACCTTCTTGCGGTGCGCGCCGGCGGCGTCCGCGGAGGCCTTGGTGCCCTCCTTCCACTTCTCGATCGCCGTCTGAGCCTGTCCCTGCGCCCAGGTGACCGTGCCGGCGAACGCCCACAGCGCGCCGGCCGCCTTCTCGCAGGCGTCGGCTCCTGTGAACCACTTGGGCGGCTGGGTGCGCACGGCGGCCCGCAGCGCCTCGGCCGCCTCGCCCTTGAGCTGGGAGGAGTCAAGGCCCTTGAGGCCCTCGGCGGAGCTGTCGAAGGCCGTCTGGAAGGCACGGAGTTTCTTGGCGGTGGAGGTGATCTTGTCCGGGCTGCCGTATATCAGCTTGGCCTTGTCCTCGGTCTGTCCGAGGTCCATCTCGTCGACCTCGGCGCCCATCCGATTGGCGACCGAACGGGACTGCTCGCGCACCCAGTCCGCACCGGACTCCCAGCCGACGTCGTCCAGCCGGTCGGCGGTCCAGTTCCCGGCGTCCTCGACCCGGTTGCCGGCCCACTCGACGCCGTCCTCGACCGCGTCCTCGACCGAGTCGGGCGTGATGTCACTGATGAAGTCGCCGATACCCATGGTCAGTTCCCCCCGGACTCACCCTGCTGCTGCGCCTGCTGGGCGCGCTCCTCCGGCGACGGGCCGAAGGTGTCGTCCAGCGCCTGGTTCCACTGCTCGTCGGAGATGCCGAGCGCGTCGTTGAGAATCTCCGACTGCCGGCCGCCCTGGCCCTCGGTGAGGACAGTGCGGCCGGTGTCCTTCCACGTCTGCCCCATCTCCTGACCGGCCCGGTCCCACGACTCGGCGCTCCAGTCCGGGTTCAGGTAGTCCGGTGTGAACACATCGCCCCAGTTCTGCTGGGTGATCTCCTCCTCGGTGGCGTGCGGGTTGCCGCCCATCACGGAGTTGACGCCCACCTTCAGTGCGCCCTCGACGTACTGGTCGTGCTCCCACTGGGTGCCCGCCGCCAGGCCGAGGCGGTTCGCGATCGCGCCGGCGTCGCTCACCAGGGCGCGCACACCCCACTCCCAGCGCTCGCAGAAGTCCTCGAAGTCGACCGAGAGGCCGTGGTGTCCAGCCTCCATCCCGGTCATCGACAGCTCCGAGAAGCCCTTGCCCATCACCGAACCGGTGGCGCCGCCGAGTTCACCGAGCTGGTCGATGGCCGCGCCCACGCCCTGCGTGAACTTCGCGACGGACGCCTTGTCGAAGTTCAGATCCGCCCCGTCACCGCCCATGGCCGCGCCCTTCCTCTGCCTCACCTGAGTCGACGGCGACGCCGTCCGGAACGATGCCGACGACCGGTGGGAAGAACATCGACCCGTCCTCGGTGGCGATGTCGACGGCGAGGCCTGCGGGCTCGTCCAGGGACGGCACGACCTCGTCGACGATGCGCGCGCCCAGCAACGCCGCGTAGTCCATGGGCTGATCACCGGATGCGTGAAGCAGGGCGAACCGGGTCAGTGCGGCCTCGTCGGTGAACCCGCAGATCCACCGCACCCCGCCCGACCGCGCCGACCAGAGACCTCCGCCAGCTGTCGGCACCAGAAGGACCGAGCGCCGCATCTCACCGACCAGCCCGCGAGGGTCACCGACTCCCCTTCTCTGCTCGGCAATTCGCTCGGCGAGCGCTGTCCTTGCCTGCTCCACGGTCCCTCCCTCGTCGTAGGTGTCTGATCGCACCGTGGATCAGGACGCGCGACATGGCAGGGTCGGTTCTCGTGAAGGTCCGCTCGGGGCCGACTGGTCTCAGGGCACGGGAGTCGCCGGCCGTGCCCGGTCCTCGCGGGCGGGACGCGCTGGTGGCCCCGGGTGCCTTACCACCCATGCGATGACGATCAGTGTTGCCTTCACGGAGGTCGGCGACACCAACAAGGACAACCCCGACCGTCAGGTCCGGCTCAGTTTCCCCGGCTGAGGGGCATACGGCTCGGCGCTCAGCGCAGAGGCAGCACCAGTTCGGACGGGTCGTCCTCCGGCGAGCCGAACGACACCTCGCTGCCCAGCGGTGAGCGACCGCCGTACAGCGGGTCCTTGGTATCCAGGACCAGAGCCAGTCGGTGCCCTGCGGGCACGTCATAGGCGGTGGCGAAGAGCGAGATGTCGAGGGGGAAGGCCTGCCCGGGCGTCCTGCCGGTCCAGCTCTGCGGGGCGTGGGAGATCAGCTTTCCCACGCCGAGGGAGTTCACGTCGTAGAGGTAGGCGATCACCGTGCCCTCCGGCATGGAGGCGGTTACGGTCGTATGCAGCCCGGCCGCTCCGCGGATGTGCTGCGTGGTTGAGTACGGCGCCGACTGCCAAACAGCTCCGGCCCAGCGGGGCAACAACGGGACCACGACGATGGGCGGCAGCTTGGCGACCTGGTCGAGCAGCCCGGACAGTTCGGTGATGCCGCCGTCGGCGCCGGAGTTGGTACCGCCGACGACCGTGGTCCGCCACCCTGTTCCAGCCGCGCCGCTGCTCCCGGGGCCGGCGCCGCTGAGCTCACCTGTGCCGAAGAAGTCCGCTCTGCCGAGCCGGAGTCGGTCCGTGCGAGAACTGACGGCCTGCCAGGTCGGATAAGTCTCGTGTGCCCTGCTGGGCCGCACCTCCAGTTCCACCGGCGGCCGGGGTGTGCCGCCGCTGCCCTTGAGGTGCTCGTCGAACCACCTGAGCGCGCTCGCCCAGGTGGCGTTGTCCAGCCCCAGCAGGCCGGTGACCTCCTGCGTGGCATGGTCGCCGGGACGCATCTCGATCCGCTTGGGGCCGGTGAGCTTCCGGTAGAAGGCAGTGATCTGGCTGGGGTTGAAGATGCTGTCCCCCCACGCGCTGGCGATGAAGACGGCCGTGCCATTGGCATTGATGCGGTCCACGTAGGTCTCGGGGGACCTGGTCCGCGCCCATCTGATGACGTCAGGGGTGTCGCGGTCGGCGAAGAGGCGGGCCAGCATCCGCCGGAACTCGGCGCTTTCGCGACCGGTGGGCGCCTGTACGGCGGTGAGTGCGGCGGCGGCCTGGAGGTGCCGGGTCTCGCCGCTGTACAGCGAGTCGACCAGGTCCCCCCACCCGCTCATCGCGGCCACCGCCTTGATCCGCGGGTCGGCGGCGGCCCCCATCAGAGTCAGGCCGCCACCCAGGGAGAGGCCGGTCATCCCGATCCGCTGCGGATCGGCCGGAGTCCGGGCGAGGACCCAATCGATGACCGACGAGATGTCCGCCACGTCCTTGGGCCCCGCGACGTCGACCTCGCCCCCGGAGAGCCAGAAGCCACGGACGGTGTAGGTGAGCACGATGTAGCCGCCCGCGGCGAGTTTCTTGCCCTGGAGGACGTACTCGAGGTCGTTCTGTCCCCAGCTGGCCGGCTGCACGATCACGGGGTAGCGGCCATGTGCATCGGCGCCCGGTGTGCCGGGGGCGGGGGTGAACACATTCGCCTTGAGGACGACACCGTCCGTCATTGGGATGTCGGCGAGGCGGAAGGAGGATTCCGCTGTGGCCTGGGCTGCCGCGTGCTCCGCCCCCCGGGCTGCTGAGGCGGGTGCCGCGGGTGCCGCGGGTGCCGCGGGTGCCGCGGCGACCGTTCCGACGAGGGCGAGTGCCGCGGCGACGGCGGCGGTACTCGTTCGGACCCTGGCGCGGTGTTCGCCGTGGCGTTGCGTTCGTTTCACTGGAGCTCCATCTGGCTCGGACCGTCGTGCCACGAAGGCACCGCCCACCGGCGCGGTGATCGGAGCGTAGAGGTGCAGAACCAGCCGCAGTGAGACGATGATCAGCCAAATTACCCGCGAGTAGGGGCCGGGAGGCCGGATGCCTGCGCGTGTCCAAGTCGCCGATCGCGCGATCCCGTGCCTCGGACGCTCTTTCGGCCGCCGCAGCGTCGGTGGCGGTCATCGGCCGGACGGTGCTGAGCAGTCCGGACGGCGAATATCTGTTGCCTCAGGTTCATAATGTGCGATGCCCGCGCCGTGCTACTCTTGATCCAGTTGCAGTTGTGGTTCCCGTAGACTTCAAGTGCCTTTGACGGTTTTATTCCGTCGGGCACTTTTGTATTTCCGGTACTGTTTTCCGGACGGGGCGATCATCGCGGCGACGCCGGGGTTCGCGCAGTGCGGACCCCCGTGCCCCGAAGGAGATTTGACATGGCTACTGGCACCGTGAAGTGGTTCAACGCGGAAAAGGGTTTCGGTTTCATCGAGCAGGATGGTGGCGGCCCCGACGTCTTCGCCCACTACTCGAACATCGCCACCCAGGGCTTCCGTGAGCTCCAGGAAGGCCAGAAGGTGACCTTCGACGTCACCCAGGGCCAGAAGGGCCCGCAGGCCGAGAACATCGTTCCCGCCTGACGCTGACCCGTACAACGCAGCTGGGGCCCGCACCTTGCGTGCGGGCCCCAGCTCGTTGCTGTGTGCGGGGTTCGCCCGACACGCCGTGACGGCAGGCGCTGTCGTCCCGCCGTACGGCGGGACGAACCCCATTGGCTCCGGCCGGACGCAGGTCCGCCCGCCACCTCTATTCCGGCCCCCAGCCGCCCATTCCGATGGATTCCTGGAATTCTGACGCCAGGCGCCACTGTTTTCTGCGCCGGTGCGGCCGGCTTCGTCCCAGTTCTTATCCGGCTCGTTCTTGCAATTCTTTCGGCCATTTCGCCGAGAATTCCTCGATACGTGCCATATCGAGGAAGGTTCTGCATGAACCGCTCTGCTCGCACGAACGACCGCTACTCCAACCCCCGCAAGGGGGGCTCCGCCGGTTCCGACCGCGGCGCCCGCTTCCGCCCGCAGGGGCAGGGCCAAGGCCGCCCCGGCAACCGTTCCGGCGGCTACGGACGCCGTCCCTCCGCGCCGCAGGGCGAATTCGCCCTGCCCGTCACCATCACCCCGGCCCTCCCCGCCGCCGTGACCTTCGGCGAACTGGACATGCCGGTCGAACTGCTGAAGATACTCACCGAGCTCGGCATGAACGAGCCGTTCCCGATCCAGGCGGCGACGCTGCCGAACTCGTTGGCGGGCCGGGACGTGCTGGGCCGCGGCCGTACGGGGTCGGGCAAGACCCTCGCTTTCGGTCTGGCGCTGCTGGCGCGTACCGCGGGCCGGCGGGCGGAGCCGCGTCAGCCGCTGGCTCTGGTCCTGGTTCCCACGCGGGAGCTTGCGCAGCAGGTCACCGACGCGCTGACTCCGTATGCCCGGTCGCTGAAGCTGCGGATGACCACCGTGGTGGGCGGGATGTCGATCG
>NZ_JAGGOI010000038.1 GCF_018614585.1 Streptomyces sp. ISL-1 | reverse complement strand
CGCGATCTGCTGCAGCGTCGCGCCGATGTCGCAGGTCCGCGTGGTCGTCATCGACTGCACCGACACCGGCGCGTCCCCGCCGACAGCCACCGAACCGACCTGGATCTTGCGGCTGACCCTCCGGTCGGCGAGCTTGGTCGGAACGGACGGCATTCCGAGAGAAATTGCAGTCATCGGCTGTGCAACCCCAAGGTGTGGATCGTGGTCCCGAGATCGGCGGGCTCCAGCCATCGAGATTACGGCACTGAGGTTCGGCCCAGCACATCGCGCCGTCGAATCCACTCAAAGGTGAATACAAAGGTGAACGCGAAGGTGAACAGAGAGGTGAACGGCCGGACACAAAGAGTGTCCGGCCGTCGTCACAGAGGTTTGCTCAGCTGATTTTGACCGGATTGACGATGTCGGCGACCAGCACGAGCAGGGTGAAGCAGACGAAGATCCCCGCCACGACGTACGCGACCGGCATCAGCTGGGCGACGTCGAAGGGACCGGGGTCGGGACGCCGGAACAGCTTCGCGATATTGCGGCGTACTGACTCCCACAGCGCCCCCGCGATGTGCCCGCCGTCCAGCGGCAGCAGCGGCAGCATGTTGAACAGGAACAGCGAGAGGTTGAAGCCCGCCAGAAGGATCATGAGCGACGCGACGATGTTCTGCGCCGGGGCATCGACGTTCATCAACTCGCCGCTGATGCGCGCCGCACCGACCACGCCGACCGGGGAGTCGTCCTTGCGCTCACCGTCGCTGAAGGCCGCGTTCCACAGGTCCGGGATCTTGGTCGGCAGCGCGATGATCGAATCGACGCCGTTCTCGATCATGTCGCCCATGCGGCCGACGGAATCGGTGAAGGAGAGCGGCAGGATCTCGGTCTGCGCGGCGAAGCCGAGATAACCGGCCGCGACGTACTGGTCGGCGATGACCTGACCGGCCGCGTCCTTCTTGGCCACCATGTTCTTGGCGAGGGTGGCGTGCAGGACCTGCTGCTGTCCGTCGCGCTCGACGGTGATGGTGGCCGGGCCGATCGTCTCGCGGATGTGGTTGGACAGCGCGGTCCAGTCGGCGACGGGCTCTCCGTTGAAGGCGACGATCTTGTCGCCCTTCTGCAGCCCCGCGGCCTGGGCGGGCGAAACGGGGTCGCTCTTCTTGCAGGTGTCGCGCTCCTCGCTCTGTGCGATGACGCACTTCTGGACGCCGGCCACCTCGGTGGTCTGGGTCGCGAAGCCGAAGGTCATACACACACCGATGAAGATCGCGACGGCGAGCACCAGATTCATGAAGGGGCCCGCGAACATCACGATCACGCGCTTCCACGGCTTGCGCGTGTAGAAGAGGCGGTTCTCGTCGCCGGGCTTCAGCTCCTCGAAGGCAGCCTCGCGGGCGTCCTCGATCATCCCGCGCCAGGGCGAGGTGGACCGTGACTCGATCCGCCCGTCCGCTCCCGGCGGGAACATCCCGATCATGCGGATGTAGCCGCCCATGGGGATGGCCTTGATGCCGTACTCCGTCTCGCCCTTGTGCCGGGACCAGAGGGTCGGGCCGAAGCCGACCATGTACTGAGGCACGCGGATGCCGAAGAGCTTGGCCGTCGAGAGATGGCCGAGCTCGTGCCAGGCGATGGAGATCAGCAGTCCCACGGCGAACAGCCCTATGCCGAGAACCGTCAACAGAATCGTCATGCGCGAGCCTCCGCTGGCCGTGCTTCGCTGAATTTCTGTGCCATTTCACGGGCCCGGGCACGGGCCCAGGTCTCCGCTTCCAGGACGTCCGCCACCGTGAGCGAGGTTCCCTTGGCGGGCACACCGTGCTCGGCGACGACTTCGGTGACCGTATCCATGATTCCGTTGAACGGCAGCCGCCCGGCGAGAAACGCGTCCACGCACTCCTCGTTCGCGGCATTGAACACCGCCGGTGCCGTCCCGCCCAGCTCCCCCACATGCCGGGCGAGTCCCACCGAGGGGAAGGCCTCGGTGTCGAGCGGGAAGAACTCCCACGTCGAGGCCTTGGACCAGTCGAAGGCGGGGGCCGCGTCCGCAATCCGCTCGGGCCAGCCGATGCCGAGGGCGATCGGGCCGCGCATGTCCGGCGGGGTGGCCTGGGCGATGGTCGAGCCGTCCGTGAACTCCACCATGGAGTGGACGTACGACTGGGGGTGGACGACGACCTCGATGCGGTCGAAGGGGATGTCGTAGAGCAGATGCGCCTCGATGACCTCGAGCCCCTTGTTGACCAGGGTCGCGGAGTTGATCGTGATCACCGGGCCCATCGCCCAGGTGGGGTGCGCGAGGGCGGCCTCGGGGGTGACGTCCGCCAGTTCCGCCTTCGTACGGCCGCGGAAGGGGCCGCCGGACGCGGTGACGACGAGCTTGCGTACGTCGGCCCTCGTCCCGGCCGCGAGGGCCTGGAAGAGGGCCGCGTGCTCGGAGTCGACCGGGATGATCTGGCCCGGCCTGGCGAGGGCCTTGACCAGCGGCCCGCCGACGATGAGCGACTCCTTGTTGGCGAGGGCGAGGGTCCGGCCGGCCTCGAGCGCGGCGAGGGTGGGGGCGAGGCCGATGGAGCCTGTGATGCCGTTGAGCACGGTGTGGCAGGAGGATGCGGCGAGCTGCGTGGCGGCGTCGGGCCCGGCCAGGATCTCCGGCAGGGGCTCGGCGCCGAACTGCTCCGCGAGTGCCTCGCGCAGTGCGGGCACGACGTCCTCGCGGGCCACCGCGACCGTGTCGACCCGCAACTGCCGTGCCTGCTCGGCCAGGAGGCCGACGCGGCCTCCCGCGGCGGAGAGCGCGGTGACGCGGAAGCGGTCGGGGTTGCGCAGAACCAGGTCGATGGCCTGTGTGCCGATGGACCCGGTGGAGCCGAGGACGACGATGTCCCGGCGGCCTTCGGTCGCGTCGAAGACGATATGCGGGTCGGCGAGGGGGGATGGGCTGTCGCTCATGACCCCATTGTGGCCGCAAGTCCTGTGCGGCCGGACAGTGCGTCCCCGCGTACGCCCCTTTATGCGCCCCCGTACGCTTCCCTACGCGCCGGTCTTGCCACCCGCCTCGAACTTCTCCCACTGCGCCGTCATGACCTCCGCGGGCACCGCACCGATGTCCTTGGTACCGAGGAAGTCGGCGCGGAAGGAGAGCGTGGTCGAGCCGGAGCGGACGACGGTGAGGTACTCGTACAGCTTCAGCTTCCCCTTCACATCGAGGATGGTGAAGCGGTACGCCTTGGCCTCGTCCCCGAAGGCGGGTGCCTTGGCCGGCTCCGCCTTGAGGTATTTTGCCTTCGCGACGGCGCGCTCCTCGACGAAGCCGCCGGCGCATTGTGTGCCGGCCGCGGCGAGGGCCTTCATGACGGCGGCGGCCTCGCCGTTCGCGTAAGAGCGCAGCTGTACGGCGACTCCGATTCCGGCAATCTCGTCGGCGATGTCCAGCTGGCGGTTGACCTCGGCGGCGGGGTCGTGCGCGGTGGCGCCCTCGGCGAGGCTGACGAGGGGCTGGCAGACGGCGGGGGCCGCGGTGTAGTCCTCACCGAGCGGAGCGCCCAGGGTGAACTCCGACGCGGTGTAGGGGCCGATCTTCTCGCCGTCGGTGAAGGAAACGGCCCTGAGCTGCGCCTCGGCCAGCGCCTTGGGGGCGGACGCGGATGCCGGAGGCTTGCCGCCGCCCTTGCCGCCTTTGCCGCCCCTGTCGCCCTCGTCGTCACTGCCGCCGCACGCGGCGGCGCCGCTGAGCACGACCCCGACGAGCGCGGCGACGGCCGCGCGCTGTCGGCCGTTCTGATTCCCCGCCCCGAACATCCCAGCCCCGTCTCCGTGTTGACCGTGGTCAGACGGTACCGGACCTGCCGCTCCGCGGAGCCGGGCAAGGCGTCGATGCGCCGGCCGCCGCCGATCCAGATGTCGGCGGCGGCCTCTGGCAGGAGTGACGGTCGGGGCTGCCAGTCAGGGCCGCCAGTCAGAGCTGTCGGCCAGGAATGACAGTCAGGACTGCCGGTATCGCCTCAGGGGATCGGGCGGTGCACGTTTTCCCGTTCGGCCGGGCCCGGGGTCGCGTCCGCGATCCAGGGACCTTCGCCGCTCGGGTCGACGATGCCCTGCTCCAGCCAGGTGTACGTACCGGACAGGACGCCGTCCACGACCTTGCGGTCGAGGTCGTCGGTGTTGGACCACAGGCGGGTGAAGAGCTCTTCGACGCGGATGCGGGACTGACGGCAGAAGACGTCGGCCAGTTGGTACGCCTCCTGGCCGTGCTCCCCGGTGGTGCGCAGCAGTTCCGCGCGTACGCAGGCCGCGCTCATCGCGAACAGCTCCGCGCCGATGTCGACGATCCGGCCGAGGAAGCCCTGTTTGGTCTCCATCCGGCCCTGCCAGCGGGACATCGCGTAGAACGTGGAGCGCGCGAGCTTGCGGGCGGAGCGTTCGACGTAGCGCAGATGCCCGGCGAGATCCGGAAGCCCGTCGGGGTGGAACTCGCTGTATGTACCCGGGAGTTGCCCCGGTCCCGTGACCAGCTTGGGGAGCCAGCGGGCGTAGAAGGCGGCGGCGTTCGCACCCGCCTTCGCCTTGGCGGACAGGGGCTTGTCGGGGTCGATGATGTCGCCGGCCACGGCAAGGTGGGCGTCGACCGCCTCGCGGGCGATCAGCAGATGCATGATCTCGGTCGAGCCCTCGAAGATGCGGTTGATGCGCATGTCGCGCAGCATCTGCTCGGCGGGAACGGCCCGTTCACCGCGGGCCGCCAGGGAGTCCGCCGTCTCGAAGCCGCGGCCGCCGCGGATCTGGACCAGCTCGTCGGCCATCAGCCAGCCCATTTCGGAGCCGTAGAGCTTGGCGAGCGCCGCTTCGATGCGGATGTCGTTGCGGTCCTCGTCGGCCATCTGCGAGGAGAGGTCGACGACCGCTTCGAGGGCGAAGGTGGTCGCGGCGATGAAGGAGATCTTGGCGCCGACGGCCTCGTGCTTCGCGACCGGCTTGCCCCATTGCTCCCGGGTGGCCGACCACTCCCGGGCGATCTTCAGGCACCACTTGCCGGAGCCGACGCACATCGCGGGCAGCGAGAGGCGGCCGGTGTTGAGGGTGGTGAGGGCGATCTTGAGGCCGGCGCCCTCGGGGCCGATGCGGTTCGCGGCGGGGACACGCACCTGGTGGAAGCGGGTGACGCCGTTCTCGAGCCCGCGCAGGCCCATGAAGGCGTTGCGGTTCTCGACAGTGACGCCCTCGCTCGCCGCTTCGACGACGAAGGCGGTGATGCCTCCCTTGTGACCCTCCGACTTGGGGACGCGGGCCATGACCACGAGCAGGTCGGCGACGACGCCGTTGGTCGTCCACAGCTTGACGCCGTCGAGGATGTACGAATCGCCGTCCGGGACGGCTGTGGTGGCGAGGCGGGCGGGGTCGGAGCCGACGTCCGGCTCGGTGAGCAGGAAGGCGGAGATGTCGGTACGGGCGAGGCGCGGCAGGAACGCATCCTTCTGCTCCTGCGTGCCGAAGATCTTCAGCGGCTGCGGTACGCCGATCGACTGATGGGCGGAGAGCAGGGCGCCCAGCGCCGGGTTCGCCGAGCCGACCAGGGCCAGCGCCTTGTTGTAGTACACCTGGGTGAGGCCGAGGCCGCCGTACTTGATGTCGATCTTCATGCCGAGCGCGCCGAGCTCCCTGAGCCCGTTGATCACCTCGTCGGGAATCCGCGCCTCGCGCTCGATGAGCGCGCCGTCGATTTTCGTCTCGCAGAAGTGGCGGAGTTTCGAGAGGAATTCCTCGCCCCGCCGGGTGTCCTCACCGGCCGGCATGGGATGCGGATGGATCAGGTCGAGGCGGAAGCGGCCCAGGAACAGCTCCTTGGCGAAGCTTGGCTTGCGCCAGTCCTGTTCGCGTGCGGCCTCGGCGACCTGCCGTGCTTCGCGCTCACTGACCTTCGGTGGCTGGGTCTTCTGGAGTGGAGCGGACATGAGGCTCACCTCGCCGCGAGTCGGGATCTTCCGGGGGCTTGGGCCGGGGCGCGCGGGCGCGCCGTACCGACCGGTGCTACTCGTCCGTAGTACCCGATTCCTGCCCTCTCCACCAGTCTCCGTACGACACTGGAGCTACGGCGACGGGGGGACGGAAACGGCCGGAGCCCCCGCACAGTGGGCTCCGGCCGTCATCCGTTGCGTACGGGCGCTACAGCGCCAGACCGGTGAAGACCAGCACCCGCTCGTACGTGTAGTCGTCCATCGCGTAGCGCACGCCCTCGCGGCCCACGCCGGACTGCTTGGCGCCGCCGTAGGGCATCTGGTCCGCGCGGTACGACGGCACATCGCCGATGATCACGCCGCCGACCTCGAGTGCTCGGTGGGCGCGGAAGGCAGTCTGCAGGTCATGCGTGAACACGCCTGCCTGCAGGCCGTACTTGGAGTCGTTCACGGCGGCGAAGGCCTCGGCCTCGCCGTCGACCTTCCTGAGCGTGAGGACGGGTCCGAAGACCTCCTCACAGGCGATGGTGGTGTCCGCGGGGACGTCGGCGAGAACGGTGGGCGCGTAGGACGCGCCGTCGCGCTTGCCGCCGGCCAGCAGCTTCGCGCCCGCCTGGACCGCCTCGTCGACCCAGGACTCGACACGCTTGGCGGCGTCCTCGCTGACCAGCGGGCCGACGTCAGTGGCGGAGTCGGACGGGTCGCCGGTGACCTGGGCCTCGACAGCCGCGACGATCTTCGGCAGCAGACGGTCGTAGACCGCGGCGTCGGCGATCACACGCTGCACGGAGATGCAGGACTGGCCGCCCTGGTAGTTGGAGAAGGTGGCGATACGCGTCGCCGCCCAGTGAAGGTCCTGCTCGGATCCGAAGTCGCCGAGGACGACGGCCGCGCCGTTGCCACCCAGCTCCAGGGTGCAGTGCTTGCGCGGCACCGAGTCCATGATCGCGTAGCCGACCTTGTCGGAGCCCGTGAAAGAGATGACCGGGAGACGCTCGTCCTGGACGAGGGCGGGCATCTTGTCGTTCGGGACCGGGAGGACGGACCAGGAACCCTCGGGCAGGTCGGTCTCGGCGAGCAGCTCACCGAGGATCAGGCCGGACAGCGGGGTCGCCGGGGCCGGCTTGAGGATGATCGGCGCGCCGACGGCGATGGCCGGGGCGATCTTGTGGGCACAGAGGTTCAGCGGGAAATTGAACGGCGCGATGCCGAGAACGACACCCTTGGGGAAGCGGCGGGTGAGCGCGAGGCGGCCCTGGCCGCCGGCGTCGGTGTCGAGGCGCTGGGCCTCGCCGCCGTTGAAGCGCCGGGCCTCCTCGGCCGCGAACCGGAAGACTGAGACAGCCCGGCCGACCTCGCCACGGGCCCACTTGACCGGCTTGCCGTTCTCGGCGGAGATCAGCTGGGCGATCTCCTCGGTGCGCTCGACGAGGCGCTTCGACACGTGGTCGAGGGCGGCGGCGCGTACGTGCGCCGGGGTCGCCGCGAACTCGTCCACGACGGCCTGCGCGGCGGCGACGGCCTCCTCCACCTGAGCCTCGGTGGGGACGGAGACCTGACCGACGAGACGTCCGTCCCAGGGGGAAGTGACGTCGAAGGTGGCCTCGCCGGTGGCCTGACGGCCGGCGAGCCAGAAGGCGTGGGTGGAGGTCATGTCCCGGCCCTTCCGAGGTAGTGGGGTTGTCTGTGCCCCACGGTAGGGGTGGGAGGCCGGTCTGGCGTTTGTCCGGGGTGGAGTGATGGACCGGCCGGATCCGCCGCTTTGGCGTGCCGATTCAGCCCGTCCGGCGATTGAGGACACGGCCGAAGGCCGTACGGGCCTGGGGGCTTGCCCCCAGGGTCAGCGTCGACGTTCCGTCGACACGATCAGGAAGACCCCCGCCACCACCACCGCGCCACCGACCGCGATCGGCCAGCTCAGCTGCTCGTTCAGGACCAGCGCGCCGAGGAGTACGGCGACGACCGGGTTGACGTACGCGTACGTCGCGACCAGCGACAGCGGCGCGGAGTGCAGCAGCCAGGCGTACGCCGTGAACGCGACGAGCGAGCCGAAGACGACGAGATAGCCGAGTGCCGTCCAGGAGCGGCCGGAGACCTCTCCGAGCACGAAGCCGTACTGCTCGCCCCGCCCGAGGCCCACCAGCAGACAGCCGATGCCGCCCGCGACCATCTCGTACGCGCTGGCCGCGAAGGGGTTCTTCGGCATCGGGATCTTCGAGGAGGAGAAGGAGCCCACCGACCACATGACGGTCGCCACGATCACGGTGAGGACGCCCCACAGGCGAACGTCGCCGCTGAGGCCCGGGAGGGTCAGCACGGCGAGGCCCGCCAGACCGAGCAGGACGCCGAGATACGCGCCGAGGCCGGGCCGCTCGCCGAAGGCCCGGCGCAGCACGACCACCCAGGCGGGCACGACGGCGATCAGCAGGGCGGCGAGCCCGGAGGGCACTGAGGTCTCGGCGAGCACCACGAGGCCGTTGCCGCCGAGCAGGAGCAGCAGGCCGACCAGGGCTGCCGAGGCGAGCTGGGCGGGGGTGACCTTGAGCGCCGAAGTCCCCTGGCGCCAGGCCACGAGCCCGGTGAGAATCAGGCCCGCCACGATGAAGCGGGCGCCCGCGGAGAGGAAGGGGGGCATGGTCTCGACGACGATGCGGATGCCGAGGTAGGTGGAGCCCCAGACGACGTACACGATGGCGAGCGCCAGCCAGACGGCTCCGGATATCCGGCGGCCGGGCGGGGGTGCTTCGACGGTAGCGACGACGGGGGTGCCGGCCTCAGGAGTGCTTGAGTTGGTGGCCACGAGGCAGGACCTTAGGCACTTCGGCGATCAACCACCAATATTTCTGCCCGACTTCGGGCAGAAAAGCGGAAAAACCTCGCGCCCGCTTGTCACTCCGTCGCCGGTCACTGCGTCGCCGGGCCGCCCGCCGTCGTCTTCAGCGCGAGCCAGAGCTCCATCCGGACGTCCGGGTCGTCCAGCGAGCGCCCCAGGATCTCCTCGACCCGGCGCATCCGGTAGCGCAGCGTATGGCGGTGCACGCCCAGGTCCGCGGCTGCCGCGTCCCACTGGCCGTGGCGCGAGAGCCAGGCGCGCAGGGAGGCGACCAGGTCGCCGCGGCCGGTCGCGTCGTGTTCGTACAGCGCGCGCAGCATCCCGTCGGCGAAGGCACGCACCGCGTCGTCGGCGAGCAGCGGGAGGACCGATCCGGCGGCGAGTTCCTCGTGCTCGACGAGGGCGCGGCCGCGTCGCCGGGCGACCGAAAGCGCCTGTTCGGCCTGTTTGTACGCGCCTGCGGCGGCTATCGGCCCGGTCGGCGCGGAGAGCCCGACGACCA
The DNA here is from genome assembly GCF_018614585.1 of Streptomyces sp. ISL-1. Classification (GTDB taxonomy): domain Bacteria; phylum Actinomycetota; class Actinomycetes; order Streptomycetales; family Streptomycetaceae; genus Streptomyces; species Streptomyces maoxianensis. The sequence continues at coordinate 166,752 of NZ_JAGGOI010000038.1, read as the reverse complement.
CCTCGGCGTCCTCGGCCTCCTTCTCCGCGTACGCCGAGGTGCAGGCCGCGACGACCGCCCCGCCGTCCGCGGCCAGCACCACCAGCCGGTTCTCCATGTCCGGCACATCCAACAGCGGCTCCCCCGCCCTGGCCGCCGCCGACTCCATCGATTCGGCGAAGGCCTTCAGCGGGTGCTCGGCGGACGGGTCCGGGTCCCCCGCGGGCTCGGCGATCAGCAGCCGGAAGGGAGCGTCGAGCAGCCCGCCGTAGAGGTCTCCGGCGACCGCGCGCGCATGGTCCTGCTGGCCGGAGAGCAGCATGCGCAGCACCGCGGCGCCGAGCCGCTGCTCCGCCTCCTGGAGCGAGCGGGAGCGCTCCGTGGCGAGGGTCAGCAGAGCGACCGCGGAATGCACGGCGTACCGCTCGGCGGTGCCCAGCGGCGCTCCGGTGCCGACGGCCAGCGCGCCACGCACCCGCCGTCCGCTGCCCAGCGACTGCAGTTCGACCCGGTCGTCGCCTCTGTCGCCGACCACCGCGCTCGCGGGCGCTGACCGCTCACGCAGCCGCTCCACGTCGGCGGTGAGCCGGGCGGCCCGGCGCGCGGCCCACTCCGGCGCTGCCTCGACGACGGCGCCGGACGCGTCGTACAGCGCGGCCCAGCCGTCGACATGCGCTGCGAGGCGGGCGACGACGCCGCCGGGGCCCTCGGCGAGCGCGGCCCGCGTCAGCTCCCGCTGCGCCTCGAAACCCGCCGTCACCGCGCGGTACTGGTCGGCGGCGTTCGCGGCGGAGACCGCCTTGCTGATGGCGAGGAAGGGAGTCTTGCGGGGTACGGCGAGGAGCGGCAGGTCCTCCTCCTTCGCGGCCTCGACGAGCGCGTCCGGGATGTCGTCGTAGTACACGCCGACCGCGAAACCGAGCCCGACGACGCCCGCGCCCAGAAGCCTGCGCACGTAGCGGCGCATCGCCTCGCGATCCTGGGCGTCCAGGGTCATCGCCGTGACGAGCAGCAGCTCACCGCCCTCCATGTACGGCACGGGGTCGGCGAGTTCGCTGACATGCGCCCAGCGCACGGGCGTCTCAAGCCTGTCCTCCCCGGCGCGCACGGTGAGTTTGAGCGCCGAGTGCTGGACGAGCGAGGCGAGCGTGGGCGGCATGGGACCTTGAGCCCTTCAAAACGGACGCGCACAGGTGCGGACGATTTCGCCGTCCCGTATGAACGGCGTACATCGATTCTGCCAGGGCGTAGTAGTCCGCGGCTCGGCTCAGGTACGCAGATCCACCAGAAGGGGCGGCGCGTGCTCGCCCCGTACGGTCGTCAGCGAGAGCACCGCGTGCCCGGCGGGCACGGCGTGCGCGAGGTCGGACGCCGACCAGCGGGCCCGCTCGACCTCCCGCACGGTGATCGCCTCGGCGGTGGCCGCCTTACCGGTGACCAGCCGGCGCATCATGTGCAGCGCCTTGGTGAGGGGCTCGTCGGAGATGATCTGCCGGTTGGTGACGTCCCGGGTCTGCACCCATTCGGTGCCCCAGGTCTCGGCGAACCGGCCGCCGTCCCAGGGCGCGAGCCCGGCGAACGCCATCCGGCAGCCGACCGCGCCGAGCAGCGGGCCGCGCAGCGGCTCCGGCACGTCCTCCAGGGTGCGCAGCGCGAAGACCACGCCGGCGTTGGCGGAGCGCAGCCGCTGCACCGCACGCACCGAGTCGGCGGTCACGGTGTACGTCGCGTCGTCCAGGACGAGACAGGCGAACAGCGACCGGTCGGAGCGGGTCAGCGTGGCCTCGGTGAACTGGGCGAGGACCAGGCGCGCGATGATCCGCGAGGCCTCGGCGTGGCCGCGCTCGGGCAGGTCGATGCGGACCCGCAGCGGGTGCTCGATGGCGCGCAGGGAGAACTGCCGGCCGTCGCCTTCGGTACGGAAGAAGTGCGCGAACGCGGGCCGGTCCAGGAAGGCGATCCGCTCGGCGAGCAGTACGCCGATGTCGTCGGCGCGGGCCGACTGCCGCTCCCTGGCGTCCAGTTCACGCAACTGGGCGGCGGCGCCGGGGTCGGCAGCACTCTCCAGGGCGGTGCGCAGCGCGCCGACCGCGGCGGGCGCGGCGCTGAGCAGCTCGCGCAGCTCAGGTACGGCGGGGAAGTGGCCGTGGACGCACTGGTACGGCCCGATCAGCTGGGCCAGCGCGGTGGCGGCGCGCCTGCTGTCACCGCCGGGGAGGGTGGCGGCGAGATCGCCGACGAGGGCCTCGGCGAGCATCCGGGCGGCCTCGTCGGGGTCGTCGGCGCCGCCGTAGAGGTCCAGGTCATGGGTGGAGTCGGGGCGGCCGACGCCGATGACGAGGTCGAAGGCGTCGTCGGGGGCGAGGCCGGTGCCGTACGCCGTCACGGCGACGACGGCGGCGCGGTTGGCGAGGGCGAGCAGGCACATCGACTCGACGACGGGCCGCACGAGACGCACGCTCTTGCCGGAGCCGGAGGGGCCGACGGCGAGCAGCGAGGTGCCGAGGAGGGCGGGTTCGAGGGCGACGCCGGTGGTACGGCGGGCGTAGGGGTTGCGGGGGTCGTCGACGGCGGTGCCGATCTTGACCTGGGCGGTGGCCAGGTCGTGGGTGGCGGTGCGGACGGGCACGTCGCGTACGCCGGACGGGTGGGCGCAGGCGGCCGGGCCGTGTTCGCGCACTGTGTCGGTGAAGGCGGCGAGCCGTTCGGGCCGGGCGTGGACGCCCTGCCAGGCACGCCGGATCCGTGCGTAGTCGACATCGCCGAGCGCGCCGGAGCGAGTGGCCTGGGCGAGGCTCCGCGCCGCGTCGGCCAGGCCGGCCGCGCGCAGCTCGGGCCAGTCGGCGGGGTCCGCCCCCGGCGGCGGCGGGGGGGCCGTGACCGGCTTGTCGGCGCGGCGCACATAGCGGTGCCAGATCTCCGGTACGTGGCCGATGCGGGCGAAGAACACCAGCAAGGCGCCGCCGACGATCGCGTAGTAGATGTAGCTGGCGGTCGCCCAGGTGGGCGGGTCGGAACGCCAGGAGTCGGGGGTCAGGACCAGCAGCGGCCAGATCCAGTAGCGGCCGAGATAGCCGTTCCACAGGAGGGACCACAGCAGCCAGCCGCTGAGCAGCGCGATGACGGCGCCGGCGAAGAGGCGGCGGGCCGGGACGAGCTCGGGCTCCTCCTCGGGACGGGCGCGGTGGCCGAGGCGCCAGACGCCGGGGTCGGCGGCGGGGCGCGGGGTGCGCAGCCAGTCCACGACGGCAGGGCGGGTGGTGGGCGCGTGGCCGGGGACTGCGGGGATCCCGGGGACGACTGGTGGCCTCGCCGGCCGTGGCACCGGGTCGGACCGCGTGCCGCGTGCGTCGAATGTGCCTTCGGAATCCATTAACCGCTGCCCCCTGACCAGCCAGGCCCGCTCTGTGCACCCGTCAATCTAGTGCCCCTGCCGGGGTAGTTCACCGATTCACCTCGCCCCGGTGGTCCGGCCGGTGCCTGCTGCCCTGGTTCTCGGTCGGGGTGCGGGGGCTCTCCACCGGCGGTCCGGGCGCCGAACCGGACCCCGTCGGCGCCGGACCGGGCCCCGCCGTCCGGCGACGGGCACGGCCCGCCCCGCCCGCCCTCCGCCCGCCTATGTCCGGCGCGGACAAGGACACACCCCCAGTACTCCCGAACGGCGCATGCCGGGCCCCCTCCCTCGCGCCTAGCCTGCGAGAAAGAGAAGTAGCGTCCAAAGCACCCCCAGGAGCCCCTCATGACCGCAATCCCGCAGGAGCGCCGCGTCGTCACCGCCATCCCCGGCCCGAAGTCGATCGAGCTGCAGGCTCGCCGTACCGCCGCGGTCGCCAGCGGTGTGGGGTCCGTTCTGCCCGTGTTCACCGCGCGCGCCGGCGGCGGTGTCATCGAGGACGTGGACGGCAACCGCCTCATCGACTTCGGCTCCGGCATCGCCGTGACCTCCGTCGGCGCCTCCGCCGAGGCCGTCGTACGCCGCGCGACCGCGCAGCTCGCCGACTTCACCCACACCTGTTTCATGGTCACGCCCTACGAGGGGTACGTCGAGGTCGCCGAGGCGCTCGCCGAGCTGACGCCGGGCGACCACGCGAAGAAGTCCGCGCTGTTCAACTCCGGCGCCGAGGCCGTCGAGAACGCCGTGAAGATCGCGCGCTCCTACACCAAGCGTCAGGCCGTCGTCGTCTTCGACCACGGCTACCACGGCCGGACCAACCTCACGATGGCGCTGACCGCCAAGAACATGCCCTACAAGCAGGGCTTCGGGCCGTTCGCGCCCGAGGTCTACCGGGTGCCCGTGGCGTACGGCTACCGCTGGCCGACCGGTGCCGAGAACGCCGGCGCCGAAGCGTCCGCGCAGGCCATCGACATGATCAACAAGCAGATCGGCGCGGAGAACGTCGCCGCGATCATCATCGAGCCGGTTCTCGGCGAGGGCGGCTTCATCGAGCCGGCCAAGGGCTTCCTGCCCGCGATCTCGCAGTTCGCGAAGGACAACGGGATCGTGTTCGTAGCGGACGAGATCCAGTCCGGCTTCTGCCGCACCGGCCAGTGGTTCGCCTGCGAGGACGAGGGCATCGTCCCGGACCTGATCACCACGGCCAAGGGCATCGCGGGCGGTCTGCCGCTCGCCGCCGTGACCGGCCGCGCCGAGATCATGGACGCCCCGCACGCGGGCGGCCTCGGCGGCACCTACGGCGGCAACCCGGTGGCCTGCGCCGGCGCGCTCGGCGCCATCGAGACCATGAAGGAGCTCGACCTCAACGGCAGGGCCAAGCGCATCGAGGAGGTCATGAAGGGCCGCCTCACCGCGATGGCCGAGAAGTTCGACATCATCGGCGACATCCGCGGCCGCGGCGCGATGATCGCGATCGAGCTGGTCAAGGACCGCCACTCCAAGGAGCCGAACCCGGCCGCCACCTCCGCGCTCGCCAAGGCCTGCCACGCCGAGGGTCTGCTGGTCCTCACCTGCGGCACGTACGGCAATGTGCTGCGATTCCTGCCCCCGCTGGTGATCGGCGAGGACCTTGTCAACGAGGGTCTGGACATCATCGAGCAGGCCTTCGCCGGCGTGTGACCGAGGCCTGCACCGACGCCTGACGAGGGCCTGACAGAACGCCTGATCCGCGTCTGACCAAGAGGAACAGTCAGAGCCTGTGAAGAAGCTGTGGGGGGGCGATGGCGGGATGGAAATCCGTCTGTCGGTCCCCCCTGCCCCTGCCGTACGGTTTCCGCAGATGAGAGAAACACCCCGCTCGCAGGGGACTGCGGGCGACGCCAGGATGGAGCCTCCCCAGCCCCGCCTTGGTCGTGCCCTCGCGCACACCACTGGAGCTTCTGGCTCCGGAACTCCTCACCGATCGGATGGCCGCCCGCCCCAGACCCCCCGGGGCGCGCGGCAAACCGGTCCGGCCGGCCGCCTCGGAACAACCCCCCCTGTTCCGAGGCGGCCGGCTTCTCTTCTTTCCGCGTGGCTTCCCGCGCTGTATGCCGTCGTCTTCGCGGTGATCACCTGGCAGGTGGCCGCGGACGGTCCGTTGCGGTCCCTGGACGAACGCGTCGAGCTCAGGATCGTCGGCCGCGGACCCTGGACGCTGACCGGTCTGCTGGCCGACCTCGGCAGCATGGGGGTCGCGCTCCCCGTCCTGGGCGCGGCCATCGCGTACGCGGTGTGTCGCGGCCGGCGGGCCGAGGCGCTGTACGCCGCGCTCGCCATGGCCGCCGTTCCCGCGCTCGTCGCGCCCCTCAAAACCCTGATCGACCGCCAGGGCCCACTCACCGGGGCAACCGGCTTCTACCCTTCCGGCCATACCGCGACCGCGATGGTGGCCTACTGCGGAGCGGCGATGCTCATCACCCCGTATCTCAGGCGCGGATGGGCGATGCCCGTCGCCGTGGCGCTGACCCTGGCGACGAGCATCGGACTCGTCCTGCGCGGCTATCACTGGCCACTGGACGTCATCGGCAGCTGGTGCCTGTGCGGGCTGCTGCTGACCGTCAGCTCCATCCGTACGCGTCGAAGTTCTTCGAAAACTCCCACTGGTTGAAGCGGTCCCAGTTGACCGACCAGGTCATCAGGCCGCGCAGGGACGGCCAACTGCCGTGGGTCTGGTACGAGCCGCAACTCACCTTCTTCGTCAGGCAGTCCAGCGCCTTGTTCACCTCCGCCGGCGTGGTGTGGCCGTTGCCTGCCTGGGTGGATGCGGGGAGGCCGATGGCGACCTGCTCCGGGCGCAGGGCGGGAAAGACCTTGGTGGTGTCGCCGGCGACCGGGAAGCCGGTCAGCAGCATGTCGGTCATGGCGATATGGAAGTCCGCGCCGCCCATGGAGTGGTACTGGTTGTCCAGGCCCATGATCGAGCCCGAGTTGTAGTCCTGGACGTGCAGCAGGGTGAGGTCGTCGCGCAGGGCGTGGATGACGGGAAGGTACGCCCCGGCCCGCGGGTCCTGGCCGCCCCAGGGGCCCGAGCCGTAGTACTGGTAGCCGAGCTGCACGAAGAACGTCTCCGGGGCCATGGCGAGCACGAAGTCGGAGCCGTACTTCGCCTTGAGGGTCTTGATCGCCGAGATCAGGTTGACGATCACCGGTGAGGTCGGCGAGCGGAAGTCCGTGTCACCGGTGTTCAGTGAGAGCGAGTGGCCCTCGAAGTCGATGTCCAGGCCGTCGAGCCCGTACTCGTCGATGATCTTCGAGACCGAGGAGACGAAGGTGTCGCGGGCGGCCGTGGTGGAGAGCTGGACCTGGCCGTTGGCGCCGCCGATGGAGATCAGGATCTTCTTGCCTGCTGCCTGCTTGGCCTTGACGGCGGCCTTGAAGTCGGCGAGCGATTCGACATTCGGGCACTCGGACGCCGGGCAGAGGCTGAAGCGGATGTCGCCGGAGGTGACCGAGGTCGGTTCGCCGAAGGCGAGGTTGATGACGTCCCAGGAGTCGGGGACGTCGGCCATGCGCGTGTAGCCGGAACCATTGGCGAAGCTGGCATGCAGATAGCCGACAAGGGCGTGGGCGGGCAGGTCACCGCCGCTGCCGCCGCCGCCCGACGTGGTGGTCGCGGTGAGCGCCGCCGACTTCGGGGACTCTCCCGCCGCGTTGGCCGCGGAGACCTGGAAGCTGTACGAGGTGGAGGGGGCCAGTCCGGTGACGGTGGCCGAAGTCCCGCTCACTGTGAGGACCTTGGCGCCGCCCCGGTACACGTGGTAGCTGGTGGCGCCGGAGGACCCTGACCAGCTGAGCGGGACCGAGGTGGAGCCGGGGGAACCCGCCGTGAGGCCGGTGGGGGCGGCCGGGATCTGTACCGGATCGCCGCCGGGGCCGAGCAGGGAGAGGTCGTCGGCGTAGTAGGTGGGGGTGCCGTACCAGCCGTGGGTGTAGATCGTCACCGAGGTGGTGGCCGCGCCGGTGCGGAAGGTCGTGGTCAGCCGCTGCCAGCTGGGCGCGGACGCCGTCCAGGTGGAGACGTCGGTGGTGCCGGTGCCCGACGCGCCCAGATAGACATAGCTGCCCTGGACCCAGCCGCTCAGCGTGTAGTCGGAGTTGGGCTTGACCGTGACCGTCTGGCCGCACTTGGCGTTGTCGCTGCCCGCCGGCGTTGCCTTCAGTGCGGAACTGCCGCCGTGAACGGGCGCGTTGACGACGGCGCCGCTGCCCGCCGTACAGCTCCAGCCCTCCAGTCCCGCCTCGAAGCCGCCATTGCGCGCGAGTTCGGTGTCGGCCGCTCCCGCGGAGGTCGCCGTGGCGACGAGCCCGCTGATGGCGATGGCGGCCGCCGAAAGGGCGGCCAAAAGTCTGGTGCGGTCCACAACTGCCTCCGGGCATGGGGGGGATTCAAGTGGGAGCGCGCACAACATGGTCCAGACCAATGCTGTTGTCAAGACCTCTGGCAGCGCGCGGGCCGTCTCAGTACCCGCCGCCGCGCGCCAGGTCCGCCGCCGCCTCGTGCATGGCGAGCTCCAGCAGCGAAGGATCGGTGAGCGTTCCGGAACCATCGGGTGGGATCAGCCAGCGCACGCCTTCGCCGGCCCGCCCCGGATACGGGACGACGACCGAGGCCCCCAGGCCCACGCCGCGTACGCCCGTGCCGATCCAGCACCCGGCGGTGCCCGGCGGTACGAAGAAGCCCATGCGCCCATCGTCGAGGTCGCCGAGGACCGGTCCCGGCCGGTCGACCAGCCGGGTCAGCACATCGAGCGTCGGACAGCCCAGCTCGCCCGTCAGGATCAGCACGTCCCAGCGCCGGCCGGCGGGCAGCAGGGCGACGCCGAGGGGATTGCGCTCCCATTCCCACCGGCAGGCGTCCGGGTCGGGAGCCACCGACGCCAGCCACTCCACCGCAGTCCTGGCCCCCGAGTCAGTCAATTGCCCGGCCTCCATTCCGTGTGCGCAGACGATGCGTTCACACGGGGAGAGCGGGGTGGGCGCGCGGGATTACGCGGGTTTCGGCCACCAGTCTGCGGTGAGCCGCGTCACCTCTAGCTGTCGAAGCCGAGGCCGAGCCTGTCCATCGTCCGCAGCCACGCGTTGCGTCGGCCGCCGTTGGCGTCCGCCCTGGCCAGCGCCCATTTGGTGAGGCCGATGCCGGCCCACGCGACAGGCTCGGGCGGGAACGGCAGCGGCTTGCTGCGCACCATCTCCAGCTCGGTGCGCTCCGTCCGCTCCCCGGAGAGCAGGTCGAGCATGACGTCCGCGCCGAAGCGGGTGGCGCCGACGCCCAGACCCGTATATCCGGCGGCGTAGGCGACCCTGCCGCCGTGCGCGGTGCCGAAGAAGGCGGAGAAGCGCGAGCAGGTGTCGATCGCGCCGCCCCAGGCGTGGCTGAATCGCAGGCCCTCCAATTGCGGGAAGCAGTGGAAGAAGTGGCTTGCGAGCTTGAGATAGGTCTCGGGCCGGTGGTCCATCTCGGCGCTGAGCCTGCCGCCGTAGGGATAGATCGCGTCGTAGCCGCCCCACAGGATGCGGTGGTCGGCGGTGATCCGGAAGTAGTGGAACTGGTTGGCGCTGTCGCCGAGCCCCTGCCGCCGCTTCCAGCCGATCTCGGCGAGCTGCTGAGCGCTGAGCGGTTCGGTCATCAGGGCGTAGTCGTAGACCGGGACGGTGTACGGGCGCACCCGCCTGACCAGCGACGGGAAGACGTTGGTGCCGAGGGCGACGCGACGGGCGAGGACCCGGCCGTACGGCGTGCGGACCACCATTGCGGCGCCGGACGAGGCGAGTTCGAGGCCCTGGGTGTTCTCGTAGAGGCGTACGCCGAGGTCCATGCAGGCCTGCTTGAGTCCCCAGGCGAGTCTGGCGGGGTGCAGCATGGCGACCCCGCGCCTGTCCCACAGACCGCCGAGGAAGGTCGGGGAGTTCACCTCGGCGCGTACCGCGTCCTGGTCCAGGAGTTCGAGCCCGCCGAAGCCGAGCCGGGTCGCCGCCTCGTACGTCTCGTGGAGCTCATCGACCTGGTAGGGCTCGGTGGCGACGTCGATCTCGCCGGTGCGCTCGAAGTCGCAGTCGATCGAGTACGCCTTGACCGCTGCCTCGATGGCGTCGAGGTTGCGGTCGCCGAGCTCCTCCAGTTCGGCCAGCTCACCGGGCCAGCGGGCGAGTCCGTTGCCCAGGCCGTGGGTGAGGGAGGCGGCGCAGAAGCCGCCGTTGCGGCCCGAGGCGGCCCAGCCCACCTCGCGCCCTTCGATCAGTACGACGTCCCGCCCGGGGTCGCGCTCCTTGGCCAGCAGCGCGGTCCACAGTCCGCTGTAACCTCCGCCGACGACGAGGAGGTCGCAGTGTTCGTCACCGGTGAGCGCGGGGAGCGCGCCGGGCTTCGCGGGGTCGTCCAGCCAATAGGAGACGGGCTGGGCGTCGGATAGTGATGAGGCAAAGGTCATGGCAGCTGGGGCCATGGTTTCCACTCCTTCGGGGCCTACTTGGGTAGAGCGGTCTTCTTCCGCCGGTTGCTGATGAACTGGGCGAAGAGCACGATCAGTACGGCGATGACGAACATGGCCGTGCCGATGACGTTGATCTGGACGGGCGTGCCGCGCTGGGCCGAGCCCCACACGAACATGGGGAAGGTGACGGTGTTGCCCGAGTTGAAGTTGGTGATGATGAAGTCGTCGAACGAGAGCGCGAACGCGAGCATCGCGCCGGCGGCGATGCCGGGAGCGGCGATCGGCAGCGTGACCCGTACGAACGTCTGCACAGGACCGGCGTAGAGGTCACGCGCGGCCTCTTCAAGGCGGGGGTCCATCGACAGGACACGTGCCTTGACCGCCACGACCACGAAGCTCAGGCAGAACATCGTGTGCGCGATGAGAATGGTCCAGAAGCCGAGCTCCGCGCCCAGGTTGAGGAAGAGGGTCAGCAGCGAGGCGGCCATGACCACCTCGGGCATCGCCATCGGCAGGAAGATCAGCGAGTTGATCGCGCCACGCGCCCGGAAGCGGTAGCGGACCAGCGCGAAGGCGATCATCGAGCCCAGCACGGTGGCGCCGATCGTCGCCCACAGGGCGATCTGAAGGGACAGCACGAGTGAGCCGCACACGTCGGCGACGCCGCACGGGTCCTTCCAGGCGTCGGTCGAGAACTCCTGCCAGGAGTAGTTGAACCGGCCGGCCGGCTTGTTGAACGAGAACACCATCACGACGATGTTCGGAAGGATCAGGTACGCGAGCGTAATCAGGCCCGCGAGGACCACGAGGTGGTGCCGTATCCAGCGCATCAGACGAGATCCTCCGTCCCGGCCCGGCGGATGTAGACAGTGACCATGATCAGCACGACCGCCATGAGAATGAAGGACAGAGCCGCCGCGGTCGGGTAGTCGAGGACCCTCAGGAACTGCGACTGGATGACGTTGCCGACCATTTTGGTGTCCGTGGAGCCGAGCAGCTCGGCGTTGACGTAGTCGCCGCTGGCCGGGATGAAGGTCAGCAGCGTGCCGGAGACGACGCCCGGCATGGACAGCGGGAAGGTCACCTTGCGGAAGATGGTGGACGGCTTCGCGTACAGGTCGCCGGCCGCCTCGTGGAGCCGCGGGTCGATCCGCTCCAGCGAGGTGTAGAGCGGCAGGATCATGAACGGCAGGAAGTTGTACGTGAGACCGCAGACCACCGCGAGCGGGGTGGCGAGCAGCCGGTTCCCCTCGGTCATCCCGAGCCAGCTGGTGACGTCCAGGAAGCCGACGCTGCCCAGCACGTCCACCACCGGTCCGCCGTCCGCGAGGATCGTCTTCCAGGCGAGGGTGCGGATCAGGAAGCTGGTGAAGAACGGCGCGATGACCACGACCAGCAGGAGATTGCGCCAGCGGCCGGCCCTGAACGCGATCAGATACGCGAGCGGGTAGCCGAGCAGCAGACACAGGATCGTGGCCGTGCCGGCGTACAGCACCGAGCGCAGGAACTGCGGGTAGTACTCGGTCAGCGCGTCCCAGTACGTCTGGAAGTGCCAGGTGACCGAGAAGCCCTCTTCCAGGGAGCCCGTCTGCACGGAGGTCGACGCCTGGTAGACCATCGGCAGCGCGAAGAAGACGACCAGCCACAGGATGCCGGGCAGCAGCAGCCAGTACGGGACGAGCTTTCGCCGGACGGACTGTTTGTGGACGACCGGTTCGACCGGCCCCGGGGCGGGCGGTGCCTCGGTGACGGTCATGGGGTCTCCTCCACCGTCTCCACACCGGCGTCGATGTCCTGAGCGGCGTCGAGTCCGAAGGTGTGCTCCGGGTTCCAGTGCAGGACGACCTCGGCCCCGGGGACGAGCCGCGAGTCACGCTCGATGTTCTGTACGTAGACCTCGAGTTCCGGACACACCGGGCTGTCGATGACGTACTGCGTGGACACGCCGATGAAGCTGGAGTCCGCGATCTTGCCGGTGAACCGGTTGCGGCCCTCGGCGATCGTGCCCGCGTCATCCGCGTGCGCCAGCGAGATCTTCTCCGGACGTACGCCGACCAGCAGCTTTCCGCCGGTGCGCGGCTGGGTGGCACAACGCTCGGCGGGCAGCCGCAGCTTGGCGTCCGCGGCCGTGACGACGACGTCGCCGCCGCTGTTCTCCACGACCTCGGCCTCGATGAGGTTGGAGGTGCCCAGGAAGTTGGCGACGAAGGTGGTCTGCGGGTTCTCGTAGAGATCGGCGGGCGCGCCCAGCTGCTCGACCCGGCCGCCGTTCATCACCGCGACCCTGTCGGCCATCGTCATGGCCTCTTCCTGGTCGTGGGTGACATGCACGAAGGTGATGCCGACCTCGGTCTGGATGCGCTTGAGCTCCAGCTGCATCTGGCGGCGCAGCTTGAGGTCGAGGGCGCCGAGCGGCTCGTCGAGGAGCAGCACCTGGGGGTGGTTGATGAGTGCGCGGGCAACGGCGACGCGCTGCTGCTGGCCGCCGGAGAGCTGGTGCGGCTTGCGGTTGGCGAAGTCGCCCAGTTCCACGAGGTCGAGCATCTCGCCGACCTGCTTCTTCACCGATGTGACGCCTCGCCGGCGCAGCCCGAACGCGACGTTCTCGTAGACGTCGAGGTGCGGGAAGAGCGCATAGCTCTGGAAGACGGTGTTGACGGGGCGTTTGTGCGGCGGCAGGCCGGTGACGTCCTTGTCGCCGAGGAACACGGTCCCGGTGGTCGGGTCCTCAAGTCCGGCGATCATCCGCAGGGTGGTGGTCTTTCCGCAGCCGGAGGCGCCGAGCAGGGCGAAGAAGGAGCCCTGCGGGACGGTCAGTTCCAGCGGGTGGACGGCCGTGAAGGAGCCGTAGGTCTTGCTGATCCCGGAGAGGCGGACGTCGCCGCCCTCTGTCTTTTCAGTCATGGGTCGCGGTCCCGGTGTGTCGAAGGGAGCAGGGGAGGTCAGGCGCCGATGAGCTTGGCGAACTTCTCTTCGTACGCCGTCTCTTCCTTGGAGGAGAGCGAGCGGAAGGAGTGGGACTTGGCTGCCATGGCCTCGTCCGGGATGATCAGCGGGTTCTTGGCCAGCTCCGGGTCGATCTTCGCGAGCTCCGATGCGACTCCGGCGACCGGGGTCACATAGTTGATGTACGCGGCGAGCTGGGCTGCGACGGGCAGCTCGTAGTAGTAGTCGATCAGCCGGGTGGCGTTCTTCTGGTGCCGGGCATGCGCCGGGACCAGCAGGTTGTCCGTGGCCGTCATGTAGCCGGCGGCCGGAATCGAGAACCTGATGTCCGGGTTGTCGACCTGGAGCTGGATGAGGTCACCGGCCCAGGCGACGCAAGCGGCGATGTCGCCCTTGTCGAGGTCCGAGGTGTAGTCGTTACCGGTGAAGCGGCGGATCTGCTTCTTGTCGACCCCCTTCTGGAGCCGGTTGATGGCGGCGTCGTAGTCGGCGTCGTTGACCTTGGCGGGGTCCTTGCCCATGTCGAGCAGGGTGAGGCCGACGGTGTCCCGCATCTCGGTGAGGAAGCTGACCCGGCCCTTGAGGGTGGGGTCGTCCAGCAGTTGGGTGACGGAGTCGACCTTGCGGCCGCGGGTCGCCTTGATGTTGTAGGCGATGACAGCCGGAATTCCGGTCCAGGGGTAGGAGTAGGCGCGCCCCGGGTCCCAGTCCGGGCTGCGGAACTGGGGCGAGAGGTTGGCGTACGCGTGCGGGAGCAGCGACGCGTCGAGCTTCTGCACCCAGCCGAGCCGGATCATCCGGGCGGCCAGCCAGTCGGTCACATTGATCAGGTCGCGGCCGGTGTCCTGGCCCGCGGCGAGCTGCGGCTGGATCTTGCCGAAGAACTCGACGTTGTCGTTGATGTCCTCGGTGTACTTGACCTTGATCCCGGTGCGCTTGTTGAACTCCACCAGCGTGGGATGGCTTTTCTCGTCCTCGCTGATGTCGATGTACTCGGTCCAGTTGGAGAAGTTGATCAGCTTCTCCTGGTCGGAGTAGTCGCTCGAGGCGGCTGCTCCGGCCTCCCGCTTCGCGGGCGGGATTCCGCAGCCGCTCAATATGCCGGCGCCGCCGGCCGCAAGCGCGCCGACGCCCGACGCGCGCAGCAGTGAACGACGGGAGAGTGCGCCCCGCCCGTTCGCCAGGCTGCGTCGCACGGCGGCCATTTGGGCCGCGGAGAGGCGGTCGGGCTCGTTGTGCTCCATGCGCTGTGCCCTTTCGGGATGGTGGCCGCTGGTCGGGCGGCCGAGCGGCGGTGGCCGCAAACGGATGCTGAGCTATCGGTCCCCGAAGATCGTGCGGTGCCAGTCCTTCCTGACCACCGCCGTGTTGTCGTACATCACGTGCTTGACCTGCGTGTACTCCTCGAAGGAGTACATCGACATGTCCTTTCCGAAGCCGGACGCCTTGTATCCGCCGTGCGGCATCTCGCTGATGATCGGGATGTGGTCGTTGATCCAGACGCACCCCGCCTTGATCTCGCGGGTGGCTCGGTTCGCGCGGTACACGTCGCGACTCCAGGCGGAGGCGGCGAGGCCGTAGGGGGTGTCGTTGGCGAGCGCGATGCCTTCGTCGTCGGAGTCGAAGGGCAGGACGACGAGGACCGGGCCGAAGATCTCGGACTGGACGATCTCGCTGTCCTGAGCGGCGCCGGCGACGAGGGTGGGACGGTAGTACGCGCCGCTCGTCAGCACTCCCTGCGGCGCTTCGCCGCCGGTGACGACGGTGGCGTACGCGCGAGCCCGGTCGACGAAGCCCGCGACGCGGTCGCGCTGAAGGTGCGAGACGAGCGGGCCGAGGTCGGTGGCGGGGTCGAGGGGGTCGCCGAGGCGGACGGTTGCCATCAGGTCGGCGACGCCGCTGACGAAGGCGTCGTACAAGGGGCGCTGGACATAGGCGCGGGTGGCGGCCGTACAGTCCTGGCCCGAGTTGATGAGCGAGCCCGCGACCGCGCCGTGGACCGCGGCCTGAAGGTCGGCGTCGTCGAAGACCACGAAGGGGGCCTTGCCGCCCAGTTCGAGGTGGAGGCGCTTGACGGTGGCGGTGGCGATCTCGGCGACGCGCTTGCCGACCGGGGTGGAGCCGGTGAAGGAGGTCATCGCCACGTGCGGGTGGCCCACCAGATGCTCGCCCGCGTCCTTGCCCGCGCCGTTGATGATGTTGACGACGCCGTCGGGGATCCCGGCCTCCTTCGCCGCCTCGGCGAACATCAGCGAGGTGAGCGGGGTGATCTCGGCCGGCTTCAGCACGATGGTGTTGCCCGCGGCGATCGCCGGCAGGACCTTCCAGGCGGCCATCTGGAGCGGGTAGTTCCAGGGTGCGATGGAACCGACGACGCCGATCGGCTCCCGGCGCACGTAGGAGGTGTGGTCGCCGCTGTACTCGCCGGCCGACTGGCCCTGGAGATGGCGGGCCGCGCCGGCGAAGTAGGCGGTGTTGTCGACGGTGCCCGGGACGTCGAACTCGGTGGTGAGCTTGATCGGTTTGCCGCACTGCAGGGACTCCGCGTACGCGAGGTCGGGGGCCTGGTCCGCGAGGACGGACGCGAAGCTGTGCAGGGCGTCGGAGCGCTCCCCCGGGGTGGCGCCCGCCCAGCCGGGGAAGGCCTCGCGGGCGGCCTCGACGGCCGCGTCGACGTCGGCGGCCCCTGCCAGTTCATAGCTGTGGACCGTCTCGCCGGTGGCGGGGTTCACGATGTTCTGCTTGCGTCCTGAGGTGCCGGGCCGAAGCCGCCCGCCGATGAATTGCGCGCCGTCCGCATAGCGGTCGTGCACCTGGAAGCGGTTGCCCATGACGCTCTCCGTAGTTCCAGATCGAATTGAGTGCCGATCCTGGCAGAGCACCGGCTCTCCAACAAGTGATTCCGTTGTTGCCTTTTGGTTACGCGACGGAATCAGTCGACCATGTGTCGGGTGGGTCCGGCAATACCCGTACGAAGTGTCAGTGGTGGATGCCAGACTCGCGTGTATGGGGATGGAAGAGCTGATCGAGCAGGTCAGCACCGACAGGCGAATCAAGTATCTGTTCTTTTGGGGGCATACGCCGCGCCGGGACGGCACCATCGGGCCGAGCTGTCTGAGCCAGTGGTGGCCGTCACCCTTCGTGGTCGACGGCGTTCGCTACGCCACGACGGAGCACTGGATGATGGCGGGCAAGGCCCGGCTCTTCGGGGACGCGGAGGCCGAGCGGCAGGCGCTCGAGGCGGGCAGTCCGGGGGCGGCCAAGCGGGCCGGGCGGCTCGTGCGCGGTTTCGACGAAGCGATATGGGAGCGCGAGCGGTCCGCGATTGTGCGCGCGGGCAGTGTGCACAAGTTCGGTCAGAATGCCGAGCTGCGCGATTTTCTGCTGGCCACGGGGGACCGGGTGCTCGTCGAGGCCAGCCCACTTGACCGGGTGTGGGGCATCGGGCTGGCCGCGGACGACGAGCGGGCGCAGAATCCCGCGCTCTGGCGCGGGCTCAATCTGCTGGGGTTCGCCCTGATGGAGGCGCGTGAGGAGTTGCGGGCCGGTCCGGCTAGCGGCTGACGCCGTCGATCACGAGGGAGTTGGAGTAGTCGTCGTAGACGTCGCCTTTGCCCCGCTCCTCGTTCATCGCCTCGGTGATCCCCCAGGCCAGCAGGCCGACGACGATGAGGCCGATGACGATGCCGATGGAGCCGAGGATGATGCCGGCCAGAGCCATGCCGCCGTTGGTCGCCTCGCCACGCTGGGCGCGCTTCCTGCCGAGGATGCCGAAGATCAGGGCGAGCACACCCAGGACGATCCCGACGACCCCGTACAGACAGAACAGACAGACGGAAAGGATGCCGAGCACCATCGCGGTGACGCCCATGCCGTTCGCCGGAGCGGACTGCCAGGCGCTCTGGCCGTAATTCTGGTAACCCGGGTATCCGGGGTAGCCGCCGTAGGGATCCCCCAGGCCCGGACCGGCGCCGGGACCGGGCTGCGGGGCGCTGGGGGCGGCGGGGTAGCCGTACAGTCCGGCGGCGGGCTGGGCCGGTCCGCCCGGGGCTATCGGGGGAGGCGGCACGGCACCCGCGTCGGCGACGGGCCCGGTGGGCATCGAGGTCATCGTCGGCTGATCGTGCACGGGCGGCGTCGGGGCGGCGGGCTTGTGCAGCGGCACCCTGCCCTGTGCCGCGCTGCTCTCCGGCGGAGCCCAGGGATCACGGTCGCGCGGCTCGGGCCCGCCCGGCGGCTGGGCCTGGTTGTCAGACATGGTTCTCCCCCATCGTGGTTCGGTCATGCTACGGGCTGCGGTCCGCGCTTCACCGGGCCCCCCTACGATGATCCCTGACCCGAACAGCCGGTCGGACCCACCCTCGTACACCCCGTCGCGCACCTGTCGCTCACGCCATGCCCATGGAGGACCCCGATGACCGATCTGCACCCCTTCATCGCGGGGCTTCCCAAGGCCGAGCTGCATGTGCACCATGTCGGCTCCGCCTCCCCGCGCATCGTCGCCGAGCTGGCCGCCCGCCACCCCGACTCCAAGGTCCCCACCGACCCCGAGGCGCTCGCCGACTACTTCTCCTTCACCGACTTCGCGCACTTCATCGAGGTGTATCTGTCGGTCGTGGACCTGATCCGCACCCCGGAGGACGTACGGCTGCTCACCTTCGAGGTGGCCCGCGACATGGCCAGGCAGAACATCCGCTACGCCGAGCTGACCGTGACGCCGTTCAGCTCGACCCGCCGCGGCATCGACGAGAACGCCTTCATGGCGGCGATCGAGGACGCCCGCAAGGCTGCCGAGGCCGAGCTCGGCGTCGTACTGCGCTGGTGCTTCGACATCCCCGGCGAGGCCGGTCTCGAGGCCGCGGAGGAGACCGCGCGGCTCGCGGTGGACCTGCGCCCCGACGGCCTGGTCTCCTTCGGGCTCGGCGGCCCGGAGATCGGTGTGCCACGGCCGCAGTTCAAGCCGTACTTCGACCGCGCGATCGCGGCGGGCCTGCACTCCGTGCCGCACGCCGGCGAGACGACCGGGCCGCAGACGATCTGGGACGCGCTGAACGATCTGGGCGCCGAGCGCATCGGCCACGGCACCAGCGCGACGCAGGACCCGACGCTGCTCGCCCACCTCGCGGAGCACCGCATTCCGCTGGAGGTGTGCCCTACGTCGAATCTCGCGACCCGCGCCGTCCGCGATCTCGACGAGCACCCGGTGAAGGAGATGGTCGCGGCCGGAGTGCTGGTGACGATCAACAGCGACGACCCGCCGATGTTCGGCAGCGACCTCAACAACGAATACGCCGTCGCGGCAAGGCTGCTTCAGCTGGACGAGCGCGGACTGGCCGACCTGGCGAAGAACGCCGTGGAGGCGTCCTTCCTCGACCCGGCCGGCAAGGCGCGGATCGTGGCGGAGATCGACGCGTACACCGCCACGTGGCCCGCCCGCTGACCGCCCTCGACAATGGGCCCATGGGCACCGTCAGTGTCGTGGGCCATCGCGGCGATCCGTACCGCTTCCGTGAGAACACCCTGCCCTCGCTCCGCTCTGCCCTCGAGCGGGGCGCGGACGCGGTGGAGATCGATGTACGCCTCACCCGGGACGGCGTGCCGGTGCTGTTGCACGACGATTCGCTGAAACGCCTGTGGGGTCCCGACCGGCCGCTGGCGAAGCTCACCCGGGCCGAGGTCGAGGAGTTGACCCTGGGCCGGGTGCCCACGCTGCGCGACGCGCTGTCGGCGGTCGGCACGCACCGCGTGATGATCGATCTGCCCGGGGCCTCGGAGGAGTCGGTGCGCAAGGTGGTCGGCACTGTCCGCGAATGCGGCGCGGACGAGCGGGTGTACTACTGCGCGGGCCCGGCCACCATGCTCGCGGTGCGGGCCGCCGACCCCGCGGCCGAGATCGCGATGACCTGGACAACGCTCGCGCCGCCGCGCCCCGCGCTGCTCGAAGCGGTGCGGCCGCGCTGGCTCAACTACCGGTTCGGGCTGCTCGGTCAGGACCTGACGGACCGTATCCACCGGGACGGGCTGCTGGTCTCGGCCTGGACGGCGGACACCCGGCGCACCATGCACCGGCTGATGAAGTACGGCGTCGACGCGATCACCACCAACCGCGTGGACACACTGCGCTCCGTGGTCCGGCCGAACTCCCCTGTCGCCGCGCCCACTTGATCCGTCCGGCATGATGGCTCCGACGCAGCCGGCCGAGGAGTGACACGTGAGCGACAGGATCCGCACCGACGTAGCGCACAACGCCAGGGTCTGGAACCACTGGCTGGGCGGCAAGGACAACTATCCGGTCGACCGTGCGGTGGGCGACCACGTCACCGGGCTGTACCCGAGCATCGGCGAAGTGGCGCGCGCGGACCGGGCGTTCCTGGGCCGCGCGGTGACACACCTCGCGGGCGAGGCAGGCGTACGCCAGTTCCTGGACATCGGCACCGGCCTGCCCACAGTCGAGAACACCCATGAAGTCGCCCAGCGCATCGCGCCCGACGCCCGGATCGTGTACGTCGACAACGACCCGATAGTGCTGGCCCACGCCCGCGCCCTGCTCACCAGCTCTCCCGAGGGCGCGACCGAGTATCTGGACGCGGACGCGCACGACCCGGAGTCGATCGTCCGCTCCGTCGAGCCGGCGCTGGATCTGACGCGGCCGGTGGCGGTGATGATGCTCGGCATCCTGAACTTCGTGATGGACACCGACGAGGCGCGCTCGATCGTGCGCCGGCTGATGGAGGCGGTGCCGTCCGGCAGCTATCTCGTACTCACGCATCCGACGCTGGAGCTGGGCGGCGAGGGCAACGCCGAGGCGATGGCGTTCTGGAACGAGAACGCGACACCGCCGATCACGGCGCGCAGCCGCGCGGAGTTCGCCTCGTTCTGCGAGGGCCTCGACCTGCTCGAGCCGGGCATCGTGTCCTGCGCACACTGGCGGCACGACCCGCCGACCGGCGCCGAGCCGGTACTGGTGGCCCAGTTCGGCGCGGTCGCCCGCAAGCCGTAACGCCGCCACGAGCCGCGGCGCGTCGCTGGCTGGATTGCGCCGCCGCGGCCGACGCGATCGCCCTGGGCCACCTTCCTCGGCGTCGTGCGCGGCCCATGCCGTGAACGGCCCCCAGAACCCGCACCCGCACCCGCTCGCACTCAGTCATGGACATGTGTCTATAGTTACTGGACATCCGTCCATGAACTTGAGGTCAGCGATGAACACAGCGGCACACGTCCTGGTCGGCCTGGTGGCCGCGCTCCATGCGTACTTCCTGGTTCTGGAGATGTTCCTGTGGCAGCGCAGGCCGGGCCGCGACCTCTCCGGCTTCGACGAGGAGATGGCCCGCGCGACCGCCCCGCTCGCCGCGAACCAGGGCCTGTACAACGGATTTCTGGCGGCGGGGCTGATCTGGGGCCTGATCGCCGCGGACCCGACGGGATACCGCGTGCAGGTCTTCTTCCTCAGCTGCGTGGTGATCGCGGGCCTGTACGGCGGCTTCACCGCGAACCGGCGCATCCTGGTGGCCCAGGCGCTGCCGGGGGCCCTGGCGCTGGCAGCGGTGCTGGTGGCCGGATGACCACAGGACCCACCGGCGACCCGCGCGCGGAGCGCACCCGGGCCAGGCTGCGCGAGGCGCTGCTGGAGGAGTGCGCGGAGCACTCGCTGGAAGAGGTGAGCGTCGCCGCCCTGGTACGCAGGGCCGGCCTGGGCCGGGCCACGTTCTATCTGCACTACCCGGACCTGCAGGGGCTGGCGGTCGACGCCTGCGCGGAGGTCGTACGAGACGCGGTGGAGGCCCTCCACGCCTGGCGCGGCGCCCCCGATCCGACCACTCCCCCGCCCGCCCTGACGGCGTTCTTCACCGGCCTGGCTCCGCATGCCGCGCTCTACCGCACCCTGTTGCGCGAGGGTGGCAGCGGCCCGCTGGGCGATCTGCTCCACCGCGAACTGCGCGAACGCAGCCGCAGGGAACGGGAGTTGGCGGGAGCACCGGCGCCGGACCTGATCGCCTCGGCGGTGGCGTCGGCTTTCGCGGGCGTCCTGGCGGACTGGCTTCACGGCACGATCACCGCGACGCCGGACGACATGGCCGCTCAGGTCTGGCGACTCCTGGTAACGCTCCACCGCACGCCGACGAGCTGAGCCCGGCGGCCAGTTCGCGCGGACAGAGCCGCGCCGCGAAGCCGCCATGCCCAGGGGTCCGGGGCCGCGGCCCCCGGTTTCGGCAAGCGGGGGGGTGGGGGAAATCCCCCACCCCCGCCGCCGGGAGACTACGCGTCCAGGGACGTCATGACGTGCTTGATCCGCGTGTAGTCGTCGAACCCGTACGCCGACAGGTCCTTGCCGTACCCCGACTTCTTGAAGCCGCCGTGCGGCATCTCCGCCACCAGCGGGATGTGCGTGTTGATCCACACGCACCCGAAGTCCAGCGCCTTGGACATCCGCATCGCCCGCCCGTGGTCCTTCGTCCACACCGACGACGCCAGCGCGAACTCCACGCCGTTCGCCCAGGCAAGCGCCTGCGCCTCGTCCGCGAACGACTGGACCGTGATGACCGGGCCGAACACCTCGTTCTGGACGATCTCGTCGTCCTGCTTCAGGCCGGAGACGACCGTCGCCGCATAGAAGTAGCCCTTGTCGCCGACCCGGTGGCCGCCCGCCTCGACCTTCGCGTGCGCCGGCAGCCGGTCGATGAAGCCCGATACCTGCGCCAGCTGGTTCGCGTTGTTCAGCGGGCCGTACAGCACGTCCTCATCGTCCGGCGCGCCCGTCTTCGTGTCCTTCGCCGCCTTCGCCAGCGCCGCCACGAACTCGTCGTGGATCGACTCGTGCACGAGGACCCGCGTCGCGGCCGTACAGTCCTGGCCCGCGTTGAAGTAGCCCGCCACCGAGATGTCCTCGACGGCCTTGGGGATGTCGGTGTCCTCGAAGACGACGACCGGCGCCTTGCCGCCCAGCTCCAGGTGGACCCGCTTGACGTCCTTGGCCGCGGATTCGGCGACCTGCATGCCCGCCCGTACGGAACCGGTGATGGAGGCCATCGCCGGCGTCGGGTGCTCGACCATCGCGCGGCCGGTCTCCCGGTCACCGCACAGGACGTTGAAGACGCCCTTCGGCACGATCGAGCCGATGATCTCGGCGATCAGGACCGTCGACGCGGGCGTCGTGTCGGACGGCTTGATGACGACGGTGTTGCCCGCCGCCAGCGCCGGCGCGAACTTCCAGACGGCCATCATCATCGGGTAGTTCCACGGCGCGACCTGCGCGCAGACGCCGACCGGCTCACGCCGGACGATGGAGGTGAAGCCCTCCATGTACTCGCCGGCCGACCGGCCCTCCAGCATCCGCGCCGCGCCCGCGAAGAAGCGGATCTGGTCCACCATCGGCGGGATCTCTTCGGTGCGGGTGAGCTCGAGCGGCTTGCCCGTGTTCTCCGACTCGGCCGCGATCAGGTCCTCGGCCCGCTCCTCGAAGGCGTCCGCGATCTTCAGCAGGACCTTCTGGCGCTCGGCCGGGGTGGTGTCGCGCCAGCCGGGGAAGGCGGCCGCGGCAGCATCCATGGCCGCGTCGACGTCGGCCTGCCCGGAGAGCGGCGACGTGGCGTACGCGTCACCGGTGGCCGGGTTGACGACCTCGATTGTCCGGCCGTCGGCGGCGTCCCGGAATTCCCCGTTGATGTAGTTGCGCAGACGACGCAGCTCGGTGGTCACTGTTGCCACCCCTCCTGTCAGATGTCCGATGGGTGAGACCTCCACCCTAATCTCCTACGTGACGCTTTCGACAGCCCCAACCCTCCGCAACTTCGGATTCAGTGATATTGCGGCCTCAGAACAACGAATTTCATCACTCAGGGCTTGCGGGACAGACGAGTCGCAAGGCAGAGTGAGCTCGTGGCCAGTCGTAACGCAGACTCCAGGAACGGCAGCGGATCCTCCTCGACGGTCGATGCCGTCTCCCTCGCAATCATCGAACAGCTCCAGGAGGACGGTCGTCGTCCGTACGCCGCCATCGGCAAGGCCGTTGGCCTGTCCGAAGCGGCCGTCCGCCAGCGCGTCCAGAAGCTGCTCGACCAGGGCGTGATGCAGATCGTCGCCGTCACCGACCCACTCACCGTGGGCCTGCGACGCCAGGCGATGGTCGGCATCAAGGTCGAGGGCGACGTCGACCCGGTGGCCGATGCGCTCACAGCCATGGCCGAGTGCGAGTACGTGGTGATGACCGCGGGCTCGTTCGACCTCATGGTGGAGATCGTCTGCGAGGACGACGACCACTTGCTCGAAGTGATCAACAAGCGGATACGCGCGCTCCCCGGCGTG
Source organism: Streptomyces sp. ISL-1 (assembly GCF_018614585.1). Classification (GTDB taxonomy): domain Bacteria; phylum Actinomycetota; class Actinomycetes; order Streptomycetales; family Streptomycetaceae; genus Streptomyces; species Streptomyces maoxianensis. Next base: position 143,658 of record NZ_JAGGOI010000038.1, on the reverse strand, counting down.
CGTTCCACCGAGAGCTTCGTCTACCTCAAGCTCAAGAAGCAGACCTATATGTGGGGAACCCGATAGCCGTGAGCAAGGACCTCTCCAAAGCCGCCTACGACCACCTGTGGATGCACTTCACCCGCATGTCGTCGTACGAGAACGCACCCGTCCCCACCATCGTGCGTGGTGAGGGCACCTACATCTTCGACGACAAGGGCAAGCGCTACCTCGACGGCCTGGCGGGCCTCTTCGTGGTCAACGCCGGCCACGGCCGCGTAGAGCTCGCCGAGACCGCGTACAAGCAGGCGCAGGAGCTCGCCTTCTTCCCGGTATGGTCCTACGCCCACCCGAAGGCCATCGAGCTCGCCGAGCGGCTCGCGCACCACGCCCCGGGCGACCTCAACAAGGTCTTCTTCACCACCGGCGGCGGCGAGGCCGTCGAGACCGCCTGGAAGCTGGCGAAGCAGTACTTCAAGCTGCAGGGCAAGCACACCAAGTACAAGGTCATCTCGCGTGCGGTGGCCTACCACGGCACTCCGCAGGGCGCCCTGTCCATCACCGGCCTGCCCGCGCTCAAGGCCCCTTTCGAGCCGCTGGTCCCCGGCGCGCGCAAGGTGCCGAACACCAACATCTACCGCGCGCCGATCTACGGCGACGACCCGGAGGCCTTCGGCCGCTGGGCCGCCGACCAGATCGAGCAGCAGATCCTCTTCGAGGGCGCCGACACGGTCGCGGCGGTCTTCCTGGAGCCGGTGCAGAACGCCGGTGGCTGCTTCCCGCCGCCGCCCGGATACTTCCAGCGGGTCCGTGAGATCTGCGACCAGTACGACGTGCTGCTCGTGTCGGACGAGGTCATCTGTGCCTTCGGCCGGCTCGGCACGACGTTCGCCTGCGACAAGTTCGGCTACGTACCGGACATGATCACCTGCGCCAAGGGCATGACCTCGGGCTACTCCCCGATCGGCGCGTGCATCATCTCCGACCGCCTCGCAGAGCCGTTCTACAAGGGTGACAACACCTTCCTGCACGGCTACACCTTCGGCGGCCACCCGGTCTCCGCCGCGGTGGCCCTGGCCAACCTCGACATCTTCGACCGCGAGGGCCTCAACCAGCACGTCCTGGACAACGAGGGCAACTTCCTGTCCACGCTGCAGAAGCTGCACGACCTGCCGATCGTCGGCGACGTCCGCGGAAACGGCTTCTTCTACGGCATCGAGCTGGTGAAGGACAAGGTCACCAAGGAGTCCTTCACGGACGAGGAGACCGAGCGCGTGCTCTACGGCTTCCTCTCCAAGGCGCTGTACGACAACGGTCTGTACTGCCGTGCCGACGACCGCGGTGACCCGGTCGTACAGCTGGCGCCGCCGCTGATCGCCGACCAGTCGACGTTCGACGAGATCGAGCAGATTCTGCGTACGGTCCTCACGGAGGCCTGGGCGAAGCTCTGACCCCTTCGGTCGCATACGGCCCGGGGCACCCGCCATCTCATTCGGCCATCCGAGTGGGAGGGGTGCACCCGGGCCGCGTGCTTCCCCGTACACCGGTTCTGAATCCATACCGTGCCGAGTGACCGATCGGCCCTGACTTCGTTCCCCCGTACGGGGGAGGAGAAATCTGATCAGAACCGAGGTGTACGCCATGGTGGCCCCGCCGGACAACGATGTGCTCTGGGCTCGTTCCCTGCACCACTCCCACAGCGGCTCGCCCGCGCTCGTGGGCGTATCGCTGGGTGTGCGCGAGGGCGAGATCCTCGCTGTGCACGGCCCGCGCGGCAGCGGAAAGACCACGCTGCTGAGGTGCCTGTCCGGCCAACTCGTCGCCGACAAGGGCGAGGTGTGGTTCAACAGCTCCCCCGTGCACACACTGACGCCGGTGTTGCGCGAGCGGCTCCGGCGCCACCGGTTCGGGTGGATCGACCCCGAGCCGACGCTGGTCCCCGAGCTCACGGCGTGGGAGAACGCGGCCCTGCCGCTGCTGCTGCGCGGCGGGTCGCACCGCGGCGCGAAGGCCACGGCGATGGAGTGGCTGGATCGGCTCGACATCGGCGCGTGCGCCAAGAAGCGGCCACACGCGCTGCTGCAGGCGCAGCGGCAGCGGGTCGCCACCGCACGGGCGCTGGTCAGCACGCCGTCAGTGCTGTTCGCCGACGAGCCGACGGCGACACTGCACCGCGCGGACCGGGCGGGGGTTCTGCGTACGCTGACCGCCGCGGCCCGCTCGCACCGGATCACCGTCGTGCTCGCCACGCACGACCCGGAGGTGGCGGCGCTCGCGGACCGCTCGGTATCGCTCGTGGACGGCCGGCGCGTCAATTCGCTCGCGACCGCCGACGCGGAAGGCCGAGCCGAGTGCTCGCTCTCCGTCTAGCCCGCGGTACGCACCCGCTTGTCCTGCTGCGCCGGCTGATGGTCGTGGCGGCGTCGGGTGGCGTGGGCTTCCTGCTGCTGTGCACGCTGACGTACGCGCTGTCCCACCCCACCGACTCGGGCACTTCCGGACTCCGGCTGCTGTGGTGCCTGATCCCGCTCGCGGCGACGGTGCACTTCGCGGTGGCGGTGGCGCGTACGGATCCAAGTACGCGGCCCAGGCCCGGCCTCTCGGCGGTCGGCCTCGGGCCCGCGAGGCTCACCGCGCTGGCCGCTGTCTCCACGGCCGTCTCCGGCGCGCTCGGCAGCGCGCTCGCGCTGCTCGTCTTCCTCCATCTACGGGGCGATCTCCATCTACGGGGCGAACTGACGCGGCTGCCGTTCGACGGGGCTGCGGCCGAGCTGCTGGCCGCGGGCCGGCCGCTGCCGCTGGCGGCCGCCCTGACCCTCCTCGCGGTGGTGCCGCTGCTGGCCTCGGTCGCGGCGGCGCTCGCCCTGCGCCCGCGCCGGGTGCCTCCGCCGCCGGACGCGCCGTCCGCCGCGCCGACCGAGCTGCCGTGGGGCGTCGCGCTGATGGCGGTCGGCCTCGCTGTCGAGACGTACACGGGCCGCGGCGGCGCCCGCTCACCGCTCCCCATCCCCGGCGAGATCGACGGCAACCCGGCCGGCGTCCTGGTCGGCTGGACCCTCACCGCTCTGGGCCTGGCGCTGGCGGGCCCGGGCATCGCCCACTTCAGCGGCCGCATCCTCCAGTGGCTGCGCCCGGGCGCGACCCGGCTGCTGGCGGGCCGCATCCTGATGGAGGAATCCAGCCGCATCGGCCGCCCGCTCGGCGTGGTCTGCGCGGTCACCTCGGCGGCGATCGCGGCCGAAGCGCTCTACGGCGGCAGGGCCGAGCAGCCCTTCGGCCTCCTGACGATCCTGGGCGCGGCGCTCGTGGTCACATGCACGACGGCGACGCTGCTGGTCTCGGCCCTGGATGCCCGGCAGACCCGCGCCACGACCACGGACTCCCTGCGCAGGCTCGGCGTCCCCGCGACGGTCCTGCGCAAGGCAACCGTGCTGCGCGCGGCGGCACTTCTGGCCGTTTTCGCCGCCTTGACGTGGGGGGTGACAGCCCTGACGGCGGTCCCGTTCGCAACGTGAGCGCGTGGTGTGCGGCAGCCGGCGGTACACCTCCCGCAGGAAAGACCCGCCCCTCGCCGCCCCCACCTCGCAGCGCCTATCGTGGCCGCATGGTGCATGGACACGGACGGCAGGCCCACAGTCACGATCGCGAGACAGAGACCCTTGAGGAGTTCGACCACTTTGTCGCCAACGGCTCACTCGCCGGGCACCGCGTCCAGTCCGTCGACCTGACGGACCGCACCTTCGCCCTGCTCTCCACCGACACCGCCGGCGCCGTCTTCCTCGGCTGTCGCATGCAGCCGGACGCCGCCGCCAAGGTCAGGACCGACGGCGCGCTGGTCTTTCCGCCCGTCCCCGACCTGCCCTTCGACCCGTACCGCGGGCTCCTCTACTCCCCCGACGAGCTCTTCGAAGGCCTCGCCGCCGGTGGCTACGAAGCCACCCCCGACGCCCTCGCCTACGACTGGTTCCAGCGGACCAAAGCCGACGGCGACATCTTCGCCTCGATGCTCCGGTCGATCCACGACGACGCGATCTCCGACGCCCTGGACGAACTCCTCGTCGGCGCCCGCGTCGTGGGCGTGATGGGCGGCCACGCGATGGCCCGCGGCACCGACGCGTACGCCGGCGCCGCCCGCCTCGGACAGGCCCTCGCGAGGGGCGGGTTCACCGTCGCCACCGGCGGCGGACCGGGTGCGATGGAGGCCGCGAACCTCGGTGCGTACGCCGCCCCGCACCCCGACGCGATGCTCGACGAGGCGCTCGAACTCCTCGCCAAGGCCCCCTCGTTCGTCCCCTCGATCTCCGACTGGGCGGCCGCCGCGTTCGAGGTACGAGGCCGCTGGCCCGGCGGCGGTGACTCCGTCGGCATCCCCACCTGGTTCTACGGCCACGAGCCGCCGAACGCCTTCGCGGGTCACATCGCCAAGTACTTCGCCAACGCCACCCGCGAGGACGGCCTCCTCGCCCGCTGCAACGCCGGCGTGATCTTCCTGCCCGGCGCCGCCGGCACGGTCCAGGAGATCTTCGACAACGCGACGCCGAACTACTACGAGTCCCGCGGCGAACCGACCCCCATGGTCCTCGTCAACCGCACGCACTGGACGGAGCGGCTCCCCACCTGGCCGCTGCTCCAGTCCCTCGCGGCGGGCCGCCCGATGGGGTCGCGTATCGCGCTCGTCGACTCGGTCGACGAGGCGCCTGACGCGCTGCGCCGCCTCACCGGCCTCGGGTGACGAGCGGCACTTAAGCAGAAGCAACTTCCGGCCCCGAACTCACGTCTGGCAGTTGGACTGACCTCACGCGAACGGAGCCCCCTGGTGCTGATCGGCCTACTGACCGCTGTCGCGGCCTCGATCTGTTACGGCACGGGGTCGGTGCTGCAAGCCGTGGGATCCCGCAAGGCCGCCCGCCGCACTGCGGCCGCGGCGGGCGTCACCCAGCACGGCGGGCCGAACCTGTCCTCCACCGCGCAGGCGGCGATGACCTGGGAGTTCATCGTCGGCACGATCCTGGACTTCGTCGGCTTCGGCCTGGGCGCACTGGCCGCCCGCCTGCTCCCGCTGTTCCTGTCGCAGACCGTGATCAGCGCGAATCTGGTGATCACCGCGGTGCTGAGCGTGAAACTGCTGGGCATCAGGCTGAACCGCGCCGAATGGACCTCCATCGCCGTCGTCTGCTCGGCCCTGGTGCTGCTGGCCACGGCCGCCGGCCCGGAGGGCAGCGGCCACACCCCGATCGCGACCCACTGGTGGCTGCTGGCGATCTCGCTGCTGCTGATGGTCGGCGGCACCGTCGTCGTACGCCTCCTCGGCGCGCGCGCCGCGATCCTGGCGGGTCTGCTGTCCGGCCTCGGCTTCGGCGCACTGGGCGTCGGCGTACGCGTACTGAACGGCATCGACCCCTTCGACCTGGGCGCCCTGCTTTCGGACCCGGCGCTCTACGCGATCCTGGTGGCCGGAATCGGCGGTATGTATCTGCACACCATCGCCCTGCAGATCGGCTCGGTGAACGGCGCGACGGCGGCGCTGGTCGTCGGCGAGACCGTGCTGCCGGGCATGATCGGCGTGCTGTGGCTGGGCGACTCGTCCCGCCCCGGCTTCGCCTGGATCGCGATTCTCGGCTTCGTACTGGCGGTGGCGGGCGCGGTCGCTGTGGCCTGGTTCGGCGCGCCCGAGGCCCACGGCACGGAGCCGCAGTCGGACAAGGCGCACCCCGATGAGCTGCTCTCCGTCCCCTAACCCGCCTCCACTACCCGGTCGGCCGACCGTTCATTACCCGGCAGGTAATCGACGCTTCCCGCGGCGAGCAGCAAGCTCGTCCCATGACGAGTACCGACACGAGTGACCGCACCCGCGCCACCGTCCAGGACTTCCTGGGGCGGATCGCGCAGGGCGAGCCCGACCGTATCGCCGCGCTGTTCGCCGAGAAGGTCGACTGGGCGATCGCCGAGAACCCCACGGTCCCCTGGATCCGGCCCCGTTCGACGCGCGCCGATGTCGCGGAGCACTTCCGCGCGCTGGCCGAGGGGCAGACGCCGGACCCGGACGCCACGGCCGTCCACGTGATCGTCGTGGACGGTAGGGAGGCGATGCTGGCCGGGCGGCTCGCGGGCACCGTACGGGCCACCGGCAAGTCCTTCCGGTCGCCGTTCGCGATGCGTCTGACCGTCGAGGACGGCCTGATCACCCGCTACCGGGTGTACGAGGACAGCCTCGCGATCGCGGCCGCCTGCGCGGGCCGGTAGCTCACCCGGCCGGGTCCAGCACCACCACGTCGGCCGCGGCGAACACGACCCCGACCTGGGCCCCTTCCTCCGGTGCGTCCCGCAGCGAGCACTCCGCCTCCAGTCGCGGCCCGTCACAGGGCCGCAGCTGTACGGCGACGTGGTTGCCCCGGAACGTACGCCCCTCGACTGTGCAGGGCAGTCCGTCCGAGGCGTCGGCCAGCCGCACCCCGGCGGGCCGCACCAGCACCTTGCGCTCGCCCTGCGGCGAACCCTCAGGCACCGGGATCTTGCCCCACACCGTGTCGGCGGCGCCGCCGCACACTGTCGCCGCCACCACGTTGTCGAAGCCGAGGAAACGGGCCACGAACTCGGAGGCCGGCCGCTCCCAGACCTCCAGCGGCGTGCCCGCCTGCGCGATCCGTCCGTCCCGCATGACGACGACGCGGTCGGCGAGCGCGAAGGCCTCGCCCTGGTCGTGGGTGACGGCGAGCACGGTGGTGCCCAACCGCCCGAACAGCCCGCGCAGTTCGACGACGAGACGCTCCCGCAGTCCGCGGTCCAGCTGTCCGAGCGGCTCGTCCAGCATCAGCAGCCGGGGCTCCGGCGCGAGCGCCCGGGCCAGCGCCACCCGCTGCTGCTCACCGCCGGACAGCGAGGCAACGGCCCGTCTCTGCGCGGCAGGCAGGCCGACGAGCTCCAGCAACTCGTCCACGCGGCGGGCCTGTTCGGTCCGGCCACTGCCGTGCATCCGAAGTCCGAAAGCGACGTTGCCGCCCACATCTCGCTGCGGGAAGAGCTGGTGGTCCTGGAACATCAGGCCCACGCCTCGCCGGTGCACCGGCACCCCGGCCTGGTCGGCGCCGGCGAGCAGCACCCGCCCGGCGTCCGCGGCCTGCAGCCCCGCGACGATCCGCAGCAGAGTGGACTTGCCGCTGCCGCTCGGCCCCAGCACGCAGACGATCTCGTGCTCGGCGATCTCCAGATCCACCGAGTCCAGCGCCGCCCGCGCCCCGAACCGTACGGTCACGCCTTCCAGCCGCAGCAACGCCATCAGAACTCTCCGGAGTTTCGGTCAGCACGAATTCGTTCGAGTACCAGCAGCGCCGCCGCGCACACCACCATCAAGATCGTGCTCAGCGCCATCGCCTGCCCGTAGTTGAGCTCACCGGGCCGGCCGAGAAGACGCGCCACGGCCACCGGCAGCGTCGGATTGTCGGGCCTGGCGAGGAAGACGGTCGCCCCGAACTCGCCGAGCGACACGGCGAATGCGAACCCTGCGGCGATCAAGAGCGCCCGGCGCACCAGCGGCAGGTCCACCTCCCGCCACACACGCAGCGGGGACGCGCCGAGCACCGCCGCGGCCTCGCGCAGTCGCTCGTCCACCGCCCGCAGGACCGGCAGCATGATACGTACGACGAAGGGCACGCCGACCAGCGCCTGGGCGAGCGGCACCAGAATCCACGACCCGCGCAGATCGAGCGGCGGCCTGTCGAGGGTGATGAGGAAGCCGAAGCCGACGGTCACCGCGGAGACTCCGAGCGGAAGCATCAGCAGCGCGTCGAAGCCGCGCACCAGTCGGCCGGCCTTCCGGGTGAGCGCGGTCGCGGCGAGGCCGCCGACGGCGAGCGCGATGGCAGTCGCGACGAGCGCGTAACGCAGGGAGTTCCACACGGCGTCGATGGGCGGTACGAGGAACACCCCGCCGCTCGCGTCACTGGAGGCGAGCGCCCGGTAGTAGCCGAAGCCATAGCCTCCGGGACCGTCGAAGGAGCGCTCGACCAGGACGCCGAGCGGCGCCAGCACCAGCACCAGGATCGTGGCGAGCACCCCGCCGAGCAGCGCCCACTGCCCCGGGCCACGCGGTCGCCGCGCGGTCCGGGCCGGGTCCACCAGCTTCAGCGCGGTCTCCCGCCGCCGTACCGTCCGCGCGTGCACGGCGAGGATCGCGCCGACCGCGGCGAACTGCAGCAGCGTGAGCACGGCCGCCGTGCGCAGATCCAGCAGCTGAGCCGTCTGCCGGTAGATCTCCACCTCGAGCGTGGCGAAGGTCGGCCCGCCGAGGATCTGGACGACGCCGAAGGAGGTGAAGGTGAACAGAAAGACCATCAGGGCGGCCGCCGCAACGGCGGGCGCGAGCGCGGGCAGCGTCACCCGCCGCCAGGCCGCGAACCGCCCGGCGCCCAGGACGCGCGCGGCCTCCTCCTGACGCGGGTCGAGCTGCGACCACAGACCGCCCACGATCCGTACGACCACCGCGTAGTTGAAGAAGACATGGGCGAGCAGGATGGCCCAGACGGTCGTGTCGAGCCTGACGCCCCACAGCTCGTCGAGCAGCCCGCCGCGACCCAGCAGCGCCAGGAAGGCCGTTCCTACGACGACGGTCGGCAGCACGAACGGAACCGTGACCACCGCCCGCAGCAGCCGCTTCCCGGGAAATGCGAGACGGGCGAAGACGTACGCGCCGGGCAGCGCGATCAGCAGGGTGAGCGCGGTGGAGGCGAGCGCCTGCCAGATGGTGAACCACAGCACCCGCTGAATGTCCGGGCGGCCCAGCACCTCGCTGATCCGCCCGAACTGCCAAACCCCGTCGATCTCCAGACCGCGGCCCACGATCGCGACGACGGGATAGGCGAAGAAGACCGCGAAGAACGCGACGGGCCCGGCCATCAGCCCGAGCCGCGCCGCATTCCCGCGTACGGACCTGCTTACTTCAGTACGAGCGAGGACCACGACTGGACCCACTGCTCACGGTTCTTGGCGATCTTGTCGGGCGCGACGGTCTCCGGCTCGTCGACGACCGCGCCGAACTTGGTGAACAGATCGGGCAGTTTCGCGTCCTTGACCACCGGGTTCACGAACATGTTCAGCGGCATGTCCTCCTGGAACTTCTTGGAGACCAGGAAGTCCAGGAGGGCCTTGCCGCCCGCCTCGTTCTTCGCGCCGTCGAGAAGACCCGCGAACTCCGTCTGGCGGAAGCAGGTTCCGGTCGCGACACCGGTGGGCGCGTCGGCGGGCTGCGGATCGGCGTAGAGCACCTCGGCGGGCGGGCTGGAGGCGTACGAGACGACCAGCGGCCGGTCCGCCTTGGCCTTCTTGCCACCCGCGGAACCGGAGAACTCCTCGTTGTACGCCTGCTCCCAGCCGTCGACGACCTTGACGCCGTTGGCCTTCAGCTTCTTCCAGTAGTCCTGCCAGCCTTCGTCGCCGTACCTGCCGACGCTGCCGAGGAGGAAGCCGAGACCGGGCGACGAGGTCGCGACATTCTCGGTGACGAGGAGGTTCTTGTACTCGGGCTTGATCAGGTCGTCGAAGGACTGCGGGGGCGCGAGCTTCTTGTCGGCGAAGTACTTCTTGTCATAGTTGACGCAGATATCGCCTGTGTCGACGGGCGTGACACGGTGCTTGTCCTTGTCGAGCTGTACCTCGTCGGGCACCTGGCCGAGGCCCTCGGCGACGTACGGCGTGAACAGCTCGTTGTCGAGCGCCCGGGAGAGCAGGGTGTTGTCGACGCCGAAGAAGACATCGCCCTGCGGGGAGCCCTTGGTGAGGATCTCCTTGTTGAGGGCCGCGCCCGCGTCGCCGCTCTTGAGCACCTTGACCGTGTAACCGGTCTCCTTGGTGAACTCCTTCAGCACGGCCGGGGAGGCGGCGAAGGAGTCATGGCTGACGAGTGTCACGGTCTTGGACTTCGAACCACCGGCGGAGGAGTCCTTGGACTCCCCGCCGCAGGCCGCGAGGCTCGATATGCCGAGAGCGGCGGCGACGGCGGTGACCGTCAACTTCTTGGTGGTGCTCACTGAGACTTCCTCCTGGAGTGACCAGGAAGAGACGCGGCCCTGCTCACCAAGTGAGCAGGGCGCAACAGCTTGAGTGGTGACCGAACTTCCTACCCAGAATGACCTGGGCAAGGTTCAGAGGGTCTGCGACCGCTGTGCTCGTTCTCGGCGGTGGTCGCACTCTCAGCGCTGTGGCGCTCCCCTGTCGGAATATGAAAATGTTCGAGCCAAGATTACCGCTCGGTGGCAGCGAGCTGACCGCACGCTCCGTCGATCTCCTGGCCACGGGTGTCCCGGACGGTGACGGGCACGCCATGGGCCGCGATGGCCTCCACGAACGCCTTCTCGTCCTCGGGACGGGAGGCAGTCCACTTCGACCCCGGTGTCGGGTTGAGCGGGATCAGGTTCACATGGACCCGCTTGCCCTTGAGGAGGCGGCCCAGCAGATCGCCCCGCCACGCCTGGTCGTTGATGTCCCTGATCAGTGCGTACTCGATGGAGATGCGGCGGCCGGACTTCGCCTCGTACTCCCAGGCGGCGTCCAGCACCTCCCGTACATTCCAGCGGGTGTTGACCGGGACGAGAGTGTCGCGCAGCTCGTCGTCCGGCGCGTGCAGCGAGACGGCGAGCCGGCACTTGAAGCCCTCGTCGGCGAAGCGCAGCATCGCGGGTACCAGGCCGACGGTCGACACGGTGATGCCGCGCTGCGAGAGCCCGAGCCCGTCCGGCTCGGGGTCGGTCAGGCGGCGGATGGAGCCCACGACACGCTTGTAGTTCGCCAGCGGCTCGCCCATGCCCATGAAGACGATGTTGGACAGCCTCGCCGGGCCTCCCGGAACCTCGCCGTCACGGAGGGCGCGCATGCCGTCGACGATCTGGTGCACGATCTCGGCGGTCGAAAGATTGCGGTCGAGCCCCGCCTGCCCGGTGGCGCAGAAGGGGCAGTTCATCCCGCAGCCGGCCTGCGACGAGATGCACATCGTCACCCGGTCCGGGTAGCGCATCAGCACGGACTCGACGAGCGTGCCGTCGTGCAGCCGCCACAGCGTCTTGCGGGTGGCGTCCTCGTCGCACGAAATATGCCGTACGACCGACATCAGATCGGGCAGCAGCTCGGACGCGAGCTTCTCCCGCGCGGCGGCGGGGATGTCGGTCCACTGGGTGGGGTCGTGGGTGTACCGCGCGAAGTAGTGCTGCGAGAGCTGCTTGGCGCGGAACGGCTTCTCGCCGATCGCGGCGACGGCGTCCTTGCGCTCGGCGGGCGTGAGGTCGGCGAGGTGCCGCGGGGGCTTCTTGGCTCCGCGGGGCGCGACGAAAGTGAGTTCTCCGGGCTTGGGCATGGTGCTACCAGTGTCGCAGAGATACGAAGAGGGGCCCGCCGCCTGTGAACAACGAGCCCCTCACCGATAAAAGCGCAGGTCAGATAGGTCAGCCGGACCCGACGAAGATCACCATCAGCAGCCACACCACCGGCGCCGTGGGCAGCAGCGAATCCAGCCGGTCCATGATGCCGCCGTGCCCCGGCAGCAGCGTGCCCATGTCCTTGATGCCCAGGTCCCGCTTGATCATCGACTCGCCCAGGTCGCCGAGTGTGGCGCTGACCGCGACCGCGAAGCCCAGCAGCAGACCCTGCCACCAGGTGCCGTCCTCGATGAGGAACTCCATGCACAGCGCACCCGCGCCCATCGCGAACGCCACCGCGCCGCCCAGGCCCTCGCGGGTCTTTCCCGGGCTGATGCGCGGCGCGAGCTTGTGCTTGCCGAACCGCCAGCCGACGGCGTACGCACCCGTGTCGCTGACCACGGTCAGCATCAGGAAGGTGAGCACCCGCAGCGGGCCGTCGTCCGCAGTGAGCATCATCGATACGAAAGTCGCCAGGAAGGGAACGTAGAAAGCCGCGAAGACGCCCGCCGTGACGTCCTTCAGATAGCCCTCGGGAGGCTCCGTCATCCGCCAGACCAGCACCGCCAACGCCGTGAGCGCCATGGCCACCCAGGCCCCCTCGGCGCCGCGCACATAACCGGCCACGACCATCGCCGCGCCGCCGACGGCGAGCGGCACCAGCGGCGGCTTGATCTGCTTGCGCTCCTCCAGCCGCGAAGTGAGTTCCCACAGCCCGACCACGACGGCGACCGCTATCACGCCGACGAACACGGCCTTGACGATGAAGAGCGACGCGACGATCACGGCGCCGAGACCGGCGCCGACCCCTATGGCGGCCCGCAGATCACGGCCGGCCCTTTTCTTCTGCGGTTCGGGCGCCGCCGGCGGGGTGGGCATGGGCTCCTGCGGAATCTCGTCGCGGATCGGGGGGCCACCCAGCCGAGCGGCCCCCCGATCGCGGTCGTTGCTGTCGTCGCGGTGATCGCGATCGCCGCGGTCTTCGGCGTCTCTACCTGCGTCGGGAAAGTCCGGCACGATGGGCATGGGCCGAGTCTGCTGTGCGTCATGCTCATCGTATGCGGGACCCGCCGGGGCAGGCCCCTGGTCGGGCGGTCCCCAGAAACCGGCTCTCGGCGGGGCCCCCCAGGAAGAGTCGTTCATCAGACCTCGAGCAGCTCGGCTTCCTTGTGCTTGAGCAGCTCGTCCACCTGCGAGACGTACTTCGCGGTGGTGTCGTCGAGCTCCTTCTCCCCGCGGCGGCCCTCGTCCTCGCCGACCTCGCCGTCCTTGATCAGCTTGTCGATGGTCTCCTTGGCCTTGCGGCGCACGGAGCGAATCGAGATCTTGGAGTCCTCGGCCTTGGTCTTGGCGACCTTGATGTACTCCTTGCGGCGGTCCTGCGTGAGCTCCGGGAACACCACCCGGATGATGTTGCCGTCGTTGCTCGGGTTGACGCCGAGGTCGGAGTCGCGGATCGCCTGCTCGATGTTGCGCAGCGCGCTCTTGTCGAACGGAGTCACCACGGCCATCCGTGCCTCGGGAACCGAGAACGAGGCCAGCTGGTTGATCGGGGTCAGCGCACCGTAGTAGTCCGCCACGATCTTGTTGAACATCGCCGGGTGCGCACGTCCGGTGCGGATCGCGGCGAAGTCTTCCTTGGCGACCACGACGGCCTTCTCCATCTTCTCCTCGGCCTCGAGGAGGGTCTCTTCGATCACCACTTGCTCCTGCGTGTCTTGAGTAGGCCCGGCGTCAAACTGGGCCGGCGGAACCCCGTGTCGCGTCTTTCCCTGCACGGTGTCCGACCGGCAGGACTTTGTCTATCCCTCGAGGGACGTCCCCCGGGTCAGGCCCGGGTGCCCTGGTCGCTCACGAGCGTGCCGATCTTCTCACCCTTGACGGCCCGAGCGATATTGCCCTCGGCGAGCAGTTCGAAGACGAGGATCGGAAGAGCGTTGTCGCGGCAGAGCGTGATGGCGGTGGCGTCGGCGACCTTGAGGTTGCGCGAGAGCACCTCGCCGTACTCCAGCGCGTCGAACTTCACCGCGTCGGGGTTGGTCTTGGGGTCGGAGTCGTAGACCCCGTCGACGCCGTTCTTGCCCATCAGCAGGGCCTCGGCATCGATCTCCAGGGCTCGCTGCGCGGCGGTGGTGTCGGTGGAGAAGTAGGGCATCCCCATACCGGCGCCGAAGATGACGACGCGGCCCTTCTCCAAGTGGCGCACCGCGCGCAGCGGGATGTACGGCTCCGCGACCTGCCCCATGGTGATGGCGGTCTGGACGCGGGAGTCGATGCCCTCCTTCTCCAGGAAGTCCTGGAGGGCGAGGCAGTTCATCACCGTGCCGAGCATGCCCATGTAGTCGGAGCGGGCCCGGTCCATGCCGCGCTGCTGGAGCTCGGCCCCGCGGAAGAAGTTGCCGCCACCGATGACGACCGCGATCTCAGCGCCGTCGCGGACGACCGCGGCGATCTCGCGCGCGATGGCGTGCACGACGTCGGGGTCTACGCCGAGCCCCCCACCGCCGGCGAAGGCCTCACCGGACAGCTTCAGCATGAAGCGCCCGACCTTCTTGACGTCGTGGTCGCAGTTGTCGTCGGCGGCCTGATTGGCGTCCGCGCCCTTGTTCATGGAGATCTCCTCGTGCACATACGAAGAAGGCCATTGCCGTGGGTACTGGTATCCCTGTCGGCAATGGCCTCCTCGTCAGATCTGCGGTCGTCCGTCGCGAGTGCGACCGGCGACTGCGTAAGGAACCCTAGCGGGCTCCCGTGTCGATCGCTTAACGGGTCAGATGCCGACCTTGATGCGCGCGAAGCGCTTCAGCGTGACACCGGCCTCGTCCAGGACCTTCTGGACAGACTTCTTGTTGTCGAGCGCGTACGGCTGGCCAAGCAGGGTGGCGTCCTTGAAGAAGCCGTTGACGCGACCCTCGACGATCTTCGGCAGGGCGGCCTCGGGCTTGCCCTCCTGGCGCGTGGTCTCCTCGGCGACGCGGCGCTCGGCCTCGACGACCTCGGCCGGGACGTCCTCGCGGGAGAGGTACTTCGGCGCGAAGGCGGCGATGTGCTGCGCGATGCCCTTGGCGACTTCAGCATTCTCCTTGTCGAGCTCGACGAGAACGCCGATCTGCGGCGGGAGGTCGGGCATCGTGCGGTGCATGTACGCGGCGACGTACCCGCCGGTGAACTGCGCGAAGCGGTCCAGGACGATCTTCTCGCCGAGGTTGGCGTTGGCCTCGTCGACGTACGCCTGGACGGTCTTACCGGGCTCGATCTCGGAGGCGAGCAGCGCCTCGATGTCGGCCGGGGCGGTCGCGGCGACGTGGGCGGCGAGCGCGCCCGCGACGGCCTGGAACTTGTCGCCCTTGGCGACGAAGTCCGTCTCGCACTTCAGCTCGACGAGGACACCGGAGGTGTTGTCGTCGGCGATCAGGGAGACGACGGCACCGTTCTCGGCGGAGCGGCCCTCGCGCTTGGCGACGCCCTTCTGGCCCCTGATACGCAGTGCCTCGACGGCCTTGTCGACGTCGCCCTCGGCCTCGTCCAGCGCCTTCTTGCAGTCCATCATGCCGGCGCCGGTGAGCTCGCGGAGCTTCTTGACGTCAGCGGCGGTGTAGTTCGCCATATCCTTGAATCTCTCTCGAAAGTCGAAAGTCGAAGATCTACGGGTGAGCGGCGGGGGCCGGTGCTTGTGGCACCGTCCCCCGCCGTCAACTACCGAACCTGTGCGATCAGGCCTGCTCGGCGTCCGCCGGCTTCTCGGCCTCGGCGGCCGGGGCTTCAGCGGCCGGAGCCTCAGCAGCCGGAGCCTCAGCAGCGGCCTCGGCGGCCGGGGCCTCAGCAGCGGCCTCGGCCGGCTTGTCGGCCTCGGCGGCGGCCGGAGCCTCGGCAGTCTCGGCAGCCTCGTCGGAGTCAGCCTTCTTCTCGCCCTCGAGGAGGTCGCGCTCCCACTCGGCGAGCGGCTCGCCGGCGGCCTTCTCGCCCGGCTTGGAGTCACCGGTGGCGACGCCGGAACGGGCGATGAGGCCCTCGGCGACGGCGTCGGCGATCACGCGGGTGAGCAGGGTGACGGAACGGATCGCGTCGTCGTTGCCCGGGATCTTGTAGTCGACCTCGTCGGGGTCGCAGTTGGTGTCGAGGATCGCGACGACCGGAATCTTGAGCTTGCGCGCCTCGCCGACGGCGATGTGCTCCTTCTTGGTGTCCACGATCCAGACGGCGCTGGGCACCTTGGACATCTCGCGGATACCACCGAGGGTCTTCTCCAGCTTGGCCTTCTCGCGGGAGAGGACCAGGAGCTCCTTCTTGGTGAGGCCGGACGCGGCCACATCGTCGAAGTCGATCTGCTCAAGCTCCTTCAGACGCTGAAGGCGCTTGTAGACGGTGGAGAAGTTGGTGAGCATGCCGCCCAGCCAACGCTGGTTGACGTACGGCATACCAACGCGCGTCGCCTGCTCGGCGATGGCCTCCTGGGCCTGCTTCTTGGTGCCGACGAACATGATGGAGCCGCCGTGGGCGACGGTCTCCTTGACGAACTCGTAGGCGCGGTCGATGTACGACAGCGACTGGAGCAGGTCGATGATGTAGATGCCGTTGCGCTCCGTGAAGATGAATCGCTTCATCTTCGGGTTCCAACGACGGGTCTGGTGACCGAAGTGGACGCCGCTTTCCAGCAGCTCCCGCATCGTGACGACGGCCATGGCCGTATCTCCTTGGATTCTCGGTTATGTCCTGACGCCCCGACGCGCCGTGCCACAAAGGACCGAGGAGCGCGGCCACCGACCTGAAGAAGGTGTGGTGGCGGGGCGTGCGAAGTCGACCCGGTGACCCGGATCGCCAGAAGAAGTGTACGGGACCGGCGCGGTGTCGGGTGACGGCGCTGTCCACAACCGGTCAGTAGTCCACAGATCGGGACCATGATCCACGCGGTCGCCGGGTTTCGCGGGACGGTCTGTGCCATGTACCGCGTCATCCGCAGGCTTCTCGTACCTGTAATCGCCGTCGTCGTTTCCCTCGCCGGTGCCCTGCTCGTTGTGGGCGCACCCTCGGCGTCCGCCCTCGATCGCGACCGGAGCTGGCCCGTGGGGCCGCCGCGTCCCGTGGTCGTACGGGGCTGGGAGCCGCCGGACTCGGCGTACGGGCCAGGGCACCGCGGGGTGGATCTGGCCGCACCCCCTGGTACTGCCGTGCTGGCGGCGGCGCCCGGCCGGGTCTCCTTCGCCGGCCGGGTAGCGGGCCGCGGCGTTCTCTCCATCACCCTCACCGGTACGGGTGAACCCCCGCTGCGCACAACGTACGAACCGGTGCGCCCGCTGCTCACCGAGGGCGCGGAGGTGAGCGCCGGCCAGGTGGTGGCGACCATGGAGCCGGGCCCTTCGCACTGTGCGTCGGGCTGTCTGCACTGGGGGCTGCTGCGCGGCGCGGAGTATCTGGATCCGCTGTCCCTGCTCCCGCCCTGGCTGCTGCGCCGCTCGCCATCCCGGCTGCTGCCGGTGTTCGGCGTCCCGCCTCTTGAGGCGACGCTCGCTCCGGTCGCCGTGCGGGGGGCCGCGCCGCTTCTCGCGGGGGCGCCCGGGACGTCGCTGCACGCGGGGTTGCTGTTGATCACGGTCGCACTGGCGCACCGGGCCCTGCGCCGGACGCGGCAGCCCGGCCCGCCCGGCCCGGCCCGCCCGGCCCTCCGGGTCGGGAGGGCCGGGCGGTCGGCGGCGGGCAGTCGGGTCCGCCAGGTGCGTGCGGGCAGCCGGGTCCGCGCTGCCGGTGCGCAGGGAAGGGTCCGCCAAGTACGTGCGCGAAGGCGGGGCGGCGAGCCCCCGCGGGGTCAGCCCCGCACACCCCGCAGTGCCATCGACACCGCCGCCTCCGCGATCGCCGACTGGTCCTCCGCCGCGCCGATCTCGATACGGCGCACCGCCGCGTCCACCACGCCCTGCAGCAGCATCGCCGCCAGCCGGGGCTGGTCGTGGCCCAGCTCGCCGAGCGCCTCGACGATCATCGCGATCAGTCCGCCGTGCGCGGCACGGATCTTCTCCCGGGCCCCGGCGTCCAGCTCACTCGCGGAGATCGCGACAACGGCCCGGTGGCGACGGTCCCCGACGAGCTCCAGCTGCTGGCGTACGTACGCCTCAACCTTGCCCTCTGCCGTGTCGGCCTGCTGCATGGCGGCCTCGACCTCCGCCGCCCAGACCGGGAAGTCGACCGCGCAGAGCTCCTCGACGACTGCGGCGCGCGAGCGGAAGTACTCGTAGACGGAGGACCTTGCCAGGCCCGTGCGCTCGGCGAGGGCGGGGAAGGTCAGCGCCTCCGTACCGCCCTCGGACAGCAGGGAACGTGCGGCGTCCAGCAAGGCGCCGCGCTGCATGGTCCGGTGCTCGGCCACGGAGGCCGCTCGAATCCTGGGCACGCCTCCACTCTACGGACGGGGCATTGCCGATTCGGCGTCAGCGTCCGACGTCGGCCAGCTTCGCGCGCAGCTGGAGCACCGACTTCGTGTGGATCTGGCTGACCCTGCTCTCGGTGACGCCCAGGACATTGCCGATCTCGGCAAGGGTGAGGCCCTCGTAGTAGTACAGGGTGACGACGGTCTTCTCGCGCTCCGGCAGGGTGTTGATCGCGCGCGCGAGCAGCCGGCGCAGCTCCCGGTCCTCGGCCACCTCGACCGGGTTGTCGGCCGCGGTGTCCTCGAGGGTGTCCATCAGGCTGAGCCGGTCGCCGCCCTCGCCGCCGACGTGCAGCAGCTCCTCCAGTGCCACGACATTGGCCAGCGACAACTGGCTGAAAACCACATGCAGTTCCTCGACCGCGATGCCCATCTCGGAGGCGACCTCGCACTCCGAAGGCGTGCGTCTCAGCTGCGCTTCGAGCGTGGCGTAGGCGCGCTCCACGGCCCTGGCCTTCTGCCGCACCGAGCGCGGGATCCAGTCCAGCGCGCGGAGTTCGTCGATCATCGCGCCGCGGATCCGGGTGATCGCGTATGTCTCGAACTTGATGGACCGTTCAATGTCGAACTTCTCGATGGCGTCGATGAGTCCGAAGACTCCGGAGGACACGAAGTCCGCCTGTTCGACGTTGGGCGGCAGCCCGACGCTCACCCGGCCCGCGACGTACTTCAC
Organism: Streptomyces sp. ISL-1; assembly: GCF_018614585.1. Lineage (GTDB taxonomy): Bacteria > Actinomycetota > Actinomycetes > Streptomycetales > Streptomycetaceae > Streptomyces > Streptomyces maoxianensis. Next base: position 125,183 of record NZ_JAGGOI010000038.1, on the reverse strand, counting down.
CAGTGGTGAGTAGTGCAGGATCAACTGCTCCCGCAGCCGCTCGTCACCCGTGGCCTTGTACGACCGCCACAGCTCGTCGACCGACGAGGGAGCGGGGGGCCGCACGGTGCCACGGGCAGCGGGTGGCACTGCCGCGCGGTCAGACCCGGAGGTGTGCTGGGGCATTCGTTGCCTTGAGCCGTTCTGCTGTGAGGGGGGAGGGGAGGAGCGTCTGGGCCGGAATCGAAGGTGAGCGTAGCGTGACTGCGGTGTTGCGGTGGGCGAAGGACGGGGGAACGAACCTGTGCGGTACCTGCCGTCGCCCATACCTTCGAACCGGAGCCGACGCAGCTGACGCCGGCCCCTCAGGTGTCGCCGACAGGCCTGCAAAGGTCATCGCCAACACCTTTTCACCCGAATGCTCCAGGTCAAGGACCGCCTCGCCGCGCGTTCGAACCGCCAATGGCGGTGGGCGTCAACTGCCAGCCGTCCCCGTGCCGTTCCACGAAGCCCAGCGAGTGCAGTTCGTACAGCCTGCCGAGTGTCTCGTCGGTCGTCGTCCCGGCGCCGCGGGCCACCTGCTCCCCACCGACCGCGCCACGGGCCGGAAGGGCCTCAAGAACCCGGGCGCTCATGGGATCCAGCAGGTCCCTGGGGAGCACAGGACCACGTCTCTCCGGTGCCAGCTCGCCGATGCCGCCGACCAGCTCGGCCACTTCATCGGCATCGGTGACCAGCACGCCCTCACCGCGCAGGAGTTCGTGCACACCGGCCGAGAGCCCGCTGGTGGCAGGTCCTGGAACTCCCATCGTGAAGCGGCCGAGCTTCTGGGCGCTGCGCGCCGTGACCAGTGAACCGCTGCGGTACTCGGCCTCAACGACGACGGTGCCCCTGGTCAGCGCGGCGATCACCCGGTTGCGCAGGACGAATCTGCTGGGCGTGGGATGGTCGCCCGGTGCCAACTCCCCGATGACCAGCCCCTGTTCCGCGATGCGCCCGATCAATTCGGCATGGCCGCGCGGATAGACGACATCGACACCGCAGGCGAGTACAGCGACGGTGGCCCCGCCCGCGGACAGTGCGCCGCGGTGCGCGGAGCCGTCGACCCCGAACGCCGCCCCCGACACCACGACCCAGCCGCGCTCCGCGAGCCCCGAACCGAGGCTGGCCGCCATGTGCGCCCCGTACGGGGTGCAGGCTCTGGCCCCGACGACTGCAACAGAGCGCAGCGCCCATTTCCGCAGGTCGGCCCGTCCTCGCGTCCAGAGTCCGATGGGTCTGGCGTCCCCGAGATCGTCGAGTTGGGTGGGCCATTCGTGGTCACCTGGGCAGATGAAGCGCCCTCCGGCCGCGGCGATCGCCGCCAGATCCCGGTCGGGCTCGACCGCCGCCGCCCGTATCCGATAGCCGGCCAGTCGCCGCGCCGTGGCCCCGGTCAGCGCCGTAGCCCCGGTCAGCGCCGCGTCCGCGTGGTCCGCCGAGGCGAGCCGCGCCCAGAGCTCCCGGGCCCCGAACTCGCGCAGCCACCGCCCGCCGTGCGCGTCGCCCGGCTCCATCACCCGCGTCAGCGCGGCCCGCGCGATCCGTTCCTGCTCCCCCGCTCCCGCCCCCGCTTCGCACATCAGAGCCCTCCCCCGCCGGCAGGCATGGGCGCACCGCGCGAGATCCCGGTGCGCAGCTCCAGGGCCAGGTCCACGTCGTACGCCTGCGGCCGGTCCCGTGCCGCCAGGTCCGCGATCGTCCACGCCACCCGTAGCACCCGGTCGATACCGCGCGCCGTGAGCAGCCCCCGCTCCAAGTCCCGCTCGGCCGCGGCCAGTGCCCCGGGCGCGACCAGCCAGCGCGTACGCAGTTCGTGGCCCGGCACCTCGCTGTTGGCGCCCCAGGGGGTGTCCCGCAGCCGGGCGGCAGCGCGTTCCCGGGCCTCCCGGACCCGTGCCGCGACGGCCGCCGTCGGCTCGCCCCGGCCTCCCTGGCAGAGCAGATCGCTGCGGTTGACGGGCTCGACCTCGACCCGCAGATCGACCCGGTCGAGCAGCGGCCCGGACAGCCTGGCCTGATACCGCCGAATCACCGAAGGCGGGCACTCGCATCCCGCCCCGTGCAGGGTGTGCCGCCCGCAGGGGCAGGGGTTGGCCGCGAGGACCATCAAGAAGCGGGCCGGCAGCCGCACCACCCCCGCGCTGCGGGCCACCACCACATGCCCCGACTCCAGTGGCTGCCGCAGGGCGTCCAGCGCTTTGCCCGAGAATTCGGGAGTCTCGTCGAGGAACAGCACGCCTCGGTGGGCCAGCGAGACAGCTCCCGGCCTGGGCACCCCATTGCCACCGCCGACCAGCGACTGCATCGTCGCCGAGTGGTGGGGCGCGCAGTACGGAGGCGTGCGCACCAGAGGCTAACCCGGCGGCAGGATGCCCGCCACCGAGTGCACGGCCGTGACCTCCAGGGACTCCCGTCGGGTCAGCGGCGGCAGCACCCCCGGCAGCCGCTCCGCCAGCATGGTCTTGCCCGCGCCCGGCGGTCCGTGCAGCAGCAGATGGTGGCCGCCGGCGGCGGCGACCTCCAGAGCCATGCGGGCCACGCGCTGCCCGGCGACATCGGCCAGGTCTGGGCCGTCCGCCGACTCCCTCGCCAACCCCGTGCCCACCCCCGCGCCGGGCACCATCAGCCCGGCCAGCATGGGGTCCGGGCTGCCCTCCGGAACCGGCTCTTCCGCAGGCACCGGTTCATTGGTCAGTACGGCGATGAGCTGTCGCAGGCTCCGTACGCCGAGGACCGAGACTCCCGGTACCAGTGATGCCTCCCCCGCGGTCTGCTCGGGGACGACCACCTGCCGGTAGCCGGCCTCGGCGGCCGCGAGAACGGCGGGCAGCACCCCGCGGACCGGCCGCACCCGGCCGTCCAGACCCAGTTCACCGATCAGCACCAGATCGGCGATGTCCTTGGGGTCGATGCGCTCCGCCGCACCCAGCACGGCACAGGCCACCGCAAGATCGAACCCGCTTCCGCTCTTCGGCACGGACGCCGGACTGAGCCCCACGGTGAGCTTCTTCTGCGGCCATTCGGCGCCGGAGTTCACCACCGCCGCCCTGACCCGGTCCCGGCTCTCCACCAGGCTCTTGTCCGGTAACCCCACCAGCGTGAACGCGGCCACGCCCGGCTCCAGGTCGGCCTGGACCTCGACCACCACGCCCTCGACGCCCACCAGTGCCACAGAACAGGCACGCGCGAACCCCATCAGGCCACCCCCCGTGCATGCTCGACGAGCGGCGCGCCGCGCCTGGGCAGCACCACGCCCACCAGATCGATGCGCACCCCGCCGGGCGGCGGCCCGCCGTGCCGCTCCAGCCAGCATTCGGCGAGCTGCCTCAGCCGCGCCGCCTTCGTCGGCGTGACCGCGGCCATCGGGTGCTCGTACGGTCCGTATGTGCCGCTCCTGCGGGTCTTGACCTCGCAGACCACCACCGCGTCGCCGTCCCGGGCGACGATGTCGATCTCACCGGCCCGCCCGCAGCGCCAGTTCCGTGCCAGCAGCGTCATGCCGGCATCGGCCAGCAGCCGTGCCGCCAGATCCTCGCCGTACCGCCCGAGTGCCCCCGTCGCGTTCATATCGGCACCACCTCCGGCACCGACTGTGACGTGTCAGACCACCTCTAGTGGATCTTGGTGGACAACCCATCCATTGTGGATAACTCGGCCACCCCGAGTGTCAGCTGCCCGGAAGCTCGAGGTCGCTCTTGTTCAGCTCCTCGATATTCACGTCCTTGAACGTGAGCACGCGTACCTGCTTGACGAACCTGGCCGGTCGGTACATGTCCCAGACCCAGGCGTCCGCCATCGACACTTCGAAGAAGACCTCGCCCTGTACGGAGTGCACCTGCATCTCGTAGTCGTTGGTGAGGTAGAAGCGACGCTCGGTCTCGATCACATATTTGAACAGCCCGACGACGTCTCGGTACTCCCGGTAGAGCTTCAGCTCCATCTCGGTCTCGTACTTCTCGAGGTCCTCGGCGCTCATGGCATGTTCCCCTTCAGCCGTGCGTCCCCCTATTGTGCTCCCGCCCCCTGCGCCCCTAGACGATTTCTGGGGCCAGGACCACCGGCGCACTCGGAGGACCCTCGTCGAACAGCGTGCGCAGCAGCTCGGCGAGCCTGGTCGGATACACCGTCTCACGCGCCGCCGACAGTTCGGCGTATGTCCACCACCTCAGGCCGGCGACACTGCGCTGCTCGAGCTCCGTCAATCCGTGCGGGGCCGTCCCGGTCTGCGCGGTACGGGCGAGGAAGTACCACTCGTCCTGCTCCCAGCGCCGCCCGTCGAACGGAAAGGAGCAGGTCCGGCGCCACAGTACCGGCCCCAGTTCCACTTCTGTGATCCCGGTCTCCTCGGCCAGCTCGCGCAGCGCGGCCTCCTGTCGGGTCTCGTCGCCCTCCAGTCCGCCGCCCGGCGTGAACCACCAGCGGTCGGCCGGATCATCGGGCTCGTACCCGTGCATCAGCAGAATGCGGTCCGTCGGATCGAGCAGAACGACCCGTGCGACCTTCCGCAGCTCGCCCTCACGAGACCGCAACTCGCCCTCGCGAGCGCGCAGCTCGCCCTCGTGGGCCCCCATCCCGCCGTCGGGGGCAGGCAGCCCAGACTCGCGGTCCCCGTGCCCCTCGCGGCCCTCAGCCGACACCGGCGGTCGCCGTTCCGCGTCCCGCGCCCCCGCGTCCGCCGCCACCGGAGGCCCCGCGCCCCCGCCCCGACAGCCGGCGCGCGATCGGACCGTACGCCGCACCGCCCACGATCAGCAGAGCCCCGGCCGCCACTGACCCGACGACCAGCGTTACCGGCCCCGGCTGCGACACTCCGCCCGGCAGCGCCGCGAAGCCCTGGGGCCGTTCCAGCAGACCGCCGTCCAGCGGCCAGGCCACGGCGTCCAGCCGCGCCGTGACCGCCGAGCGGGGCACCGATCCCTGCCCCGGGTCCTGGAGGTGTACGCGGGAGTCCAGCGAGCCACTGCGCTCGTCGCCCAGCAGGAACAACTGCCCCTTGGGGACCGCGGCCGTGAAGCTGTCCGGCGAAGCGAGTTCATTGGTGCGCAGATACGGTTCCTCGACCGCCGTGCCGTTGACCATCAGATTGCCGCCGTCGCCGCAGCAGGCGATCTTGTCGCCGCCCACGCCCACCACCCTCTTGACCATGGGCATATCGCCCCACTGCGCATCGCGGAACACCACGATGTCGCCGCGCCGCACCTGGTCGCCCTCTATCCGCTCGGCCAGCACCCGGTCACCCGCCATCACGGTCGGGGACATCGAGTCGGTAGGCACGGTGTAGGGCTGGTAGACCACGGCCCCCCAGATGAACCCCCCGAGGAAGAGCACGCAGCCGACGGCCACGGCCAGGCCCGACAATGCGCTGCCGAGCCGGCCGCGGCCGTCTTCCGTACGTCCTGTTCCGCTCATCCCAGCGCTCCCCGTCTCGGAGATTCCGTCCCCGAGAGCCTGCCCAGGAGATCGGCGATCTGGGACCGCACCCTACCCGGCGGTATGCCCTGTGGTCAGCCTCCTGCGACGCCACAGCGCAAAGGGCACTACTCCGAGGAGAGGACCGGCCGAGAGGACGGCGGCCGCGGTGTTGATCCCGGGCTGGTCGAAGGTGGCGGGCACCGGCAGCGTCGACCAGCGGTTCAGCGGCCAGGCCACCACGACAGCGCGTCCGACGACCTTGTCGACCGGTACGAAGCCGTGGTTCGCGTCTTCCATGTGATAGCGGGAGTCCCGGGAGTTCTGGCGGTGGTCGCCCATCACCCAGATCCGGTCCTTGGGCACCTTGAACGGGCCGAAGGGCTGGTCGTCGCAGGGGGTGTCGCCGGGGAAGATGTACGGCTCGTTGAGCGCCTTCCCGTTGACCTTGACCGGGCCGCCCTTCTTGCACTCCACGGTGTCGCCGGCGATCGCGATCGTCCGCTTGATCAGGTCCTTCTCCTCGGCCGACGGCATCAGGCCGATGAAGCTGAGGAAGTTCTGCACAGGATTCGGCTCAGGGGTGGGCTCACCGTCCAGCCAGCCGCCCGGATCGTGGAAGACGACGACCTCACCGCGCTCGGGCTCCGAGCCGAACCACGGGGTGAGCTTGTCGACCAGCACCCGGTCGCCGCGCTGCAGGGTGTTCTGCATCGAGTCGGAGGGGATCGAGAAGGCCTGCACCAGGAAGGTCTTGATGAGGAGCGCGAGAAGCAGGGCGATACCGATCAGAAGCGGCAGTTCCTTCCAGAAGGACCGCTGCTTCCTGTGTCCCGTACCGCTGTCCTCGGAGGATCCGCTCTCGGCGTCCATAATTCCCGCCGTCCCCGGCGTCCGAGCCGCCGATTCGTCAGTCACCGCCGCGGGCGGCTCGGTGAGCTTCCCTGGCCTTTCCTCCGGCTCATCGTGTCCGGATCGTGTGCCGACGGCCACATCCCCCACGTCCACTCCTCACTCCGTGCGAACCGCCTGCCCCGAAGTCGGTACAGGCCCACCACTCCCATAACGAGCGGGAGTTCCGCAGGGCTCGGGAGCAGGATCATCCCGTTCAGATCCTGAGGTGACACCCTATTCGACGGGGAGAGTGCGGCGGTCGACCCGGCACGCGCGTTCGGGACGGATGCGTACGTCTCCGGCTCTTCCAGTCTGCGCCAGTGGCTGACCGGCCAGGCGATGACTTCCGCGCGCCCGACGACCTCGTCCTCCGAGACGGTGCCCCGGTCCTTCTCGTCGAGGTGGAAGCGCGAGTCCGCCGAGTTGGCCCGGTGGTCCCCCATCACGAAGATCCGCCCGACCGGCACCTTGACCTCGAACTTCAGCGTCGAGGGAACGTTTCCGGGGTTCAGATACGGCTCGATGAGCGGTACGCCGTTGACGGTGACCCGCCCGTCCTTGTCGCAGCACTTGACGGTGTCCCCGCCGACCGCGACCACCCTCTTGATCAGGTCCTGCTCGTCGTCGGACGGCAGCAGCCCGATGAAGGTCAGGCCTTGCTTGACCTGCTTGACGCCGATCGGGTCGTCCTTCTTGGGCGCCTTCTCCTGCTGCAGCCAGCCGCCGGGATCCTTGAAGACGACGACATCACCGCGCTGCGGCTTGGAGCCGAACCACGGGGTGAGCTTGTCCACCAGTACGCGGTCCTGGATGCGGATGGTCTGCTCCATCGAACCCGACGGGATCACGAAGGCCTGCACCAGGAACGTCTTCAGGACCAGAGCGATCATCAGCGCCACGGTGATCAGGAGGGGTATCTCCTTCACGGCCGCCCGGCGGCGCTTGCGCTTCACCTTCTGCGCGAGCCTGCGCCGCTCCGCCCGGCCGGGCAGCGTCCGGGCGCCGTCTGTCGGCCTTGTCCCGGTCGGCAGCCGGGTGTCGGACCGGTGACTCGCACGACGCCCGCGGTTACCCATGGGCGCCGCCCGGCATTCGTTCCGCCTCCGGCGGGCCCGCGAAGACGTCGGCCCCCTCGAGCGAGGTCCAGCGCCCGATCGGCCAGCCGATCCAGTCCGCCCGTCCGATCACCATGTCGACGGGCACCATGCCGCCGCCGGGCTCCCCGAGATGGTCGCGGGAGTCACGCGAGTGGCTCCGGTGGTCTCCCATGACCCACAGAGTTCCCTGCGGGACGATGATGTCGAAGGGGACCTCGGACGGGACGTCGTCGGGATGGAGGTATCCCTCATCGACAGGTGCGCCGTTCACTTCGACCCTGCCCCCCTTGTCGCAGCAGACCACGCGGTCACCGCCCACACCCACGACGCGCTTGACGAAGTCGGTCTCGGCGGGCTCGGCCAGCCCAAGTGCCGCGAACACGCCGCGCGTCATGGCGCTGACCGGATTCTCCTCCAGGCCCTCCTGTACGAAGGATCCGGTGCCGTCGAAGACGACGACGTCCCCCCGCTGGGGCCCGGAGCCGAAACGGTACGCCAGCTTGTTCACCAGCACCCGGTCGCCGATCTGAAGGGTGGGCTCCATGGAGCTGCTGGGGATCTGGAAGGGCTGCACCACGAATTGGCTGAACAGCAGCACAACGACGGTGCAGGCGGCGCCGAGCAGCCCGGCGCTGCGCCAGGACATGACGGAGAGACGTCTGCCAAGGCCCTCGGAGGGGCGCGATGAACGCACAGAGCGCGACCCCTCTCCCTTTTCCCCGGCTTCGAGGGTGGAAGAGCGGTCGCGCTCCATGTGCTTCGCTTCGGTGTCCATCAGGGGCAGAGCCTATCCGGCCGCCCTGTGGCTCCTCAGTCCAAAGTTCGCCGCGAGGTGTGAGCCGTAGCTCAGTTGTCGCGCTTCTCCTTGATCTTGGCAGCCTTGCCGCGCAGCTCGCGCAGGTAGTAGAGCTTGGCGCGACGGACGTCACCGCGGGTGACGAGCTCGATCTTCTCGAAGATCGGGCTGTGCACCGGGAAGGTGCGCTCGACGCCGACGGAGAAGGAGACCTTGCGGACCGTGAAGGACTCGCTGACGCCCGAGCCCTGGCGGCGGATGACAACGCCCTTGAACTGCTGGATACGCGAGCGGTTGCCCTCGATGACGCGAACGTGGACGTTCACGGTGTCGCCGGGACGGAAGGCGGGGACGTCGCTGCGCAGCGACGCGGAGTTGACGGAGTCGAGCAGGCTGGCCATGAAGGTCTGCTTCCTCGCCGATGCCACAGGTCATCAGCGGAATGATCGAGATGAGAGTCAGGGTGCTGTCCACATCGAGCGGGCGTCGTTCCCCCTGTGGCAGGGGCGCCTGCTGGACGTACAGCAGCGGCCTATTCTTCCACGGCCTCGGGCCTGCGCCAAAATCGGCCGCCGGGCTCCGGCGCCCAGCCGAGAATGGAGAGGATCTCCCGGTCCTTCTTGTCGAAGGCGGCGGGGTCGCAACGCTCAATCAGGTCGGGCCTGTTGAAGGCCGTACGGCGGATCGCCTCGTCCCGCCGCCAGCGCGCGATCTTCCCGTGGTGCCCGCTGACCAGCACCTGAGGAATGGCGCGTCCCCGCCACTCGGGCGGCTTGGTGTAGACGGGCCCTTCGAGCAGATTGGCCATCGCGCCGGGCGCGAAGGAGTCGTCCCTGTGCGACTCGGCGTTGCCCAGGACCCCGGGCAGCAGCCGCGCCACGGCCTCGGTGATCACCAGTACCGCCGCCTCGCCGCCGGCCAGGACGTAGTCGCCGATGGACACCTCGTAGACCGGCATCCGGGTCGCGTACTCGTCGACGACCCGGCGGTCGATGCCCTCGTACCGAGCGGGGGTGAAAATCAGCCACGGCCGCTCGGAGAGCTCTACGGCGAGCTCCTGGGTGAAGGGGCGGCCGCTGGGTGTGGGCACGACTATGACCGGGCCGTGCGCGCCCGCCTCGTAGCCGCTCGCCAGCGCGTCGTCGAGCGCGTCACCCCAGGGCTCGGTCTTCATGACCATGCCGGGGCCGCCCCCGTAGGGGGTGTCGTCGACGGTGTTGTGCCGGTCGTACGTCCACTCGCGCAGGTCGTGCACATGGACATCGAGCTGCCCACGCGCGCGTGCCTTGCCGACGAGCGAGACGTTCAGCGGTTCCAGGTACTCGGGGAAGATCGTGACGACGTCGAGCCGCATCAGTTCTCGTCCTCGGCATCGCGCGACGAGGCGATCTCCGCCTGGCTGTCGTCGATGAGCCCGGGCGGCGGGTCAATGACGGCGCGCTGGTTCTCGAGGTCGATCTCGGTCACGATCTCCTCGACGAAGGGGATCATCGCCTCGCTGCCGTCGGGCCGCTCGACAATGAACAGGTCCTGCGAGGGCAGATGACTGATGTCGCTGATGCGGCCGATCTCGGTGCCGTCGGCGAGGACCACATCGAGGTCCATCAGCTGGTGGTCGTAGAACTCCTCCGGATCCTCGGGGAGTTGCTCCGGGTCCACCTCGGCGATCAGCAAAGTGTTACGCAGGGCTTCGGCGGCGCTACGGTCCCGCACGCCCTCGAAGCGCAGCAGCAACCGGCCACTGTGCACCCGGCCGGTCTCGATCGTCAGCGGTCCGGCGGTGGCCGGGTCGGTGGCCAGTACGGCGCCGGGCCCGAGCCGGAGTTCCGGCTCGTCCGTGCGCACCTCGACGTTGACTTCACCCTTGATGCCGTGGGCGCGGCCGATCCGGGCGACTACCAACTGCACTTCGCACTCTCTCCTGTCGACGACTACGGGCCGGGGACGGCCCAAAGGCCCTCCCCGGCCCGTGCCGGTGCTGCGTATGTCAGTGAACCTGGTCCACGTCGACGAGGTCGACGCGGATGCCACGGCCACCAATGGCGCCCACGACGGTGCGCAGGGCGCGCGCGGTGCGGCCATTGCGGCCGATCACCTTACCGAGATCGTCGGGGTGGACCCGGACCTCGAGCACGCGACCGCGGCGCAGATCGCGCGAGGCCACTTGCACATCGTCCGGGTTGTCGACGATGCCCTTCACGAGGTGCTCGAGAGCCTCCTCGAGCATGCTCAGGCCTCGGTCGACTCGGTGGACGGGGCCTCAGCAGCCTCGTCCGCCTTCTTGTCGGCCTTCTTCGCCTTCGGGGTGATGGCCTCACCCTTGGGCTCGTCGCCCTCGAGGCTCTTGGTGAAGGCCTCGAACGCGGCGCGCTTGTCCTTCGGCTCCGCGACGAGCAGCGGCGCCGGGGCCGGCAGGCCCTTGTGCTTCTGCCAGTCACCGGTGAGCTTCAGAATCGCCATGACCGGCTCGGTCGGCTGGGCGCCGACGGACAGCCAGTACTGGGCACGCTCCGAGTCGACCTCGATGCGCGAGGGGTTCTGCACCGGGTGGTACAGGCCGATCTCCTCGATGGCCCGACCGTCACGGCGGGTACGGGAGTCGGCGACGACGATGCGGTAGTGAGGCGAACGGATCTTGCCCAGACGCTTCAGCTTGATCTTGACTGCCACGGAAGTGGTGTCTCCTGGTCTTGACGTGGTTGGGCACAACGAGATGCCACGTGGGGTTGCGGTACTCGGGGTGCCCTATGGACGCGTCAGCCGGAGGCGAGAGGGTTCCTGTGCGGCTGTCGAGTACAGCGACCCATTGTGCCACAGACCTGCGGCGGGCTCGCACCCGGCCGGTGTCGCACCGCCCCGTCGGCGGCCCGACCCGGCGGGGACGGAAGCCCTCAGCTCGCGGCGGCGACTACTTCAGGGATACGGAAGGGTTTACCGCAGCCGCCGCAGACGATGGGCGCCTGGGCGAGAACGGACGGGACAACGCGGACATTGCGGCCACAGTCGCACACGGCCTTGACGCGCACGCCACCCCCGGACGAGCCGTGCCGGGCGGCCGGGCCGCGGAAGGAGCGCTTGGTGTCGGAGGCCGTAGCGACGGTGTGCGCCTTGAGGGCCCTCTGCAGTCTCTCGATCGTGGGTCGGTACCGGCGCTTCGCCTCGGCGTTGAGCACGACCAGCGAGAAGCCGCTGCTGGGGTGCGGCTCGTCGACATGGTCCAGGCCCATCTCCTCGGCGATCGCCAGGAATCGGCGGTTGTGATAGCGGCCGGCGCGGGAGGTGTCACGGACACCTCGGGCGGCGGCGATGCCATGGACTGCCTCGTGGAGCAGTCGCTCGAAGGAGAGCTCGTGGCCGCAGGCGGACGAGGACTCTCCGATCAGGGACTCGGGCGCGGCAAGATCCGGCAGCTCGGGGTGGTGCCGCTGAATATCGGCCCACGCCTGTGCCAGCTCTGCGGCGAGAACAGGTGGTGTCGTGCTCACGTCGTGATAACGAGCCGGGGCGCTCGCGGGTTCCATTCCGGGGCATCCCAAATAATTTGCACGTACCCGTCAGTTGCCCTTGATGCGTCCGGACGAGGGCGGGTGCGTTGATCTGCGGAGAAGCTTCACAGCTCACACCAAGGTGGTACGTAGCGGCGCGTACGCCCCAGCGCGTAGACAAGGGCCGCACGCTGGGGCGGATGTCCGATTCCGGGCCGTACGCTCCTCGGCTGGGCCGCCCAGTAGCCGCCTAGTAGGCGCGGGCCACGATCGCGACAGTACCCGGCGCGTCGTCGGCCTCCGGAACCGACCCGTCCTCGGTGATCAGACACCGTACGGTCACAGCCTGCTCGGCGAGCTGGTCCTCGCCGTCCTGGCCCAGGGTCGACCACGGGATACGGGCCCAGCCGCCGGCGACGGCGGCCTCGGCGGCCTCCTCGATCGTCGCCACGTCGGTCGTACGGGACTCGCGGCGGTCGCGCGACTCCTTCAGCAGCTGCGCCTGGCCCTCCTCGAGGACCTTCGGCAGCAGCTCGGCCAGCGCCTCGATCCGCACCGGCTCCTTGCCGCCGGGGATGCGACGGGCCAGCATCGCGGTGCCCGCCTCCAGGTCGCGCGGGCCGACCTCGATGCGTACCGGAACGCCCTTGAGTTCCCAGTCGACCGCGCGGCGGCCGAAGGGGGTGTCGGTGCGGTCGTCGACCTGCACGCGCAGGCCCGCGGCCTTCAGCCGGTCGCCGATCTCGCGGACCTTGGCGACGGCCTCGTCGCCCTTGATGGCCATGACGACGACCTGGACGGCCGCGAGACGCGGTGGCACGCGCAGTCCGTTGTCGTCGCCGTGCGACATGATCAGGCCGCCGACCATCCGGGTGGAGGAGCCCCAGGAGGTCTGCCAGGCCAGCTCCTGCTTGCCCTCCTTCGACAGGTAGGTGGTGTTGAAGGCCTTGGAGAAGTTGGTGCCGAGCTCATGGCTCGTACCCATCTGAAGCGCCTTGCCGTCGCCCATCATGGCTTCGAGCGTGAGGGTGTTGATGGCGCCGGCGAAGCGCTCCCTGGGCGTCTTGCGGCCGAGCACCACGTCGATGCCGAGGACATTGGTCATGAAGTCCGCGTAGACGTTCTTGTGGATGTGGGCGGCGTAGTCGCGGGCGTCCTCGTAGGTGGCGTGGGCGGTGTGGCCCTCCTGCCAGAGGAATTCGGTAGTACGCAGGAAGACGCGCGGGCGCATCTCCCAACGGACCACATTGGCCCACTGGTTGATCAGCAGCGGCAGATCGCGGTAGCTCTGCACCCACTTCGAGAAGTAGTCGTTGATGATCGTCTCGGACGTGGGGCGTACGACGATGGGCTCCTCGAGCTCCTTGCCGCCACCGTGCGTGACGACCGCGAGTTCGGGTGCGAAGCCCTCGACATGCTCAGCTTCCCGAGTCAGGTAAGACTGTGGGATGAAGAGCGGGAAGTAGGCGTTCTGGGCACCCGCGTCCTTGATGCGGGCGTCCATCTCCTGCTGCATCCGCTCCCACAGGCCGTAGCCGTACGGTCGGATGACCATGGTGCCGCGCACCGGGCCGTTGTCCGCCAGTTCGGCCTTGTTGATCAGGTCCTGGTACCAGCGCGGGAAGTCTTCCGACTGGGGCGTGAGAACGGGTGCCTTTGCCATGGCGCGCATCGTACGGCGACACCGGGGCCGAGCGTGAATCGGCCGGAGTGCGAGGGCGCACGCCGGGGGCACGCAAGCATTGCCCCTCAACCCCTGGACTTGCGGGCGCATGCGGAGTTCTCTGGCATACGGGGGGAGCGCAGGCGTACGCACACGGGGGGCTGTCCTTCAGGGCTCGGCTGACCTCTTGGCGGATTGGGGCGCTTTCGATGACACCAACGCTCGTCCAGCACCGACCCCACGCGTCGTCCACGTCTCCGTCTCCGGCGGAGACGTGTGCGCGGGCCCGGGACTGGGCCGAGATCCAGGAACGGATGCTGGTGCCGCTCTACGAGGCGGTGTACGAGCGCCTGGAGGTCGGCTCCGGGACGCGGCTGCTCGGCCTCGACTGCGGGTCCGGCCTCGCGCTGCTGATCGCGGCGGGGCGCGGAGCGCGGGTGACGGGGGTGGACACGGACCGCGAACGGCTCGCGCTGGCGCGGGAACGGATGGCTCCGGAGGCGGGGGCGCCCGCGCGGGACGTCGAGCTGACGGAAGGCGATGCGGCGGCCGTGGCGGACGCGGAGCGGGGTCCGTACAACCTGATCACCGCGTTTCAGCCGATCGGCTGCGCGGCGGGTGACTCGGAGGGCCTTGGACCGGCTGTCGCGGCGGCCGTCGAGTTGGCAGAGCGCGGCAGCGTGGTGGTGCTCACGGGCTGGGGCCCGCCGGAGCGCTGCGCGACGTCGGGTGTGCTGCGGGTGGCCGGCCGGCTGACCGAACGGCTACGGACGGGCGGCTGGCGCCCGGCGCTGCGGGACGACTTGGAGGACGTCGCGGCGCAGGCGGGCCTGAAGCCGGACGGCTCGGGCCGGGTGGCGTGCCCCTTCGGCTACGCGGACATGGAGAGTGCGGTGCGGGGGCTGCTGTCGACGGGGCTGTACGCGGCGGCGGTGCGGGCGACGGACCAGTTGCAGGTGGAGAAGGAGATCAGGGAGGCGCTGCATGCGCATCGGCGGCGGGACGGCACGGTGTGGATGCCGAATGTGTTCCGGTACCTGATCGCGCGGACGCGCTGAGGTGTGGGCGGGGTGCGGGTTCGGGTTCCGCTGCGCGGGGCCTTTCCCCTCCCCGCCCCTTCCCACAACCGGGGCAGGCCCCGGACCCCGGGGCGGCAGCTTCGCGCGGCCCGTGTGGCAGTAACTGTTCACTCCGGAGGCGGGCTTGATGCCCGGCGCGAGGGACGTGACTCCGCCCGCCTCTGCCGGGAGCCGCACGCATGCGGCTTCGCGCCGCCGGTCGGCTCCCAGCCCGGCAGGGGCGTCCCTGGACACGCGAGCGGCAGCTCCCCGCCGCCCTGCCGGGGCAACTGTCCACGCCAGAGGCGGACTCTTGGTGCCCGGCGGGCAACCTCCCCCTCCGAGAGCGCTGCACGGGCGTTCCTGAGCGGCGGCTTCGCGCCACCGGTCGGTGAAGGCCCGCCCCGAGCCCGGCGGGGCGTCATCCAAACAGGCGGCGGCAACTCCCCGCCGCCCTGCCGGAGCAACTGCCCATACCAGAGGTGCGCTTGACGCCCAGCGCGGACAACCTCGCGCCGCCCGCACGCCCTGACGCGCTGCGCAGGCGTTACTGAGCGGCAGCTTCGCGCTGCCGGTCGGCGAGGCCCGCCCCGTCCCCAGACACGCGAGCGACAGCTTCACGCCGCCCTCGCGCGCCCCCAAACGGGTCGGCAGCAGCCCCAGTGCTCGGCGCGGGCGCAGCCGAAGGGGGGTGATGCGGCGCAACGTGGCCCGGCGCGCTACTCGGACTTGTCCGGGCTGGTGAGGCCCGCCACGCGGTACGTCTCGGACTCGTCCAGTGTTTCCCTCTCCAGCAGCGCCCGCGCCAGCGCGTCCAATCGGTCGCGGTTTTCGCGCAGTTGGCGGCAGGCGCTCTCGTAGCACTCGTCGACGATCCGGCGCATCTCGTGCTCCACCGTGTCCAGCGTCGCCGGGGCGGCCGAGAGGCCGTACGCCTGCTGGGGGTCGTTCGGGATCGCGGTCAGTCTGCCGACCCGTTCGCTCATGCCCCAGCGGCCGACCATGCCCCTGGCCAGGTGCGTGACCTGTTCCAGGTCGCTCTCCGAGCCCGTCGTGATCACGTCGAAGACGACGTGTTCCGCCGCCATACCGCCCAGCGCGCCGACGATGCGGCCCCGCAGATACGCCTCGGGGTACGCGTACCTGTCCGCGTCGGGTGTGGAGAGCGTGACGCCCAGCGCCCGGCCGCGCGGCACGATGCTGACCTTGCGGACCGGGTCCGCGCCGGGCTGGAGCATGCCGAGCAGCGCGTGCCCGCTCTCGTGGTAGGCGGTGCGTCTGCGGTCCTCCTCCGGCATGACCAGCGGGCGTTCCGCGCCGAGTTGGACCTTTTCCAGGGCGGCGAAGAGGTCGGACTGAGTGACTGCCGACTGTTTGCGCTTGGCCGCGAGGAGCGCGGCCTCGTTGACCAGGTTGGCGAGATCCGCGCCCGTCATCCCCGGCGTCGCGCCGGCGATCTGGGCCAGGTCGACGTCCTCGGCCAGTGGGACCCGCCGGGTGTGGATCTTGAGGATGGCCTCCCGGCCGGCACGGTCGGGCGGGGAGACCTGAACGACCCGGTCGAAGCGGCCGGGCCGGGTCAGCGCGGGGTCGAGGACGTCGGCGCGGTTGGTGGCGGCGAGTACGACCACGCCCTCCGAGCCGCTGAAGCCGTCCATCTCGGTGAGGATCTGGTTGAACGTCTGCTCGCGCTCGTCGTGCCCGCCCAGGCCCGCGCCGCCGCCCCGCACCTGCCCGATCGTGTCGATCTCGTCGATGAAGATGATGGCCGGGGCGACCCTGCGCGCCTCGGCGAAGAGTTCACGGACCCGGCTGGCACCCACCCCGACGATCATCTCGATGAACTCCGAGGCGGACGCGGAGAAGAAGGGCACCCCGGCCTCGCCCGCCACCGCCCGTGCCAGCAGCGTCTTCCCGGTGCCGGGCGGTCCCGAGAGCAGTACGCCGCCGGGCATCCTCGCGCCCATCCTCCGGTACGCCTGCGGGTTCTTGAGGAAGTCGACGATGTCGTGGAGCTCGGCCTTGACGTCCTCGATGCCGGCCACGTCATCGAAGGTGGTGCGCTTGCCCGGCTCGACCTCCACCGGCTTCGGCTTACGGCCGAGCACGCCGCCGCCCAGCGGCGCGCCCATCCGCCGGGCGATGTACAGCCACAGCAGTACGAGGACCAGCGTCGGCGCGAGCGAGATCAGCAGATTGGCCAGCACGCCGCGTCCCGTGGTGACTACCGGCTCGGCCGTCACGGTGACGTTCTGCCTGCTCAGCTCGGACCAGAGATTGTCGTCGGCGAAGGCCGGCCGATGGGTCGTGAACTTGGTGTAGTCGCCCTTGCCGTCGGGAAGAGGGGCCTTCCGTTTGAGCTCGCCCTGGATCGTGTCGCCCCTGGCGTAGATCTTCGAGACATTGCCGTTTGTGACCTGCTTGCTGAACTCCGTGTACGGGATGGTGGGCCCGCCCCCGCCGCCGAGGAAGGACAGCAGAAGATTGGCGGCCAGATAGACGACGAGCGCGGTGAGAATCAGGCCGGGCCAGCCTCCAGGCATCTTCCTGGGCGGGGGCGCGCCCTCGGAGCGCCACGGCTGGTCGGTGCGCTCGCGTGGGGGTGCTGGGTTGGCCACGCCTGCTCTCCTCTGCCGTGACTCGGCGCCTTTGCCCATGACCGCACAGATCCCCCGGCGTCGCCAGCCGGAGCCGCCGGCCGGGCGAGGATGCCGTCATGCGGCCGGAGCGAGCACGCTCAACCCGCCGGAGCAAGCACACTCATCCCGCCGGAGCGAGCACACTCATCCGGCCGGACCGGGCACGCGAAGGGCCCACGGCCGGTCCGGCCGTGGGCCCTTCGGGGTCGGCGTCAGCGTGTCAGCCGGCCGGCGTCTCACCCCATGAACTTCTTGAACTCGTCGGGCAGTTCGAAGTCCTTGCCCGGCTCACCGGCCGGCATGCCGAACGCGTTGCCCTGCGCCGCCTGCTCGCGGCGCGCCGTGGCCGCCTGCTCCTCGGCCTTGCGCTTCATCGGGTTGCCGCTCTTGCGCTTGCCCTTGGCCTGCTTGAGCTGCTTCTTCTGGCGGCCGGGGCCGCCACCCATGCCGGGCATCCCGGGCATGCCCGGCATCCCGCCGCCCTGCGCCATCCTCGACATCATCTTGCGGGCCTCGAAGAACCGCTCCACCAGGCCCTTCACCGCGCTGACGTCGACACCGGAGCCCTTGGCGATACGGGCTCGGCGCGAGCCGTTGATGATCGTCGGCTCCTGACGCTCACCGGGCGTCATCGACTTGATGATCGCGGCGGTACGGTCCACGTCCCGCTCGTCGATGTTGTTGATCTGGTCCTTGATCTGCCCCATGCCGGGCAGCATCCCGAGCAGCTTGGAGATGGAGCCCATCTTCCTGACCTGCTCCATCTGGGCCAGGAAGTCGTCGAGCGTGAAGTCCTTGCCCTTGCTGCTCGCCAGCTTGGAGGCCATTTGGGCGGCCTCTTCCTGGCTGAAGGTCTGCTCGGCCTTCTCGATCAGCGACAGCATGTCGCCCATGCCGAGGATGCGGGACGCCATGCGGTCCGGGTGGAACGCGTCGAATTCGTCCAGCTTCTCGCCGTTGGAGGCGAACATGATCTGGCGGCCGGTGACGTGCGCGATGGAGAGCGCCGCGCCACCGCGGGCGTCACCGTCGAGCTTGGAGAGCACCACGCCGTCGAAGCCGACGCCGTCGCGGAATGCCTCCGCGGTGTTGACCGCGTCCTGACCGATCATCGCGTCGACGACGAAGAGGACCTCGTCGGGGCTGACGGCGTCGCGGATGTCCGCGGCCTGCTGCATCAGCTCCTGGTCGATGCCGAGGCGGCCCGCGGTGTCGACGACGACCACATCGAACTGCTTGGCCCTGGCGTACTCGATGGAGTCCTTGGCGACCTTGACCGGGTCGCCGACGCCGTTGCCCGGCTCCGGCGCGTAGACCGCCACGCCGGCGCGCTCGGCGACGACGGAGAGCTGGGTGACCGCGTTGGGACGCTGGAGGTCGGCGGCGACGAGCAGTGGCGAGTGGCCCTGGCCCTTGAGCCACAGGCCCAGCTTTCCGGCCAGGGTCGTCTTACCGGAGCCCTGCAGACCCGCGAGCATGATCACGGTCGGCGGCTGCTTGGCGAACCGGAGGCGGCGGGTCTCGCCACCGAGGATGCCGACGAGCTCCTCGTTGACAATCTTGATGACCTGCTGGGCCGGGTTCAGCGCCTGGGAGACCTCGGCGCCGGCCGCGCGCTCCTTGACCTGCTTGATGAAGGCCCGGACAACGGGCAGCGCGACATCCGCCTCGAGCAGCGCGATACGGATCTCGCGCGCCGTGGCGTCGATGTCCGCCTCGGACAGGCGGCCCTTGCCCCGGAGGTTCTTGAATGTCGCGGCAAGGCGGTCGGAGAGGGTGTCGAACACGGCGGTCGCGGATCCTCAGGTGTCGGGAGCAGGCGGACAGTGCCCCCCAGGGTATCCGGCCGGGCGCAGTGTGGTCTGCCCCGTGGGGGGTCTCACGTCAGGCGCGCAGTACCGCCTCCAGCGCACGGGCCGTCTCGGCGGCCTCCTCGGCGGGCAGCGGCGCCCCTTCTGGGCCCGTCACATAGAACGCGTCGACGGCGTTGGCGCCGAGCGTGGAGACATGGGCGCTGCGCACCCTTAGCGCCGATTCGTCCAGGGCGCGGCCGATGCGGTGCAGCAGACCGGGGGCGTCGTGGGCGCGGACCTCGATCACGGTGGCGAGCCGGGAGCCCGCGGGCGCGACCGTCACGCGCGGGGGCGGCGCCTGGCCCGCTCGGCGGCGCGGATAGGCCGCCTCCCGCTCGGCGAGCCTGGCCGGGATGTCGAGCGAGCCGTCCAGGGCGCGTACGAGATCGGAGCGGAGCCGGGCGGCCTGCGGCAGGGAGCCGTACGCCGCCGCCACCCGCCAGCTCAGCAGCAGTACGCCACCGGGCCCGCCCAGTTCGCTGGGCAGGTCGATGGAGCGCAGGTCGGCGGCTCGGACGGTCAGCCGGTGCAGGGCCAGCACACCGGCCGCCGCCGGCAGCACCCCCGGCTGGTCGGGCAGCGCGATCAGCAGCTCGACGCCGACGGGTTCGGGCTCGTCGCCGGTCGCCGCCTCGGTCTGGGCGTGCAGTGCGAGCACCGGTTCGCCGGTGCGCAGCGCCTCGATGGCGAGACGTTCCTGCTCGGCGCTCGGCGCGGCGGGCTCCGGCTCGGCCGGGTCGGCGCCCGCGAGGACGGCCGCGACCCGCTTCACCAGGTCGTCCACGAGCGAACCACGCCAGGAGGACCAGGCGGCGGGCCCGGTGGCGAGCGCGTCGGCCTCGGTCAGGGCGTGCAGCAGCTCGAGCGTGCCGGGCGATCCGACTACCTCGGCGACGGAGGCGACCGTGGCCGGGTCGTCAAGGTCGCGCCGGGTGGCTGTCTCGATGAGCAGCAGGTGGTGGCGTACGAGCGTGGCGATGACGGCCACATCGGCGCGGTCGAATCCGATCCGGACGGCGACGTCCTTGGCGATGGTCTCGCCCGCCACCGAGTGGTCGCCGGGCCAGCCCTTGCCGATGTCGTGCAGCAGGGCCGCGATCAGCAGCAGATCGGGGCGGCCCACCCGGCGGGTCAGCGAGGAGGCCTTGACCACCGCCTCGACGAGATGCCGGTCGACGGTCCAGGTGTGTACGGGGTTGCGCTGCGGCCGGCACCGTACACGCTCCCAGTCGGGCAGCAGCTGGGTGATCAGGCCCTCGGCCTCCAGCGCCTCCCAGACCGCGATCGTCGGCTCGCCCGCGCCGAGCAGGGTGAGCAGCTCCTCGCGGGCCTCGGCGGGCCACGGCACAGGCAGCGGCCGGGTAGTGGCCGCGAGCCGCCGTACGGCGTGCAGGGAGATCGGCAGCCCGGACTGGGCGGCGGCCGCCGCCGCCCGCAGCGGGAGCACCGGGTCGCGTTCGGGCCGCGCCGCGCGGGCGAGCACCACCTCGCCGTCCTGCTCGACGACGCCTTCGGCGAGGGGGTTGCGCTCGGGCTGCGGGCCGCGGCCGCCGCCCAGCATCGCCCGCAGCCGGGGCCGTACGGCGCGTGACCTGAGTACGCGGTTCACCTCGCGCCAGGTGACGTCCGTGGCGTACGAGACGGTGCGTGCCGCCTCGTACACCTGGCGCAGCAGCGCGTCGGCGTCCAACAGGCCGAGCTCGGCGGCGACCTGGTCCTGCTCCTGCAGGGCGAGCCGGTCGGTGGCCCGTCCTGTGGTCAGATGCAGCGCGTCCCGGGCGTCCAGCAGCGCCCGGCGGGCATCGGCGAGCCCTTCGCGGGGCGCGTCGGCGAGCCAGGAGGCGGCGACGGCGCGCAGTGCGGTGACGTCCCGCAGCCCGCCGCGCGCCTCTTTGAGGTCCGGCTCCAGGAGGAACTGCAACTCGCCCTGTCGCTCTGCCCGTTCGCGACAGAGCTCATCCAGCTCCGGCAGCCGCTTGGGGGCCTGGTTGCGCCAGTCGGCCAGCACAGTGGTGCGCAGCCCTGCCACCAGACCCAGATCGCCCGCGACATGGCGCGCGTCCAGCAGCCCGAGCTGCACCTTGAGGTCCTCGCCGGCTGTCTTGCGCGCCTCGCCGGGAGTGCGTACGGAGTGGTCGAGTGCGAGCCCCAGATCCCACACCGGGTACCAGATCCGGTCCGCGAGGGCGGCGAGGTCGCCCGCGTCCGCCCGCCCGTCGTGCAGCAGGAGCAGATCGAGGTCGCTGCGCGGGGAGAGTTCGCCGCGCCCGTAGCCGCCGACGGCGACAAGTGCCGCGCCGCGGACCCCGGCCTGTCGGCAGGCGGTGGTGAACAGCGCGTTCAGCCACTCGTCTGTCAGTCTCGCCAGGGCAGCACGGCGCGGCGGCCCGGACTGCGCCTTCTCGTTGAGAAGGCGCAGCCGGGCCGCCGCATAGCCGCTGGGTCCCGAGTCTTCCGCTTCGGTGGTCACATCCAGGCTCGTCACCCAGCAGCTCCTGTTCTGCTCCGCGTTTACAGCGCGTCCGGGCCGCGTTCGCCGGTCCGCACCCGTACCGCTGTCTCGACCGGGACGCTCCACACCTTGCCGTCACCGATCTTGCCCGTACGGGCCGCCTTGACGACCACGTCGATGAGCTGCTCGGCGTCACCGTCCTCGACCAGTACCTCTATGCGGATCTTCGGCACCAGGTCGACGGTGTACTCGGCGCCACGGTAGACCTCGGTGTGTCCGCGCTGGCGGCCGTATCCACTGGCCTCCGTGACCGTGAGCCCCTGGACTCCGAAGGCCTGCAGGGCCTCCTTGATCTCGTCGAGCCGGTGAGGCTTTACGACGGCGGTGATGAGCTTCATGCGTCCACCTTCTTGGTCTTGGCCGCGGGTGCCACGGAGTCGCCCGGGGCGGGCGCGGCCTTGCGGGAGCCGGCGCCGCCGCCGGCACCGCTGAAGTCGTACGCCGTCTCGGCGTGCTCGTCCTGGTCGATACCGGAGACCTCGACGTCCTCCTCGACCCGCATACCGATCGTCTTGTCGAGGACGAAGGCGAGCAGTGCCGATACCACCAGAGAGTAGGCCAGTACGGCGCCCACACCGATGGCCTGCTTGCCGAGCTGGTCGAGGCCGCCGCCGTAGAGGAGGCCCTTGACGTCGCTCTGGACGCCGCCGGTGGCGAAGAAGCCGACGAGCAGCGAGCCGACCACACCGCCGACGAGGTGGACGCCGACGACGTCGAGGGAGTCGTCGTAGCCGAACCTGAACTTCAGGCCGACGGCCATGGCGCAGAGCACACCGGCGATGGCGCCGACGGCGATCGCGCCGAGCGGGCTCACGGCGCCGCCGGACGGGGTGATGGCGACCAGGCCCGCGACCGCGCCGGAGGCGGCGCCGAGGGTGGTGAAGGCGCCGTGGCGGATCTTCTCGTACGCCAGCCAGGCGAGCATCGCGGCCGCGGTGGCGACCTGCGTGTTGACGAACATCACCGCGCCGACACCGTCGTCGTTGCCCAGCCAGGAGCCGGCGTTGAAGCCGAACCAGCCGAACCACAGCAGAGCGGCGCCGAGCATCACCAGCGGCAGGCTGTGCGGCCGCATCGGGTCCTTCTTGAAGCCGATTCGCTTGCCGATGACAAGGATCACTCCGAGGGCCGCGGCACCCGCATTGATGTGGACGGCGGTGCCGCCCGCGAAGTCGATGACGCCGAGCTCGAAGAGCCAGCCGCCGGCGCCCCACACCCAGTGCGCGACCGGGAAGTAGACGACGGTGACCCACAGGGCGATGAACAGCGCCCAGGCGGTGAACTTCACGCGGTCGGCGAGCGCACCGCTGATCAGCGCGGGCGTGATGATCGCGAACATCAGCTGGAAGACCGCGAAGACGTACACCGGGATGGTGTAGCCGTCCCACAGCTGAGTGATGCCGATGCCGCTCAGCCCGACGTAGTCGGAGCTCCAGCCGATGATGGAGCCCTTGTCGGTGCCGAAGGCGAGGCTGAACCCGTACACCACCCAAAGGATGGTGACGATCCCGAGGCTGATGAAGCTCATCATCAGCATGTTGAGTGTGCTCTTGACCCGGACCATGCCTCCGTAGAAGAAGGCAAGGCCCGGAGTCATGATCATCACCAGGGCGGAGCAGATGAGCATGAAGCCGGTATTGGCGGCAGACAGTGTCGGGGTGTCTGCGGCAAGGGTCGAGATGCCTTGGGGCATCGGCGTCTCCTCGTCGTCGGTGCGGCCGCGTGCGGGCGAAGCCTGTGCGGAAGGGCGGGCCGGTTATGCGCCATGAGGTTGGCGCAGCGCGGTTTCCGCCGATGCCGCAGGATGTTTCGCCGCAGTGACGAAGAGGTCCGGCGTGTTACGTGGCTATGAACAGCCGGGTCGGGCGGGAGGGCCGGGAGTACCCTCTGCGCACATCACGAGCCGACCGCGACGCTCACCCGGCTGACCTGGCACGGGGGAGCCGAGTCGGGGTATTCGGGGTGAGCGCCGCGGCCGGGGTCTGGTGACGCCGCCCGCTCAGACCGCTTCCGCGGTCTCGGGCAGCTGGGAGGTCAGCAGGTCGGTGAAGTGGGCGACCTCGGCCACGTCGCCGAAGTCCCGGGCCGCCGTGTCGACGGTCTTGCGCAGCCGGGTGTTGACCCGCTCGGAGCGCACCCGCTTGGCGACCTTGAGAGCCTGGCCGGCCAGCTGCGTGGACTGCTCGGGCTCCCTCTTGAGCAGATGGACCGTGGCCATGCCGACCAGATTGAGTGCGTACGAACGCTGGTGCTCCTCCTCCTGGCCGAAGAGCTCGACGGCGCGCCGCATGACCGGCTCGGCGAGCGAGGCGTAGGTGGGGCTGCGGCCCGCCACATAGGCCAGGTCGCGGTACGAGTGGGCGTTCTCCCCGTTGAGCTCGGCCTCGGAGAAGAAGCGGATCCAGTCGGGCTCGGGCTCGCCGTCGAGAGCGGCGTCGGCGAAGGTGTCCTCGGCCATCCGGACGGCTCGCTTGCACTTGCTGGGCTGGCCCATATTGGCGTAAGCGCGGGCCTCCATCGCATACAGCATTGCCTGGGTGCGAGCGGTGGCGCAGTCGCGGCTGCCGTACTGAGCGAGATGCACGAGCTCCAGGGCGTCGTCGGGCCGCCCGAGGTGGATCATCTGGCGGCTCATGGACGACAGAATGTACGAGCCGAGGGGCTTGTCGCCCGCCTCCTTGGCGGCGTGCAGCGCGAGCACGAAGTACTTCTGCGCGGTGGGCTGCAGGCCGACGTCGTAACTCATCCAGCCGGCCAGCTCGGCGAGCTCCGCGGCGCACCTGAACAGCCGCTGCGCGGTGCTCTGGGGCTGCGGCT
This sequence comes from Streptomyces sp. ISL-1, assembly GCF_018614585.1. Classification (GTDB taxonomy): domain Bacteria; phylum Actinomycetota; class Actinomycetes; order Streptomycetales; family Streptomycetaceae; genus Streptomyces; species Streptomyces maoxianensis. The sequence goes on along the minus strand of NZ_JAGGOI010000038.1, from coordinate 100,939 downwards.
CCTGGAGCAGATCGGTGACTTCGTGCAATTGGCCCACGACGGCCTTGCGTCGCAGCCCGCCGCCGCACTGCGCGTCCCACTGGCGGAACATCACTGTCGTGGACTCCAGCAGGTCCAGCTCGGGCTTGGACAGCCGTGACGCCCTGCGCAACGCGGCGGGGGGCACCTGCTGCCCCTCGCCGGGCGGGGAGGGCACCAGCCAGCGCTGCATCGGCTCGACCAGTGCGGGTCCCGCGGCCAGGGCGAGCGAGGTCCCGAGGAAGCCGCGCCGCGCCAGCATCAGGTCGCTGCGCGAGAACTCGCTGAGCAGGGAGACGGTCTCGGTGCCCGCCCAGGGGAGATCCACCCCGGACACGGCCGGTGACTGATGCCCCGATCGCAGTCCGAGGTCCTCGATGACCACGACGGTGCCGAAGCGCTCGGAGAACAGCTCGGAGAGAATGCGCGGAATCGGCTCGCGCGGCTGCTCGCCGTCGAGCCAGCGGCGTACGCGTGAGGTGTCGGTGCTGATGTGGTGTGCGCCCATCTGGCGCGCCCGGCGGTTCACTTGACGCGCGAGTTCGCCCTTCGACCAACCGCTGCGCACGAACCACGAGCTCAACTGCTCGTTCGGGCGCTTGCCGGTATCCGTACCGCTTGCGCCGCTGCCGTCCACTGGCACGCCCCCATCCGCTGAAGCCTTTGTCGCCCCGAACCCTTACCAGAATGCCGTGAGTTGAGACCGTCCGTACGGAGGTTGCACCCCACCGAACAGGAATCCGAGTTGCCCCCGGCATACCCGCGGGTGCGCAACGCTCCAAGGTTCGTGTACTGAAAGTAATGCCACGATCACCCCTCTCGCGAGTGAGATTGCAGAAACGCCACCATTCGCCACCCCTTCGAATGAACTCCCTTGCCCTCGGGCGCGATTCACTTGACATACGACGATCAGGGTGTGGCGGAGCGATGCACACACAGGCGCGCGGCCTGGTTCGCACCACCCCTCGCGCCACTGTGCGCCGCCGGACCTTCACCGGTTGCGACGCAGTGTCACGAGGAGACTTCGGGTCGTAACCACCGGCGATGCAGACCCGTTGGAGGGGGCATGGGCTTCACGATCGGCGGCATCCGGGAGATGCGGTCCGGCTCACGACGCCGCGGCCGCACCACAGAGTGCACAGTGGTGGCCGAGTACACAGGGCTGTGGGGCTGGGACGTGGCGCCGGGGGCGCGAGCGGCGTCCGGCGAATGTTCCTGCGGGGCGGCGGGCTGCCCTTCCCCGGGGGCCCATCCACTCGAGTTCACTCCCGAGGTGCCCGCGGGCGCGACGCTGGACGAGGTCACCAAGGCATTGTCCGAGGTGCCGGGCGCGACGCTCCTGCTGCCGGTCGGCCGAACCTTCGACATCCTCGACGTCGCCGCCCCGGCCGGTCGCCGCGCGCTGGTGCGCCTGGAGCGGATGGGGGTGCCGATCGGCCCGGTGACGGCCACGCCGGACGGCCGCTGCCAGTTCTTCGTCGCCCCCGGCGCCGCCGACGAGCTCCCGGACCTGCTTTACCGGATGGGCTGGGACGACGCGGACCTGGACCTGCACTGCCTGGGTCCGGGCGCCCACATCACCGCCCCGCCCTCCGACCACGCGGGCCTCGGCCCGGTCGGCTGGCTGCGGCCCCCGTCCCTGGACACGGCGTCGGCACCGCCGCAGGCGCGTCTGCTGCTGGGCACGCTGGCGTACGTCTGCCACCGCCTGCGCCCTTCGGGGATGTCCTCAAACGCCTGACGGGCCGGGTAATCCGGCCCGTCCGACGATTGAGCCAGGCGATAGAGCCAGGCGATAGAGCTAGTCGCCGATCAGCGCGTCGACGAACGCCTCCGGCTCGAACGGCGCGAGGTCGTCCGGCCCCTCGCCCAGGCCCACCAGCTTCACCGGTACGCCCAGCTCGCGCTGGACCGCGATCACGATGCCGCCCTTGGCCGTGCCGTCCAGCTTCGTCAGCACGATGCCGGTGATGTCCACGACCTCCGCGAACACCCGCGCCTGCACCAGACCGTTCTGCCCGGTCGTGGCGTCCAGGACCAGCAGGATCTCGTCCAGCGGCCCGTGCTTCTCCACGACGCGCTTGACCTTGCCGAGCTCGTCCATCAGGCCCGTCTTGGTGTGCAGCCGGCCCGCCGTGTCGATCAGTACGACGTCGGCGCCCTCGGCGATGCCCTCCTTGACCGCGTCGAACGCGATCGATGCCGGGTCGCCGCCCTCCGGGCCGCGCACCGTGCGCGCGCCGACCCGCTCGCCCCAGGTCTGGAGCTGGTCCGCCGCGGCCGCGCGGAACGTGTCCGCCGCGCCGAGGACCACGGACCGGCCGTCCGCGACGAGCACCCGCGCCAGCTTGCCGGTCGTCGTGGTCTTCCCGGTGCCGTTGACGCCGACGACCATGACGACACCAGGGGTGTCCAGACCGCTCTCGGTCTTCACCACACGGTCGAAGTCGGTACCGAGCAGACGCAGCAGTTCCTCGCGCAGCAGGCCGCGCAGTTCCTCGGGCGTACGCGTGCCGAGCACCCTCACGCGCTCGCGCAGGCGCTCGACCAGCTCCTGGGTCGGCGCGACGCCGACGTCCGCGGTGAGCAGGGTGTCCTCGATCTCCTCCCAGGTCTCCTCGTCGAGGTGCTCACGCGACAGGAGCGTGAGCAGCCCCTTGCCGAGCGCGGTCTGGGACCGGGAGAGGCGGGCGCGGAGCCGGACCAGTCGGCCGGCGGTCGGCTCGGGGATCTCGATCTCGGGGACCGGCGGCGCCGCGACGACCGGATCCTCGACAGCGGCCGGGGTCTCGACGGCCTCGGCGGCCCTGGGAAGGTCGACCTCTTCGATCGTGCGGCGTGGTTCTTCGACCGTCGGCGCCGCGTCCTCACCGACCTGAGGTTCGGCGGGCGGGGCAGTGATGGTCGGCGTGCTCGACGGTGCCGAGGGCGGCAGCTGCTTCTTCTTGCGGCTGCTGACCACGAGCCCGCTGATCGCGCCGACCGCGACCAGGGCGATGACTACAGCAAGGATGAGGATTTCCATAACGCACCCAGTATCGGCCACGACCGCTCACCCGCAGCGCCCTGGAGAATCCCACAAGCGCATCGGGCTTCATTTGGACCTTTTGGGGGGTATGGGCGATGCTGGGGCCTGCTGGCCGACTCTCCCGCGCCCCCCACCTCGTACGGAGTTCTTCCATGCCCCACGCCTCCGAATCCGAAGGCGCGATAGAGACCCGTGGCCTCGAGCCCGTCCCCGACAGCGAGCGCACCGGCCACGTACGCCAGCTTTTCCCCACCTGGGTCGCGGCGAACATCAGTGTGCTGCTGCTCACGATGGGCGCGGGCCTGATCGTCTTCAACGGACTGAACTTCTGGCAGGTGCTCGTCGTCGGGGGCGCGGCGCCCCTCGTCTCGTACGGAATCGTCGGCCTGATCTCCATCGCCGGCAAGCGCGGCGGCTCCCCCGGCATGGCCCTGTCCCGCGCGGTCTTCGGCCAGCGCGGAAATCTCTTCCCCGGCTCGCTCATCTGGGTCGCGCGCTGGGGCTGGGAGACGATCAACGCGGTCACCGGCGCGTATGCCGTGCTGACCGTGCTGGATCTGCTCTTCGGCGTCAAGAGCAACACCACGCTGATCGTCGTCACACTGCTGCTCTTCGTCGCCGGCACGTTCCTGGTCTCCGGGCTCGGCATCAACGCGCTGCGTGTGTGCAGCAAGTGGTCGACATATCTCTTCGGCGCGTTCAGCGTGCTGGTACTGGTCCACCTGGTCGCGAACACCGACTGGTCCGCGGTCTTCGGCAAGCCGGCCGGGTCGACGGCAATGCTGGTCGGGGGCATCGGCACCGTCGCGGCGGGCGGCATCAGCTGGGTCCCCTCGGGCCCGGACTTCACCCGCTATCTCCCGCGCGCCGCTTCCGGCAGGGCGATGGTCGGCTCGACGGTCGGCGGTGCCGGGATCGTCGTACTGCCGATGGTGCTGATGGGCGCGGTGATGGCGGTCTCGACGCCGGACCTGGCGAGCGCAACCGACCCGGTCGCGTTCATCGGCCAGATCCTGCCGATGTGGATCGCGGTCCCGTATCTGCTGATCGCGCTGGTGGGCATGTTGCTGATCAACTCGATGTCGATGTATTCGGCGGGCTTCACCGCGCAGACCCTGGGCATCAAGGTCCCGCGCGCCTGGGCGGTCAGCGTGAACGCCGTCATCAGCCTGGCCTTCGGGTTCCTGTTGATGGTGGTGGCGACCAGCTTCATCGGCTCGTTCATCTCCTTCCTCACCCTGCTCGCGGTGGCGTTCTCGGCGTGGATCGGCGTCTTCGGTGTGGACATGCTGCGCCGGCGTACGTACGACGGCGAGGCGCTGATGGACACCACGCGCACCAGCGCCTACTGGTACCGGGGCGGCTTCGCCTGGCAGGCGATGACAGCGTGGGCGCTCGCGCTCCTCGTCGGTCTGCTCTTCACCAAGGTCGACTGGTTCGCCGGCCCGCTCGCCTCGACCTGGATCGGGAAGAACGGCCTGGGCTGGGCGGCCACGATCGTCCTCTCGGCGGCGCTGTACGCGGTGCTGCCGCGCACCCGGTCCGCGGCGGCCGAGCCGGTCCCGAGCGCCTCCGTGGAAGAACCCGAGTCCGCGGCCCTGTCAATCTGACGCTCCGTCAACTACCGTCCCCCTCACCCGGCGGAGGGGGACGTTCCCATGGTCTTCACAGTGGCCCGCTTCAATCTCGTCGATCCCGGCGCGACGCCCGAGGCCCTCGCGGCCCGCTATCGCGCCGCCCTGGAGATGGCCGCGTACGCCGACGACCGCGGCGTCGACACAATCCAGACCGAGGAGCACCACGGCGCCGAGAACAACTGGCTGCCGTCCCCCTTCGTCTTCGCCGGAGCTGTCCTCGGCTCAACGCGCCGGATCGCGGTCACCGTCTCCGCGATCATCGGTCCGCTCTACGATCCGCTGCGGCTGGCCGAGGACATCGCCGTACTCGATCTGATCGGCAGGGGCCGTCTTGTGACGGTCGCCGGCATCGGCTACCGGCCTGAGGAGTACGAGCAGCTGGGGGTGGAGTGGACCCGGCGCGGCAAGCTCCAGGACGAGCTGCTGGAGACGCTGCTGATGGCGTGGACCGGTGAGCCGTTCACCTACCGCGGCCGGACCGTCCGGGTGACCCCGCGTCCCTACACCCAGCCGCATCCGATGCTTCTCGTGGGCGGCTCCTCGCGGGCCGCCGCCCGGCGCGCGGCCCGGCTCGGGCTCCCGTTCTTCCCGAGCGCGCATCTGCCGGAGCTGGAGGCGTACTACCACGAGCAGCGCGAGCGGTACGGGACCGAGGGCTGGACGATGATACCCGCGAAACGGACTCCGCTCCTGCATCTGGCGCGGGACCCGGACCGCGCCTGGGCCGAGTACGGCGAACACTTCCTGCACGAGGCGCGGATGTACGCCTCCTGGCAGTCGAAGGACATCCGCTCCGCGGTGCGCTCGAAGGCCACAACTGTCGGGGAACTGCGCGACGAGGGCGTGTACCGGATCGTCACGCCTGAGGAGTGCGTGGCGCTCGGCGGGGACAGTCTGGTGCTGCATCCGCTGTGCGGCGGCATGCCGGTGGACGAGGGCTGGCGCAGCCTTCAACTCTTCGCAGAGAGCGTGCTCCCACGGCTCACGAGCTGAACCTCCTCGGGCACACACGCACTGCCCGGCTCACCGGTTGAGCCTCCCCGGGCACACACGTACTGCCCCGGCTCACGAGCTGAGCCGGGGCAGTTCCGTAGTGAGGAGAGGGGCAGCGGGGATTAGCCCATCTCCTCCAACGCCTTGCCCTTGGTCTCCTTGACGAACAGAAGTACGAAGGGGATCGAGAGCGCGGCGAAGAATGTGTAGATGATGTACGTGCCGGAGAGGCTCCAGTCCGCCAGGCTCGGGAAGCTCACGGTGATGACCCAGTTGGCGATCCACTGCGCGGACGCGGCGACGCCGAGTGCGGCCGCCCGGATCCGGTTCGGGAACATCTCGCCGAGGAGGACCCAGACCACGACGCCCCACGAGAGGGCGAAGAAGAGCACGAAGACGTGCGCGGCGATCAGCGCGACGGCGCCCTGGGTGCTGGGCAGCTTGCCGTCGACGAGTTCGGCGGAGAAGGCCCAGGCCTCGAAGGCGAGAGCGATCGCCATACCGGTCGAGCCGACAAGGGCAAGCGGACGCCGGCCGACCCGGTCGACCAGGACCATCGCGATCACGGTGCCGATGATGTTGATGATCGACGTGGTGAACGAGTAGAAGAACGAGCTGGCCGGGTCGATGCCGACCGACTGCCACAGCGCCGCGGAGTAGTAGAAGACGACGTTGATGCCGACGAACTGCTGGAAGAGGGAGAGTCCGATGCCGACCCAGACGATGGGCAGGAAGTTGAAGCGGCCGCCCAGCAGGTCCTTGAAGGTCGACTTGTGCTCGCGGCGCATCGCGAGTTCGATCTCGGCGACGCGGGCGTCCAGGTCGATCTTGTGGCCCTCGACCTCGCCGAGGACCTCCTTCGCCTTGTCGACCTTTCCGACGGAGATCAGGAAGCGGGGCGACTCGGGGATCGCGAAGGAGAGCAGTCCATAGAGCACCGCCGGGACGACCATGACGCCGAGCATCCACTGCCAGGCCTCGATACCGAGCATCTCGCCGCGCTGATTGCCGTCGGCGAGCTGCAGGATGGCGTAGTTCACCAGCTGGGAGATGGCGATGCCGATGACGATCGCGGCCTGCTGGAAGGAGCCGAGCCGACCGCGGTAGGCGGCCGGCGACACCTCGGCGATATAGGCCGGGCCGATGACCGAGGCCATGCCGATGGCGAAGCCGCCGATGATGCGCCAGAAGGCGAGGTCCCAAAGGGCGAACGGGAGAGCGGAGCCGATGGCACTGGCGGTGAAGAGCACGGCTGCGATCTGCATACAGCGGATACGGCCGATACGGTCGGCGATCCGGCCGGCGGTCGCGGCGCCGACGGCGCAGCCGATCAGTGCGATGGCGATGACCTGGGCGAGCGTTCCCGAGCCGATGTCGTAGCGGTCCCGGATGGCTTCGACGGCGCCGTTGATCACCGAGCTGTCGTAGCCGAAGAGGAAGCCGCCCATCGCGGCGGCGGCCGTGATGAAGATGACATGGCCGATATGTTCGGGGTGAGCCTGTCGGCCTCGCGATGCCGGCGGTGGCTGCTCAGTGCTGGTCACGTGTACTCCTGGGTCCGGCAGCGTCGCCGGGCGTGGGGGGCGAGCCCTTCAAGTGGTGCACAACTTCCCGCCGCTCACCACTTGAAGGTAAAAGCAACGTTGCAGAGACTATTCGTTCAAGTTTCGAAGTCAAGACCCTGGAACGAACGAATACTTCATCCACGACCCAGTCGACTTGAGTTCAACACTTGAAGAATCGTCAGAGGTTGTTGGGGGTTCGTGAAGGGTTTGTCAGCGAAGTCGCTGGCTGATGACCTTGGAGACGCCGTCGCCCTGCATGGAAACGCCGTACAGCGCGTCAGCGACCTCCATCGTCCGCTTCTGGTGCGTGATGACGATCAGCTGCGAGGACTCCTGGAGCTCCTGCATGATCCGGATCAGCCGCTGGAGGTTTGTGTCGTCGAGCGCCGCCTCGACCTCGTCCATCACATAGAACGGGCTCGGCCGGGCCTTGAAGATCGACACCAGCAACGCGACGGCGGTCAGCGACCGTTCACCGCCCGACAGCAGCGAGAGCCGCTTGACCTTCTTGCCCGGGGGCCGCGCCTCGACGTCCACGCCCGTGGTGAGCATGTTGTCGGGATCGGTCAGAATCAGCCGGCCCTCCCCGCCCGGGAAAAGCCTCGAGAAGACACCCTCGAACTGGCGGGCCGTGTCCCGGTAGGCATCAGTGAAGACCTGCTCGACGCGCTCGTCGACTTCCTTGATCACCTGGAGCAGGTCGGCCCTGGTCTTCTTCAGGTCCTCAAGCTGTTCGGAGAGGAACTTGTGCCGCTCCTCCAGCGCGGAGAACTCCTCCAGGGCAAGCGGATTCACCTTCCCGAGCTGCTGATACGCCCGTTCGGCGGACTTGAGCCGCTTCTCCTGCTCACCGCGTACGAAGGGTCTCGGCAGATTGCGCGGGTGCTCAGGGTCATCGGGCAGTTCCTCCCCCTCGGCAGGCAGCGACGGCGGCACCAGCTGGTCGGGCCCGTACTCCGCGATCAGCCCGGCAGGTTCCACGCCGAGCTCCTCCAGAGCCTTGGTCTCCAACTGCTCGATCCGCAGCCGCTTCTCCGCCCCGAGCACCTCGCCTCGGTGAACTGAATCCGTGAGTTTGTCGAGCTCGCTCTTGAGGTCGCGCCCTTGATTGCGGGCTGCGCTCAATTCCCGTTCCCGCTCGGCCTTGGCCGCCTCGGCCGCGACCCGCTCCGCCTCTGCCCTTACCAGCGAGACCTCGACATGCGCCAGCAGCTGGCGGGCGCCGCTCGCCACCGCGGAGGCGACCTCCGCCTCGTGGCGCAGCCGGGCGCGCCGCTGTTCGGCCCGCGCCCGTGCCTCGCGCTCGGCGCGCGCTCCCCGGTCGAGTGCGTCCGCGCGCCCCGCGAGCCCTTTGACGCGCTCCTCGTGGGTACGGACCTGCAGGCGGGCCTCCATCTCGGTCTGGCGTGCGTTGGCGCCGTCGGCGGCGAGCCGGTCCCGTACATGCGTATCGGGCTCCTCCTCGATGGGAGCCTCCTCGGCGACCAACAGCCGCTCGGCCAGCTCCTCGGCCTCCTCCCGCGCCCGCTCCAGCGCCTCCTGCGCCCTGGCGACGGCCCCGGTCGTCCGCTCGGCCTCGCCCGCGGCCCCGCGTGCCTGTCCGGCGAGCCGCCCCAGCTGCCCCGACACGGCCGACTTCTCACGGTCGGCGGCCCGGCGGCGCTCCCCCAACTCCTCCATCAGCGCGGCGCATTCACGGCGACGCCCGGTGGCCTGCTGCTGGGCGGCGGCAAGTTCCTCGCACCGTACGGCCAGCTCATCCAGCTCGGCGGCCGCCTCGTCGACAGATGCCTGCACCTCCAGCAGGCTCGGCGCTCCGGCGGAGCCGCCCTGCGCGAAGTGCGCTCCAAGGAGGTCGCCTTCGGCTGTCACGGCGGTGAGTTCGGGCCGCGCGTAGATCAGGTCCTCGGCGTCCTCCAGCGTCCCGACGACCACCATGCCCCGCAGCAGCCGGCGCACGGCGGGCATCAGCTCATCGGGCCCGCGCACCAGCTCGGCAACGTACGCAGGCCCGTCCGGATGCCGCTCCGGCGGTACGGATTCGGGGGCGCCGCTCAGCAGTATCGCCGCGCGCCCCGCGTCCGTCTTGCGGAGCAGCCGCAGCGCCTCGGCCGCGGTCGCGGGAGCCGACACGGCGACGGCGTCCGCGGCCGCGCCCAGCGCCGCGGCGACCGGCACCTCATAGCCGGGGGTGACGGTGAGCAGCTCGGACGCCGGGCCGAGCAGCCCGCTCAGCCGGTCCTTCGCGGCGAGCAGCGCGCCCGTGCCGTCCTTGCGGCGCAGGCCCATGGCGAGCGCCTCGCGGCGGGCGGCCACGGCTGCGCGCTTGCGCTCGGCGGTGGTGAGTGCCTCACGGGCCGCGCTCAGTGCCGCCTCCGCCTCCGCCAGTTCACGCTTGGCCGTGTCATGCTGCTCGCCGAGCGCGGAGTCGTCGGCGTCGAGCCCGTCGACCTCGGCCTTGAGCTGCTCGTACTCCTCCTGGGCCGCCACAGCCCGCTCCTGGGCCTCGTCGCGTGCGGCGGCCAGCCGGTCGATCTCGGCCTGCGCCGATCCGGCCCGCGAACGGGCGGCGTTGACCTGACCGCCCAGGCGGGCCAGTCCCTCGCGCCGGTCGGCGATCGCCCGGGCGACATCCTTGAGCCGCCGCTCCTCGACGGCCAGCTCCCGCTCCAGCTCGGCGCGGTGCGCGACGGTGTCCTCCAGCGCGCGCTCGGCCGCCTCCAGCGCGGCCTCGAGTTCTGCCTCCTGCTCGCGGATCCTGGCGGCCTCGCGCTCCATGTCCTCGGGGTCGCGGCCGCGCCGCTCGTCCGCCGGCGCCGCGGTCGCGCTCTTCACCCGCGCGTCGGCCAGCGAGATCGTGCCACGCACCCGCTCGGCCAGCTGGGACAGCTCGTACCAGCTCTGCTGCGCCCGCTGCAGCCGCGGCGCGAGGCGCCGTACGTCGTCCTCCAGCTCCGCCTCGCGGCTCAGCGCCGCCTTGAGCTCCGCCTCGGCGGAGTCCTTGCGTTCCTTGAGCGCGGCCTCGTCGGCGATCTCGCCACGCAGCGCTTTCCGCAGGCGTACGAGATCGTCGGCCAGCAGGCGCAGCCGGGCGTCGCGCAGATCGGCCTGGATGACGGCGGCCCGCCGCGCCACCGCGGCCTGCCGCCCCAGCGGCTTGAGCTGCCGGCGCAGCTCGTCGGTCAAGTCCTGTACGCGGGCGAGGTTGGCCTGCATCGCGTCCAGCTTCCGCAGCGCCTTCTCCTTGCGCTTGCGGTGCTTGAGGACGCCGGCGGCCTCCTCGATGAAGGCCCTGCGACCCATCGGATCGGCGTGCAGTACGGAGTCGAGCTGGCCCTGCCCCACGATGACGTGCATCTCGCGGCCGATGCCGGAGTCGGACAGGAGTTCCTGGATGTCGAGGAGCCTGCAGGTGTCGCCGTTGAGCTGGTATTCGCTGCCGCCGTTGCGGAACATGATCCGCGTGATGGTGACCTCGGCGTAGTCGATGGGGAGCGCGCCGTCGGAATTGTCGATGGTCAGGGAGACCTCGGCGCGACCGAGCGGGGGCCGCCCGGTCGTCCCGGCGAAGATGACGTCCTCCATCTTGCCGCCGCGCAGCGACTTGGCTCCCTGCTCACCCATGACCCAGGAGAGCGCGTCCACCACATTGGACTTGCCGGAGCCATTGGGCCCGACGACACAGGTGATACCGGGCTCGAAGCGCAGCGTGGTGGCGGAGGCGAAGGATTTGAACCCGCGCAGAGTCATGGCCTTGAGGTGCACGCCGCCGGACTCTACCTTTCACTCTCGGTTTCACCCATGAAGGTGCAGGGCACATCAGACGTTAAGCGAAGCACCTAGGGGGCGAGGCGCAAAGAAAGAAGGGACGCCGGAGCGTCCCTTGCATATCTTGCGCGTACATATTCTGCGCTATGTATCTCCAGAGATCGCCGTGCTCAGGTGAGCGCAGGCTCCGCCTGGGGTACGTCGATGTCGATGCCGTCAAGCAGCGACTCTCCGGGGTGCTGAGCGACGGCAGCGTTGAGCGCGTCGTTCTCGGACTGGATCCGTACAAGCTCGGATTCGAGGTCCTGGACGCGCTGCTGAAGCCGTCGCATCTCGGCGAGGAGTCGCGGGTCGGAACCGCCGACGTAACCGAGAAGCGCCTTTGCCATGATGGATGGTCCTCCACACTGAGTGACCGACCGAAGCGGTGTGGGTCGTGAGGGATTCGCACCCGCGGTGTTCGGCAGTGCTTGTTACTGCTGATATTGCTGCGGTTCTTACTGCCAAACAGCTAAGGTGCGCGGGGACTTCCAGAGTCTCACCAAAAAGTTTGACGGTCAACACGATCACGCCCCGCGTCAACGGGCAAACCCGGGGGCATCCGGCCGCGGAACGTGCGGCGGAGCCTCATCTGCGGGGCCCTGGGGCGTAGAGATCATTCTTACTGGCGCAGCGTGGCACCACAACCCCTTCTTGGCAACCACCAGGTCATTTCTGCCACAGGCAGGTGCCTGAGGCATACGTTTCGGACCTCCGCGGCAATGAAATCCGTGGTGATCTTCAGCGGATCGCGAAGTCCTCATAACCACCGCGCGGGGTGCCCCAGATCTCAGTGACACCGTCGACCCGCCCGGGTGTGTCGCCGGAGCGCAGCCACTCCAGCAAACGGTGGCAATTCTCACGTGAACCCTCTGCCACAACCTGCACTCTGCCGTCGTCGAGATTCACCGCGAACCCGGTAAGGCCACCGATCTCGAGAGCATTTGCCCTGGTGAACCAGCGGAAGCCCACTCCCTGTACTCGGCCGCGTACCCAGGCGGTCAGCCGTGCAACATCATCCATGGGTGCAAGCTAACCGGCCAATTCCTCTCTGAGCACTTCGCCCCCATGCGTCATGGCGGTACAGTCCCGTCGCAATGAGACTCACCCCTATGGGTGAGTTTGCTTTGACATTTACCATTCAGCACGAGGAAGGCACAGCAGATGGGACGCCATAGCCGGAAGAAGCGGGCAGCTGTGCCCGTACGCACCGGGCTGCTCGGTGTTTCCGCAGCCATGGCGGTAGGCGCCGTGGCTGTGGCATCAGGCCTGCTGCCGGGCGGCGACAAATTCGACGTCAGCGGCGGCAGCAAGTCGAGCGGGCAGGTACGCACCGAGGGCTCGGCGAAGCTGCAGACGCAGGGCGACGCGAGCGCCGAGCCGACGAAGGAGGCCTCGGCCCCCGCGAGCCCGAGTGCCGTCCGCCCGCCGGCTCCGTCGAAGACCCCCTCTCCCTCCCCCACGCCGACCAAGCCGTCCGCGACCCCGTCGAAGCAGACGAAGGCTCCGGAGAAGCGCAAGGAGAGCGCCGCGCCTCCGGCCCGTACCGAGACGCGTGCCCCCGCCCGTTCGGCCGAGCGGGCCAAGCCCGCGGCCCCGGGCGCTTCGGCCATCGAGGCCCAGGTACTCGGCCTGGTCAACAAGGAGCGCGCGAAGGTCGGGTGCAGCCCGGTGCGGGCCGATGCCGGGCTGGCGGATCTCGCCGGGGACTTCAGCGCCGACATGGCCGCGCGTGGCTTCTTCGACCACACGGACCCCGCAGGGGTGACGCCCTGGGACCGCGCCGACAAGGCGGGCGTGCGGGGGCTCGGCGGCGAGAACATCGCCCGCGGGCAGGCCGATGCGGGCGCCGTGATGAACTCGTGGATGAACAGCGACGGCCACCGCGCGAACATACTCAACTGCGCGTACAAGACGATGGGCGTCGGTGTGCACCTGGGCGACGGTGGCCCCTGGTGGACCCAGGACTTCGGCTTCTGAGATTTCCGCTGGTCAGCGATCTGTCAGCTCTCTTGGGCCGTCTCGGGGCCGTTATCGGCAACCGAGGCGGCCCAAACTGTGTCCACGGCGGCCCGCGTGCGGGTCTCGCTCGACGGCATCAGATGCGTGTAGGTCCGCAGCGTGAAGCCGGGGTCATGGTGGCCGAGATATTCACTGAGGACAGGCCTGCCCGAGTAGCCGGCAAGCGTACGGCGCCCTGATCATGCCCGACCCCAGACCGGGCAGGCCACCGGCCAAACCCCCCCACCAACCTCACGGCAGTTCTTTTCATCAGTCGACGGCCTTCAAGTCGCCCAGGGCGTCTCCGAGGCCGAGTTCGGTGGCACCACGGGTCTGGAAGCCCTGCTTGAACAGCTCAGCCGTGCGCTGCTGTACTCCCTCGCCTCGGACGAGTTGCTGGAACAGCGCGGCGTCCGCGCGCACTTCGGCAGGAGCCGGCAGGCTGATGGCGTTGACTGCCGACTTGGCTGCGATCAGCGCATCGCGGGGGAAGGCGCCCATGCGCGCGGCGATACCTGCTACGAACTCGTCCAGTTCGGCGTCAGGGACTGCACGATTGATCCATCCATAGCGTTCGGCGAGGTCGGCGTCGAAGTCCGACGACGTCAGCACGGCTTCGAGTGCACGGCCCCGGCCCAGCAGACGGGTGAGGTGCTGGATCGCGCCCGCGCCGGGGGGTGTTCCGATTCCCACTTCGGGCTGGCCCAGGACGGCGTTCTCCCGGGAGGCGAAGCGCATGTCGCAGGCAAGGAGGAACTCACTGCCCGCTCCCCGGGCACGGCCGCGCAGCTTGGCGATGGTGACAGCCGGGAGCCGGCTCAGCTTGCGGAACAGCATTCCCAGGGAGGCGTCGCCGGGGCCTCCGGCCTTCGCGGCCTCAGCGGTGTACTCGGCGACTTTCGTCATGTCGACGTGCGGGAAGAAGAAGTCGGCGTCCGCACTGTCGAAGATCACCACGCGTGGGGCGGTCGGGCGTGACAGTTCCTCGAGCAGTGCGACCAGGTCCCGCACGACCTCGGGACCGATGAGGTTCATGGGCGGCGCGTTGAACGTGGCGGACAGGACGTTGCCGTCCCGCCTGGTCTTGATGGTTTCGTACGAGGCGGTCATCTCGGTCTTCCTGTCATCGCTCAGCCCCGTCCTTCTCGTCGACGCGGTGCAGGATGATGTCGCGGGATTCGGCGGCGGCGACGACCTGGAACGGGGATGGTGACCAGGCCGAAGCTGAGAGCGCCGCGCCAGATCGCTCAAGGCATGACAGTGACCCTTTCACCCGGTTTGCCATGCTATGCCGCCCCCCGCCAGTGGGCTCCCTGAGTGGTCCGGACCTACCTGGAATCGAGCACGTGCCAGATGACCGTAACTTCGCGGTGGTTTCAGTCCTGGACGACGAAGCGGCAGCCCAGAGGGCTGATTCGCGGGGCGTCAGCGCAGTACGACCTCGCCCGCGTGGACGGCGTGCAGGGCGCGCTCGACAGTCTCCTGGTTCTCGCCGACCGGAGCCACGTAGCCGACGACGTCGCGCGCGGCATCCTCCCCGAGCATTCGGGTGATCACCCACGTGGCGAGATACTGTGACGCCAGGCAGCCGCCCGCCGTAGCGATGTTCCCCTCGGCGTGGAACGGCGCGTCCAGCACGGTGACGTTGCGGGCTTCGACAAAGGGCCGGCTCTTCATGTCCGTGCAGGCGGGCATGCCATCCAGCAACCCGAGCCTGGCGAGCACCAGCGCGCCGGAGCACTGCGCACCGATCAGCTGTCGCGAAGGGTCGAGCGGCAGCCTGGAGATCAGCCGGTCGTCGGCGACCACGTCTCGTGCCTTCACCCCGCTACCGATCAGCACGACGTCGGCTTCGGTCACGAACTCCATCGGGCGCTGTCCGGTTACCTCGACGCCGTTCATGGACGTGACCACCGGCGTCGGTGTCGTGATGAAGGCCTCCAAGCCGTCCTTTCGGCACCGGTTGATCAGTGCGGAGGCGATGAAGCTGTCGAGCTCGTTGAATCCGTCAAAGGTGACCACGGCTACCTGCATGGCATCTCCTCGATGTACGGCACGGGAGGTGCAGTTTCTCAGGGCGCTGTGTCCTGGTCACGGGCCAATTGGCAATCGGTGGCTCATCTGTCAGTGCTGCAGTTGCCGAAGTCACGCCTGGACCGGTTGATGGCCGAGAGGGCGGCGTCGAGGCTGGACCTGGACCGTATCCTCGCCGGTTCGGTAGGGCCGAAGGCGAAGCCGCCCCGCGTCTCACTTTCTCTTGGTTAGCGCTGCGTCGGAGTAGGGTGGCCGTCATGGACGACGGCCACCCTTTCGACGTGTTCTCGAAGCAGTGCCCCTCGCGCGGCACACTCGAGCATGTGACGGGCCGCTGGGGCAGCCTGACCATTGGGGCCCTGTACGTGGAGACCCTCCGCTTCAACGAACTGCGGCGGCGCGTCGACGGCGTGAGCGAGAAGATGCTCTCCCAGACACTGCAAGCCCTGGAGCGCGACGGCCTGGTGCACAGGGAAGCGCAGCTCACGAATCCACCGCGGGTGGACTATGACCTGACCCCGCTGGGGCGCGCGGTCGCCGAGCGGCTGATGGGGCTTATCCAGTTGGTGGAGGGCCGGATGCCCGAGGTACTGGCGGCGCGGGAACGTTACGACAGCGTGCGCGTCGGCCGCGGCGGCCGCTGACAGCGCGGGCAGAAGTAGCTGGACCGGTTCATCCAGGGGCGGCGGCGCATGGGGGTGCCACAGCGACGGCAGGGCTCGTCCTCTCGCCCGTAAGCGTCCAACGACCGGTCGAAATAGCCTGATTCGCCGTTCACGTTCACATAGAGGCTGTCGAAGCTGGTGCCGCCGACGGCCAGCGCCTCGTTCATCACGTCCCGTACATGACGCAGCAGTTCGGCCGAGCGGGGACGTGTGAGGGTCGCGGTAGGGCGCTCGTAGTGGAGCTTCGCGCGCCACAGCGCCTCGTCCGCGTAGATGTTCCCCACCCCGCTGATCAGCGACTGGTCCAGCAGCGCGCGCTTGACCGTCGTACGGCGCAGGCGCAGGGCGGTCTGGAACGCCGCGTCGTCGAAGGCCGGGTCGAGCGGATCGCGCGCGATGTGCGCGATGACGTCGGGCAGGCCCTCGGGGGTGTTGTCGTGGAGCGAAAGACCGCCGAAGGTGCGCTGGTCGACGAAGCGCAGCTCAGTACCGAGTGAGTCGTCGAAGCGGATCCGGATCCGCAGATGCTTCTCGTCGGCGGCGTCCTCGGGCTGCACGAGCAGCTGCCCGCTCATGCCCAGATGACCGAGGATCGAGGCGTCGGTGTCCGCGAGCGGCAGCCAGAGGTACTTGCCGCGGCGGCGGGCGATGCCGACGATGTGCCCCTTGAGACGCGCCGCGAAGTCCTCGGCGCCGGCCGGATGGCGGCGGACCGAGCGCGGGTGCAGGACCTGGGCCTCGGCGATCGTACGGCCGCTGACCCAGCGCTCCAGTCCGCGACGTACGACCTCGACCTCGGGCAGCTCGGGCACGGGGCTCCTTCTGGGCGACTCTCACGGTGATGCCCGCAGCGTACCGCCGCGCCGGACGCCGAAACCCGTGAGGCCCCTGCGCTCCAGGGGAGCGAGGGGCCTCACGGGAAAGCGGAACGTCGCCTCAGGCCGTGGCCCGATGCGCGGGTTGCGAGGTCGAAAGGGCGTCGGCGACCCCTTCGTCGGATTCCTGTGGTTCCTCGGTTTCCTGTGGTTCCTCGGGCGTCGCGTCGGCCGCCGCTTCGGCTTCGGCCTTCGCCGAGGCCAGGCGCTCGTCCGCGGCTGCACGGATCTCCCGCCAGGCGGACTCGGCCGCCTGCTGTTCCGCTTCCTTCTTGCTGCGGCCGGTGCCGGTGCCGTACGAGACACCACCGACGCGGGCGGCAGCAGTGAAGGTCTTCTCATGGTCCGGGCCGGTCTCGGTGACGAGATACTCCGGAACTCCGAGCCCCTCGGCGGCGGTGAGCTCCTGGAGACTGGTCTTCCAGTCCAGGCCCGCGCCCAGGTTCGAGGACTTCTCGATCAGCGGGTCGAAGAGCCGGTGCACCAGCTCCGACGCCGCCTCGAGGCCCTGGTCGAGATAGACCGCACCGATCACCGCTTCAAGGGTGTCGGCGAGGATGGACGCCTTGTCCCGGCCACCCGTGCCCTCTTCGCCCCGGCCGAGCCGGACGAAGGAGCCGAGTTCGAGGCCGCGACCGACCTCCGCCAGCGCACGCGAATTGACCACCGCGGCCCGCAATTTGGCCAGCTGGCCTTCGGGCAGGTCGGGGTGGGTGCGATACAGCGTGTCCGTGACCACCAGACCGAGCACCGAATCCCCGAGGAATTCGAGCCGCTCATTGGTCGGCAGACCGCCGTTCTCGTACGCGTACGAACGGTGGGTCAGCGCACGCACCAGAAGGGCGGACTCGAGGTGATACCCGAGCCGCCCTTCCAGAAGCGTGTGGGACGAGGCTGCGTTGGCTGTGTTTACTGCGTCTGCCTGCTTCTTGGCATTGGACAGCTCAGACATCGTGCCTCTCACCGGCCGCTCAGACCTCGAGGACCTGGCGCTTGTTGTAGGTGCCGCAGCTCGGGCACGCGATGTGCTGGAGCTTCGGCTCCTGGCAACGCTCACACGAAACCAGGTTGGGGACCGCAGCCTTCCACTGCGACCGGCGGTGGCGCGTGTTGCTGCGCGACATCTTCCGCTTCGGAACAGCCACGGCTACTTCTCCTGCTTCTCGTCGACGCCCGCTTCGGCGCCGCCCATGTTGTCCTTCTCGCCGTCCTGAATGGTCTCGGCGAGTCCCTGCAAAGCCGCCCAACGAATGTCGGCGGCATCGTGGTGGTGACCCGGGTTCTCATCCAGCCTGACCCCGCACTGGGAGCACAGGCCGGCACAGGTCTCCCGGCACACCGGCTGCATCGGCAGTGCGAGCACCACCGCATCACGCAGCACGGGCTCGAGGTCGAACAGGCCGTCCTCGAGGAAAAGCGTGTCCTCGTCCTCGGCGTCGTCGACCGGCTCCGCAGTGCGACTGCGGCCCCGGTCATCGGCGTCGGGGTACGTGAACATCTCCTGGAAATCCGCCGCAACCTCCTGGCGCAACGGCTCCAGACACCTTACGCACTCCCCCTCGGCCGACGCACGGGCGGTGCCTGTGACAAGCACACCGTCCATGACCGACTCCAGGCGGAGGCCGAGCTCCACGGGCGAGCCCAGAGGCACGCCGATGACCCCTTCGATACCGAAGTCCCTGGGGGCCGGGACCGAGCGGGTCAGCCGCTGGAGCGCACCGGGACGCCTCCCCAGCTCGTGTGTGTCGAACACGAGGGGGTTGCGATGGTCGAGGCGCGTGCTCAGGGCTCTTCCTGCTTTCGGATCGTGGGGAGGGGCCGTCCCGATTCGGATACGAAGCGGACAGCCGGGATCGCGAAGCTACGCGCGACCGAAGAGCCAGGATACTGGACGGGCCGCCGTAGACCCAATCCGCTGCTTCCGGGCCGCTTGCTCAGCGGCCCTGCTCATAACGGCGCAGCTGTTCGAGGTCGATCATGCTGGTGTCGAACAGGCTGGTCTCGTCGAGGGCCGCGCCCTGCTGCGGGGACTGGTGCTGCTGGTGCCGGCCCTGCTGGTACTGCTGCTCGCCCTGCTGCTGCTCGCCCTGCTGGTACACGGGCTGCTGGTAGGCGTACGGGTCCTGCTGGACGTACTGCTGGTCGTAGCCCTGCTGCTGGTACGCGGCATACGGATCGGTCTGGTAGCCGGCGTACGCCTCCTGCGGCTGGTAGACGTACGGATCCTGCTGCGGGACCTCGGCACGGGCCTGGACCGGGATCTGCGGCTGCTGCTGGGCCTGCGGCTGGTACTGGTGCTGCGGCTGCGGTTCGGCCAGCTCCGCGAGACCGGCCAGATAGTCGGCGTCGCTCGCGTGCTGCTGCCGGCCCGCCGCGTCCTGGGCGGCCATGTGCTCGCCGAGGGCGTCGCTGGTGGTCCGGCCGTGCAGCTTCTGGCGGCCGCGGCCGACCGCGTCACGGGTCTTGGCGAGCACCGCCTCGAAGGCGCCGAGCTTGGCGTCGACGTACTCGTCCGCGCGCTGGATGAGCGTCTGCGGGTCCGCGCTGTACTCCGGGGCGTCGTCCTCGGCAGGGTCGATGTAACCCTGCTCGTCCAGGCCGGGGCGGCGGCCGAGCAGCTTCTCGCGGCCGCGGTCGACGGAGCCGATGGTCTTGGTGAGGACGACCTCGAAGTTGGCGAGCTTGGAGTCGACGTAGTCGTCGGCCTCGGCGCGGATCTCCTCGGCTTCGCGGCGGGCCTCGGCGAGGATGCGGTCCGCCTCGTCCTGGGACTGGCGGGCGACCTGGGTGTCCGAGATCAGCGAGCCGCGCTCGGCGTGGGCGCTCTCGATGATCCGCTCGGCCTCCTGGCGGGCCTGCTCGACCAGCTGCTCACGGCCGCCGATCAGCTCTTGGGCCTGGGCCAGGGATCCCGGCAGGGCCTGCCGGACCTCTTCGAGCATGGCGAGCAGCTCGGCGCGGTTGACCACGCAGGAGGCCGACATGGGCATGGACCGGGCGTTCCCGACCGCCTCGACGATCTCGTCGAGCTTCTTTTGGACGTCCACCGTGTGTTCGCCACTCTCTACAGCTGATGGGAGACGGACGGGACGACTGTACGGCCAGTCGGCGCCCGCCCGACACCAGGTGACGGTCTGTCAGTCCTTCACTTCTCGGCGAGGCGCCGGGTCAGTGCCTCGTGGACCACGGGCGGCAGCAGGTGGGAGACGTCGCCGCCCCAGGCGGCGACCTCCTTGACCAGGCTGGAGGAGAGGAAGCTGTAGGTGGGATTGGTCGGGACGAAGAGGGTCTCGACGCCCGAGAGGCCGTTGTTCATCTGGGCCATCTGCAGCTCGTAGTCGAAGTCGCTGACCGCCCGCAGGCCTTTGACGATGGCCGGGATGTCGCGCTGCTTGCAGAAGTCGACGAGGAGGCCGTGGTGGGACTCCACCTCGACGTTCCCGTAGTCACGGGTGACCTGGCGGATCAGGTCCATCCGTTCTTCGACGGTGAACAGTCCCTGCTTGGACTGATTGATCATCACCGCGACGTGTACGACGTCGTACAGCTTGGAGGCGCGGGCAATGATGTCGAGGTGTCCATTGGTGATGGGGTCGAATGACCCTGGACAGACTGCTCGGCGCAACTTACGTCCCTCGCTCTCCGGTCCGGTCATCGTGCGTCTTCGCATGTAGAGGCGGCGCGACCGTACCAAAGCGTGCCCTCGCCGTAACGACGGGCCCGCAGTGGCTCGAAGCCCTGCGGCCATATGAACTCGCCGCCTCTGGTGCTGCGCTCCACGGTGACGAGCGCATCGTCCGCGAGCCAGCCCTGGGTGCCGAGTGTGAGCAGAATCTCGCGAAGATCGTCGTCGGTGACGGCGTACGGAGGGTCGAGGAAGACGACGTCGTAGGGGGCGTCGGGAGCCGAACCCGTCACGATCTGTTCCGCTTTGCCGCTGCGCACCTCGGCGCCGGGCAGGCCGAGCGTCCGGACGTTCTCCCGGACGATGCGGGCGGCGCGGCTGTCGGCCTCGACGAGC
The DNA here is from genome assembly GCF_018614585.1 of Streptomyces sp. ISL-1. Taxonomy (GTDB): domain Bacteria; phylum Actinomycetota; class Actinomycetes; order Streptomycetales; family Streptomycetaceae; genus Streptomyces; species Streptomyces maoxianensis. Next base: position 80,295 of record NZ_JAGGOI010000038.1, on the reverse strand, counting down.
AGGGCGTGGGACGCGCCGCGGGAGAGCGCCTCCAGGCCGACGGCGCCGGAGCCCGCGTACAGATCGGCGACCCGGATGCCGCTGAACGTGCCGAGGAGCGACTCCCAGCTGGAGAAAAGCCCCTCGCGAGCGCGGTCGGATGTGGGGCGGGTGCCGGTGCCGGGCGGGACGGCGATACGGCGTCCGCCGGCCGCGCCGGCGATCACGCGGGTCATGGCTGTCGGTCCTCGTCGGGGTTGGTGGGGGTGCGGATACAGCGGGTGCACACCCCACGATATTGCTTCGGCGCAGGCCGGTGGGACGGACGGAGCTCCTGCTGGGCGGTCAGCCCTTGTCGAGGTACTGCTCCCGTTCCGTGTCGAGCAGCGCGTCCAGCGCCGTACGCAGTTCGGGCAGCCGCTCGAGGTCCGGGTCCTCGGCGACGATCACCACCGCCTCCTCGCGGGCGGCCGCGATGATCTCCTCGTCCTCGATGACGGTGAGCATCCGCAGCGAGGAGCGCACGCCGGACTGGGCCTGGCCGAGCACATCGCCCTCGCGGCGCTGTTCGAGGTCGATACGGGAGAGCTCGAAGCCGTCGAGGGTGGCGGCGACCGCGCCGAGCCGGGCCCGGGCTGGACTCGCCTCGGGCATCTCGGTGACCAGCAGACACAGCCCCGGGGCCGAGCCACGGCCGACCCGGCCGCGCAGCTGGTGCAGCTGCGATACGCCGAACCTGTCCGCGTCCATGATCACCATGGCGGTGGCGTTGGGGACGTTGACACCGACCTCGATGACGGTGGTGGCGACCAGGACATCCACATCGCCGGCGGTGAACCGGCGCATCACGTCGTCCTTGTCGTCGGGCTGCATCCGCCCGTGCAGCACCTCGACGCGCAGGCCACTCAGCGGTCCTCGGGCGAGCTTCTCGGCGATCTCGATCACGGCGAGCGGCGGGCGCTTCTCGGCCTCGTCCTCGGCGGTCTTCTTCTTCGGATCGTCCTCGCCGTCGCCGATTCGGGGACAGACGACATACGCCTGGTGTCCGTTCTCCACTTCCTCGCGCACGCGCTCCCAGGCGCGCGCCAGGAAGTGCGGCTTGTCCTGGGCCGGGACCACATGGCTGGCGATCGGCAAACGTCCGGCCGGCAACTGGTCCAGGACCGAGATCTCCAGATCGCCGAAGACCGTCATCGCGACCGTACGAGGAATGGGGGTGGCGGTCATGACGAGCAGGTGAGGCGGCTGCTTGCCCTTGGAGCGCAGGGCGTCACGCTGCTCCACGCCGAACCGGTGCTGCTCGTCGACGACGACCAGACCCAGATCGTGGAACTGCACCTTGTCCTCGATCAGCGCGTGCGTGCCGATCACGATCCCGGCTTCGCCGGTCACCAGGTCGAGCAGCGCATGCCGCCGCGCCGCCGCGCCCATCGAGCCGGTCAGCAGGACCACCTTGGTGGCGTGCTCGGCGCCGCCGAGCATCCCTCCTTCCGCGAGCTCGCCCATCATCTCGGTGATCGAGCGGTGGTGCTGCTGCGCCAGGACTTCGGTGGGCGCGAGCATCGCGGCCTGGCCGCCCGAATCCACGACGGCGAGCATCGCCCGCAGCGCGACCATCGTCTTGCCCGAGCCGACCTCACCCTGCAGGAGGCGGTGCATCGGGTGTTCGGTGGCAAGGTCGTCGAAGATCTCCTTGGAGACCTTCTGCTGGCCCTCGGTGAGGGTGAAGGGCAGCTTGGCGTCGAAGGTGTCGAGCAGTCCGTCCGGCCTGGGTCTGCGTGCCACTGCGGGGAGTTGGGTGTCGTCGTACCGCCGGCGGGCGAGGGCGACCTGGAGGACGAACGCCTCGTCCCACTTCAGGCGCTGCCGCGCGTCCTCGATGTCCGCCCTGGTGTCCGGCCGGTGGATCTTGAGCAGCGCCTCGGGCAGCGACGCGAATCCACGGCCTTCTCGCAGCGCGGGAGGCAGCGGGTCGACTGCTTCCACGGCCCTTGGCAGCACCGCGTCCAACGCTTTGGTGATCTTCCAGGACTCCAGGCCCTTGCAGGCCGGGTAGATGGGGATCAGCTTGCCCGCGAAGGCGTCCACGGCGTCGTCGCCGCTGTCCGCGCCCAGCGGTACATACGTGGGATGCGCGAGCTGCAGCTTGTGGTTGAAGACGGACACCTTGCCGGCGAACATCCCGCGGCTGCCGGGCAGCAGGTCCTTGTGCGGCTTGTGGATTCCCCGCCCGAAGAAGACCAGCTGGAGCCTGCCGCTGCCATCGGTCAGGGTGATCTCCAGGCGCTGGCCCCGGCCGTGGTTGAACTTCAGCACCCGGGAGTCGGCGACTTGAGCGACCACGGTGACGTCCTCGTCCAGCGGCAGGTCGGCCAGCCTGGTCAGCTGGCCGCGCTCCTCGTACCGGCGTGGGTAGTGGTGCAGGAGATCGCCGACCGTATGCAGGTCGAGGTGCTCGGCCATCACCTTCGCGGTGGCGGCGCCGAGCGTGTTCTTCAGAGGTTCGTCGAGCGCGGGCACGCGATCCATTGCACACCACACCACTGACAGACGTCGCGCACCTGTGGATATCCGCTGGTCACCACGGTGCCGTGAGCGGCCCCACGCCGCGCCTTCTCCACTCCTGTTCCACGCCTACTCCACCCCGACGAGCAGCGGAGTCGACCCCCGCCCGCCCCGGTACACCATGGTGTCCACCGCCAGGTAGCCGTCCCGTACGTACCGCTCCAGGCGGTCCGCCACCGTGTCGCCGTCCGGGACGTCCTCTCCCAGGACCAGCGTCACCAGCTCGCCCCCCGCCGCCAGCATCCTGTCCAGCACCGCCTCCGCGGTGGCCGCCAGGTCCGCGCCGATCACCGCCACGTCGCCGTCGATCAGGCCGAGGACGTCTCCGGCCTGGCAGACGCCCGCCGTCGTCCACGACTGCCGTTCCGCGACGGCGAGTTCGGCATAGCGCGTCGCGCCCGCTGCCGCCGTCATGGCGACCACGTCCTCGTCGAAGCGGCGGTCCGGCTCGTGCACGGCGAGGGCCGCGATGCCCTGGACTGCCGCGCGGGTCGGGATGAGGGCGACCCGTACACCCTCGGTACGCGCCTGTTCGGCGGCCGCCGCGGCGGTGTGGCGGAGCTCCGCGGAGTTGGGCATGAGGACCACCTCGCGCGCGTGCGCGCGACGGATCGCGTCGACCAGCTCGCCGCTGGCCGGCGGCTCCCCGGGACGGGCGAGAACCGTTGTGGCACCCGCCTCCGCGCACAGGGCCGCCAGGCCCTCCCCGGGGACGACCACGACGACCGCCCGCTGCACCGGCTCCGGTTGCCGGGACAGTGCCGCGCTGTCGAAGTGCGTGATGCGGATCCGGTACGGCCGCCCCGCCTCGACGCCCGCCTCCACCGCCGCGCCCGCGTCGTCCACGTGTACGTGGACGTTCCACAGACCGTCCCCGCCGACGACGACGAGCGAGTCGCCGAGCCCGTCGAGCCGCGTCCGCAGCCGGGCCACCGCCGCGTCGTCCGCCTCCAGGAGGTAGATCACCTCGAAGGCCGGGCCCCCGTCGGCGCACGACTCCGGACCCGGGTCACCGAGCCCATGGCGGACATGAGCCAGCACAGGCGCCACCGGAGGGGCCTCCCCCGTCACCGCCTCGACCAGCGCCCCGAGCACCATGAGCAGCCCTCGCCCGCCCGCGTCCACGACCCCCGCGCGCTCCAGCACGGCGAGCTGCCCGGGTGTGGCGTCAAGTGCCACCCGGGCCCCCTCGTACGCCGCCCGTACCGCATCCTGCGGGGACGCGCCCGCGGCCTGCGCCGCCGCACCCGCCACCGTCAGGATCGTGCCCTCGACGGGATGCGCGACCGCCTCGCGCGCCAGAGCGGCGGCCCGGTGCAGCGCGCCGGCCAGGTGATCCCCGTCTCCGAGCCGCTCGGCCATGCCCCGCAGCAGCTGCGCCAGTATCGTCCCGGAGTTCCCTCGGGCGCCGATCAGCGCCCCGTGGGCCATCGCCCGCACCACGTCGGCCGGCGAGGGCGCCGAAGACCCGGTCTCGTGCGCCGCGAAGACGGCCTCCACGGCCTGGGCAGCGGACTCCACGGTCAGATAGAGGTTTGTGCCGGTGTCCCCGTCCGCGACCGGATAGACATTGATCGCGTCGATCTCCGCGCGCTCGCGGCCCAGGGCCTCCAGCGCCAGTGAGCACCAGGTGCGTACCGCTGCGGCGTCGAGGGTCTGCGGCACCTGGTGATCCTCCTTGAGAGGCCCGGAAAGGGCCGTGAGCAGCGGGGTTGCACCGCAGGGTAGACCCCGGCCGGGAGCGCGGTCCGGGGCGGGGGCGGGAGAAGCCATGGTAGTTTCGTATCTCGGACGCAGTCGTTGTATGCTGCTCCGGTTGCCCGATGAAAGTCGGGCCATTCCCCCGGCAAAGCCACCAATCAGATCACTGATCCGGCGCGCCGGAATTCACTGTAAGTGCATCTGAAGTCTTTGGAGTGACCGTGGCTGCCAACTGCGACGTCTGCGGCAAGGGGCCGGGCTTCGGCAACAGCATTTCGCACTCGCACCGCCGTACGTCCCGTCGCTGGAACCCGAACATCCAGCGTGTGCGTGCCGTGGTCAGTGGGACGCCGAAGCGGCTCAACGCTTGCACCTCGTGCATCAAGGCCGGCAAGGTCTCGCGCTAACACCGACGTTTCGTCGTAGCGCAGCCCGTCCGGTTGCCTTTGAAGCCGGTCCACCTCGGTGGACCGGCTTTTTAGCATGCCGATGTCCGGGCCGTATCTGTCCTCGGCATCTGTCCTCGGCATCTGTACTCGCGCGACGGTCAGCGCCACCGCCATGCGTGATCGACCGGGCCGATCCCGCCGCCCAGAGGGAATCCGGCCGCGATCGCCCCGGTGACGTACTCCTTCGCGGCGCGCACGGCCTCCGGGACGCCCATCCCCTTCGCCAGACCCGACGCGACCGCGGACGCCAGGGTGCAGCCCGTCCCATGGGTGTGCCGGTTGTCGTACCGGGGCGCGCGCAGCCAGTGCTCCTCCGCGCCGTCCGTCAGCAGGTCCACCGCGTCGCCCGCGAGATGGCCTCCCTTGATCAGCGCCCACCGTGGCCCGAAGCCGAGCACGGCCTCCGCGGCCCTTCGCATCCCCGTCTCGTCCTCGACCACCACACCGGTCAGCCGGCCGACCTCGTCCAGGTTCGGCGTGGCCACGGTGGCGACCGGCAGCAGCTTCTCGCGTACGGAGTCGAGCGCGGAGGCGGCCAGCAGGGGGTCGCCGTGCTTGGAGACGCCCACCGGGTCGACGACCACCGGTGCGTCCAGATCGGCCAGCAGCTCGGCGACCGTCTCGACGAGCGACGCGGACGCCAACATTCCGGTCTTCACGGCCTGTACGCCGATGTCGTCGACGACGCTGCGGTACTGCGCCCGTACCGCGTCGACCGGCAGCTCCCACGCGCCCTGCACACCCAGGGAGTTCTGCGCCGTGACCGCGGTGAGCACGCTCATGCCGTGCACCCCGAGCGCCAGCATCGTCTTCAGGTCGGCCTGAATGCCCGCGCCGCCGCCGGAGTCGGACCCGGCGACGGTGAGCACTCTGGGAGGTACGCGAGGAGGTATGTCCATGCGCCCGAATCTACTTGCCGTCCTCGATGTCCCCGAAGTGGTCCCAGCCGCCCTTGCTGGTCCACGGCGCACCGTCGACCGTCACCTGCGGCAGCGCCGACGGATTGAGCACCTCGCCGATCACCTTCCAGCGGGCCGGCAGCTTCACGTCCGGCGGGAAGGTCGCGACGATGGCGTGGTCCTCTCCCCCGGTCAGCACCCACTGCAGCGGGTCGACGCCGACGGCCTGGCCGATGTCGTTCATCTGCGAGGGGATGTCGATGGAGCCCGAGCGCAGGTCGATCCGGACCTTGCTGGCCTCCGCGATGTGCCCGAGGTCGGCGACGAGTCCGTCGCTGATGTCGCACATGGCGGTGGCGCCGAGACCGGCCGCCGCGGGTCCCGCGTGGTACGGCGGCTCGGGCCGCCGGTGCGCCTCGACGAAGGCGCGCGGCGAGCGGAAGCCGCGCGAGAGCACCGCGTGCCCGGCGGCCGACCAGCCCAACCAGCCGGTGTACGCGACGACATCGCCGGGCTTGGCGCCGGCCCGGGTGACCGGTTCGTAGTTGCGCAGATCACCGAGCGCGGTGATCGCGAGGGTGATGACATCGCCGCGTACGACATCGCCGCCGACCACCGCGGCTCCGGCGACCTGGCACTCGTCGCGGATGCCGTCCATCAGCTCGGTGGCCCAGGTGACCGGGAGTTCGGCCGGTACGACCAGGCCGAGCAGCAGCGCGGTCGGGACCGCGCCCATCGCCGCGATGTCGGCCAGATTCTGGGCGGCAGCCTTGCGGCCGACGTCGTACGCGGTCGACCAGTCGCGGCGGAAGTGCCGTCCTTCCAGCAGGACGTCCGTGCTCGCCACCACCCTGCGGTCGGGTGCGGCCACGACCGCGGCGTCGTCTCCGGGTCCGAGCCGGACCGCCGGGGTGGAGGTGAGCCGGGAAGTGAGCTCCCTGATGAGCCCGAACTCCCCCAACTCGCCCACAGTGCCCTTCACCGAGTCTCACCTCTCCGTCGTCCTGCCGGGGTGCCCGGCAGCGCTGCTTGTTTGCGGTCGCGAGCCATCTGGGCCGTAGGTACCGTCAAGAGATACGCCAACTTCTTCTTTCTGTACGCCACACTGCGGGCGTCACCCGGCGCGCGGGTCTCCCCGCGGCCCTCGGGGACGCGATACCGTGGCGTCCCTTCCCCCCACATGATCCTCGTGGCCGCCCTGGAGGTTCCGTGGTACAGGCGTACATCCTCATTCAGACCGAGGTGGGCAAGGCGTCGACCGTCGCCGAGACCATCGGCAAGATTCCGGGAGTGATCCAGGCCGAGGACGTGACCGGTCCGTACGACGTGATTGTGCGTGCCCAGGCCGAGACAGTCGATGATCTCGGTCGCCTGGTGGTCGCCAAGGTCCAGCAAGTGGACGGCATCACCCGCACCCTGACCTGCCCGGTCGTGCACCTGTAGCCCCCGTCTACGCTTGGCCGGTGACGTATTCCCGCCGCCGGCCCTTCTGTCTGTCCGCTGCCGCGCTGATGCTGCTGGCTGCCGCGGGCTGCTCCTCCACGGACGCCGCGGTGACGATCACGGTTCCAAGCCCGCCGGCGGAGGAAGCGGCCCTGTGCGGCGCGCTGCACAGGGAGCTTCCGAAGTCCGTGGCGGAGCAGGACCGTAACGACCCTGAGCCGGCTTCCGAACTGACCGCCGGCTGGGGCGATGCCGCGATCGTACTGCGCTGCGGCGTCCCCCGGCCGGACAGGATGAGCGCCCCCCAGTCACAGGGCGTGGAGGCGAACGGCGTCAACTGGCTGGTGGAGGAGGAGCCCGAGGGCCCGCGCTTCACCACGACGTATCGCAAGACCTATGTCGAGGTCACCATGGACAAGCGGTACGCCCACGACATCACGCCGCTCGCCGAACTGGCCGACGCCGTCAAGAAGACGGTGCCGGCCACGCTCGACGTTCAGTAGGCCTGCCGCGGTTCAGTAGGCCCGCCGCGGCCCTTTGATCCTCAGCGCAGTCCGGTCGGGCGGCGCAGCGCCGCCTGGATCAGCCGGTCGACCAGCTCGGAGTAGCCGACGCCGCTCTCCTGCCACATCCTCGGGTACATCGAGATCGGCGTGAAGCCGGGCATGGTGTTGATCTCGTTGATGACGAACTCGCCGTTCTCCTGCAGGAAGAAGTCCGCGCGGACCAGTCCCTCGCAGGACGCGGCGTCGAAGGCCTCGACGGCGAGGCGGCGCACCTCGGCGGTCTGCTCGTCGCTCAGCGGCGCGGGCACGAGACCGGCCGCGGAGTCGATGTACTTGGCCTCGAAGTCGTAGAACTCATGGGCCGTGACCGAAGGGATCTCGGCCGGGACGCTGGCGCGCGGGCCGTCCTCGAACTCCAGGACGCCGCACTCGATCTCGCGGCCGCGCAGCAGCGACTCCACGAGGATCTTGGGGTCGTGGCGCTGGGCCTCCTGGATCGCCTCGTCCAGGCCGGAGAGGTCGTCGACCTTGGTGATGCCCATGGAGGACCCGGCGCGGGCCGGCTTCACAAAGAGCGGCCAGCCGTGCTCGCCGGCGAAGTCGACGATCTTCTTGCGGGCGGCGGACGGGTCGAGCTCCCACTCGCGGGGGCGGATCACCTCGTACGGGCCGACGGGCAGGCCGAAGGAGATGAAGACGCGCTTCATGTATTCCTTGTCCTGGCCGACTGCCGAGGCGAGGACGCCCGAGCCGACATACGGGACCCCGGCGAGCTCGAGGAGGCCCTGAAGGGTGCCGTCCTCGCCGTACGGGCCGTGCAGCACCGGGAAGACGACGTCGACCTCGCCGAGTGCCTTGGGTACGGCGCCGGGCTCGCTGTAGACGACCTCGCGGTTGGCGGGGTCCACAGAGAGCACGACGCCGCCCTCGGTGGAGTCTGCGAGCTGGTCCACGCTCGGCGTCCGCCGGTCGGCGATCGCCATCCGGTCCGGTTCGTCGGCGGTCAGCGCCCAGCGGCCGTCCGTCGTGATGCCGATCGGCAGTACGTCGTACTTCGTACGGTCGATGGCGCGCAGGACGGCGCCGGCGGTGACCACGGAGATCCCGTGTTCGGAGCTGCGACCGCCGAAGACGACGGCTACGCGCGGCTTGCGGAGCTGCTGCTCAGGGCTCTGGGGGAGGTTCTCGCTGCTCATATCGCGATGAGACTACCCGCTACCGGCGGCATGGGGGGATGCCCCCACGGGCACGGCTTGCCGTGTCAGCGGCGCTCGGACTTGGCGGCGCGTGACATCAGCTCCTTGAGCGCGACGACCGGCGGCTTGCCCTCGTGGACGATGCCGACGACTGTTTCGGTGATCGGCATGTCGACGCCGTGCCGGCGTGCCAGATCGAGCACCGATTCACAGGACTTGACGCCTTCCGCGGTCTGCCTGGTGACCGCGATGGTCTCCTGGAGCGTCATGCCGCGGCCGAGGTTGGTGCCGAAGGTGTGGTTGCGGGAGAGCGGCGACGAGCAGGTGGCCACCAGGTCGCCCAGTCCGGCGAGGCCGGAGAAGGTCAGCGGGTCCGCGCCCATCGCGAGTCCGAGGCGAGTGGTCTCGGCCAGGCCGCGGGTGATCAGCGAGCCTTTGGCGTTGTCGCCGAGGCCCATGCCGTCCGCGATGCCGACGGCGAGGCCGATGACGTTCTTGACGGCGCCGCCGAGTTCGCAGCCCACCACATCGGTGTTGGTGTACGGGCGGAAGTACGGGGTGTGGCAGGCGGACTGGAGACGCTGGGCAACGGCTTCGTCGCGGCAGGCGACGACGGCCGCGGCCGGCCGGCGCTGGGCGATCTCCTTGGCGAGGTTGGGGCCCGTGATCACCGCGACGCGCTCGGCGGGGACCCCGGCGACCTCTTCGATGACCTCGCTCATGCGCTTGGCGGTGCCGAGTTCGACGCCCTTCATCAGGGAGACGAGGACGGTCCCGGCCGGCAGCCTGGGCGCCCAGTCGGCGAGGTTGCCGCGGAGCGTCTGGGAGGGGACGGCGAGGACAGTGAAGTCCGCGCCGTGCAGCGCCTCGGCCGGGTCGGTGGTGGCCCGGAGCGAGGAGGGGAGCTCAATTCCCGGCAGATAGTCGGGGTTGGTACGGGTGGTGTTGACGGCGTCGACGAGTTCGGCGCGACGGCCCCAGAGGGTCACCTCGCACCCCGCGTCCGCGAGCACCATGCCGAAGGCCGTGCCCCACGAGCCAGTTCCGAATACCGCTGCCTTGGTGGCTGCGCGCGTCACTTGGTGCCCTCCTCGGCGGCCTTGCGGCGCTGCTTCGCGAGTACTTCGCGCAGATCGTACGTATTTGTGGGCGCCTGCTCGCCGCGCACTTCCTCCAGCAGTCCGGTGACCGCGGCCATGATGGTCTCCGTCGCCTCCTTCAGCACCTCGGGCGTCGCCTCCTCGCCGTAGAAGCGGTCGAGGTCGACCGGCGGACCCGCCTTCACCTGGAGCGTCTTGCGCGGGAAGAAGCGGAACTTGTTCTCCTTCGCGTACGGCGGCATCGCCAAGTTGGCGCCCCACTGCGCGATCGGAATGACGGGCGCCTTGGTCAGCAGAGCCGCGCGTGCGACTCCGGTCTTCCCGGTCATCGGCCACATGCCGGGATCCCGGGTGAGGGTGCCCTCGGGGTAGAAGGCGACGCATTCACCGCGCTCCACCGCATCCACAGCGGCGCGGAACGCGCCATAGGCGTTGGAGGACTCGCGGTAGACGGGAATCTGGCCCGTGCCCCGCAGCAGCGTCCCGACAACGGGCGCCTTGAAGAGCGCGGCCTTGGCGAGGAATCGGGGCACACGTCCGGTGTTGTACTGGAAGTGGCCGTACGAGAACATGTCGAGATACGAGTTGTGATTGACGGCGGTGATGAATCCGCCGTCCGCCGGAATGTGTTCCATTCCCCGCCAGTCCCGCTTGAACAGAACCAACAGCGGCGGTTTCGCGATGGCCGCCGCCAGGCGGTACCAGAAGCCGATTCTACGGCGGGACACTCGGACACCCTCCTCTATTGCCGGGTCACCGCCCGGCTGCTGGGGGTCAAGTGTCGCCCCAGGCCCCTGGTCTGTCGAGGACACGGTACGCCCCGGCCCAGGGCCCGGCTCTCAAATCCTTCGCGGCCTCGCGCCACAATGGGGTCCGATAGGCACACGGACGGAGAGCTCGCCACGAACACCGACTCGAAGGTCCGCTGGTCCCTGGTCGTCCCGCTGAAGCCCCTTGTACTGGCAAAGAGCAGGCTCGCCAAGGCCGCGGACGACATTCTGCGGCCGCATCTCGCCCTCGCCTTCGCCCAGGACACCGTGGCGGCGGCACTGGCCTGCGAAGCCGTGCGGGATGTGGCAGTCGTCACGGACGACCCGGCGGCCACGGCCGAGCTGGCCGCGCTGGGGGCGCGGATCGTGCCGGACTCCCCGGCGGCGGGCCTCAACGCGGCGCTGGCGCACGGGGCTGACGCGGTGCGGGCACTGCGGCCCGCGGCGGCGGTAGCCGCACTCAACGCCGATCTTCCCGCATTGCGTCCCGCGGAATTGGAACGGGTCCTTGCGAGGGCTTCGGTATTTCCCCGGGCATTTCTGACGGATGTGGCCGGAATCGGTACGACGTTGCTCTCGGCGGCCCCCGGCGTGGAATTGCGCCCCGCTTTCGGCGGCCGTTCCCGGCGTCGGCATTCGGCATCGGGAGCCGCCGAAATCCTGCTTGATGACGTCGATTCGGTACGCCAGGACGTGGATACCGGGGACGATCTGGCGGCCGCGCTCGCGCTCGGAGTGGGCCCGCGGACCGCGGAGCGCTGGGCGGCCGGCGCCCACGCCCTGGACGGCTGAGCGGGCGGCTAGGCTGGCCCGCATGCAGGCGACCTCGTACACCTACGACTCCCGGACCCGCAGCGGGAGCGTGCTGCTCGACGACGGCACCCCGGTGGAGTTCGACGCCGCGGCTTTCGACGCGGGCGGTCTGCTGATGCTCCGGCCGGGCCAGCGCGTACGGATCGAGACCGAGGGCGAGGGCGCGACCCTGCGGATCACCCTGGTGACGCTGCAGACCCTCTGACCGCCGCGCCGCTGTTCCTCTTCAACGCCGCGGGCCGGGCTCCCCGAGGGGAAGCCCGGCCCGGCGCGTGAGTGGCCCTGTGACCGTTTACCGCTTACTTCTTCCTGGCGGCGGCCCTTTTGGCGGTCGTCTTGCGCGCCGTCGTCCTCTTGGTGGGCGCCTTCTTGGCCGTGGCCTTCTTGGCCGGTGCGGTCTTCTTGGCGGTCGCCTTCTTGGCGGTCGTCTTCTTGGCGGCGGCCTTCTTCGCCGTCGTCTTCTTGGCGGCGACCTTCTTCGCCGTCGTCTTCTTCGCCACCGCCTTCTTGGCGGTCGTCTTCTTGGCGGCGACCTTCTTCGCCGTGGCCTTCCTGGCGGTGGCCTTCTTGGCCGCGGCCTTGGCGGTCGTGCGCGTGGGAGCTCCGCCCGAAAGGCTGCCCTTGGGGGCCTTCTTGACGGAGACCTCGCCGCCCCTCGGGAGCTTCTTCGAGCCGCTCACCAGGTCCTTGAAGCCCTGGCCCGCACGGAATCGCGGCACCGAAGTCTTCTTGACCCGCACGCGCTCACCCGTCTGCGGGTTGCGGGCGTAACGAGCAGGACGGTCGACCTTCTCGAACGAACCGAAGCCGGTGACCGAAACCCGGTCTCCGCCGACAACTGCGCGGACGATCGCGTCAAGTACCGCGTCGACAGCCTCGGCGGCCTGCTGACGGCCGCCGACCTTGTCGGCAATCGTTTCTACGAGCTGCGCCTTGTTCACGTCTTCCCCTTCGGAGACATTGCCCGGAACGAATGCGTCCAGGCTTTTTCGCACGTTAGGCAGATATATACCGCAAATCAAACACGAAACGGGCTAATCACCCTAGTGCCGCAACGAAGTCGACCGTCGCGGGACTTTGGGTGTCAGTCGCCTTCAGGGAATCGGCCCTCGTCGAGGTCCTTCATGAAGCGGTCCAGACGCCTTGCCGCATCCGGGAGATCGTGCTTCGCCGCGGCCGTGACGACCAGCAGCTTCCGGGACAGCGCCATCCTTACGCCCTCCGGGACTTGCAGTGCACGCACCCTTGTGTGCGCTTCCTTCAATCGGGCGGCGACTGCCTCGTAGAGCTCGAGTTGGCTGTCGCGTTCCATGCACCGATTGTGCCATCTGAGGCGAGTTGTCGCCCGACGGGGTCTCAACAAGCGACTGCGCCCCCCACCGGACGGTGGGGGGCGCAGTCGGGGAAAAGCGCTGCTCAGGCCTCAATTGTGCGGGGTTTGAAGGCCGGTCGGGAGGCCTCGTAAGCCGCGATGTCCGCTTCGTTCTGAAGGGTGAGGCTGATGTCGTCGAGACCGTTCAGCAGCCTCCATCGGGCGTTCTCGTCAAGCTCGAAGTCGGCCGTGATTCCCGTGGCCAGAACCTGGCGCTTCTCCAAGTCCACGGTGATTTCGGCACTCGGGTCGGCCTCGGTCAGCTCCCAGAGCGCGTCCACGACCTTCTGCTCCAGAACCACTGTCAGCAGGCCGTTCTTGAGCGAGTTGCCGCGGAAGATGTCGGCGAACCGGGAGGAGATGACGGCCTTGAAACCGTAGTTCTGCAGGGCCCACACGGCGTGCTCGCGAGAGGATCCGGTGCCGAAGTCCGGTCCGGCGACCAGGACCGTGGCGCCCTGCCGCTCGGGCTGATTGAGGATGAACGACGAATCCTTGCGCCAGGCCTCGAAGAGCCCGTCCTCGAAGCCGTCGCGGGTGACCTTCTTCAGCCAGTGGGCCGGGATGATCTGGTCGGTGTCGACGTTGCCGCGGCGCAGCGGAACCGCCCGCCCGGTGTGCGTGGTGAAAGCTTCCATGGTTGCTCAGACTCCGGCGGTCGCGGGGGCTTCGGACAGGTCGGCGGGCGAGGCCAGATGGCCCAGTACCGCGGTGGCAGCGGCGACCTGGGGCGAGACCAGATGGGTGCGTCCGCCCTTGCCCTGCCTGCCCTCGAAGTTGCGGTTGGAGGTGGACGCGGAGCGCTCGCCGGGGGCCAGTTGGTCGGGGTTCATGCCCAGACACATCGAGCAGCCCGCGTGCCGCCATTCGGCGCCGGCGGCGGTGAAGACCTTGTCCAGGCCCTCCGCTACGGCCTGCAGCGCGACCCGTACGGAACCGGGGACCACCAGCATCCGTACGCCGTCGGCGACTTTGCGGCCTTCCACAATCGCGGCCACGTTGCGCAGGTCCTCGATACGGCCGTTGGTGCAGGAGCCTACGAAGACGGTGTCGACCTTGATGTCGCGCAGCGGCTGGCCGGCGCTCAACCCCATGTATTCCAGGGCCTTTTCGGCGGCCAGTCGCTCCGAAGCGTCGTCGTACGAAGCCGGGTCGGGGACGTTCGCCGACAGGGGCGCGCCCTGGCCGGGGTTGGTGCCCCAGGTGACGAACGGCGCCAGTTCGACGGCGTCGATGAACACCTCGGCGTCGAAGACGGCGTCGTCGTCAGTGCGCAGGGTCTTCCAGTACTCGACGGCGGCGTCCCATTCCGCACCCCTGGGGGCGTGGTCGCGGCCCCGCAGATAGTCGAAAGTGATCTCGTCGGGGGCGATCATGCCGGCCCGGGCGCCCGCCTCGATCGACATGTTGCAGATGGTCATCCGGGCCTCCATCGAGAGCTTCTCGATGGCGGAACCGCGGTATTCCAGAATGTAGCCCTGGCCGCCGCCGGTGCCGATCTTCGCGATGATGGCCAGGATCAGATCCTTGGCGGTGACAGTGTCGGGCAGTTCGCCCTCGACCGTGATGGCCATGGTCTTGGGGCGGGCCAGCGGCAGCGTCTGGGTGGCCAGCACATGCTCCACCTGGGAGGTGCCGATGCCGAACGCCAGCGCGCCGAAAGCGCCGTGAGTGGAGGTGTGCGAATCGCCGCAGACCACGGTGGTGCCGGGCTGGGTCAGACCCAGCTGCGGGCCCACGACATGGACGACGCCCTGCTCGACGTCCCCCAGCGGATGCAGACGTACGCCGAAGTCGGCGCAGTTCTTGCGCAGCGTCTCCAACTGGATGCGGGAAACCGGGTCGGCGATGGGCTTGTCGATGTCGATGGTCGGGGTGTTGTGATCCTCGGTCGCGATGGTGAGGTCGAGCCTGCGAACCTGGCGGTCGCTGAGGCGCAGACCGTCGAAGGCCTGGGGGCTGGTCACCTCGTGCAGCAGGTGCAGATCGATGTAGAGGAGGTCGGGCTCGCCCTCGGCGCGCCGGACGACATGGTCGTCCCAGACCTTCTCCGCGAGTGTCCTACCCATCGCTTTCCCTCCGGCCGACTGTTTCGCCGGCACAACTAGAGATCTTGTCGCGATCCCGTTGGTCAGCGGGCCGCAACTCCAGAGTGGCGGGTTCTGGGAAAAATTGAACTTGCGTTTCACAGTGTGAGACGTGAATATCGTTGCATGGACAACTCTAGCGGCGTCGGCGTTCTCGACAAGGCAGCTCTGGTATTGAGCGCACTGGAGTCCGGTCCGGCCACCCTCGCCGGGCTGGTCGCGGCGACAGGGCTTGCACGACCCACGGCCCATCGCCTCGCCGTGGCACTGGAACACCACCGCATGGTGGCGAGGGACATGCAGGGCCGGTTCATCCTGGGTCCGCGGCTGGCGGAGCTCGCCGCCGCGGCCGGTGAGGACAGGCTGCTGGCCACGGCCGGGCCCGTGCTGACTCATCTGCGCGATGTCACCGGCGAGAGCGCGCAGCTCTACCGCAGGCAGGGAGACATGCGCATCTGCGTCGCCGCGGCCGAGCGGCTGTCCGGACTGCGGGACACCGTGCCGGTCGGCTCCACGCTCACCATGAAGGCCGGCTCGTCGGCGCAGATCCTGATGGCCTGGGAGGAGCCGGAGCGGCTGCACCGCGGACTGCAGGGCGCCCGTTTCACGGCGACGGCCCTGTCCGGCGTACGGCGCCGGGGCTGGGCCCAGTCGATCGGCGAGCGAGAGCCGGGCGTGGCGTCCGTCTCCGCGCCCGTGCGCGGCCCCTCGAACCGCGTGGTCGCCGCCGTCTCGGTATCCGGGCCGATCGAGCGCCTGTCCCGGCACCCGGGCCGGATGCACGCGCAGGCTGTCATCGATGCCGCGGGCCGCCTGAGCGAGGCGCTGCGCCGCTCCGGCTGACCCCGCTGCTCACCTGCCGGCCGGCCGCTCCCACGCCGCAGGTGCCGTCCGGCACCCGTTTTCGGGGCTGCAGCGCCGGGGCCAGTGCCACTGGAGGGTGCGCGGCCCGGCACAGCGCAGCCGAAAGCGGGCCGCGGCCGTCCTTGCCGCGCAACTCCACTGCCTCGCACAGACTCCGCAGCAGCCAGAGCCGTCGTGCTGCCCCGCCTCCGGCCCCGGCGGTACGAAGCCCGCGCAGGGCCCTGGCAGCGCCGCCTCGCGCCCCGGAGCCAGTACGTCTCACACCACGGCGCCCCGCTCCTCCCAGACCCGCGGCTCCGCATCGGCCGCGCCGCGCCGCGCGCCGGCAGCCAGGTCAGCGCCTCGTTGGCCGGCGTCTCGACCAGCGCCACCCGCTCCCCGGCCGGGCCCGCCGCTTCGGCCCGCAGCCGCACGAAGCGCCGTACCGCCGCGAGAGAGGCGGGCGGTTCGAGGAGCGCGGCGCCCGCGGGCGGCGGCGGAAGCGGGCCCTGTCCGCCCGGCGCGTAGACCTCGGAGTCCGCGTACGTCCCGCATGGCAGCACCAGGTCCCCCACCACATGGTGCGGGCGGGGTCGCCCAGGCGGCCTCGACGACGTGGTCGGACACGGTCCTGGTGTCGTACGCGCAGATCAGTCGGGCGTCGGTGTGCGCGAGCAGCTCATTGAGCCCGGACACCCACCGCTTCCACTCGGCGATCTGGCGTGGGCACTTCCCCGCCCACACGGGCCCGCCGATCATCCGCACCGGGCGGCCCGGCTCCCCGTACCGGTTCGAGCACCGCAGGAACGCGGCGACTCCGCCCACCGGTCCACCCGCGGCGGCCGAAGTACGCGGTGTCGGCGGTGTCGAGAGCGCCGGCCCACTGTCCCAGTGCGTCCCGCAGGAGTTGGATGTTGGCGGCCGTGGTCACGGCGAGCACCGGCTCCCCGGCGGTGAGCCCCTCCTCGGCGAACGGCACGGCCATCGCCAGGAATTCCTCGTCTTCGCCGTACAGGCAGGCAGACAGGCATGGTGAACAAATCCGTTGTGGGACTGATCAGTTGACACGGTGGTCTCCCAGCCACAGACCGGGTGTCTCGTCCCAGCCGACCAGCGAGATCACATTCCGCAGATGCGGGGCGAGGCCGGTCAACTCCACGTGGTGACCCGAGTTTCGCGTCCGGGCGAAGCCGATCAGCATGCGCAGTCCGCCGAGATCCAGGAACTCCAGTCGGGAAAGCTCGAGTTGGAGATCACCTTCGACGGACGCAATGACATCGAGCGCGCCGCGCAGATGGCGGTGCGCGTGGACATCCACCACTCCCTCGATCCTCAGACCGGGCGGCCGGCGGATGCGGGTGATGCGTAACTCCGCTGTGCGTACGAGTGGTTCCGCGTCAGCAGCCTCCATGCGCGGAGTATCCGCCGCTGCGGGCGCAGGAGGAAGGAGGGAGGCAGGAGGAGGATGAGAGGGCTGACGCGAAGAGGCCCTCCGCATGCGCGGAGGGCCTCTTCGATGCGTACCCCCGACCGGATTCGAACCGGCGCTACCGCCTTGAGAGGGCGGCGTGCTAGGCCGCTACACAACGGGGGCCTGCGGATGAACTCTGCGAGCTGGCCTACCAGGACTCGAACCTAGAATGACGGTACCAGAAACCGTAGTGTTGCCAATTACACCATAGGCCATGGTGGTTTAGACCAGTACCCCCGACCGGATTCGAACCGGCGCTACCGCCTTGAGAGGGCGGCGTGCTAGGCCGCTACACAACGGGGGCCCTAGCGATCCCACCCGGCGGAGCCGGGTGATGTCACCGCATGATCATTGGGTGCGACCCTGATGATCAACGGGATGGATCTGTACCCCCGACCGGATTCGAACCGGCGCTACTGCCTTGAGAGGGCAGCGTGCTAGGCCGCTACACAACGGGGGCTTTGCAGAAGAACTCTGCGAGCTGGGCTACCAGGACTCGAACCTAGACTAACGGAACCAGAAACCGTCGTGCTGCCAATTACACCATAGCCCACCAAAACTCAACCCCCTGGAGGGGGTTTGTTTGGCTTGCGCTCCCCTGCCGGATCTCTCGATCCTCTCGGGCGGCGCAGGAAGAACATTACCCGAAGGTGTCCGGCACTCCAAAACGGGTATCGCCGCGCAGCAGGCCGGGGAGCTGGGCGAGTCCGGTGATACGGGCGAGCTCGGGGCGGCCGCCAAGACCGGTGCGGTCCAGCCAGATCCCGGCCAGTCCGGCGGCGACGGCGCCCTGCGCGTCGATGTCGGGTTGGTCCCCTACATAGGCGACCTCGTGCGGCGCGAGCGCGAGCTCGTCGCAGGCCGCGTGAAAGGCGCGGGCTTCGGGTTTGGACACGCCCAGCTCGACGGAGCACACGACGGCCTCGAACCGGTCCCGTACACCGAGAACGCGCAGCTTGCGGTCCTGGTTGTGGATGCTGGAGTTGGACAGGACCGCATGGCGGTAGTCGTCCGCGAGCAGGTCGAGAACGGGCACGGTGTCCGGGAAGAGCGACCAGGCGGCCTCGTAGTGGGTGACATGCCGGTCGAACCAGGCATCGGCGTCGGCGTCGCTCAGCGGCGTACCGAGAAAGTCGCGGACGCGGTCGCGGCGCTGCCCCAGGAAGTCGGTCTCGCCGCCGGCGAAGCGGGCCCAGTGCAGCTCGGTGAGCTCGCGCCACGCATCGAGGGCCTGCCCGACGGAGTCGTATCCGTTGGGCAGGCCCTCAATTCGCAGATGCTGTTGCATGCCGACGCGGTCGGCGCTGGTGTAGTCGAAGATCGTGTCGTCGATGTCCCAGAGGACCGCGCGAATCGCCATGATCCGACAGTACCGGCGCGCCGCACCCTTGCTGGGGGGTTCGGGGTCATCCCCCGACGAATGCAGCGTCCATGCCCCAGAGGACCGCGCGAATCGCCATGATCCGACGGTATCGGCGCACCGCCCGCTCAGGCGGCCAGCTTCACCAACGCCTCGTCGATGCGCGACAGCGCCTTCCCCTTGCCCAGGATCTCCAGCGACTCGAACAGCGGCAGGCCCACCGTGCGGCCGGTGACCGCGACTCGGACCGGGGCCTGGGCCTTGCCGAGCTTCAGGCCGTGCTCCTCGCCGGCCGCGAGGACCGCGCTCTTGAGCGACTCCGGGCTGGACCAGTCCGCGTCGGCCAGCTTCTCGCGGGCCGTACGGAGCAGCGCGTCCGAGCCCTCCTTCATCGCCTTCGCCCAGGACGCCTCGTCCTCGACCGGCGCGTCCAGGAAGAGGAAGTCGACATTGGCCGTGATGTCGGAGAGGACGGTCAGCCGGGTCTGGGCGTGCGGGGCGATCGCCTGCCAGGCCGCCTCGTCGAACTTCTCCGGGGCCCAGTTGGCGTGCGGGGCCCGCAGCCAGGGGCGGCACGCCTCGATGAAGTCCTTCACATCCAGCCGGCGGATGTGGTCGGCGTTGATCGCTTCCGCCTTCTTCAGGTCGAAGCGGGCCGGGTTGGCGTTGACGTCCGCGATGTCGAACCTCTCGACCAACTCGGAGACCGAGAAGACGTCCTGGTCGGCGGAGAAGGACCAGCCGAGCAGCGAGAGGTAGTTGATCAGGCCCTCGGGGAGGAAGCCGCGCTCGCGGTAGACGTTGAGGGACGCCTCCGGGTCGCGCTTGGAGAGCTTCTTGTTGCCCTCACCCATCACGTACGGCAGGTGGCCGAAGGCCGGGATCTGCTTGGCGATGCCCAGCTCGATCAGCGCCTTGTAGAGCGCGATCTGGCGCGGGGTGGAGGACAGCAGGTCCTCGCCGCGCAGAACGTGCGTGATCTCCATCAGCGCGTCGTCGACCGGATTGACCAGCGTGTAGAGAGGGGCGCCGTTGGCGCGGACGATGCCGTAGTCCGGGACGTTGTCCGGGGAGAAGGTGAGCTCGCCGCGGACCAGGTCCGTGAAGGTGATCTGCTCGTCGGGCATCTTGAAGCGGACGATGGCCGGTCGGCCTTCGGATTTGTACCGCGCGATGCGCTCGGCGGAGAGGTTGCGGCAGGTGCCGTCGTAGCCGGACGGCTTGCCGGCCAGGCGGGCGGCGTCCCGGCGGGCCTCCAGCTCGACGGCGGTGCAGAAGCACTCGTAGGCGTAACCGCCGGACATCAGCTTCTCTGCGACGTCCTTGTAGATGTCCATCCGCTGCGACTGGCGGTAGGGGGTGTGCGGGCCGCCGACCTCGGGACCCTCGTCCCAGTCCAGGCCGAGCCAGCGCATCGAGTCGAGCAGCTGGCCGTACGACTCCTCGGAGTCGCGGGCCGCGTCGGTGTCCTCGATGCGGAAGACCATGGTGCCGCCGTTGTGCCGGGCGAAGGCCCAGTTGAACAGGGCGGTGCGGACCAGACCCACATGCGGGTTGCCGGTCGGCGAAGGACAGAAACGTACGCGGACGGATCCGTTAGTCACGCTTGATCACCTTGTTGGTGAGAGTGCCGATGCCTTGAATGGTGACGGCGACCTCGTCGCCGACGTCGAGAGGGCCGACCCCGGCGGGGGTGCCGGTGAGGATCACGTCGCCGGGGAGCAGCGTCATGGCCTCAGTGATGTTGACGATCAGGTCCTCGATGGAGTGGATCATCTGGCTCGTACGGCCGAGCTGGCGCTGTTCGCCGTTGACCGTGCACTGGATGGCGAGGTCGCTCGGGTCGAGGTCGGTCTCCACCCAGGGGCCGAGCGGGCAGGAGCTGTCGAAGCCCTTTGCCCTGGCCCATTGCTTCTCGCGCCGTTGCACATCACGCGCGGTGACGTCATTGGCGCAGGTGTAGCCGAGGATGACGTCCTTGACGCGCTCGCGCGGGACCTCGCGGCACATCCGGCCGATGACCACGGCCAGTTCGGCCTCGTGGTGCAGTTCGCTGGAGAAGGAGGGGTACGCGATCGGGTCGCCGGGACCGACCACCGAAGTGGACGGCTTGAAGAACGCGAACGGCGCGTCGGGGACTTCGTGGCCGAGCTCCGCCGCGTGCTCCGCGTAGTTGCGGCCGAAGGCCACGACCTTGTTGGGAAGCACGGGCGGCAGCAGCCGGACCTTGCTCAGCGGGACCTTCGTGCCGGAGAGCTCGAAGTCCGCGAACGGGATGCCCTTGATGATGTCGAGGACGAGGCCGGCTGAGTCACCGGTACCTTCGCCCTCGACCGCGCCGAAGGCGACATTGCCGTCGATGGAGAACCTGGCGATGCGCACGGGATGCGGGTGCCCCTCTTCTGATTGCGCTGACTGGAGTCTGACGCTCCAGGCTAACGCGGGTGCGCGGACCGCCTCGCGTATTGGTGGGGACACCACCTCGCGTATTACTGGGCGGGGGCATCCACCAGGATCGTGCGGCGGGGGTTGGCCGTCCGGGTGGGAAGATCGAGCGTGTGCTCCAGCTGCTCCGGCGTCTGCAGCTCCTCCGCGTCCTTGAGATGCGCGAGGGTGGTGCGCCGGGGGTTGGCTATGTTGCGGAACATCGTCGTCGTCTTCATCTGCTGTTTCAGACCCTGTCGGAGTACGGGCACCCAGGTGAGCGCCGGTTGACGGATTTCCCATCCCTGTAAAGGGTCAGGCTAAACATTCAATTCCCCGGGAAAGTCACCGGGAGACGGCGATCTCCATGTGAGTTTCCTCACCAATTGACAGTCAATTCGGTCATTTCAGACAGCCAACTGCCCCCAATGAAACGGACATTGCATCCCTGAAGGGAACATTCCGCTCCTGATCATGGCGACCGGGACACCCCCCACCCCTAAGTGACTCGTAAGCAAAAGTCCGTTTCATCCGTGAACCCCTTCTACGCCTTGTGATGTGTCGCTCACAGCGCGTCACGCAGGTCACAGCCCGGTACATGGCCCTTGTTGGAGATCCGGCACTGTGCTGGAATTCCACGCACCGCCGCGGTTTCAGTCCGGCGCGCATAGGGCGCAACGCAGCGCCGAGTGCGGCGGAGAAGGGGGAGCAGCGCCGGTCACTCACGACCACCACTGGGGCGCGTTCTTCGCCCCACGACGCCGACACCGTCCCACTGCGCAAGCGGAGGGACGCCTGGTCCAGAGGTTGCGACGCTAGTGCAGGGACGTTTCAAGAGGGATGGCAGCGCTGCGGCGGAACAGGAGCCGCGTGGCGGGACCGACCGCGGATCCTCGCCCCGGCACACCCAGAATCAGGGACCGGCAGCGCCGGGCGACAGCGGTGAACGTTCCGCGCGCCCCGGCGCGGCGGCCCCCGGCGGCGACGGGTCCAAGGCCCCGCTGAAGCCGAAGGGGCCCACGGACACCGGTTCGCGAATAGCACTGCGCAACTGGCGCATCAGCACGCGTCTGGTCTCCCTGCTGACCCTGCCGGTCGTCGCGGCGACCACGCTGGGCGGACTCCGTATCAACGAGTCCATGGACGACATGCGGCAGCTGGATCACATGCAGCTGCTCACCAAGATGACCAAGCAGGCGACCGAGCTGGCGCAGGCGCTCCAGTCGGAGCGGGACCTGTCGGCAGGTCCGCTGTCCAACAACCCCAACACGGAGACCACCGACTTCAAGGTCTCAGGACCGCGCGCCGCCACCGACCGGGCCAGGAAGTCGTTCCTCGAAGCCACCCGTGACATCCCCAACACGGACGAGGACGCCGCGCTGGAGAGCATCCGCGCCAACGCGAACGAGATCGCCGTCCGGGTCAACCAGCTCAACGGCATCCGTGAGACCGCGTACGCGCCGGGCATCCCGCACTCCCTGACGGTTGAGGGCTACAGCCGGCTGATCGAATCGCTGCTGAGCCTCTCCCAGGACATGGCGCAGGCGACCAGCAACCCGGACATGATCCAGCGGACGCGCGCCCTGGCGGCCTTCTCGTCCGCCAAGGAGTACGCCTCCATCCAGCGCGCGATCATCGCCGCCGCGCTCCCGGGCGGCGCCGACTCGGCCGGTCCCGGCCTCGAAGAGAACGACCGGCTCTACGGCAAGGCCGCCCGGGACAACGGCAAGACCCAGCTCAAGGCCTTCAAGTCCGTCTACGAGGCCTCCGGCGGCAATGCCGACGAGCTGACCGAGCCGATGGAGAGCGGCAACCCGACGATCACCGCGTCCGAGCTCTACGCCCAGCGCGCGCTGAACAAGAGGAACGGGCTGGCCGGCCTGGAGAAGCGCTCGCACCTGGACTGGACCGACGACTACTCGGTCCGCATCAACGCCATGAAGACCATCGAGGCCACGCTGCTCGGCCAGATGGAGGGCAAGGCCCGTGAGCTGCGCGAGCAGTCCCAGCGCGACGCGATCATCAACGGTGCGCTGATCCTCGTCGTCCTCGGCGTCTCGCTCGTCGGCGCCTTCGTCGTGGCCCGCTCCATGATCCGCTCGCTGCGCCGGCTGCAGGACACCGCGACCAAGGTCGCCCAGGACCGGCTGCCCGAGCTGGTCAAGCAGCTCTCCGAGGCCGACCCGCAGGACGTCGACACCTCCGTCGTGTCGGTCGGTGTGCACTCCAGGGACGAGATCGGCCAGGTGGCCGCGGCCTTCGACGACGTGCACCGCGAGGCGGTCCGGCTGGCCGCCGAGCAGGCGCTGCTGCGAGGCAACGTCAACGCGATGTTCACCAACCTCTCGCGCCGCAGCCAGGGCCTTATCCAGCGTCAGCTCTCGCTCATCTCCGAGCTGGAGTCCCGCGAGGCCGACCCGGACCAGCTGTCCTCCCTCTTCAAGCTGGACCACCTCGCGACCCGTATGCGCCGGAACGGCGAAAACCTCCTCGTCCTCGCGGGCGAGGAGCCGGGCCGCCGGTGGACCCGGCCGGTCCCGCTGGTCGACGTTCTCCGTGCCGCCGCCTCCGAGGTGGAGCAGTACGAGCGCATCGAACTGGCCGCGGTCCCCGCGACCGAGGTCGCCGGCCGCGTCGTCAACGACCTTGTGCACCTCCTCGCCGAGCTGCTCGAGAACGCGACCTCGTTCTCCTCGCCGCAGACCAAGGTCCGCGTCACCGGCCACGCGCTGCCCGACGGCCGCGTCCTGGTCGAGATCCACGACACCGGCATCGGCCTCTCCCCCGAGGACCTCGCCGCGATCAACGAGCGGCTGGCGTCGCCGCCCACGGTGGACGTCTCGGTCTCGCGCCGCATGGGTCTGTTCGTGGTCGGCCGGCTGTCCCTGCGACACGGCATCCGCATCCAGCTGCGTCCTTCCGACTCCGGCGGTACGACCGCGCTGGTGATGCTCCCCGTCGATGTCGCCAACGGCGGCAAGAAGGCACCGGGCATGCCCGGTGCGGGCGGCCAGGGCGCCGTTCCCCCCGGGCAGGGCGGTCCTCCGAGCCTCGGCGGCCGTCCCGGCAGCGGTCCCGGTGGGGCCGGCGGCGGCAGCCGTCCCGGTCTCGGCGGTGCGCCCGCGGGCGGACGGCCCGGTGCCAGTGCGCCGCGCGGCCAGGTCGGCGCGGGTGCGGCTCCGCTTGCCGCGCTGCCGTCCCGTGACGGGGCCCCGCGCCCGGGTCAGGGTCAGCAAGGCGGCCAGGGCCAGGGCGGCGGTCTCGCCGGCGCCTTCGGCTCGAGTGGCGGCCGTGGGGCGCAGAGCGCTCCCGCCCGTAACGAAGCACGCCACAAGCAGGGTGCTCCGGCCGCGGCTGACCGAGGCCGGCAGCTGCCGCCCTCCGGCGGTCCGCGCGCCGAACTCCCCGGCGGCAACCCCCGCCGCGAGGAGCCGCAGCGCCCGCAGCGTCCGCAGGCAGCCAGCTGGGGCAACGAGCAGCCGCCCACCCCACAGCAGCGTCCGGCGGCGGACGTCCCGCGCGGCCACGAGGACAGCAACTCCTCCCGCGGCCCCGGCTCGACGGCGGAGTTCGCACGTCCCGACACGGGCGCCGCTTCAGGCGCCGCCGGGCAGTTCGTACGCGGCGATGTGTACGGCACGCCTGACCCCTCGTCCACGGGCCAGTACAGCCGCCAGGACCCGAACGGCACGCCTGCCGGCTCCCAGGACCCCGCGTCCACCGCTCAGTTCGCCCGGCCCGATTTCAACCCGCCGCGCCAGCGCGGCGGCCGGGACAACTCCGGCTTCGCCGCGCCGCGTCCCGCTGGGGGCACCTCCCATGCCGGAGGCCATGGGGGAGCGCTGCCCCAGCAGCCGCAGCCCGAGGCGCTCCCGCCCGCCGGGCCCGGCGACGGCCGTACGCCGCTGTACGACACGCTCGAGACGAACTGGTTCCACGGCGCGCAGAACGGCCAGCAGGGCGGCCCGCCCCCTCAGCAGCCTCAGCAGCCGGCTAGCCGTCCCGTTCCGCCGATGCCGCAGCGTTCCCCCGCGCAGGCCCCGGTGACCCCGGGCAACGCGCCCAACGCGAGTGGCGCCACCTGGCGCACCTCGCCCAATGACGAGTTGGTACGCCAGGCCGAGCGGGTCAGGAAGCCCGCGGCCGGCGGCGTCACCACCTCTGGTCTGCCCCGTCGGGTCCCACGCGCCAACCTTGTGCCGGGAACCGCTCAGGAGCAGAGCAACCAGACCGGTCCGCAGGTTTCGCGTGCGCCTGACGATGTACGCGGCCGGCTGACCAATCTCCGTCGGGGCACTCAGCAGGGCCGTCAGCAAAACAGCTCGACGACCGGCAGCTTCAACCTCGGCCCCACCCACCAGCAGGAGCGTTAGTTGAGCCCGATGAGCCAGGCGGCGCAAAATCTGAACTGGTTGATCACCAACTTCGTGGACAACACCCCTGGGGTGTCCCACACGGTAGTGGTCTCCGCCGACGGTCTACTGCTGGCAATGTCCGAAGGATTCCCCCGCGACCGCGCCGACCAGCTGGCGGCTGTGGCGTCCGGGCTGACCTCGCTGACCGCGGGGGCGTCCCGGATCTTCGAAGGCGGCCCGGTCAGCCAGACCGTGGTCGAGATGGAGCGCGGATTCCTCTTCCTCATGTCCGTCTCCGACGGATCCTCGTTGGCCGTGCTCGCACACCCCGACTGCGACATCGGCCTCGTGGGCTACGAGATGGCTCTCCTGGTGGACCGGGCGGGCAGTGTCCTCACGCCGGACCTGCGCGCCGAGCTCCAGGGAAGCCTGTTGCACTGAACCTGCCTACCCCACACAGGTGCTTCAGCCATACGTCACCGCAAAAGCCACCGTCAGGTCGCCAATAGGCCCCCCACCGGCCCACTCAGACGGCACGCCGACCACTTGCTGTCACGCCCGGAGGATTCATGACCCCGCCACCCGCCTCTCACGATCCGTACGGCGCCTCAGCCGACTCGTCGTACGGATTTGAAGGCGACCAGCCGTTGGTGCGCCCGTACGCCATGACGGGCGGCCGGACCCGGCCGCGCTACCAGCTCGCGATAGAAGCGCTGGTCAGCACCACGGCCGACCCGGCGCACCTCGGGACACTGCTCCCCGAGCACCAGCGGATCTGCCACCTGTGCCGTGAGGTCAAGTCGGTGGCCGAGGTCTCGGCGCTGCTGTCGATGCCGCTCGGGGTTGCCCGGATCCTCGTGGCCGACCTGGCGGAGGCGGGCATGGTGGCGATCCATCAGCCGGGCAACGGAGAGGCCGGCGGCACGCCGGATGTGACACTGCTCGAAAGGGTGCTCAGTGGACTTCGCAAGATCTAGCGGCGGTGCGGCCCGCTCAACCACCAGCGCGAAGATCGTGGTGGCGGGCGGCTTCGGCGTGGGTAAGACCACGTTCGTCGGCGCCGTCTCGGAGATCAACCCGCTGCGTACCGAAGCCGTCATGACGAGCGCGTCGGCCGGCATCGACGACCTGACCCACACCGCGGGCAAGACGACGACCACCGTCGCCATGGACTTCGGCCGTATCACCCTGGACCAGGATCTGATCCTGTACCTGTTCGGCACGCCCGGACAGGACCGGTTCTGGTTCATGTGGGACGACCTGGTCCGCGGTGCGATCGGCGCGGTGGTGCTGGTGGACACGCGTCGTCTGGCGGACTGCTTCCCCGCGGTCGACTACTTCGAGAACAGCGGCCTGCCGTTCGTGATAGCCCTCAACGGCTTCGAGGGACACCAGCCGTACAACCCTGAGGAAGTACGCGAAGCGCTCCAGATCGGCCCCGACACGCCGATCATCACGACCGACGCCCGCCATCGCGCGGACGCGAAGAGCGCGCTGATCACGCTGGTCGAGCACGCACTGATGGCGCGACTCAAGTAGAAGGTCAAGTGGACGCCGACGTAAGGCAGTTGTCGTAGTTGTGAGGGGGCGGGCTGCGTCTTTTGACACGGTCCGCCTTCGTGTTCATAACGTTTCGACAGAGAATTATTCGGCCTCGGACACCCGGTGCGTACGAGTGGTACCACTGCGCTCACATTGTCGCCGCGATTTGATAGGGCTCGCTCTTTATGCCCCGTTTTTTCTGCGGCCTGCACACCCGGAATCGCTGATTCCAACTGTTTGGAAGGGGGCCACTCGACGTGCTGGAATTCGACGAACTCCCGAGTAGTAGAGCTCTGAACGAAACACGGCACAACGTAGGTGCCGACGCCGAGAGGTTGTTGGTCGAGTGAGGCGAAGCATGACGAGCTCCGCGGAGCAGCAGGCGCGGGGCAACTTCACCCCGCCGCCGCGCACAGTGGCGCCGCCTGCGGATATGTCCGGTCCGCCCCCCGCCGCCGGGAGCTCCAGCCGGCTGGCCCCGCGCAACTGGCGGGTGCCCACCCGTCTGAACGCGATCCTCCTCATACCCGTGCTCGTCGGGCTGGTGATGGGCGGCTTCCAGGTCAAGTCCTCCATCGACACCTGGAACGAGGCGCAGGACGCGGAGAAGACGGCGCTGATCGTGCGCGCCGCCTCGGAGTACGGCCAGGCGCTGCTCAACGAGCGTGACCTCACGGCCGCGCCGCTGCTCACCGCCACCAGCGAGGCAGACCGCCAGAAGCCCGAGGTCACCAAGGCGTACGGGACGACGGACGCCGCGAAGAAGAAGTTCGACCTGGCCGTCCAGGACATGCCCGACAAGCAGGGTCTGGAACGCCGTCTGGGACTCTTCCGCGCAGAGGAGCCGACGCTCGCCAAGCTCCGCCTGGCCGCGTACACCAAGGCCCTCGACCCGGTGAAGACCGAAGAGGGCTACGTCAAAGTCCAGCACACGCTGATGGAGTTCTCCAACGAGCTCGGCCTCGGCACCGGCAACATCACCGCCTACGGCCGTACTGTCTACGCGGTTCAGCTCGCCAAGGCCGCCGCGTCGCTCCAGCGCTCCATCGGCATGCACCTGCTGGTCCGCCCCAGCGCGGACAACGACGTCCGCGCCAAGCAGACCATCGCGTTCAACTCGTACAACTACCTCGAGCAGATCGCGATCGGCGAGGTCGTCTCCGGCGGCAGCCAGGCCGACACGGACAAGCTGAAGCAGGTCATGGCGGGCAAGGCCGCAGCGGGCGAGAAGCAGCTCCAGGCGCTGGGCCTCAACCCGCCGCGGGACGAGAAGGGCCAGGTCCTGGCCGGCATGTCCCTCAAGATCGGCGAGGGGCTGAGCCCCAAGGAGCTGAAGAAGCTCGACGTCACGCCCCAGACCTGGATGGGCGGGTCCACCGCCAAGTTCGACGGCTACACCGAGATCGAGAACGACCTCGTCGACAAGGCCGTGACAGAAGCCGCGGCGATCTCCGACGACGCCAAGAACGACGCCATCACCAACGGCGCCATCGTCGTCCTCGCCCTGCTCACCGCCTTCATCCTGGCCAGCCTCATGGCCCGCCAGATGAGCCGCGCGATGCGCCAGCTGCGCACCGCCGCCTTCGGCATCGCCGAGCAGCGCCTGCCGATGCTGGTCGACCAGCTCTCGCGTACCGAGCCGGGCCGCGTCGACACCCGGGTGCAGCCGATCCCGATCGACAGCCAGGACGAGATCGGCGAAGTCGCCCGCGCCTTCGACCAGGTCCACCGCGAGGCCGTACGGCTCGCCGCCGAGCAGGCCATGCTCCGTGGCAACGTCAACGCGATCTTCACCAACCTGTCGCGCCGCAACCAGTCGCTGATCGAGGGCCAACTGACCCTGATCACCGACCTCGAGAACAACGAGGCCGACCCGGACCAGCTGGAGAACCTCTTCAAGCTGGACCACCTGGCGACCCGTATGCGCCGCAACGGCGAGAACCTCCTGGTCCTCGCGGGCGAGGAGCCGGGCCGCCGCTGGAACCAGCCGGTGCCGCTTGTCGACGTGCTGCGTGCCGCCTCTTCCGAGGTGGAGTCCTACGAGCGCATCGAGCTGACGGGCGTCCCGGAGACGGACATCCACGGCCAGGCCGTGACCGACCTTGTGCACCTGCTGGCCGAGCTGCTGGAGAACGCCACCACGTTCTCCTCGCCGCAGACCAAGGTGCGCGTCACCGCGACCCGTCTTCCCGACGGCCGCGTGATGATCGAGATCCACGACAAGGGAATCGGCCTGACCGCCGAGGACTTCGCCGACATCAACCACAAGCTGGCCAACCCGCCGACGGTGGACGCCGCCGTCTCGCAGCGCATGGGCCTGTTCGTGGTCGGCCGCCTCGCCGACCGGCACGGCGTCCGCGTCCAGCTGCGCCCCTCCGGCGAGCAGGCCGGCACCACCTCGCTGGTCATGCTGCCCGACGCCATCACGCACGGTGGCGGTGGCGAGGCGCTGCCCGAGGACGACTTCACGGTCTCCCAGATCATTCCGGAGCAGCAGGTCTTCGAGCCCGCCCCGCTCCAGAGTGCCCCGAT
The DNA here is from genome assembly GCF_018614585.1 of Streptomyces sp. ISL-1. Lineage (GTDB taxonomy): Bacteria > Actinomycetota > Actinomycetes > Streptomycetales > Streptomycetaceae > Streptomyces > Streptomyces maoxianensis. The sequence continues at coordinate 50,888 of NZ_JAGGOI010000038.1, read as the reverse complement.
GCGCACCGCAGCGGAGCTCGGCTTCGACGACTCCCGCTACGAGGACGCCTCAGAGGGCCAGCTCGACCCGGTGGGCCGCTCGCTTCAGCGCGAAGAGCGCCGTGCGGCGCTCGAAGCACAGGCTCATGGCGGCGAGCACCCGCTCTACCGGGACGAGACGGACTACTCCCAGGAGCAGCAGCAGTACGCCCCCGAGTACGGCCAGGACTACTCGCAGGAGTACGCCCAGGAGCAGCCGCAGGCGTACGACGGCTACCAGCAGCAAGGCAGCTACCCGGGGCCCCAGGAGCACCAGGGATCCGCATATCCGGAAGCCAACTACCAGGCTCCACAGACGCCGGAGCCGCAGTACGACGGGCAGTTCGACACCCAGTCCCACCAGGCAGGGTGGCCGGAACAAGGTACGTACCAAAGTACGTACGAGCCGGAGTACAGGGCCGAATCGGAATCTTCCGCTGGTGGTCCCACGAACTCCCCCGAGCGCGTAGGCTTCGACCGTCCGGGACCCTCTCCGAGCAGCAGCCACACGCGGACCGGCGCCGGTCTGCCGCGGCGCGGCAACACCCAACAGCCGCAGCCCCAGCAGCAGTGGCAGCAGCCCGCCGAGCAGGCCCAGCAAGCTCCGCAGAGCGGTCAGGTCGAGGTGGCCGGCAGCAACGGCGCCGGCCCCGAGGACTGGCGCTCGACCAACGACCAGCGCTGGCAGCGGGCGGAGAAGCTCCGCGACCCGAAGGCGGGAGGGGTCACCCCCTCCGGTCTGCCCCGGCGAGTACCCAAGGCCAACCTCGTCGAGGGCACCGCGGAGCAGACGCCGCAGGGCGGCCCCCAGGTCTCCCGCAGCCCGGAGGACGTACGGGGCAGGTTGAGCAACCTGCGGCGCGGCGTCCAGCAGGGACGCAGCGCGGGAACGGACACGAACGGACCGGGCTTCGGCTCGGGCAGTACCTACAACCAGGAGCGTTAGTGTGAGCCCGATGAGCCAGGCGGCGCAGAATCTGAACTGGTTGATCACCAACTTCGTGGACAACACCCCTGGGGTGTCCCACACCGTGGTGGTCTCCGCCGACGGACTCCTGCTGGCGATGTCCGAAGGTTTCCCGCGGGACCGAGCCGATCAGCTGGCGGCGGTCGCCTCCGGGCTGACCTCGCTTACCGCGGGGGCGTCCCGGATCTTCGAAGGTGGCGCGGTCAACCAGACGGTGGTGGAGATGGAGCGCGGCTTCCTCTTCATCATGTCCGTCTCCGACGGTTCCTCGCTTGCTGTACTCGCACACCCGGAGGCCGACATCGGTCTCGTGGGTTACGAGATGGCTCTGCTGGTGGACCGTGCGGGCAGTGTGTTGACTCCGGACCTTCGTGCGGAGCTCCAGGGAAGTCTTCTCAACTAACAGACAGACAGTGCGTTTCACGCCACCGCACCATAGGGTGCGGTGGCGCGGCTCCACAGGGACATGGACCGGCGACCGGCAGTCGGAGGAGGAAACGTGGCAACACCCCCGGGCGGACGCCCTTATGACGGTGCTCACCAACCGCCGGGTGATCACTCACAGAACCGCTTCAACTTTCCCTCCGCGCCGAGCAGACAGGGCGCCCAGCAGCCCTACCAGCAGCCGCAGCCGCCGTACGACCCGTCGTACGGCCAGCCGCAGCAGCCCCGGATCCAGCCGGTGCAGCGGCGGGCGCCGGAGTCCGCACCCCCTACGGGCACGCACAACCCGTTGGTGCGCCCGTACGCCATGACCGGCGGCCGGACCCGGCCGCGATACCAGCTCGCCATCGAGGCACTGGTCAGCACCACGGCCGATCCGTCAAGGATGCAAGGGCAGTTGCCCGAGCATCAGCGGATCTGCCGACTGTGCATCGAGATCAAGTCGGTCGCCGAGATCTCGGCTCTTCTCACCATTCCCCTCGGCGTTGCCCGGATCCTCGTCGCCGACCTGGCGGAGGCCGGACTTGTCGCCATTCACCAGCCCGGCGGCGACGAGTCCGCCGGCGGCCAGCCAGCCGTGACACTGCTCGAAAGGGTGCTCAGTGGACTTCGCAAGCTCTAGTGGCGGTGCAGCCCGCTCAACCACCAGCGCAAAGATCGTGGTGGCGGGCGGCTTCGGCGTGGGTAAGACCACGTTCGTCGGCGCCGTCTCGGAGATCAACCCGCTGCGTACCGAAGCCGTCATGACGAGCGCGTCCGCGGGCATCGACGACCTGACCCACACCGGGGACAAGACCACCACGACGGTGGCCATGGACTTCGGCCGTATCACCCTGGACCAGGACCTGATCCTGTACCTGTTCGGCACGCCCGGACAGGACCGGTTCTGGTTCATGTGGGACGACCTGGTCCGCGGTGCGATCGGCGCGGTGGTGCTCGTGGACACGCGTCGTCTCGCGGACTGCTTCCCCGCGGTCGACTACTTCGAGAACAGCGGCCTGCCGTTCGTCGTCGCCCTCAACGGCTTCGAGGGACACCAGCCGTACAACCCTGAGGAAGTGCGCGAAGCACTCCAGATCGGCCCCGACACGCCGATCATCACGACCGACGCCCGCCACCGCGCGGACGCGAAGAGCGCGCTGATCACGCTGGTCGAGCACGCACTGATGGCCCGCCTGCGGTAGCCGGTACCGCGGTCGCATGTCCCTTTCGAGGACGCCCTCGCCTCCTGCATGGAGCGCGAGGGCGTCCTGCTGTTCCTGCACCAAGCCCGCGATCGAGCCCCGTCGGCGCCTGAGGCGAAAACAAGCCCTGTGGGGATCCCCTCGGACGAGGTCCGGGCGAGACTGAGGCACTGCGGCCCGGGGCCGGGCCGCAGTGCGGACAGCAAGAGGCCCCAGCGCCCGTACAGAGCGCTGGGGCCTACGTACGTGGCAGCAGGCAGCAGCCTCAGCCCTGCCAGCTGTGCGCCGTGCGGAACCCCCGCTGGCGCTCCAGGCGGCGCCAGCCCGCCGCGGAGCAGCCCCGGCGCGCAGGGCCGTTCTCGGACTGAGCCGCCGCGCGGGCAAGCAGTACCGCGGTGATCGCGGCCAGTTCCTCAGGGTCGGCGTGACCCTTCTCCACGCGCAGCAGCGACGCGGACAACTCGGCAGGAGTGGTCATGACTTTCGGGCTCCAGTCTTCGCAGGATTACTGCGGGGGGTTGCCGTGCTTGCGGGACGGCAGGTCGGCGTGCTTCGTACGGAGCATCGCGAGAGATGCGATCAGCACCTCGCGGGTCTCGGCCGGGTCGATGACGTCGTCGACCAGGCCGCGCTCCGCCGCGTAATAGGGGTGCATCAGCTCGGCCTTGTACTCCTTGACCATGCGGATGCGCATGGCCTCGGGGTCCTCGGCCTCGGCGATCTGCCTGCGGAAGATGACATTGGCGGCACCCTCGGCGCCCATCACCGCGATCTCGTTGGTCGGCCAGGCGTAGGTCAGGTCCGCACCGATGGACTGGGAGTCCATGACGATGTAGGCACCGCCGTACGCCTTGCGGAGGATCAGCGAGATCCTCGGAACGGTGGCGTTGCAGTACGCATACAGCAGCTTCGCACCGTGCCGGATGATTCCACCGTGCTCCTGGTCGACGCCCGGCAGGAAGCCGGGCACGTCCAGAAGCGTGATGATCGGAATATTGAAAGCATCGCACATTTGTACAAACCGTGCGGCCTTCTCGGAGGCTTCGATGTCCAGCACACCGGCCAGGGACTGCGGCTGGTTGGCGACGATGCCCACCACCTGACCGTCGAGCCGGGCCAGGGCGCAGATGATGTTGCGGGCCCAGCGCTCGTGGATCTCGAGGTAGTCGCCGTCGTCGACGAGCTCCTCGATGACCTTGTGCATGTCGTACGGGCGGTTCCCGTCGGCGGGCACCAGGTCCAGCAGGACGTCGGAGCGCCGGTCCGCGGGGTCCTCGGCGTGGGCGACCGGCGGGTTCTCGCGGTTGTTGGAAGGGAGCATCGCCAGCAGGTAGCGGACCTCGGCGATGCAGGTCTCCTCGTCGTCGTACGCGAAGTGCGCGACGCCCGAGGTCTCGGCGTGGACGTCCGCGCCGCCCAGGCCGTTCTGGCTGATCTCCTCACCGGTGACGGCCTTGACGACGTCAGGCCCGGTGATGAACATCTGCGAGGTGTCGCGGACCATGAACACGAAGTCGGTGAGGGCCGGCGAGTAGGCCGCGCCGCCCGCGCACGGGCCGAGCATCACGCTGATCTGCGGGATGACACCGGAGGCGCGGGTGTTGCGCTGGAAGATGCCGCCATAGCCGGCGAGCGCGGAGACGCCCTCCTGGATACGGGCGCCCGCGCCGTCGTTCAGGGAGACCAGCGGAGCCCCGGCCGAGATGGCCATGTCCATGATCTTGTGGATCTTGGTGGCGTGCGCCTCGCCCAGCGCACCGCCGAAGATCCGGAAGTCGTGCGCGTAGACGAACACCGTGCGGCCCTCGACCGTGCCCCAGCCGGTGATGACACCGTCGGTGTACGGCTTCTTGGCCTCCAGGCCGAATCCGGTCGCCCGGTGCCGACGCAGCTGCTCGACCTCCCTGAACGAACCCTCGTCCAGCAGCAGCGCGATGCGCTCGCGCGCCGTCAGCTTGCCCTTGGCGTGCTGCGCCTGGGTCGCACGGTCGCTGGGGCCGCGGCGCGCCTCGTCGCGAAGGGCGTGCAGCTCGGCCACACGCCCACGCGCGTCGTTCGGCTCGCCGGTGGTCTCGTCCAAAACGGTCATGCATTGACCCTACGGATCCGACCAAGAAAACCCTGCCGTTGACTCCGTACAGTCTCCGGACCTTTCTCCTGTCGCACTTTGACAGAACCATCGCGTACTGCAGCCCTAGTACCAGCTCACGGCCACCAAGCTTTGTGGAGGTTCAACAAGGCGTTCACCTGAGGGCCACCTCACAGTGGTGGGCCGCTCCAGCGGCGCCCGAGGTGATTCGCAGCCGCGTCGACCGGCCGGTGGCGAGCACCTCGACGGACACATCCTCGCTGTTCACCTCGGGCACGGGGTGGTGCCGGGTGATCTCCGGCGGCACCCCGGTACGCGGCGGCTCGCTGATATGAAGAATTGCCGTGCGGTGATTACTCCGAACGAGGGCGCTCGCCGGCGCGGACGCGGTGAGCGGCCCCACGGTACCGGGCTGCCAGAAGTCCGCGGTCATCAGTCCCGGCGAGCGGACAGCGACCGCCTGCCAGGCCCCGCCGCTGTTGGCGGATCTCCACCCGACGGCCGTCGCGGGCGCGTGCGGTGACGGTGCGGCGGCTCGCTCCCGGCGGCGGCAGGCACGCGGTACTAGCCGTCCACCGGGGCGGTGCCGTGGTCGAGCCAGAGGGTGTGAGGGAGGCGAGGGACGCGCTTCGGTGGAGCTGGTTGGGGTGGATGTCGCTCCAGGCGCCCGTACGGTCCTCGCGCAGGGCGCGCAGCCGCCCGGTGCCGCCGGGGAAGATCCAGCCGCCGGGGCCGTCGAGGTGGGCCCAGCGGGAATCAACGGTCAGGGCGCCGCCGCCCTCGCCCAGGTTGCGGATGTCGACGACCGTTCGGACAGGCACCCGGTCGCTGCTCGTGATACCGCGTCACGGCAGACGCCCTCGCCGGCGACGCAGACTCGCCGGCGACGCAGACCACGACTGCGGGACTCAAAGGTGAAGCCGAGGTTGAGCAGATGCCGGCCGCCGGCCGCGAACTCTCCGTCGCTCACCCCGCCCACCGACTTGGAGGCGGCGGCAAGCAGTCCGACCACCGCCGCGCGTAAGTCCAAGTCCCCTCCGGGAGCGACAACTTATGAAGCGGCGAAGATTCTGAGAGCGCTCTCAGTCACATCTATTGACGCCCGCTCCCGCCGTCGCAAGAGTGGTGGACACCCCCACAAGTACAGGAGTTCATCCGTGATTTCCCGCAGAATGTTCCTGTCCGGCACTGCCGCGGCCGTCACCGCACTCACCTATCCCGCCTGGGGAAGCGCTCTCAGCCCCCGAGCCAAGGCCGCACCCCCCACCTGCGAACTGGCCGTGGAGAACAGGTCGTTGCCCGGTCAGGTCAACGCCTATGTCACCGGCCACGAGCAGGGCACCGGACGCTGGGTGCTGCTCCGCCCGGGTGGCGGGGTCTACTACCCCGAGTCCCCCTCCGCGCCACAGACCCCGCTCCCCGTCGACTGCGCCATCCCCTTGCGCGCGGCGGGCGCGGGCCCGGTCGTACTGACCCTGCCTCAGATGTTCGGCGCCCGCGTCTATTTCGTACGCGACAGCAAGCTGGACTTCTTCGTCAACCCGGGCCCCGCCCTGGTCGAGCCGGCCTTCGCGACCCCCTCCGACGCCAACTACGGCCGCACCTGGTCCTTCGCGGAGTTCACCTTCAACCAGACACAGCTGTACGCCAACATCAGCTACGTCGACCTGGTGACGGCCCTGCCCATCGGCCTCACGCTGACCGGCGACGCCACCCACACGGTCGCCACACTGCCGAACGGCGCGCTCCAGAAGATCGCCGACGAACTCGTGGCCCAGGCGGGCCGCGACGGCCGGCCCTGGGACAAGCTGGTCATCCGCGGCTCAGGCGGCCAGGTGCTACGGGTCATCTCGCCGCAGAACCTGATGGCGCCCTTCTTCGACCGCCCCGCCGAAATGCCCTTCCGGAACGTCTTCGACAACTACATCAACCAGGTGTGGGACAAGTACCGCTCCACCGATCTGCGGATCGACCTCCAGGGCGGCCGGGGCGTGCGCACCGGGCGGGTGAGCGGCGACGTACTGACCTTCACCGGCGGCCACACCTTCGCCAAGCCCACCTCGAAGGACATCTTCACCTGCAACCACGGCCCCTTCGCCAACAACCCCGGCGACTCCGACGACAAGAAGGGCCTGCTGGCCAGGCTCGCCGCCGGCTTCAACCGGACGACCCTGCTGACCCACCCCGACCAGCCCAACGGGGCGACCTCGGCCGACTACTACCGCGACCCGGCGACGAACCACTTCTCCCGGGCCGTGCACGCCAACACTCCGATCGGCTACGCCTTCCCGTACGACGACGTCCGCCCGGACGGCCGGCCGGACGTTTCCGGCGCGGCGCACGACGGCAACCCGCGGCGCTTCACGCTGACGGTCGGATCCTGACTTTCGGATCCTGACTTTCGGGCCGTGAGCCTCGGCTCGCGACGCGGACGGATGCCCGGCCGGCATGGGGGAACCGGCCGGGCATCCGCACGTCCGCACCGGCTCAGCAGCCGCCGCAGTTGTAGTACGTCACATCCCAGTGGTTGCCCTCGTCCGCGTAGATGTTCCCGGAGCCCGACCTCCACTGCGGGGCACCGTCGCCGGGACGCGCGCCGATGTAGGTGAAGGTGTTCCTGATGTAGTTCCCGACGCAGGTGTACTTGCTGTAGTCGAGCTTGTAGCCGTTCCAGTGCGAGTACGTGCCGCCCGCGTGCCCGGTCTCCGTGCCACCGGTGATGTTGAGCGCACAGCCGCTCGCGCTCTTGAGGGTCTGTGCTCCCTTCGCGCTGGCGAGGTTGAGCTGCTCGAAGGACGTACACGTCGGGTTGTTGCGGTCGGAGCATCCGCCCGACGAGGACCAGGTGATCCCGGACGAGCGGAACATCGAGGTCGCCGTGGCGTGGCTGATCTTGGTGGCGGCGTGCGCTTCGGTCGCGCCGCTGATGACGCCGACTCCGGGGGCGAAGAGCGCGCCCGAGACGAGCGTGAGCGCGCTGAGTGCGGTGCGGATTTTCATGGCGGGGAGATCCCTCCTGCTGATGACCGTTGAGGACTGTGCGTTCCGGTGAGGACCGTGCATTCCGGTGGGACGGCTGTGCAGGTGGAGCAAGGAGATGGTGCCCGAGTTCTACGCGCGTCCGCCAGAGGGCTGCTGCGTACCTCTGGGTGAACCCTCAAAGAAGATGTGGAAGATGTTGAACTTTAAACGGAATAGCTTTAGAGTCGACTCCGTTGAAGCTTAAACAACACGCCACCACATCCCCCAAGGAGTGCGTCATGGGTCTCTTCAACCGGAAGACCGACACCGCCACCACCACGGCCACCACCCCCACCGCCAAGCGCGACGTCGACCCCGCGCTGACCGCGCTGACCGGCGAATACGCCATCGACCCCGCCCACAGCAGCATCGGCTTCACCGTCCGGCACGCGATGGTGACCAACGTCCGCGGCTCGTTCGGCGACTTCTCGGGCAGCCTGCAGCTGAACGGCACGGACCCCCAGCACTCCACCGCCGAGATCGACGTGCAGATCGCCAGCGTCGACACGGGCATCGCGGACCGTGACTCCCACCTGCGCACCGGCGACTTCTTCGAGGCCGAGAAGTTCCCGCTGATGACGTTCCGCTCGACGCACGCGGAGCAGCTGGGCGGCGACTCGTACCGCATCACCGGCGACCTGAAGATCAAGGACGTCACGCGTCCGCTCGCCATCGACCTGGAGTTCAACGGCTCCGCCACCGATGTCTACGGCAACGAGCGAGTCGGCTTCGAGGGCAGCGCCGAGATCCTGCGCTCCGACTGGGGCCTGACCTGGAACGCGGCTCTGGAGACCGGCGGCGTCATGGTCAGCGACAAGGTCAAGCTGACCTTCGACATCTCCGCGATCAAGGCCGCCGCCTGACGGTCGGCCCGACCCGCTGAGCCGACCCCCTGAGCGCGCCCGCCCTGCCGTCCCCCCACGGCCGGGGCGGGCGCTCGGTCATGCCCGTACAGCGATTTTGTACGGGTCGTGATGGGTCGTACGCGCTTCGTAGTGGGAAGAGCGTGCGCATGCACTCAGCGAAAAGGTCCAAGAGGATCACCTCGTGGCACGTGATCGGCGCACAGCTCGCGGTCTTCCGCAGGGAGGCCCGGCTGACCCAGGCCGGGCTGGCGGACGCGTTCGGGATGCACGAGGAGACCGTCGCCTCGATCGAGCAGGGCCGCAGACCGCTGAAGCTGGATTTCGCGATCAGGCTCGACGAACTGCTCGACACGAAGAAGGCGTTGCAGACCGCTGTCGAGAAGGTGCCGGAGCGGGAGCGGTTCCCCGCGTTCGCGCAGGACTTCGTCGACCACGAGCAGGAGGCGTTGACTCTGCTCTCGTACCAGACCCAGGCTGTGCCCGGGCTGCTCCAGACCGAGGAGTACGCACGGGCGGTGTTCTCCTGTCTCTATCCGCCCCTGGACGAGGACCAGTTGGAGGAGTGGGTCCAGGCCCGGCTGACCCGGCAGAAGGTCTTCGAGCGCAAGCCCCGGCCGATGGTGAACTTCCTGCTGGAGGAGTCCATCCTGCAACGGCCCATCGGCGGGCGGCAGGTGCTGCGCGCACAGAACCAGCATCTGCGGCGCTGCGCGGAACTCCCCTTCCTGGGGCTCCAGATCATGCCGACGGACCGGGAGACACACGCCGCTCTCGACGGGCCGTTGGTGCTGCTGGAGACCCCCGACCACGATCAACTCGCCTATATCGAGGGGCAGCGGATCAGCTTCCTCGTCGATGACCCCGCCGAGGTCAGTGTGTACCAGCAGAAATATGGGATGCTGCGTTCGCAGGCCCTCTCCCCCGCGGAGAGCATGGGACTGCTGGACGATCTGCTAGGAGAGTCATGAACTGGTTCAAGTCCAGTTACAGCGGCAGCGAGGGCGGGGACTGCGTCGAAGTCGCGTACGACTGGCGGAAGTCGAGCTACAGCAGCGACGCCGGCGGCGACTGCGTCGAGGTCGCAGCCCACCCCCTCGCCGTCCACATCCGTGACTCCAAGAACCCCGCCGGACCGGTCCTCACCGTCGTCCAGGCAGCCTGGGCCGCCTTCGTCGCCGAGCGCTGACTACGGAGACAGGGCGGTGCCGAGGGAGTCGGCGCCCATGAACTTCGGCGCGCCCTCCTCGTAGAAGACGTCGAGCGCCGTGATCGTGAACCCCGCGGTCGTCAGCATGTCGACGGTCGGCCGCGTGAGGTGGCACCCGCCGAAGAGCCGTTTCTCCATCGGTTCGAGCCGTCGTTGCCAGCGGCGTACGTTTTCGTCCTCTTCCGGGGCCAGCCCATGCTCCAGGAAGTGCAAGGTCCCTCCGGGCCTGAGTACGCGACGCACCTCGCGCAGGGCGGCAACGGCGTCGGGGATGGTGCACAGCGTCCAGGTGGACAGGGCGGCATCAAAACTGTCGTCCTGGAACGGCAGGGACTGGCCGTCCAGACCGGCGCGCCGCACCGGGACGCTCGCCGCCCTGACGCGTTCGCCGGCAAGTCGCCATCCGACATCGGACGGCTCGATCGCGGTCACGCCGGTGACGGCCGCCGGGTAGAAGGGGACGTTGTGCCCCGAACCGAATCCGATCTCGATCACTTCGCCCGCCAGGCCCTCGCAGACGCGGCGTCGTAGCGGTTCGGCTGCCTTGACCCCGCAGGCGACGTTGACGATCCGCGGCACGACCCGCTCGGCGTAGTACCCCACTAGAAGCCGCCGCCGCCGTCGAAGCCGCCGCCGCCGCCGAAGTCTCCGCCGCCGCCCCAGCCCCCTCCCCCGTCGAAGTCGGAGGAGTTGAAGTCGGCGCCCGAGTAGTCGCCGCCGCTGAACTCACCGCCGCCGTAGTCCGCCGCGTACGCCGGACTGGCGAGCATGTTGCCCAGCAAGGTGCCCACCAGCAGGCCCGGCAGCAGCCCGCCGCCGAAGTAGCCGCCCGCCCAGGGGCCGTACGCCGGACCCGCCTCCCAGTACGGGCGACGGCCGGACTCCGTCTCGACCATGCGGCCCATCGGGTCCTGGCCGTCCTCGAGACGAGCCTTGTCGGCGGCGCAGACCGGGACCTCGCGGGACGTGGCGCCCGCCGGGGTCCAGGTCATGTCGGCGACCGAGAGACCGTGGCGCGGGTCGAAGAAGCAGGGCGCCCGGCGCTCCGGCACGGACTGCCCCGTACGGCGCGCGTCCAGGGCGGCCAGTGAGTACCGGCCGTCCTCCAGGGCCTGCGTGACCCCGCGTACGTCACTGGGGTGCTCGGCCGACCCCATCAGCGACTTCGCCTTGTCGTACGAGTCGAGTGCGCGCTCGTAGTCGGCGCGCATCGCGTCGTTCGCGCCCTTCTCCGAGGGGTGGAAGTCCAGCCGGTCCAGCTCCTCGCCGAACGCGGTGATGTCCTCGTCGACGACCACGCGCAGCTTGTCGAGGGCGGCTTGCTCCGCCTCATACCGCTTGCGGCGGTTGCGGCGGATCACGCTGTACACGCCCGCGCCGCCGGCGGCGGCGACCGCGCCAACCGTGATCAGGCTGCCGACGTTCACGCCTTCGTCGGGGGCCGAACCCCAGGAGGCGGGGGCGCTGCCGCGCAGCTGGGGCAGTGCCTGGTCGACGAAGTTGTTCAGCTGGGTGGCGGCGTCGGCGCCGGGGGGTGTCTTGACCGCGGTGACCAGGTTCCGCACGGCCTGTTCGGACATGACGCTACGGTCAGCGCCCGCGTTGAAGCCGTCGCCGAGGCGGACGGCGTACAGACCGGTGATGCCGGTCTCGGTGCGGAGGTTCTGCATGACCGTGTTCGGCGGGAACTCCGCCGTCCCGGCCGGCAGGACGGCCACGAACAGCGGCTTGTCCGCGTCCTTGATCTTCTTCGCGAGGGAGTCCGCTTCGGCGCTGGACAGCTGGCCGGCGGCGCGCGGATCGACGTACACGGGGCTCTGCTTGAGGGCTTCGGCCACGGTTTCGGGGCCGGTGGCTGCGAGGACTTCCGGGGCCGCGACGAGGGCGGTGGCCGAGAAGGCAAGCAGCAGACCGGACAGTGCGGTAAGCAGCCTGGTCTTCATACCTTGACGCTACCCGAATGGGTACGAATTCGGACATACGGAAAGGCCCAGGCCCTGGGGCTCCGCCCCGGCCCCGCGCCCCAATCGCCGTCGCCGGCCGGTATTCCGAACCTCGCCGGCCAGCGTCCCCAGTCGAGGGGCGCAAGGCGCGCGACTACGATGGGCGTATTGCCCCATCGAGGGCTTGACCAGGGGCTCGGCCCAGAGCCCGGGTTTGCGGGGGCGCCGACGCCCCAGGGCGGGCATCACGCGCCCACCCCTCTTCACCATGCATCTCAGCACTGGGGAGCATTGTCATGGCTGCTCAATCTGCCTCGATCATCCTGGAGCGCCCGGCGCAGGAACTGGCCGACGCGACCTCGAACCATCCGTTCCTGTACGAGCTGAAGCCGACCGAAGCGCGCAAGGTCCTCGACGACCTGCAAGTCGCGCCGATCGACAAGCTGCCGGTCGACGAGGAGTGGATCACCGTGCCGGCCTCCGTGGGCGACGTGCGGGTGCGCATCGTCAAACCGAAGGGCGTCACCGGAACGCTGCCCGTCGTGCTGTACATGCACGGCGGCGGCTGGGTGCTGGGCAACGCCGCCACCCATGATCGCCTGGTGCGGGAGTTTGCGGTCGGTGCCCGCGCGGCGGTGGCCTTCGTGGAGTACACCCGCTCACCGGAGGCCCACTACCCCGTGGCCATCGAGCAGGGCTACGCCACCGCACAGTGGATCACGCGCGAGGGAGCGTCCAAGAACCTGGACGCCCGGCGCATGGCGGTGGCCGGCGACTCGGTCGGCGGGAACATGACCGCCGCGCTCGCCCTGATGGCCAAGGAACGCGGTGACGTCACGTTCGTGCAGCAGTCGATGTACTACCCGGTCACGGACGCGGCCATGGACACCAAGTCCTACGACCAGTTCGACACCGGCTACTACCTCAGCCGCAAGGCGATGGAGTGGTTCTGGGACGCCTACATCACCGACGCGAAGCAGCGCGCGGAGATCACCGCCTCTCCCAACCACGCCACCACCGAGCAGCTCACCGACCTGCCGCCCACCCTGCTGATCGTCGACGAGGCCGACGTGCTGCGCGACGAGGGCGAGGCGTACGCCGCCAAGCTGCGCGCCGCCGGCGTCCCGGTCACCACGGTGCGCTACGACGGCACGGTGCACGACTTCATGATGATCAACTCGCTCAGCCAGTCCAAAGCCACGCGAGCAGCCGTCGACCAGGCCGTCTCTCTCCTGCGCGACGCCCTCGGAACCGGCTAGCGTCAGGTCCAACCGAGAACGAGCAGAGCAACTACCCGAAGTCCCTCCCTGCGTCGGCCTCCGGGAGCCGACGCGGGGGGCCATCGGCCGGTGACAAGTCGGCGCTCGGACGTCCGCGCACCCGCAGGCCCCAGGGCAAGTACCCGCCGCTGGCCACGATCAGTAAAGGCACGACCGGCACACCGCCGATCGCCAGGAAGAATCCTCCGTCGCGGCGGCAGCCTGATCAACCCCCGAAGGACTTCCCAACCGGACCACTAAGCCAGCCTGTACGCCACCGTCAGGCTCGCCACCGCTCCCGTCACGTCACCCCCCAGCAGCAAGTGATCCGCCTGCGCGAACGGCTTCGCCGACGCCGCCGTCACGTGCTGGCCGATCTTCGCCTGGACCATCAGCCGCGCCTGCGAGACCAGCGCCCTCGCCTCCGGGGAGTCCGCCCGGCCCGTCGCCTCCAGGAGCTTCGCCGCGAGGGCGATCGCCCTGAGGGTGTGTTCGCCGCCCGACGGCGGCCTGCTCAGCGTGGTCAGGCCCCAGCCGTACGGGTACTGCGGGTCATACGCCTTGTCCCCGACGTTGACCGGCAGCTGGGCCTCGGACCTCGGCCAGGTGACAGGGAGCTGTCCGGTGAAGGCGCGCTTGCCGTAGAGGACGTCGGCCACACCGTCGCCCTCCGTGCCCGGCAGCCAGGAGGCGACGAGCGCGTCGATGTCGCCGAGGCGGTCGCCGATGAGCTGCGGGCGGCCGGAGACGATCAGCACCGCGCACTTCATCGCGGCGCAGACCTTGTCGACGGCTGCCTTGTCCGCGGCGGTCAGCTCCAGGTCATGGCCGTTGCCGACGTCGCCGAAGCCCTCGGCGTACGGGGTCTCGCCGACCACGACCACGCCGACGTCATGGCCGTCGGTGGGCGCGGACGCGTCCTTGGAGTAGGTGAGGGCCGCGTCGGGGGCGGCCTTCTTCATGCCTTCCAGGACGGTCGTGCCGGTCGTGATCTTTCCGGACGAGCCCTGCCAACTGATGGTCCAGCCGCCCGCCTGGTTGCCGAGGTCGTCGGCGTTGGACCCAGCGACGTACACCTTCTGGGACGGCTTGAGCGGCAGTACCGCGCTGTCGTTCTTCAGCAGGACCTGGGACTTGGCGGCTGCCTCGCGGGCGACCGCGCGATGCTCGGCCGAGCCGATCTTCGACAGGTTGGAGGTGTCCGCGTACGGCTTCTCGAAGAGGCCCAAGGCGAACTTCTGGGTCAGGATCCGGGAGACCGCGTCGTCGATCCGGGCCTCGCTGATGCGGCTCGCCTTCACCTCGTCCTGCAGAGTCCTGTGGAAGTCCGGGTAGGCCGTCGGAACCATGATCATGTCGAGACCGGCGTTGATCGCCGTACGGACGTCGCTCGGGTAGTCGCCGGGGATCTGGTCGATGGCCTGCCAGTCGCTGATCACGAAGCCCTTGAAGCCCATCCGGTCCTTCAGCACACCGTTGATCATGGCCGCGTTGGCGTGCATCTTCACCGGGCCCTCGGCGTCCCCGAGGATGTCCAGCGAGGAGTACGAGGGCATGACCGTGCCGGCGCCGCGTTTGACGGCTTCGGCGAACGGCGCGAGGTGTACCGCTTCCAGCTCCTGCCGGGTGACCTTGGTGATGCCCTGGTCGATCGTGTACGAGCCGGCGGAGGACGACCCGAATTCCGTGCCGCCGTCGCCGACGAAGTGCTTGGCGCTGGTCAGCACCTTGTCGTTGCGGTCGAGGTCCTTGCCGGACGGGGAACCCTGCATGCCTCGGATCACCGTCTCCATCGCGGTGACCAGGGCCGGGTCCTCGCCGAATGCCTCGTAGGAGCGGCCCCAGCGCTCGTCGTGGGTGACGCAGAGGCAGGGGGCGAAGTCCCACGGGATGCCGGTGGCGCGTACCTCCTTGGCGGTCACCGCGCCGGTCTTCTGGGCCACGGCCGGGTCGCGGGTGGCTCCGATGCCGATGTTGTGCGGCATGATCGTCGACCCGATGACGTTGTTGTGGCCGTGCACCGCGTCCACGCCGTAGATCAACGGGATCTGGAACCGGGTTGCCTGGGCACGCAGTTGGTAGGCGTCGACCATCTTCGCCCACGCTTCGGGGGCGTTGGGAGTGGGGACCGAGCCGCCGCCCGAGAGCAGCGAGCCGAGGGCGTAACTCGCGATGTCACCTTGGGACTTGAGCGCGTTGCGCTCGGCCTGGGTCATCTGGCCGGCCTTCTCGGCGAGGGACATCCGGGAGAGAAGGTCGGCGACGCGCTTCTTCACCGGGAGCCTGGCGTCGAGGTACGGCAGGCCGTGGGCGTCCACGACGACCTGCGGGGTCTCGGCAGGGGGCTTCGCGCCGGTGACAGTGAGCCTCAGCGGGATCGTCTCGGCGGACTCGGCCGTGCGGTCCTTCGTAGTGGCGACGGCGACGATCTTTGAGGTGCCGGAGGCCGTACCGGCCGGGAAGGTGACCGTGCCGGAGACAGGCTCGTAGTCCCTGCCCGGCTCGGCGGTGCCGCCCTCGGTCGTGTACGCGACGGTCACGGGCTCGTCGACCGGGCCCGAGCCTGTGGTGGCGACGGAGATCTTCACCTGGGCGGTGCCGCCCTCGTCGACCGGGTACACGGCGGCGGAGAGAACCTTCGCCTTCAGTGCCGGGTCGGCCTTTCCATACAGCTCCACGCCGTCCATGGCGAACTTGCCGGGCGCGCCGGGCGGCAGGGTGAGGGCGTACCCCCACATCTCGTTCAGGCCGAGGACCTGGTCGATGCCGCCGACCGGCTGGTAGTCCGCGCGGTACTGGAAGTCGGCGAAGGGGATCTCGACGAGATGCCAGCCCTCCCAGTCGTCGGTGAAGGACGTGGTCCACAGCTCGGAGGCCTCGCCGTTGGCGCCGCCGTCCTTGAGCTCGAAGTTGACGCGCTTGCCGGAACCGGGCGGGAGGGGTGCGGTGTTCTGGCCGTACCACCAGAAGCGGATGCCCTTGTGCGCGGTCCAGTCGTGGGCGGGCTTGTCGAAGGCGAAGTCGTGGGTGAGTCCGCCCCAGCCGCTGATGTCGTAGGCGCCTTCGAGGACCTTGCTGCCCTCGGGTGCGTCAGCGCGCTCCTTGAGCTCCAGTTTCGGCTGGTCGTCGGCGTCACTGCCCCAGGTGAAGATGCCATCCGCCGGGGGGTTCGCGAAGGGGATCTCACCCTCGAAGCGGTCCACGAGGACGGGCGCGGGGTCGTCGGCGGCGGCGCCGGAGGCGGCACCGCCGAGCAGGCCTGTGAGTACGGCGGTGGCGGCGAGCACCGCCGTACCAGTTCTCGTTCTCAGGCGGGTGCGTGGCATTGCGGCTCCTTCGGTACGGACGGGTACTGCGGAGGTCACGACGCGGGTGCGGAACGGCGGACGATCAGTTCGGTGGGCAGAACGACGGGCTCGTCGGGGGCGGGGGTGCCGCCCAGGTGTGCCAGGAGCATCCGCGCCGCCGTCTCACCCATCTCCCGCATGGGCTGGCGCACGGTGGTCAGCGGCGGCTCGGTGTGCTGGGCCATGGGTATGTCGTCGAAACCGACCACGGCGATGTCGTCCGGCACGGTCCGGCCCGCCGCGCGCAGCGCCCGCAGCGCGCCCACCGCGCTGAGGTCGTTGTGCGCGAAGACCGAGTCGAAAGTCGTGCCGGCGGCGAGGGTCCGTTCGACCGCGAGCCGACCGGACGCCTCGGTGAAGTCCCCCTCGGCGACAAGGCCGGTCGGCAGGACCTCGAGGAAACCGCTCAGCCTCTCGCGTACGCAGCCGAAGTGGCGACGGCCGGTGATGACGAGGGGGCGGGTGCGGCCCACGGCGAGCAGATGGCGGGCTGCGGACGCTCCGCCTTCGCGGTTGGTCGTCGCGACGGACGGGAACTCCGGGTGATGGCCGCGGTCGTCGATCAACACGACCGGGAGGCCCTTGCGGTGCATGGCGGTGATCGTGTCGAGGGTGTTCTCGGGCTCGACCAGGAGCAGTCCGTCGAAGGCACGGGCCGAGACCTGGCTGGTGAAGTGCTCCACGGACTCGGCTCCGCGGTTGCAGGTGAAGAGCAGCAGCCCGTACCCGGCGGCCTCGACGGTGTCGACGACTCCCTGCAGAACCTCCCCCATCCACGGCCAGTTGAGCGGGGGTGTGAGCATGCCGACCGTACGGCTGCTGCCGCGGGCCAGGCCGACGGCACCGCTGCTGGGCACATAGCCGAGGCTTGCGATCACTTCACGAACGCGCGCGGCCGTCGTGACGTCCACTTCACCCTTGGTGTTCAGGACGCGGGACACGGTTGTCTTGCTGACACCCGCCTCACGTGCGACATCAGCGATCGTGACACGCATCGGAGCCCTTCGGATCGACTTCCGGAACCGGTGCCGGAACCGGTACCGGTGGTGCGCGCGAGTCAATCGGCGTTCCGCCCCGTCGTCAATACTTCACACCGAGATCCCCAGAACCCCAAGTTCCCGGCGCATGGAGGGGGTTGTGCGTTCAGGCTCTGAATGCGCAAACCCTTGACGGCCGTACCCAACGGCAGTTCACTCACGCCTCGTCCCCCACACCTCTGCCAGAGAGGGCCCAGCCCATGGCACGACGTACGAGAACGATCAGGATCCTGCTCGCATCGGCCCTGGCTGCCGCCGGACTTACCGGCTTATCGGCCGGTACGGCACAGGCCGCGGGCGAGCAGGTGAACGTCTGGCTGACCACGACTGACGACACCGGCGGCCGCCACGTCACCCGCGGCCTCCAGCAGCAGACACCCGTCAACTTCCAGCCGGGCACCGGCGGCAGCGGCGCCAATGTCACCGTCGACGAGAACACCCGCTTCCAGACCTTCACGGGTGGCGGGGCGTCCTTCACCGACACCGCGGCCTGGCTGATGAAGGGCAGCGGCGCACTGTCCCAGGCGACCCGCGACGACACGATGAGGAAGCTCTTCTCCCCCACCGAGGGGATCGGGCTGTCCTTCGTACGCAACCCGATGGGCGGCTCCGACCTGGCCCGCTTCGGCTATACGTACGACGACGTCCCGGCCGGGCAGAGTGACCCGACGCTGTCGAAGTTCTCCATCGCGCACGATCTCGCCGACGTGCTGCCGCTGACCAAGCAGGCCAAGCAGCTCAACCCCGCTCTCACCACGATGGCCTCGCCGTGGACCGCGCCCGCCTGGATGAAGGACAGCGGGCAGCTCAACGGCGGCTGGCTGAAATCAGAGTTCTACGGCGCGTACGCGAACTACTTCGTGAAGTATCTGCAGGCCTACCGCGACCAGGGCGTCCCGGTCGACTATGTCACCGCGCAGAACGAGCCGACCTGCTGCGACAGCTACCCGTCGATGAGCTGGAACGCTTCGGGGCTGGCCTACTTCACCAAGAGCGAGCTGCTGCCGAAGCTCCAGGGAGCGGGCCTGGCGACCGAGGTCATGGCGCACGACTGGAATTGGGACACCTACGACGCGTACGCCGCCCAGACGGTGAACGACGCGGCTGTGCGCAGCCACCCCAACTTCGGCGGCATCGCCTGGCACGGCTACGGCGGCAACGTCTCCAAGCAGACTGAGGTCCACAACCAGTACCCGCAGCTGGACGCCTTCCAGACCGAGCACTCGGGCGGCACCTGGATCGCCAATCAGCAGCGCGAGGACATGATGAACATCATCGACTACACCCGTAACTGGGCGAAGTCGGTGACCAAATGGTCCCTCGCGGTCGACCAGAACCGCGGCCCGCACAACGGCGGCTGCGGGGTCTGCGACGGCCTGATCACCGTGCACAACGGCGACGGCAGGCACGGCCAGGTGGACTACATGATCGAGTACTACACGATGGGCCACCTCACGAAGTTCGTGAAGCCGGGGGCCCACCGGATCGCGTCCACGGCGAGCTCGGCAGTGCCGAATGTGGCCTGGCGCAACCCCGACGGATCGAAGGCGCTGATCGCGTACAACGACGCGTCGTCCGCGCAGAGCATCACGGTCAACTGGCGCGGCCAGCACGCCACTTACTCGCTGCCCGGCAAGACGTCCGCGACCTTCACCTGGTCCGGCACCCAAGCCGGCGGCGACCCGGACGCGACGGGCAGCCTCGTCGGCCTGGCCGGAAAGTGCCTCGATGTGGCGGGCGGCTCCAGCGCCGACGGCACGGCCGTCCAGCTGTGGGACTGCAACGGCTCCGCCGCCCAGCGCTGGACGGTCCGCGCGGACGGCACCGTCCAGGCACTCGGCAAGTGCCTGGACGTGACCGCCGGTTCGACGGCGAACGGCGCGAAGGTGCAGCTGTACGGGTGCAATGGCTCGGGCGCGCAGCAGTGGCGCCACGAAGCGTCCACCGGGGATCTGGTGAACGTCCCGGCCGACAAGTGCCTGGACGTCTCGGACAACTCGTCGGCGAACGGCGCGCGTGCGCAGATCTGGTCCTGCACCGGAGCCGCCAACCAGAAGTGGCGGCTCCAGGCCTGACCCGCGTGGGCGGCTACTCGGCCGGTTCGACGCCGGCGCGCAGCAGACCGTAGGTGTACGCGTCCTCCAGGGCCTGCCAGGAGGCGGCGATGACATTGTCGGCAACGCCGACGGTGGCCCAATCGGCGTCTCCGTCGCCCGTCGTGATCAGCACCCGAGTGGTGGACTCGGTGCCGTGGCGGCCTTCGAGGATGCGGACCTTGTAGTCGATCAGCTCCAGCTTGGCGAGCTGCGGGTAGATCTTCTCCAGGCCGACCCGCATTGCCCGGTCCAGGGCGTTGACGGGGCCGTTGCCCTCGGCGGTGGCGACGATGCGCTCGCCCTTGGCCCACAGCTTCACGGTGGCTTCGTTGGCGTGGGTGCCGTCGGGGCGGTCCTCGACGATCGCCCGCCAGGACTCCGTACGGAAGTAACTGCGGGGCCGGCCCTCGGCCTCCATGCGCAGCAGCAGCTCGAAGGAGGCGTCGGCGGCCTCGTACGTGTAGCCCCTGAGCTCGCGCTCCTTGACCCGCTCGACGACCCGGCCCACGAGCTCGCGGTCACCGCCGAGCTCGATGCCGAGCTCCTTGCCCTTGAGCTCGATGGAGGCGCGGCCCGCCATGTCGGAGACCAGCATCCGCATGGTGTTGCCGACCTGCTCGGGGTCGATGTGCTGGTACAGATCGGGGTCGATCTTGATGGCGGAGGCATGCAGTCCGGCCTTGTGGGCGAAGGCGGATACACCCACATAGGGCTGGTGAGTGGAAGGAGTCAGGTTGACGACCTCGGCGATCGCGTGCGAGATCCGGGTCATCTCGGCCAGCGCGCCCTCGGGGAGCACCCTCTTGCCGTACTTGAGCTCCAGAGCGGCCACGACCGGGAAGAGGTTGGCGTTGCCGACCCGCTCGCCGTAGCCGTTGGCGGTGCACTGGACATGCGTGGCGCCCGCGTCGACCGCGGCCAGCGTGTTGGCGACGGCGCAGCCCGTGTCGTCCTGGGCGTGGATGCCCAGGCGCGCGCCGGTGTCGGCGAGGACGGTGGCGACGACGGCCTGGATCTGGGCGGGCAGCATCCCGCCATTGGTGTCGCACAGCACGACGACGTCTGCGCCGGCGCCGGCCGCTGTGCGCACGACGGACTTGGCGTACTCAGGATTGGCGCGGTAGCCGTCGAAGAAGTGCTCGCAGTCCACGAACACCCGGCGGCCCTGTTCGCACAGGTAGGAGACGGTGTCGCGGACCATCTCCAAGTTCTCCTCGAGCGTGGTCCGAAGGGCCAGCTCCACATGCCGGTCGTGCGATTTGGCGACCAGTGTGATCACCGGGGCGCCCGATTCGAGGAGGGCTCTGACCTGCGGGTCCTCGGCGGCCTTGGCACCCGGGCGGCGGGTGGCGCCGAATGCGACGAGCTGGGCGTGCTTGAAGGTGATCTCCTGCTGGGCACGGGAGAAGAACTCCGTGTCCCGCGGATTGGCGCCTGGCCAGCCGCCCTCGATGAACCCCACGCCGAAGTCGTCCAGGTGCCGGGCGATGGTCAGCTTGTCCGCGACGGTGAGGTTGATGCCCTCGCGCTGGGCTCCGTCGCGGAGCGTCGTGTCGAAGACATGAAAGCTGTCGTCGGTCTCCGTGGTCATGGCTGAATTGACTCCTGTCGGATTCGTGGCTCCGGAAATGCTGGCTCCACTTGCCCCCATCTTCGCGCGACTCGTTCCTGGCCGGGGTGGGGCCTAAAACGAAAAAACCCCTCGCGGGTGCGAGAGGTCTGCGCGCGGGTCTGAGGCACGGTGGACGCGTCGTATGTGGTGGTACGAGGCGATCACTGCGGACCGGCGCGCCTGCTGCCCATAATCGTGGCGAACGTAAGCACGGTCGCAGTCTGCCATACGCCTGCGGCGGGTGGACACGGGTCTCACGATGCGGGCGCCCCGTACTGCCGGGGGCGGCTCCGCCCTCGGACCCCCCGTACTGCGGGGGGCGGAGCCACCCTCGGACCTCCGTACCGCCGGGGCGGAGCCGCCCTCGGACCCCCCGTACCGCCGGGGGCGGAGCCACCCTCGGACCCCCCGTACCGCCGGGGCGGCTCCGCCCCCAGCGCCCCGTACCGCCGGGGGCTCCGCCCCCAGACCCACGCGCCTCAAACTCCCCCGGGCTCCGTCCAGGAGACCCCCCACGGGGCTGATTTTCAGCCCCGGAAGGGGGTCCGAAACTTCAGGTCCTTCCGGCAGAAAATCAAAGCCCGTCCGGCGAGCATCTTCAGCCGTCCGGCGATTGAGGACCGGGGTCCGGGGCGGAGCCCCGGTGCTTCAGCCCGACCAGCGATCGAGGACCCAGGGTCGGGGGCTGAGCCCCGCTGCCTCAGCCCGTCCGGCGATCGAGGACCCAGGCCCGGATCAGAACCCCGCTGCCTCAGCCCGTCCGGCGATCGAGGACCGGGGTCTGGGGCTGAGCCCCGGTTGCGGGAAGGAGCGGGGTGGGGGCGCTCACCCGGTTCAGGTCGATGTCGCGCGTCTCGCGCATCGTCACGTACACCACCAGCGACACCGCCGCACACCCCGCCACGTACCAGTAGAACCCCGACTCCACCCCCGCCTCCTTGAACCAGAGCGCGACATACTCCGCCGTGCCTCCGAACAGGGCGTTCGCAATCGCGTAAGGAAAGGCCACACCCAGCGCCCGGATGCCCGTCGGGAACAGCTCCGCCTTCACGCACGCGTTGATCGACGTGTAGCCCGTGACGACGACCAGCGCGAGGAGCGCCAGGCCGAACGCCGGCCAGAAGGAACCCGCGTGCTTGAGCATCGTCATGATCGGCACGGTCAGGAAGGTCGAGCCGACCGCGAAGCCGATCAGCAGCGGGCGGCGGCCGATCCGGTCGGAGAGCGCGCCCGCCAGCGGCTGCAGGCACATGAATACGAACAGCGCGCAGAAGCTGACCAGCGAAGCGGTCGACTTCTCCATGCCCGCACTCTTGGCGAGGAACTTGGTGAGGTAGGTCGTGTACGTGTAGTACGCGACGGTCCCGCCCATGGTCAGGGCGATCACCAGGAACGCCTCGCGCCTGTGCGCCCACAGCGCCTTCAGCGTGCCCCGGTCCTCGTCCCGCGCGGCGCCCGACTCCTCGTACACCTCGGTCTCGAGCATGTTCCGGCGCAGGTAGAAGACGATGGCCGCGCCCAGCGCGCCGATGACGAAGGGGATGCGCCAGCCCCAGCTGTGCAGCGCCGCCTCGGACATGTTGCGCTGCAGGATGATCTGCAGTCCGAGGCCGACGAGCTGGCCCGCGGTCATCGAAACGTACTGGAAGCTGGAAGCGAAGCCGCGCTTCGAGGGTGCGGACGCCTCGGTGAGGTAGGTGGCGCTCGCGGCGTATTCGCCGCCGACCGACAGTCCCTGCAGCAGCCGGGCCACCAGCAGGACAGCGACGCCGCCGTAGCCCGCGACCTCGTAGGTCGGCGCGATCGCGATGAGGATCGCGGACGCCGACATGAGGGTGACGGTCATGGTCAGCGCGGCCTTGCGGCCCTTGCGGTCGCCGACGCGGCCGAGCAGCCAGCCGCCGACCGGCCGCATGAAGAACCCGACCGCGAAGATCCCCATGGTGTTCATGAGGTTCGCGGTCTCATTTCCCTTGGGGAAGAACGAGTCCGCGAAGTACACCGCGAAGGTCGCGTACACGAACCAGTCGAACCACTCGACCATGTTGCCGGCCGAACCGACCCAGATCTTCTTCCAGTGCTGTCGTCCCATGGGGGGAAACCGTGCCGGAGGGGCACAGCGTGATCAAGGCAGCGGGGCGCAACGATCGGGAGTACTTGCGTTCGTTGCGTTCACGGAAGCAAGCCTTCGTCGAGGAACTCCCGCACATGGGCGAGGACTTGGGGCCGTCCGGTGCCGGGTATCCCGACCGCGACATGGACGCTGAACCCGTCCAGGAGCGCGCGCAGCCGGGCGGCGAAGCGGTCGGGGTCGACCGTACGGAACTCGCCGCGGGAGATGCCCTCGGCGAGCAGCGCGACCAGATCCCGGTGCCAGGCGCCCTCGATTGCGGACTGGCGGGCGCGGGCACCGGCGTCGGCGTTCTGGGAGCGGTTCCAGACCTCCAGCCAGAGGGTCCAGTGCGGGTCGCGGGGGCCGTCGGGGATGTACAGATCCACGTACGCGTCGAGCCGCTCGGCGACGGGCGCCTGCTGGGAGAGAAGGGCGCTGCGCTCGGCGCCGAGGCGGCCTTCGCTCCATTCAAGGGTCTGGAGCAGAAGCTCGTCCTTGGTCCGGAAGTAGTAGAGGAGATGCCCACTGCTCATCCCCACCTCGCGCCCGAGCCCTGCCATGGTCAGCCCGTCGAGCCCGCGCTCGGCGATGGTGGCCATGGCCGCGGCGAGCAGTTCCTCGCGGGGCGGCGCGGTGTTGCGTCGGCGCGGGGCGGGCGTCATACGGCGGCCTCCGGATCACGGGGCAGTGCGTTCACTCGTACGTTCTACCTGATCGTGCAGCCGCGTTCGGCGATACGGCCGGCCGCCGGCTGCCACTACCTCCCGCGGCCACACCGAACCGCCTTCAGACCCTCGGCTGCTGCTGGGTGATGCAGTGGATGCCCCCTCCCCCGGCGAAGATCGTCCGGGCGTCGACCAGCGTGACCGTGCGGCCGGGGTGGAGACGGCGGAAGATGCCGGCCGCGATCTCGTCACGCGGGTCGTCGAAGGCGCACAGCACCACGCCGCCGTTGCAGACGTAGTGGTTGATGTAGGAGTAGTCGGCCCACTGCCCGTCCTCGTCGCGCACGACCGTCGGGGCCGGAACCTCGACGATCTCGATGCGGCGGCCGCTGGCGTCCTTCTGGGTCCGCAGCAGCGCCACGTTCTCCTTGCAGAGCTCATGGTCGGGGTGGGCGGGGTCGGGCTGGATGTGGGCGACTATCACGCCCGGGCCTGCGAAGGCCGCCACGATGTCGACGTGGCCCAGGGTGCCGAAGTCGTGGGGCGGGTAGTCGGCCGTCAGGCCGCGCCGGAGCCAGATCGCCTTCGTCGTGCCGAGCTTGGCGTGGATCTCCGCCTCGACTTCGGCCTTCGTCCAGGCGGGGTTGCGCTCGGGGCCGAGCTGCACCGTCTCGGTGAGCAGCACCGTGCCCTCGCCGTCGACGTGGATGCCGCCGCCCTCGTTGACCAGGGGCGAGCTGTGGACGGGGACGCCGGCGAGGTCCGCGACCTGGCGGGCGATCTTCGCGTCGTGCTCCCAGGTGGCCCAGGCCTGGGCGCCCCAGCCGTTGAACACCCAGTCCACGGCGGCCAGTCGGCTGCCGTCGGTGACGAACGTGGGGCCGATGTCGCGCATCCACGCGTCGTCCAGCTCGCGCTCGACCAGCGCGATTTCCGGGCCGAGGAGCGCGCGGGCGCCCTCCGCCTGGCCCGGCCCCACGACCATGGTCACCGGCTCGAAGCGGCGTACCGCATGGGCGACCGAGGCCCACGCCCTGCGGGACTCGGCGAGGTCGTCTCCGGAGAAGGTGGCGTTGGGTCCTGGCCAGGCCATCCAGGTGCGCTCGTGCGGGGCCCACTCGGGCGGCATACGGAAGCTCATGGGTCGAACTCCTCGAGGACTAGAGGAAGTAGAGGCGGTTGAGGGAGATGGTGTCGGCCGGCTCGGAGCGCAGCGCATCGCCGTCGAGGGTGACCAGACCGGTGCGGCCGTCCACCTCGACATCGCCGGTCCGCGAGTTGAGCCGCAGGTCCGCCGGGCCGATGCCGCGCGTGCCGCGCACGGCGACCCGGCGGCGGCGCGTCGGCATCAGGTCGGAGCCCAGCTCGGTCGCGGCCTTGGCCACGAAGGCGACCGAGAGGTCCGCCGCGGTGGCTCCGTACGACCCGAACTGCGGCCCCAGGACCAGCGGTTCGCAGGTGTCGGTCGCGGCGTTCGGGTCGCCCGTCACTCCGTACGCCGGGAAGCCCGACTTCAGTACGAGCTGCGGCTTCGCCCCGAAGTACTGCGGCTTCCACAACACTATGTCGGCCAGCTTGCCCACCTCGATCGAGCCGATCTCGTGCGCGAGCCCGTGCGCGATCGCGGGGTTGATCGTCAGCTTCGCCGTGTACCGCAGCACACGCGCGTTGTCGTCGTGCGCGCCGTCGCCCTCCATCGGGCCCAGCTCGGCCTTCATCTTCCCGGCCATCGCGAAGGTGCGGCGCACCGTCTCGCCCGCGCGCCCCATCCCCTGCGCGTCCGACGAGGTGATCCCGATCGCGCCGAGGTCGTGCAACACGTCCTCCGCGCCCATCGTTCCGGCCCTGATCCGGTCGCGGGCCATCGCGGCGTCGCCCGGCAGGTCGGTCTTGAGGTCGTGTACGGAGACGATCATCCCGTAGTGCTCGGCGACCGCGTCCCGGCCGAAGGGGAGGGTCGGGTTGGTGGAGGAGCCGATGACATTGGGGACGCCCGCCATCTTGAGCACGTTGGGTACGTGTCCTCCGCCGCAGCCCTCGATGTGGAAGGCGTGGATCGTACGGCCGTCGAGCACGGAGAGGGTGTCGTCGACCGACAGGCACTCGTTCAGCCCGTCGCTGTGCAGGGCGACTTGGACGTCGTACTCCTCGGCGGTCCGCAGGGCGGTGTCCAGCGCACGCGTATGCGCGCCCATGTCCTCGTGGACCTTGAAGCCGGACGCGCCGCCTTCGGCGAGCGCCTCGACCAGCGGCGCGTCGTCGGAGGACGAACCACGCGCCAGGAAGCCGATGTTGACCGGCCAGGCGTCGAAGGCGTTGAAGGCGTGGCGCAGCGCCCACGGCGAGTTGACGCCGACGCCCCACACCGGGCCGAACTCCTGGCCGATGACGGTGGTGACACCGGAGGCCAGCGAGGCCTCCATGATCCGCGGCGAGAGCAGATGCACATGGGTGTCGACGGCTCCCGCGGTGGCGATCATGCCCTCGCCGGGGACGATCGAGGTGCCCGTGCCGACGACGACGTCGACGCCGTCGAGGGTGTCGGGGTTCCCGGCCCGCCCGATGGCCGCGATACGGCCCTCACGGATGCCGATGGACACCTTGCGGATGCCCTGCACGGCGTCGATGACCAGCACGTTGCTGATCACGACATCGCAGGTCTCACGGACGGCCGCGGCCTTCAGATGCAGTCCGTCGCGCGCGGTCTTGCCGAAACCGGCCAGGAATTCGTCCCCCGGCTTCTGAGCGTCCGACTCGACGCGCACGACCAGGCCGGAGTCGCCGAGGACGACCCGGTCCCCGGCGCGCGGCCCGTGCACGCTCGCGTACTGGTACGGGTCCATCAGGAGCCCTCCGCTCCCAGGTAGCCGCAGGCCGCGGCGCGTCGCAGGGCCTCGTCCTTCGCGCCCGGCGCGTCCAGCGGGCCGTCGACCAGGCCGGCGAAGCCGATCGCGATCCGGTCGCCGCCGATGGGGACGAGGCCGACCTCGGCCTCGCCGCCGGGGTCGAAGCGCGTAGAGGAGCCGGCGGGGACGCACAGCCGCATGCCGTACGCGGCCGCCCGGTCGAAGTCGAGCCGGGGGTTGACCTCGAAGAAGTGGAAGTGGGACGTGACGCTGACCGGCACGGTGGCGGTGTTGCGCACGGTCAGCCGCAGCGTGGGCCGGGGGTCGGGGTGCGGCGGCCCGGGGATGACGGCGCCGGGCGCGCGGTCACCGAGCCGCGCGCCGGGCCGGCTCCCGGGGGCACCGCCAGGGCGCTCGCCGCCAGGGCGCTCGCCGCCAGGGCGCTCGCCGCCGGGGCCTTCGCCGAGGGGGCCCTCGCCGATGGGGTCCGGGACAATCGCGAGCCGTGACCCGTCGTCGAAGACGGCCTCCACATGCACCTCCGTGACGACATCCGCGACACCGGGCAGGACGTCGTCCGGACCCAGCACACTCCGCGCCGCCTCGATCGCCTCTGCGAGCCGCCTGCCGTCGCGGGCCGCCTCGCAGACGGTGTCCGCGATGAGAGCGGTGGCCTCGGGGACATTGAGCCGCAGGCCACGGGCCCGGCGCGCCCGCGCCAGTTCGGCGGCGCCGAAGAGCAGCAGCCGGTCGCGCTCGGTCGGGGTCAGTCGCACGTCACCACACCTCCCATTTGAACGCCACTCTAATCGTGAGTTCTTTTTCACGGAAGCGTTGATGGAGGCGGATCTTCAGTCATATTGAGCACCACTCGAAAAGTGGTACGGCGCGTGGACGCGGGCCACCGTCGTCGTCCCGGCGGTCGCGCGGCCCCTTCGACCGGGACGCGCCTGGGACGCGCAGTCCGCGATGACGTCGTTCGTCCCGCTGCTCCTGGCGATAGGCGCGCGCTGGGCGGTGATCACGACGATCGCCCACGCCCGGCGCGGCGACGCGTACGACGCGGAGGCCCTGCAGGTCTACAACCGCCGGGCCCCCGGCGGCA
Organism: Streptomyces sp. ISL-1; assembly: GCF_018614585.1. Taxonomy (GTDB): domain Bacteria; phylum Actinomycetota; class Actinomycetes; order Streptomycetales; family Streptomycetaceae; genus Streptomyces; species Streptomyces maoxianensis. The sequence goes on along the minus strand of NZ_JAGGOI010000038.1, from coordinate 23,069 downwards.
TTTGCCGGGACCGCGCGGGTCGGAACCCGCGGGCGCACTCGGCCTGTGCGCGGCCTCCACCCCGCTGCACGGGGGTCCACTGCCGACGCTGACGGCCGGGGTGAATCGCGGCTTCTCCTGACCCCTCCACCCTTCGCCCTGGCGGGTGGGGCAACGCCCCGCGCCGGGACGGCAAAAGGCCCGCGCCCCTGCGGGGTGCGGGCCTTTGAACAGCGCGCGGGTGTCAGCCCAGTTCGTGCATCCAGCCGTGGACGTCCTCCGCGACGCCCGTCTGGATGTCCAGCAGCGCCTTGCGCAGCTCCAGCGTGACCTTGCCCGGCTGCCCGTCCGCCTGCGTCCACTCCGCGCCCGCCGACTTGACCGAGCCGACCGGGGTGATGACCGCCGCGGTGCCGCACGCGAAGACCTCGGTGAGCGTGCCGTTCTCGGTGTCGCGCTTCCAGTCCTCGATGGAGATCCGGCCCTCCTCGGACTTGTAACCCAGGTCCTTGGCGAGCTTCAGCAGGGAGTCCCGGGTGATGCCGGCGAGCAGCGAGCCGGTCAGCTCGGGGGTAACGATCTTGTCCCCGTACACGAAGTACAGGTTCATGCCTCCCAGCTCCTCGACCCACTTGTGCTCCAGCGCGTCGAGATAGGCGACCTGGTCGCAGCCCTTCGCGGCCGCCTCGGCCTGGGCGAGCAGCGACGCCGCGTAGTTGCCGCCGGTCTTGGCGAAGCCGATGCCGCCGGGGACCGCGCGGACGTAGTTCTCGGAGAGCCAGATCGAGACGGGCTTCACACCGCCGGGGAAGTACGCGCCGGCCGGCGAGGCGATGACGAGGAAGAGGTACTCGTTGGCCGGCTTCACGCCGAGACCGACCTCGGTCGCGATCATGAAGGGCCGCAGATACAGCGAGGACTCGCCACCGTGCGCCGGAACCCACGCCTTGTCCAGCTGGATGAGTGCGTCACACGCCTCGATGAACGTCTCGACCGGCAACTCCGGCATGGCGAGCCTGCGCGCCGACCGCTGGAAGCGCTCGGCGTTGGCCTCCGGCCTGAAGCTGGCGACCGAACCGTCGGGGCGGCGGTACGCCTTGAGCCCTTCGAAGATCTCCTGCGCGTAGTGCAGCGTCATGTTGGCCGGGTCGAGCGACAGCGGCGCGTACGGGACGAGCTGAGCGTCGTGCCAGCCGCGCCCCTCCGTCCACTTGATCGTCACCATGTGATCGGTGAAGTGGCGGCCGAATCCGGGGTTGGCCAGGATCGCCTCGCGCTCCGCGTCCGACAGCGGGTGCGAGGACGGCTTGAGCTCGATCGTGGGCGTCGTCATGAGTGCAGTGTCCTTCACCGGTTGTTTGTGACGGACCGCGCTCACGCCGCTACTACTGCTAGGACGTCCGAGCTTTGCCGCATGCCACGGCCCACGACCGATTATCGCTCGGGTGGGCCCGTGCCAGGAAACGGGGTGAAGCGGTCCAGGGTTGATGGTGGCACCCGGAGGCCGCACAGGAGAAGCCGCCGGGTGCAGATGCGACCCGGCGGCTGTGGTGTTTCTGGAACCGTCGGGTCAGCTCGCTACTCGTACCGCGAGCGCGTCGCCGATCTCGTCCGTCGTACGGAAGGTGGCACCGTCGCGCTCCGCGAGGTCGGCGGAGACGGTCTCCTCGATACGTGCCGCCTCGGCCTCGAAGCCCAGGTGCCGCAGCAGGAGGGCGACGGAGAGGATGGTCGCCGTCGGGTCCGCCTTGCCGGTGCCCGCGATGTCGGGCGCCGATCCGTGGACGGGTTCGAACATCGACGGGAAGGCGCCCGTCGGGTTGATGTTGCCGGACGCGGCCAGGCCGATGCCGCCGGTCACGGCAGCGGCGAGGTCGGTGAGAATGTCACCGAAAAGGTTGTCGGTGACGATGACGTCGAAGCGCTCCGGCTGGGTGACGAAGAAGATCGTCGCGGCGTCGACGTGCAGATAGTCGGTGGTGACCTCGGGGTACTCCTTGCCGATCGTGTCGAAGATGTTCTTCCACAAGTGGCCGGCGTAGACGAGGACGTTGTTCTTGTGGACCAGCGTCAGCTTCTTGCGGGGGCGGGAGTTGGCCCGCTCGTAGGCGTCACGGACGACCCGCTCGACGCCGTACGCCGTATTCAGGCTGACCTCGGTGGCGACCTCGGCTGGCGTACCGGTGCGCAGGGAACCGCCGTTGCCGGTGTACGGCCCCTCGGTGCCCTCGCGGACGACGACGAAGTCGATGTCGGGGCGGCCGGCCAGCGGGGTGGCGGTGTTCGGGAAGAGCTTCGACGGACGCAGGTTGACGTAGTGGTCGAAGGCGAACCGCAGTTTGAGCAGCAGCCCCCGCTCCAGCACGCCGGACGGAACGGAGGGGTCGCCGATCGCGCCGAGCAGGATCGCGTCGTGGTTCTTGAGGGAGTCGAGCTCCGCGTCGGGGAGGGTCTCTCCGGTGCGGTGCCAGCGCTGGGCGCCGAGGTCGTACTCCTTGGTCTCCAGCTTCACATCCTGAGGGAGGACGGCCGCGAGGACCTTCAGGCCCTGGGCCACGACCTCCTGGCCGATGCCGTCACCGGGGATCACTGCGAGATTGACGCTGCGAGACATATCGGCACCCTACTCCGCGTCCCACCCCATGACACCGGATGTCCGCCATTCGGACATCCACAAATCTTCAGCCTCCCCGGGGCCCGGGGCAGCCGAAGCTGAAGGTCTCCGCGCTTGCCGAGAACGGCAAGCGCGTCGACTACTTCGAGATGAAGCCTTCGGGTCGGTGCGGCTCGGGGCGGTAATCCGGCTCAGTGGCCGGTGGAGCCGCCGTTGTCCCTGCGGTCGAGGGCCCGCTGCAGGGCGGCGGCGGCATTCTTGCGCTCGGCTTCGCTCGAGCGGGCGGCGTGACGGACGCGGCGGACAGTCGTCTCGGGCATGGTGATCGACTCCTTGAGATCACGGAGATGATTTCGAGGCGCCGGAAGGGGCGGGGAGCCGGGCCGCAGGGGTTGCCTGCTTGGGGCACTGGCTCACGACCGCCATTCGCTGGATCGAGCGAGACGTTCGGCTTCTACAAAGCTAAGACAGGTACGCGGTTCTGTCTCCACAATTACTCGGACTTCCTACTATCTGAGACGGCGAGGGCCCGCAGTTCTCGGATCAGGGCACGGACAGCGACCGTGCGGGCCAGCTCCGGGGTGGTGACATAGCCGACCGAGCGGGTCGGGCGGTCCGGTCCGAGATCGGTGATCTCGATGGTGGCCGGCGCTCCGTTCAGGGAGAGCTCCGGCATGACCGCCATCCCGAAACCACTGCCCACCATCGAGAGCACTGCTCCGTCGTCCTCCGCCTCGACGGTCGCCTTCGGGAGCCACTCCTGCTCCGCCCACCATGCGCGGGTGTACGAGGTGCGGTTCTCGGCCCAGTCGACCAGCGGCAGCGAGCGCGGCGCCGGATGCCCCGCCGGGTGGACCAGGGCGCACCCCTCCGAGGAGTTCCTCGTGCCGCATCGCGCCGGACGTCACGGTCGTCGAGGGATTCGAGCGGATCGTGGACGCCTTCCTCGGCATGCTGAGGGGCGCGAACCTCGGAAAGATACTGGTCAGGTCTGCCGGCTAAGGCGCTACAGCTACAACACGTCCCCGTCCCGCCAGTCGAAGAGCAGCGCGGCGGGGGGCTGCGGCAGTGGACGGCCCGCGGCGGGGCGCAGATACGTGGAGTCCTCCTCGTCCGGGAGGTGCACCACCCCGTCCGGGCCGAGCGCCTCGATCGGGCCCTGCCACAGCTGCCAGCCGCGCGCCCGGTACAACTGGGCGCCGTCGTCGGACGCGGACAGCGCGCCGAACTCGTATGCGCCGTCGACAACCCGTTCCAGCTCGGCCATCACCCGGCTGCCGAGCCCTTGCCGGCGGCGGTCGGGGCGTACGGCCATCGCCTCGATGTAGCCGATGCGGTACGAGCGGCCCCCGTGCAGGACCCGGCGCATGATCGCGCTGCCGTGCGCGGCGATCCCCTTCTCGTCGCGTACCAGCGCGTGGAGGCCGCCGAGCGAGTGGCCCCAGTCCTCGTCACTGAAGTCGCCCTCGAAGGCTTCGTCCATCAGGGCGCGGATCTCGGCCAGTTCGGCCGCGGAGAGCTGGTAGGTGTGGGCGGCGCGCAGCGGCTGGGTCATACGCCCAACTCTGGCACCGCCGCCCTCTCAGCTCGACACGAGCCTGAGGAGCAGCGCGTCACACCGCCCAGCACGTCGCGATCCACCGCCCGCCGGCCCCAGCGCCGTCTCCGGCGCGGGCGAGTCGGGCCCGTGGGTGCTGCACGAGTGGCATCCAGAACCTCGCGGGCACCCCCGGCGGCGTGGGACGAGACCCGGTTTCCGGCGGGCGAACATTTCGCGCAACCGATTGGTTGCACTTCCCTCCCGGGACGTGCAACCATTGAGTAGCACGTCATAGCCGAGCAGAAAGCGGAAGATCATGAGCGAGGACCGGATCGAACGAGAGATCACCATCGCCGCGCCCGTCGAGCGCGTCTGGGCGGTGCTCACGGAGCCGGAGCACGTGGGTTCGTGGTTCGGACAGGGCAAGCCGACGCCGGTCGACCTGCGTCCGGGCGGCACGATGCACCTGGACCACGGGGAGTACGGACAGTTCCCGACGACGATCGAGAAGGTGGACCCGCCGCACTACTTCTCGTACCGCTGGGCGAGCGCGTTCCCCGGTGAGCAGGCGGTCGAGGGCAACTCCACCCTGGTGGAGTTCACTCTCACCCCGGACGGCGACGGCACCCATCTGCGCGTGGTGGAGACCGGCTTCGCCGGCCTCGACATCCCCGCGGACAGGGTCGACACGGCTGGGTACGAGAGCCACTCGAGCGGCTGGACCGAACAGGCCCAGAACATCAAGCAGTACGCGGAGCGGCTCGCGGCATGACAGCGAACACCGGCGCGGGCGCGGACGTCGGGGGCCCCGCCCCGGGCGCGGCCCGGGGTACCGCCCCCGACCCGGCCAAGAAGACCGGCGGGGGCCAGGACCCGGCTACGGACCAGGGCGCAGACCGGGGTTTGGCCCCTGGCGCGGGCCGGTGTCCGGACCCGGCTACGGACCCGGCTACGGACCGGGAAACAGACCCGGGCACGCACCGGAGCGCTGCCCGGAACACGCGCAGGGGCAATGACCCGGGCGCGGACCAAAACACCGACCGCGGCACGGATCGGGGCCCGGACCCGGGCAGGGCCCCGGACACCGGCGCGGCCCGGGACACCGGCGCGGGCGCGGCCCGGGACACCGGCGCGGGGGCTGGCGCGGACACCGGCGCTGGCGCGGCCCCGGGGACGGATGCGGCCGCAGGCTCCGCCGCGGACCCCGGCGCGGGCGCCGATCAGGACGCCGTCACCGAGGTTCTGGCCGCGCTGGCGGATCCGACCCGGCGCCGGATACTCGACGCCATCGCCGCGCACGGCCAGGCGACGGCGACAGTCCTGGCGACGGAACTCCCCGTCAGCCGGCAGGCGATCGTCAAGCACCTCGCGATCCTGACCCGGGCCGGTCTGGTGACCGGCCACCGGGAGGGCCGCGAGGCGCGGTACACCGTCCTGCCCGCGCGGCTCGGCGTCACCGCACGCTGGATGGACCGCGTCGCCTCCGAGTGGGACAACCGGCTCTCGGCGATCAAGCGTCTCGCCGAAGCGGACCCGGCTAGGCCGAGACCCTCTGCGTGAGGTCCCGAGCCACCCGGGCGACCCACTCGCCGAACTCCTGCCGGTGATGCACCTGTCCGCCGCACAAGGCGCTGACCTGCGCATCCGTGAGCCGGTTCGGCCCGTCCACCGACAGCAGCCCGCTCATCTCCCGTAGCACGGAAGCCAGCCGCACTGCATCGGTGTGCTCGATCGAATCGACCCCGTGGCCGCCACTCAGCGTCGTGGAACCAGGCATCACACCCTCCTTCCGGCGCCTCCTTGAAGCAGCGTAAACCCGCCGAACGTGAACCGCCCCCGCCCGGCGGGGGGCCGGGACGGGGGCGGGATTCAGGGAGCCTGCGGTCAGCCCATGTGCGGGTAGGAGTAGTCCGTCGGTGCGACCAGCGTCTCCTTGATCGCGCGGGTCAGCGTCCAGCGCATCAGGTTCTGCGGGGCGCCCGCCTTGTCGTTCGTGCCGGACGCGCGGCCGCCGCCGAAGGGCTGCTGGCCGACGACGGCGCCGGTCGACTTGTCGTTGATGTAGAAGTTGCCCGCGGCGTACCGCAGCTTGTCCATCGTGTGCGCCGCAGCGGCACGGTCGTTCGCGATGACCGCGCCGGTCAGGGCGTACGCGGAGACCGACTCCATCTGCTCCAGCATCGCGTCGTACTGGTCGTCCTCGTACACATGCACCGCGAGGAACGGGCCGAAGTACTCGGTCGTGAAGACCTCGTTGGCCGGGTCCGAGCACTCGACGACCGTCGGGCGGACGAAGTAGCCGACCGAGTCGTCGTACGTTCCGCCCGCCACGATCGTGCAGGTCGCGTCTTGCTTCGCACGGTCGATCGCGGCCTTGTTCTTGGCGAAGGCACGCTCGTCGATCACGGCGCCCATGAAGTTCGTCAGGTCCGTGACGTCACCCATCTTGATGCCGTCGACCTCGGCCGCGAACTCCTCCTTGAAGCCGGAGTTCCAGATCGAGGCGGGGACGTACGCACGCGAGGAAGCCGAGCACTTCTGGCCCTGGAACTCGAAGGAACCACGGGTCAGCGCGGTCTTCAGCACGGCACGGTCGGCGCTCGGGTGGGCGACGACGAAGTCCTTGCCGCCCGTCTCGCCGACGATGCGCGGGTAGGAGCGGTACTTCTCGATGTTGTTGCCGACCGTCTTCCACAGGTGCTGGAAGGTCTTGGTCGAGCCGGTGAAGTGGATGCCGGCCAGCTCGGGGTGGTTCAGGGCCACCTCGGAGACGGCGATGCCGTCGCCCGTCACCAGGTTGATGACGCCCATGGGCAGGCCCGCCTCCTCCAGCAGCTCCATCAGCAGAACGGCCGCGTGGGTCTGGGTCGGGGACGGCTTCCAGACCACCACATTGCCCATCAGGGCAGGGGCGGTGGGCAGGTTGCCCGCGATCGCGGTGAAGTTGAACGGCGTGATCGCATAGACGAAGCCCTCGAGCGGGCGGTGGTCCAGACGGTTCCACACGCCCGGCGAGTTGGCCGGCGGCTGCTCGGCTAGCAGGTCGCGCGCGTACTTGACGTTGAAGCGCCAGAAGTCGACGAGCTCGCAGGGAGTGTCGATCTCGGCCTGCTGCGCGGTCTTCGACTGGCCCAGCATGGTCGAGGCGGCGAGCGTCTCGCGCCACGGTCCTGCCAGCAGTTCGGCCGCGCGCAGGATGATCGCCGCGCGGTCGTCGAAGGCCATCGCGCGCCACGCGGGCGCGGCGGCCAGTGCGGCGTCGATCGCGTCCTGCGCGTCCGCTTGCGTGGCGCCGCCGAAGGTGCCGATGACAGCCGTGTGGTTGTGCGGCTGTACGACGTCGAAGCGCTCACCGCCGCCCATCCGCTTCACGCCGCCGATGGTCATCGGCAGCTCGATCGGGTTCTCGGACAGCTCCTTGAGCCTGGCCTCCAGGCGGGCGCGCTCGGGGCTGCCTGGGGCGTAGCTGTGCACCGGCTCGTTGACCGGGGCGGGGACCTGGGTCACAGCGTCCATGAGTTCCGATACTCCTTTGTGAGGGATGGGAGGGCTCAGCCCTTGGTGATCGTCGAGCGCAGGAAGAACCGCAGGTTGGCCGGCTTCTCGGCGAGACGGCGCATGAAGTAGCCGTACCAGTCGGTGCCGTACGCCGTGTAGACACGCATCCGGTGGCCCTCGGCCGCCAGCCGGAGGTGCTCGTCACTGCGGATGCCGTACAGCATCTGGAACTCGTACTCATCCAGTTTGCGCCCGGTGCGGCGCGCGAGCTCCTGTGTGATGGCGATGAGTCGCGGATCGTGGGACCCGATCATCGGGTAGCCGTCGCCCGCCATCAGGATGTTCAGGATGCGGACGTACGCCTTGTCGATCTCGGCCTTGTCCTGGTACGCGACGGCGGCGGGCTCCTTGTAGGCACCCTTGACGATACGGACGCGGCAGCCGGCTGCGGCGAGGCGGCGGGCGTCCTGCTCGGTACGGAACAGGTACGCCTGGATCACGCAGCCGGTCTGCGGGAAGTCCTTCCGCAGCTCCTCGTGGATGGCGAACATCGAGTCGAGGGTGGTGTGGTCCTCCGCGTCGAGCGTGACCGTGGTGCCGATCGCGGCGGCGGCCTCGACGACCGGGCGGACGTTGGCGAGCGCCAGCTCGTGACCGCCCTCCAGGGACTGGCCGAACATCGACAGCTTGACGGACATCTCGGCCTTCGTGCCCAGGCCGAGGTCCCCCAGGTGCTCGATCAGCTCGAGGTAGGCGTCGCGGGCGGCGGCGGCCTGCTCGGACGTGGTGATGTCCTCGCCCACCACGTCCAGGGTGACCTCGAGTCCGTTGCCGACGGTCTCCTTGACGATCGGGACGACCTGCTCGACCGTCTCACCGGCGATGAACCGGCCGACGACCTGCCTGGTCCCCGGCGCGGCCGATACGAAACGGCGCATCTTGTCGCTGCGGGACGCGGCGAGGATCACGGGACCCAGCACGGGGCACCTCCACGGAACAGGGATGGAAGGGGGCCGGGACCGAACGAATCGGGAACGGCACGGATAACCACCGTGAAACCTAAGGATCGCTCCGATCGTCTGCCATCGACAGCTGTCACGCATCCGTGCCCCGGATCTCAGACATATGTCTGAAGAGGGTGCGAGAATGTCCGGATGAAGGGCGATTACCAAGAACTTGTCGACGAGATCTCGGCGCTGCTGGCCGTCCCCGCGACGCTGGAGAACCGGGATTTCGGCCTGATCGCCTTCGCACACGACAGCGGCAGCGAATTCGACGAAACCACGCTGGACCCGGTCAGGACACGCTCGATCCTGACCCGGAAGTCCACACCGGCGGTGCGCTCCTGGTTCGAAGGCTTCGGCATCGCCCGCGCGACGGGCCCGGTCCGGATCCCCGCGGCTCCGGACGCGGGCGTCTTCCGGGACCGGATCTGTCTCCCCGTACGCCACCGAGGCATCGTGCTGGGCTACGTATGGCTGCTGGACGCGTCCCCGGGCCCGACCGCGGCGCAGCTGGCGGCGGCGATGGAGGTCACAGCGAGGATCGGCACACTGCTCGCGGACGAGGAGCGGGCGGGCGCGGATCTGTCCCGGGAGTTCCGCGCGGCGCTGACGGCGGAGCACGACTGGCATTACGACATGGCGGTGTCCGCGCTGCGCACGGCCCTGGGCGGCGCGGGCACGGACGCCCTGCACGCGGTCGTGTGCGTGACCCCCTGGACAGCGACTGAAGCCCCCTCGTCCCGCTCCCTGCCGGGGGCGGCGGCGCTGTGCACGGTGTCGTGGGGGGCGGGCGGCGGTGCCCGGGCCTGGCAGCTCGGCACCGGTGGGAGCGGGGGCAGCCGGACGGTGTTCCTCGACGCGGACGCCGGCGGAGCCGGGGCTCCCGGTAGCGGCAGGACCGGCCGAACCGGAACGCCCGGCGGCGGCGCGGGCAGAGCCGGAAGCCCCCGGAGCGGCGGCAGCGAAGGCAGCGACGGGTTCGTCGACCCCGACGACACCGGCCAGGCCCTCGCCGTCCTCGTAAGGCTCCGCTCGGCCGACGCCCTCGCGCCCGCCGTCACCGCCGCGGACCGGCTCCGCGCCATGACGGGCGCCGGCGCGGCGACCGCCGGAGTCGCGGCCCCCCGCCGCGGACTCGCCGGCCTCAACACCGCCTGGCTGGAGGCGACTTCGGCCGCGCGGGCCGCCCGGGCGGAGCCTCGGCTCGGGCCTGTCGCCGAGTGGGCGGCGATCGGCCCGTACCGCATGCTGACCGCGCTGCCCGCGGACACCGCGCGGGACCCCGCAGTACGCGAACTGCTCGACCGATCGCACGGCGAACTGGCCCGCACCGCCGAGGTGTTCCTCGACAACGCGGGCCAGGCGGGCCGCACGGCGGCGGCGCTCGGCATCCACCGGCAGACGCTCTACTACCGTCTCTCCCGGGTGGAGCGGCTCACGGGCCTGGACCTGGCGGAGGGCGAGGACCGGCTACTGCTGCACATGGCCTTGAAGGCGGCGCGGCTGTAGCCGATGTGCCCGATCCGTGTCTTCCCGGCGTGAGATCCGAGGCCATCCGGTACCTCGAAGTGGAGCACGCGCGCGCAAAGGTCGTCATCACCGTCTGAGCCATCGGCTGAGCCACCGGCTGACGAACCGCCAAGGCCCGTTCGCGGCTTCGAGCAGATCCCACACCTTGCCCATGAAGGCAACGCACCCGGCACACAGACGCTTGTACAAGACGCGCGTCCATGAACCGGGTACGTGGAGCGGGAGGTGCCGGGAAGATCAGTCGGTGAGGTTCACCGTACGCGCCGACGCCGCGCCGATCTCCTCCGCGATCTCGGCGAGCACCGACGGCGGCACGGTGTCGTCCACGGTCAGCACGACGACCGCCTCGCCGCCCTCCTCCGCGCGAGAGACCTGCATGCCCGCGATGTTCAGTCCGGCCTCGCCGAGGATCCGGCCGACCGTGCCGACGACGCCGGGACGGTCTTCGTACCGCAGGACGACCATGTGGTCGGCGAGCGCCAGGTCGATGTCGTAGTCACCGATCGCGACGATCTTCTGGAGGTGCTTGGGGCCGGCCAGCGTGCCGGAGACCGCGACCTCCTCGCCGTCCGAGAGCGTGCCGCGGACGGTGACGACATTGCGGTGGTCCGGGGACTCCGAGCTCGTCGTCAGCCGGACCTCGACGCCGCGCTCCTGCGCGAACAGCGGGGCGTTGACGTAGCTCACGGTCTCGTCGACCACGTCCTCGAAGACGCCCTTGAGCGCGGACAGTTCGAGCACCTTGACGTCGTGCTGGGTGATCTCGCCGTACACCTCGACGTCGAGCCGGACCGCGACCTCGCCCGCCAGTGCGGTGAAGATCCGGCCGAGCTTCTCGGCGAGCGGCAGACCCGGGCGCACGTCCTCGGCGATGACGCCGCCCTGGACGTTGACCGCGTCCGGTACGAGCTCACCGGCGAGCGCGAGACGGACCGAGCGGGCGACCGAGATGCCCGCCTTCTCCTGGGCCTCGTCGGTGGACGCACCGAGGTGCGGGGTGCACACGACCTGGTCGAGCTCGAACAGCGGGGAGTCGGTGCACGGCTCCTTCGAGTACACGTCCAGGCCCGCGCCGGCGACCCGTCCCTCCTTGAGCGCCGAGAACAGCGCCTCCTCGTCGACGATCCCGCCGCGCGCGGCGTTGACGATCCGGACCGTCGGCTTGACCTTGTGCAGCGCCTCGTTGCCGATCAGGCCGAGCGTCTCGGGGGTCTTCGGCAGGTGGACGGTGATGAAGTCGGAGACCTCGAGCAGCTCGTCGAGCGAGAGCAGCTTGACGCCCATCTGCGCGGCCCGCGCGGGCTGCACATACGGGTCGTACGCGACGATCTTCATACCGAAGGCCGACATCCGCTGCGCGACCAGGATGCCGATGCGGCCGAGGCCGACGACACCGAGGGTCTTCTCGCTCAGCTCGACGCCGGTGTACTTGGAGCGCTTCCACTCGCCGTTCTTCAGGGCGGTGTTGGCCTGCGGGATATTACGCGCGGTGGCGACCAGCAGACCGCAGGCCAGCTCGGCGGCGGTCACGATGTTCGAGGTGGGGGCGTTGACGACCATCACGCCGGCCTTGGTGGCGGCGGAGACGTCGACATTGTCCAGACCGACGCCCGCGCGGGCGACGACACGCAGCTTCTTCGCCAGGGCGATGGCCTCGGCGTCGACCTTGGTGGCGCTGCGGACGAGGATCGCCTCGACATCGATGATGGCGGGGAGCAGCTCCGCGCGGTCGGCGCCGTTGCAGTGCCGGATCTCGAAGTCCGAGCCCAGCGCGTCCACGGTGGCGGGCGACAGCTCTTCAGCGATGAGTACGACAGGTTTCGAGCTCACGTGAGTCCTCACAAGTCCAGTGCGGACGGCCGTCCCGACGGCCGCATGCGGTGGAGGGGGCTAGCCGCGTGGAAGACGCACGACACTGTGGGCCTGACGCGTATTTGTTGAGCAGTGTAGTGGTGCTTGCGCGTGCGCCTTGACGCCTCCAAGGCAGGATCACTCGTCCGTGGCTGGACAGAGTGGGGAAGCGCTGGAGCGCGGCGGGCCGCGGCGGCGGGGGCCGGGACCGGCTGGTCCGGGCCCCCGCCGGCGGGCTTACGCCTCGTCGTTGTCGACCCAGCTCATGAGCTTACGCAGCTCCTTGCCGGTGGTCTCCAGCAGATGGTTCTCGTCCTGCTTCTTGTACTCGTTGTACTTCTTCAGACCGCCGTGGTACTCGTCCATCCAGTTCTTGGCGAAGGTGCCGTCCTGGATCTCCGCGAGGACCTTCTTCATCTCGACCTTGGTCTGGTCGGTGATGATGCGGGGGCCGGTGATGTAGTCGCCCCACTCGGCGGTCTCGGAGACCGACCAGCGCATCTTCTCCAGGCCGCCCTCGTACATCAGGTCCACGATCAGCTTCAGCTCGTGGAGGCACTCGAAGTACGCGATCTCCGGCTGGTAGCCGGCCTCGGTCAGGGTCTCGAAGCCCGCCTTGACCAGCGCGGAGGCGCCACCGCAGAGGACGGCCTGCTCACCGAACAGGTCGGTCTCGGTCTCCTCGGTGAAGGTCGTCCTGATGACGCCGGCGCGGGTGCCGCCGATGGCCTTGGCGTACGAGAGCGCCAGGTCGAACGCGCTGCCGGAGGCGTCCTGCTCGACGGCGGCGATAGCCGGGACGCCACGGCCCTCTTCGTACTGGCGGCGGACCAGGTGGCCCGGACCCTTGGGAGCGACGAGGGCGACGTCCACACCGGCCGGGACCTTGATGAAGCCGAAGCGGATGTTGAAACCGTGGGCGAAGAACAGCGCGTCGCCGTCCTTGAGGTTGTCCTTGATGGACTCCTCGTAGACCCGGGCCTGGATAGGGTCCGGGATGAGGATCATGATGACGTCGGCCTCGGCGGCGGCCTCGGCGGGAGTCACCACGCGCAGGCCCTGCTCCTCGGCCTTGGTCTTGGACTTGGAGCCCTCGTGCAGACCGACCCGGACGTCGACACCCGAGTCACGGAGCGACAGCGCGTGGGCGTGGCCCTGGCTGCCGTAGCCGATGACCGCGACCTTGCGGTTCTGGATGATGGACAGGTCGGCGTCGTCGTCGTAGAACAGCTCGGCCACTGGAATATCTCCTTGGTGTGCACGTCTTTGGAATGACGCTGTTTACGTCCCACCGTACGGCGGGATGGGGTGAGGAAGTCGTGGGGTCTCGCCAGGCGGAACGGTCCTCGCCGGCGGGTCCTCGCTAGGCGGAACGGTCGAGGGCCCGCAGGGACCGGTCCGTGATGGACCGGGCGCCCCGCCCTATGGCGATCGTGCCCGACTGGACGAGTTCCTTGATGCCGAACTGCTCCAGCATCTTGAGCATGGCGTCCAGCTTGTCGGCACCGCCGGTGGCCTCGATGGTGACCGCCTCGGGCGAGACGTCCACGGTCTTGGCGCGGAACAGCTGGACGATCTCGACGATCTGCGAGCGGGTCTCGTTGTCGGCGCGGACTTTCACCAGAACGAGTTCACGCTGGATGGCACCGGCGGGCTCGAGTTCGACGATCTTCAGAACGTTGACCAGCTTGTTGAGCTGCTTGGTCACCTGCTCCAGCGGCAGGTCCTCGACATTGACCACGATGGTGATGCGGGAGATGTCGGGGTGCTCGGTGACACCGACGGCGAGCGAGTCGATGTTGAAGCCGCGGCGGGAGAACAGGGCGGCGATCCGGGCGAGGATGCCGGGCGTGTTCTCCACCAGGACGGAGAGCGTGTGCTTGGACATGTGCGTCGTTCCTCTTCCTACGGCTCTCAGTCGTCTTCGTTGTCGCCGAAGTCGGGGCGGACGCCGAGCGCTGCCATGACCTCGTCGTTGGAGGTGCCGGCCGCGACCATCGGCCACACCTGGGCGTCCTCGTGGACGATGAAGTCGACGACGACGGGGCGGTCGTTGACGGCGTTGGCCTCGGCGATGACCTTGTCCAGGTCGTCCGGGGATTCACAGCGCAGCGCATAGCAGCCCATGGCCTCCGACAGCTTGACGAAGTCGGGGACGCGGGTGCCCTGGCGCGCCGTGGTGCTCGCGCCGACCTGGGAGCCGGCCACGTGGTGACCCGTGTCGTCGGCGTGCAGGACGGTGCTGGAGTAGCGCTGGTTGTAGAAGAGGGTCTGCCACTGACGGACCATCCCGAGCGCGCCGTTGTTGATGATCGCGACCTTGATCGGGATGTTGTTCAGCGCGCAGGTGGTGAGCTCCTGGTTGGTCATCTGGAAGCAGCCGTCGCCGTCGATGGCCCAGACCGTGCGGTCCGGCATGCCGGCTTTGGCGCCCATTGCGGCCGGGACCGCGTAACCCATCGTTCCGGCGCCGCCGGAGTTCAGCCAGGTGGCGGGCTTCTCGTAGTCGATGAAGTGGGCGGCCCACATCTGGTGCTGGCCGACGCCCGCGGTGTAGATGGTGTCCTTGGGGGCGAGCTGTCCGATGCGCTGGATGACCTGCTGCGGCGAGAGGCTGCCGTCGTCCGGCTGGTCGTAACCGAGCGGGTAGGTCTCGCGCCAGCGGCTGAGATCCTTCCACCAGGCGCTGTAGTCGCTGATGTGGCCTTCGCTGTGCTCGGCCTGGACGGCCTGGATCAGGTCGGCGATGACCTCGCGGGCGTCACCGACGATCGGCACGTCCGCGGCGCGGTTCTTGCCGATCTCCGCCGGGTCGATGTCGGCGTGGACGATCTTGGCGTACGGGGCGAAGCTGTCCAGCTTGCCGGTGACTCGGTCGTCGAAGCGGGCTCCGAGGGCGACGATCAGGTCGGCCTTCTGCAGCGCGGTGACGGCGGTGACCGCACCGTGCATGCCCGGCATTCCCACGTGCAGCGGGTGGCTGTCGGGGAACGCGCCCAGCGCCATCAGAGTGGTGGTGACGGGGGCGCCGGTGAGTTCGGCGAGGATCTTCAGCTCGGCGGTGGCGCCGGCCTTGAGGACGCCGCCGCCGACGTACAGGACGGGTCGCCGGGCCTGGACGATCAGCTTGGCGGCCTCGCGGATCTGCTTGGCGTGCGGCTTGGTCACCGGGCGGTAGCCGGGGAGCTCCTGCTGCGGCGGCCAGCTGAAAGTGGTCTGCGCCTGGAGGGCGTCCTTGGCGATGTCGACGAGGACCGGGCCCGGGCGTCCCGTGGAGGCGATGTGGAAGGCCTCGGCGATGGTGCGCGGGATGTCGGCGGCCTTGGTGACCAGGAAGTTGTGCTTGGTGATCGGCATCGTGATGCCGACGATGTCCGCCTCCTGGAAGGCGTCCGTGCCGATGGCCTTGGAGGAGACCTGGCCGGTGATCGCGACCAGCGGCACGGAGTCCATGTGCGCGTCGGCGATCGGGGTGACCAGGTTGGTGGCGCCGGGGCCGGAGGTCGCCATGCAGACGCCGACCTTGCCGGTGGCCTGGGCATAGCCGGTCGCCGCGTGGCCGGCACCCTGCTCGTGGCGGACCAGGACGTGGCGGACCTTGGTGGAGTCCATCATCGGGTCGTACGCGGGGAGGATGGCGCCGCCGGGGATGCCGAACACCGTGTCGGCCCCCACTTCCTCGAGAGAGCGGATGAGGGACTGCGCACCCGTGACGTGCTCAACTGCAGTGGACTGTCCGCCGGTACGGGCCCGCGGCTGCGGATGGTGGGCCCCGGTGGCCTGGTCGGTCATCGGCATTCTCTTCTCGAGGCTGAAGGGTTTTTGCGAGGGTTTGGGGTGTTCCGGTGCAACAAAAAACCCCTCGTGCCGTGAGGCAGGCGAGGGGAGCGCGTCGGGAGGGTCTGCGGGGCTTTGACGGCCCTGCTCAGCCGACGCGCTTTCCAAGTACGAGAATTCGGGTGCGCATGGCATTGACCCTCCCCCCGGCGCGCTATGACTGTCAAGTGGGTGGGACGCGCGTCTCATTATTTGAGCCATTGCGGGCAGGTAGGACGCCGCCCGTCAGGACGGGCAGGGCGATTCCGCCGGGCACCGGGAACTCCTCTCGGACCAGGGCGCGGCGCAGCCGGTACTCGTCGAGCGGCCCCGAGAAGGCCATGCCCTGGCCGTGCGTACACCCCATGGCGCGCAGCGCGAGCACCTGCTCGGGCACGTCCACGCCGTCCGCCACGGACTGCATGCCGAGGTCGCAGGCGATCCGCAGCAGCCCCGCGGTGATCTTGTGCAGCCGGGCGGACTCGACGACGCCCTCGACCAGACCCCTGTCCAGTTTCAGTACGTCCACGGGGAGCCTGCGCAGTGCGTTGATCGCGGCGTATCCGCTGCCGAAGCCGTCCAGGGCGATCCGTACGCCGAGTCTGCGCAGCGCGACGAGACGCTGCTCCAGATCGTCGAAGGAGATCCGCGGATCGCTGTCGGCGAGCTCGATGACCAGCGCGCCCGACGGCAGTCCATGCCGGGTGAGGAGGGCTTCGATGGAGCCGAGCGGCAGGGACTTGTCCAGCAGCCGGCCCGCCGAGAGCCGGACCGATACGGGCACGCGGTGGCCCACCCTGCTGCGCTCGGCGGCCTGCTTCACGGCCTCTTCGAGCAGCCAGCGACCGAGCTCGGCGGTGCGGGCGGCCTCCGGAGTTTCCGCGGTGTCGGCGACCCGCAGGAATTCGGCCGGGGTGAACATGATGCCCTGCGAGGAGCGCCAGCGCGCTTGTGCGGCGACGGCGGCAATACGGCCCGTGGCGAGGCTCACCACGGGTTGGTGGAGCAGCGCGAACTCGCCCTCACGCAGGGCGCTGCGGAGCCGGGCGGCCAGCTCGGTGCGGCGTACCACATCGGCCTGCATCTGCGGGGCGTACAGCTCGACGCGGTCCTTGCCCGCGGCCTTGGCGCGGTACATGGCGAGGTCGGCATTGCGCATCAGGTCGGTGGGGGTGATCGCGGGCTCGGCGAAGGCCACCCCGATGGAGGCGGCCACCCGCACTTCACGGCCGTCCACGCGGTACGGCTGGGAGAGGGTCAGGCGAAGCCGGTCGGCGATCTCGTGCACCTGGTACTCGCGGGCGGACTGGTCGCGGGAGCCGTCGCCGACGACGAGGGCCGCGAACTCGTCGCCGCCGAGGCGGGCCGCGGTGTCCCCGGACCGTACCGACTCCTGCAGGCGGCGGGCCGCCTGGATCAGCAGCTCGTCGCCGGCCAGGTGGCCGAGGCGGTCGTTGACGCCCTTGAAGCCGTCGAGGTCGATGAAGAGCACGGCGGTGCCGGAGTCGCCCGCTCGACGGCCGGTGAGGGCCTGGCGGACGCGTTCGGTGAACAGGGCGCGGTTGGGCAGGTCGGTGAGCGGATCGTGCTCGGCGTTGTGCTGCAACTGCGCCTGCAGCCGGACCCGTTCGGTGATATCTCGGCTGTTGAACAGCAGACCGCCCTGGTGGCGGTTGACCGTGGACTCCACATTGAGCCAGTCGCCACTGCCCGATCTGAAGCGGCAGTCGATCCGCGTGGTGGGCTCGTCGGCCGGCGAAGCGGCCAGAAACCGTCGCACCTCATGGACCACCCGGCGCAGGTCCTCGGGGTGGATCAGACAGGCCAGCTCGGAGCCGACGAGCTCCTCGGCGTCGCGTCCATAGACACCGGCGGCCGCGGGGCTGACATAGCGCAGCACCCCGCTGGGGGCGGCGATCATGATGACGTCGCTCGACCCCTGCACCAGCGAGCGGAAGTGGTTCTCCTTCTGCGCCAGCTCATGGGTGAGGGCGATGTTGTCGAGGAGCATGATGCCCTGCCGGACGACCAGGGCGAGCACGACGGTGCAGCCGGTGAGGACCACTACCCGGTCCACTCGGCGGCCCTCGATGACGTTGTAGAGGATGCCGAGCGTGCAGACGGCGGCAGCGAGATACGGGGTGAGGGCGGCCAGCGAGCCGGCGACGGGGCGGCTGGGGTGGCGGGAGCCACGCGGGAGTCTGGCCGCCTCGGGTGTGCGGCGTGCGCCCCAGGGGGCGTAGGCGAGCAGCAGCGAACCGGCGAACCAGCCCGCGTCCAGCAGCTGACCCGAGCGGTAGCTCTCGCGCAGCAGCGGCGAGGTGAACAGGGCGTCGCACAGGACGGTCAGGGCGAGGGCCGCGATGGCGGTGTTGACGGCTGAGCGGTTGGTGGCCGAGCGCCGGAAGTGCAGCGCGAGCACCAGACTGACCAGCACGATGTCCAGCAGCGGATACGCGAGGGCGAGGGCGGCGGGAGCCACGCTCTCACCCTGGACACGCGCGGTGTGGGCGAGCGCGATGCTCCAGGAGAGGGTGAGGAGCGAGCCGCCGATCAGCCAGGCGTCCAGCGCGAGGCAGACCCAGCCCGCTCTGGTAACCGGGCGCTTGGCGAGGACGAGGAGGCCCACGATGGCGGGCGGCGCGAAGCAGAGGAAGAACAGGTCCGCGACCGAGGGGCTCGGCACCTCGCGGTCCAGCACGACCTCGTACCACCCCCAGATGGCGTTGCCGCACGACGCCATCGCGGAGGAGACCGCGAACAGCATCCAGGCGGGCCGAAAGCGGCTGTGCCTGGAGCGGGCGTAGATGAAGCAGGAGATCGCCGCGACCAGGGCGGCGGCGCTCAGCCCGAAGTCGCCCATGACCAGAGCGACTTCGGGCGAACCCCAGCCGACGGCGGCGCCCACGCCGTAACCGGAGCAGATGGCGGCGAGGATGATCTGGGAACGCAGCCCTGGTGCACCGCCGGAGAACGCCTGCCGGGCCAGGAGCACTCCGGGGGCGCTCACGGGGCAGCCCCTGGGAGCGCAGCTGTCGGTTTGACAGCCGCCGGAACGGGTCTTTGCTTCGCGGCGTGCGAGGGTCGTCGTCGGCAGCCCCGCCGCGTCGGATGGTTCGAGCATTGGCCGTGCATCGCCCGTCGCCCCCCTCGAAGTCTGATCGGC
The DNA here is from genome assembly GCF_018614585.1 of Streptomyces sp. ISL-1. Taxonomy (GTDB): domain Bacteria; phylum Actinomycetota; class Actinomycetes; order Streptomycetales; family Streptomycetaceae; genus Streptomyces; species Streptomyces maoxianensis. Next base: position 4,071 of record NZ_JAGGOI010000038.1, on the reverse strand, counting down.
AGTCAGGTCGTGCTGCTGCACCGCCCCTTGCCTGATGCAGCCCCCCGGTCGGGACGATACACCAGTCTCGTCACTCAGGGACATAGCACCTCTACGCTCCGTGACTACCAGCAGCGTTGTCGGCACTTGACGCAACCGAATGACTTCATAGAGTGCACGAAGCGCGGGCGCGAAGGGTTCACTTCCCGGTCGTGAGCACCACGTTGTGTACCGGCTCGCCCGCCGCGAAACGCGTGAGCTGTTCGGCCAGCAGCCGCTTGGCGCGCGGCATGAAAGCCGAGGTGGAGCCACCCACATGGGGGCTGATGAGGACACCGGGGGCGTGCCAGAGAGGGTGCCCCGGGGGCAGCGGTTCCGGGTCGGTGACATCGAGGGCGGCGGTGATGCGTCCGCTCTCCACCTCTGCGAGCAGGGCTTCGGTGTCGACGACCTGACCGCGGGCAACGTTCACCAGCAGCGCGCCGTCCTTCATCCGGGCCAGGAAATTGGCGTTGACCAGGCCTTTCGTCTGCTCGGTGAGCGGGGCTGACAAGATCACGACGTCCGCGTCCGGGAGCAGCGAGGGCAGATCGGTGAGTGCGCGCACTTCACCGCGCTCCGCAGCACGGGCGGAGCGCGCGACGCGCGCCACCCGCGCACATTCAAACGGCGCGAGCCGGTCCTCGATTGCGGCGCCGATCGATCCGTATCCCACGATGAGCACCGATTTGTCGGCGAGCGCCGGGTAGAAGCCGCTCCGCCATTCCTCCTTGTCCTGGCCGTGCACGAAGCCGGGGACACCCCGCAGGGAGGCGAGGATCAAAGCCAGGGCGAGCTCTGCGGTGGAGGCTTCGTGCACTCCCCTGGCATTGCACAGGCGCACGCCGGCGGGCAGCGAGTCGAGCCCCGGCTCCACATGGTCGATCCCCGCGGAGAGGGTCTGGACGACGCGTACGGACGTCATCGCGGCCAGCGGGCGGACCGCGACCTCCATGCCCTTCATGTAAGGGACGGCATAGAAGACACAGTCGGCCGGGTCGGCGGGAAAGTCGGGACCGCCGTCCCACAGAAGGTAGTTGAGGCCCGAGTCCGAGGGGTCGGGAAGCCCTTCGATCTCGTCGGCCGGAATCGGGAGCCACACATCTGCAGTCATGGTCAGGAGGCTATGCGAAGGGCCGCGCTCCGCATTGGCTAGTTTGGTGAGCGGCCAAGGGAGGGGTACGGGCAGTTGGAGCGCAGGACAATCGGTGCGGCGGCCCTCGAAGTGGGCGCGATCGGGCTCGGCTGTATGCCCATGAGCTGGGCGTACAGCAGCTCCCAGCAGCGCGGTGAGCGATCACTGCGCACGGTGCACGCCGCCCTGGACGCAGGCTGCAGTCTGCTGGACACGGCCGACATGTACGGGCCCTTCACCAATGAGCTGCTGATCGGGCGGGTGCTGAAGGAGCGGCGCGGCGACGCGTTCGTATCGACGAAGGTCGGGCTGCTCGTCGGCGATCAGCATGTGGTCGCGAATGGGCGGCCGGGATACGTGAAGCGGGCCTGCGACGCCTCGCTGCGTCGGCTGCAGACCGACGTGATCGATCTCTATCAGTTGCACCGGGCGGATCCGGAGGTTCCGGTCGAGGAGACCTGGGGCGCGATGGCGGAGCTGGTGAGCGCGGGGAAGGTACGGGCGCTCGGCATGTGCGCGGTGGGGGCGCGCGCGTCCCGGCGCTCCGGGGCGCATCTGCACGACGGAACGATCCGGCAGCTGGCGCGGGTGCAGCAGGTGTTCCCGGTGAGCGCGGTGCAGGCGGAGCTTTCGGTGTGGTCGCCGGACGCGCTGGAGCGGCTGCTTCCGTGGTGCGAGGCGCGGGGTGTGGGGTTCCTGGCGGCGATGCCGCTGGGGAACGGTTTTCTGGCGGGGACGCTCACGCCGGGGCAGGGCTTCGAGCCTGACGACGTGCGGGCACGCCATCCGCGGTTCACGGCCGAGATGATGGCGGCGAACCAGCCGGTGGTGGCGGGGCTGCGGCGGATCGCGGAACGGCATGGCGCGTCTGCGGCCCAGGTCGCGCTGGCGTGGGTGCTCGGGCGGGGGCGGAATGTGGTGGCCGTACCGGGGGCGAAGCGGCAGGAGTGGGCAGTGCAGAACGCGGAGGCGGCGGACCTTGAGCTGACGGGGCGGGATCTGGTGGAAGTGGCAGGACTCCCGCCGGCGCGGGGATCCTGGGACTGAGTGAGCTGTCGCCGGTTCTTTCGGCTCATGCCGGAAGATCGGGAACCTGGCGGGCGGCTGCGGTGTAAGAACAGTAGTCAGGCAGTTCTAGCAGCCGTCGAAGGGATCAAAACTGTGCAACGTCCTGCTGTGACGGCCGTGTTGGCCGCTGCCGTGCTTCTGCTCGCGGCCGGGTGCTCATCCGGTGACGACAAAGGACGGGGCGGCCCGAAGGGGCCGACGTCGGCCACATCGGCCCCCTCCGATGCGTCGGGAGGGTCGCCGAGTCCGACGGGCCCGCCCGCCAAGGGCTCGGTGAAGGTGGTGTCCACGCTGACACAGGACCTGAAGTCGCCGTGGGGCGTCGCCGCGCTGCCCGACGGCGATCTGCTGATCGCCTCGCGCGACGAGGGGACTGTCAGCCGGGTCGACGGGGAGAGCGGCAAGCAGACCGTGATCGGCTCGGTGCCGGGGGTCTCCCCGGGCGGCGAGGGCGGTCTGCTGGGCCTGGCGGTCTCCCCCTCGTTCGCCTCGGACCATCAGGTGTACGCGTACTTCACCACCGAGTCGGACAACCGCATCGCCCGCATGCTGTACGACGAGCGGAAGCCGGCGGCCCAGCAACTGGGGGCGCCGGACACGGTGTTGAGGGGCATCCCCAAGGGCATCGTCCACAACGGCGGGCGGATCGCGTTCGGTCCGGACAAGATGCTCTACGCAGGCACGGGCGAGACGGGTGAGACGGGACTCGCGCAGGACAGGAAGTCGCTGGGCGGCAAGATCCTGCGGATGACCCCGGACGGGCAGCCGGTGCACGGCAATCCGGACGCCGACTCCGTCGTCTACTCATGGGGCCACCGCAATGTGCAGGGGCTCGCCTGGGACTCCGACAAGCGCCTGTGGGCGGCCGAGTTCGGCCAGACGACCTGGGACGAGCTCAATCTGATCGAGCCGGGGAAGAACTACGGCTGGCCGGATGTGGAGGGCAAGGGCGGCGGGTCCGGCTTCGTCGACCCGGTGGCCCAGTGGCGGACGGACGATGCCTCGCCCAGTGGCATCGCGTACGCGTCGGGCTCGATCTGGATGGCGTCGCTGAAGGGCGAGCGGCTCTGGCGAATCCCACTGGCGGGGGCGGAACCCTCGGCGGAGCCACAGTCGTTCCTGAAGGGGAAGCACGGCCGCCTGCGCACGGTCCTGTCGGTGGGCGGAGCCAAGGTCTGGCTCGTCACGAGCGAGACGGACAGGCGGGGATCACCCCAGCCGGGGGACGACAAGATCCTCCAGCTGGAGGTGAAGTAAGGCCTGAAGGAGCGCCTCAAGGAGGGGTGTACGGCTTGTGTTCAACGTCTTCGAGGAGTTCTTCGCGCCGGGCCGCAAACACACCGACGAGGAACGCAACCGCCTGGCCCTGACGAGGGCCGACGTCGGCGACAACGACCCGGGCCACGGCCCGATAGACCTCGCGTCGGGCAAAGTCACGATCCGCGCACCGGAGACGCCGCCGCGGGAGTGAGGTGGGGGCGGGGCGCGGTCGGCTGCGGGGCGCCGAGGCGGGGCGCTTCCAGGCGCGGGCACGGGCCCGTGGGGGCGACCCCCAAGCGCGGTACGCGGCCGCCGCTGGGCGCGCCTGCCCGGCGTAGGCGGCCGTGGGGGCGACTCCCAGGCGCGTACCCGTGGCACCTCGCCCTCGCCGCCGCAGAGTCAGTCGTCAGCCGGCGCGATGCGGGTGGGACACAGGCCACCGACCCGCGGTCCCCCTAGCTAGTGTCCTGCGCCAGAGATCCGTCGGCAGAAACGGGCGAGGGAGTCGAGGATCTCCTCGGCTGTTTTGGTCCAGATGAACGGCTTGGGGTCCTCGTTCCAGTCCTTGCCCCACGCGCGGATGTCGGCCT
>NZ_JAGGOI010000037.1 GCF_018614585.1 Streptomyces sp. ISL-1 | reverse complement strand
ACCCCGGCGTCCTCGGGTGCGGCCGCCGGCCGCGGTGCCGGACTGGGCGCCGCCGCGGCCACCCTGCGCGGGGACCTGCGCTCGGCGGCGCTGCGGGCGCTGCTGGACGACCGGCACCGGCACCTCGATCGTGACCGCGACCCCCGACGGCTCGCGCGCCCCGGTGAGACGGCTGAGCTCGTCGTCGCTCGACTTGACCCTCGCCGTGCGCGGCTCGATGCCCGCGTCCACCATCAGCCGGGTCATCTCACGCCGCTGCTCGGGAAGCACCAGCGTCACTACGCTGCCGGACTCGCCCGCCCGCGCGGTACGCCCACCGCGGTGCAGATAGTCCTTGTGGTCGACCGGCGGATCCACGTTCACGACCAGGTCGAGATCGTCGACATGGATGCCACGGGCCGCCACATTCGTCGCGACCAGCGCGGTGACCTGCCCGTTCTTGAACTGGTCGAGCGTGCGGTTGCGCTGCGGCTGCGAGCGGCCGCCGTGCAGGGCCGCCGCCCGTACGCCACTGGCGAGCAGCCGCTTGGTGAACCGGTCGGCCCCGCGCTTGGTGTCCACGAAGAGGAGCACCCGGCCGTCGCGGGCCGCGATACGCGTCGCCACGGCCTTCTTGTCCGTCTCGTCCGCCACGTGCAGCACATGGTGTTCCATCGTGGTGACCGCGCCCGCGGACGGGTCGACGGAGTGCACCACGGGATCGGTGAGAAACATCCGTACGAGCCGGTCGATGTTCTTGTCCAGCGTCGCCGAGAACAGCATCCGCTGACCGTCGGCCTCGACCTGCTTGAGCAGCGCCGTGACCTGCGGCATGAAGCCCATGTCGGCCATCTGGTCGGCCTCGTCGAGGACGGTGATCGCCACCTGGTCGAGCACGCAGTCGCCCCGCTCGATCAGGTCCTTGAGCCGCCCGGGCGTGGCCACGAGCACCTCGGCGCCGCGCCGCAGCGCGCCCGACTGCTTGCTGATCGACAGCCCGCCGACAACCGTCGTCAGCCGCAGCTGCACGGAAGTCGCGTACGGCGAGAGGGCGTCGGTGACCTGCTGTGCGAGCTCACGCGTCGGTACGAGGACGAGCGCGAGCGGCGCCCGCGGCTCGGCGCGCCGGCCCGCGATGCGGGCGAGCAGCGCGAGCCCGAAGGCGAGGGTCTTGCCGGATCCGGTGCGCCCTCGGCCGAGAATGTCGCGGCCGGCGAGGGAGTTCGGCAGGGTCGCGCCCTGGATGGGGAACGGCTCGGTCACGCCCTGCGCCACGAGGGTCTTCAGCAGGGCGGCCGGCATGTCCAGCTCGGCGAACGCCTCGACGGCGGGCAGCGCGGGTGTGATGGTTTCCGGCAGCGTGAATTCCTGCGGGGGCGCCGCCTTGCGGGCGGGAGCCTTACCGGAACCCTTCACAGGGCCCTTGGCGCGGGAATTGACCGGGCGCTTTCGGGTCGGGCGGGCCGGGCGTTCGGAGCGAGTCATGCGGATATTGCCCTCCTGGGCATCTGAGACAGCACAAGCCGGGGCCCGCACCTTCACGGTGCGGGCCCCGGCTGCGAGGTTCGCGTCCGGCTGTTAGGCCGGGACGATGTTCTCCGCCTGCGGGCCCTTCTGGCCCTGCGTGACGTCGAAGGAAACCTTCTGGCCCTCCTGGAGCTCGCGGAAGCCCGAGGTGGCGATGTTCGAGTAGTGGGCAAAGACGTCGGCGCCGCCGCCGTCCTGCTCAATGAAGCCGAAGCCCTTTTCCGAGTTGAACCACTTCACGGTTCCAGTAGCCATGTCATTCTCCTAAAACAGGGGCAAGCCGGAAACTCACACTTCGTGAGTTCCCCGTCGCGATATTGAGCCCCATCCGGAGAATCCGGAAACAGTAATGTGCGCCTGAGGAAGCGTTCTCGTCAGGCGCACACAAAGTTCATGGGTACCAAAACTGCAACGCCCTCACCGTAGCACGGCCGCGCCGAAAAGGCTCGTGTTCACAGTCGTTCGATGATCGTGACGTTGGCCTGACCTCCCCCTTCACACATCGTTTGCAATCCGTACCGGCCTCCCGTCCGCTCCAGTTCATGCAGCAGCGTCGTCATCAGCTTCACGCCCGTGGCGCCCAGGGGATGGCCCAGCGCGATCGCGCCGCCGTTCACATTGACCCTGTCCGGGTCCGCGCCGGTCTCCTTCAGCCAGGCGAGCACCACGGGCGCGAAGGCCTCGTTGATCTCGACCAGGTCGATGTCGTCGATCGACATGCCGGTCTTGTTCAGCGCGTACGCCGTCGCCGGGATCGGGGCCGACAGCATCCGGATCGGGTCCTCGCCCCGTACCGAGAGATGGTGGATCCGGGCCCGCGGGGTGAGGCCGTGCTCGGTCACGGCCCGCTCGCTCGCGATCAGCATCGCCGCCGCGCCGTCCGAGACCTGCGAGGAACAGGCGGCCGTAATGGTGCCGCCCTCCAGGACCGGCTTCAGGGCCGCCATCTTCTCCAGTGTCGTGTCGCGCCGCGGACCCTCGTCGGCCGTGACGGCGCCGTACGCCACGGTCTCCCGCTCGAAGCGGCCCTCGTCGATCGCGCGGACCGCACGCCGGTGGGAGGTGAGTGCGAAGGCCTCCATGTCGCGCCGCGAGATCCCCCACTTCTCCGCGATCAGCTGCGCGCCGTGGAACTGGTTGACCGGCTGGTCGCCGTACCTGGCCCGCCAGCCCTCGCTGCCCGCGAACGGGCCTTCGGCCAGCCCGAGCGGCTCGGCGGCCTGCCGGGAGGCGAACGCGATCGGGATCTGCGTCATGTTCTGGGTGCCGCCCGCGACGACCAGTCCCTGGGTGCCCGACAGCACGCCCTGCGCCGCGAAGTGCACGGCCTGCTGCGAAGACCCGCACTGGCGGTCGATCGTCACGCCCGGGACCTCTTCGGGCAGTCCCGCCGCCAGCCATGCCGTACGGGCGATGTCGCCGGCCTGCGGACCCACCGTGTCCAGGCAGCCGAAGACGACGTCCTCGACGGCGGACGGATCGACACCGGAGCGTGCGACCAAGGCTTTCAGTACATGCGCGCCCAGGTCCGCCGGGTGGACCGCGGACAGTCCGCCCTTGCGCCTGCCCACCGGGGTGCGTACCGCTTCGACTATGTAGGCCTCGGCCATGACGACTCCTCGATCGGTTATGTACGTACGGCGATCCCGTCCAGCACCATCGACAGGTACTGCCGGGCGATCTCCTCGGGGCTGTGCTGCCCGCCCGGCCGGTACCAGGAGGCGGCCACCCACACGGTGTCGCGCACGAACCGGTAGGTGAGCCGGATGTCCAGGTCGGCGCGGAAGACCCGTTCCGCGACGCCGCGCTCAAGCGTCCCGAGCCACGCCTTCTCGAACTTCTGCTGCGAGTCGGTCAGGTAGTGGAAGCGGGGCTGCGCGGCCAGCTGCCTGGACTCCTTCTGGTAGATCGCGACGGCCGCGCGGTGCCGGTCGATCTCCCGGAAGGACTCGGTGACCAGGGCCTCGATGGTCTCCCTCGGGCCGAGCCCGGCGGCGAGTACGGCGTCGTACCCCTGCCAGAGCTCGTCGAGGAAGGTGGAGAGGATCTCGTCGAGCATCGATTCCTTGGAATCGAAGTGGTAGTAGAGGCTGCCGGCGAGCATCCCCGCCTCGTCCGCGATCTTGCGGACGGTGGTGGCGTTGTACCCCTGGGCTGCGAACACCTCGGCGGCGATGTCGAGGAGCTCGCGGCGGCGCTCGGGCGAGGCGGTCACCTGGGTCTTCTTCTTGCTTTTGGTCGGCACCCGACCATTCTCGTCCTACGCATGCTGGCTGCTGACGGAGACGACCTCGCCGGTCAGGTACGAGGAGTAGCCGCCGGCGAGGAAGACGATGACATTCGCGATCTCCCACGGTTCGGCGTACCGCCCGAAGGCTTCCTTGGCGGTCAGCTCCTGAAGCAGTTCGGCCGATGTGACCTTCACCAGGTGCGGGTGCATGGCGAGGCTGGGGGCAACGGCATTGACGCGGACGCCGTACTCCGCGCCCTCGATCGCCGCGCAGCGGGTGAGGGCCATGACTCCGGCCTTGGCGGCGGCGTAGTGGGCCTGGCCGGCCTGGGCGCGCCAGCCGACGACGGAGGAGTTGTTGACGATCACCCCGCCGCGGCCGGTGGCCCGGAAGGAGCGCAGGGCGGCCCTGGTGCAGCGGAAGGTGCCATTCAGGGTGACGTCGAGGACCTTGTCCCACTGCTCGTCACTCATGTCGACGAGTGCTGCGGTACCGCCGAGACCCGCGTTGTTGACCACGATGTCGAGGCCGCCGTGGTCCCGTACGGCCTTCTCGAACAGCGCCTGGACCTGGGCCTCGTCGGTGACGTCGCAGGGCAGTGAGGCCACGGCGGCCGGGCCGAACTCCTCGGTGAGCGCGGCCTCGGTCTCCTTGAGGCGGCGTGCGTGGGCGTCGCCGATGAGGATGCGCGCGCCTTCCTCGAGGAATCTCCGGGCGGTCGCGCCGCCGATCCCGGCGCCGGCCGCCGCGGTGATCACGGCGGTGCGGCCTTTCAGGAGGTCGTGACCCGGTACGTACTGCGCCCTGTTGTCCGTCACGGCCGCAGGTTAACCTACCAAACACTTGTTAGGGAAGGATGCGCGAATGGACCTCCACCACTCCGCCGACGAGGAGGCCTTCCGGGCCGAGGCCCGCGCCTGGCTCGCCGCGCATGTGCCCGCTGAGCCCCTTCCGTCGCTGGAGACTCGGGAGGGCTTCGCGGCGCACCGCGCGTGGGAGGCCCGGCTCCACGCGGACCGCTGGTCGGTCGTCTCCTGGCCGCGGGAGTACGGCGGCCGGGGCGTCGACATCTTCCAGTGGCTGATCTTCGAGGAGGAGTACTACGCGGCGGGCGCCCCGGGGCGGGTCTCGCAGAACGGCATCAGTCTCCTCGCCCCCACGCTCTTCGACCACGCCACGCGGGAGCAGCGGGCGCGCGTGCTGCCCGCGATGGCGAGCGGCGAGGTGATCTGGGCGCAGGCATGGTCGGAGCCCGAGGCGGGCTCCGACCTCGCGTCGCTGAGGTCCCGCGCGGTGCGGACGGACGGGGGCTGGCTGCTGAGCGGGCAGAAGACCTGGTCCTCACGGGCGGCCTTCGCGGACCGGGCGTTCGGCATCTTCCGCACCGACCCCGATGCGCCGATGCCGCATCACGGCCTCACCTACCTGATGTTCGACCTGTCGGCGCCGGGAGTGACGGTCCGTCCCATCAGCCGTCTGGACGGCAAGCCGGCCTTCGCCGAGATCTTCCTCGACGAGGTCTTCGTTCCCGACGAGGACGTGATCGGCGAGCCCGGTCGGGGCTGGCGGATCGCGATGTCCACGACGGGCAGCGAGCGGGGGCTGACGCTTCGCTCCCCCGGCCGTTTCCTCGCCGCGGCGGCCCGTCTCGTAGAGCAGTGGCGGGCGGGCGGCGATCCGGCCGACACGGCGCTGCGCGACCGGGTCGCGGACGCGGTGATCGGCGCGCGTGCGTATCAGCTGTTCACCTACGCGAATGCCTCGCGCTTCGCCGCGGGGGCGAGTATCGGCGCGGAGTCCAGCCTGAACAAGGTCTTCTGGTCGCAGTACGACATCGCCCTGCACGAGACCGCGCTCGATCTGCTGGGCGCTGAAGGGGAGTTGGCGGAAGGCGAGTGGGTTCAGGGGTACGTCTTCTCGCTCGCCGGTCCCATCTACGCCGGTACGAACGAGATCCAGCGCGACATCATCGCCGAGCGTCTGCTCGGACTTCCGAAGGGCCGTCGCTAATGCGCTTTCTGCTTGACGACGAACAGGCTGCGTTCGCGCGCTCGCTGGACGCGCTGCTCACGGCGTCGGACACACCGTCGACCGCCCGTGCCTGGTCCACCGGGAACCACGCCCCGGGCCTGGCGCTGTGGTCACGCCTGGCCGAGGCGGGGGTCTTCGGCCTCGCGATCCCGGAGCCGTACGAGGGAGTGGGCCCGCTCCCGGTCGAACTTATGGTGGCCTTCGTGGAGTTGGGCCGCCATGCGGTCCCGGGCCCGCTGGTGGAGACGGTGGCCGCGGCGGCGCTGCTGACACGTCTGGCCGAACAGGGCGACGCGTCCCCGGCGAAGCGCATGCTGCCGCCCCTGGCATCGGGCGACGCGGTGGCGACAATGGCGGCGGGCGCGGGGGGCCTGCTCGCGCTGGACGCGGACGCGGCGACGGTGATGCTGGTGGTGGAGGGGGCCGGCGCGGACGCTCCCTCGACCCGCGACGCGGGCGCGCGCGAGGTGGAAGCGGACGCAACGTACGCCCCCGTCGGAGATATCGGGACCGGCACGGACGGGCACACCGCGCAGGGAGACGTCACGCCCGGCACGAACGTCGGCACCAGGACCGGCGCGGACGCTCCCTCGACCCGCGACGCGGGCGCGCGCGAGGTGGAAGCGGACGCAACGTACGCCCCTGTCGGAGATATCGGGACCGGCACGGACGGGCGCACCGCGCACGGGGGCGTCACGCCCGGCGGGGGGAGACGCGTGGGCGCGCGCGCCGGTAGCGCCGGCGCGAGCCCGAACGCTCCCCGCGCGGTCCTTCGCCTCGCTCCCGGGCACGGGCCCGTGCGTTCGTCCCTCGATCCCGTCCGGCGGTTGGCCGAGCCCGCAGGCGGGGGTGAGGTCCTCGCCGAAGGCGCGCACGTCGCCGACGCCTTTGCGTACGCCGCGGACGTCGCCGCCCTCGTCACGGCCGCCCAAGCCCTCGGAGTCGGGCTCGCTCTCCTCGACCGGACCGTTGCGTACGTCAAACAGCGCACCCAGTTCGGGACCGCCATCGGGTCCTTCCCGGCGGTCAAGCACCGGCTGGCGGACACCCTCATCGGGCTCGAGTTCGCCCGGCCGCTGCTCTACGGAGCCGCCCTGTCGATGGCCCCCGCCGATATCGCGGCGGCCAAGGTGACCGCGGGCGAGGCCGCGTACGCCGCGGCCCGCACCGCACTCCAGCTCCATGGAGCGGTCGGCTACACCGACGAGCTCGACCTCTCGCTCTGGCTGCGCAAGGCGCGGCCGCTGCGGGATGCCTGGGGCACCCCCGCCCAGTGCCGGGCGCGGGTATTGGGCGCTTGAGCACCCGGACCAGGCCCTTACGACCGGTTCCGCGCCCTCGACGTACGTCCGCATCACCTCGACCAGCTCCACCCGGCCACCCGGCCACTCGGCCACCCGGAAGCGATGGAACGGAACCGGCGGCTTGAACTCCGCCGTGGTACCCGCGCCGTAGACCCGCTCACTCGCTCGACAGTGTGACCACCACCGCGAACCCCTGCGTCCGGAGCACACCCGGCGACTCGCCCGTCGCCAACACCGCGTCGTAGCGGTCAAGTTCGATGCCCGTCCCATCGAGCACAGCGCCGTCCTCGAGCGCTACGGCCAGGACCGCCCCGCCCTCGGGCACCATGAGCCGGACGGTGCCGCGCACGACTGCGGTCTCCGCTTCCGTACGCCCCCTGCGGTACATCACGTTGAAGTTCACGACGGGCCCCTCGAGGAGACGGCCATCCGTCTCCAAGTCCCCGGGGAAGTCGTGCGGCCAGTACTGCTCGTCGACGATGTGGTGCTCGCCGCCCACCATGAGGTCCATCCCGGCGCCCTCGACCACGGTCAGCGTCCGGTCGATCCCCGAGAACGCGGAGAAGGGTCCGTCCGCGCCGACATCCGCGAGGCTGATCCGCCAGTCGAAGGCGTCCGTCCCGGCGCCCTTTGGCGAGACGGCGATCTCGCGGGTGACGCCGCCGCCGTTCTTCCACGGCACGGCCGTCCGGTCGGCTGCCCTCAGCACCCGTACCGTCATCGCACGATGCCCTGCGTACGCGCGGCGGCCAGCCAGCTCGGGAACTCGGCGACCAGCCGGTCGTACAGCTCGGCGTCCGGGACCTGCCGCGGATCGAGTCCGGCGTGGAAGAAGCCCGCGTTGTCGACGGCGCGCTTGGCGGGGACGGCGAGTTCGTCGAGCTTGTGCAGGAAGTCGAACTGCGAGCTGCGCTTGTTGCCGAAGCCGATGAACTGCCAGAAAAGCGGCAGCTTCGCCGCCTTGCACAGATAGCGTTCCGCGGCGTGCTTGCTGATCGGGCCGCCGTCCGTCTGGAAGACGACGAGTGCGGGCGCGGTCGAGCCGCTGTCGATGTAGTGGTCGATGACCGCGTCCATGGCCAGGTGGTAGCTGGTTTTGCCCATGTGCCCGAGGCCCGCCACGATCTCGTCGACCCGGCCGCGGTGGTTCTCCAGGGCGATGTCGGTGACCGCGTCGATGTCGGTGGAGAAGAAGACGACGGGCACGGATCCGTCGTCGTCGAGGTGGGCCGACAGACCGAGCACCCGGTCGGCGAGGGCCTGGACGCTGCCGTCCTTGTAGTAGTCCTTCATCGAGCCGGAGTAGTCGAGCACCAGATAGACCGCCGCCCGCTCCCCGCTCAGCCGGTTCTTCTCCAGACAGACGCCGGCGCTCTTGTAGAGGCTGACCAGCGCGGGCGCGGTCTCCTCGATCTTGCGGAGACTGATGGCCGCCATGCGGGCTCCGTTCGTTCCATATGACGGGAGACACGTGAGAGACGAGACTACGTCCGGCGGGATTGGGTCCGGAACGCACCGCGGCGCCTGCCCTTTGTCCGGTCGGGGACAGAGCAGGCGCCGCGTTACGAGATCCGGGGGTGTCCCCCGGTTTCAACCAGCCCGTACACCGTTGTACGGGACGTCCAGTGGAGGTGGAACTCAGACCGTCAGCGCACGGTCCGTCGGGCGGATCGGAGCCGGCAGCTGGCTCGCCCCCGTCAGGTAGCGGTCCACACCGCGCGCCGCGGAGCGGCCCTCGGCGATCGCCCACACGATCAGCGACTGCCCACGGCCCGCGTCACCCGCGACGTACACGCCCTTCACGTTCGTCGCGAAGTCCGCGTCCCGGGCGATGTTGCCGCGCTCGTCCAACTCCAGGCCGAACTGCCGGACCAGGCCGTTCTCCCGGTCCGTGCCGGTGAAGCCCATGGCCAGCGTGACCAGCTGCGCGGGGAGCTTGCGCTCCGTGCCCGGCTTCTGGGTGAGCTTGCCGTCGACGAACTCCACCTCGATGAGATGCAGGGACTGAACGTTCCCCTCGTCGTCGCCCTCGAAGTGCGTCGTCGAGACGGAGTAGACCCGCTCGCCGCCCTCCTCGTGCGCCGAGCTGACCTTGTACAGCATGGGGAACGTCGGCCACGGCTGGCCCGACGGCCGCTCCTCGCCGGGACGCGGCATGATCTCCAGCTGCGTGACGGAGGCCGCGCCCTGCCGGTGCGCCGTGCCGACGCAGTCCGCGCCGGTGTCGCCGCCGCCGATGACGACCACGTGCTTGCCCTCCGCCGTGATCGGCGGAGCCACGAAGTCGCCCTCCTGGACCTTGTTGGAGAGCGGCAGGTAGTCCATGGCGAAGTGGATGCCGTTCAGCTCACGGCCCGCGACGGGCAGGTCGCGCGATACGGTCGCGCCGGCCGCGACGACCACCGCGTCGTACCGCTTGCGCAGCTTCGCCGCGTCGATGTCGCGGCCGATCTCGATCTCCGTGCGGAACTTGGTGCCCTCCGCGCGCATCTGCTCGATGCGGCGGTTGATGTGCACCTTCTCCATCTTGAACTCGGGGATGCCGTACCGCAGCAGCCCGCCGATGCGGTCGGCCCGCTCGTACACCGCGACCGTGTGACCGGCCCGGGTCAGCTGCTGCGCCGCGGCCAGACCAGCCGGACCCGAGCCGATGACCGCGACCGTCTTGCCCGAGAGCCGCTCCGGCGGCTGGGGGGTGACGTCGCCGCTGTCCCACGCCTTGTCGATGATCGACACTTCGACGTTCTTGATGGTGACGGCCGGCTGGTTGATGGCAAGGACACACGCCGACTCGCAGGGAGCCGGGCACAGACGGCCGGTGAACTCCGGGAAGTTGTTGGTCGCGTGCAGCCGCTCGCTCGCGGCCGCCCAGTCCTCGCGGTAGGCGTAGTCGTTCCACTCGGGGATGAGGTTCCCCAGCGGACAGCCGTTGTGGCAGAACGGAATACCGCAGTCCATGCAGCGCCCGGCCTGCTTGCTGATGATCGGCAGCAGCGAGCCGGGAACGTAGACCTCGTTCCAGTCCTTCACGCGCTCCGCGACGGGGCGGGTCGTTGCGACCTCGCGCCCGGTGGTCAGGAAGCCCTTGGGATCAGCCATTGGTCGCCGCCTCCATCATCTTCTCGGTGGTCTCCTGCTCGGAGAGACCGGCGAGCTCAGCGGCGTCCTTGGCGGCGAGCACTGCCTTGTACGTGGTCGGGATGATCTTGCTGAACCGGTCCACCGCGAGGGACCACTCGGCCAGCAGCTTCGACGCGACGGTCGAGCCGGTCTCCTCCTCGTGGCGGCGCACGACATCGTGCAGCCACTGCTTGTCGGAGTCCGAGAGGGCCTCGATGGCACCGACATTGCCGACGTTGACGTTGTCGGGGTCGAGGTCGATGACGTACGCGACACCGCCGGACATGCCGGCCGCGAAGTTACGTCCGGTCTCACCGAGCACCACCGCGTGGCCGCCGGTCATGTACTCGCAGCCGTGGTCGCCCACGCCCTCCGAGACGACCGTGGCGCCGGAGTTGCGGACGCAGAACCGCTCGCCGGTGCGGCCTCGCAGGAACAGCTCGCCGCCGGTCGCGCCGTAGGCGATGGTGTTGCCCGCGATGGTGGAGTACTCGGCGAGGTGGTCGGCGCCCCGGTCCGGGCGGACGATGATGCGGCCGCCGGAGAGACCCTTGCCGACGTAGTCGTTGGCGTCGCCCTCCAGGCGCAGCGTGATGCCCCGCGGGACGAACGCGCCGAAGGACTGGCCGGCCGAGCCGGTGAAGGTGATGTCGATGGTGTCGTCGGGCAGACCCGCGCCGCCGAACTTCTTCGTCACCTCGTAACCGAGCATCGTGCCGACGGTCCGGTTGATGTTGCGGATCGCGACCTGCGCGCGGACCGGCTGGGCCTCCTCGGCCGTGGCGGCGTTCAGCGCTTCGGCGGCGAGCTGGATCAGCTCCTTGTCGAGCGCCTTCTCCAGGCCGTGGTCCTGCTCGATCAGCGCATGGCGCACCGCGCCGTCCGGCAGCTCAGGAACATAGAAGAGCGGAGCCAGGTCGAGGCCCTGCGCCTTCCAGTGGTTCACGGCTCGCTCGGTCTGGAGCAGTTCCGCGTGGCCGACGGCCTCTTCGAGCGAACGGAAGCCCAGCTCGGCGAGGAGCTCACGGACCTCCTCGGCGATGAACTCGAAGAAGTTGACGACATATTCGGCCTTGCCGGCGAACCGCTCGCGCAGCACCGGGTTCTGTGTGGCGATGCCGACCGGGCAGGTGTCCAGGTGGCAGACGCGCATCATGATGCAGCCGGAGACGACGAGCGGCGCGGTCGCGAAACCGAACTCCTCGGCGCCGAGCAACGCGGCGATGACGACGTCACGGCCGGTCTTGAGCTGGCCGTCGGTCTGGACGACGATGCGGTCGCGCAGGCCGTTGAGCAGCAAGGTCTGCTGGGTCTCGGCGAGACCGAGCTCCCAGGGGCCGCCCGCGTGCTTCAGCGAAGTGAGCGGAGAGGCGCCGGTGCCGCCGTCGTGGCCGGAGATCAGCACGACGTCCGCGTGCGCCTTGGAGACACCCGCGGCGACCGTGCCGACGCCGACCTCGGAGACCA
Source organism: Streptomyces sp. ISL-1 (assembly GCF_018614585.1). Classification (GTDB taxonomy): domain Bacteria; phylum Actinomycetota; class Actinomycetes; order Streptomycetales; family Streptomycetaceae; genus Streptomyces; species Streptomyces maoxianensis. The sequence goes on along the minus strand of NZ_JAGGOI010000037.1, from coordinate 75,030 downwards.
GCTTCACATGGATGCGGGCGGCCGGGTTGGCGTTCTTGAGGTCATGGATCAGCTGAGCCAGGTCCTCGATGGAGTAGATGTCGTGGTGCGGCGGCGGGGAGATCAGACCGACGCCCGGGGTCGAGTGCCGGGTCTTGGCGACCCAGGGGTAGACCTTGTGGCCGGGCAGCTGGCCGCCCTCGCCGGGCTTCGCGCCCTGCGCCATCTTGATCTGGATGTCGTCCGCGTTGACCAGGTACTCAGAGGTCACACCGAAGCGGCCGGAAGCGACCTGCTTGATGGACGAGCGGCGCTCCGGGTCGTACAGACGGTCCGCGTCCTCGCCGCCCTCGCCGGTGTTGGACTTGCCGCCCAGCCGGTTCATGGCAATGGCGAGGGTCTCGTGCGCCTCGCGGGAGATCGAGCCGTACGACATGGCGCCGGTGGAGAAGCGCTTGACGATCTCGGAGGCCGGCTCGACCTCTTCGAGCGGGATGGGCCCGCGGTCGCTCTTGAAGTCGAACAGGCCACGGAGCGTCATCAGCCGCTCGGACTGCTCGTTCACCCGGTCGGTGTACTTCTTGAAGATGTCGTAGCTGCGCGAGCGCGTGGCGTGCTGCAGCCGGAAGACCGTCTCCGGGTCGAAGAGGTGCGGCTCGCCCTCACGCCGCCACTGGTACTCGCCGCCGATCTCCAGCGCACGGTGCGAGGCCGCGATGCCGGAAGCCGGGTAGGCCTTGGCGTGCCGGGCTGCGACCTCCTTGGCGACGACGTCGAGTCCGGCTCCGCCGATCTTCGTGGCGGTGCCGTTGAAGTACTTCTCCACGAAGGTCTCGTCGAGGCCGACGGCCTCGAAGACCTGCGCGCCGCGGTAGGAGGCCACGGTCGAGATGCCCATCTTGGACATGACCTTCAGGACGCCCTTGCCCAGCGCGTAGATCAGGTTGCGGATGGCCTTCTCGGGCTCCAGGCCCTCGATGAAGGTGCCGGCGCGGACCAGGTCCTCGACCGTCTCCATCGCCAGGTACGGGTTGACCGCGGCCGCGCCGTAGCCGATGAGAAGCGCGACATGGTGCACCTCGCGTACATCGCCGGCCTCGACGAGCAGACCCACCTGGGCGCGCTGCTTGGTGCGGATGAGGTGGTGGTGCACGGCGGAGGTGAGCAGCAGTGACGGGATCGGCGCGTGCTCGGCGTCCGAGTGCCGGTCCGAGAGGACGATCAGGCGGGCGCCGTCCTCTATGGCGGCGTCGGCCTCGGCGCAGATCTCCTCGATACGGGCCGCGAGGGCGTCGCTGCCCCCGCTCACGCGGTAGAGACCGGAGAGGGTCGCGGCGGTCATGCCCGGCATGTCGCCGTCGGCGTTGATGTGGATGAGCTTGGCCAGCTCGTCGTTGTCGATCACCGGGAAGGGCAGCGTGACGGACCGGCAGGAGGCCGCGGTCGGCTCCAGCAGGTTGCCCTGCGGGCCGAGCGAGGAGTACAGCGAGGTGACGAGCTCCTCGCGGATGGCGTCCAGCGGCGGGTTGGTGACCTGCGCGAACAGCTGGGTGAAGTAGTCGAAGAGCAGCCGGGGCCGCTCGGACAGGGCCGCGATCGGGGAGTCCGTGCCCATGGAGCCGAGCGGCTCACCGCTGGTCCTGGCCATGGGCGCGAGGATGATGCGCAGCTCCTCCTCGGTGTACCCGAAGGTCTGCTGGCGGCGGGTGACCGAGGCGTGAGTGTGGACGATGTGCTCACGCTCGGGCAGGTCCTCGAGCTCGATCTCGCCGGCCTCGAGCCACTCCTGGTACGGAAGCTCGGCGGCGAGCGCGGACTTGATCTCGTCGTCCTCGATGATGCGGCCCTCGGCGGTGTCGACGAGGAACATCCTGCCGGGCTGGAGGCGGCCCTTGCGGACGACCTTGGCCGGGTCGATGTCGAGGACGCCGACCTCGGAGGAGAGGACGACGAGTCCGTCGTCGGTGACCCAGTAACGTCCGGGGCGCAGACCGTTACGGTCGAGGACCGCGCCGACCTGGGTGCCGTCGGTGAAGGTGACGCAGGCCGGGCCGTCCCAGGGCTCCATCATCGTGGAGTGGTACTGGTAGAAGGCGCGCCGGGCCGGGTCCATGGAGTCGTGGTTCTCCCACGCCTCGGGGACCATCATCAGCACGGAGTGCGGCAGCGAGCGGCCGCCGAGGTGCAGGAGCTCAAGGACCTCGTCGAAGGACGCGGAGTCGGAGGCGTCCGGCGTACACACCGGGAAGATCCGCTCCAGCTTGTCCGCGCCGAAGAGCTCGGAGGCGAGCTGCGACTCACGGGCACGCATCCAGTTGCGGTTGCCCTTGACCGTGTTGATCTCGCCGTTGTGCGCGACGAAGCGGTACGGGTGGGCGAGCGGCCAGCTCGGGAAGGTGTTGGTCGAGAACCGCGAGTGCACGAGCGCGACGGCGGTCGCCAGGCGGCGGTCGGAGAGGTCCGGGAAGAAGGGCTCCAGCTGGCCGGTGGTCAGCATGCCCTTGTAAACGATGGTGCGGGCGGAGAGCGAGGGGAAGTAGACGCCGGCCTCGCGCTCGGCGCGCTTGCGCAGCACGAACGCCTTGCGGTCCAGCGCGATGCCCTTGCTGCCGTCGGGTCCGTCCGACACGAAGAGCTGGGAGAAGGCCGGCATGGTGGCGCGCGCGCCGTTGCCGAGCAGATCCGGGGAGGCCGGGACCTCGCGCCAGCCGAGGACCGTCAGGCCCTCTTCGGCGGCGATCGTCTCGATACGTGAGACGGCGCCGGCGGTCTCGTCGGCCGGCAGGAAGGCGATGCCGACGGCGTACGAACCGGCCTCGGGAAGCTCGAAGCCGGTGACCTCACGCAAAAATGCGTCCGGGACCTGAAGCAGGATGCCGGCGCCGTCACCAGAGTCGGGCTCGGAGCCGGTGGCACCGCGGTGCTCGAGATTACGCAGTACGGTCAGCGCCTGCTCGACCAGCTCATGGCTGGCAACACCGGTAAGGGTGGCCACGAACCCGACGCCGCAGGCGTCGTGCTCGTTACGGGGGTCGTACATCCCCTGGGGGGTGGGGCGACCGTCCATGGGCGACCAGGCGTCGGAACGCATCGGCACTCCCGTCGTCGTCGTGGCATATGCAACTACCGAGGGACGACGTTGGCCCTCCGCGAAATTTCGTGCAGGTTACATGATGGAGTGCTTCTCGGAAAGCGGATAGGTCATTCCAACATGCGGACACCGCGCGGTAGCGGTGAAGGGGGACACAGTCGGACAGATCGATGTCCCTGGGTCCGTCTCAGAGCAGGCTTCATTGCCGGCAGCGCCTACGGCTCATGCCCGGTGGTTAAGGGGTCGAAACCGCGGAGTAACGGCTGCATATGTAGCGCCATCCACAGTGTCTCACCTGATGGGGGTATTCGGAGGGGGGAGGTACGTCACAAACCTTCGGGGCGGCGGCCGGGGCGCACACGGAGGCACCGGCCCCTGGTGGGAGCCGGCGGGCTGCTCAGTGGTTTCGCCGGGCCCGGGGGCGCGGATCAGACGGCCACGGGTCAGGGGGCGCGGACGCCGGGACCCGGGGTGCGCGGGCCGCTTCCGGGGGGCGCGGGTCAGTGAGCCACGGGTGCGCGGGTGCGCACGGCGCGGCTGCGCGCAGGGCGCGGATCAGAGGGCCACGGGGCCGCGTGTGCGCGCGCCGCGGGTCAGAGAGCCAGGCCGAGCAGCGCCCCGAGCCCGTAGGTGACGGCCGCCGCCGCGCCGCCGAGGACCAGCTGGCGCAGTCCGCTGTACCACCAGCTGCGCGCGGTCACCCGGGCGACGAGTGCGCCGCAGGCGAAGAGCCCCACCAGCGCGAGCAGCACCGCGGGCCACAGGGAGCTCGCGCCGAGGAGATACGGCAGCACGGGCAGCAGCGCGCCCAGCGCGAACGAGCCGAAGGACGAGACGGCGGCGACGGTCGGCGACGGCAGGTCGTCCGGGTCGATGCCGAGCTCCTCGCGGGCGTGGATCTCCAGCGCCTGCTCGGGGTCCCTGGAGAGCTGCATCGCCACTTCGCGGGCAAGCGCGGGCTCCACGCCGCGAGCCACGTACAGCGCGGCGAGCTCTTCCATCTCGTCGACCGGGTGCTTGCGCAACTCCCGCCGCTCCACGTCCAGTTCGGCCTGGACGAGCTCCCGCTGGGAGGCCACCGAGGTGTATTCGCCGGCCGCCATCGAGAAGGCGCCCGCGGCGAGTCCGGCGAGCCCTGTGATGACGATGGTCTGCTGGGACACGGCGCCGCCCGCGACACCGGTCATCAGGGCGAGGTTGGAGACCAGTCCGTCCATCGCGCCGAAAACCGCGGGGCGCAACCAGCCGCCGCTGACATCACGGTGGGTGTGGTTGTCGCGGTGCGCTGCGTGGAGCGTCGCCCCGGTTTCGATGATGGACACAGTTCTCCCCTTCTCCGGCAGCGGGCCCGATGGTCCGCTCCCCCCTCAACACCCTCGAAAATACGCACGATGTAAGGGCCGCGCCAGCAAGGCAGGCCGTACTTACCTGTAGTCAGGCGGGTGACAGACACGTTTCTCAGACTCGTCGCGTATCGCGTGTGGCACAGATGCAGGAACAGGCTCGGTGCGCGCGAAAGGGGCCCGCCCCATGGAGTTGATTGCATGCAATCCCGCTGATCCCGCCGACCGCGCCCCCACCGCCCCTGTGACGACCGCCGCCGTACTCCGCGACCGGGCCTGCGGCGCACTGCTCGGCCTCGCGGTGGGCGATGCGCTCGGCGCTCCCGCCGAGAACATGCGGCCGTCCGAGATCCGCCGCCGGTGGGGCCGTATCGAAGGCTTCGTGAGCGAGGACCCGGCGGGTACCGACGACACGGAGTACGCGATCTTCTCCGGCCTGTTGCTGGCTCGGCACGGCTCGGCGCTGACCGTCGCGCATGTCGAGACGGCGTGGCACCTGTGGATCGCGGATCTGGACGAAGGCCCGTTCCGCGGGGCGGGGTTCAGCGAACGCGGCACCCTGGAGAATCTGCGGCGCGGGCTCGCCGCCCCCATCTCGGCCCAGCACCGGCACGCGTGGAGCGACGGGCTGGCGATGCGCGCGGCGCCCTTCGGCGTCTTCGCGGCGGGACACCCGGCGGAGGCGGCGCGGCTGGTCGCGATCGACGGCACCGTCAGCCACGACGGGGAGGGCATCTACGGCGGGCAGGCCGTGGCGGCGGGCGTCGCCGCGGCGATGACGGGCGCGGGCCCGGCCGGGGTGATCGGCGCGGCGCTCTCGGTGGTCCCGATGGACTCCTGGACGGCCCGCTCCCTGCGCCGCGCGGTGGTCGCGGCGCAGCGTACACATGCGCACACCCTGGCGATGGAACGGGCGGTCCGCTCGGCGGTGGTGATCGGCGGCTACCCATGGACGGACCTGGCCCCGGAGGCGGTCGGCCTGGCGTTCGGCGCGTTCGCGGCGGCTCGCGGAGACTTCCGTACGTCGGTCCTGACCGCGGTCAACATGGGCCGCGACGCGGACACCACGGCGGCGGTCGCGGGCGCGCTGGCCGGGGCGATGTCCGGGGCCGGGGCGATCCCCCCGGAATGGTCCTCGGCCATCGGCCCGGTCCGCGGCAGCTGCCTCCCCTCGATGACGGGCTACCACGTCCTGGACATCGCGGAACTGCTCACTCCGGACGACGACCCGCAGGCGGCGTGATGACAAGCGAGAACGCGGGACTCGACGGCCCAGCCCCGGCGAGCTCGCCGAGCCCCGAGGCGGACGGGCCGCCGCGCCCGGGCGCGGGCGGGGGCCGCGGCAGCACCGCGGAGAGGCGGCCCGCGACACGCGAAGCGACGAGCACCGCGGCTGGCCGGGCACCGGCTCCGGGCGGGCCGCTGGGCGTGGGCGCGGCGTCCGGTCGCACGCAGGCGTCGGGATCCCACCCTCGCGGGGCACGCGAGTCGCGCGAGGCGCCTAGCGCTTCCGGGGGGACCGGCCCTTATTCCGTGGGCCTCGGTCGCACCCCGTCCCGGCCCATCGAAGGGCTGCTCCTCGGGCTCGCCGCGGGGGACGCCGCCGGATGGCCCGCCGCGCGGCATCGGGCCGCGCGGATGCCCGAGTGGACCCGGCGGCTCACCCGTGAGCTCGACAACTTCGCCGAGCAGAACGCGACCACCACGCTCCCCGTCCCCATCGCCCTCAACCAGCCCCCCGAACCCCTCCGCCTCGGCCCCTCCGACGACGCCGAGTGGGCCGCCTTCGCTGCCGAGACCGTGCTCACGGCCGCCGGTGACCTGTTCGCCGGGCTCGCCCCCGGCCGCCGGATGCGCGCCGCCGTCGACCTCGCCTGGAACTCCCTCGCCAGCGAGGTCGCCGCCGCCGCCGACCGGGCCCCCGAGGTCGAGTCCGCCGTACTCCCCCTCCGCGCCCGGATCTCCGTACGCGCCGGGCTCGGCAATCTGGCCACCGGCCTGCGCCCGCCCGCCACCGGCCACGACAACCCGCACTTCTTCGATGACGCCGCCTGCGTACGCGCCGTCGTCCTGGCCGTCGTCCACCCCGGCGACCCGGCCGCCGCCGCCGCGCTCGCCGAGTTCGACGCGCGTTACAGCCAGGACGGCGACGGGGTGCACGGCGCCCGCGCCATGGCCGCCGCCGTGGCCGCGGCGCTCGGCGGGGCGAGTGTCGACGACGCCGTCGACGCCGCCCTCGCCCAACTCCCCGACGCCACCGAAATCGGCCGCAACGCCCAGCACGCCGTCAAGCTCGCCCGCGACGCCCACGGCGCCTTCGAACTCGTACCGCTCCTGGAGCACCAGATCGTCGACCATGTCTACAGCTACGGCATCGCCGCCGCCGAGACCGTCCCCGTCGCCCTCGCCCTCGCCACCGCCGCCCGCGGCCGGGTTGCCGAAGCCGTGCCCGCGGCCGCCTGCCTGTCCCGTGTCGCCGACTCCGCGCCCGCCCTCGCCGGCGCCCTGACCGGCGCGCTCGGCGGCGGCGATGCCGTGCCGGTCACCTGGCGCGACGCCTGCCGCACCCTGGCCGGCTGCGCGCTCCCCCGGCTCGCCGGCACGGATCTCGTAGAACTCGCCGGGCTGCTCGCGCACACGGAACTGACCGCCCCGGGTGGACAATTCCGGCATGACGACGACACTCGCGACGCTCACACTCGATGACCGGATCACCGGCAGCCTGATCGGCGCGGCGGTCGGTGACGCGCTCGGCGGCCCGGTCGAGGGCTACACCCCGGAGCAGATCGTGGAGCGGCACGGCGGCCGTGTCCACGGCATCGTCGGCCCGTGGCACGGCGACGACTGGCGCACCGCCCGCCCCATCGCCCCGTACCACAAGGGCGACGGGCACGTCACAGACGACACCCTGATGACGCACGCGCTGATCCGCGTGTACACCACCGTCCGCGACCACCTCGACGCATACGCCGTCGCCGACCATCTGGTTCCGGACCTGATGTCGAACCCCCGCTGGATTCCGGAGCTCGAGACGGAGGCGCTCCCCTTGCAGCGCGTCTTCCTCGCCGAGAAGTGGATGGTGGCCCGCCTGCACTACGGGCACAACGACCCGCGCGAGGCGGGCGTCGGCAACATCGTCAACTGCGGCGCGGCGATGTACATGGCCCCGGTGGGCCTGGTGAACGCGGCGCATCCGGCGGCCGCCTACGCCGAGGCCATCGACATCGCGGGCGCGCACCAGTCCTCGTACGGACGTGAGGCGGCGGGCGTCTTCGCTGCGGCGGTCGCCGCGGCGTTCCTGCCCGGCGCGACGCCCACGACGGTCGTGGACGCGGCACTCTCGCTGGCCAAGGACGGCACGGGCGCGGCGATCGAGGCGGTGGCCGAAGTCGCCCCGCACCACGCGGACTTCGAGTCGGCACTGGCCCCGCTGCGAGCGGCCGTCGCCCCCTTCGACACGGTCGGCCCGGACTACCGCGCCCCGTCGCTGGCCGCCCGCCGGCCCTCCCGGCTGCACGCCATCGAGGAACTCCCGATCGCCCTGGGCATGCTTCTGGTGGGCGGCGGCGACTACCGCCGTACGGTCCTCGGGTCCGTCAACTACGGCCGTGACTGCGACTCGATCGCCACGATGGCAGGGGCGATCGCGGGCGCGCTCCACGGCGAGGCCGCGGTGCCGAGTGACTGGGCGAAGTCGGTCGCCGAGGCCAGCCGCCTCGACCTGCACGCCCCGGCGACGGCGCTGACCGCGGTCAGCCGCGAGATCTTCGACCGCGACACGACCCGCCGCCGCGCCCATGAATCGGCGTTCGCCCATCTGACGGATCCGCGATGACCGGCCTGCGGCTCACCTGGGTCCAGCCCGAGGACCTGGTGGTCCACGAACTGCGCCAGGCGGACGAGGACGGCCGCGACGCGCGGGAGATCCGCGCCCGCTGGGCACGCGCGGGTGGCTCCCCGGCCCCGCCGCGGGACGGAGCGTCCGCGTCACCAGCGCCCCCGGAGCTCCGGGTGCTGGCGCACGAGCTGCTGGACGAACTGGCCCTGCTGCCGTCCCCGTTGGCGGAGCGGGAGCCGACGCCTCTCGCACTGATCAAGGCAGCCTGCCCGGCCTGGCCCGCCACGCCGCCCCCGGCTGACGCCCGCGGGCGGCAACCTGTTTCCTTCCGCGAGCAGCGGCCCGCAGGCGACGCCCAGTCCGTGGACCGACCGCCGGAAGCATCTTGGCCCGGGGCGTCGGGCTCCCGCGCAGCGCAGAGCACCACCCCTTTCTCACGCGCGGCGCCGAGGAGCCTGGGGGCCGGGGGCCTGCCCCCAGGTTCGGGATGGGGATACTCCCCCGGGCTGCGGCGGGGGCACCCCCACCCGGGCGAAGCTCCGGGGGAGGGCCGGTCAGGGGAAAGGCGGCCCCGCCCCGACGCCCTGCACGCCTCCTGGCTCGGCCGCGCCATCGGCTGCCTCCTGGGCAAGCCCGTCGAAAAGCTCCCCCTCCACGCCATCCGCGGCATCGCCCGCGCCACCGGCAACTGGCCCCTCCACACATGGTTCACGGCCAAGGGCCTCCCCCCGGACCTCGCCGCCGCACACCCGTGGAATCGCCGGTCCGCCGATACCTCACTGGCCGAGAACATCGACGGGATGCCCGAGGACGACGATCTCAACTACCCCCTCCTGAACCTGCTTCTCCTCCAGCGCCACGGAAAGGCGTTCACCACCGCTCAGCTCGGCCGGCTCTGGCTCGACGAGCTTCCGGCGGGCCGTACCTTCACCGCCGAACGCGTCGCCTACCGCAATCTCCTCTCCGGCGTCGAACCCCCGCTCACCGCCGCCCACCGCAACCCCTTCAGGGAGTGGATCGGCGCCGCCATCCGCGCCGACATGCACGGCTGGACGCACCCCGGCGACCCCGCGGCGGCCGCCACGCAGGCCCATCGCGACGCGTCGCTCACCCACACCGCGAACGGCATCTACGGCGCGATGTTCATCGCGGCCACCATCGCCGCCGGGGCCGGCGGCCGGAGCGACGTCCACCAGTGTCTGCGGACCGGCCTCACCGTCATCCCCCCGCGCTCCCGGCTCGCCAAGGCCATCCGCCTCGGCATCGACGCCGCCCGCGCCGAACCCGGCTTCGACATCGTCGTGGACCGCCTCCACACCGCCCTCGGCCACCACCACTGGGTCCACGTCATCCCCAACGCCGCCCTCCTCGCCGCCGCCCTCACCCACGCCGACGGCGACTTCACCGGCTCCATCTGCCGTGCCGTCTCCGGGGGCTGGGACACCGACTCCAACGGCGCGACCGCCGGCTCCATCGCGGGTCTGCTCGCCGGCCACCCCGCCGCGATTCCCGACCGCTGGACCATCCCCCTCAAGAATCGTCTCGCCACCTCCGTCGCCGGATTCGACGGCGTCGGCTTCGACACCCTCGCCCACCTCACTCGCCAGGAGGCAGTCCGCCCATGACCGGCATCGTGGTGCTAGGCAGCACCAACATGGACCTCGTCGCGTACGTCCCGCACGCGCCGAAACGCGGAGAGACCGTCACCGGAAGGGAGTTCCGCACGATCCCCGGCGGCAAGGGCGCCAACCAGGCCGTCGCCGCCGCCCGCGCCGGCGGCGACGTCGCGATGATCGGCGCGGTCGGCTCGGACGAATTCGGCGAGCTGCTGAGGCACACACTCGAAGCGTCCGGCGTCGACACCGACCTGCTGCGCACCGCGGAAGGCCCCTCCGGCACCGCGCACATCGTCGTCGACGACGAAGGCGGCAACTCGATCGTCGTGATTCCCGGAGCGAACGGCGCCGTCACCGCCCTCGGCCCCGGCGACGAGGCCCTCATCGCCACCTCCGACGCACTGCTCCTCCAGCTCGAACTGCCCCTCAGCGCCGTGCTCGACGGCGCCGAAGCCGCGCGCCGGCACGGAGTACGGACCATCCTCACCCCTGCACCCGCCCAGCCCCTTCCTCCCGAACTCCTCGCCGTCACCGACCTGTTGGTGCCCAATGAGCACGAGGCGGCCACCCTGGCCGGGGTTGCCGACCCGCACATGGCCGCCGAGGCGCTGCTGCGTCAGGTCCCCGAGGTCGTGATCACGCTCGGGTCGGCGGGCAGCTTGTACGCGGCCCGGGGCTCGGCTCCCGTCACCGTGCCCGCGCCTCGTGTACGGGCCGTCGACACGACCGGCGCCGGTGACACCTTCGTCGGCGCACTCGCCGTCGCGCTCGTCGAGGGCAGGCCCGTACAGCAGGCCCTCAGCTGGGCCTCGGCCGCCGCCGCCCTGTGCGTCCAGCGCCCCGGCGCCTCCACTTCCATGCCGTACCGCTCAGAGATCGACGACGCCTCATGACCCACACTCCCCCGCCGCCCGCTCCCCTCACCGGCCTGCGCGTCCTCGACCTGGCCACGCTCTTCGCGGGGCCGCTGGCCGCCACCATGCTCGGCGACTTCGGCGCGGAGGTCATCAAGGTCGAGCACCCCACCCGGCCCGATCCCTCCCGGGGCCACGGCCCCGACAAGGACGGCGTGGGCCTGTGGTGGAAGCTGCTCGGCCGCAACAAGCGCACCGTCACCCTCGACCTGTCCACCTCCGGCGGGCGCGAGACCCTCCTGCGTCTCGCGACGACCGCCGACGTGATCATCGAGAACTTCCGCCCCGGCACCCTCGAAAAATGGCAGCTCGGCTGGGAGGAGCTGAGCACGGCCAACCCCCGCCTCGTCCTGACCCGGGTCACCGGCTTCGGGCAGTTCGGCCCGTACTCCCACCGCCCCGGCTTCGGCACCCTCGCCGAGGCGATGAGCGGCTTCGCCTCCATCACCGGCGAGCCCGAAGGTCCGCCCACCCTCCCTCCGTTCGGCCTCGCCGACTCGATCGCGGCGCTCGCCACCTCGTACGCCGTCATGACCGCGCTCACTGCCCGCACCGCCACCGGCCGCGGCCAGGTCATCGACATGGCGATCATCGAGCCGATCCTGACCGTGCTCGGCCCGCAGCCCCTCTGGTACGACCAGACCGGGTACGTACAGACACGGACCGGCAATCGCTCCCGCAACAACGCCCCGCGCAACACCTACCGCACCGCCGACGGCTCCTGGCTGGCCGTCTCCACCTCTGCCCAGTCCATCGCCGAACGCGTCATGCATCTGGTCGGCCGCCCGGAGCTGATCGACGAGCCGTGGTTCAGCACCGGAAGCGGCCGCGCCGAGCACGCCGATGTACTCGACGCGGCGGTCGGCGGCTGGATCGCCTGCCGCACCCGAGCCGAGGCCATGGCCGCCTTCGAGAAGGCCGAAGCGGCGATCGCACCGATCTACGACATCCGTGACGTCATGGAAGACCCCCAATACCAGGCGCTGGGCACCATCACCGAAGTCCCCGACCCCGAACTCGGCCCCCTTCGGATGCAGAACGTCATCTTCCGACTCTCCGAGACCCCCGGTGCCATCCGCTGGGCCGGCCGCCCGCACGGCGCCGACACGGAGGAGGTCCTCACCGAACTCGGCCTGTCCCGGGCCGACATCACCGCTCTGCGCACCCAGGGCGCCCTATGACCACCCCCCTCACCTGGCTGTACGCCCCCGGGGACCGGCCCGAGGTCGTGCACAAGGCCCTCGCGTCCAGCGCCGACGTCGTGATCGTCGATCTGGAGGACGCCGTGTCCCCCGACCGCAAGAAGTACGCGCTGGCCGCCACAGCCGAACTTCTCGCATCCCCCCAGACGCTTCCGGTCCATGTCCGCATCAACACCCCCCATGACGTCGAGGCCCTGACCACTCTCCCCGGCCTCCGTGCTCTGCGTATCCCCAAGGTCGCACACGCCACTGACATCCGGCGGATCGCCGCCCGCGCCCCCGGCGTCCCCCTCTACGCGCTCCTCGAATCCGCTCTCGCCATCGAACACGCGTACTCCATCGCCACCGCACACCCCGCCGTCCACGGAATCGCCATCGGCGAGGCCGACCTCCGCGCCGACCTCGGCATACGGGACGGCACCGGCCTCGACTGGCCGCGCACCCGCATCGTGGTCGCCGCCCGCGCGGCCGGTCTGGCGCCACCGGTCCAGTCGGTCTTCCCCGACATCCGCGACCTGGACGCCCTCTACGCCTCCTGCACCCACGGCCGCGCTCTCGGCTTCCTGGGCAGGGCGGCCATCCACCCCCGCCAGCTCCCGGTCATCGAGCGCGCGTTCCGCCCCACGCCCGAGGAGATCGAGGCCGCGGAGGAGGTCGTCAAGGCTGCCGCAACGGACGAGGGCGCGCTGGCCCTGCCGGACGGCCGCTTCGTGGACGCCGCGATCGTGGCCGCCGCGCAGCGGACCCTCTCCCTTGCGCGACGCGAGGGCGGATAGGCGCGGCGGAGCCCAGGAACGAAGGAACGAAGGGCGCAGGATCAGACGAGAAACGCACGAGGCCGCCGGGACCCTTTCGGTCCTGGCGGCCTCGTCGCGCAAGTCACGCAGTTCGAGTCGCAGATGTCCGCGGTCAGCCCTTCTTGGCCGACTCCGCGTCCGCGCCGGCGCCCGAGTCCTCCGCGGCAGCACCGTCCCTGTCCACCGGGTGGTCCACAGGGTGGTCCGCAGGGTCACCCACGGCGTCGTCACCGTCCGGCTTCGCAGCCGCCGCGTTCGCCGACTTGTCAGGCCTCTCCGGCTCGACGATCTCCTCGCGCCCGGGCCGCACCCGCGCCGAGATCACCATGTACGTCACCGCCAGCACGAAGACGACGATCGAGGTCCACACATTGAGGCGCAGCCCCAGCACGTGGTGCGCCTCGTCGACGCGCATGTACTCGATCCAGGCCCGGCCCACGCAGTACGAAGCGACGTAGAGGGCGAACGCCCGGCCGTGTCCCAGCTTGAAGCGCCGGTCGGCCCAGATGACCAGAAGCGCGACGCCGATGCACCACAGGGACTCGTACAGGAATGTCGGGTGGTAGAGGCCCGCCTCGCGGTTCGTACCCTCGGTGATCTTGAGGGCCCACGGCAGATCCGTCGGCTTGCCGTACAGCTCCTGGTTGAACCAGTTGCCCCAGCGGCCGATCGCCTGCGCTATGGCGATGGCGGGCGCGAGGGCGTCCGCCCAGGCCGGCAACGGGATCCCGCGGCGGCGGCAGCCGATCCAGGCACCGACCGCGCCGAGCGCGATCGCGCCCCAGATGCCGAGGCCGCCCTCCCAGATCTTGAAGGCGTCGACCCAGTTCTCACCCTCGCTGAAATACAGCTGGTAGTCGGTGATCACGTGGTACAGCCGACCGCCGACGAGACCGAAGGGCACCGCCCAGACGGCGATGTCGGCCACGGTGCCGGCCTTGCCGCCGCGAGCGATCCATCGCTTGTTGCCGTACCAGACGGCCGCGAAGACACCGATGATGATGCAGAAGGCATAGCCGCGCAGCGGGAGCGGTCCGAGGTGGATCACTCCGGTCGACGGGCTGGGAATGTAGGCAATTTCCATGGCAGGACCGACGCTACCCTGCCGGGCGGGACCCACGGCAACCCACCCGGCAACGTATGGATAACGAGCCGCGCCCCGGACGTACACCGATGTGTGTCGCTATGTACACCGATGTACGCCGGGAGGCTGCGGCAGAGGCCGTCAGCGGGAGGCCGTCAGCGGGAGGCCGTCAGCGGGAGGCCGTCAGGAGGAGGCAGAACCACCCGGACTCGGGCTGGGCCGCTGGGTGCCCGGCTTCTTGCCCTTGTTCGCCTCTGCCACCCACTTCTTGAAGTTGGGGACGGTGATCCGCTCGGAGCCCTTCTGCGGGAAGACGGACTCCCCGTTGAGCAGCACGGTCGGGGTACCGCGGAAGCCACCGCTCCTGAAGGCGGCGTTCGACTTGGCCACCCAGGCGTTGTGTTTGCCCTCCTCCACACAGCTGCGGAATTCGGGGGTGACCAGGCCGTCGACCTTGCCGGCGAGCTCGATCAGCCTGCTGTTGTTGGCGAAGGCGTCGTCCGTCTCCGGCGGCTGGTTCTGGTACAGAACATCGTGGTACGGGACGAATTTCCCTACGTCCTGCGCGCACGCCGCGGCGTTCGCCGCGTGCAGCGAGCCGCTGCCGCCCATGTTCCCGTCGATGATGGTGGCGAGGTGGTACTCGATCTTGAGCTGGCCCGTCCGCTCGAGCTCATGGATGGTGTCCCGGAAGGCGTTCTCGAAACTGGCGCAGGCCGGGCAGCGGAAGTCCTCCCACACCGTGAGGGTGGACGGCGCGTCGTTCGCGCCCACCGGGATCGCGAGCTGGTCCTTGCCCTGCACGCCCGCCGGCGCGAGGAGCGGACCGGTGTCGGAACCGCTGTCTTTCTTCCCGGCCTTTCCGGCGTTCGCGGCGATCACGCCGACGACGGCGGCCAGGCCGAGGACGCCCACCACCGCGGCGGAGACGATCAGCACCCGCCGTCTTTTCTCGCGCGCCTTGTCCGACTCACGCTGCTGCTGGAGCCGCTCGCGCGCGGCACGCTTCCGTTCCTGGTTCTTCTCGCTCACATCCCACAAACGAACCGGGGAGGCATGTGCATGCCTCCCCGGTCCCAGATCCACCCTTATGAGCTACGCGTTCCGGCGCACACCCTCGGCGAGCTCGGCCGCCAGTTCCCGCACCGCCGCCAGGCCGGCGGCCTGGTCCGGTGCGTCGAGGAGCCGCTTCACGAACGCGGACCCGACGATCACGCCGTCCGCGAAGGAAGCGACCTCGGCGGCCTGCTCGGGGTTGGAGACGCCGAGGCCCACGCAGACCGGCAGTTCGGTGGTGGCGCGGGTGCGCCGCACCAGATCCTGGGCCTGCGCGCCCACCGACGCACGGGTGCCGGTGACACCCATCAGCGAAGCTGCGTACACAAAGCCGGAACCGGCCGCCGTGATCTTCGCCAGCCGGGCGTCCTTGCTGCTCGGCGCCACGACGAAGACCGTGGCGAGGCCGTGCTTCTCGGCGTGCTCGCGCCATACGCCGGCCTCCTGGACCGGCAGGTCGGGCAGGATGCAGCCTGCCCCGCCCGCGTCGGCGAGCTCGGCGGTGAAGCGCTCGATGCCGTAGCGGTCGATCGGATTCCAGTACGTCATCACGAGGACCGGCTTGCCGGTGGCCTCGTGCGCCTCGCGGACCGTACGCATCACATCGGCGATCTTGACGCCGCCGCGCAGCGCGATGTCGTCGGCGGTCTGGATGACGGGGCCGTCGAGTACGGGGTCGCTGTGCGGCAGCCCGACCTCGACCACGTCGGCGCCGCCGTCCAGGGCGGCCTTGACCGCCTCGATGCCGCCGTCGACGGTCGGGAAGCCGGCCGGGAGATACGCGATGAGGGCGGCCCGGTTCTCGTCCCTGGCCTGCGCCAGGGTGTCGCTCAACAGCTGGATGTTGCCGCTCACTTCGCGTCCCTCCTGATCTCCGCGTAGCCGTTCTCCGCGGAGGCGTCGGCGGCGACCTTGGCGCCCCCTTCG
This sequence comes from Streptomyces sp. ISL-1, assembly GCF_018614585.1. GTDB lineage: Bacteria > Actinomycetota > Actinomycetes > Streptomycetales > Streptomycetaceae > Streptomyces > Streptomyces maoxianensis. The sequence goes on along the minus strand of NZ_JAGGOI010000037.1, from coordinate 59,183 downwards.
CCGTCGTACAGCCCGAAGTAACGGGCGGCGGTGTCCATGTCCTTGTCACCGCGGCCGGACAGATTGACGACGATCAGCCCGTCCTTCCCCAGCTCCTTGCCGACCTCCAGCGCTCCCGCCAGCGCGTGCGCGGACTCGATGGCCGGAATGATGCCCTCCGTACGGGACAGCAGCCGCAGCGACTGCATCGCCTCGTCGTCGGTCACCGCGCGGTACTCCCCGCGGCCGCTGTCCTTGAGGTACGAGTGCTCGGGGCCGATGCCGGGGTAGTCGAGTCCGGCGGAGATCGAGTACGGCTCGGTGATCTGGCCCTCCTCGTCCTGCAGGACGTAGGACCGCGATCCGTGCAGGATGCCGGGCTCGCCGGCGGTCAGAGTGGCCGCGTGCTCGCCGGACTCGATGCCGTGGCCCGCCGGCTCGCAGCCGATGAGCCGTACGGAAGCGTCCGGGATGAAGGCGTGGAACAGCCCGATCGCGTTGGACCCGCCGCCGACGCAGGCGACGGCCGCGTCCGGCAGCCGGCCGGCCCGCTCGAGGATCTGGCGACGGGCCTCGACGCCGATGACGCGGTGGAAGTCGCGGACCATGGCGGGGAAGGGGTGCGGTCCGGCGACCGTGCCGAAGAGATAGTGCGTACGGTCCACGTTGGCGACCCAGTCGCGGAACGCCTCGTTGATGGCGTCCTTCAGGGTCCGGCTTCCGGAGGCCACCGGGATGACCTCGGCGCCGAGCATCCTCATCCGGGCCACGTTCAGAGCCTGGCGCTGGGTGTCGATCTCGCCCATGTAGATCGTGCACTCGAGGCCGAAGAGGGCGCAGGCGGTCGCGGTCGCGACGCCGTGCTGGCCGGCGCCGGTCTCGGCGATCACCCGGGTCTTGCCCATGCGCTTGGTGAGCAGCGCCTGGCCCAGCACGTTGTTGATCTTGTGCGAGCCGGTGTGGTTGAGGTCCTCCCGCTTCAGGAAGACGCGCGCCCCGCCGGCGTGCTCGGCGAACCGGGGCACCTCGGTGAGGGCACTGGGGCGGCCGGTGTAGTTGGCCATCAGGTCATTGAGCTCGGCCACGAAGGCGGGGTCGGCCTTGGCCTTGTCGTACTCGACGGCGACCTCGTCGACCGCGGCGACGAGCGCCTCGGGGATGAACTTGCCGCCGAATGCGCCGAAGTAGCCCTCGGCGCTGGGGATTTGACCCTCCGGGTCCGGGATGAAGAAGTCGCTCGACATGCGACGTGCTCCTTGTCGGGGCGTTATGCCCCAGAAGTTCTGGTCTGCAGAGGACACGGTATGCGTGCGCGACCGGCGGGTCTTTCCCCCGCCCCATCCCGTAACTGGGGGCAAGCCCCCAGACCCGCCCCCTACGCCCCTGCGGGCGTGGGGGGACCCCCACCTACGCCCAGCGGGCGCGGGGCCCCACCTACGCCCAGCGGGCACGGGGCCCCACCTACGCCCAGCGGGCACGGGGCCCCACCTACGCCCAGCGGGCGCGGGGCCCCACCTACGCCCTGCGGGCGCGGGGCCCCACCTACGCCCTGCGGGCGTGTCCTCAATCTCCCCCAGACTTCGTCCGGGGGGACCCCCAACGGGCTTGAATTTCCGCCTGTCCGGCGGAAATTCAAGCCTCGCCGGCGTTTGAGGCGCGGGGTAGGGGCGGAGCCCCGGTTTGGGGGAGGGGGGAGGGGCAGCGAGGGAAACCCCCGCCGCAGCGGCCTAGCGGTCTTCGCGCGCGCGGACCGCACGCCATCGCATGCCGTTGACCTGGCCCGGCTCGGAGCCGATGACGTACCTCACCCGGCGGCCGTGCACCCGGCGGGCCGGGGCCCGGCAGCCCCGGGGCTTGCAGCCTCGGGCCAGCCGCGCGTACGGGTCGCGTGCGGCGGCGAGCGCCGCGCCGCGGGGAGTCGTGAGCTGCCGGCACACGTCGCCCGCCGCCGGACGCGACGGCGTCCGGCACTGCGGGGCGACACGGCCGACGACGGTCATGGGGGCGGTCAGCCTCGCCCGTGACGCAGGGCCGGGTGCGCGCCCGCGGCGACCAGGTCGGCGACCGCCGACTTCGGGTCGCGGCCGGTGACCAGGGACTCGCCGACCAGCACCGCGTCGGCGCCCGCGTTCGCGTAGGCGATCAGGTCGTGCGGGCCGCGCACTCCGGACTCGGCGATCTTGACGATGTGCGCCGGGATCTCGGGGGCGACCCGGTCGAACGTCGAGCGGTCGACCTGCAGCGTCTTCAGATCGCGGGCGTTCACGCCGATGATCTTCGCTCCGGCCTCCACCGCGCGCTCGGCCTCGTCCTCGTCGTGCACCTCGACCAGCGGGGTGAGCCCGATCGACTCTGCGCGCTCGATCAGCGAGACCAGGGCCTCCTGCTCCAGCGCGGCGACGATCAGCAGGACGAGGTCGGCGCCGTACGCCCTGGCCTCCCACAGCTGGTACGCGGTGACGATGAAGTCCTTGCGCAGCACCGGGATGTCGACCTTGGCGCGGACGGCCTCGAGGTCGGCGAGCGAGCCGCCGAAGCGGCGCTGCTCGGTCAGTACGGAGATGACGGCCGCGCCGCCCGCCTCGTAGTCCGCGGCGAGCGCGGCCGGGTCGGCGATCGCGGCCAGCGCGCCCTTCGACGGGCTGGAGCGCTTGACCTCACAGATCACATGGACGCCCTCGCCACGCAGCGCGGCAACGCCGTCCTTGGCCGCAGGAGCCTTGGCGGCCCGCTCCTTGAGCTCGTCGAGGCTCACACGCGCCTGCCGCTCTGCGAGGTCGGCGCGCACGCCTTCGATGATCTCGTCGAGCACACTCACGCGAGCGGCCCCCTTCCGGGACGGTTCAGATGGATCAGGATCAGCCATGTCGATGGTATCCGCAGGAGGGCTCGAGGCTCGCATCCGGTTGACGCCCGTCCCACTACCTGGGACTTCGCGGGACCGGGGTCGTCCGCCGGACGAGAACGGTCACGGCGCGAGCGCAGAGCCGAACGGCAGGTTCCGGATCACGCTGAAAACCAGAAGAACACCGCCCAGCGACCACCACCACACCGGGGCGACGGCGACCCGCAGGGGCACGCCCCGTACGGCGTGAATCAGCCACACCATCCACACTACGGCGAAGACTCCGTAGCCCGCGACGGCCATGGCATTGGCCCCGAGCGCGATGGTCAGATCGCCGTGGATGAAGGCGTGGGCGCTGCGCAGCCCGCCGCAGCCCGGGCAGTAGATCCCGGTGAGACGGAGCAGCGGGCAGACCGGGTAGTGGCCCGGTTCGTTGGGATCGACCGTGCCGACGTACGCGAAGGCCGCGGCCACTCCGGCGAGGGTGACCAGAGGCGTCGCCAGTCGCCGTGCGAGCGGGGCGGGGCCGGGCTCACGCGGGGCTGCGGCGGAGGAAGGCATGGCGTCCACCCCGTGATTCTCGCCGTTGATACGGAAAGGCGCATACGGAAAAGGCGCATGCACAGAGGCGCAGCCCGGGCACGCCCGGCTGCGCCTCGCAGCGTAGAGCCGTACGGCAGCGTCAGGAGGACGCCTGCGCGGTGGCGGGCTGGGCCGCGGCGGTCTGCGCGGTGGCCGGCTGGGCCGTGGCGGTCTGCGCCTGGCTCGCCCGCGACCTCGCCAGCACGTGGGCCTCGGACTCCTTCGGCATGCCGAGCCCGGCGGCCTTCATGGCTCCGCCGACGACACCGCCGAGCAGGATCACGGCCACTCCGGCCCAGAAACCGAGCGGATTGGCCGCCACCATGAAGATGCCGGCGATACAGAAGCCGAAGACGGCGATGGTGACACCGGTCCAGGCGGCCGGGGTGTGTCCGTGGCTGGTGCCCGACATTAATGTGCTCCTCGTCGATGTTGCTGGGGTGCGCTGTTGTTCGGTGGTGAGCGCGAAGCTCACCTCTCATTCTCCCGTACGCCGTGGCGCGTCATGGCGTGGGGTGCGTCACGCCTCGCGCGTAGGGTCCTCGCCGCGGTCCAGAGCCTTCCACAGGTCCTCGGGCCGGTCCGAGTCCACCACGGGGGCCTTGCGGGGCCGTGGGGTGCCGTCGCGCTCGTAGCGGCCCGACATGGCGGGCCACTGCTTGCCGTAGCGCAGCGCGAGCAGGCCCGCGAGCAGGATCAGCAGGCTCCCGGCCACGGTCACATAGGGCCAGGCGGTGTGGGTGAGCGCCTCGACCGTGGCGGCCGCGTCGCCGGTGGTCCTCGCCGCCTTCTCGTCGAGGGCTGCGCTGTCGGCGGCCGCGAGTGCCGCGGCGAGCGCCGCGCCCGCGCCGCTCAGGGCGAGCAGTGCGGAGACGAGCAGCCGGCCCGCGCTGCGGACCGCGAAGACGGCGACGAGGGCGGCCAGGCCGACGATGGCGAGCGCCGTCGGAACGCCGGTGATATCGCCGCCCTCGGCGTCGAGGGGCAGCGTGCCGCCGCCGACGGCTGCCGTGCCCTTCGCCCAGACCTGGCCGGCGGCGAGCAGTACGACGGTCGCGCCGGCGGCGCCGAGGAACAGGGCCGCGGCAAGGCTGCGGCGGCTGCCGGTGGCGGCGGATGCGGATCCGGCGCGGGGCTGGGGTACGGGTACAGCACTCACGTACCCCACTATCCCTTACCGCCCGGTCAGCTGTTGAGGCGGTTCGCGGTATGTACGGCGCGGAGCACCGCGGCCGCCTTGTTGCGGCACTCGGTGTCCTCGGCGACCGGGTCCGAGTCGGCAACGACACCTGCTCCGGCCTGCACGAACGCCGTTCCGTCGCGCAGCAGCGCGGTACGGATCGCGATCGCGGTGTCGGAGTCGCCGGCGAAGTCGAGATAGCCGACGCAGCCGCCGTACAGCCCGCGCCGTGAGGGCTCCAGCTCGTCGATGATCTGCATCGCCCGTGGCTTGGGGGCCCCGGAGAGGGTGCCGGCGGGGAAGCAGGCGGTGAGCACGTCGAAGGCGGTGCGGCCCTCGGCGACCTGGCCGGTGACGGTCGAGACGATGTGCATGACGTGGGAGTACCGCTCGATCGACATGAAGTCGACGACCTCGACGCTGCCGGGCTCGCAGACCCGGCCCAGGTCGTTGCGGCCGAGGTCGACCAGCATCAGGTGCTCGGCGCGCTCCTTGGGGTCGGCCATCAGCTCGTCGGCGAGCGCCTGGTCCTCCTGCGGGGTCGCGCCGCGCGGCCGGGTCCCGGCGATGGGGTGGACCATGGCGTGCCCGTCCTCGACCTTGACGAGCGCCTCGGGGCTGGAGCCGACGACATCGAATCCCTCGAAGCGGAAGAGGTACATATAGGGGCTGGGGTTGGTGGCCCGCAGCACGCGGTAGACGTCCAGCGCGCTTGCCGTGCAAGGGGTTTCGAACCGCTGGGAGGGCACGACCTGGAAGGCCTCACCGGACCGGATGCGCTCCTTGATGTCCCTGACGGCGTCCTGGTAGTCCTCGCCGCCCCACAGCGCGGAGAACTCCGGCAGCTCCGAGGGCGGCAGCACGGCGGGAGCGGAGGCCAGCGGTCGTGTGAGGTCGGCCTCCATGGCGTCCAGGCGCGCGACGGCGTCGGCGTATGCCTCGTCGACCCCGGTGTCGAGGTCGTTGTGGTTGATCGCGTTGGCGATCAGCATGACGGTGCCGTCCCAGTGGTCGAGCACGGCGAGGTCGGAGGTGAGCAGCATGGTCAGCTCGGGCAGCTTCAGGTCGTCGCGCTCGCCGGGGCCGATCTTCTCCAGCCTGCGGACGATGTCGTACCCGAGATAGCCGACCATGCCTCCGGTGAAGGGCGGCATTCCGGAGTCGCGCATGGCGATACCTCCCACGCCGCTGGGCGTAGGGGGAGTGTGCAGCGCCTCGACGGTGGCGCGCAGAGCCTGCAGCGGATCGCCGTCGAGGGGGACGCCGACCGGCGGGGTGCCGAGCCACGACACCTGACCGTCACGTTCGGTGAGGGTCGCGTCGGACCGTACGCCGATGAAGGAGTACCGGGACCACGACCGTCCGTTTTCGGCCGACTCGAGCAGGAAGGTGCCTTCGCGCTCGCCGGCGAGCTTGCGGTAGAGCCCGACCGGGGTGTCGCCGTCGGCGAGGAGCTTGCGGCTGACGGGGATGACACGGCGGTCGGCGGCGAGCTTGCGGAAGGTGTCGAGATCCATGGCGCCCGACCTTACTGGTCCAGGGGGAGTACGTCGGCGTCGAAGCAGGTGCGGTCCCCGGTGTGGCAGGCGGCGCCGACCTGGTCGACCTTGACGAGGATCGCGTCGGCGTCGCAGTCGAGAGCGACGGACTTGACGTGCTGGACATGGCCGGATGTGTCGCCCTTGACCCAGTACTCCTGGCGGCTGCGGGACCAGTAGGTGCAGCGGCCGGTGGTCAGGGTGCGGTGCAGGGCCTCGTCGTCCATCCACCCGAGCATCAGCACCTCACCGGTGTCGTACTGCTGGGCGATGGCCGGAACCAGGCCGTCGGCGCTGCGCCTGAGGCGCGCGGCGAGGGTGGGATCGAGGGAGCTGGCGGGGACACTGCTGGTCATACCGCCATTGTGCCGTGCTGGGCGGGGGCGGCGGGCGGTGCGTCCACTGGGCGGACCCGGTGCGCCCACCGTAGGCTGGCGGACATGTCGACCCATGCCAAGCGTGAACGGCTTCTGCTCGCCGACCTGTTGGAGATGGTGGGCCCCGAAGCCCAGACCCTGTGCGAGGGCTGGAAGACCCGCGATCTGGCCGCCCATGTGGTGGTGCGCGAGCGGCGGCTGGACGCGGCGGGCGGGATACTGCTCGGCGCGCTGAAGGACCGGCTGGAACGGGTCCAGGCCGAGTTCGCATCGAAGCCGTACGAGGAGCTGATCCAGCTGATCCGTACGGGGCCGCCGCGGATGTCGCCGTACGGCATCAAGCAGCTCGACGAGGCGGCCAACACCGTCGAGTTCTATGTGCACGGCGAGGATGTGCGCCGGGCGCAGCCGGACTGGACGCCGCGCGAACTGGACCGGGTCTTCGAGGATGCCCTGTGGTCGCGTCTGGAGAAGGCGGCCAGGCTGCTGGGCCGTAAGGCGCCGGTCGGGGTTGTGTTGCGGCGTACGGACGGGCAGACCGCGGTCGCCCGCCGCGGCGCACCCGTGGTGACAGCGACAGGGGAGCCGGGTGAGCTGACGATGTTCGCCTTCGGGCGGCAGGACGTGGCGCGGGTGGAGCTGGAGGGGGACAAGGACGCGATCGCGCGGCTGCATGAGGCCGAGGCGTTCGGGATGTAGGTCGTCGTTGTCCCGCCACGGCACGCCACGCCACGTACTCGAGGCCGGGGTGAGGTCAGCGGACGGGGTGTCCCGCCCTGCGCAGGGTGTCCTTGACCTGGGAGATCCGCAGATCGCCGAAGTGGAACACCGAGGCCGCCAGCACCGCGTCCGCGCCCGCCGCGACGGCCGGGGGGAAGTCCGCCGACTTGCCCGCGCCGCCGCTCGCAATGACCGGGACGGACACGTGCTCACGGACCGCCGCGATCATCTCGATGTCGTAGCCGTCCTTGGTGCCGTCGGCGTCCATCGAGTTGAGCAGGATCTCGCCCGCGCCCAACTCGGCGGCCCGGTGCGCCCATTCGACGGCGTCGATGCCGGTGCCCTTGCGCCCGCCGTGTGTGGTGACCTCGAAGGAGCCCTCGGGAGTACGCCGTGCGTCGACGGAGAGCACCAGCACCTGGCGGCCGAAGCGATCCGCGATCTCGCGGATCAGCTCGGGGCGGGCGATCGCCGCGGTGTTCACGCCCACCTTGTCCGCGCCCGCGCGCAGTAGCTTGTCCACATCGTCGACGCTGCGCACGCCGCCGCCCACGGTCAGCGGGATGAAGACCTGCTCGGCGGTGCGGCGCACCACGTCGTACGTGGTCTCACGGTTGCCGGACGAGGCCGAGATGTCGAGGAAGGTCAGCTCGTCGGCGCCCTCGGCGTCGTACAGCTTGGCCATCTCCACGGGGTCGCCCGCGTCGCGCAGATTCTGGAAGTTGACTCCCTTGACGACCCGGCCGTTCTCCACGTCCAGGCAAGGGATGACTCGGACCGCGAGAGTCATTGGGCACCTCCTCGGTAGGCCTCGACCTCGATCTCGACGACCAGGCTCGGGTCGACGAAGCCGGAGACGATGAGCATCGACGCGGCCGGACGGACGTCGTCGAACAGTTCCTTGTGGGCGCGGCCGACCTCGTCCACGTCCCGGGCGTGCGTGATGTACATCCGCGTACGCACCACGTCCTCCCGGCCCAGGCCCAGCTCCTTCAGCGTGTCGAGGGCGACGCCGAAGGCGGTCACCGCCTGCTCGTAGGGGCCGCCCGCGGCGATCTGGCCGCCCACGACCGAGGTGCAGCCGGAGACCAGGACCAGGCCGTTCGGAAGCTGGACGGCGCGGGAGTAGCCGAAGGCTTCCTCCCACGGTCCGTCGGAGCCGATGCGTCGTACGGAATCAGAGCCGGAGTCGGTCATGCCGACACCGCCGCGAGCGCCTCTTCGAGGGTGAACGCCTTCGCGTACAGCGCCTTGCCGACGATCGCGCCCTCGACGCCCTCGGGCACCAGCGAGGCGATCGCCCGCAGGTCGTCCAGCGAGGAGACGCCGCCGGAGGCGACGACCGGCTTGTCGGTGGCCGCGCAGACGTTCTTCAGCAGTTCCAGGTTGGGGCCCTGCAGGGTGCCGTCCTTGGCGATGTCGGTGACGACGTAGCGGGCGCAGCCCTCGGAGTCGAGCCGGGCGAGCGTCTCGTAGAGGTCGCCGCCGTCGCGGGTCCAGCCGCGCCCGCGCAGCGTCGTGCCACGTACGTCCAGGCCGACCGCGATCTTGTCGCCGTGCTCGGCGATGACCTTGGCGACCCACTCGGGGGTCTCCAGCGCGGCCGTCCCCAGGTTGACCCGGGTGCAGCCGGTGGCCAGCGCGGCCGCGAGCGAGGCGTCGTCGCGGATGCCGCCGGAGAGCTCGACCTTTATGTCCATCGCGCCGGCGACCTCGGCGATCAGCGCCCGGTTGTCGCCGGTACCGAAGGCCGCGTCCAGGTCGACCAGATGCAGCCACTCGGCGCCCGCGCGCTGCCAGGCCAGGGCGGCCTCCAGCGGAGAGCCGTACGACGTCTCCGTACCGGACTCACCGTGCACGAGGCGGACGGCCTGGCCGTCGCGGACATCGACGGCGGGGAGGAGTTCAAGCTTCGGCATTACAGCGTCTCGATCCAGTTGGTCAGCAGCTGGGCGCCGGCGTCGCCGGACTTCTCGGGGTGGAACTGGGTCGCCCACAGCGGGCCGTTCTCGACGGCGGCGACAAAGCGCTCGCCGTGCGTCGCCCAGGTGACCTGGGGCGCGCGGATGGCGGCGTTGGTCACTTCCAGGCTCCACTCGTGCACGGCGTAGGAGTGCACGAAGTAGAACCGGGCATCGGCGTCGACTCCGGCGAAGAGCGTGCTGCCGGTCGGCGACTCGACGGTGTTCCAGCCCATGTGGGGAACGATCGGCGCCTTCAGCGGGCCGACCGTGCCGGGCCATTCGTCGAGGCCCTCGCTCTCCACGCCGTGCTCGATGCCGCGTGCGAAGAGGATCTGCATGCCGACGCAGATGCCCATGACCGGGCGGCCGCCGGAGAGTCGGCGGCCGATGATCCACTCGCCTCGGGCCTTCTTGAGGCCTTCCATGCAGGCGGAGAAGGCGCCGACGCCGGGGACGAGGAGCCCGTCGGCGTTCATGGCCGTGTCGAAGTCACGGGTGATCTCGACGTCCGCGCCGACGCGGGCCAGCGCGCGCTCGGCGGAGCGGATATTGCCGAATCCGTAGTCGAAGACGACGACCTTCTTCGGAGTGCTCATGCCCAGACCCCCTGGATCCGCAGGACGCCGGCGACCAGGCACATCACGGAGGCGATGGTGAGGAGCACGATCAGGCCCTTGGGCATCTTCTGCTTGGAGAAGGAGTACACACCGCCGGCGAGGAAGAGCCCGACGACGATGAGAATGGTGGAGAGGCCGGTCATGGGGTTACCTTCTCGTTCGCTTCTCCGCCCACGCGGCGCAGAGGTGCCGCCTTCAAGGTCACGTGCGGCCCGGCGGCCGCGTGCGCGTCGCTCACTGCGACCTTTTCGTTCGCTTCTCCGCCCACGCGGCGCAGAGGTGCCGCCTTCGGGGCCACGTGCGGCCCGGCGGCCGCCTGTGCGTCGCTCACAGTGCGCCCTTCGTGGAGGGGAGGATGCCCACGGCGCGCGGGTCGCGCTCCGAGGCGTATCGCAGAGCCCGGGCCAGCGCCTTGAACTGGCACTCCACGATGTGGTGCGCGTTGCGCCCGTACGGGACGTGGATGTGCAGGGCGATCTGGGCCTGTGCGACGAAGGACTCGAAGATGTGCCGGGTCATGGTCGTGTCGTACGAGCCGATCATGGGCGCCATGTTCTCGGGCTCCCTGTGCACGAGATACGGGCGGCCCGAGAGGTCCACGGTGACCTGGGCGAGGGACTCGTCCAGTGGCACGGTGCAGTTGCCGAATCGATAAATCCCCACCTTGTCGCCGAGCGCCTGCTTGAAGGCGGCCCCGAGCGCGAGGGCGGTGTCCTCGATGGTGTGGTGCGAGTCGATGTGCAGATCGCCCTCGGTCTTCACAGTGAGGTCGAACAGGCCGTGGCGGCCGAGCTGGTCGAGCATGTGGTCGTAGAACCCGACCCCGGTCGACACGTCGACCTTTCCGTGGCCGTCGAGGTCGATCTCGACGACGACGGACGTCTCCTTGGTGGTGCGTTCGACACGGCCTACGCGGCTCATGCGTCGTACTCCTTCTTCAGCTCACGGACCGCGTCGAGAAACGCGTCGTTCTCATCAGGGGTGCCGGCGGTGACCCGCAGCCACCCGGGCACTTGGTTGTCACGGACCAGGACACCCCGGTCGAGGATCTTCTGCCAGGCCTCATGACTGTCGGCGAAGCGGCCGAACTGGACGAAGTTGGCATCCGATTCGGTGACCTCCCAGCCGATCGCCCGCAACTCGGTGACCAGCCGGTCCCGCTCCCGCTTCAGCTGCTCGACATACCCGAGCAGCGTATCGGTGTGCTCCAGCGCGGCCAGCGCGGTGGCCTGGGTGACGGCGGACAGGTGGTACGGCAGGCGCACCAGCTGGACGGCGTCGACCACCGCGGGGTGGGCGGCCAGATAGCCCAGGCGCAGACCGGCCGCGCCGAAGGCCTTGGACATGGTGCGGGAGACCACCAGGTTCGGCCGGCCCTCGATCAGCGGAAGCAGCGAGGGGCCATGGCTGAATTCGACGTACGCCTCGTCGACGACCACCAGGGACGGCTTGGCGGCCTGGGCCGCCTCGTACAGCGCGAGGACGGTTCCGGCCTGAACCGCGGTGCCCGTCGGGTTGTTGGGCGAGGTGATGAAGACGACGTCGGGGCGGTGCTCGGCGATGGCCGCGGCTGCCGCGTCGAGGTCGATCGTGAAGTCCTCGCGGCGCGGTCCGGAGATCCATTCGGTGCCCGTGCCGCGCGCGATGAGGCCGTGCATCGAGTACGAGGGCTCAAAGCCGATGGCGCTGCGGCCCGGGCCGCCGAAGGTCTGCAGCAGCTGCTGGATGACCTCGTTGGAACCGTTGGCGGCCCAGACGTTGGCGCGGCTCACCTCGTGCCCGGCCGTACGGGTGAGATAGCGGGCGAGTTCGGTGCGCAGTTCGACGGCGTCCCGGTCGGGGTAGCGGTTGAGCCCGCGCGCGGCCTCCGCGACCCGCTGGGCGATCCGCTCGACCAGCGGCTCGGGCAGCGGGTACGGGTTCTCGTTGGTGTTCAGCTGCACGGGGACGTCGAGCTGGGGCGCCCCGTACGGGGACTTGCCGCGAAGCTCGTCGCGGATGGGCAGATCATCGATTCCGGTCACTGCTCGGGCACCTTCCATCCGAAGCGTGCCTTGAGGGCGGCGCCGTGCGCGGGCAGGTCCTCGGCCTCGGCGAGCGTGACGACATGGTGCGTCACCTCGGCGAGTGCGTCGCGGGTGTAGTCGACGATGTGGATGCCGCGCAGGAAGGACTGCACGGACAGGCCCGAGGAGTGGCAGGCGCAGCCGCCGGTCGGCAGGACGTGGTTGGAACCGGCGCAGTAGTCGCCGAGCGAGACGGGCGACCACGGGCCGACGAAGATCGCGCCGGCGTTGCGGACCCGGGCGGCGACCGCGGCGGCGTCGGCGGTGTGGATCTCCAGGTGCTCGGCGCCGTACGCATTGACGACCCGCAGGCCCTCTTCGACGCCGTCGACCAGGACGATCGCGGACTGCTTGCCGCTCAGCGCCGGAACGATCCGGTCCTCGATGTGCTTGGTGGCCGCGACCTGCGGCTCGAGCTCCTTCTCGACCGCGTCGGCCAGCTCGACGGAGTCGGTGACCAGCACGGCGGCGGCCATCGGGTCGTGCTCGGCCTGGCTGATCAGGTCGGCGGCGACGTGCACCGGGTCGGCGGTGGAGTCGGCGAGGACCGCGATCTCGGTCGGGCCCGCCTCGGTGTCGATGCCGATCCGGCCGGTGAAGTACCGCTTGGCTGCGGCGACCCAGATATTGCCGGGGCCCGTCACCATGTTCGCGGGGGCGCAGCCGTCAGGTCCGGAGGTGCCGTACGCGAACATCGCGACGGCCTGGGCGCCGCCCGTGGCGTACACCTCGTCGACGCCGAGCAGTGCGCAGGCGGCCAGGATCGTGGGGTGCGGAAGCCCCCCGAACTCTTTCTGCGGCGGGGAGGCGAGCGCGATGGACTCGACCCCCGCCTCCTGCGCCGGCACCACGTTCATGATCACGGAGGAGGGGTAGACGGAGCGTCCGCCCGGTGTGTACAGACCGACGCGCTCGACCGGCACCCACTTCTCGGTGACGGTGCCGCCGGGGACGACCTGGGTGGTGTGCTCGTCGCGGCGCTGCGCGCGGTGCACGATCCTGGCGCGCCGGATCGACTCCTCCAGAGCGGCCCTGACCTGGGGGTCGAGCTGCTCCAGGGCGTCGGCGAGCGCCGCCGCGGGCACTCGCACCCGGTCCAGCTTCACACCGTCGAACTTCTCCGCGTACTCGATCAGCGCCGCCGTGCCGCGATGATGCACGTCCTCGCAGATGGGCCGCACCTTCTCCAGGGCGGCTTCCACGTCGAACTCGGCACGGGGCAGCAGGTCACGCAGAGCGGCACCCTCGGGGAGGGCGTCGCCACGCAGATCGATTCGATAGATCACAGAGCAATTCTCTCAGACCGGAATCAGCCGCTGGTCCTCCGTATCACTGGCTGATACCGCCCCGCCCTCCCCCGGCTACCGCTGGGAGATGCGCCCACCGACCACCGCTCCCCAACGAGACTCCCCCCGACTTCGTCCGGGGGACCCCCATGCGCCACCCCACTGGTTTCAAAGTTGTTCATGACCACTAGCGTTCAGTCCGTCACTCAACGGGAAGAACAGCTGTACGAGCCAACGAAGCGGAGGAGCGGCAGTGACCGAGCCGCTGGACGACGGGCCTCCGAATGGACTGAGCCCGACCGAGCTCCAGATGTGGAACGCATTCCGGAACGGAAGCACATACGACCTGAGCGACCCGAATCCCCTGCTGAACGATCCCTTCTCGCCACGCCCCTGGGGTCCCGAACGCAGCGTCCGCGCGTCCATGGTCGCCCGGCTGCTGCTCAGCGGTCCCAGCGCACGGCCCGGCCGGGTCGCCGCGCTGAAGCTCCGCGGGGTCCAGATCACCGGCACCCTCAAGCTCGCGGGCGGCAGCATCGCCCCGTACGTCGAGCTGAACGGCTGCCGCTTCGAGAGCGAATTACTCATGCCCGAGGCGCACTTCACCACGGTGCGTATGGTCGGCTGTGCGATCCCGCGGATCGAGGCGGCCCGGCTGCGCACCGAGGGCGATCTGCATCTGCCTCGGTGCCGCGTCGAGCACGGCATCCGGCTCACCGACGCGCAGATAGGCACCGATCTGCTGATCAACCAGATCCATGTCCGGCCCGACCGCCGGGGCCGCGCGATCACCGCCGACGGGATGTCGGTCGCCCAGGACTTACAGGCCGAACTGATAGAGACGTACGGCGAGTTGAGTCTGCGCGGCGCGAAGGTGGGGGTCTCACTGAGCCTGCGCGGCAGCCGGCTGCGCGCGGCCGGGGAACGGCGCGCGCTGAACGCACCGCAGCTGAGCGTCGAGCGCACGCTCTATATGACGGGCGCGTGGGTGAGCGAGTCCACGGGCAACCAGGGGTCCACTCCCCCCTTCGGCACCGGCGGTGCCACGACCACGGCGCGTGGCACCCGGCTGCAGCCGTTCCAGTGCCACGGCGGCGTGCGGCTGGACGACGGCCGGTTCGGCGACGCGGTCGATCTGCACCACGCACGGTTCGTGCTGAGCTCGCGCGAGGAGCTGTCGCTGCGCCGGATCGCCACTCCGGAGCTGCGCTTCAACGCTCAGCGCCCGGAAGAGGGCCGCGTCGTGCTGAACGGCGCGAAGATCGTCACGCTGATCGACCTGGCGGCGAGCTGGCCGGGGCCCGGCGGCCTCGCGATGGGAGGCTTCGTCTACGAGAACCTCGTTCCGTACGAGGAGTTCCCGCTCAGCCGCCGCCTGGAGTGGGTGGCATCGGCGACTCCGGAGTACTCCCCGGAGCCGTACGAACGACTGGCGACCGTGCTGCGCAACAGCGGTGAGGACGCGGACGCCCGCGAGGTGCTGCTCGCCAAGCAGCGCCGCCGCCGGGAGACGCTGCCGCTGGCCGCGAAGTTGTGGGGCTATCTGCAGGACTGGACGGTGGCGTACGGCTACCGCCCGGGCCGGGCGGCCCTGTGGATGGCGATCCTGTGGGCGGCGGGCGCGGTGGCCTTCGCCCAGATCGACCCGGCGCCGATCAAGGCAGATGAGCATCCGAGGTGGAATGCCGCGCTCTACGCCCTCGATCTGCTGCTGCCGGTGATCAATCTCGGCCAGGACGGGTACTGGCAGCTGAACGGCCGCTGGCAGTGGGCATCGGCCGCGCTGATCCTGCTCGGCTGGATCCTCGCGACGACGGTCGCGGCGGGCGCGTCCCGCCTTCTCCGGCGCAGCTGAAGCACTTTCTTTACGCTCTCTTGGCTTTTGCCAGGACAACCATTTGGCCGCTACGAACTCTTCACAGCCTCCCTCTGGCGCGCCCTCGACCTGCAGTTTTCAATGGTCCACACCATGTCATTGCTCCGCGCCCTGATCCGCACCGCGCGCATGATCCGTCATACGCCGCCGCTCGCCGACGGTCTGCCACCCGACGAGGCGGTACTGCTCGACGCCCCCGACGAGCGGCTGAGCCCGTCGCTGGTCGCGGCTGCCCTCGGGGAGTACGAACCGGCCGCCAAGCTGCTGGCCACCACTCGTGAATCGGCCGAGTGGGAGAACCGCGACCGGTACGTGATGCGCCTCGCCGCGTTCGCGTACAGCCGCGACGAGTGGCTCGCGACCTGGCTCGCCGCCGCGCCGCGCGACCCCGACGCGCTGGTCGTCAAGGCCCAGCTCGCGGTCCGCAGGGCCTGGGACTCGCCGGCCAGGGCCGAGCGGCTGCGCGAGATCGGTCCGCTGATCGACGCGGCGGCGGAGGGCGATCGGCACGATCCGGTGCCATGGCGGATCTCGCTGGACCACGCGCGCGGCACACACGCCACTCACACGGCGTTCGAGTCGTTGTGGGAGCAGGCCGTGCGCCGCTCCCCGCACCACTACGGCTGTCATGTCGCGGCCCTGCAGTACCTGTCCGCGCAGTGGTACGGCTCACACCGCGAGTGCTTCGACTTCGCCGAGCAGGCGGCGGCGGACGCGCTGCCCGGCTCGCTGGTGCAGGCCCTGCCGGTGCGGGCGGCGTTCGCGCAGTTGCTGAGCGGGGACACCACCTCCGTACAGGACGACCGGATCGACGCGGCGGCGGATCTCGCGATCACGCTCTCAGCGGAATATCAGGCCGGGGATCCGTGGCCCGCGGAGGTGCGCAACCTGCTTGCGTACGTACTGGTGGGGCGGGGGCGATGGACCGATGCGCTGGAGCAGTTCCGGCTGATCGGCCCGTATGTGACGTCGTTTCCGTGGAGTTATGCCTCCGACGATCCACTGGGTCAGTTCCTCGAGGCGAGGGACGGTGTACGCATCGAGGTCGCCTCGGCGGTGCCAGTGCGTGGACGGGGCGGACGAAGCAGGTCGTTCGGCCATTAGGCTTGGCCGCTGTGACCGCGAGCCTCCCCCTCTTCCCACTGAACTCGGTGCTGTTCCCGGGCCTCGTCCTGCCCTTGA
Source organism: Streptomyces sp. ISL-1 (assembly GCF_018614585.1). Lineage (GTDB taxonomy): Bacteria > Actinomycetota > Actinomycetes > Streptomycetales > Streptomycetaceae > Streptomyces > Streptomyces maoxianensis. The sequence goes on along the minus strand of NZ_JAGGOI010000037.1, from coordinate 42,971 downwards.
ACGTGTTCGAGGAGCGCTATCGCGCCATGATGCGGGAACTGCTGAAGACGGACGAGTCCGAGCCGCGCCGCTTCGCAGTGGTCGCCATCCGTGACGGCCGCGAGGTGGCGCCCACCGCGCCCGGCATGCCGGACCCGACCGCGGTTCCCGAGATCGGCCCGGCGGCGGGCTTCGGCGACGACCCGATCCAGGCTTTCCACCGGGTGGGCTGCATCGCGGACGCGGCGACGATCCGCGAGCGCGACGACGGCAGCTTCGAGGTGCTGGCGACGGGCACGACCCGGGTCAAGATCCTCTCGGTCGACGCGAGCGGCCCGTATCTGACGGCCGAACTGGAGGAAATCCCGGAGGAGTCGGGGGACGGCGCGGGAACGCTCGCCGAGGGCGTGCTCCGTGCCTTCCGCAGCTACCAGAAGCGGCTGGCGGGAGCGCGGGAGCGGTCACTGTCCACGGGAGCGGATCTGCCGGACGAGCCGTCGGTGGTGTCGTATCTGGTCGCCGCGGCGGCGGTGCTGGACACGCCCGCGAAGCAGCGGCTGTTGCAGGCCCCGGACACGGCGACCAGGCTGCGTGAGGAACTCACCTTGCTGCGCTCGGAGACCGCGGTGATCCGTCACCTGCCTTCGCTGCCCGCGGTCGATCTGACCCGGTCGCCGACGAGCCCCAACTGACGGGAGTTCGCCGCGGTGCCGAAGAAGTCCAGGAAGCCCGGCGGCACGCCCGCGACGGTCGCACTGACCGCAGCGGGCACGGCCTTCACGGTCCACGCGTACGACCACGATCCCGCGTCGCCCTCCTACGGCGAGGAGGCGGCACAGGCTCTCGGGGTCACCCCCGAGCGGGTCTTCAAGACCCTCGTCGCGGACGTCGACGGTGAACTGACGGTGGCGATCGTCCCGGTGGCGGGCCAGCTGGATCTCAAGGCGCTGGCCGCGGCTGTCGGCGCCAAACGCGCCACGATGGCGGACCCGGCGGCTGCGGAACGCACGACGGGCTACGTCCGCGGCGGTATCTCGCCGCTGGGCCAGCGCAAACCGCTCCGCACGGTCCTGGACGCGTCAGCCTCCGCGCACCCCACGATCTGCGTCTCGGCGGGCCGCCGCGGCCTGGAGGTCGAACTCTCCCCGTCGGACCTGGCCACGCTCACCTCCGCGGTACTGGCTCCGATCGGCCGCGCGTAGGGTCACGGCCGCGGCCTGCCTGTTCCCCGGGGCTCCGCCCCGAACCCCGCGCCTCAATCACCGGCGAGGCTGAAAGTTCGGCCCTGACCCGGGCCGCCCCAGACCCTCCCCCTACGCCCTGGCGGGCGTGGGGGACCCCACCCCTCAAACGCCGACGGGCTTGGAGTTCTGGCCGGACGGGCGGAAACTCAAGCCCGTTGGGGGTCCCACCGGACGAAGTCTGGGGGGAGATCGAGGACACGGCCGAAGGCCGTACCGGGGGTCCGCCCACACCCGCAGGGCGTGGAGGACGGGTCTGGGGGCTTGCCCCCAGCTACAGGATGTCGGTACCTCCCACGGCCGCCAGGCCGTAGGAGGAGGGCGGGCAGGGGAACAAGCCCGCCGCAGGCGTCAGGCCGACCCCGGCCCCGGCGGCGGCCCCGGCGCCCCGTAGCCCGGCGCCCCATACCCCTCATCCCACTCCGGCTCCGGATCCCGCGGGCCGAACAGCGCCGTCAGCCCCAGGTGGACCACCATCGCCGCCACCGGCCACGCCAGCACCGACCCCTTCGCCCGCAGCTCCAGGTAGGCGTCGAAGGTCACCCCCTCGCCGACCTCCCTCGCATGCGCGACCACATCATGCGTCGGGCCGAACCACACCCCGATCCCCCACGCCAGCAGCGATGCCAGCAGGCCGCCCAGTGCCAGAGCGACCACCAGCGCGATCCCCCCGCGCCTGCGGATCCAGAAGACCGCCGCCGCGCTCACCGCGCCGAAGGCGAGTGCCAGCAGCACGAACGTTCCGTCCGCGGCCACCGCCTCCTCGCCCTCCGTGTCCTTGAGGAAGACCGCCCTGTCATTCGAGATCAGCGGTACCCGCGGCGCCAGCCACAGCCACAGCAGCCCCAGCGCCACGCCCAGAATCGTCACGGCCACCAGCACCACGGCCGCGTCCCGCAGGTCCGTCCTCAGTTCCGGGCCCTCCTCCGTTTCCTTGGCGTGCAAGGGCCCGGGCCCGTTCGGCGGCGACTGCCACGGGTCGTTGTTCGGCGAAGGCTGGTGGGGCGGAGTCAGAGGTGCGGTCACCCCGCCATCGTGCCAGGCGTGTCCGGACGGTGCCTCACCGGACTGCCGCCCGCCGGTACGCCCACGTCGCGACCGTCAGGGAGACGACACCCACCAGAGCGCAGACGGCGAGGTACAGCCCGACGACCGTCCAGTCCGGACGCGCCTCGAAGGTCCGCGCGAGGGCCTCGACGCCGTACGTGGAGGGCAGCAGATCGCGGGCGTACGAGACCGGCCCGGGCAGCCTGTCAGCCGGCAGCACACCCAGCAGCAGCGCTGCGGACATACCCAACTGCCCCAGCAGCGTGGCCAGTTCCTGGCGCGGCGCGAGCAGCCCGAGCGCCGCGCCAAGACCGGCGAGGGCGGCGCCGGACAGCGGGATGACCGCGGCGAGCACCCATAGATGCGTCATCGGCAGCTGGAACAGGACGCTGCCCGCGACAGCGGTGACGACCGTGCCGGGCACGGTGAAGGAGGCGTACGCACCGGCCGCACCGAGCACCACCGCGGCCGGCGGCACCGGCAGCGTGGCGTAGTGGTCGAGGCCGCCGCTGGCCCGCAGCTGCCCGAAGTACTGCGCGAGGAGATTGAGCGCGACGAAGGCGACGACGAGGACGCTCGACCCGGCGACGACGGCTCGCGCCTCCGCACCCCCGTCGACGACCCCGCGCATCAGGACCATGATCCCGATCGACTGGAAGGTCGCCACGAAGAGCAGCGGCATCCGGGCGACCCGCGCCCGCGACAGCTGCGAGCGGTACACGGCGCCGAGCGCGGGCAGCAGCCGCGCCCGTGGCGCGAGCGGCGCGGCGACCTCGGCCGCGGCGCTCTGCTCCACCCCGATCCGCCCGGACACCGCTTCCGCGGGCACGATGCTCACGCCTTGACCAGCCCCTTCGTCGCGTTCCCGCCGAGCGCCAAGTACACGTCCTCCAGGCTCGGCGTGGCCAGCGTGAAGTCGTCGAGCGCCGCGAACGCCGCGCCGCCCGTCACCGCCGCGACCGCCGCCCGCGCCTCGTCGGGCGCGAGCCTGAGCACCCAACGGCGCCCGTGTTCCTGCGCGGACCCGCGCAGCGCGGTGACCTCGGGGACGTCCAGCGGCGCGCGCTCGCGCCACACCAGCTCGACCCGCACCTCGCCGGCGACCCGTTCCTTGAGCCCGGCCGGGGTGTCGCAGGCGATGACGCGGCCCCGTTCCAGCACGGCGACCCGGTCGAGGACGGTCTCGGCCTCGATGACGTTGTGGGTGACGAGGAGGACGGTCGCGCCGTTCTCCGCGCGCCGCCGGTCGACGGCGGCCCACACCGCGCGCCGCGCGACGGGGTCCATGCCGGTGGTCGGCTCGTCCAGTACCAGTACCGGCCGCTCGCCCACGAGCGTCGCCGCGAGGCAGGCCAGCCGCCGCTGTCCGCCGGAGAGTTTCTTCAGGGGGCGCGCGGCGAGCCCGGTCAGCCCGAGCTCCTCGAGTACGGCGTCCCGCTCGGCTCGCGCCTCCCGCACGGACAGGCCGCGCAGCCGTCCGGTCGTCTCGGCGGCGAGCGCTACGGTCAGCTCGTCGAGTGCGGTGGACTCCTGCCCGAGGTAGCCGATGAGCCGGGAGGCCCGCTCCGGGTGGCGTACGAGATCGTGGCCCAGCACCTCGACGCTGCCGGCGTCCGGGCGCATCAGACCGGTGAGTTGCCGTACGAGGGTGGACTTGCCGGCGCCGTTGGGCCCGAGCAGGCCGAAGATCTCGCCGCGCCGCACCACCAGGGAAATCCCGTCAGTGGCACGCACTTCGGGCGTACCGGGGGTGCCTCGGCGACCGCGCGCGGCGGGGTACGTCTTGACCAGCTCCCGCACCTCGCACACCGTACTCACAAGGGACGAGCCTAAGGGGTCGGCGGGACTACTCCCCCGCGGGGGCGTGTTCCGCGGCGGCCCGTACGTCGATCTCGCGCCAGAATCCGGCCCGGATCGCATAGCGGTCGTGCTCGTCGATCTGGTCGTCCTTGTGCGCGAGAAGCCCGAAGCGCGCGGCGTACCGCAGCAGTTCGCCGTCGATGCGGTGCGGGATCCGCGGGTACATGGTGGACAGCTTCTGCACATGACCCGTCTCCGGCAGCCGCGCCATCCAGCGCCGGGCAAAGACCTGGCCGACCTCGAAGGGGTCGCCGCCAACGGTGGTGATGTCCTCCTCGCGGTCGGCCCAGCGCTGCTCGGCGCTGGTGAGCTGGGCGAGCGTCGGCAGGGACGCGGTCTCGGGCGGCTCGCCGAGCGCTCCACCGCCGGCCCGCTCGACCCAGCCCCTGTCGGAGGACCAGCGCAGGGTGGCGCTGGTCGGATGCGGTGCGGCGTGCTGGCCGGGTGCGCGCAGACCCGCCAGGTCCTTGGGGGTGGGAACGCCCTTGGACGTGGCGGGGGCGGGGACCGGCGCGGCGCCGTTCTCGGCGGGGGCCGGCTGTGAGCCGTTGCGTACGGCTTCGGCGGCGCGCTCCTGCGAGGCGGCGAGCGCCGACTCGGGCAGCGGCGCGGAGAGGATCGCGGTGATCTCGGGGCCGGGCGCGGGCTGCGGGGCGCAGATGCCGGTGAGTTCCTTGGCCCGTACGGCACGGGTGATCCAGGCCCGGTCGAGCACCCGCCGCTCGTCGGCCTCCGCGACCAGGTCCTCGGACTGGTTGTAGTCGCCGTCGGCGGCCTGCACGGCCCAGAGGTGGACGGCGACGCCGTGCTCCTTGGCGGACATCAGACCGGGCAGCAGATCCCCGTCTCCGGTCACCAGCACCACGTCGGAGCAGGCGCGATTTCTGGCCAGCTCGGTGAGCTCGGCGTGCATGGCCGCGTCCACGCCCTTCTGCGCCCACCGGCCGTCGCTGCGGGTCAGTGCGCCGAGCCTGACCGTCACGCGCGGCATGACACGCAGCCGCCGGTGTTCGGGCTGCGGTACGCGGTCGGGGGCGCCGTCGAACCAGTAGATACGCAGCAGCGGGCGCTCGGTATCGGCCTCGGCGAGCTCGCGCAGGCCCTGGATGAGGGCGGCGTGGTCGACGGTGATGCGGGAACGCGCCGGTTCCCCGGCGAGAAGACTCGCGGCGGCGCCCAGCAGATATCCGGCGTCCACCAGGACAACGCAGCGGTCCACGCGTTCCACCCTCTTTCGGGAACTTCGGGATCGGGGAAGGGTCCGGATCGGGGATTGTTCCGGGTTTCCTTCGAGTCTGCCCGACCACGGGAGGGTTAACGTCCGGAACTCGATCATCGGCGTGGCGGAACCCTGACCCGAGGCGCAACAGCGCCCTTTACGCACCGCAATGATCCAAAATGCGGCGCCTCATCGCGTATGTGACTCTGACAGCGGCCCTGGCCCCGAGAATCCCCACAGGAGGCATCACCATGGCCAAGAACAAGAATCGCAAACAGAGTGGTCAACAGGACCGCTCGCCGGCCGCGGAGCGCGGCAGCGAGCAGGCCAAGTCGACGGCATATGAGTCCCACGCGCAGCCCCAGTCCCAGGCTCAGGGCAGCCCCGCGGACGTTGCCCGTAAGCACCAGCGGCGCTTCGGCCACAACTGATCCCACTGCGAGACGACGAACAAGAAGACAAAAGGGCGCGCCCGTGACGACGGGCGCGCCCCTTGCTGCGTATCCGGGTATTTGCGTATCTGGGTACTGGCGCTAGCCGGCCAGGCAGGACGGGCCGAGCAGCACCTTCAGATCGCCGAAGAGCGCCGGGTCCGGCTGCACGCGGTGCCGGTCGAGCCGGAGCACTGTGGTCTTGCGGGGGCCCTGCAGCTTGATCCGGACCTCGGTGTTGCCCCTGTGGTGGCTGAGGATCTCACCGAGCCTGCTGATCATCGGCGGTGTCACCTTCACCGTGGGGATGGTGACGACAACCGGGGCATTGGTGCCGGCCGACGAGATGTCGGGAACCTGCATTTCCATGGCGACGAGGCGCGGGATGTCCTCGCGCTTGTCGAGCCGTCCCTTGACGAAGACCACGGTGTCCTCGACGAGCTGCGTCGACACCAGCTGATAGGTCGCCGGGAAGAACATGCACTCGATGGAGCCCGCCAGGTCCTCGACCGTCGCGATCGCCCAGGCGTTGCCCTGCTTGGTCATCTTGCGCTGCAGACCGGAAATGATCCCGCCGATGGTGACGACCGCGCCGTCGGCGTGCTCACCGCCGGTGAGCTGGGAAATCGCGGCGTCCGTCTTGTCACTCAGGACATGCTCGATGCCGAAGAGCGGATGGTCGGAGACATAGAGGCCCAGCATCTCGCGCTCCTGCGCGAGCAGATACGACTTGTCCCACTCGATGTCGGAGAACTCGACGTCGAGCCCGAAGCCCGGCTCGTCGCTCTCCTCGTCGCCCATCCCGCCGAAGAGGTCGAACTGTCCCTCGGCCTCCTTGCGCTTGACCGCCACCACATTGTCGATCATCGGCTCGTGGTGGGCGACCAGGCCCTTGCGGGTGTGGCCCATCTCGTCGAAGGCGCCGGCCTTGATGAGCGATTCGACGGTCCGCTTGTTGCAGACGACCGCCTCGACCTTGTCGAGGAAGTCGGGGAAGGAGATGTACTTCCCCTTGGCCTTGCGGCTGCGGATGATCGAATCCACGACGTTCGTGCCGACGTTCCGCACCGCGGAGAGGCCGAAGAGGATCACATCGTCGCCCTGAGCGGCGAAGTTCGACTGCGACTCGTTCACATTGGGCGGCAGCACCTTGATGCCCATGCGGCGGCACTCGTTCAGATAGACCGCGGACTTGTCCTTGTCGTCCTTGACCGAGGTGAGCAGCGCGGCCATGTACTCGGCCGGGTAGTTGGCCTTGAGATAGGCGGTCCAGTAGGTGACCAGCCCGTACGCGGAGGAGTGCGCCTTGTTGAAGGCGTATCCGGCGAAGGGGACCAGTACGTCCCACAGGGCCTGGATGGCCTGGTCACTGAAGCCGTTCTTCTTGGCGCCGGCCTGGAAGAGGACGAAGTTCTTCGCCAGCTCGTCGGCCTTCTTCTTGCCCATCACCCGGCGGAGGATGTCGGCCTCACCGAGTGAGTACCCCGCGATGATCTGGGCGGCCTTCTGCACCTGCTCCTGATAGACGATCAGGCCGTAGGTGAGGCCGAGGACCTCCTTGAGAGGCTCCTCCAGCTCCGGGTGGATCGGCGTGATCTCCTGCTGCCCGTTCTTGCGCAGCGCGTAGTTCGTGTGGGAGTTCATGCCCATCGGGCCCGGACGGTACAGGGCCGAAACAGCGGAAATGTCCTCGAAGTTGTCGGGCTTCATCAGCCGCAGCAGCGAACGCATCGGGCCGCCGTCGAACTGGAAGACGCCGAGCGTGTCACCGCGGCAGAGCAGTTCGTACGTCGTGGGGTCGTCCAGCGGGAGAGCGAGCAGGTCGAGCTCGACGGCCTTGTTCGCCTTCACCATCTTGACGGCGTCGTCCATGATGGTCAGGTTTCGCAGACCCAGGAAGTCCATCTTCAGCAGGCCGAGCGACTCACAGCTCGGGTAGTCCCACTGCGTGATGGTCACGCCGTCGCTGTGCCTGACCCAGACCGGGACATGGTCGGTGATCGTCTCGCTGGACATGATCACGCCTGCCGCGTGCACACCCATCTGCCGGACCAGGCCCTCGACGCCCTTGGCGGTGTCGATGACCTTCTTCACGTCCGGCTCGTTCTCGTACATCCCCCGGATCTCGCCGGCCTCGCTGTAGCGGGGGTGCTTCTGGTCGGTGATGCCGTTGAGGTCGATGCCCTTGCCCAGGACGTCTGCGGGCATCGCCTTGGTGAGCCGGTCGCCCATCGCGTACGGGTAGCCGAGCACCCGCGCGGAGTCCTTGATGGCGTTCTTCGCCTTGATCTTGCCGTAGGTGCCGATCATGGCGACCTTGTCGGCGCCGTACTTCTCGGTGACGTACCTGATCACCTCACCGCGCCGGCGCTCGTCGAAGTCGATGTCGACATCGGGCATGGAGATGCGCTCGGGGTTGAGGAAGCGCTCGAAGATCAGTCCGTGCTCGATCGGGTCGAGGTCGGTGATGCCCATGGCGTACGCGACGATCGAACCGGCCGCGGAACCTCGGCCGGGGCCCACCGCGATCCCGTTGTTCTTGGCCCACATGATGAAGTCGGCCACCACGAGGAAGTACCCCGGGAAGCCCATGTCGATGATGATGCCCATCTCGTACTCGACCTGCTTGAGCCGGTCGTCCGGGATGCCGCCGGGATAGCGCCTGGCCATGCCGCGCATGGTCTCCTCGCGGAACCAGGTCACCTCGGTGTAGCCCTCGGGCACCTCGAACTTCGGCATCAGGTTCCGTTCCTGGAACCAGCCCTCGGTGTCGATCTGCTCGGCCACCAGAAGGGTGTTGGCGCAACCCTCCTGCCAGGCGTCCGAGGAGTCCACGGCGTACATCTCATCCGTGGACTTCAGGTAGTAGCCGGTGCCGTCGAAGCGGAAGCGGTCGGGGTCCGAGAGGTTCTTGCCGGTCTGGATGCACAGCAGCGCGTCGTGCGCGCCGGCCTCATCGGCGTAGGTGTAGTGCGAGTCATTGGTGACCAGCGGCGGGATGCCGAGCTTCTTGCCGATCTCCAGGAGGCCGTCGCGGACGCGGCGCTCGATCTCGATGCCGTGGTCCATCAGCTCCAGGAAGTACTTGTCCTTGCCGAAGATGTCCTGGTACTCGGAGGCGGCCTTGAGGGCCTCGTCGAACTGGCCCAGGCGCAGCCGGGTCTGGAGCTCGCCGGAGGGGCAGCCGGTGGAGGCGATCAGCCCCTCCGACCACTGGGCGATGGTCTCCTTGTCCATACGCGGCCACTTCTGCAGCCAGCCCTCGGCGTACGCGTCGGAGGAGAGCCGGAAGAGGTTGTGCAGACCGGTCCTGTTGGCCGCCCAGATCGTCTTGTGGGTGTAACCACCGGAACCGGAGACGTCGTCCCGCTTCTGGTGCGGCTGACCCCACTGGATCTTCCGCTTGTTCCGCCGGGACTCCGGAGCGACATACGCCTCGATGCCGATGATCGGTGTGACACCGGCCTTCTTGGCCTGATGGAAGAAGTCGTACGCGCCGTGGAGGTTGCCATGGTCGGTCATGGCGATGTGCGTCATGCCCATTTCGTTGCAGGCATCGAACATGTCCTTGAGCCGCGCGGCACCGTCCAACAGGGAGTACTGGGTGTGGACGTGAAGGTGCGTGAAAGGCGGCTTGGTCACGGCTTCAGGCCTCCGGAGAGCGGTAGATTCGGGACTTTCCGGGGGCACAACCCCCGGCCTCCCAGCGCTGCGAGCAGTCTGGGTGGACAGCCTGGAAGTCTACGTCTTGGCACTGACAGCCCGCGGGCACTCCCGAGTACCTTCGTGCGTTGCACCCTTGGATTGCGCTCTCGCTTCGCTCGACCGGCGAGACGGAATCACGAATCCCTCGTCCTATTGTCATGCACCAGGAGGCAACCAGCGATGTCGGTACCGCGATCCGCCGAGGCCACAGCTGAAGAGCGCGGCGAGGAAATTCTCGCCGTCTTCGACACCGCCTTCGGGCAGCTGCTGGCAGCCGACCCCGCCGCCTTCCAGGTCAAGTTCCGCAAAATGGCCGCATCCGCGTTCGCGTTCTACCGGGGCACCGCCTGCCTGTTCTACAACGACCTGGGGCGGGAGCGGCACGGCGGCCCGTTCCTCGACGAGCGCACCGGCCGGGTGTGGATCCACGGCGATCTGCACGCCGAGAACTTCGGCACGTACATGAACTCCAACGGGCGCCTGATCTTCAACGTCAACGACTTCGACGAGGCGTACGTCGGCCCCTTCACCTGGGACCTCAAGCGACTGGCCGCGTCCCTGGCGCTGGTCGGCTACACCAAGGCGCTCAGCGACGGGCAGATCACCGGGCTGGTGCGGATCTGCGCCGCCGCCTACCGCGAGCGCATCCACGCCCTGGCCGCCGGCGCGAAGCACGACGAGGTACCGCCCTTCACGCTGGACACCGCCGAGGGCCCGCTGCTGGACGCACTGCGCGACGCACGCTCGCTGACCCGCTTCTCGCTGCTCGACTCGATGACCGAGATCCGCGACTTCGAGCGCCGCTTCGCACCCGGTGGCGGCTCGATCGAGCTGGACGCGGCCACCCGCTACAAGGTGCTCGCGGCCTTCGACGGCTACCTGGAGACGCTGCCCGAGTCCAGCCTGACCCGGCCCGACTCGTACCGGGTCAAGGACGTCGTGGGCCGCCGCGGCATCGGCATCGGGTCCGCCGGCCTGCCCTCGTACAACATCCTGCTCGAAGGCAACAGCGACGCCCTCGAGAACGATGTCGTGATCTACATGAAGCAGGCGCAGACACCCGCGGTATCCCGGCACATCGACGACACCACCGTGCGGGAGTACTTCCAGCACGAGGGCCACCGCACGGTGATCTCGCAGCGCGCGCTCCAGGACCACGCCGACCCGTGGCTGGGCTGGACCGAGCTGGACGGCGCGGGTCAGCTGGTCGCCGAGGTGTCGCCGTACGCGGTGGATCTGGACTGGGGCGACATCGACGAGCCGGACGAGATCGCCGAGGTCGTCGCCGACCTGGGCAGGGCGACGGCCACGATGCACGGCGCGGCGGACTACGAGAGCGGCCACTCGCTGGTGCCGTTCTCGACGGAGCGGGCCATCGACGCGGCGATCGCGGCCGACGAGGACGGGTTCGGCGAGATGCTGGTGGAGTTCGCGCACAGGTACGGCGCGCGGGCGCGGGCCGACCACCAGATCTTCGTCGACCTGTTCCGTAACGGCCGGATCCCCGGCCTCTGAGTATCGATCACGCTGCTGCGGCGTGCGGGGCCGAATCCTTAGGGACCGCTTATCTCGCCCCATGGCAGACTCCCGGGTGATGGACATATCAGGAATGCAGCTCAGGGGAGTGCGGGCAGCGACCTTCACGGCACTGGTCGTGACGCTGTCCGCGGCCTCCCATGTGCTGCTCTCCCAGGTCCCGCTGCCGCTGACCACCCTCGCGGGTCTTTCGGCGGGCGTCTTCGCCGTCGCGTACGCCCTGTCCGGCAAGGAGCGCGGCTACTGGCGGATCGCGAGTCTGCTCGTCCCGCTCGAACTGGCCGCGGACACCGTCTTCACCACCGGCCAGGACGTCTGTTACGGCCCCGGCGGCGGCCCGGTCTCCGGTTCGCTGCGCGCGGTCGGCTTCGATGTGCTGTGCGGCGGAAGCGTCGGCGCCCAGCTGCCCGGCGTGAGCGCCGCCGACCGCGGCGCGGCCACCCTGCTGCACTCCGCCGACCCCTCCCTGCCGTGGCTGCTGCTCGCCGCGCATGTGTCGGTCGGGCTACTGGCCGCGGCCTGGCTGCGGCGCGGCGAGTCCGCGCTGTCCGGCCTGGTGCGGGCGGTCGGCGCGTTCACGTTCCGGCCGCTGCGCCTGGCGGTCGCCGCGGCGGGGACGGCGCACCGGGCCGTACACCGCGCCGCGCGCCCGGCGCCGCGCGGCGTAGGCGTCTCCCGCACGCGCCTGCTGGTGCACTCCGTCGGACGGCGGGGACCGCCGCGCTCGGCCGCAGTCCTCGCCTGAGCCCGCAGTCCCCTTTCCGGCAATCCCCCAGTCTTTTCCGTATCTCCCGATACGGCATCACACGGAGTGAATCAGCATGAGTGCACGCAACAGCCAGGCCAACAAGGCGGCGGCCCGCGAGCGGCTGCGCCAGGAGCGTGAGCGCCAGGCCAAGAAGGACAAAACCCGCCGTCAGCTCATCGTCATCGGCTCGACGATCGTGGTCCTCGCGATCGCGGGCGGCATCGGGTATGCCGTCATGCAGGCCAACAAGCCCAGCCACTGGGAGTCGGTGAAGGACGCGAAGAACGTCGCCGCACCGAAGAACACCCAGGGCGAGAACGGCACGACCGTCGTCATAGGCAAGCCGGCCGCGAAGAAGACGCTGGAGCTGTACGAGGACTCGCGCTGCCCGGTCTGCGCCACCTTCGAGCAGTCGGTCGGCGCGACGGTGAAGAAGGACGTCGACGCGGGCAAGTACAAGATCAAGTACGTGGGCGCGACCTTCATCGACAACGCCGGCCAGGGCCAGGGCTCGAAGAACGCGCTGTCCGCGCTGGGGGCGGCCCTCAATGTCAGCCCCGAGGCGTTCATGGAGTACAAGGCCGCCCTCTACTCGGCGAAGTACCACCCCGAGGAGAGCGACGACAAGTTCGCCAAGGACTCGTACCTGCTGGAGGCCGCCGACTCGGTGACGGCGCTCAAGAACAACGCCGAGTTCAAGAAGAACGTCGAGGACGGCACCTTCGACGCGTGGGCCATGAAGATGTCCGCGACATTCGACGACAGCGGGGTCACCGGCACGCCGACGCTCAAGATGGACGGCAAGAAGGTCACCGCGGACGGCACCGAGAACCCGCCCATGACGGTCGAGCAGTTCAACGCCGCGGTCGACAAGGCCATCAAGGGCTGATCCATTGAGAGTTGAGGCCAGCAAGCGCTGAGGTCGTTGGACCTGACGTCATCCAGTCCCGATTACACCCGATTACGCCTGATTGCGGCCGCGTTCCGGGACCGACCGGGAGGAAACGCGCTGGTTGACTGTGGCCGATGGGCGGGCGAACTTTCCCTGTTCGCTCGCCCATTCGGCTTACTGGTCAGTAGTCTGATCGGCCGTGACCAGTCGACACTCCTCAACTCCCAGCCGCCGCACGGTCGTCAAGGCCGCTGCCGCCACTGCTGTCGTCGCCGCGCCCGCCATCGCGGTCGCCTCCTCCGCCTCTGCCGCCTCCGTCCAGGAGGCCCCGGCCTTCCTGCACGGAATAGCCTCCGGCGACCCCCTGCCCGACGGTGTACTGCTGTGGACGCGTATCACCCCCACCCCCGATGCCGTCCCTGGCTCGGGCAAGGGCCCCGACACCACGGTGAGTTGGGAGGTCGCCGAGGACAAGGGCTTCACCCGGGTCGTCTCCCGCGGCACCACCACCTCCAAGGCCGCGTCCGACCACACCGTGAAGGTGGACGTAAGGGGCCTGCGCCAGGCGACCGCCTATTACTTCCGCTTCACCGTCGGCGCGAGCGTCTCGCCCGTCGGCCGCACCCGCACCACCCCGGCTACCGATGCCGCGACGCCCGGTGTCCGCTTCGGTGTGGTCTCCTGCGCCAACTGGGAGGCGGGTTACTTCTCCGCGTACCGGCATCTGGCCGCCCGCGCCGACCTGGACGCGATCCTCCATCTCGGCGACTACATCTACGAGTACGCGACCGGCGGCTACCCGGCCGAGCAGTACGTCATACGGCAGCACTCGCCGAAGCACGAGATCACCACGCTCGCCGACTACCGCACCCGCCACGCCACGTACAAGACGGACGCCGATCTGCAGGCGCTGCACGCCGCGCACCCGGTGATAGCGATCTGGGACGACCACGAGTTCGCGAACGACACCTGGTCGGGCGGCGCGGAGAATCACACGCCGGGCGCGGAGGGCGAGTGGGCCGCGCGCGCCGCGGCCGCGCGCCAGGCCTACTTCGAGTGGATGCCCGTACGCGCGTCGACCGAGGGCACCGTCTACCGCCGGCTGCGCTTCGGCAAGCTCGCCGATCTGCACCTGCTGGACCTTCGGTCCTTCCGCTCGCAGCAGTCGACGGTCGGCAACGGCGACGTGGACGACCCGGAGCGTACGATCACCGGCCGCGCGCAGTTGGACTGGCTGAAGGCCGGGCTCGCCGGTTCGGACGCCGCGTGGAAGCTGGTCGGCACCTCGGTGATGATCTCGCCGGTCGCGTTCGGCTCCGTGCCGGCCCATCTGCTGGAGCCGATCGCGGAGTTGCTGGGGCTGCCCAAGGAGGGCCTCGCGGTCAACGTCGACCAGTGGGACGGCTACACGGACGACCGCAAGGAGCTGCTGAAGCATCTGACGGACCGTGGGATCAAGAACACCGTCTTCCTCACCGGCGACATCCACATGGCCTGGGCGAACGACGTGCCGGTCAAGGCGGCGACGTATCCGCTGTCGCAGTCCGCCGCGACCGAGTTCGTGGTGACGTCGGTGACCTCCGACAACCTGGACGACCTCCTCCATGTCGCGCCGGGTACGGTCTCGCTGATCGCGTCCACGGCCGTCAAGGCGGCCAACCGCCATGTGAAGTGGCTGGACATGGACAACCATGGCTACGGCGTCCTCGACGTCACCGCCGAGCGCTCGCAGATGGACTACTACGTCCTTTCCGACAGGACGAAGCAGGACGCGACCACGAAGTGGGCCCGCTCCTACCGGACTCTCTCCGGCTCGCAGCGCGTCGAGCGGGTCAGCCGGCCGGTGCGCTGACACCGGGTCGGGACAACCCGTAAGACCCGCGGGCCTCGCGCGGGCGGACGCGCAAAACGCGTGCCGCGCGAGGCCTGTTGGCCCCGCGCGGCTCCGGCTACAGCGTTTCGAGGAAGCCCAGCGCCGTACGCCAGGTCTGCTCCGCCGCGGCCTCGTCGTAGTCGGGCAGTTCGGAGTCGGTGTACAGATGCCCGGCGCCCGGGTAGCGGTAGATCTCCACATCCGCGCCGGCCCGCTGCATCTGCAGATACCAGGCGTTCAGCCAGTCGTGCGACTCGAAGGGGTCCGGGTCCGCGACATGCAGTTGTACGGGCAGGTCGTCCGCGCTCGCACCCTCCGCGATGTCGGACGTACCGTGCAGGAGCAGCAGTCCGCGGGCCTTCTCGTCGCCCATCGCGAGGTTCTGCGCGATCGAGCCGCCGAGCGAGAAGCCCGCGTACACCAGGCCCTGCTCCGAGTACGGCGCGGCGGCGAGGACCGCCCGGCGCAGCAGCTCCTCCTTGCCGATCTTCTCCTTGAGCTCCATGCCCGCTTCTGCGGTCTCGGCGGTTTGCCCGTCGAAGAGGTCGGGCACGCGAACCTGGTGCCCGGCGGCGCGCAGCCGGTCGGCTGCCGCGTGCACTGCCGGTCGCAAACCGTAGACCGAATGAAAAAGCATGATGTTCATTCGGACATCCTGCCAGTCACCGTTAGCGTCGGAGCCTATGGAGAACGTACTGCGCCCGTTGATAGTGATCGGTGGCTCGGTCGTGCTCACGCTGCTGCTCGGCTGGGTCGTGGACCTGCTGCTGCGGCGGGTGGACGACCGTCACCCCGAGACCCCGCTGTGGGATCTGCTGCGGCGCTGCCGACTGCCGTTCCAGGTCGTCCTGCTCACCGCGCTGCTGAGAGGGACTTACCGCGAGACGCAGTGGCAGCCGCTCAAGACCCACGAGGCGACCATCGGACACGTGCTGTGGCTGGTGCTGATCAGCGCGGGTGCCTGGCTGGTGGTCCGGATCGTCTCGGCCGCGGTTGAGTCGTCGTACGCCCGTTACGCGTCCTCGACGCGCGATCCGGCCCGGGTACGGCGGGTGCGCACACAGGTCACGCTGATCGTGAGGATCGTCACAGCGGTGGTCGTGGTGGTCGCGGTGGCGGCGATGCTGCTGACCTTCCCGGGCATGGAGAAGGTCGGCACGTCGATGCTGGCCTCCGCGGGCATCATCGGCATCGTCGCGGGTGTCGCGGCGCAGTCCACGCTCGGGAATCTCTTCGCGGGCTTCCAGATCGCGTTCGGCGACATGGTGCGGATCGGCGACACGGTGGTGGTGGACGGCGAGTGGGGCACGGTCGAGGAGGTCACGCTGACGTTCCTCGCGGTGCGGACGTGGGACGAGCGGCGCATCACCATGCCTGTGTCGTACTTCACCAGCAAGCCCTTCGAGAACTGGTCGCGCGGCGGAGCGCAGATGACCGGGACGGTCTTCTTCCACCTGGACCACTCCGCGCCGGTGGGCCTGATGCGCGAGAAGCTCCAGGAAATCCTGCGGGACTGCGCGGCCTGGGACGGCCGCGACTGGAGCCTGGCGGTCACGGACACCACGCCGAACACGATGCAGGTGAGGGCGGTGGTGACGGCGAAGGACGCGGACGACATCTGGACGGCGCGGTGCGTTGTGCGGGAGCAGATGATCGCCTGGCTGTACGAGAAGCACCCGTACGCGCTGCCACGCGTGGCAACCTCTCCGGCCGCGCTGCCCCTGGACCACGCATGGCCGAGGGCCGCCGCACCGATTCCGGACGGGCAACGGCGGTCCCAGGACGGGGAGGACCACGAGGCCCAGCCGCGCACGGGCCGGGGCTGACAGTCGCCCTCGGCGGCGGGGGTGAGCCACCGCACCGGACACCCGACAGCGGGCGGCCCGTCCCCGCGCGACCGCCGGGACCGGTGCCGCCCCGGCGGTCGGGGTGCGTACTGCACCGGACACCGGGCGGCAGCCGTGCGCCCGCCCCCATTCCGGCACGGCAGTGGCCGACACCGTCCCTGGCGTGCGGGGGTGCGCCACCGCACCGGGCCCCGCGGCGGCCCGGGGTGCGTACTGCACCGGACACCCGGCAGCGGCCGCCCCCGTCCCCACACCGGCCCCGCACGGCAGGGGCGGTTGGCACGGCCCCGGCGTGCGGGGGTGCGCCACCGCACCGGGCCCCGCGGCGGCCGCGCCACGAACCGCAGGGCGACCGGGGGCCACCACCGCCAACGACCCTGCGGCAGCCCCGCCCGCCCCCGCATACAGCCCCGCACGGCAGGGACCGGTGCCGCCCCGGCGGTCGGCGGGCCGCCCGGGGGCGACGCGCTCTCCCACACCCCCTCACCGCAAGCTGCGTACATCCAAGTGCCGCAGCACCCTGTCCACCACCTCCGGGTCCGCACCCGGTTCGTTGCGGGCCGACAGGACCTCGTGGCGGGCCGCCGACAGCATCTCCCGCTGGATTCGCTGCATCGTCCGCAGCCGGTCCACCCGCTTCGCGAACCACTCCCGCCGCTCGTCGTCGACGATGTCCGGGCTGATCCTCGCCCCCAGGTCGTACGCCGCGCGCAGCAGCCGCTCGCTGATGTCCTCGGGCAGATCCTCCAGCGCCTCGATCTCCCTGAGCCGGCGTTTCGCCGCCTTCGACGCGCGGATCGCGAGGTTCCGTTCCAGCTCGCCCTCCGCGTCGGTGTCCGCCTGCACGCCGAGTCGCCGCACCAGCCACGGGAGGGTCAGACCCTGGAGCACAAGCGTCGCCAGGATGACCGCGAACGCGATGAAGATGATCTCGTCCCGGCCGGGAAAGGGCGCCCCGCTGTCCGTCTTCAGCGGAATGGCGAGCGCCAGCGCGACCGACACCACTCCTCGCATCCCCGACCACCACATGACGAGGGTCTCCCGCCAGCCCACGGGGATCTCCTCGTCGTAGTCCCGCAGCTTGTGCAGTCGCTTGGCGAGCCAGGTCGCGGGCAGCAGCCACAGCAGCCGTACGACCACAACGACCCCGATGATCGCGGCGCTCCAGCCCAGAATCTGCATCCCACGCGCGTCCGCCGTGCCGAACACGTTGTGCAGTTCGAGGCCGATGAGGCCGAACGCGACCCCGGTCACCAGCATGTCGACGATCTGCCAGAACGTGGTCCCGGCCAGCCGCCCCATCACATCGTCCGGGTCGGCGGCGTACTCGGCGAGGAACAGCGCGGTGGTCAGGACGGCGAGCACGCCCGAACCCCGCAGCTCCTCCGCCAGCACATAGCTGATGAACGGCACCATGAGCGACAGCCCGATCTGCAGCGTCGCATCGCCGAGCATGCCCATCAGCTTGTTGGTGAGCCAGCCGAGCGCGACTCCGACCGCGACGGCCACCACGGCCGACAGCACCAGATCCCAGACCGCGTCCGGCCACGAGAACGTTCCGCTCACCGCCGCCGCGATCGCCACGTGGTAGAGCACGATCGCCGTGACGTCGTTGAACAGCCCCTCCCCCTCCAGGATGGAGATCAGCCGCCGCGGCAGCCCGAGTGACCCCGCGACCGCGGTCGCCGCGACCGGATCGGGCGGCGCCACCAGCGCGCCGAGCGCGAATGCCGCGGCGATCGGCAGCCCGGGCACGACAGCGTGGGCGACGGCCGCCACCGCCGCCATCGTGACAAACACCAGCGCGACCGCGAGCAGCAGGATCGGCCGGATGTTGGCCGTGAACTGCCGCCAGGAGGTGCGCTGTACGGCCGCGTACAGCAGCGGCGGCAGCAATAGCGGCAGGATGAAATCCGGCGGCACTTCGACGTTCGGCACGAAGGGCATGAACGCCAGCACGATCCCGGCGACCGTCATCAGCACGGGCGCGGGCAGCCGGAGCCGCTCCCCCAGCGGCACTGTCACCACGGCCCCGAGCAACAGCAAGAACAGCAGCGCCAATTGGTCCACGGTGCGCCCTCCGGCGGCTCGAAACCTCAACGATCAAGGCTTTAAGCCTGTCACGCGAATAGCTCCAATCACCCCAGCATCCCCTGTGGCAAACGTCTGTGATTCATGATCCTGAACAGCGATCGGGATGTTCGTTGCGCACCGCGCGGCACGGCCGCCCGTTGCCGTGGCGCGAAGTGGCGCGGGGCCGCGCCAAGATCCAACTCCCGCGCTACGCGACGGCGTTGATCACGACGAAAGGCAGTCGGCCGGGCCCACCGCGAGACGTCCGGCGAGGGGCGAGTGGACAAGGTGGGGCCGCCTGCCGTCCTGAGGGGGCCGGCCGTGCGCGGCCCGCCGCGCCGCGAAGGGCAGCGCCGGGCGCGGAGGGGCGGGACTCGGGAGCCCGGGGCCTGCCGCGCAGCGCAGCTGCACCACGGTGCCGCCGCGCAGGGGCGGGCCGGGGAAATCCCCGTCCTCGCTAGAGCGCCCGCCGCATCGCTGTGTGCCCGATCCCCGCGTCCAGGAACTCCGCCCCGTACGCCACGTACCCCAGCCGCTCGTAGAACCCCAGCGCGTGGGTCTGCGCATGCAGGTCCACCGCGGCCAGCCCACGCTCCCGCGCGGCCTCCTCGATCGCCCGGACCATCGCCACGCCCACGCCGAGCCCCCGCGCGGTCTTGCTCACGGCCAGTCGGCCGAGGGAGCCCACCGCCGGGTCGCCGCCCGTCCTGTCCGCCGCGGCCTCGCCGTACAGCAGCCGACCCGTGCCCAGCGGCTGCCCGTCCGCGCCGACCGCCAGCACATGCACCGTGTCCGCGTGCTCCGCGTCGAACGCGTCGTATTCGATCTCCGCCGGAACCCGCTGCTCGACGACGAAGACTTCCTTCCGGACCGCGAAGCACGCCTCCCGGTCGGCCGGGCCGGCAGCGACCCTTACGACGTAAGAACTCACGCGCTCTCCGCCGCGATCCTGTCCAGCGCCGACTTCAGGTCCTCCGGGTACGCGCTCTCGAACTCCACCCACTGACCGTCCGACGGGTGCTCGAAGCCCAGCCGCATCGCGTGCAGCCACTGCCTCGTCAGCCCCAGCCGCTTCGCCATCGTCGGGTCCGCGCCGTACGTCAGGTCGCCCACGCACGGGTGTCGGTGCGCAGCCATGTGCACACGGATCTGGTGCGTACGCCCCGTCTCCAGCTTGATGTCCAGCAGCGACGCCGCGCGGAACGCCTCGATCAGGTCGTAGTGCGTGACCGACGCCTTGCCGTCCGCCGTCACCGCCCACTTGTAGTCGTGGTTCGGGTGCCGCCCGATGGGTGCGTCGATCGTGCCGCTCAGCGGATCGGGGTGTCCCTGGACCAGGGCGTGATACCGCTTGTCCACGACCCGGTCGCGGAACTGAGCTTTCAGCAGCGTGTACGCCCGCTCAGACTTGGCGACGACCATCAGCCCGGAGGTGCCGACGTCCAGCCGGTGCACGATCCCCTGCCGCTCCGCCGCTCCGGACGTCGAGATCCGGTACCCCGCGGCCGCGAGACCGCCGATCACGGTCGTGCCGCTCCAGCCGGGACTCGGGTGCGCGGCCACGCCGACCGGCTTGGCGATCACGACGATGTCGTCGTCGTCGTGCACGATCTCCATACCCTCGACCGGCTCGGCCACGATCTGCACCGGCGCGGGCGCCTGTGGCATCTCGACCTCGAGCCACGCCCCGCCGTGCACACGCTCGGACTTTCCGACGACCGAACCGTCGACCTGCACCTTCCCGGCGGCTGCCAGCTCGGCCGCCTTCGTACGGGAGAACCCGAACATCCGGGAGATGACGGCGTCTACGCGCTCGCCCTCAAGGCCATCGGGTACGGGCAGGGTGCGGAACTCGGGAACTGTACTCACCCGTCGAGTATGCCTTGTCAGTCCTTGTGGACGGTCCCGTCGGGGTCCAGCCCCTTGAACGACAGGATCACAATCAGGATCCCGCCGCAGACGATCGCGGAGTCGGCGAGATTGAAGACCGCGAAGTGCGCGGGTGCGATGAAGTCGACGACCGCGCCCTCGAAGACCCCGGGCGCCCGGAAGATCCGGTCGGTGAGGTTGCCGAGCGAACCGCCGAGCAGCAGACCGAGGGCGATCGCCCACGGCAGGCTGTAGAGCTTGCGCGCCAGCCGGGCAATGACGACGATCACCGCAGCCGCGATGCAGGTGAAGATCACCGTGAAGGCCTCGCCGATACCGAACGCGGCGCCCGCGTTCCGTACCGCCTCGAACTTCAGCAGATCTCCGATGATCTCGATCGGCTCGTGGTGCTCCAGCTTGGCCACCACGAGCATCTTGCTGCCCAGATCCGCCAGGTAGGCAACGAGCGCAACAGTGAACAGCACAGCGATCCGCCGCCTGCCCTTGGGCTGCTCGGCGGGCGCCGCAGCCTCGTCGGCGCCCACTGAATCCGACGTACCGATGGTGCGCTCCGCCTCTGCCACGTGAGTCCCTCAACCTAGGTGCCTGACTGAGCACGAGGGTACGGCACACACGTACGGAGTCAGCCTCGCCGTTCTTGCTTCTGCTTGTCCTCCACGCACAGTGTGGCGCGCGGGAAAGCCTGCATACGGGCCTTCCCGATCGGCTTGCCGCAGATCTCGCAGAGCCCGTACGTCCCGGCGTCCAGCCGCAGCAGAGCGCGCTCGGTCTGTTCCAGCATCTCGCGCGCATTGGCGGCGAGCGCCATCTCGTGCTCGCGCGTGATGTTCTTGGTCCCGGTGTCGGCGTCGTCGTCGCCCGCGCCGTCCCCGGAGTCCCGCATCAGACCGACCAGCGACTCCTCCGAGGAGCTGATCTCGATCGTCAGCCGGATCACCTCGCTCTCCAGCCCGGCACGCGCTTCGGTGACCTCCTCCGTTGTCCATGGGGCCTCGCCGGGCCGTACGGCGAGCTCCCCCGGCACTGTCGCGGCCGCTGTACCTGTCGTGGGCACCGCCACCGCGCTCTCGCCGGCTGCCGATGCCCCACCCGCGGTCTTCTTCGCTCCCACCGTCCTGGCTCCTGTCTTCTTCGCGGCCTGGGCCGCCCCCTTGGCCGCGGTTGCGGCCTTCTTCGCGGCCTTCTTGGCCGCGGCCTTCCTCGCAGGTGCCTTCTTCACCGGCGGCGCCTGGGCCGCCGGCACGGCGGTCTCGTCCGCGACCGTGGCGGTCTTGGCGGTCGCGTCCTTGGCGGTCGTCTTCCTCGAGGTCACGACCTCGGTGGTCGCGCCCTTGCCGGTCGCCTTCTTCTTCGCGGCCGTTTTCGTGGGGGTCGCCCTCTTGGTGGTCGCGGCCTTCGGAGTGGTCGCGTCCTTCGGGGTGGTCTTCTTCGCCGGCGCCTTCTTCGCGGCTTTCTTGGCCGTGGCCTTGGTGGCCACGGCCTTCCTCGCGGTCGTCTGCACGGACTTCGTCTCGGTCGCGGTCGTGTTCGTGGGGGTCGCCTTCTTCGTCGCAGTGGCCTTCTTCGGGGTGGCCTGCTTCGCAGCTGCTTTCCTGAGCGGTGCCTTCTTGGCGCCTGCCTTGGCGGGAGCCTTGTCGGCGGTGGCTTTCCTCGTCGCTGTCTTCCGGGGCGGTGCCTTCTTGGCCCCTGCCTGCCTGGCGGGTGCCTTGTCGGCGGTGGCTTTCCTCGTCGCTGTCTTCCGGGGCGGTGCCTTCTTGGCCCCTGCCTGCCTGGCGGGTGCCTTGTCGGCGGTCGCTTTCCTCGCCGTCGCCTTCCGGGGCGGTGCCTTCTCGGCGCCTGCCGGCCTGGCGGGGGCCTCGTCCGCGGGGGCTTTCCTCGTCGCTGACTTCCGGGGCGGTGCCCTCCTGGCTCCTGCCGTCCCGGCGGGGGCCTCGTCCATGGGGGCGTGCGCGGCCGAAATCTTCCTCACCGTCGCCGTCGCCGCCGACGACTTCTTCCCGGCCCTCTTCGCCGCCGCCTTCTTCACGATGGTGTCCTTCTTGCCGCTCGCATCCCTCGCCGCGGCGTCAACGGCCGTGGATCCTGCGGACGCCGTCTTCTCGGCGGTCTTCTTCGCCACCATGGCCGCGGCCCCTTCACATATTGTGATCTTGCTCGCGAGTCGGTGCTGGGACGATAAATCGACACCAGCCCCGGGGCAAACGGGGCACGCCGCCGTTTCGGCCCGCTCCGGCCTGCGACAAGGCGAACCTGCATCCGTTGTGCCCAGCTCCCCGCCCGGTAATCCGCCACTCGGGCGGAGCCGGACCTGGCCGGGGCCGTATGGCCATTCGGGGCAACCGCCCACTCCGCGAACCGGCCCGCGCCCGGTCCGGTGAAAACCGGTCGGCCGCCTCCCGTACGGGCCCGTACACTGGGCGATGCGAAAGGCGTGGATGGGGACGAGTAGCTTCGTACGCAGCCATGAGCGACCCGGGGACGGTGAGAGCCCGGGGGCGAGCACGAGGTGAAGCATCACCCCTGAGCCGTCGGAAGAAAGCCCGCAGCACGACCGTGGGCGACTAGACCCGGCATCGCGACCCCAATGAGGGGGCTCACCGGCACGGTCGGCGGGCCAAGGAGGGTGGTACCGCGGGAGCACGCGCTCTCGTCCCTCCGACGGAACAGACATTGTCCGTTGGAGGAGCTCGCCGATGACGCCACCCCAGTACAACCAGGTGCCCGCCCAGGTCGACCTGCCCGCGCTCGAGCACGCCGTGCTCGACTTCTGGCGCGAGAGCAAGATCTTCGCCAAGAGCCTCGAGCAGTCCGAGGGCCGTCCCGAGTGGGTGTTCTACGAGGGCCCGCCGACCGCCAACGGCATGCCCGGTGCGCACCACATCGAGGCCCGGGTCTTCAAGGACGTCTTCCCTCGCTTCCGCACCATGCGCGGCTATCACGTCGCCCGCAAGGCCGGCTGGGACTGCCACGGTCTGCCGGTCGAGCTCGCCGTCGAGAAGGAGCTCGGCTTCTCCGGCAAGAAGGACATCGAGGCGTACGGCATCGCGGAGTTCAACGCCAGGTGCCGTGAGTCGGTGACCCGGCATACGGACGCGTTCGCCGAGCTGACGACCCGCATGGGTTACTGGACCGATCTCGACGACGCGTACCGCACCATGGACCCGTCGTACATCGAGTCGGTCTGGTGGTCGCTGAAGGAGATCTTCAACAAGGGCCTGCTGGTCCAGGACCACCGCGTCGCCCCGTGGTGCCCGCGCTGCGGCACCGGCCTCTCGGACCATGAGCTGGCGCAGGGGTACGAGACGGTCGTCGACCCGTCCGTCTTCGTGCGCTTCCCGCTGACTTCCGGCCCGCTGGCCAGCGAAGCGGCCCTCCTCGTGTGGACGACGACTCCCTGGACCCTCGTCTCCAACACCGCCGTCGCCGCGCACCCCGAGGTCACGTACGTCGTCGCGACGGACGGCGAGGAGAAGCTCGTCGTCGCGCAGCCGCTGCTCGAGAAGGCGCTGGGCGAGGAATGGGTGACCACCGGACAGTCCTTCACGGGCGCCGAGATGGAGCGCTGGACGTACGACCGTCCCTTCGGCCTGGTCGAGTTCCCTTCACCGGCGCATTACGTCGTCAACGCCGAGTACGTGACGACCGAGGACGGTACGGGTCTGGTTCACCAGTCCCCCGCCTTCGGTGAGGACGACCTCAAGGTCTGCCGCGCGTACGGCCTGCCGGTGGTCAACCCGGTCCGCCCCGACGGCACCTTCGAGGAGGACGTCCCGCTGGTCGGCGGCGTCTTCTTCAAGAAGGCCGACGAGACCCTCGTGGACGACCTGCAGACCCGCGGGCTCCTCTTCAGGCACGTCCCGTACGAGCACAGCTACCCGCACTGCTGGCGCTGCCACACCGCGCTGCTCTACTACGCGCAGCCGTCCTGGTACATCCGCACCACGGCCATCAAGGACCGGCTGCTCGAGGAGAACGAGAACACCAACTGGATCCCGGACTCGGTCAAGCAGGGCCGGTACGGCGACTGGCTGAACAACAACATCGACTGGGCGCTGTCGCGGAACCGCTACTGGGGTACGCCGCTGCCGATCTGGCGCTGCGAGGAGAACCACCTCACGTGCGTCGGCTCGCGCGCCGAGCTGACCGAGCTGACCGGCACGGACCAGTCGGCGCTGGACCCGCACCGTCCGTTCATCGACGATGTCACGTTCCCGTGCCCGACCTGCCGGCAGACCGCGACGCGCGTCCCCGAGGTCATCGACGCCTGGTACGACTCGGGTTCCATGCCGTTCGCGCAGTGGGGCTATCCGTACAAGAACAAGGAGCTCTTCGAGAAGCGCTACCCGGCGCAGTTCATCTCGGAGGCCATCGACCAGACGCGTGGCTGGTTCTACACGCTGATGGCCGTGGGCACGCTGGTCTTCGACAAGTCCTCGTACGAGAACGTGGTGTGCCTGGGCCACATCCTCGCCGAGGACGGCCGCAAGATGTCCAAGCACCTGGGGAACATCCTTCAGCCGATCCCGCTGATGGACCAGCACGGCGCGGACGCTGTCCGCTGGTTCATGGCGGCCGGCGGCTCCCCGTGGGCCGCGCGCAGGGTGGGCCACGGCACGATCCAGGAGGTCGTGCGCAAGACCCTCCTGACGTACTGGAACACGGTGGCCTTCCAGGCCCTGTACGCCCGCACGTCCAACTGGGCGCCGTCCGCGGCGGACCCGGCCCCGGCGGAGCGCACGGTCCTGGACCGCTGGCTGCTGAGCGAGCTGGGCGCGCTCGTGGACCAGACGACCCAGGCGCTGGAGTCGTACGACACCCAGCGGGCCGGAAAGCTCCTGTCGGCCTTCGTCGACGACCTGTCCAACTGGTACGTACGCCGCTCGCGCCGCCGCTTCTGGCAGGGCGACGCCGCCGCGCTGCGTACGCTGCACGACGTCCTTGAGACTGTGACCCGCCTCATGGCCCCGCTCACGCCGTTCATCACGGAGCGGGTCTGGCAGGACATGGTCGTGCCGGTGACGCCGGACGCCCCGGAGTCGGTCCACCTGTCGAGCTGGCCGGCGGCCGACCTGGACGCCATCGACCCCACCCTGTCCTCCCAGATGGCGCTGGTCCGCCGCCTGGTGGAGCTGGGCCGTGCCACCCGCGCGGAGTCCGGGGTCAAGACGCGCCAGCCGCTGTCCCGGGCACTGGTCGCGGCGGCGGGCTTCGAGTCCCTCTCCCCCGAGCTGCACGCGCAGATCACCGAGGAGCTGAACGTCTCGTCCCTCGCCTCGCTCTCCGAGGTGGGCGGCTCGCTCGTCGACACCACGGCGAAGGCCAACTTCCGCGCGCTGGGCAAGCGCTTCGGCAAGGGCGTCCAGGCGGTCGCGAAGGCGGTCGCCGAGGCCGACGCCGCCGCGCTCTCGCTGGCCCTGCGCGAGGGCACGGCGACGGTCGAGGTCGACGCGGAGACAGTCACCCTCTCCCCGGAAGAGGTCATCATCACGGAGACCCCGCGCGAGGGCTGGTCGGTGGCCTCCGACTCGGGTGCGACGGTCGCGCTCGACCTGGAGATCACCTCGGAGCTGCGGCTCGCGGGCCTCGCGCGTGACGCGATCCGCCTGATCCAGGAGGCGCGCAAGAACAGCGGCCTGGACGTCGCGGACCGCATCGCGGTGAGCTGGTCCTCCACGGACCCGTCCACTGTCGAGGCGCTCACGGAGCACGCGGGATTGATCGCGGACGAGGTCCTGGCGACGGACTTCGCCACGGGAGCCGGTGACGAGACCTACGGATCCCCGTTCACGGACGAGGGCCTCGCCCTGGCGTTCCGCCTCCGCAAGGCGTAAGCCACCGGACGACGGGCCCGGCCACGCTGGTGGCCGGGCCCGTTTGTTTTCCCCGACCCGCCCTCCCCCTACGGCCTGGCGGCCGTGGGACGTACCCCCATCCCGAACCGGGGCTCCGCCCCAGAGCCTCCCCTTGCGCCCCGGCGGCGTGGGGGCCCCACGCCTCAATCGTCGGCGAGGCTGCTTCTGCAGCCCGTCCGGCGATTGAGGACACGGCCGAAGGCCGTACCGGGTCTGGAGGCTTGCCCCCCAGACCCGCGGGCGGGGCAGGGAAAGGTCCCGCGCAGCGCCCCGCGGACCTCATCGCCCCCGGACACGGCAAAGGGCCGGGCCCGGGACGTCATGTCCCGGGCCCGGCCCTTCAGCCTGCCGACGGCTACGCGCGATACGCGCGACCGGCCGTCAGTTGTCGTCCTCGTCGATCAGGAACCCGCGCATCGGCGAAGGCGCCTGCTGCATCGGCTGCGGAGCCTGCGGCCGCACCGGTGCCATCGGCTGGGTCATCGCCGGGGACATCTGCTGCTGGCCGCCGTACGACGGAGCGCCGCCCATGGACTGGTTGCCGCCCATCGGCTGCCCCATCGACTGGTTGCCGCCCATGGTGTGCCCCATCGCACCCGCACCGGCCGGAGCCATCGACGGGGCCGACGGCAGCGACGGAGCGGACGGACCGCGCGGCGGAGCCAGCGAGTCGTCCGCCTGGGTCTCCAGCTGACGCAGCTGGCTCTCCAGGTACGACTTCAGCCGCGTGCGGTACTCGCGCTCGAAGCCTCGCAGGTCCTCGACCTTGCGCTCCAGCGTGGCACGCGCGGACTCCAGGGAGCCCATCGCGACGCGGTGCTTCTCCTGGGCGTCCCGCTCAAGAGCGTCCGCCTTGGCGCGGGCGTCGCGCTCCAGGCCCTCGGCGCGGCTGCGCGCCTCGCCGACGATCTTGTTGGCCTCGGAACGGGCCTCCGCGATCGCCTGGTCGGCGGTCTGCTGCGCCAGCGAGAGCACCCGAGCGGCACTGTCGCCGCCGGGGCCCTGCTGCGGCATCTGCGGACCGTGACCGCCCATGTGGCCGCCCATTTGGCCGCCCATCGGGCCACCCATGGGACCGCCCTGCATCGGGCCGGGGCCGTGCTGGCCCTGCGGACCGCCGTGGCTGGGACCGGCGGGCAGCTGCGGAGCACCACCGGGCAGCTGGGGGGGACCCATCTGCGGGGGCTGCTGCTGGACCGGCGGTCCGGATATGGCGGCGGGCACCGGTGCACCCGGTCCTCGGCCGTCCTGCTGCTCCGGCGGCTTGCGCATGCCCTGCTGCTGCTGGTTCTGCGCGGCCGCACGAGTCGCCGCCGCCAGCTTGGCGCGCAGGTCCTCGTTCTCGCGGAGCAGGCGGGTCAGCTCGGACTCGACCTCGTCGAGGAAGGCATCGACCTCGTCCTCGTCATAGCCTTCTCGAAGGCGGACGGTCGTGAACTGCTTGTTCCGCACGTCCTCGGGAGTCAGCGGCATCTCTTCTTCACCTCTACGTAGTCGTCGGCAGTCGGCAAGACCGTATCGTTCACATCAATTCCCCAAGCTGCTCACGATGGAGATCAGGATGTAGACGATGATCATCAGAACGAAGAAGGACAGGTCGAGTGCCACGCCCCCGAGACGCAGCGGCGGAATGAACCGCCGCAAAAGCTTGAGCGGTGGATCGGTGACAGTGTAGGTGGCCTCCAGAACGACCACCATCGCCTTGCCGGGTTGCCATGAGCGGGCGAACTGGAAGACGTAGTCCATGACCAGCCGGAAAATGAGCACGATGAGGAAGCACATCAGCGCGATGTAAACCACCTGTAGTGCGACGCCCATCCCGTGCTTCCCTCTCCCCTGGCTCTCGTAAGTCCGGCCTTGCGGCCGGGTCGTTCCGGTGTCGTGCCTCTCAGCTCTGGTTGAAGAACCCGCCCTCTGCGATGCGGGCCTTGTCCTCCGCCGTGACATCGACGTTAGCAGGCGACAACAGGAACACCTTCTGCGTCACCCGCTCAATGCTGCCATGCAAACCGAAGACGAGTCCCGCGGCAAAGTCGACAAGTCGCTTCGCATCGGTGTCGTCCATCTCCGTGAGGTTCATGATCACCGGGGTGCCCTCGCGGAAGTGTTCCCCGATGGTACGGGCCTCGTTGTAGGTCCGCGGGTGCAGCGTGGTGATGCGGTAAGGCTCCCGCTCGGAGACAACTTTGGGCATGATCACCGGTGCGTTCTTCTCCAGGTTCGGACGTTCAGGTGTGATGGATGCCACGGGGGCGATTCGCGCCGGACGTCCACTTTCAGCGGGAAGCGGAAGCGGCTCGCGCTGCGCGGGCGGGTGCATCACCCGCACCGGCTCCTCCCGCTCCACCTGGTGCGGGGGCTGGTGCCGTCGGTGATCCCGCTCCGGCTCCGGCTCGGGTTCGAAATCGTCATCGGGATCGAAACCCCGGCCGTCGTATCCATCGTCCTCCACGAGGCCGAGGTAGACCGCCATCTTGCGCATCGCGCCGGCCATTCTCTGAGTCCTCCGCTCTGTGGTGGATCGGCATTCGTCACCAAGTGCCCGCGATCCACTCGGCCTGCCCGCTTTGGGCGGGAATGACCATATTTTCTGCTGTGGTCCGACTTTCTTCGCGACGTTACCCGAGCCGGGGTCGGACTCCGAGTACCGCAGTGCCGACGCGTACATGTGTCGCTCCGGCCGCCACTGCTTGTTCGAGGTCCGCACTCATCCCTGCTGACACCATGTTCGCA
The DNA here is from genome assembly GCF_018614585.1 of Streptomyces sp. ISL-1. Lineage (GTDB taxonomy): Bacteria > Actinomycetota > Actinomycetes > Streptomycetales > Streptomycetaceae > Streptomyces > Streptomyces maoxianensis. The sequence continues at coordinate 14,045 of NZ_JAGGOI010000037.1, read as the reverse complement.
GCCGGATGCCCGGCGCGCAGGCTGGATGACAATTCCATCAGCCGCTCGAACGCCGCCTGTTGCTGTTCCGCATACGGCCCGGCCAGCGGCGCGACAGTCATCAGACCGTCCAGCCGCAGTCCCGGTGCACCGTCGATCGCGGCGGCCAACTCGTCGATGCCGTCCGGCGCGACGCCGCCGCGGTCCCCCCGCTCACCCGACTCCGCGTCCAACGCCACCTGGATCAGGCAGCCGAGCTCGCGCTCCGCGCGAACCGCGGCGGCGGACAGGGAGGTGACGAGTTTGAGTCGGTCGATAGATTGCACCACATCGGCATAACTCGCCACGGAACGGACCTTATTGGTCTGCAACTGCCCGACGAAGTGCCAGTGGAGGTCCAGATCCGAGCAGGCCGCGGCCTTCGGTGCTGCGTCCTGGTCACGGTTCTCGGCCACATGACGCACGCCGAGTTCATGGAGCAGTCGCACATCACTCGCCGGATAGGTCTTTGTGACCACGATGAGGGTCACCTCTTCCCGCTTGCGACCGGCGGCCGCGCAGGCGGAGACGATACGTTCCTCCACTGCCACGAGACCGTCGGCGAGTTCGGTTCTGCGGTCCTTCATGAGCCTTCCAGCCAGACATATCCGGCGAGCCGCCCCGTGGTGCGGTCGCGGCGGTACGAGTAGTGGTCCCGCGATTCCAGTGTGCACACCGGCGAGCGCTGCCGGTCCCGTACCCCGAGCGCTTCGAGCTGGGAGTGGACTGCGGCGGTGACGTCGACGGCCGGGGTGCCCCAGCTGGTCTCGGACCAGGCCGCCGGTTCGATCGCGGCCACCTCTGCCCGCATCTGCCCGGGAACCTCGTAGCAGCGTCCGCAGACGGCTGGTCCGGTGCGGGCGATGATCCGGTCCGGCTCCGCGCCCAGCGACTTCATCGCTTCGACGGCCGCGGGCACGATGCCCGCGATCATCCCGGGACGGCCCGCGTGCGCGGCGGCCACCACGCCCGCGACCGGATCGGCCAGCAGTACGGGAGTGCAGTCCGCGGTCAGTACGGCGAGGGTGAGCCCGCGCCGAGCGGTGACCAGACCGTCCACCGGCGGAGTCGGGCCTTCGCCCCACGGCCCGAAAACCTCGGCCACGTCCTTGCCGTGGACCTGGTTCATCCAGACGACCTCGTCCGGGTCGAGCCCCAGTTCCTTCGCGGCGATCGCCCGGTTGGTCATAACGGCCGCGGGGTCGTCGCCGACCGCTCCGCCGAGGTTGAGCTCCTCGTACGGAACGGCGCTCACCCCGCCCCACCTGTCGGTGAAGGCGAAGTGCGCGCCGTTCTCGTGTATCGCGTCGTGCCGCACTGTCACTTCAAGAAGTCCGGGACATCCAGCTCTTCGGCCTGACTGTCCTGGTACGGACGGGCCGGCGGGACAGCGTGGCTGGAGGCCGGGGAGTTCAGGTCGTTCGCGACCGGAGCGGACTCGGCCGGGGCCGAGGTCTCCTCCCGGGTCGGCACGGTGCCGAGGCCGGACGAACGCGAGGTATCCATGGAGCGGGACGACCCAGCGGCCGGCGGGTCCTCGCGCTTGCCCGCGCTGGAGCCCAGAACCGTCTCCCGTCGGGTCGGCGGCTGTCCGCCGTCGAAGCCGGCCGCGATGACCGTGACCCGTACCTCGTCGCCCAGGGCGTCGTCGATGACCGCGCCGAAGATGATGTTGGCCTCGGGGTGGGCGGCCTCGCTCACCAGCTGGGCCGCCTCGTTGATCTCGAAGAGACCGAGGTCCGAGCCGCCGGAGATGGAGAGCAGCACCCCGCGGGCGCCGTCGATGGATGCCTCGAGCAGCGGCGAGGAGATCGCCATCTCGGCTGCGGCCACCGCGCGGTCGTCGCCGCGGGCCGAGCCGATGCCCATGAGCGCCGATCCCGCCTCGGACATCACGGACTTGACGTCGGCGAAGTCGAGGTTGATCAGGCCGGGGGTGGTGATCAGGTCGGTGATGCCCTGGACACCCGAAAGCAGTACCTGGTCCGCGGACTTGAAGGCGTCCAGCACGCTCACCTGGCGGTCCGAGATGGACAGCAGGCGGTCGTTCGGGATCACGATGAGGGTGTCGACCTCTTCACGGAGTTCAGCGATGCCGTCCTCCGCCTGGTTGGCGCGGCGGCGGCCCTCGAAGGTGAACGGGCGGGTGACCACGCCGATCGTGAGGGCTCCCAGTGTGCGCGCGATGTTGGCGACGACGGGTGCGCCGCCCGTTCCGGTGCCGCCGCCTTCGCCGGCGGTGACGAAGACCATGTCGGCCCCCTTGAGGACCTCCTCGATCTCCTCACGGTGGTCCTCTGCCGCCTTGCGACCGACTGCGGGGTTGGCTCCGGCCCCCAGGCCGCGGGTGAGTTCACGACCGACGTCGAGCTTGACGTCGGCGTCGCTCATCAACAGGGCTTGCGCATCAGTGTTGATCGCGATGAACTCGACGCCCTTGAGACCGACCTCGATCATTCGGTTGATGGCATTGACACCACCGCCGCCGACACCGATGACCTTGATGACTGCGAGGTAGTTCTGCGGTGCTGCCACGTCGAAGGCCTCTCGCCTCGAGTTACGTGTCGTCGCTTCGCGTTGGTTGCCGCGCCGCGACGACGGATGCCGATGGGACGGTCCGAAACGCCGACCCAAACCCTAACGTTGAAGTTTAGGGTTACCAGTGTGTGTGTTCGCTGGACTCTTCCGAACAGGACACTAAGTCGACAAGTGGCGCCCGTTCAACGAACACGCCGAACCTCCCGTTTTTCTTTTCACCCTATGTGATCAGCCGTTGCGCTGACCAACCAGGGTGCTGGCCAGCAAATTTGGTCGTCAACTCCTTGATGCGGCAGGGGCGGTGGGCGCGCTGACGTCGAAGTGCCGGGCTTTTGGCGCGGCTTTCATCAGTGCGGTGAGCGCGCGCGCCTTCGCGTCGCCGTCCTCCGCGCTGCCCCAGACAACCGTACGGTCCCGGCTCAACTCCACGGTGATGTAGTCATACGAGCGGACTGTGACGGCTCTCGTCTCCGCGACGACTTCACCGGGGAGTTCACCCCGGACGCGTACCGCCTCGGCAAGCAGTCGGTCCGCGCCGAAACGACGCAGACTCGGGGACTGCTCCACCGTCAATTCGAGCAGTGGAACAGCCTTGGGGGCCTTGTCCACCGTGGCGAACCGGACGCCCTTCGCGTCCACTTCGATGAACTTTGCGCCCTTTTCGATAAGCAACACGGGCTTTCGCTCGGTCACTTTCAGACCGATCCCGTCCGGCCATGACCGAACGACATCCACCGAGTCGATACGGCGCAGCTTATGCCTGAGTCGGGCCTCAATGGCGTCCGTATCGACGGAAATCAGCGGCGAACCGATCGGGACAGCGGCCGCGGCCCTCACCTCTTCAGGTGTCAGAACCTCGGTGCCAGAGGTCGTGACGCGCTCCAGACGCAGCCACTGGGAGCCGTAAAGCACCCAGATTCCGCCCGCAATGAGCAAAATCGCGGCGGCGGAGATCAGCAGCGCGCGGCGACCGGGCAGGCGCAGCCGACGGGTCGGGGCGCCCTGGCGGGGCGGGCGGGCCGACCCCGCGCCCCCGCCAGGGGACTTGCTCGCCCCGCGTTCGGCGGTGGTCGGTCCGGCCACGCTCCCCTGCCCTTCTTACGCCTGGCGGCGTGCAGCGATCGCCTCGTACACCATGCCGACGAGCAGGTCGTCGGCGTCCCTGCGGCCGAACTCGGCGGCGGCACGGGACATCTCGTACAGCCGGTGCGGATCGGCGAGCACCGGAAGGACGTTGCCCTGGACCCACGCGGGGGTCAGTTCGGCGTCGTCGACCAGCAGTCCCCCGCCGGCCTTCACCACCGGCTGGGCGTTCAGCCGCTGTTCGCCGTTGCCGATCGGCAGCGGTACGTACGCGGCGGGGAGCCCGACGGCCGAGAGTTCGGCGACGGTCATCGCACCCGCGCGGCAGAGCATCATGTCGGCCGCGGCGTACGCGAGGTCCATCCGGTCCACGTACGGTACCGGGACGTAGGGCGGCATCCCCGGCATGTTGTCCACGCGCGGCAGTTCGTTCTTCGGGCCGACCGCGTGCAGGATCTGGATGCCGGAGCGCTGAAGCACCGGCGCGATCTGCTGGATCACCTCGTTGAGGCGGCGGGCGCCCTGCGAGCCGCCGGAGACCAGCAGCGTGGGCAGGTTGGGGTCCAGGCCGAAGGCGGCACGGGCCTCGGGGCGCATACGGGCGCGGTCGAGGGTGGCGATGGTGTGACGCAGCGGGATGCCGATGTAACGGGAGTTACGCAGCTTGCTGTCCGGCGTCGCGACGGCCACACCCGCGGCGTACCGCGAGCCGATCTTGTTGGCCAGGCCGGGGCGCGCGTTGGCCTCGTGGACCACGATCGGCACACCGAGCCGCTTGGCGGCCAGATAGCCGGGCAGCGCGACATAGCCGCCGAAGCCGACCACGCAGTCCGCCTTCGTACGCTCCAGGATCTGCTCGGCGGCCTTGATGGTGCCGCGCAGCCGTCCTGGGACGGTGATCAGCTCAGGGGTGGGCCTGCGTGGCAGCGGAACGGCGGGAATGAGCGCCAGCTCGTAGCCGCGCTCGGGCACGAGCCTGGTCTCGAGTCCCTTCTCCGTGCCCAGCGCCGTGATTCCTACGGCCGGGTCCCGCCTGCGCAGGGCGTCCGCGAGGGCGAGCGCGGGCTCGATGTGGCCGGCGGTCCCCCCACCGGCGAGTACGACATGCACCGAAATTCACCGCTCTCCGGACGGACGCTTCTTGACGCGCCGCCTCATCGTCTTCCATCTCACCCCGGGCCTCCGCATGGCCAGGGCCGCCTTCGCGGCGGGTTCCTCCCGCGCGAAGGCGATCAACAGCCCGACCGCGAACATGGTCGGCAGCAGGGCCGATCCTCCGTAGGAGAACAGCGGGAGCGGGACACCGGCGATCGGCAGCAGGCCGAGCACCGCACCAATATTGACCACGGCCTGCGCCGTGATCCAGGTGGTCACGCCTCCCGCGGCATACCTCACGAAGGGGTCCTCCGTGCGTCCGGCCACGCGGATACCCGCATAGCCTAGAGCCGCGAAGAGGGCGAGCACCGACAGCGTCCCCGCCAGACCCAGTTCCTCCCCCGCGATGGCGAAGATGAAATCGGTGTGGGGTTCGGGGAGTTGACCCCATTTTTCCACACTTGCACCGAGGCCTGAACCGAACCATCCGCCGGAGGCAAGAGCATAGATGCCGTGGACGGCCTGCCAGCACTCGCCCTGAGGGCCGAGGTCGATCGCGCCGACGCAAAAGAGCCGGGACATCCGGTTCTCGTTGGTCTTGATGAGCATGACACCCACGAGAGAGGCGATGGCCAGCACCCCCGCGAAGAGCCGGGTGGGCGCTCCGGCCAGCCACAACAGTCCGAAGAGGATCGCGGTGAGGATGATCGCCGTACCCATGTCGCCGCCGAGCATGATCAGGCCGAGCAGCAGAAAGGCGACCGGGACCAGCGGCACGAGCATGTGCTTCCACTGGGTCAGCAGCCGCCTGTCCTGTTTACGGGCGAGCAGGTCGGCGCCCCACAGGATCAGCGCCAGCTTGCCGAACTCACTGGGCTGGAGCTGGAACGGCCCGCCGAGGTAGATCCAGTTCTGGTTGCCGTTGACCGCATGCCCTATCCCGGGGATCTGGACCAGCACCATCAGAAAGACGGTGCCCATCAGGAGCGGGTAGGCCAGCGCCCGGTGGAGCTTGACCGGCATCCGGGACGCGAGCAGCAGCAGTCCGGTGCCGAGGACGGCGGCGACGAACTGCTTGCGGAAGAAGTACGAGGCCGGGAGCGAGAGCTCGAGCGCCTTGATCATCGACGCGGAGTAGACCATCACCAGACCGAGCGCGGTGATCAGCAGGCTGCTGCCGAGGATCAGGTAGTAGCCGGTCAGCGGGCGGTCCCAGGTACGGCGTGCCTGCTCGTACAGCCGTCGTACGCCGCTGCTCCGGGGCGTACGCGGATCGCTGGGCCCTCGGGCCGCTCCACCGGCTGCGGACGCCCGTCGCACGGCTCCCCCGGCCCGGCTGCGCAGCGCGAGCCCGGCGATGACGGGGGCCGGGCCGACCTTGGCTCCTTCCCCTACGCCCCAAGGGGCATGGGGGGACCCCCATGCGAAGCCCCCGGCCACGGGGGCGGTGTCGTCGGCCGGCATGGTCGCTGTCCCCTCCAGTCGTGCCTGGCGCGGCCGCCGGATTCCCGGGCGGCCCCGGGATGCTCGGCAGGGCGCGGGGGCCGGGCGGCGCCGGTCAGGCGGGCTCGGCGGCGAGTGCGCGGACGGCGTCCGCGAACGCCTCGCCTCGCTTGTTGTAGTTGGTGAACATGTCCATCGAGGCGCAGGCCGGGGCCAGCAGAACCGTGTCCCCCGGCCGGGCGAGCCGCGCTGCTTCCAGGACCGCCGCCGACATCGCCCCAGTGTCTGTCCGGTCGAGCTCGACGACCGGGACCTCCGGGGCGTGTCGCGCCAGGGCTTCGCGGATCAGCGCGCGATCCGCGCCGATCAGTACGGCGCCGCGAAGGCGCTTGGCCGACCGCTCGACGAGTTCGTCGAAGGCCGCGCCCTTGGCCAGGCCGCCGGCGATCCACACGATCGGGTCGTAGGCCGCCAGGGACGCCTGGGCGGCATGGGTGTTGGTGGCCTTGGAGTCGTCGATGTACGCGACACCGGCGACGTCGGCGACCTTCTCGATGCGGTGCGGGTCGGGGCGGAAGGCGCGCAGTCCGTCTCGTACGGCGGCGGGCGCGACGCCGTACGCACGGGCCAGCGCCGCGGCCGCCAGCGCGTTGGCGATGTTGTGCGGAGCCGGCGGATTGACGTCCGCGACCTCGGCGAGCTCCTGGGCCTGCTGCTGCCGGTTCTCGACAAAGGCGCGGTCGACCAGGATTCCGTCGACGACTCCGAGCTGCGAGGGCCCCGGCGCGGCGAGGGTGAAGCCGATCGCCCGGCAGCCCTCCTCGACGTCCGCCTCGCGCACCAGGTCCTCCGTCGCCTTGTCGGCGGCGTTGTAGACGCAGGCGACGGTGTTGCCCTCGTAGATCCGGCCCTTGTCGGCGGCGTACGCCTCCATGGAGCCGTGCCAGTCGAGGTGGTCCGGCGCGATGTTGAGCACGGCGGCGGAGTGGGCGCGCAGCGAAGGCGCCCAGTGCAGCTGGTAACTGGAGAGCTCGACGGCGAGTACGTCGTACGTCTCGTCGCCGAGGACCGCGTCGAGCAGCGAGACGCCGATGTTGCCGACGGCCGCTGTGCGCAGGCCCGCGGCCTCGAGGATCGAGGCGAGCATCCGTACGGTCGTGGTCTTGCCGTTGGTGCCGGTCACCGCGAGCCAGGGCGCCGCTTTTCTGCCGTCCCGCCCCCGCAGCCGCCAGGCCAGTTCGACGTCGCCCCATACCGGGACGCCCGCCTCGGCGGCGGCCGCGAAGAGCGGCTTGTCCGGCTTCCAGCCGGGCGTGGTGACGATGAGTTCGGTCCCGGCGGGCAGGGTCGCACCGTCGCCGAGGCGGACGGTGATGCCCTCCGCCTCCAGTTCGGCCGCCTGCGCACGGGAGCGCTCGTCGTCCCCGTCGTTGACGACCGTGACGACGGCGCCGAGGCCGTGCAGCACCCGGGCGGCGGGGATGCCGCTCACGCCCAGCCCCGCGACGGTGACCTTCTTGCCCTGCCAGGTGCTCACTTGTCGGCTGCCCATCCCGCGTAGAAGAGGCCCAGACCCACGATCACGCACATGCCCTGGATGATCCAGAACCGGACCACCACAAGGACTTCCGACCACCCCTTGAGTTCGAAGTGGTGCTGGAGCGGCGCCATCCTGAAGACCCGCTTACCGGTCATCTTGAAGGAGCCGACCTGGATGACCACGGACATGGTGATCAGGACGAACAGTCCGCCGAGGAGGGCCAGCAGGAGCTCCGTACGGGAGCAGATCGCCAGACCCGCGAGTGCTCCGCCGAGTGCGAGCGACCCGGTGTCCCCCATGAAGATCTTGGCGGGAGAGGTGTTCCACCACAGGAAGCCGAAGCAGGAGCCCATCAGGGCGGAGGCGACGACCGCGAGGTCGAGGGGATCGCGTACCTCGAAGCAGGCATTGGGGTTGGTCAGCGTCACCGCGTTGGCGCAGGACTCCTGGAACTGCCAGAGCCCGATGAAGGTGTACGCGCCGAAGACCATCACCGAAGCGCCGGTGGCAAGGCCGTCCAGACCGTCAGTCAGGTTCACGCCGTTCGACATCGCGAGAATCATGAACAGCGCCCAGACGACGAACAGCACCGGTCCGATCGACCAGCCGAAGTCCGTGATGAACGACAGCTTGGTGGAGGCGGGTGTCTGGTCGCGGCTGTCGGCGAACTGCAGCGCGAGCACGGCGAAGGCGATGCCGACGATCAGCTGTCCGGTCATCTTCGCCTTGGCCCGCAGCCCGAGCGAGCGCTGCTTGACGATCTTGATGTAGTCGTCCAGGAAGCCGACCAGGCCCATGCCCGTCATCAGGAAGAGCACCAGCACACCCGAGAACGTCGGGTCCTCGCCGGTGATCACCTTGGACAGGGCGTACGCGATCAGCGTGGCCAGGATGAAGGAGATGCCGCCCATGGTGGGCGTGCCCTTCTTGCTGCCGTGGCTGCGCGGGCCGTCGTCCCGGATGAACTGCCCGTATCCCTTGCGGGCCAGGAGTTTGATCAGCAGCGGGGTACCGACCAGGGTCAGGAAGAGCCCGATGGCTCCCGCGAAGAGGATCTGCCTCATCGGACGGCACCCTCACCCTCGAGAAGCGCCTGTGCGACCCTCTCCAGACCGACTGATCTGGAAGCCTTCACCAGCACGACGTCTCCCGGACGCAGTTCACTGCGCAACAGGTCGACCGCCGCCTGCGCGTCGGACACGTGCACCGACTCCTCACCCCACGAACCCTCGTTATAAGCGCCCAGTTGCAACCAGGACGCTTCCCTGCCCCCGACTGCTACGAGCTTGCTGACGTTGAGTCGGACGGCGAGCCGTCCGACCGCGTCGTGCTCGGCGAGCGCTTCGTCGCCGAGTTCGGCCATCTGGCCGAGCACCGCCCACGTACGGCGCCCTTTGCCCATGGCCGCGAGCGCGCGAAGAGCGGCTCGCATGGACTCGGGGTTCGCGTTGTAGGCGTCGTTGACGATCGTCACGCCGTCCGGACGCTCGGTGACCTCCATGCGCCAGCGGGAGAGGGTGTCCGCCTCGGAGAGCGCGAGGGCGATCTCGTCGACGGACATGCCCAGCTCATGGGCGACGGCGGCCGCGGCGAGCGCGTTCGACACGTGGTGCTCACCGTACAGCCGCATGGTCACGTCACTGCACCCGGTGGGGGTTTGGAGCGTGAAGGCAGGCTGTCCTAGTTGGGTGAGCCGGACATTCTCGGCGCGTACGTCGGCGTCCGCGGCCTCTCCGAAGAGGACGACCCGGGCCTTGGTGCGGGACGCCATGGCGCGTACGAGAGGGTCGTCGGCGTTGAGGACGGCCACGCCGTCCTTCGGCAGACACTCCACGATCTCGCCCTTGGCCTCGGCGATCTGCTCGCGGCCGCCGAACTCGCCGATGTGGGCGGTGCCGACGTTCAGTACGAGGCCGACCTTCGGCGGGACGAGGCCGGTGAGGTAGCGGATGTCGCCGATGTAACGGGCGCCCATTTCGAGGACGAGATGCTCGGTGTCCTCGGCGGCCCGCAGCGCGGTCAGCGGCAGACCGATCTCGTTGTTCAGGTTGCCAGCCGGGTAGACCGTGGGGCCCTTGCGTTGGAGGACCTGGGCGAGGAGGTCCTTGGTGCTGGTCTTCCCGGACGAGCCGGTGAGCGCGATCGCGGTGGTGCCGAGGCGCTCGACGACAAAGCGCGCGAGGGCGCCGAGGGCGGCGGTGACGTCGGGGACGACGATCGCGGGTACGCCGACGGGGCGGGTGGCCAGCACTGCTGCCGCACCCGCCGCGACAGCGCGCTCGGCGTAGTCGTGTCCGTCGACGCGCTCGCCGGCGAAGGCTGCGAAGAGGCTGCCGGGCCGCACCGCGCGGGAGTCGATGACGACGGGGCCGGTGACGCGCGCGGCCGGATCCGGTATGTCGCACGGCTGCCCGCCGACGATTGCGGCGATCTCGGCGAGGGAGAGGGCGATCACTACTTCATCCCACTGTCTTTATGGATTTCAGCGTTCTCGATGGCGGCGCGGAGGACCTGGCGGTCGTCGAAGGCGCGGACCACGCCGGCGATGTCCTGGCCCTGCTCATGGCCCTTGCCGGCGATCAGCACCGTGTCGCCGGGCTGCGCGCGGGCGACGGCCGCCGCGATGGCCGCGGCCCGGTCCGCCTCGACCAGGACGTCGCCGCGCTCGTGGATCGGCACCTCGGCGGCGCCGGCGAGCATCGCGGCGAGGATCGCGAGAGGATCCTCGCCACGGGGGTTGTCGGAGGTCAGTACGGCGGTGTCGGCGAGACGTGCGGCGGCGGCGCCCATCGGGCCGCGCTTGGTGACATCCCGGTCGCCGCCGCAGCCGAGGACGATGTGCACCTTGCCCTCGGTGACCTTGCGCAGGGAGCGCAGGACCGACTCGACGGCGTCCGTCTTGTGGGCATAGTCGACGACGGCGAGATACGGCTGGCCCACGTCGACGCGCTCCAGGCGGCCCGGTACGCCGGGGACGGCGGCAATGCCGTCGGCGGCGGTCTGCGGGTCGATCCCGGCGACGGCGAGGGTGACGACGGCGGCCAGGGTGTTGGCGACGTTGAACGGGCCGGGCAGCGGGGCCGCGGCGCGGATCCGCTCGCCGTCCGGGCCGACCGCGGTGAACGTGGAGCCAACCACGCTGATCTCAACGTTCTCGGCCCGCCAGTCGGCGTCCGGGTGGCCCTCCGCGGAGAAGGTGGTGACCGGGACGGACGCCTCCTTGACCAGTCTGCGGCCGTACTCGTCGTCGAAGTTGACGACGCCGAGCTTGCTCCGCTTCGGCGTGAACAGCTGCGCCTTCGCCTGGAAGTAGTCCTCCATGCCGGAGTGGAATTCCATGTGCTCGGGGCTGAGGTTGTTGAAGACGGCGACATCGAAGACGCAGCCGTCGACCCGGCCCAGCACAAGGGCGTGGCTGGAGACCTCCATGGCGACCGCCTCGACGCCGCGCTCGCGCATGACCGCGAACAGAGCCTGGAGGTCGGTGGCTTCGGGAGTGGTGCGCTCGGACTTGATGCGCTCGTCGCCGATCCGCATCTCGACCGTGCCGATCAGGCCGGTGCTGCGGCCCGCCGCTTTCAGCCCGCCTTCGACGAGATACGCCGACGTGGTCTTGCCGGAGGTGCCGGTGATGCCGATCTGGAGCAGGGCATCGCCGGGCTGTCCGTAGATCTCGGCTGCCAGCTCGCCCATGCGGCCGCGCGGGTTCTCGGTGACCAGAACCGGCAGGCCGGTCGCCGCGGCGCGCTCGGCGCCCGTCGGGTCGGTGAGGATCGCGGCCGCCCCGAGGTCCGCGGCCTGCGCGACGAAGTCGGCGCCGTGGAGGCGGGCGCCGGGCAGGGCGGCGTACACGTCACCGGGGCGTACCGCCCGCGAGTCGTGGGTGATGCCGGTGACCTCACCAGTGACCTCGTCGGGACTGGGAGCCTTCGCACCCAGCCGGGCGGCCAGCTCCCCGAGCGATGTCGGGCGGGGCCGGTCCGGACGGGGCGCTCCCGACTGTTTCGCGGGGGCGTCCTGCTGGGCGGTTCGGTACTGATCAGCATGTGACACGGCGGTGAGCGTACCGGGCGCACCCGGCCCGGGGCGAAGTGAGGGGCCCTGTCCGGTGCGGTGAACCGGCTGGTTCCCGGAATCGGAGGTGATCGTTGTCACTGGTGGTTCCTCCGGGTCACTGGCCGGGTTTGAAGCTGACAGGCAGCCTGGCGGGGTCGGCGCCGGTCGGGGCGGCCTTGAGGGTCTTGAGTGCGAATTGCATGACCTTCTGGTAGATCGGGCCGCAGATCTGGCCGCCGAAGTAGCTGCCCTTGGTCGGGTTCTGGATGGCGCAGTAGACGGTGATCTGTGGCTTGTCGGCCGGCGCGAAGCCGGCGAAGGAGGCGGTGTAGCCCCTGTAGCGGCCCGTTTTCGGGTCGACGCGGTTGGCCGTGCCGGTCTTGCCCGCGACGCGGTAGCCGGGGATACGGGCCTTGGTGCCGGTGCCCTCCCGGTCGTCGACGACCGACTCCAGCATGGTGGCGAGCGTCCTGGCGGTCCGCTTGCTGACGACGCGCGTCTTCTCGGGGGCGGGCGCGGGGGTGAAGCGGCCGTCGGGACCCTTGGTGCCGCGGATCAGCGTGGGCTCGATGCGTACGCCGTCGTTGGCGATCGTCGAGTAGACCGAGGCCGCCTGCATGGCGTTGAGGGAGAGTCCCTGGCCGAAGGGGATCGTGTACTGCTGCGAGGTGGACCAGTCCCGCGGATTGGCGAGGATGCCGGGCGTCTCGCCCGGATAACCGATACCGGTCGGGCTGCCGATGCCGAACTTGCGCAGATACGAGTGGAGCACCGCGTTGGCCGCGGCCTGCGTCCTGCCGAGCTGGCCGGTGGCCAGGATGGTGCCGATGTTGCTGGACTTGGCCAGTACGCCGTTGAGCGTGAGGTACCAGGTCGGGTGGTTGATGTCGTCCTTGAAGAGCCGGTCGCCGCGGTGCAGCCGGTTGGGGACGACGACGTGCGTGCTGGGCGTGGCGGCCTTCTCCTCCAGCACGGCGGCCATCGACATGACCTTCGCGGTGGAGCCCGGTTCGTACGCGTCCTGGAGTGCGGCGTTGCCCATGGCGGCCGAGTTGGCCTGGGTGAGGTCGTTGGGGTCGAAGCCCGGCGCGTTGGCCATGGCGAGAACCTCGCCGGTCTGGGTGTTCTGCACTATCACGTAGCCGCGGTCGGCCTTGGACTTCCTCACCTGATCGGTGATGGCCTCCTGGGCCGCCCACTGGATGTCCCGGTCGATGGTCAGCTCGATGTCGGAACCGGGGACGGCGGGGACCTCACGGGAGCCCGCGGTGGGCACCCGGCGGCCGCCGGCCTGGGCGTAGGTGAGCTGCCCGTCCTGGCCGGCGAGGGACTTGTCGAGCATGGACTCCACGCCGCCGCCTCCGCGGCCGTCGGCGTTGACGAAGCCCAGTATCCCGGCGGCGAGATCGCCGTTGGGGTAGACGCGTTTGCTGCTGGGCTCCTGGAAGACGCCGAGCAGCACATTGGCGCCGGGGCCCCCCTTGCGCTGGTCGGCCAAGGCCTTCTCGGCGAAGACGCCCTTCAGGTCCTTGATCTGGTTCCAGACCTGCGGGGTCTGGCGGCGGGCCAGCACGGTGTAGCGGGACCCCGGGGTATTGAGCTTCTTGGCGAGTTCGGCGGCGTCCTTGCCGAGGATCGGGGCGAGCAGCGCGGCCGCTTGTTCCGGCGCGTCGGGAGCCTTGCTCTCCTTCGGCGTGAAGAGCTCGGGGTCGGCGGTGATGTCATAGGCGTCGACGCTGGTCGCCAGGGCGATGCCGGCCCGGTCGGTGATCTCGCCCCGCTCCGCGGTGAGCTTGTGGCTGAGGTAGCGATTCTTCTCCGCCTTGGCGGCGTACGCGCTCGCGTCGAAGGCCTGCACCTGGAGGAGGCGTACGACGAACGCCAGCATCACCAGGGTCAGTCCGAGGCTGACCAGGCGCAGCCGGGGGCGGGGGCTGCCGAGCCTGATGGTGCGCGCGCCGGGGCGCGGGCGGCGGGGCGCGGGGCGCGCGGCCGGCCGTCGGGCAGGTCCTGGCACCCGGCGGCGTGGAGGTTCCTTGTGGGGCACTGCGTCACCTGCCGGGGGTCGTAGGGGTCGGATTCGCGGGCGGGCTCGACGGCCCCCCGGTGGGCGCGGGGGGCGCGGGGGGCGCGGGCTTGCTGCCGGGCGCGGGCACGGACTGCTGTGACTGCGGCGCGACAGGGGGCGGGGTGGCCTGGGGCGTGGTGACCGGGGGCGTGCCGGCCGGAGGCGCGGCGGTTGTGGTGCCGGACGGGGCCGGGGTCGCGGTGC
>NZ_JAGGOI010000036.1 GCF_018614585.1 Streptomyces sp. ISL-1 | reverse complement strand
GGTTCGCTGTGGCGAAACCAGCTGTCACCCAGATAGCGTCGGATCGTTTGAGACCACAGTTGTCCCACGGGGAGTCGCCAGTGAACCGCCGTTCTTTGCCCATTGCTGCCGCGCTCACAGCGATCGCAGCCCTGCTCCTGACCGCCTGCAGCGGCGGCAGCGACGAGAAGCCCAAGGCCAACGACAAGATCGCCGGAGCCGACCAGAGCGAGACAACTTCACGCTCAAGCGCCAGCCCGTCGAGTGCCGCGGGACGCCCGAAGATCGAACTGCCTGACGACCTTAAGCTTACGTTCGAGCCCGAAGAGACCGGAGACGTAACCAAGAATGCCGTTTTGGCGGACGGCGCGGAACGCATGCGCGCAGTGAACGCTGCCATCGCAGGAACGGACCCGAAGTTCACTGCGCTGAACTTCTACAACACAAGCAAAGCCCTTGAGGCCGCGTCGAGTTGGGTTGAAGAGTTCAGAAAGAGCAAGCTCACCATCTCTGGCAGCGCACACTATTTCGATCGCAAGGTCACCTTGAACAAAGACACTTCCGCCTCACTGACGTTCTGCGCGGATGAGACCAAAGGGCGCACCAAAGACATCAAGACGGGGAAAGTGAAGAAGAGTAGCGACCCAAGGCAGGACTACGTCTTCTACGCCACACAGCTTCGGAAGAACTCTAACGGCGTATGGCAGACCACGCAAATCGTTTCCAAAAGGGGGGCGACGCAATGCATGCCGTGACCGGCAGAGCCGTTCGGGCAACCGTCATAGTGGGATGCTCGATGATATTCATGGGCACTACACCGGCATGGGCTGGGTTCACTCCTGGCGGCGGCAAGTCTGAATCCCAGGTAGAAGGAAAATCGGATCCCAAAGGCGACATCTCCGCCTCGGCAGGCGGAGTTGTCATTGACCGTTCGCAGAACGGCACCGGCGCCTCGGTCGGCCCCGTGGCGCCAGCAGCCAACTGGACACCGCCCGCATGCTGGTACGCGCCAACGTACACACCGGCCCAGTTCAAGAAGGAGCGCGAGGCCGCCTGGGTTGTCGACTCCACGGGTTCGCAATGGGATACCGAGCAGCGCAAACGCTACGTCGAAGGTGAGCCGTACAAGAACTTCAACCTCGACAAGGCGGGGAAGGGCTACTGGTGGACCTCGTATCCCAACGAGTCCTACCCGCCCGGCTGGGACGCCTGCGACAAGGAGACATTCTGGGTCGGCACCGGCGAGCCGCCACCTGCAGATGCGCCACAAGCTGTCACGCCCGAGATCCTCGCCCAACTCGCCTACGCTGAGATCCGCGTACCTGGAACCAAGGTCGAACTCGCCCCTCAGGCAGTCACCAAGGTCAACCTCCCCACATGGGCCTGGTTGGACCAGGCAGAGTTCAAACCGGTCTCCGTCACCGCGTCAGTGCCCGTCCTCAACATCCAGGCCACCACCACGGCCACCCCGGTCTCCCTCAAGATCGAGCCCGGCACCACCGACGCCCAACTCCACCCCGCCTCCGGCGAATGCCCCATCAACGCCGACGGCAGCATCGGCACCCCCTACACCAAAGGCTCCGGCAACAAAACCCCGCCCTGCGGCCTCACCTACCTCCGCGCCTCCGCCGACGCCCCCTACAAACTCCAGGCCACCATCACCTGGAAGATCCACTGGACCGGCACCGGCATCGCTGGTCAACAACCCCTCCCCGACGGCACCTTCGGCTCTACCCAGGACATCACCGTCCAAGAAATCCAAGCCATTAACCGCTAAGGAGGCCGTGGAGCCGCATCGTCGAGGAGTTCGCTACAGGGAGTGAACTCCTCGTCGGCCTCCGATACGCCTGGCGCAACGCTGAATTCGGGTTTGACGTGGTAATAGTGACCGCCTCACCGGCACTGGGCAGGGTGGTCTCGGCTGTGCAGGACATCGATGAACTCGCACCCTCCATCAGTCTGCGTGCCGACGACGACTACAACTTCGGTGTCGAGGAGAAGTGACACACAAGGAAGGCCAGGCCATCAACCGATGAGCATGAATCCGTTCGTTCAAGGACCCCGGCGGTGGCGCATCTTCACCCATTGGGCATTCGCCGCCACTTCGGGAGTCGCCGGTGTGGGCGCCTTCATCGTCGGAGTGGGTTCCATCGCGACCGGGAGGGGGTCATTCGGCGATGCGGGCGCCACGAGAGAGCACGTCGTCGGCGCCATGACGATGCTCTTCATTGCCGGCATGGCCCTCGACCTCTCCTACCGGCTCGGCCGGGACGCCCTGGCCCTGCACGCCACCAGACGGCCGGAGGACGCCAAGGTGACCGGGGGCTACGTACTCACTGCAATCGGCGCGTACGGCTCAGTGGCCGGCCTCGTTCTCGCAAGCATCGCGACGGGCGTCCCCGTCTGGGGCTCGCTCCTTATCCTGACCATCCCGCCCGTGGCCCTCCTGGCCTTCCGTCTGCCCAAGATGAAGCAAGTCCGGCGGGAACGCCTGGCAGCCCGCGCCTCAGCTCGCGAGGCCGCCCGTCCCGTCGTCAGCACTCGGCACCAGCGCGTCACGCGCAGGACGACGCGGGCCCAGCGTCGAGGCTGACCTCACCCCAGAGCGGTTTCACTCCGCCGCAAGATCCACGTCGTCGCCGAGCAGCGCGATTCCCTGCACGAACTCATTGAAGTGAGGTTCTGCAGCAGAGAGCCGTCCCAGATCACCCGACGAAGAGAAGGCAATCAGGTCGACACCATGCTCCTCGCTACGGAAGGCGTACCACAGGTTCATCGCCACGGTCTGATCATCGAGGAGCACATGGGTACGGGAATGCAATCCCGTACCGAGTGATTTCGTAGTGAATTCCTCAACCTGAGAAGGAAGCATCGCGTCGGGGCTTTCGACGCGGGCATGCTTGCGCAGTGCTACCTCCCGTTCCCCTTCGGCCGGGCCGTACCAAAGATGAATGGACAGCGGTGGCTCGCTGGGATCCGAGAAGTAGAGGTAGTTTTCTCTGGCCAGCCTAGATTCTGCGAATACCTGACGGTGACTGATCAACAACTTCGCCAAACGCTTGACATCTCTGCGCTTGTCAGGGAGATCGTTGTACGCGAGTAGAACGACCGCCTCACTGACACTCCAGTCCTTCTCGTCGTCCCAGGGTGTGTCATCCCATTGTTCATCCGTAGGCAACGCGACCCAGTTCCGGTTCTCATAATCGACATGAACCCAACTCAAGGCTACCGCCCCTCTCTCTTACTGCGCATTATCATAATGACCGTTGGCCCAATCGGGAGCGTAGTCCTTGAAGTCGCCGTACGGCTCCACACTGGGCTTGTCCTTGAAGATGTCACTGGGTGCGATTGCCTTGTCGACCCAGTCCACAACAGTCCCACCCGCGAAGGCAGTGAAGGCGACCGCTCCGCCTCTTGACGCCTTCTGCGCCGCCGCCACGGTGTCAGGATCTCCAGCACGCTTCGCTGCTTCATTCTGCGCAAACTTAAGGTTTGCAGCCGCTTCTCGGTCGCCGCCCGCCCGCAGTACCTCTTTCGGCGTAGGCGTAGGAAGTTCCTGAGCCACACCCTTGGGCTTCTGCGAGCCTCTATAGGCGTCTTGTCGTTTTTGGATGGCGTCTCGCACGCGCTTCGATGGCGCAGCTGCTTTCTGACGCTCAAAGTCAGCCATCTTTGCCTTGTAGTCCGGGCTGGTCTTGATGTCCTTGGCCTCTTGGCGCCCCGCCTTGACAGACGCTTGCCTTGCCGAATCCGCACCCTTCTTTACGCCCCTACCCGCCAAGGTACCCATCCGCATCGTGAGCAGCCCCACGACGTCGAAGGCGACATCGCCCCACCCGCCGTTCCCGGTCGCCGCCATAGCTACATGCGCGGCGGTGGTACCGATGGCGATGGCCGTACCGATCTTCATCATGATCGCCATTGCTGCGAGCCAGCCCGCGCCCGGCACCATGAACAGCGCGACCACCATGATGACGAGTGCCACCAGAGCTAGGGCGGTCGCGATCCAACCGGCAACCTCCAGAACTACCTTAATCGAATCAAGATTCCGCTCGATCAGATTGGAGGCCCAACTCCAGAGACCGTCCTCTACGGCATCATCGATGATGTCGCGGATCTTGTCCGCTATCTTCTTCGCATCCTTGCCGTAGTTTTCAACTGCCTCGTTGTAACGTTTTCCGGAGTTATCGAGCTTGATCCGGGCCTGCTCAAGCTCTTCTTTCTTGGACGGGTTGAGCTCTTTCTCTGCTTCCTTTGCGGCTTCCGTTCCAGGGGCAGCCCCACCGACAAGGCTCTTGATCGCTCCCTCGGCTTCCTTCGCCGAGGTCAGGGCTTTCGCAGTCTCTTCCTGCGCATCCTCAAGTTTATTTGCCCAGTCAGCCAGTTTCGTCGAAACTCGCTCATACCGTCCGGCAGTCTTTTCCAACTTGCCCCTGAGCTTGTCTGCGCCTTCCTTTAGCTCCTCAACATACTTCCCTTTGAGTTCCTCGGTGTCACCGATAGCCTTGAGCCGTTGGATCTGCCTTCTAATCTCAGCGCCTGTGGAAGCCATCGCAGACTGCCCCGCCCGCACCCCCTCCGGATCTCCCGGCGTGGGATCCGCGTCCCCCAACGGTTGCCAATCCTTCGGGCGACTGTTTATCGCCATCCCTAACCCCCGTGAACTACTTCTTATCCTTGCCCTTGGCCTGCTTTTCCTGCTCGTTGTCGATCTTCTCGAAACTCTCCCTCGCAGTGGTGACCAACTTCAGAACATCTTCCAGATTCTGAAGCATCTGTTTGCGGTTGTCCTTCCAGTTTTCGGCAAACTCATGCATGGCGTTTTCCATCGTCCTGGCACCGACGTCTTCGGCCAGTTCGCCCTGCCGACTTCCACACTTCTTGAATTCTCGCTGGATATTCGTCAGCGATGTCTCGGATTCAATCAGCAGGTCGTAATCCACCTTCAGGTCGGGCTTGTCACCCATGAGTCCTCCAACCTTTGAATCCGCAAACTGGTCATTGGCTCGCTCGTGTCGGTCGCTGCCATGTAAAGGTCGTCATGATCGCGTCGAAGAGTTCAACGAGCAGAACGGCGAACTCGCCCTCCGCGTCCCCGTCTCCCGGCGTGGAGAAAGAGACCGTGATCCACCGAGCGAGGTCTCCGGGGACGGGCAAGGCATAGTCGACACTGCGCGCGGCTTCGACGACGCCACGCTCGGGATTCGCGGCTCGCACCTGCTCACTCCGAGCGCCGACGCACCCGTCAACGGTGACCTCTTGAGTATCCTCGCCAGCGGCCAACTGCCTAGCCACATCCAGCGGGTCCAGTCCGTCCCCGACGCGGAGCTGGAGTTCCGAGACGACTATGGAACACGGAGTGGCGACACCCCCACGAGGGGCCGTGGGCAGATAGAGATCGATTCCGGCGTTGTCTGCGGCCTGGCGGGCCAAGCCCTGAAGCCGGCCCTCGAGTTGGACTTGGAACTTCGCAACCTCGTCACGTGGAACGTCATCAGGCGCGTTGATGATTGTCCGCCTGGCAACTTCGCGCACGGCGTCTTCGGTCCCCTGCCTCAGAGGGATCCGCGCCCAGCCGGGCGGCAGGACGAGGGCATAGCCAGCAACGCCCGTCTTGGCATGAGGGGAAACGGTCATAGTTGAGCCAGCCTTCCAGGCAGGCGCCTCGGGCCGACGTGGTGGTGCGATTTTCCGCGGCCACCACGCCGGCGCGAGTACGCCAGTGAAGCAGTTGGGTCTACTTCTTCGCGGCCTTGGCCAGGTCCTCGTCGATGTCCTCGTACGCCTTCGCCGCATTCGTCAGGAACTGGGACATGCCAGTGAGGCCCTCGATGGTGTCCTTCGCGCCCTTCGTGAACTCCTTGAAGGAGTCCTCAAAAGCCTGCGAGCCCTTCCGGGTCGTGTAGCCGTCCTTGACCAGGCCTTCGATGTACTTCTCGAGACCGTCCAGCTTCTCATCGAGCTTGATCTTGGCGGTGTTCACCGTGCTCGCCGCCTTGCGCATCTCGTCGTAAGTGATATCCGCATCTTTGGTGCCCATGAGGCTCACTCGCTTTCCAACTCGCCGCAGGGCCAACCCCCGTGGCTCCCGTTACGCGGACGATGTGATCGTCCACTTGGGCAACGAGCTTACGGGTGGGGCTCCTGGGAGCACACCCCTGCTGGGGCAGCCTCGCCCGTGAGCTGATGCACAGCCAGTTGCCACTGGAAAGGGGTCAGCGACTATCGTCGCTGTCACTGTGGCCTGCCTTCCGGAAACGGCCTCAGGTCCACGGGGAGGACGAGCATGCGGCTTACTCTGACCGTTGTCGACCCACTGGGGGGTGCCGGCGCCGACGTTGTGCTCGATGTTGATCCCGAGTCCCCAGTGGCAGACATTTCGCGCGAGTTGGCGCGCCATGTGACCCACAGCGGCGGCGCTCAGATCATCGCCTTGAGCGGCCAGCGAGGGGCGGGCGACGGCTCACCTCTTGTGTACGTGGATGGATACGCCGTCGATCCTGCCGCGACGATCACCTCATCACCCCTGCGCGAAGGCGCGGTGGTGAGTCTCCACGACCCAGCGGGGTGCCTTCCTGGGGAGCCGGCCGGCCTGGTTGAACTGCGTGTTGTCAGCGGCCCTGCAGCCGGCGCCGTACACCGGCTCCAGGTAGGGCGCTATGACATCGGTAGCGGCGCCGCCGCGTACATCCGGATCGATGACCCCGAGCTCTCTCAGCGCGCTGTCACATTGTCGATTGCAACCGATGGCAGGTGCCAAGTCGCTACACATGGCGACAAGGTCGACAAGAAGGACGTCACGCTTGACGGTGAGGCACTCGAAGGGGACGAGTGGCCGCTGGGTGGACAGTTGGCCGTCGGCAACACCCTTCTCGAAATCGCCCGGTACTCACCCCCGGACGCCGCGCTCAAGTGGTCGGAAGACGGCGCCGGGCTCGACTACAACCGGCCGCCACGGTTGCGTCCGCCGGACCGGCAGACCTCCTTCCGGCTGCCCACACCGCCCAAGGAGAGCGAAGCCCGCCCTCTTCCTTGGCTGATGGCCATATTCCCGCTGGTCACAGCCGTAGTCATGGTGATGATCTTCGGGCGCTGGTACTACATGATCATGGCCGTGATGAGCCCGGTCATGCTGTTCGCCAACTACTTCATGGACAAGAAGCATGGGCGCAAGTCCCATGCGAAGCAGGTCAAGGAGTACAAGGAGACCAAGGCCCGTATCGAGAAAGACGCTCAGGAAGCGCTGGTGACCGAGCGGCTCGACCGACGGCGCTCGATCCCCGATCCTGCCGCTGCGCTTTCGCTGAGCACCGGCCCCCGCACACGGCTGTGGGAGCGCCGCCGCACGGACCATGACCATCTGCTGCTGCGTGTGGGGACAGGGCGCCTGCCCTCCGAGGTCGTGCTCGACGATCCCGAGCAGGACGACCACCGTCGACAGGTCACCTGGGAAATCGAGGACGCACCCGTCGCACTGCCGCTGATGACGCTCGGTGTGATCGGCCTGGCCGGCCCCGGGGACTCGGCACGAGCTCTCGGACGGTGGGCGGTGTCCCAGACCGCGGCTCTGCACAGCCCGGTTGATGTCCAGTTCTACGTACTCACCGAGGGCACCGCGCAAGAGAGTTGGGACTGGGTCCGCTGGCTGCCGCATGCGCGTCCGTCCGGCGCCCATGACACCAACGTGCTGATCGGCACGGACGCCGAGACCGTTGGAGCCCGCATCGGTGAATTGACCCAACTTCTTGATGCCCGGCAGAAGGCGGCCAAGCAGAACGGGAACAAGGGGGCGTCCTTCTCCGACCCGGACATCGTCGTCGTGTGGGACGGGTCGCGACGACTGCGCTCCATGCCCGGCGCAGTGCGGCTGCTCCGCGAAGGTCCGGCCGTGGCGATGTACGCGCTGTGCCTCGACGGCGAGGAACGCTTCCTCCCCGGAGAGTGCCAAGCCGTGGTGGTCGCTGAGCCTCAGCCCGGTGGGCACGCCGTGGAAGGCCCCTCCGTGTCCCGCGAAGCGCTGCCCGCAGCGGGCGGATTCCCGTCCTTCCAGGCCTGGCACACCGCCGGGACGGAGAGTCGGGGCACGCACTCGCACAGCGCCCCCACCCTGCGGCTGCGCGTCGAGCAGACCGGCACCGCGCGCGTGAGCTCCGTACGCCCCGACTTCGTCTCCCCCGCCTGGTGCACCCGCCTTGCCCGCTCGCTGTCGCCCCTCCGCGACATCAGCGGTGAAGCCGAGGACTCGGCGCTGCCAGGCTCCAGCCGCCTGCTGGATGTTCTCCAACTGGAGCCGCCTACCGGCGAAGCCGTTGCGGCGCGCTGGCGAACCGGCGGACAGTCGACAATGGCTGTCGTCGGCGAGTCGTACGACGGGCCTTTCGGCATCGACATCCGACGGGACGGCCCGCACGGTCTGATCGCCGGTACCACCGGCTCCGGCAAGTCGGAGCTTTTGCAGACCATCGTCGCCTCCCTCGCGGTGGCCAACACTCCCGAAGCCATGACCTTCGTCCTCATCGACTACAAGGGCGGCTCGGCATTCAAGGACTGTGTGAAGCTGCCGCACACGGTCGGTATGGTCACCGACCTCGACGCACATCTGGTCGAGCGGGCCCTCGAATCCCTGGGCGCGGAACTCAAGCGACGCGAGCACATCCTGGCAGCCGCCGACGCCAAGGACATCGAGGACTACCAGGACCTGGTGCGCCGCGATCCCTCGCATGCTCCCGTTCCGCGCCTTCTCATCGTCATCGACGAGTTCGCGTCGATGGTCCGCGACCTCCCCGACTTCGTCGCCGGCCTGGTGAACATCGCCCAACGAGGCCGGTCGCTCGGCATTCACCTGATGCTCGCCACCCAGCGGCCCAGCGGTGTGGTCTCCCCGGAGATCCGCGCCAACACCAACCTCCGTATCGCTCTGCGAGTCACCGACGGCAGTGAGTCGAGCGACGTGATCGACTCGCCGGAGGCCGGGAACATCTCCAAGAGCACGCCGGGCCGTGCGTACGTACGACTTGGCGCCGCCTCACTCGTCCCCTTCCAGTCCGGGCGCGTCGGTGGTCGACGGCCGGGCGCGGCCGACCCGCAGACCAGCGCCCCGTGGGCAGGCCTGCTCGACTGGAAGGACCTCGGGCGCGCTGCGCTCAAGAAGCCGGCATCCAAGACCCGCGAGGACGAGGAGATCACCGACCTCAAGGTCCTGGTCGATGCGGTACGGGAAGCGAATGCGCGACTCGGCATCCCGGCCCAGCACAGCCCGTGGCTGCCTGCCCTCTCCGAGACCCTGCTGCTCGACGACATTCCGGAGGCACACGGTGCGGGCGCTTTGGCCCCTGCTCCGTACGGTGTCGCCGACCTGCCCTCCGACCAGGCGCGCCGCCCGGTCGCCGTGGACTTCGCGACCTTCGGTCACCTCCTGATCGGCGGCGCACCGCGCAGCGGCCGCTCCCAGGTACTGCGCACCATCGCAGGTTCACTCGCCCGTACGCACTCGGTCGCCGATGTCCACCTGTACGGAATCGACTGCGGCAACGGCGCCCTCAACGCACTGACCCGGCTGCCACACTGCGGTGCAGTCGTCGGCCGTGCTCAGACCGAACGGGCCGTCCGCCTCATCAACCGCCTGAAGGGTGAACTCACCCGCCGCCAGGAACTCCTCGCCGAGAAGGGCTTCGCCGACATCGGCGAGCAGCGTGCGGCCGTTCCGCAGGACGAGCGGCTGGCGCACATCGTGGTGTTCCTCGACCGGTGGGAGGGTTGGCTGCCCACGCTGGGAGAGGTCAACCACGGTGAGCTGACGGACGAGTTGACCGTCATCATGAGGGAGGGCGCCAGCCTCGGCGTACACATGGTGATCACCGGTGACCGCCAGCTCCTCGTCGGCCGCATCGCCTCGCTGACCGAGGACAAGTACGGCCTGCGGCTCGCGGACCGTTCGGACTTCACGATGCTCGGCATCAACGCACGGAAGGTGCCGGAAGAGATTCCGCCCGGTCGTGCCTACAAGAACGAGTCCGCCACGGAGACCCAGTTCGCGCTGCTCTCCGAGGACTCCACAGGCCAGGGGCAGGCCGCCGCACTGGCCGCCATCGGTGAGACGGCGACGGCACGCGATATGGCGGTGCCGCGCGCCCGGCGGCCGTTCCGCGTCGACGTACTACCGAGTCGTATCTCCTTCGCGGACGCCTGGGAAATGCGCGACCCCGAGAAGTCCCGGTCCCCCCTGTGGGGTCTGGTGGGCATCGGCGGCGACAACCTGAACGGATTCGGACCCGACCTCGCCCAGGGCGTCCCGGCCTTCGTCATCGCGGGACCGTCCAAGTCCGGTCGGAGCACGGTGCTGATGAATCTGGCCCGCTCGTACCTCACCCAGGGCGTACGGCTGGTCATCGCGGCGCCTCGCCCGTCGCCGATGCGTGAACTCGGCGAGCACGAAGGCGTGTTGCGACTCTTCACCGAGGACGACATCGAGGGCGACGACCTCGAGGAGGCCATCGACTCGGCGACTCCCGAGGCGCCGATCGTCGTGCTGGTCGACGACGGCGAACTACTGGAGGACTGCGACGCCGAGCCGGTGTTCAAGCGGATCATTCAGCGAGGTGCCGAACGGGGTGTCGCCCTCGTCATCGCGGGTGACGAAGAGGACGTCTGCAGCGGCTTCAGCGGCTGGCAGGTCGACGCGAAAAAGGCGCGGCGAGGGATTCTCCTCTCCGCGCAGGACTCGAGCAGCGGCGAGCTGATAGGCATCCGTACGACACGGAGCATGGTCGGCGGACCGGTCACCCCGGGCAAGGGGCTCATCCACCTCGGAGACGGCGAGCACTTCTCCGTCACGACCCCCCTGTGAGTACCTCAGCCGGACTTCCGCAGTGTCGCGTGCGGATTGCCCGCTGCCTCCTCCTGTGACTGGAAGCGCAGTGTGCCGTCCGCGGTGAGTGTGTACGTCACGGAGGCCGTGCCGCTCGTGCACAGCTCCGCCGTTGAGGGGCGGTGTTTGTCCGTACGCTCCTCGATGCGCAGTCGCGCCTTGGTACCGGAGACCAGCTTGCCCACGCCGTGGCACTGGAACGGGCCGAGGACGGTGGACGTGCGGACCACGTCCTCGCCCTTCTTCCCCTTGCTGATAACCGCGGTGAACTGGCCGCCCGCGAGGCCGTTGTCCTGGGTGATCTGCCCCTTCCAGGTGCCGATGAAGGCCTTCGGTACCTGGTTCACCTTCGCGCCCGGCTGCGACGAAGGGGTGCCGTCCGACACCGGGGGGCGGCTTGCCGCCGAGTCGTTGGTCTTGTTGTCGCCGGTGCCCGGCCACAGGTCGAGCAGGAATCCGCCGCCCACCGTGACCGCCGCCAGCGCCGCGGCGACCGTCAGCGTCACCGTGCAGCTCACCTTCCGGCGGCCGCGCCCCGGCGGCGGGCTCTCAGGGGTGCTCCCCTGCGTACGCGGCGACCCGTCCGGCGGCGACGCGTCGTGCGGCGGCTCGACCGGCGGTCCGAACGTCCCAATCGCCGGGCTGCTGAACGCCACCGGCCCCGACGCCGCCGGGTCGGCCCGCGACGGCTCCAGGTCCAGCAGGCTGACCGCCGCCCGGCTGACCTGCTCGACCAGCGCGCCCGGCAGCCATCCCGCCCCGACCAGCGCGGCCGCCCCACAAGGGGCCAGCCTGTTCGCGATGTCGGCGGGCGTGGGCCGCGCGGCCGGGTCCTTGGCGAGGCAGTCCGCGACCAGCTCGCGCAAGTCGCCCTCCAGGGAGCCCAGTTCGGGCTCCTCGTGCACCACCTTGTAGAGCAGCGCCGCCGAGGAGTCGCCCGGGAAGGGCGCCGCGCCCAGCGCCGCGTACACCAGCACCGCGCCCAGCGAGAAGACATCGGCCGCGCCCGTGACGGCCTTGCCGAGGATCTGCTCCGGCGACATGTAGCCGGGCGAGCCGACCGATACCCCGGTGGAGGTGAGGGAGGCGGTGCCGTCGGTGGCCCGGGCGATCCCGAAGTCGATCAGCCGCGGCCCGTCCAGGGTCAGCAGCACATTGGACGGCTTCACATCCCGGTGCACCAGCTCGAGACCGTGCACGGCCGCCAGCGCCTCCGCGAGGCCGACGCCCAGCACCCGTACCGAACGGATGGGCAGCGGGCCGTGGTCGGCCACCGCCTGGGACAGGGCAGGACCGGCCACGTACCCGGTCGCCACCCAGGGCACCGGCGCCTCCGGGTCGGCGTCCAGCACCGGTGCCGTCCACTGCCCGCCGACCCGCCGCGCCGCCTCCACCTCACGCCGGAACCGCGCCCGGAACTCCTCGTCCAACGCGAAGTGCGGATGGACCACCTTCACCGCGACCGTACGGCCGCCGGCGCTGCGCCCGAGATATACGCGGCCCATGCCGCCCGCCCCCAGCCTGCCGAGCAGCCGGTACGCCCCGATGCTCTGCGGCTCGCCCGGATCCAGCGGCTGCATCTGCACTCCCCCGATTGCCTGTTGCCCTGCGTCGCCTCGCGTCGCGTCGCACCTGCTGCGCTTCAGCCTAGGGCCCGGCGTGTCCGGCATCACGAGGATTCCCGCCGCCCCGGAGCGAACCGAACGGGGCCCTCCGTCATCTCTCCGGTCGTAAATCACATGGCTTGTCCGAAAACCGTCTGTGCCGCAAACACCCGCGCGGCACCGCCCGTTGCCGACGCGTCCGCGCAGCGGCACCTGGGCCACAACCCTCGGAGTCCCCCCATGCAACGCCTGCCCAAGGCCCTCGTGGCCGCCGTCGCCCTCGGCTCTGTCGCGCTCACCGCCGGATGCTCGGACGAGGGCGATCCGGTCTCGTTCGACGGGCCCACCGCGAAGGCCCCCGCCGCCCAGCGGCCGGGCGGCGGCTCGGGCGGCGGAGCGGCCGACAAGGCTGCTGCGGAAGCCGCGGCGAAGACGCTGATGCCGACCGGTCCGAAGGCCGCGTTCACCACCCAGAACACCCTCGGCGACGACACCAGGATCGGCGTCACCACGCTGGACGGAAAGAAGTCCGGCTTCCGGGGCAAGGTGTGGGTGTGGGCCCCGAAGCAGTACTTCGATCCCCAGTACGCGAACAGCGGTTTCCCCGTCCTGATCGCCCTCCCCGGCGGCAACGGCTATCCCAAGAACTACTGGATGGGCACCGACCTCAAGCTGCAGAGCAGCATCAGCAAGTGGTCGCAGGAGGGCAAGAGCCTGCCGTTCATCGTGGTCATGCCGGTGCTGAACCCGGACGCCGAGTACTACTACGACGGCAGCGACATACCGGGCCGGCCGAAGATGGGCACCTGGATGACCGAGGACGTCCCCGACTTCGTGAAGGCCAACTTCCGTACGTTCAAGTCCCGCGACGGCTGGGCCTTCATGGGCTCCTCCTCCGGTGCCTTTGTCGGTCTGAAGTCCGTGCTGCGGCACCCGGACAAGTTCAAGGCCGTGATCGCCTCGGGCCCGGACACCGTGCCGGACTCACCGCTCTGGTCGGGCCACGAGGCAGAGCGGCAGGCCAACAACCCGCAGAAGCTTGCCAAAGCCCTGTCCGCCAAGCCCGACACCAAGGACAACGACGTCTATCTGGCCTTCCAGATCGGCAGCAAGGAGTCCGGGATGAAGGGTCTCAAGAACTTCATCCGTAACTATGGCAAGGGCCCGGTCAAGACCCGGCTCCAGGTCATCCATGACGGCGGGCACAACGCGAAGACCTATGTGAAGGGCATGGAGGACGGAACCATCCAGTGGATCAGCGAGCACATGCAGGCTCCCATCCCCACGCCCTGACGCTGCCTCGTCAGGATCGCTGCCCGCCGAGCAGCTCCACCGTCACATCGGCCGGGAACCCGGTTGTCGGACCGGTCCGGCGCGCGAATTCCCGTACGCCCGCGAGCTGCTCGGCCCCGAAACGGAAGTCCAGTGTCCTGAAGTAGCGCTCCAGGAGCTCCGCGTCGAAGGTCTCCCAGCGCGCTGCCTGCTCGGCAACCTTGGCGACCTCCTCCAGGGAGACGTCCCTCGACGCCAGGAACGCCTCGTGCACCTTCTGTACGACGACGGGCTCGCGCGCCAGATAGTCCTTGCGCGCCGCCCATACGGCGAAGACGAACGGCAGCCCGGTCCACTCCTTCCACATCAGCCCCAGATCGTGGACCTGAAGGCCGAGCTTCGGGGCGTCGTGCAGCGAGGCCCGCAGCGCGGCGTCGCCGATCAGCACGGCCGCGTCCGCCTCCTGCATCATCAGGCCGAGGTCGGGCGGGCACCTGTAGTAGTCGGGCGTCACCTTGTACTGCTCGGCCAGCAGCAACTGGGCCAGCCGTACCGACGTACGCGACGTGGAGCCGAGCGCCACCCGCGCCCCGTCGAGGCGCTCCAGCGGCACCTGGGACACGATCACGCAGGACATGACCGGACCGTCGCAGCCGACCGCGAGGTCGGGGAAGGCGACGAGTTGATCGGCATTGCGCAGGAATTCGACGAGAGTGATCGGCGCGATATCGAGGGCGCCGCGCACCAGCTGCTCGCTGAGCTTCTCCGGGGTGTCCTTCGTCAGCTCGAGATCGAGGAGAGTTCCGGTGCGCGCCAGCCCCCAGTACAGGGGGAGACAGTTCAGGAACTGGATGTGGCCGACGCGAGGCCGGCTGCGACGGTAGTCGGTTGCTGTGCTTTCTCCAAGACTGTCCACATCGCGAGGCTAGACCTGTGGTGCATTGCCGGGGGCGCCGGGGCCTGGACGCGCCCATACCCGCGCCCGTCCCGAGCTGCGATTCGTCCACGATTCGCAGGCCAATCGTCAGCAGATCAAGGCCCCGTCAAACGTCCGGGTGACGTGATCTTTCCCTCTACCGCTGCGCACACGCTGCGTGCTAGGCTCAACGCAAGTTGCAGTTTGGTTTCCCTTGCAGTACAGAGCCTGCGGAGCATGTAACCCGCAGGCTTTTGTAGTTTTCAGACTTCTTGCAGGTTCTGGAGCAGGGCAACCCTTTGGCCCAAGGAGGGCTTATGGCTACCGGAACCGTCAAGTGGTTCAACGCTGAAAAGGGCTTCGGCTTCATCGCCCAGGACGGCGGCGGCCCGGATGTCTTCGTCCACTACTCCGCGATCAATGCGTCTGGTTTCCGCTCTCTCGAGGAGAACCAGGTCGTGAACTTCGACGTCACTCAGGGCCCGAAGGGCCCGCAGGCGGAGAACGTCACCCCGGCCTAGTCAGCCACGGGTCGGCGATCGCGCACGACTTAGCAGTACCAAGGAGCCCCGTTCTATATGGATCGGGGCTCCTGCCTTTCTGGCCCCTGGCTTTCCGCCTTTCCGGCTCCCCTGGCTACGTGCCCTTCTGCCCCTGTGCCTCTCCGTCTCGCTCCGTGCTGCCTTACCGATTTCCGCCTGTCGCTCGCCGCGGGCTCGACTCGGCAACCGGTTCGGCGGGCGGGCGACGGGGGCTGGGGGCTGGCGCCCGGACACTGCCGCGGGGGACCATTGGCGCCAAAGGTGCGTAAGCCGCGGTACGAGCCGGAGGACGAGTCGTGACCGAACGCAAGCCGCCCGGCGTCAGCTTCGAGTCGTGGGTCGACAAGCAGATCCGCGAGGCGTCGGAGCGCGGGGACTTCAAGGACCTGCCGGGGTTCGGGAAACCGCTGCCCGATCTTGAGCGCACATACGACGACCTCTGGTGGGTCAAGGAGAAGATGCACCGCGAGCACCTCTCCTACCTGCCGCCCACCCTTGCCCTCCGCAAGGAGGCCGAGGACGCCCTGGAAGCTGCCCGGCGGGCGCCGTCCGCGGCCGAGGTGCGGCGGATCCTGGTGGAGGTCAACGAGAAGATCGCCGCGGCCATCCGCCGCCCTCCGCCGGGTCCCTCGCTGAGGCTCCAGCCCTTCGACGTCGACGCCGCCGTACGGGACTGGTGCTCGGGCCGGCCCGCAGACTGACAGGCCCCCTGGCGATGCGGCCCGGGGATACGGCTGAGGGCAGCACCTCACACCCGCGCCCGCGCCACCGGGGGCAGCGTCCGCCCCCGACGTCAGTGGCGCGGTTGCGGCAGCGCCGGCAGCTTCCCGTCGTACAGCCACATCGTGAACAGCCCGTCGAGCGGATGCGTGGAGTGCCGCTGCGCGAGCGCGATGAACTCCTCCGTCTTCACCACCCCGTGCCGGTGACTCGCGGTCCACTCCCGCAGCAGTTTCACGAACGCCGCGTGCCCGATCACCGTACGCAGCGCGTGCAGCGTCAGCCCGCCCCGCTCGTAGAGCCGGTCGTCGAACAGCCGCCGCAGGCCCGGGTCGCCGATCCGGATGTCCTGGCGCAGCAGGGCCAGTTTGGCCCGGGACTTGGCAGCCAGCGCGGCCGCCGATGGGCCGCCGGACACCTCGGACCAGAGCCACTCTGCGTACTTCGCGAAGCCCTCGTTGAGCCAGATGTGCCGCCAGTCGGCGACCGTCAGGCTGTTGCCGAACCACTGGTGGGCCAGCTCGTGCGCGACCAGGCGTTCGCTGCCCCGCCGCCCGTCCACATGATTGGCCCCGAAGATCGAAAGGCCCTGCGCCTCGACAGGCACGTCCAGTTCCTCGTCCACCACCACGACCGCGTAGTCGTCGAAGGGGTAGGGGCCGAAGAGGTCCGTGAAGGCGGTCATCATCTGCGGCTGCCGGGCGAAGTCGTGCTCGAAGCGGCCGAGCAGCCGCCGGGGCACGGCGGCCGGCTGCGGCACCTGCCCGGGGTGCTGCACCTCGACGAGCTCGTACGGG
Source organism: Streptomyces sp. ISL-1 (assembly GCF_018614585.1). Taxonomy (GTDB): domain Bacteria; phylum Actinomycetota; class Actinomycetes; order Streptomycetales; family Streptomycetaceae; genus Streptomyces; species Streptomyces maoxianensis. The sequence goes on along the minus strand of NZ_JAGGOI010000036.1, from coordinate 79,220 downwards.
CCGATCTGGACGGTCGCGAGATAGCTGGCCATGGGTGACGGCTGCTCGTACACCCAAGTGGTGGTGGAGGCGCTGATCGTACGAGAGGTGAGCGTGCCGTTGGCGACCACGGTGTACGGGGACGGGGCGGTCACCGCGATCCGGTAGGCGGCCTTGTCGCTGGGGCGGTCGTTGCAGGGGAACCAGGAGCGGGCGCCACTCGGCTGGGAGGCCACCAGCGCGCCCTCCTCCAGCTGTTCCCAGCCGAGATCGCCCCAGTCGCGGGTGCGCACGGGCCGTGGGACGCCGGCGTAACGCACCTCGACGGTGAAGGCGGCCCCGGCGCGCAACGGCTTGGCGGGCCGTACCCGCAGCTTGTCGGCGCGGTGGGTGTACCGGGCCGGGCGGGCGCCGTCCACGAGCACACGGTTGATACGGAACGGGCCGAGGTCCAGGGCGACCTCGGCCAGCTCGCGTTCGGCGACGGCGCTGATCCTGGCCTTGCCGGAGAGCCGGCCGGCGTAGGGACGGTAGTCCAGCTCCAGGTCGTACTCCGTCGTCCGATAGCCGTTGTCACCGTGCTGCGGCAGGTACGAATCCGTCACCGTTGTGCGCCCTCTATATCTTTCTCATCGTGCGGTTTCCGTGCCGCGCTCATCCTGCGGCGTCACGCCGTGCTCGGCGCTGCCCGGGTCCGTACCCCGCTCCTCGCATCGCCAGGCCGCGATCGGGTTCCCCAGCCAGCGGGTCCCCGCAGGCACACTCTCCCCTCGCATCACCAGCGACGCGGGACCGACCGTCGCCCGCTCACCGATGACCGCGCCGGGCAGCGCGATGCCGTGCGGGCCGAGCGTCGCGCCCGCTTCGAGGACGACATTGTCCATACGCATGATCCGGTCATGGAAGAGGTGCGTCTGAAGAACACACCCCCGATTGACGCTCGCCCCGCCGCCGACCGTCACGAGGTCGGCCTCCGGCAGCCAGTACGTCTCGCACCACGCCCCGCGGCCGACGCGGGCGCCGAGCCCGCGCAGCCACAGGTTCATCAGCGGGGTCCCGCTGATGGCGCCGACCAGCCACGGCACGGCGAGCACCTCGACGAACGTGTCCGCGAGCTCATTGCGCCACACGGAGGACGACCACAGCGGGTACTCAACGGCCCGGAAGCGGCCGACCAGCAGCCACTTCGCCGCTGTCGCGACGAGGCAGGCCATCAATCCCGCGGCGAGCAGCAACCCGCCGCCGCACAGTACCGCGAGGCCGACGCCGATGCGGGCGGCCAGCAGCTCGAAGGCCGCGAGGGCCAGTACGGCGAGTGCCGCGCCGCACATGACCGGCACGATCCGGCACAGCTCGACGGCCGCGCGTGCCCACATCAGCCGCTTCGGCGGGTCGAAGGTACGGCTCTGGTCGCCTTCTTCGGCCGCCCGGGGCAGCTTCATCGGGGGCATCCCGAGCCAGGAGCTGCCCGCCTTCGCCCGCTTCGGGGTGGCGGACAGTACGCCTACCAGGCCGCGTTTGGGTACGGAACGGCCCGCGGCCGTCATCCCGGAGTTGCCCAGGAAGGCCTGCTTGCCGATCCGTGCCTCGGCGATCCGCAGCCAGCCACCGCCGAGTTCGTACGAGGCGACCATCGTGTCGTCGGCGAGGAAAGCCCCGTCGCCGACCGTCGTCATCGCCGGCAGCGCCAGCACCGTCGAAACCTCGACCCGGCGGCCCACCTTCATGCCCAGGGCACGCAGCCACACGGGCGTGAACAGGCTCGCGTACAGCGGGAAGAGGTGCACCCGCGCCATGTCCATCAGCCGCTCGGTCGCCCACGCCTGCCAGGCGACCCGGCCGTGAACGGGGTGGTAGCCCTCCCGCAGGCCGATGCTCAGCAGCCGTACGCCGACCAGGATGATCAATGCGTACGTGACGACGACGACGACCGTCGCCGGCGCCACCGCGGTCAGGGCGGCCGTCAGCACTTCGCCGATGCCTTCGCGGCCGCGAATGAACAGGCCGATCACCAGCAGGCCCGGCAGCGCGGCGAGCGCGGGCAGCAGCCCGAGCGCCAGCGATGTGAGCGAGTAGACCGTGGTCCAACGGCGTCTGCGCGGCGGGCGGCCGTCGGGAAGATGGCGGTTGGCCTTCCCCTTGCGGGAGGCGGGCACGCCCGCCCAGCGCTCGCCGGCCGGGACCGTCGCGGTCACACCGGAGCCGGGCGCGATCTCGGCGCGCTTGCCGATACGGGCGCCCGGGAAGAGCGTGCTGCGCGCGCCGACGGTGGCTCCCGCGCCGATCCGTACGGTGCCGATGTGCAGCCGGTCGCCGTCGAGCCAGTGTCCGGACAGATCCACCTCGGGCTCGACGGCGCAGCCCTTGCCCAGGCGCAGCATCCCGGTCACCGGCGGCAGCGCGTGCAGATCGACGTCGTCGCCGATACGGACGCCGAGCGCCCGTGCGTAGTACGTGAGCCAGACACCGGCGAGGCTGGTGGCGCCGCTGAGTTCGGCGAGGCGTTCGGCCGTCCACAGCCGCAGATGGACGCCGCCGCCGCGCGGATACGTACCGGGGCGCAGGCCGCGCAACAGCAGCCGCGCACCGCCCGCCGCGATCACGATCCGTCCGGGCGGGCCGGCGAAGAGCAGCCAGCCGAGGGCCACCCACCACCACGACACGGTGGGCGCCCACGCCAGGCCGAGCACGTTCCCCAGGAGATTGCTGATCGCGGCCGCCACCACGCCCCAGCGCAGCCCGGCGACGCCGAGCAGCGGGAGCATGAGCAGCGTCTGCGCGAATCCGGTACGGCGCGGCACCGGCCGCACCTCCCCGGCTTCGGGTCCGCCGGCCCAGGACGCCTCCAGCGTGCGGGCGAGCGCGCCGAGCGTCGGGTTCTGGTAGATGTCGCCGACCGACCCGGCCGCGTACCGCTCCCGGATGCGTGACACGAGCTGAGCGGCGGCCAGGCTGCCGCCGCCGCTCACGAAGAAGTCCGCGTCGGGGCCGGTGACCGGGGTGCCGAGGAGGTCGGCCCACTGCTCGGCCAGCCACGCTTCGGTGTCGGTGAGTTCGGTGTCCTCAGCTGGTGTGTCCGCGTTCGGCAGGGGCCAGGGCAGCGCGGCCCTGTCCACCTTGCCGGAGGTACGGGTGGGGAGGGTGTCGACGACGGCGAGCAGCGGCACGAGAGCTGCGGGCAGCTCCTTGCGCAGCCGTTTCACGCTGTCGGCCCGGTCGAAGCCGTAGCTCGCGGCACCGTCAGTCCCGACGCCGTCACCCGTGATGCCTTCGCTCGCAACACCTTCGCTTCTGGCACCTTTGCGTCCAACACCGTCCTCTCCGGCGAGGTCGCTCTCGGCGCTGTCCCTTCCGGCGCTGTCGCTTCCGGCGGGGTCGCTCTCGACGACGTAGCCGACCAGCAGCTGATGTCCGCCCGCGGTGGTACGAACCGCGGCCGCGGCTCCCGCCACGCCCGGCAGTGCCTGCAGCGCCGCGTCGATCTCGCCGAGTTCTATGCGGCGGCCGCCGAGCTTGATCTGCTCGTCCGCGCGGCCGACGAAGAGCAGGCCGTCCGCCTCCGCCTTCACCAGGTCGCCGCTGCGGTAGGCGCGGTCCCAGCCGAGGGCGGGCAGCGGTGCGTACTTCTCGGCGTCCTTCTCCGCGTCCAGGTACCGGGCGAGGCCGACGCCGCCGATGACGAGCTCCCCGGTCTCGCCCATGGTCACGAGGTCGCCCTTGGCGTCCACGACGGCGAGCTCCCAGCCGTCGAGCGGCAGCCCGATCCGTACCGGATCTTCGCCGGTCAGGAGCGCGCCGCAGGCAACGACGGTGGCCTCGGTCGGACCGTACGTGTTCCAGACCTCACGCCCTGTGACGGCCATCCGTTCGGCCAGCTCGGGCGGGCACGCCTCGCCCCCGAAGATCAGCAGCCGTACGTCGTCGAGTGCCTCGGCCGGCCACAGCGCGGCGAGGGTGGGGACCGTCGACACGACGGTGATGCGCTGCTCGACCAGCCAGGGGCCGAGGTCGAGGCCGGTGCGTACGAGGGAGCGGGGCGCGGGGACCAGGCAGGCGCCGTGCCGCCAGGCGAGCCACATCTCCTCGCAGGAGGCGTCGAAGGCGACGGACAGCCCGGCGAGAACGCGGTCACCGGGAGCGAGGTGCTTCTCCGCCAGGAAAAGGCGGGCCTCGGCGTCGACGAAGGCGGCGGCGCTGCGATGAGTGACGGCGACGCCCTTGGGCTTGCCGGTGGAACCGGAGGTGAAGATGATCCACGCGTCGTCGTCCGGCCCCGGGCGCTTGCCCGCGTCACCGGCGGGGGCGACGTACGGCACATCACCCGCGAGGACGGCGTACGACACGTCACTCGCCGGGGCGCCGCACGGCACGATCGTCCGCCCGGCGCCGACGACCGCGCTGACCGCGGCCTCGGTGAAGACCAGCTCGGCGCGCTCGTCGGGGTCCTCGGCGTCGACCGGAACGTATGCGGCACCCGCCGCGAGTACGGCGAGAATCGACACATACAGGTCGGCGGTCCCGGACGGCACGCGTACGCCGACGCGGTCGCCGGCACCGATCCCGGCGGCGGCCAGACGCAGCCGCATCGTCTCGACCTCGGCGAGCAGCTCGCGGTACGTGAGCGGCGCGGCGCCGTCGTCGACGGCTGATGCGTCCGGGTGACGGCGGGCGGTCTCCTCGAGGATGTCGAGGAGGGTGCGCGCGGGGGCCGCGGCTCCCGCGGCGAAGAGCGCGGGAGCCGGCCCCGCGCCGAGGAGCGGGTCGAGCAGCGTCAGAGACTCGGCGGTCACGGTCATGCAGCGTCCCGCAGGTCGCCCAATATGGGTTGGCTGCGGTGGATGACGTCCCGGCTCATACGCATCTCTCACTCTCCGTAGGTCGTGTCGAATGCGCTGCGAATCCCCATTCCGCGCACGGCAAACGGCGAGTTTATCCACCGTTGACCCGACTCGCCTGTTGTGCGCGGCAGAGGCCATTCGTTCCCGGCGGCCGGCCCGGACCGTGATCGAACGGCATCATCCCTGCTCGGAAGGGGTAATGGAGCCACCCTCCGCGCGGCGTCCCGACCCGGCGCCGATGGCCCGAGTGTGGCGAAGGGCACTCGCCGGTAACCCTGCGTTCATGTGAGGCAGCCGTTGGACGCGTACCACTTGACAGCGGTCCACAGCAGGATGTCCTGACGTCCCGACCAGAACCAGAAGTCGGGATGATTGGTCGGCAACCAGAGGAAGTGGCGCACTCAGGCGGCGCGTTCAGGGGCGCGCGGACCGAACCAGCGGTGAACTCACCCGGCCGAAGCGGACACCGGTCAAGTCGTCTGCGCACGAGGGGAGTTCAAGACCCCCCCTTGTCGGCCCCCACGACCATTGGCTACGCAACCGACAGCACGCCCTCCCAACTCCCCAGCGGCTACCGCATCCACCTCACCGCGGCTACCGCATCCACCTCACCGGGGATTCCAGCGCTCACCATTCATCAGGTCACCCAGCCCCATCCAGGCGAAGTTCATCAGCGTCCCCGCCGCTTCCTTCGCCGAGACGCCCCCGGTCTCGTTCGCCCACCCCGCGAGCGACTCCGCCGCACCGACCAACGCCTGTGCGAGCCCCGCCATATCCCGGTCGGCCAGCTCGGAGCCCTGGTGGGCCTCGCGAGCCGCGGCCCCTATCAGCCCGGTCACGAACGTCACGATCTCCTCGCGCAGCACTGACACCTCCGCGGCGAACGGCTCCCCGTGCGTCCGCGCCTGCCGGTGCAGTACCGCCCAGCCGTCGGGGTTCTCGGTGGTGTGCGCGAAGAACGCCCCGAGCCCCGCCCACAGTTGCCGGTCCGCCGGCAGCCCCGGCTCAACTCCCGCCTGTACGGCGGCGATCAGCGCCTCGGACTCGCGCCGGATGCACGCCGTGAAAAGCTCTTCCTTGGAGCTCAGGTAAAGATAGACCAGCGGTTTGGAGACCCCGGCCAGGTCCGCGATCTCGTCCATCGAGGCCGCCCGGTAGCCGCGCTGCCCGAAGGTCTGCACGGCGGCGTCCATCATCTGCCGCTCGCGCACGGCGCGCGGCATGCGTTTGCTTTTGACGCCCTTCACAGCACCCATGTCAGACATCCTCCCGCCCCACACATCCTTACTTCGCGTCAGCCTACGACCCCCTGGCGAACCCCAAACACGCGGAACGGCCCCCCTTCCAGCATGAAAGGGGGACCGCGCCACGTTCCAGCCACGTCAGGTCTGCAACCTGACCGGAATCACCAGCCGAGTCGAGGCCTGGAGGGGTTACGGCGATACCTCAGGAGTCCAGATCTCGGTGCACGCAAAGCTCGGGACGAGCCCCGGCGGAACCAGCGTCACGAAGTCCAGTTCGCACGTGGTCTCGAATACGGTGCCGGCCGAGGTCAGCACCTGGACCGTGGCCTGGTCCACCGCCCCGCCACTGGCCACCGAGATGGAACAGGCGTTCGCCGGGAAGCTGGTACCCGTGTCACTGATGTCCTGCCAGGTGTAGGCGCCCCCGGGAACCGTCCGGATGCCCGCGAAGGCCTCGGCAGCGAGCGGGCCCGTGCCGTCCGGATCGACGAGCGCGGCGCTGAACTGGTGGAAGGCGAGCGGGGCGACCGCGAGGGGGTTGTAGGAGTCGAGGTCGTTGCACTCCCCGCTCGCCCCAGTGGAGCCGGTCGCACCCGTCGCGCCCGTCGCGCCGGTCGCGCCGGTCGCGCCGGTCGCACCCGTAACGCCTGGGGCACCCGTCGCACCCGTCCCACCCCGTCCGTCGCAGTCGCCGTCACCCCCGGTGATGACTACGGCCTCGCCCTCCACCATGATCTCGCAGTAGTCGTCGCCGACCGACATGCCTGTCACGCTCACGCCGACAGGTCCCATGGGACCGTTCGCTGCGGCAATCGCGGGGGCCGCGATCCCGCCGAGCACGAGGACCAGAGACGCGATGGTGCCGCCGGTCAGCCAGGCCCTGCGGCTGGGAAGCGGACCGAGGGAGGACCTGCTCCTGTTCTCAGGATTCATTCACTGCTCCTTTTGGAACCGGATCTTGGAACCGGATTGAACGATGAGCCGGAAGCTGGTTCGCGCTTCCCTGGGCTCCATCGGTTCACAGACGCAACGCCTTGAGATCCTCGCGGTGCTATCAACAGGATGGCGTATCAGGGGAACCCCATTGGGCGCATGCGCAACAGCGAACCCGATGGCGCAGTCGGCGTGCCGTCACCAGGCATGCGAGCCCAGTGCATAAGGTCGCCCCGGTCCGACCCGCCGGGAATGGTGATGCCGTGAAGCCGTCCATCTGCCTCTGCATGATCGTCAAGAACGAGTCCAACGTCATCGAGCGATGCCTAGCCTCGGTCCGTGACCTGGTGAGCACCTGGGTGATCTCGGACACGGGCTCGACCGACGGAACCCAGCAGCTGATCCGTACGGCGCTGGATGGCATCCCGGGCGAGCTTCACGAGGAGCCCTGGGTCAACTTCGGCCACAACCGGACCCTGAACATCCAGCACGCGCACGGCAAGGCCGACTATCTGCTGCTCCTCGACGCCGACCTCGTGATCCGGCAGGACGGCCCCCTGCCCCGTCTGACCGCCGATTCCTACATGCTCCGGCACGAGGGCGCGACCGAGTACCGCATCAAGCGCCTGATCCGCGGCAACATCGCCTGGCGCTACGAGGGCGTCACCCACGAGTACATCACCACCGACCAGCGGCACAGCCAGGAGAATCTCGACGCGCTCGTCATCGAGGACTTCGCGGACGGAGGCTCACGGCACGACAAGTTCGAGCGCGACGCGCGCCTGCTGAGCGCCGAACTCGAGCGCGACCCCGCCAACTCACGCACGGTCTTCTATCTGGCGCAGACCATGCGCGACATGGGCAGGGACGACGAGGCGATCACTCTGTACGAGCGCCGCGCGGAGATGGGGGGCTGGGCCGAGGAGGTGTACTTCGCGCTGTTGCAGGTGGGGATCCTCAAAGACAAGGCCGACGACTGGCCGGGAGCCATGGACGCCCTCTCGCGCGCCTGGGAGTCGCGCCCGCAGCGGCTCGAAGCGTCTTACGAACTGTCCGGGCGGCTGCGCAAACTGGGCCGCTACCGCCTCGCGCACTCGATCGTCTGCGCCGGGCTCGGCCAGAAGCCGCCGGAGGACCTGCTGTTCATCCAGCCATGGATCTATCGCTGGGGTCTGCTGTTCGAGTTCTCGATCACGGCCTACTGGGTGGGCGACTTCGCCGGCTCGCTGAAGGCGTGCGACCGCCTTCTGGCGATGCCCGACGTGCCCGAGGCCTATCGCAAACAGACGATCGCCAACCGCACATTCGCGGCACAGCGGCTCGCCGCGATCCCCCAGCCGGCCACCAGGGCCAGGTCGGCCAGGGCCAAGGCACCCCGGACGCGCACGAAGAGACGCTGACAACCGCGGCGCTGCGCCTACCGGACAGCGCCGCGGGCTTCTTCCGACTCTGAGAAGACCGACAGCTGACGCTCCGTCCTACGCTACGGATTGCGCTGCAGCAGCGTCACCGTCAGGCCGGTCAGGTGCTCGGTTTCCCTCACCGTATAGCGCGCACTCAAGGCCTCCGCCTGGTCCCTGGACAGTCCCCAACGAAGCGGATTCGGGCCATTGCCGGCCACCACCAGCCAGATACGCCGCTCGCCTCTCAGGCACGCGGCCGGGTCCGGGCACTCCGCCGACCACAGGTCGTTGCGCTCGGCAGCCGACGCGGAGAGGAAGACATCGCGCAACTGGAGGTCGCGGGGGAGGTAGAAACGGACACCTACGTCGAGCCTGCGCCCGGCGTCGTCCCCCCGGTCGTAGACCACCGCGTCCCCGGGCCGGTGAGCCTGCTGGATGGTGCGCGCGGCGCCCGCGTAGTCCAGCCCGTCCCAGAAGTGTCCGTACGGCTTCCGCATCCCCTGCTGGTCGGGCAACGTGAGCACAGCGAGCACCACCAGCGCCCCAGCAACCGCCGCTCGGGATCGCACAGCGGTGAGACCGGCCCCGGCAAGCACCGCCCACGCCGGCAGGGTGAACAGCAGATACCTGTAGAAGAAGTACGAGACCTCCCCGTGCGAGAGCGCCCAAACCGCCAACGGGGGCAGCGCTGCCAGGGCGATGATGAACAGAACAGCGTCGCGGCGCCCTCGCCACGCCATCACGGCGAGCACCGTCACCGCGCCGGCAGCCAGGGCGGAGGCGTACAACTGCGGCAAGAAGGTGACAAGGGCCCACACGTCCGGCTTGGGAATCCAGGAGAGCTGCCGGGTGGCCTGCTCCTTGCCCAGCAGTACCACCGGAGACGCACAGGCCACGCCGGTCATGGCGGCAAGGCAGAAGCGCCGGGCGGCCAGATGCTCGGACCGGAGCCGCAGGAGCACCGCGACCAGGTGCCCGGCCAAGGCGGTCAGCGCCACCACGTGCAGGAGGCCGATGGCCCCCACGCACAGGGCATAGCCGGTCCAGCGCCACCAGCTCTTGGGGTTGTCCAGGGCACGAAGCAGCAGCAAGGTGGCCAAGGCCACAGCCAGGACGACCAGGGCATAAGGGCGGGCCTCGTGGGCATAGCGGGTCACCACCGGAATGAGAGCGAACACCAGGCCGCCGACCAGCCCGGCGCGGCGGCCGAACAATCGCTGCCCGATCAGCGCCACGCAAGCGGCGGTGCCGGCCATGGCCAGCGCCGAGGGCATACGCACGGCCGTGGCTGATTCCCCGAAGACCGCCATCCACCCGTGCAGGAAGAGGTAGTACGTGCCAAGCACCCCATCCACCTGCCGCACAACAGCAAACAGCTGCTCGGTGCTGCGGGAGGCCACGTCCCAGCTGATCAGCTCGTCCTCCCACATCTGGGGGCGACCGATCTCATAGACCGTCACCAACAGGGTGGCAAGCGCCGGCCACAGCCATGTACTGCGCAGCACCCCGCGGACAGCCCGCTGCGCTTCCGGCGCCTGAACCACATCGGCGCCCTCAGCGGGAGGCGTCCGGTCCTGGGTCTGGGAAGGGGAGAAAAGTGCCATGTCGAACCCTTTACCTCGCGGCGGTAGCCCGACGACCGTAAGGGGCCTTGATGGGCCAACAGGAGGCGCAACATACCCAATACGACTGTTTTCCCCTGTTTGCCCGTTTGATTGTGGTGCGGGATCAGGGGTGCGGTCTCGGTGGCGTGCCACGTCGTGCGCGCCGAAACGCCCCGGATCGGATGAGATCCGGGGCGCGAGTTGACTATGACGAGGCTTACGCGGTGCTCGCGGTGCCTACTGGACGGCGCCGTCCTCCTGCGTACGGTTCGCTTCGAGGCGCGCCTTGGCCTGGTCGACCTTGCCGACGATCTGCTGGGACATCGCGTCACGCTGCTTGCGCAGCAGCACAAAGCTGAGCGGCGCGGACAGGACCAGAGCGAGCAGGATGACCCAGACGAAGTTCGAGTCGCCAAGCCCCTTGGGCAGTACGCCGAACTGGACCAGTACGGCCACGGCGACCAAGCAGCCGACGAAGATGGCGATGCGCATGGCGGTGTAGCGGATCGCGGCGCTCGTCCTTGCAGCGGACACGGCGGGCCTTCTCTCTTCGTACGACAGGTCGTGCCCAACCAGTGAAGCACGGCCGGCCGTGGCCGCTCCAAGCGGGCGTCAGAGCAGCGGGAGCAGCATCGTGATGTCGTCGCGGTCGTCACCCTCGGCCACCCGGATCGCGCCAGGCACCCGCCCGACCTCCTTGTAGCCGCAGGCCTCGTAGAAGCGGTCCACGCCGGTGCCGCCGCGGCAGGTGAGCCGTATCGCCTCGATGCCCTCGAAGCCGCGGGCGGCGTCGGCGGCCGCGGCCATCAGATCGCGGCCGTGGCCCGCGCCCTGGTGGCGCGGGTGGACCATGACCGTGTAGAGCCAGACCCAATGCCGCATCAGCCTGTGCGTGTTGTGCGTGAGGAAGGCGCCGGCGGCGACGGTCCCCTCCTCGTCGTACCCCACGAGCAGCCGGGTGCGGCCCTCGGCCATCGCGACCAGATGCTTCACAAGCTCGGGCCGTATGGCTTCGGGGCCGACAGGGGGCACGAAGCCGACCGACCCGCCGGCGTTGGACACGTCGACCCAGAGCGCGACGATTCCGTCCCGCAGGGCTCGGTCGACCGGCGGGTCGAGGTGGAACGTGAGACTCATCGGCGGCGGCCTCAGACGCGCATGGGCTGCGGCGACTCACGGCGGTCGGCGTCCGGGCCCGGGTACTCGCGGATGATCTCGTAGCGGGTGTTCCGCTCGACCGGGCGGAAGCCCGCGTCGCGGATCAGGTCGAGGAGATCGTCGCGGGTCAGCTTGTTCGGCGTGCCGTAATTGTCCGCGTCATGCGTGATCTTGTACTCGACGACCGAGCCGTCCATGTCGTCCGCGCCGTGCTGCAGGGCCAGTTGGGCGGTCTGCACACCGTGCATCACCCAGAAGACCTTGACGTGCTGGACGTTGTCGAACAGGAGTCGCGAGACCGCGAAGGTCTTCAGCGCTTCCGCGCCGGTCGCCATGGTCGTACGGGCCTGCAGACGGTTGCGGACCTTGCCGTCCTGCATGTCGACGAAGTCGTGCTGGTAGCGCAGCGGGATGAAGACCTGGAAGCCACCGGTCTCGTCCTGCAGCTCACGCAGCCGCAGCACATGGTCGACGCGGTGGCGGGGCTCCTCGATGTGCCCGTACAGCATCGTGCACGGGGTCTTGAGACCCTTCTCGTGCGCGAGCCGGTGGATGCGCGACCAGTCCTCCCAGTGGGTGCGGTGGTCGACGATGTGCTGCCGGACCTCCCAGTCGAAGATCTCGGCGCCGCCGCCGGTCAGCGACTCCAGACCGGCCTCGATCAGCTCGTCGAGGATCTCGGACGCGGACAGGCCGGAGATGGTCTCGAAGTGGTGGATCTCGGTGGCGGTGAAGGCCTTCAGGGAGACGTTCGGCAGGGCCTTCTTGAGCTCGCTGAGGGAGCGCGGGTAGTAGCGCCACGGCAGGTTGGGGTGGAGCCCGTTGACGATGTGCAGCTCGGTGAGGTTCTCGCCCTCCATCGTCTTGGCGAGGCGGACGGCCTCCTCGATGCGCATCGTGTACGCGTCCTTCTCGCCCGGCTTGCGCTGGAACGAGCAGTACGCGCACGACGCGGTGCACACATTCGTCATGTTGAGGTGGCGGTTGACGTTGAAGTGGACGACGTCACCGTTCTTGCGCGTACGCACCTCGTGCGCGAGGCCGCCGAGCCACGCGAGGTCGTCCGACTCGTAGAGGGCGATGCCGTCCTCGCGGGTCAGCCGCTCCCCGGCCCGGACCTTCTCCTCCAGCTCGCGCTTGAGCCCTGCGTCCATGGACGGCCGCCTCCCATTACCTCTGTGAATCAAGCTCCACACACCGTACCCCCCCGCCCTTCGGGTGGTGGGACCCCCATTGCCCCTTCCGCGTCAGCCCTCTTCGGGCAGATTCCCGACCCGGTTCTCCCACTTGGTGGAGAGCACGATGGTGGTACGCGTACGGGACACACCCCTGGTCCCGGACAGCCGGCGGATCGTCTTCTCCAGGCCGTCCACGTCGCTCGCCCGGACCTTGAGCATGTACGAGTCGTCGCCCGCGATGAACCAGCAGTCCTCGATCTCGGCGAGGTCCTTCAGCCGGCGCGCCACGTCCTCGTGGTCGGCGGCGTCGGAGAGCGAGATGCCGATCAGTGCGGTGACGCCGAGGCCGAGCGAGGCGGCGTCGACGGTGGCGCGGTAGCCGGTGATGACGCCTGCCGCCTCGAGGCGGTTGATGCGGTCGGTGACGGAGGGCCCGGAGAGCCCGACGAGCCGGCCGAGCTCGGCATACGAGGCCCTGCCGTTCTCTCTGAGGGCCTGGATGAGCTGCCTGTCCACCGTGTCCATATGTCTGGACCCTTCCATTATTCAGAAATCTCGCAAGATTACATACAGAATCTAAGGCACACAGGGCCAAACACCCAGCGAATCCTCAAAACGATCAAGATGTGACAGCTTCAGGAGCCGGCCAACCGCCCGCGTGCCCACCAGCCGGTTGCCGTGCACCGCGTCGACAAGACCCGTACCGCACGCCGCGCCAAGAGGCGCTGCCCCGGCTAGTCCGAACGCGAGCCACCCAGCTCTCCCTCCCAACGGCGGTACAACTGATGCGGCACACCTGCCGCGTCCAGCACCCGCCCCGCGACGAAGTCCACCAGATCCTGGATGTGAGTCGCCCCCGCGTAGAACGCCGGAGAGGCCGGCAGCACCACGGCGCCCGCCTCGTCCAGCGTCACCAGATGCCTGAGGGTCTGCCCGTTCAAGGGCGTCTCCCGGATTGCGACCACGAGCTTCCGCCGTTCCTTGAGCGTGACGCTCGCGGCGCGCTGCAGCAGATCCTTCGAGAGTCCGAGCGCGACTCCTGCCACACAGGCCGTGGACGCCGGGACGATCAGCATCCCCTTGACCGGATACGAACCCGACGAAGGCCCCGCCGCCAAGTCCCCCGCTGCCCAGTGCCGTACATCGTCGACGTCCACCCGGAAAGTACCCGGCTTCCCGTCGGCCCCTCGCGTCAGCCACTCCCGCAGATCCTCACGCCAGTGCGCGTCGCGGAAGGCGATCCCCGTCTCGTCGAGCAGCGTGAGGCGCGAGGCACGGCTGACCACCAGGTCCACGCTCTCGCCCGCGGTCAGCAGCCCACGCAGCACGGCGGCGGCGTACGGCGTACCGGACGCGCCGGAGACCCCGACGATCCAGGGGCGGCGGCACTTCACTTCTCCTGGCTCCACACCGGTGAGCCTATCCGGCGGCCTGTGGAGCGATACGTCAGGCGTTCGGGTCGGCCGGCGACGGCGTGCGCACCGTGGCTACACAGTCAGGCCACGAACCAGGAGATCCAGCAGCGCACACCCGAACAGGGCAATCCCGATGAACCCGTTGACGGTGAAGAACGCGCGGTTGAGGCGGGACAAGTCGCTCGGCTTCACGATCGTGTGCTCGTAGAGGAACGCCGCCGCGACGATCACCAGGCCCGTCCAGAAGAACACGCCCGCGTCCGTCGCCAGCGCGTACCAGGCCAGCAGGACCGCCGTCACGAGATGCGAGGCCCGCGCACCGTACAGCGCCGCCGCGACACCGAAGCGGGCCGGCACCGACAGCACACCGTGGGCGCGGTCGGCGTCCACGTCCTGGCAGGCGAAGATCAGGTCGAAGCCGCCGATCCAGATGCCGACCGCGAGGCCGAGGATCACCGCGTCCCATGACCACTGCCCGGTGATCGCGATCCACGCGCCGACCGGGCCCATGGCCTGGGCGAGGCCGAGGATGGCGTGCGGGAAGTTCGTGAACCTCTTGCCGTACGGATAGACCACCATCGGGATCACCGCGATGGGGGCGAGCGCGAGACACAGGGGGTTCAGCGCCGCCGCGGCGCCCAGGAAGACGACGACCGCGATCAGCGCGCCGGTCCAGGCGGACTTCACGGAGACCACGCCGGTGACGAGTTCACGCCCGGCGGTACGGGGATTACGGGCGTCGATCTCGCGGTCGATGATCCGGTTGCAGGCCATCGCGAACGTACGCAGCCCGACCATGGCGATCGTCACAAGGAGCAGCCGCCCCCAGTGGATGTTCTTGTCGAGCTGGAACATCGCGGTGAGGGAGGCGATGTACGCGAAAGGCAATGCGAAGACCGAGTGCTCGATCATCACCAGCTTGAGGAAGGCCTTGGTCCTGCCCGGACCCGGTACCGCCGCGGCGGACGCGCTCACAGGCCGCGCTCCGGTTCATCCCCGCACAGGCGGGGAAACCCCGGCTGAGCACTGCCGTACTCCTCGGTCGGCCTTCGCTTCACAGCCCGTACTCCTTCCAGCGACGGGTCACCCGTTCGGATGTCTCCGGGTCCGACTCGACCATGTTCGGCCAGCCGCCGTCCCGGACGTACCCCTCCTCGGGGAGCTTCCTCGTCGCGTCGATCCCCGCCTTGCCGCCCCAGAACTGCTGGTACGAGGCGTGGTCGAGGTGGTCGACCGGGCCCTCCACCACGGTGAGGTCGCGGGCGTAGTCCGTGTTGCCGAGCGCGCGCCAGGAAACCTCGTGCAGATCGTGGACGTCGCAGTCCGCGTCCACCACCACGATCAGCTTCGTGAGCGACATCATGTGCGCGCCCCAGATCGCGTGCATGACCTTCTGCGCGTGCTTCGGGTACTTCTTGTCGATCGAGACGATCGCGCAGTTGTGGAAACCGCCGGACTCCGGCAGGTGGTAGTCCACGATGTCCGGCACGATGATCTTGAGCAACGGCAGGAAGAAACGCTCCGTCGCGCGTCCCAGCGGCCCGTCCTCCGTCGGCGGGCGGCCCACCACGATCGACTGGAGCAGCGGGCGCTTACGCATCGTCACACAGTCGATGGTCAGCGCCGGGAAGGGCTCCTGCGGGGTGTAGAAACCGGTGTGGTCGCCGAACGGGCCCTCCGGCAGCATCGTCCCCGGCTCCAGCCAGCCCTCGATCACGACCTCTGCCTGCGCGGGCACCTGCAGCGGGACCGTCTTGCAGTCGACCATCTCGATCCGCTTGCCCGCCACGAAGCCCGCGAAGAGGTACTCGTCGATGTCGCCGGGCAGCGGAGCGGTCGACGCGTACGTGACGGCGGGCGGGCAGCCGAAGGCGATCGCGACCGGCAGCCGCTCGCCGCGCTTGGCGGCCACCTGGTAGTGGTTGCGGCTGTCCTTGTGGATCTGCCAGTGCATGCCGATGGTGCGCCGGTCGTGGCGCTGAAGGCGGTACAGACCCAGATTGCGCACCCCCGTCTCCGGGTGCTTGGTGTGGGTCAGGCCCAGATTGAAGAAGGACCCGCCGTCCTCGGGCCAGGTGAACAGCGCCGGCAGCTGGTCCAGGTCGACGTCGTCGCCGTGCAGGACGACCTCCTGCACGGGCGCGTCCTTCACCTTCTTCGGCGGTACGTGGACCATCGTGCCGAGCTTCCCGAACGCCTCACGCACGCCGACGAAGCCGTGCGGCAGCTCCGGCTTGAGCAACCCGCCGATCTTTTCGCTGATTTCCGCGTAGGACTTCAGGCCGAGCGCCTTGAGGAGCCGGCGGTCCGTGCCGAAGACGTTCATCGCCAGCGGCATCGCCGACCCGCGCACGTTCTCGAACAGCAGGGCCGGGCCGCCCGCCTTGTTCACGCGGTCGACAATCTCCCCGACCTCCAGATACGGGTCGACCTCGGCCTTGATGCGCTTGAGGTCTCCCTCGCGCTCCAGCGCCCGGAGCAGGGAGCGAAGATCGTCATAAGCCATGCCCCCCAGTATCGGCCACCGACTACCCTGGACCTGTCACCGGGGCCGCACCCGGCCCTGCCGCCGTACTTGAGGGGACCCGCTCCACAATGCTCAGGTACCTGCCGTTGATCCTGATCCTGGCGCTGACGATCTACGCCTTCATCGACTGCCTCAACACCCCTGAGGAAGAGGTCAAGCACCTGCCCAAGGTCGTCTGGGTGCTGATCATCCTCATCTTCACGATCGTCGGCCCGGTCGTCTGGCTGGTCGCGGGCAAGCAGCGCCACGCGGCGTCGGGCTCACGGAGTGCCGGCGGCTCGCGCGGCTGGGTCGCGCCCGACGACAACCCCGACTTCCTGCGGTCCCTCAAGGACGAGAAGCAGAACGAGCACAACGAGCACAACGACAAGAAGAAGCAGGACGGGGACGAGTAGCCCTGATGGAACTGCGCCTGCTGGTCGGCACGATCGAGGGCGACCGGGCGGGGCGTGGGCGGCGGGCCAGGTGTGGCGCTGGGGCCGCGTATGGCGGTACGTCAGGAGCCGGCGTCGCAGGCGCTCGTCGCACTGACCCGGGAAGCCGCCGTTTGCCGTGTTCTCCAGGGACTTGTCGCTGTCATGGCATTGACGCTACGAACGGGGCAGCGGCCGGTCCACGAGCCAGTGGGGCGTCCTGCCGGTGGGCCGATCGGCCCGGCCGATGACATACGTTCGGACGGTGAGCGCCATGGAGTACGCGAAGTGGCTGACGACAGCCGTCGAGGAGGCCCGGGCCGGGCTGGCCGAGGGCGGGGTTCCGGTCGGCGCCGCGCTGTACGGCGCGGACGGGGCCCTGCTCGGGCGCGGGCGCAATCGAAGGGTGCAGGACGGCGATCCGTCGGCGCATGCGGAGACCGCGGCCTTCCGCGCCGCCGGGAGACAGCGCTCGTACCGGGGTACGACGATGGTGACGACCCTCTCGCCCTGTTGGTACTGCAGCGGTCTGGTCCGGCAGTTCGGGATTTCCCGGGTGGTGATCGGCGAGGCGGAGACCTTCCACGGAGGGCACGACTGGCTGGCCGAACACGGCGTGGAGATCGTGCTGTTGAACGACACCGGGTGCAAGGGCCTGATGCATGACTTCATCCGGGCCAACCCCGAACTGTGGAGTGAGGACATCGGTGACTGACCCCAGGATTCCCACTGTCGACCTGCGCCTGTGGCTCTCCGGGGACCGGGGCGCCCGCGCCGGGATCGCGGAGAGTGTCGACCGGGCCCTGCGCAGCGCCGGCTTCCTACTGGTCACCGGGCACGGAGTCGATCCGGGGCTGCGAGGCGAAATCCGGGACGCGGCACGGGACTTCTTCCGGCTTCCGGAGCGGCAGAAGGAGCCGTACGCCGTGAAGGTCGGCGGCCGCGGCTGGCTGGGTCCTGGCGCGGAGGCCAACGCGTACGCGGAAGGGATCGAGACTCCCCCGGACCTGAAGGAGTCGCTGTCCTTCGCCGCCGAGGACCCCACCGGCGACCCCGCCGTCGACGCCGAGTGGTTCCTGCCCAACACCTGGCCCGCCGAGGCGCCGCATCTCAGGGATCTGGTGGAGGCCTACCTCGCCCGGATGCGCACCCTCTGCGACCAGCTGCTCGAGCTCCTGGGCGTCGCGCTGGGCGAGCCCGAGGACTTCTTCACCCGGCACACCACACACCCGACCTGGGGCTTCAACATCAACTGGTACCCGGGCCGGGACCGGGTGGGCGATCCGCGGCCGGGCCAGTTCCGCATCGGCCCGCACACCGACTTCGGCACCGTCACCGTCCTCGACCGTCAGGAGGGCAAGGGCGGGCTCCAGGTCTTCACGGACCCCGAGGACGGAGGCGCCGGCTGGGAGGACGCGCCGTACGACCCGGAGGCCTTCACCATCAACATCGGCGATCTGATGGCCCGCTGGACGGGCGACCGCTGGCGCTCGGGCCGGCACCGGGTGCTGCCGCCGCCGGCGGACGTACCGGCCGAGGAGCTGATCTCGCTGGTGTACTTCTACGAGTGCGATCCGGGCACTGCCGTCCGGGGCATCGATTCGCACACCTATCTGCGCGCCCAGCTCGACGCGATCACGGCCGACTGACGTACTGGTCCCGCAGCTCCTGCCGGCGCCCCGGCGTCCACTGCGCCCAGTCCGCTGCCGTCATCGGGTGCCCGTCCAGCGCGTCGGCCAGCAGCTCGAAGTGGTGGTGCCAGCCCGCCAGGTAGTCAAGACGCAGCTCGTCCGTACCGCGGAACTCATTGGTGAAGCGGACCACCGTGCCATCAGCGCTCCCCCTCGGGCCGAACGGCTCCAGGTGGAAGCGGATCCGGCCATGGACGCTGACCGTGTACTCGGCGACACCCTCCACATCCCATGCGGTGACCGTGCCCTGCTCGACGGTCCGGCGGCCCTGCGCATCGGCGTTGAGCCAGAGCAGCGTGACCGCCCCGCCGATGCGCGGTTCGAGGACGTCGGCGGCGGCGAGCCAGGTCGGCAGACCCTCCGGCGTGGCGACGGCGGCCCATACCCGGATCACCGGGTGCGGCAGCCGCAGCTGGAAGTGCAGCAGGTGAATGCCGCCGTCCCGGGTCTCGCTGGTGCCATGAGGGATCACTACGGTCATGGCACCAGCCTCGCTCCGGGGCAGCCCTCGCGCTAGCTCAGACGCCCGCGTACGAGTGCAGGCTGTTCACGAAGATGTTCACGCCGTAGTAGTTGAAGAGGAAGCAGGCGAAGGCGGCAAGACCGATGTACGCGGCCTTGCGCCCCTTCCAGCCGGCCGTCGCGCGGGCGTGCAGATACGCGGCGTAGGCGACCCAGGTGATGAAGGACCAGACCTCCTTGGCGTCCCAGCCCCAGTAGCGGCCCCAGGCGTCACCGGCCCAGATCGCACCGGCGATGATCGTGAAGGTCCACAGCGGGAACACCGCGGCGTTGATGCGGTACGAGAACTTGTCCAGGCTCGCCGCGGCCGGCAGCCGCTCCAGCACGGAGCGGGCGAAGGGGCCCGGGTTGCCGCCGCGGGCGAGCTTGTTCTCGTACGAGTCGCGGAACAGGTAGAGCAGCGTGCCGACCGCGCCGAGGTAGAAGACCGCGCCGCAGAAGATCGCGGTGGAGACATGGATCCACAGCCAGTACGAGTGCAGGGCCGGGACCAGCTGGTCGCTCTTCGTGTACAGCCAGGTGACCGCGACGCCCAGGTCGAGCAGGACCGTGGTGACCAGCGGCAGACCGATCCACCGGACGTTCTTCCTCGCGAGCAGGAAGCCGATGTACGCGCCGACCGCCACCGTGGAGAAGGTGGTGGAGAACTCGTACATGTTGCCCCAGGGGGCGCGCTGCACAGCCACCGCGCGGGTGACGACCCCGCTCGCCTCGATGAGGAAGGCCAGGACGGTCAGCGAGACGGCGATCCGCCCGTACAGATCGCCCTTCATGGTGCCGCCCGCCGCGCCGGGCCCGTCCGGAACGTCCCGGGTGCCGGCGGCCGAGCGGGTGACGATCTTCGGCTTGTCCAGTACGGCGGTGCCCCCGCCCTCCTGCCGGACCTTCACCGCGGGAGCCGCTGAAGCCGCGGCGGCCGTCCCGGCGCCGGTCAGCGCGGCGGCCGTGCGGCCGACCTTGCTGCGGCTGCCGAAGACCCATTCCGCGATGTGCGCGAAGAACGCCAGCGTGAAGACGGCCATCGAGGCATAGATCAGCGAGTTGCTGAACTGGGCCAGATTTTCGTTTGTTGCGGCGGCGAGAGTCACTTCTCAGCCCCTTCGGCAGGTACGTCTGAGGGATCGGGCGCCGTCGGCGCCTCGGAGTTGAGGGTCAGGGCCAGGTCGGCCAGCTCTTCGGGCAGCTTCGCGGACTCGCTGCGGCCGAGCCCCGCCATTTCGACGACGGTGACGCCGTCCGCGCCGGCCACGGCCCGGACCCAGACCCGGCGGCGCTGGATGAACAGCGAGCCGACGAGGCCCGCGATGGCGGCGATCGCACCCGTCAGAGCCCAGCCCGTGGCGGGCTGACGCGAGATCTGGAACGTCGCCCACTCCTTCACTTCCTTCTCGAAGGTGATGGAGCCCGCGCCGTTGGGGAACGTCAGCTTCTCGCCGGGCAGGAGCCGTGCCTTGAGGATCTGCCCCTTGGGGTCCTTGAACTGGGT
The DNA here is from genome assembly GCF_018614585.1 of Streptomyces sp. ISL-1. Lineage (GTDB taxonomy): Bacteria > Actinomycetota > Actinomycetes > Streptomycetales > Streptomycetaceae > Streptomyces > Streptomyces maoxianensis. The sequence continues at coordinate 58,829 of NZ_JAGGOI010000036.1, read as the reverse complement.
CAGTTTGGTGGTGTCGAGCTGGTACACGTTCTGCGGCAGTCCCGCGTCGACGCCCAGGCTGCCGTGGTAGCCGGTGAGCGCGAGCACCGGGAACTCCAGCCCCGGGAACTGCGAGAACATGTCGCCCTTGCCCGCCCCGCCGAACGTCGGTACGAAGAAGGCCTGGAAGCCCAGCTGTTCCTTCTTGCCGCTCTTGTCGCGGTAGCCGTCCATGACCTTGATCGCGCCGGTCGAAGTGACGTTGTTGTCGATCGGCAGCAGCGGGGCCGCGCCATTGAAGACGACCTTGCCCGTGCCGTCCCGGACCGTGACGACGGGGGCGTAACCGTGCCCGTTGAGATAGACCTTGGTGCCGTCGATCACCAGGGGCTTGTTGACCTCGATCACGGACTTCTTGTCCGGGCCGCCGCCCTCGGAGTACGTGACGTCGGCCTGGTAGGTGCGCGGGGTGCCCCGCTCCGGCCCGCTCTTCGCGTAAGTACCGGTGAAGCTGTCCAGTTTGAAGGTGAAGGGCGTGAGCTCGTCCGCGCTGAACAGCGATCCGGACTTGAAGTCGTCGTACTGCGTCAGCGTGTTGGAGAAGCCGTCGCCCTCCACGACCAGCTTTCCGCCCTCGGACTTCAGTAGCTGCCCGGCGGCGAATGACACCAGCATCACGATCAGTGCGACATGGAAGAGGAGGTTGCCGGCCTCACGCAGATAGCCCTTCTCGGCGGCGACCGCGTCGCCGACGGTGTGGGCGCGGAAGCGGCGCTTCTTCAGCATGGCGAGCGCCGCCTCGCGCACCTGCCCGGGATCGGTGTCGGTGCGCCACGTGGTGTACGCGGGCAGCCGGGTCAGGCGGCCGGGGGCGCCCGGCGGGCGGCCGCGCAGCTGGCCGACGAACTGCCAGGAGCGCGGCACGATGCAGCCGATGAGCGAGACGAACAGCAGGATGTAGATCGCCGAGAACCAGACCGAGCTGTAGACGTCGAAGAACTGCAGCTTCTCGAGGACCGGCGTCGAGAACTCGTGGCTGTCCTTGTACGCCTGCACCTTGAGCTCGTCCACGCTGTTCTGCGGGATGAGCGAGCCGGGGATCGCGCCGAGCGAGAGCATGAACAGCAGGATCAGCGCGACCCGCATGGAGGTCAGCTGCCGCCAGAACCAGCGCGCCCAGCCGATGACCGAGAGAGAGGGCCCGCCGATGGGCTCTTCCCTGGGGACGGTGGACAGCTGGGCACCGGCCGCGCCGAGGTCCTTGCCGTCCGGGGCGTCCCCGGCGTCCCGCTGCTCTTCGGTCTCCGTCTTGCTCATGGAACTCAGATCCCCACCGTGAAGCCGTTGGTCCAGCCCTGCATGCCCTGCACCAGGCCGTCCCAGATACCGGTCAGCAGCAGCAGACCGGTCGCGATCATCATGATGCCGCCGATCCGCATCACCCAGGCGTAGTGGCGCTTGACCCAGCCGAACGCGCCGAGCGCCTTGCGGAACGCCACCGCCGCGAGGACGAAGGGCAGTCCGAGGCCGATGCAGTACGCGACGGTCAGTATGGCCCCCCGGCCCGCGCTCGCCTGCTCGGCGGCGAGGACCTGGACGGCCGAGAGCGTCGGGCCGATGCACGGCGTCCAGCCGACACCGAACAGCGCGCCCAGCAGTGGCGCGCCGACCAGCCCGGTCACCGGCCGCTTGTGGAAGCGGAATTCGCGCTGGGTGAGCCACGGCATCAGCCCCATGAAGAACACGCCCAGCAGGATCATCAGCACGCCGAGGATCTTGGAGAGCGTCTCCTTCTCGCCCTGGAGGGTCGCGCCGAAGTACCCGAACAGCGCGCCGCCGGAGACGAAGACGACGGTGAAGCCAAGGACGAAGAGGGAGGCTCCGGCGACCATCCGGCCGCGCTTGGCCTCGGCCAGGTCGGTGCCGCTGACCCCGGTGACGTACGAGAGATAGCCGGGTACGAGCGGCAGCACACAGGGCGAGAAGAAGGAGACGAGTCCGCCCAGGACGGCGATCGGCAGCGCCAGCATCAGCGCACCGCTGAAGACCGTCTCGTTCATGCCCGTCGAGGCGGCGAGGACGTCCACGGGATCACTTCTCCGCGATCAGCGGATCGATGATCTTGTGGAGTTCGTCGGCGTCGAGCGCCTTCAGCGAACGCGCCGCGATCTTTCCCTCACGGTCGAGCACGATCGTGGAGGGAATGGACTGCGGGTTGAGGCTGCCCTTGGGGAAGCCATTGACGATCAGTTTGCCCATCGGGTCGTACAGGCTCGGGTACTCGACCCCGTAATTCTCCTCGAAGGCGATCGCCGGGCCCCTGTCGGCATTGCGGGTGTTGATCCCGACGAACTCCACGCCCTTCGCCTTGGTCTCCTTGGAGACCTTGGCGAAATGCGGCGCCTCTGCGCGGCAGGGAGCGCACCACGAGCCCCAGACGTTCATCACGACGACCTTGCCCTTGAGGTCGGCGACGTCCAGCTGCTTGCCCTCGAGCGTCTCGCCCGAGAGCTTGTTGGGAGCGATGCGCTTGCCCTTCGCCGCCGTGGCGATGCCGCCGGTGCCGGTGACGAAGTTGGTGTCGCCGCCACCGCCGGACTTGCCGTTGGAGTCACCGCTGCAGGCAGACAGGGTGAGCGCGCCGACAGCGACCAGGCCGGTCAGCAGGGCGGCGCGGGGGGCACGGCTAAGGCTCATGTGAAAAGTTTCGCATGGCCGTTCCGAGGATCTTTCCGCGCCCCCCTGGCTGCCCGTAAAGCCCCTTGTCAGGCCGTCTTAAAGAAAGTGCTCCAGCCGCCCGCCGGGGACTGGCCGACCTCGAGCGTACGGAGCTTGGCGAGCACCTGCGGGTCCTGGACATCGAGCCAGTCGCAGAACTGCCGGAAGGAGACGAGCCGTACGTCCTTCTTGCCGGCCATGCCCTTGAGGGCTTCCTCGACGGCGTCCATATAGATGCCGCCGTTCCACCGCTCGAAGTGGTTGCCTATGTAGAACGGCGCGCGATTGGACTCGTAGGCGCGATTGAAGCCGGCGAGATACGCCTCGGTGGCCTGCTTCTTCCAGCCGGGATAACGCTCCGGCATGCCATTGGTCGTATTCTGCGACTGATTGGCGAGCATGTTGTAGTCCATCGACAGGACTTCGAAGGAACGCCCGGGGAACGGCACCTGCTGCAGCGGCAGATCCCACAGGCCCTGGCGCTTGTCCGGCCACTTCTGGCGGCCGCCGGGCGAGCTCGCGTCGTAGCGCCAGCCGAGCTTCTTCGCGGTGGGCAGCAGCTTGTCCTGGCCGAGCAGGCAGGGGGTGCGGGCGCCGACGAGTTCCTTGCGGTAGTCGAAGGGCAGCGGATCGATGTCCTGCCAGCCGCTGTTCGTACGCCACTGCGTGACGAACGACACAGCCTGGTCTATCTCGCTCTGCCAGTCCGCGGGCGACCACTTGCCGACCGATCCTGAGCCGGCGCAGAAATGCCCGTTGAAGTGCGTGCCTATCTCATGGCCGTCGAGCCATGCCTGGCGTACGCACTTCAGCGTCTCCTTGATGTGACCGTCCGTGAGATAGCCGATGTCGGAGGCGCCGATGCCATTGTTCGGCGGTCGGTAGAGCGTCTTCTTGGACTCGGGGAGCAGATAGATCCCGGAGAGGAAGAAGGTCATCGCCGCGTCGTGGTTCTTGGCGAGTTCGAGGAAGCGCGGGAAGAGGCCATTGCCGACCTCGCCCGCGCCGTCCCAGGAAAAGATCACGAATTGCGGCGGCGTCTGACCCGGTTCGAGGGGCACGGGTTTGTCCGGCTGGTTGGGCTGCTTTCCGGTGTCGGACGTGGAGCCGTCACCTATGAGCCGACCGTCACTCCCGGAGGGGGAGGGACCGCCGCTGCCCTGACCGGCACCCCCGTCATGTCCGGTCTGTCCGGCTCTGTCCTGGCCGGCCAGGCCGCAGCCCGCGATTCCGATCGCGGCTGCGGCCCCAAGTCCCGCCCCGAGCAAGCCCCTTCGGCTGATGTCGCGCATATCGTCCCCATCCGCGCCCTCCTGGTCGGGAGAGCCATCCAAACCGGCACCGGCTTAGATGCCATACGGAAGACGGGGGTTCCTGGGACTCGCGCTTACTTTCGATGAGGATTCGGGAGGACTGCCCTGCCAACTACGCGCCGAATGCTTTGGCCTTGCCCTTCACGGGTTTCGCACCAGCGAGAAGATGCGCCGGAACGAGATCTCGCGCGGGCTCGGAGTAGCCGACGGAGACAATCCGGTCGCCCTGATACGTGAACGTGGTCAGCGACGCGAGCGTGCACTGCCGACGGCGCGGGTCGTGCCACAGCCTGCGCCGCTCGACGAAACTCCGCACGATCCAGATCGGCAGCTGGTGGCTGACGCAGACGGCCTCGTGCCCGCGGGCGGCGTCCCGCGCGGTGCCCAGCGCGCCCATCATCCGTACGACCTGATCGACGTACGGCTCCCCCCAGGACGGGCGGAACGGGTTGGTCAGATGCTTCCAGTTGGCCGGTTTGCGCAACGCGCCGTCGCCCACCCCGAAGGTCTTGCCCTCGAAGACGTTGCCGGCCTCGATCAGCCGCTCGTCGGTCTCGAGGGTGAGGCTGTGGCTCTTGGCGACGGGGGCCGCGGTCTCCTGGGCGCGCTCCAGCGGGGAGGCGACGACATGCGTGATGTCGCGGTCCACGAGATGCTCGGCGACCCGGTCGGCCATCCGCCGGCCCAGGTCGGAGAGGTGGTAGCCGGCCCGGCGGCCGTAGAGGACGCCATCGGGGTTCTCCACCTCGCCGTGGCGCACCAGATGGACGACGGTGATCTGGTTGTCCGGGCCGCCCTCGCCGTTGGCGCTGCCTTGGCTGTTCTGGGCGTTCTGGGCGTTCTTGCTCATGCCGACGCCTCCGTGGCCTCGGCTGCGGCCCGCGCGGCGGCCGGCAGTGCGGCGGCGATCCGCTCGATCGCCCGTTCGTCAAGGGCCGTGGAAACGAACCAGGACTCGAAGGCGGACGGCGGGAGATAGACGCCGTGGGAGAGCATCGCGTGAAAGAAGGCGGTGAAGCGGAAGGACTGCTGCCGCTTCGCGTCCTCGTAGTTCCTGACGTCGGCGCCGGTGAAGAAGACGGAGAACATATTGCTCGCCGTCTGCAACCGGTGGGCCACGCCCTCCTTGCCGAGCGCGTCCGTCACCAGAGCCTGGATCTCGGCCGAGACCGCGTTGACCTTCTCGTACGCGGCGTCGTCGAGCAGCCGCAGTTGCGCGAGTCCGGCGGCGGTGGCCACCGGGTTCCCGGAGAGGGTGCCCGCCTGGTAGACGGGCCCGACGGGTGCGAGGTGCGCCATGATGTCCGCGCGGCCGCCGAAGGCCGCTGCGGGGAAGCCGCCGCCCATCACCTTGCCGAAGGTCATCAGGTCGGGCGCCACTCCGTCGATGCCGTACCAGCCGGCCCTCGACGTACGGAAGCCGGTCATGACCTCGTCGGAGATGTACAGCGCGCCGTTCTTCCGGCAGGCCGACCTGAGCCCCTCGTTGAAACCTGGCCGCGGCGGCACGACGCCCATGTTGCCCGGCGACGCCTCCGTGATCACACAGGCGATCTCGCCCGGGTGCGCGTGGAAGGCCTCGTTCACCGCTTCCAGATCGTTGTACGGCAGGACGATCGTGTCCCCGGCCTGCGCCCCCGTGACCCCCGGGGTGTCCGGCAGCCCGAGGGTCGCCACGCCCGAGCCGGCCGCGGCGAGCAGCGCGTCGACATGACCGTGGTAGCAGCCGGCGAACTTGACGACCTTGGCCCGGCCGGTGAAGCCGCGGGCGAGCCGGATCGCGGACATCGTCGCTTCCGTACCGCTCGAAACCAGCCGTACCTGCTCGACGGGCTCGATCCGGTCCACGATTTCCTCGGCGAGTGCGACCTCGCCCTCCCCGGGCGTGCCGAAGGAGGTGCCGCGGGCGACCGCCGCGTGCACCGCCTCGATGACGGCGGGGTGGGAGTGGCCGAGGATCATCGGCCCCCACGAGCAGACGAGGTCGACATACTCGCGGCCGTCCGCGTCGGTGAGGTACGGGCCGGTACCGGACACCATGAACCTGGGCGTACCACCCACTGCTCGGAAGGCGCGGACGGGGGAGTTGACGCCGCCGGGCGTCACACGGGACGCCCGGTCGAAGAGCGTCTGCGAAACTGGGGCTTCGTATGAATACGCCACTTTGGTCCTGATCTGCGATTCGGATGTGCGGGGGGCCGGGACGGAGGATCTCGGCCACCGGTGAGCAGGGAGCGCGGTCTCCTCGTATTACGAAAGGGCGTCACCCCTCTCGCGTCTGCGAAACTGGGGCGACATAGGGAAAGCTCACGGAATCCATGGTGTCAGAGGCCCCGACGTTCTTGCGGAGGGGTGTTTCACAGCACGTTCGTGGGGGAGGTCACTGTCACGATGATCGGGTTGCGCGGCGGGGGCTGCGAGTGGTCGGGTGGAGATATGCATCGCGGTGGCGGACTGGGCGAGGGGACCGACGACCTGGGTCCTGAGCCTGCCCGGCGGGGAAAGCACCGGCGACACGGTGCGGACGGGGATGAGCCCACGGGAAGCAGGAGCGGCCGAGTGGGGGTGACCTACAAGTACTTCGGCGCACCTGACGGGGCCACTGCCGCACGTGTGCCGATCTCGATGCGCCCGGAGGAGCTGGGCGGCGACGAGCTCGGCATGGGCGGGATGTTCAGCAAGATCAAGCCGGAGACCATAGCCGCCATGGTGCTGACCGGCATCCAGGGCATGCCGCTGAACAAGGTGCCGCCGCTGGAGCTGGTGGTGCTCCACCCCGACTACGCGGTGGTCAAGCTTCCGATGACGGTGGTCGACCCACTGCGCGGCATCGGCGAGGAGTCGGTGGGCGCGGCGGCGTTCATCTGGTCGACGGTCCCGGACCGGGGCGGGCCGCGGGACGCGTTCAACGTGTACCAGCTGCTGCACGAATGGCAGGACTTCTCGGTCCGGCTGCACGAGGCGGGGCACCAGCCGTACTGCCTGGTCTGGCCCTGAGCCCTGGCGTCGGCGCGGTCGACGCCCGCTTGCCAAGGGGCGGATCGCGCTGGGTGCGAGCCGTGTCATGGCACCGCACATCTTCCCGGACATGACGATCACGGCCGTCGCGGCGGCCGTGATCGCTCTCGTCTTCGGCGGGCTCGTTACGCGGGCAGCCGCCAGTGCGGGTCCCGGCCGGTCAGGGCCAGCGCCCGGTCGAAGTCCGAGACTCCCCCCTCGTCGGGCAGCGGGAACGGCTCGCCGAACACGCCCCACTTGCGGGCCATCGGCGCCATCTCCGCCAGCGCGGGCCCGATTTCGCCGACCACGGCGGGGTCCGGCACGAACTCCTGCCCGGTTGCGCGGGCCAGGTCCCAGGCGTGCACGGTCAGATCGCCCAGCACCATATGGCCGACGGTCCTGGCCGGAAGACCCATGGTCCCCGAGGTGCCCTCCTCGGCGCCGGGGGCCGCCCAGGCCGCGACGAGCGTGGCGGTCTCGTCGGCGAACCGGGCCCGCCAGTCGCCGCCGTCGTCGGTGAAATGCGGTACGGAGGAGAAATCGGCGTTCTTCTTCGCCGCCAGCGCCTGGAAGTTGATCACCACCTGGATGAGGTGATCCGTCAGGGCGCGTACGTCGTACTCGGTACAGGGCGTGGGGTCGGCCAGCCGCTCGTCGGTGATGCCACGCACCACCGGAACGGCATGCTCCGACGCACGTTCAAGCAGGTCACTGATGGTGTTCGTCATGGCTGGACGGTAGGAGCCGCCGACCCCCTGCGTATTGAAGAAACGCGACATAGGATCCCCCGCATGGCAGGTCCGCGACGCGACACCAGGGGCATCGTCGAACCCCGCGAACTCTTCGCGCGAGTGCGTTTCCGCCGCCGCGAGCCGGCCCCTGCGCTGCGTCCGTATCTCGAGCACTACTGGCTCATCGACTGGGACCTTTCGGAGCCGTACGCCTCCCATGTGGTGCCGCATCCGTCCGTGAACGTGGTCTTCCAGCGCTACGGCGACGAGGCGCCGTGGGGTGAGGTCGCGGGCATCGGACTGGGGCTGTTCACGCAGAAGCTGGAGGGGCGGGGGCGGGTGTGCGGGGTGCAGTTCCGGCCCGGCGGCTTCCGGCCGTTCGCGCCGGAGCGGCAGGTGTCCGACTGGACGGGGAAGCGGGTGCCGGTCGCGGACGTCCTGGCGGGGGCAGATCCGGAGACTGTGCGCGGAATCCTCGGACGGGAGGGGGTGCCGGAAGGGGAGCCCCCGGAGACGGAGCGGGAGGGGGAGCGGGAGGGGGAGGGGGAGGACGCGCGGGTCGCCGCGCTGGACGCATTTCTGCTCGGGCTCGAACCGGCGGCTGATCCGCAGGCGGTACGCGCGATGGAACTGGTCGACCTGGTGCGTACGGACCGTACGATCCGGCGGGTCACCGATCTGGCGGCGGCGGGAGGGGTCTCGGCACGGTCGCTGCAACGGCTCTTCGCGGCGTATGTCGGGGTCGGCCCGAAGTGGGTCATCCTGCGCTATCGCATCCATGAGGCGCTGGAGCGGGCCGAGTCGGTCGAAGCCGCACGGGGCGTGGGCGAGGGCGCGGGGGCGGTCGCGCTGGACTGGGCGGCGCTGGCTGCCGAGCTCGGGTACAGCGATCAGGCCCATCTTGTACGGGACTTCACGGCGACGGTGGGCGTGCCGCCGACCGCATACGCCCGCCCGGCTCCCGCGTAGCTGCCGGCAGAAGCGGCCAGTAACCAATGGAGGCCATTGCTCACTGTCAGTAGGATTCGGTCACGCCGACCGCGCCCATGCCGTTGGCGGCCGCGTACCGCAGCACCCGCAGCGGTCCCTCGAGCAGCGTGCCCGCCTCGAAGCCGGGGGCGTCGCTCATGGCCGACATCCAGGCGTCGATACGGGCCAGGACCTCGGCGCGTCGGGGCCCGGCGACAGCGAGCACGGACTCGGCGTGCGGGAGGACGGCCCGTACCTCGGTGGCGGTCAGCAGGAAGTCGCCGAACCAGCCGGGGAGCCGGGCCGCGGCCTCCGCGCCGAGGCCGTAACAGAGGGCGACGGCCGGATCGCCCTTGCGCGCGGCGGCGACGAAGGCGGCCCTGCCCTCCACAGCCCCGTCCGTATCCCCTCCCGCATCCCCCTCCGCGTCGCGGAGCAGATCCATGCCCGCCTGCTTCATGGCGGCGACGGCCGGCGCGCTGGGGCCACCGCTGCGCGCGAAGGCGGCGAAACGGTGGGCAGCGGGCGTGGGTTCGGGCGTGAAGTAGGGCTCGCGGTCGCCACCGCTGAGCCACCAGGTCAGGTCCGCGGCGCAGTTCGGGGGCGTGGTCCACTCCCCCTCCAGGTGCGCGAATCGCCCGGGCAGGGCCGCGACTTCGGCGTCGGGGACGGCGCCGATCGCCCATACACCGGTGAAGCTCATCGTTCGGACCCCCGGTTGTCGGACCCTCGGCCTACAGTGCATGACATGGAGATCAAAGCACCGGCGGTACGGATCGAGCCATGGTCCGAGGACGACTTCGACCTGCTCCGCGCTGCGAACGCGCCGGAGCTGATGGATCACCTCGGAGGCCCGGAGACGGAAGAACAGCTGATCAAGCGGCACCTGCGGCATGTCGATCTCAGCACGGACCGGACGGGGAAAGGCCGGATGTACCGCATCGTCCTGTCGGCGGGCGGGGAGGCGGCGGGCACGGTCGGCTTCTGGGAGAAGACGTGGGACGGGCAGCAGGTGTACGAGACGGGCTGGGGCGTCCTGCCGGCCTTCCAGGGGCGGGGCATAGCCACGGCAGGCACGCTGGCCGTGGTCAAGGAGGCGAGGGCGCAGCACAAGCACCGTTACCTGCACGCCTTCCCGTCCGTCGCCAACGGGCCGTCGAACGCGGTGTGCAGGAAGGCGGGCTTCTCGCTGGTGGGCGAGTGCGAATTCGAGTACCCGCCGGGGAACTTGCTGCGGTCGAACGACTGGCGGCTGGACCTGGGTGAGACCCGGGACATCGGGGAGCCGACGCCATAGCCCCACCGCGGCCCCTTGACGAGTGAGCCTTTTCGAGATTTTTATCTGCGTGACACAGATTCTACGTGACGCATATCCTGCGTTACAGCAACCATAAGGCTCAGCCCGGCGTGACTCCCTGACGCCCTGACTCCTCAAGGAACCGCAGACATGACCATCCTCATCACCGGAAGCCGCGGCAAAGTCGGCTCCACCCTCCTTACGCTCCTCCTCCACGAGGCGGGAGCCACCGTCCGGGCGGCGTCCGCCCGCCCCGAGAAGCTCACCCTCCCCTCGGGCGTCGACGCCGTGAAGTGCGCGCTCGACGACCCCGCGACCTTCGCCGCCGCCCTGGACTCCGTGACCTCCGTGTTCCTGTACGCCGAGGCCTCGCAAATCGACGCGTTCCTCGACGAGGCGGGGGCGGCGGGCGTCGAACACATCGTGCTGCTCTCCTCCAGCTCCGTACGGGACCCCGACGCCGCCGGCAATGCGATCGCCAAGTCCCACCTGGCGGTCGAGCAGTCGCTTGCGGCCTCGCCCATCGAGACGACCGTGCTGCAGCCGGGCGCGTTCGCGAGCAACGCCCTCCAGTGGCCGTGGGTGCTGAACTCCACGGGCGCGATCGACCTTCCCTACCCGGACAGTTACAGCGATCCCATCCACGAACGGGACATAGCCGAGGCCGCGCTCGCCGTCCTCACCCGACCGTCGCTGCGGGGCGCGACGTACCACCTGACCGGCCCCGAAACACTCACCTTCACCCAGCAGATCGCGATCCTCGAACGCGCCGCGGGCCGGCCCATTGCCTTCAACGCCGTGACCCGTGAGTCATGGAAGGAGTCCGTGGCCGAGTACCTGCCGAGCGCCTTCGCGGACGCGCTGCTCGACTACTGGGCCTCGGCGGACGGCTCGCCCCCTCCCCTCACCCGTACCGTCGAGGAACTGACCGGCCACCCGGCCCGCACCTTCGCCGAGTGGGCGAAGGAGAACGCGGACGCCTTCCGCGCCTGAGCCCTCCCGAAACAACCTGGCTGGCATACGCCGCCCGATGACATGCTGACAGCGTGAACGGACCGGAAATCCACCTCAGCGTCTCCCCTGAGCTGCGCCTCTTCGTCCCTCAGGAGCGCCGCCAGGGGCGTACGACCCTGGTCACCGACGGATCGTCGACGCTCGGCCATGTCGTCGAGTCGCTCGGCGTCCCGCTCACCGAGGCGGGCAGGCTGCTCGTCGACGGCCGCCAGGTGGCCGTCTCGCACATCCCCCGCGCGGGCGAACACGTCGAGGTGTACGGCGTCGAGCGGCCACAGCGGGTCCCCGGCGCCCCGCTGCGGTTCCTGCTCGACGTCCACCTCGGCACGCTGGCGCGGCGGCTGCGGCTCCTCGGGGTCGATGCGGCGTACGAGAACGAGGACATCGGCGACCCGGCGCTGGCCACCCTCTCGGCGCGGGAGCGCCGGGTACTGCTGTCCCGTGACCGCGGGCTGCTGCGGCGCCGGGAGATCTGGGCGGGAGCGTATGTCTACAGCGACCGGCCCGAGGACCAACTGCGCGACGTACTGGAGCGGTTCACGCCCCGGCTCGCACCCTGGACCCGATGCACGGCCTGCAACGGCCGGCTGACTGACGCCGACAAGAACTCGGTCCAGGACCAGCTGGAGCAGGGCACGCAGCGCACATACGACGTGTTCGCGCAGTGCACGGCGTGCGAGCGCGTGTACTGGCGGGGCGCGCACCACGCGCGGCTCGAGGCGATCGTCGCGCAGGCGCTACGGGAATTCGGCGGCGCGGCGGCGTAGTTCGCCCCGGCTGCCCGGGAGGGCTGAGCAGACCCGGGAAGGCTTAGCAGACTCGGGAGGGCTGAGCAGACCCGGGCGCGCCGGCGCATACCCGGGCATGGCGGGGCGTCCCAGCGGCTACAGATCACCTTCCCGCAGGCGCTCGACCTGTGCGGCGCTGAGCTCCACGGTCCGCCGCATGTGCGACGTGAGAAGGGCGATCTCCTCATCGCTGTACGCGTCGAACATGTCGAACCAGGAGCCGTTCAGCTTCTGCCACACCGCGCCGAACTCCGCCATCCGCTCGGGCGCCAGCGTCACCAGCACCCGCCGCCGGTCCTCGGCGTCACGCTCGCGCGTGACATACCCCGCCCGCTCCAGCCGGTCGACGAGCCGCGTCGCGGACCCGGTGGTCAGCCCGGTCAGTTCGGCGACCCGCCCGGTGGTGACCGGACCGGGTTCGAGCCCGAGCAGGTTGAGGCACTGCAGATCGGTGGGGTGGAGCCGCAGATGGTCGGCGAGGGCCTGGTTGAACAGGGCGTACGAGGCCATGTAGCGGCGCGAGGCGGTGGACAGCTCGTCCATCAGCCTGCCGCGCCCGGCCGAATCCTTCTGCGTCATGCAGAGATTGTACGGAGCAGACGCACCCCGCGGCCCGGCGCGCGCCCCCACAGCGGACACCACAGCCGGCCATGACCCACCCGTCAGAACATGTAGGGGTCGCCGGTGGCCGGCACCAGCACCCGGTGCTCGTTGTTGTCCGGGTTCCGGTCGGTCGCGCCGCCGTTCCACTGCGTGCCGATCCGCACGACCACCTCCTCCGGCGTGCCTACCGTCCGCAGATCGAGCGCGACCCGGTGTCCGCTGCCGGCAGCCCGCAGCGGGCCCGTCGCACACAGCACCAGCCTTTCGTCGCCCCGCAGACAGCCGACGGGGAGCACCTGGGCATCGACCAGCGGCACCGAGAAGGACAGCCGCACGGTGACGTTCGCGAGGCTCGACGGACCATGATTCCCGGTGACCAGCGAGACCCCGAGCCGCCCGCTCGCCAACGAGACATGGCCGTGGTGCGCCACGTCAGCCTCCGGCGCGATCGCCCTGTCACCGGCGTCCGCGTTCGTACCCAGTCCAACCACCATCACCGCTGCGGCGGACACCGCCAGCAGCGCCTTGCGCCTCAGACACATGACGTGAAGATACCCATTGGATGCCATTTTTCCTGATTGTCCATCAACTCCGGCGAGTCCTCGGCTTCTTGCGTGGCACGCTGAGCCCATGCTCGTCGTCCGTTCCGCTGCTCTCTTCCTCCTCGCCGCCCTCTTCGAGATCGGCGGCGCCTGGCTCGTCTGGCAGGGACTGCGCGAGCACCGGGGCTGGATCTGGATCGGCGCGGGCGTCATCGCTCTCGGTGCGTACGGCTTTGTGGCCACGCTCCAGCCGGAGGGCGAGTTCGGCCGCATTCTCGCCGCGTACGGCGGAGTCTTCGTCGCCGGCTCCATCGCCTGGGGCATGGTCGCGGACGGCTACCGCCCGGACCGGTGGGACGTGATCGGCGCGCTGGTCTGCCTCGCGGGCATGGCGCTGATCATGTACGCCCCGCGGGGCCGCTGACGCCACGGCCGCCCCCGCCCGCCAGGTCGGCCTATCCTGGGCCGCGTATCGATCACACGCGAGGAGTAGGACATGACCGCCGCTGGGACCGCCGTCGCCGTCGTCACCGGAGCCAGCAGCGGCATCGGCGCCGCCACCGCACGCCAACTCGCCGCCGCCGGCTACCACGTCGTCCTCACCGCCCGCCGCAAGGGCCGCATCGAGGCTCTCGCGGCGGAGCTCACCCGCGCGGGCCACCGCGCCACCGCGTACGCCCTCGACGTCACCGACCGGCCGGCCGTCGACGCCTTCGCCGCCTCCCTCGACCGCTGCGACGTCCTCGTGAACAACGCGGGCGGCGCACTCGGCGCGGACCCCGTCGCCACCGGCGACCCCGCCGACTGGCGCCAGATGTTCGAGGTCAACGTCATCGGCACACTCAACACCACGCAGGCGCTGCTCCCGGCCCTCACCGCCGGCGGCGACGGCACCGTTGTGATCCTCTCCTCCACCGCGGGCCACGCCACCTACGAGGGCGGCGGAGGCTACGTCGCGGCCAAGCACGGCGCCCACGTCCTCGCCGAGACCCTCCGCCTGGAGATCGTCGGCACCCCCGTCCGCGTGATCGAGATCGCCCCCGGACTGGTCAAGACCGAGGAGTTCGCGACGACCCGCTTCCGTGGCGACGAGGAGAAGGCCGCGAAGGTCTACGAGGGCGTGGCGGAGCCCCTCACGGCCGACGATGTCGCCGACACCATCACCTGGGCGGTCACCCGCCCCTCCCACGTGAACATCGACCTGATGGTGGTCCGCCCCCGCGCCCAGGCCTCCAACTCCAAGGTCCACAGGGAGCTGTGACGCCAATCGGCGTGGACGGTGCCGGGCTCGTTCATGCCGGCGCCCGCATACGTGCTTGGGTCAGTGGAGCGTCTGCTCCGTCCAGATGGTCTTGCCTCTCTCAGTGCGTCGGGTGCCCCAGTCCTGGGTGAACTGGGCGACCAGGTACAAGCCACGGCCGCCTTCGTCGTCGTCCTCGGCGTGTCGCAGATGTGGAGAGGCGTTGCTCGAGTCCGTGACCTCACAGGTCAAAACCGCGTCGCGGATCAGGCGGAGCTCAATCGGCCCTTCGGAGTAGCGGAGGGCATTGGTCACCAGTTCGCTGGCGATGAGCCCGGTGGTGAAGTCCAGGTCTGAGAGGTCCCATTCCGCGAGCCGTCCGCTGACCAGACGGCGGGCCTGGGCGGCGCTCTCGGGGGCGTTGGCCAGCGTCCAGGAGGCCAGTTCGTCCGGGCCGAGTGCGCGGGTACGTGCGAGTAGCAGCAGGGCGTCGTCGTCGGGGGGCTCGGGGAGCAGTGCGGCAGCCAGAGCGTCGCAGGTGTCCTGCAGGGTCCCCGTGGGTCTGCCCAGGGCTTCCCGGTAGAGGGGGAGTCGGCTTTCCGTGGTGCCCTGGAGGAGCCCGGTGTTGTGGAGGGCGAGGATGCTGCCCTCGGGCACGTCCACGCGCGTGGTCGTGTACGAAGAGGCTCCTCGTCCCAGGACTGGGCCGGTCGGGCTTTCAATGATCCGCACCGTGCCGTCGGGTACTCCCAGCACGGGCGGAGGGTGGCCGGCGCGCGAGAGGACACAGCTGCCGTCGGAGGGGTCGTAGACGGTGTAGAGGCAGGTCGCCGTCAGCGCCGGCCTGTGCTCGTCCTGTGCAGGCAAGGAGTCGCGTGCGAGTTCCCCGGTCAGGCTGTGGAGGCGTTCGAGAAGCTCGTCGGGCGGCAGGTCCATGGCGGCGAAGGCCGTGACTGCCGTACGCAATCGTCCCATCGTGGTCACGGTCCCCATGCCCCGCCCGGACACATCGCCGGCCACGAGCGCGACCCGCGCGCCGGACAGCGGGATGACGTCGTACCACGCGCCGCTGGAGGCCACCGGCAGATAGGTGTACGCGGTCTCCACGGCCGTGTGCGTGGGCAGCCGGGTGGGCACCAATGATCGTTGAGTGAGTCGGGCGAGGGTGTGCTCGCGCGTATAGCGGCGGGCGTTGTCGATGCACACCGCGGCACGGGCCACCAGGTCGGCGGCGACGCTCAGGTCGGCATCCTCGAAGGGCGGTGAACCCTCCGTGCGGAAGAAGGCCGCAATCCCGAGGACCACTCCGCGTGCCGCCAGCGGCACGGCCATGAGCGAGTGCGCACCCGCGTCCCGCAGTATCTGGGCGGCAACCGGATCCCTGGTCGGCCACCTTTCGTCCGTTCCGAGTCTGCGAATGAGACGTGGCCGCAGGTCGGTCAGGGACTGGGCATAAGGGCTGCCGTACCGCATCACCCTGACACCACCGACCTCGTACGAGGTCCGGACCGCCTCCGGGGCGGCCGCCCGGAAGCCCGCCCGTCGCAGGGTGACCGGGTTGAGCAAGGGCCCCGGAGCGGGGGCTTCGCCGTGCAGCACGGTATCGAGAACGTCGACCGCCACCGCGTCGGCCAGGCCCGGCGCGGCGATATCAGCGAGCTCCTGCGCCGTACGGAACACATCCAGAGTGGTCCCGATCTGTTCACCGGCGCGGTACAGCAGTTCCAGCCGTCGCTGGGCGCGGTGCTGCTCGGTGATGTCGACCACCGTGGCGGCGACCCCCAGGATGCGGCCGTCGGCGCTCTGCAGGCGGAATGCCGAGATGGCCAGCGCCCGCACCCCATCGGGACCGCGGGGCAGACGGCCTTCGTACTGGAAGTTGCTGACCGGTTCCCCAGTGGCCAGCACGCCGCGGAGCATGCGGTCGACGTCGTCCGCGACGAACCCGAGATCCGCCAGGGTCCGGCCCACGGCCTCACTCTCACTGAAGCCCTGCGCGCCCGGCGCCGCGGTGTTGAACCGCACGATCCGTAGATCGGGGTCCAGTACGTGCAGGCCGATCGGGGGCTGGGTGAACAGCGCGTGGATCAGTGCCGCGGCGTAGTCGGGGTGCATGCCGTGCGGGCCTCCTTCACCACCGATCGTCGCTCATCCACCGCATGAGCGGCGCGGTCTCCCGCTCCCATTAGGTGAGCCGTCGGCGCTTCGCACCTCCCCTGAGTGCCGTTTGAGTGAGAGACGAAGAGGTCCCTCGGTACGGCCTCCGGCGCGAGGATCTGTGGCTGTCCCGGACACGGGACCTGGTCGACACCCCGCGCGGCAGGCAGCGCGATCAGCATCTGGAAGCCTTCGCACCGGCGGCCGGGCTGCGGGGACCGCACAGCCTCCACAACTCAACGGCTGGCCGAGCAGGCGAGCTGTGACACCAGGCTCCGTTAATCACGATCACAGCGCAAGGCCCCGGACCACGCCTGGCACCAGGTCCCGCTGCTGGTCGATGTCCTTCTCGATCGGCTTGTACGCACCCGGAATCTCATCCACGACGCCGGAGTCCGCACCGCACTCCACACCCCGCGTCTGCTCCTCCGGATCCTTCGTCGGGAACCGCCGCTTCGCAGCGCTCCGGCGCATCTTCCGACCCGCCCCGCAGACGCCGGGTTGAACGACTTCGGGTTACCCAGGGCGCGGACGATGCACGAGCCGGTGACCATCGATCCCGGGATGATGCCGAACCGCCCGCTGCCCGCCCGGATCGCGCCCTTACGGGTCACCAGCAGGTCCATGCCCTCGTACCGCTCGTCCGCCACATAGTTGTGGTGACCGTGATACGTGCCCCAAGGGGCCGGCACCATCCCGCCCCGGCCGGAACCGCTCCACCCAGGCGAGCGGCAGTGGTTCGCAGTCCGCAAGAGGCGATGAATCCCATCCCATCAGCCAGCTGGCCGTGGCCTCGGTTGAACAGCGGCGAACGCGGCTGAATGAGACGGAAATTGAGACGGTCCGCGACTGGCCGCTGGCTGCCTTGGCCTCCGGAACACGGGGTGATGGGGCGGCCGCCTGGAGACGGCTGGGTCAGGGGGCGGCGAGGCAGATGGCGGTGTAGTGCGCCGCGAAGGCGGTCACGGTGAACGCGTGGAAGACCTCGTGGTACCCGAACCAGCGGGGTGAGGGGTCTGGGCGCTGCAGGGCGTACACGACTGCGCCGGCGCTGTAGAGGAGGCCACCGGCCACGATCAGTGTCAGTACGGCTGCCCCGCCGGTGTGCAGGAAGTCGGGCAGGTAGCGCACCGGTGCCCAGCCCAGGGCGAGGTAGCAGGGCGTGTACAGCCAGCGGGGAGCCCCGACCCACAGCACGCGGAAGGCGACGCCGGCCAGCGCGCCCGTCCACACGATCCACAGCAGGACCGTCCGCTGACCCGGGGGGAGCAGGAGTACGGCCAGGGGAGTGCAGGTGCCGGCGATGATCAGGAAGATGTTGGCGTGGTCGAGGCGCCGCAGGACGGCCTCGCCGAGCGGCCCCCAGGTGCCGCGGTGGTACACCGCGCTCGTTCCGAACAGCAGCCAGGCGGTGACGGCGTAGACGGTGCAGGCAAGGACCGCCTGCGGCGTGCGGGCCAGAAGGATGAGGAAGACGCCTGCGATCAGCGAGGCGGGAACCATCCCCGCGTGGAGCCAGCCGCGCAACTTCGGTTTGAGCGGCTGCACGATGTCGGCTGCCCGCTCCACGAGAGCACCGACAGGACCGGATTCTTCTCTCCCTTGGCCACCGGTCGACCCGGCTGGGCTGGAACCGAGGACCTGGTAGCCACGTTCGAAGCGACGGAGCAGCCCGCGCTCGAGCGGGACAACTGGCTGCGGGCGGGATGGCTCATGCGACGGGACGGCAGTTGCGGCTCCGGGGCCATCGGAGCACGGTCAGTTGGCGGAGCTCCGGAAGGAGCGCAGGAAGACGCCCAGCGCGCGCCGGTTAGCGGCGTCGTTCCAGTTGTCGGCCGGGGTCGTCCAGCGCAAGGAGAAGCCACGGCCGGAGCCGATGAGGAAACCGCGGCCGAGCGTGCGCTCGCGGACACCGGTGTCCTCGGAGAACCACTCCATGTCCGCCGCGTCGAGGCCACGGTAGTCGGCGGCGCGGATGTCGCCCAGCCGCTCGTAGTCGACGGACACCCGCTTCAGGGACGGCTCCAGTGCCCGCCAGACTGCGACGGGGTCCGGCCCGAGCTGCTCGCTGTAGGTGATCGCCAGCGTGCGAGGGTCGCCCGGCGCGCCGAACGTGACGCGGTAGGACGCATCGGCTGAACCGCTGCGGTCGAGCGGCTTCCACCCGGTGGGCAGGTCGATGGAGAACCCCTCCGGAGCCTCGTAGCCGTAGAAAGAGTTAGGGTCGGCGGTTCCGCTGGGGGCCGGGCGGGACGGCGTGGGGCCCGACGCGGAGGGGCTGTCGTCCGATCCTCCGGTCAGGGCGAGGGCGGTGAGCGAGGCCCCGACCACGGCCAGCGCCAGGACCTCGAGGAGCGCGGGCCGACCGACGGTTCGCCTGCTCCACACCCGCCCGGTCCGCCGGACGGCAGCGTACGCGTCGCGCAGGCAGGGGAGCGGCGCCGCCTGCTTTGGTTCCTCGGGATCCTCGCGCAGGATGCGGGTGAACGCCGCGCGGACCACCGGCGCGGGCAGGCGCTCCTGCGGGTCCCTGCGGAGCAGCCCCTGGATGGCAGGGCCGAGCAACCCCGCGCTCCGCGGGGACCGGATGGGCCGCAGGTCAACCGCTCGCAGCGTCGCCTCGACCGGTCCACGGTCCCGGACAGGCGGACACCCCTCTACCATCATGTACAAGATTGCCCCAAGTGCCCACAGATCTGACGCGGGTTCCGTGCCCTCGCCGCGGGCTTGCTCGGGAGAGGCGTACGACGGCGCGGTAACGCGTGGGGCCGACGCGTTCCCCAGCAACCCGAAGCCGGCGACCAGCGTTCCGCCGTCCTTGCGCACAAATACTTGCCCGGGGCTGAGATCGCCGTGCGTGATGCCTTCACGATGGGCCGCCGCGAGAACGTCGAGGATCTCCAGGCCTATGCGGGCAGCGCGGACGTAGTTGACCGGGCCTCGCCACAGAAGGTCGCTGAGGGGAGCGCCCTCAATCCGATCCATGACCGTCCATACGGCGCCGTTCTCCTCCAGGACGTCGAAGACAGTGGCCGCCCGGCCGGGGCAGGTCAGCTCCATGGCTTCGGACTCTCGCAGAATCCGAGCGGCGGTGCGGCGTGCACCGGTGGCCTGACCTGGCCGCGCCTCCATCAAGGAAACCGGCCGTCCGAACCGGACGTCCTGACCGTGCCAGCCGGTGCGGCCTTCTTCACGGTGTACGACCTCCTGCGGCCAGTAGCGTCCGGCGATCAACTCCTGCGTGGTGGCTTGCCCTTCGGTCACGGTCATCCCTTGCTGCGCGCCGGTCTCTCGCCTTTCTCAGTTGTACGGCGGGACTGACCGCGGGTGTTCAACGCGTACGCGATTTGGGCGGCCGGATCTTCGTCCGCCCCAGCCCAAAGGCGAAGCTGTTGTGCCGGCACAGCCTGCCGGAGAAGTTCGACCTCGGGCACACCGAGGCGACCACCGCGGGTTCACCTGGCAGGACTACCGAGACCTTCTCGTGCGGGCCCACCTCCAGCTCGGCGGGCCCATCCTGGTGATCTGGGACAATCTGAATGTCCATCGCAGCAGCGGGCTACGCCAATACGCCGCCGAGCACGACTGGCTCACCATCGACTACCCACCTACGCCCCAGACCTCAATCCGTCGAAGGCATCTGGCGTTACTCCAGCGTGCCGCTACCGCCAACGTGGTCTTCGCCGATCGCGACCACCTCGTCCGGGCCCTCCACCAGATCCTTCTGCCGATCAGTCGTCGAACCAGACGACCAGTCGCACATGGTCGTCGCCATGCTCCGTCGCGAGGGTTTCCATCGCCGACCAGACCGGCTGCCACTCGCCGTCCTCGCGGACCGCGTCCCGCCGACGGAGCGTCTCGGACCTGTACAGCGTGTCGCCGATCTGCCATTCCGTGCCGTCGGGCCAGGTCGGCCGCGGGCAGGACAGCTGCTTTCGCAGACCGACAGCCCGCGCGAACTCCGGGGACCAGCCCGACTTGCCGACAAGTCTGAGCCCGTCGGGGGTCTGACGGTACTGGTGGATGCGGCTGTCCGGCCGTTCGGCCGGCTCGTCCCAGTCGACCGTCTTCAGCTCGGCCCAGGTGATCCAGGTGGTGCCGTACGCCTGGTCCGGCCAGGGGGCGAGTCGGTCCAGTTCGGCCCGGACCTCCTCCGACGCGTCGACAGGCCTGCCACGCTCGGCGGCCAGCGGCCTGAAGTTGGCGAAGTTGCGTACCCCGAAGAGACAGCCGAACGCGTCGTAGTTCCGGGTGTCGTTGAGGAAGGACAGGTCGACGGCGGCCCGCCAGACGACGTCTCGCTCCCCCTCATCGGCAGGCCACACCCTGTGCTCAACGAACCCGCTGATGTCAGTACCCATCCGATGACCCCCTGTCGGTGAACCGCTCCACAAGAGAGAAGCCGCGGACGACGCACGCTGTGCGCGGTCCACGGCCCCTCGATGGCGTGCGGATTCAGCCCTTGACGCAGATAACCTGCTTGATCTTCGCGACGACCTGCACCAGGTCCTTCTGCTGATCAATGACCTGACTGATCGGCTTGTAAGCGGCCGGGATCTCGTCCACGACACCGGAGTCCTTGCGGCACTCCACACCCCGCGTCTGGTCCTCCAGGTCCTTCGCCGTGAACTTCCGCTTCGCAGCATTCCGGCTCATCCTCCGGCCGGCCCCGTGCGAGGCAGAGTTGAACGACTTCGGGTTGCCCAGGCCGCGGACGATGTACGACTCCGTACCCATGGAACCAGGGATGATCCCCCACTCCCCCGAGCCCGCGCTGATGGCTCCCTTGCGGGTGACCAGCAGATCCATCCCCTCGTACCGCTCTTCGCTGACATAGTTGTGGTGGCAGCTGATCACGCCAGGGCGGTACTCGACGGTCCTCATCTGACCTTCGGCATCTTCCTGCTGGCAGGAGATGACCTGCTCGAAGGTCACCTTCGCCTTCTTGAACTCCTTGCGGACCACGTCCTGGAAGAGCCCCATCATGATCGCGCGGTTGTACTTCGCGTACTCCTGCGCCCAGAAAAGGTCGTTACGGTACGCCGCCATCTGAGGCGTGTCCGCGATGAAGACCGCCAGGTCACGGTCGATCAGACCCTGGTTGTGCGGCAGCTTCTGGGCCTCGCCGATGTGGTACTCGGCGAGTTCCTTGCCGATGTTCCGGGATCCGGAGTGCAGCATCAGCCAGACCGATCCCGACTCGTCCAGACAGAATTCAATGAAGTGATTTCCACTGCCGAGTGAACCCATCTGCTTTGTCGCGCGCTCCTGACGGAATTTGACCGCATCGGCCACCCCGTCGAACCGGTCCCAGAAGTCACCCCATCCCGCCGTCGGAAAACCGTGCAGCCGACCCGGGTCCACCGGATCGTCGTGCATCCCCCGGCCGACCGGAATCGCCTGCTCGATCTTCGACCGCAGCCGGGAAAGGTCACCCGGCAGGTCGTTCGCGGTCAGCGATGTCTTCACCGCGGACATGCCGCAGCCGATGTCGACGCCGACCGCCGCCGGGCAGACCGCCCCGTGCATCGCGATGACCGAGCCCACCGTCGCGCCCTTGCCGTAGTGGACGTCCGGCATCACGGCGAGGCCCTTGATCCACGGCAGTGTGGCGACGTTCTGCAGCTGGTGCATGGCGCCGCCCTCGACCGTCGAGGGGTCGGCCCACATCCGGATCGGCACCTTGGCACCCGGTACCTCTACGTACGACATACTTCCTCAATTCCCCCGAAAGCCCATAAAAGTCTCAAAGCGCAAAACCGGCCCGAAGGCCCGCAAAGGACTCAACGGACCGGCATCTACGGCTGCGCGTGCGATAGACATTGTGTCCATCGGCCGCTATCGGGCGGCAACCGTTTTTCTCTCGAAGGGAGCCTGGGACCGTGCAACGAAAGGCGTACGCACCCGGCCTCGCGGCGCTCCTCGCGGCGCTCGTCGCCGGCTGCACCGCCGGCACCAGCACCGAAGGCTCCGCCATGGACTCCAAGGCCGGCGGTCCCAAGTCCTCCGTCGCTCCCCCCGGGAAGTACCGCACGCTCCTCGAGCCGTGCGGCTCCGTCGAGCCCTCCGCTCTCAAGAACCTGCTGCCCGGAGCCGCCGAGCTGCCCGAGGAACAGCAGCAGAGGATCTTCCGTGGCACGGCCGTCGTCACCTACGACACCGACCGCCGCGTCGGCTGCGGCTGGAAGGCCGACTCCCCGGACGCCTCGCACGCCCTGAGCGTCGACTTCGAGCGGGTCGTCTCGTACGACGCGGCCGTGAGCGACGACGACCGGGCGCAGGAGGTCTTCGCCAAGAAGCAGGCCGCGGCCTCGCTGCCGGTCCCCGTCGACCCCCGCGACGAGAAGGACCAGAAGCCCACGCCCGGCGGCTCCCTCCAGCTCCAGTCCCCGTCGAAGTCCACAGTGCCGACACCGACGGGGGCACCGACGCCGACAGGGAGCGGAACGTCAGCGGGCACTCCCTCCGGCAGCCCCTCCGGCACTCCCGAGGGGCTCGAACCCCGCGTCCTCGACGGCCTCGGCGACGCCGCCTTCATCGACGACGTCCTCACCGGAGCGGGTGCCGGATCCACCGCACACCGCCGCACCGTGAGCGTGGTCTTCCGCACATCGAACGTGATCGTGACCATCGTCTACGGCGCGCAGCCGGCCCGTACGACAGAGGTCCCGGACAGCAAGGAACTGCAGGACAAGGCACAGAGTCTGGCCGAAAAGCTCGCGGAGGAGTTCAGCAACTGACCGGTCCGTCGGACCGGCCGGTCAGTGGCGTACGTATCCACAGACACACCCGCGGACGCACCATGTCCGCGTACCGTGGCCTCGCCGACCGTACGGACACCACCACCGATCGACTGAAGGAACCATGCAGCGTTCAACCCCGCGACTCACCCGCATACTCGCCTGCGCAGCCGTCCCGGTGATGCTCGTCCTCGCCGGCTGCTCCTCGGACTCCGGCTCCGACGCCGGCAAGGGCTCGGGCTCCTCGTCCTCCGCCTCCCAGGACCAGCAGGGCGGGCAGAAGCCCGCGACTGTCGCGCCCGCCAAGTACACAAAGCTGCCCAACCCCTGCAAGTCGGTCTCCACGAAGACGATCGAGAAGCTGGTCCCGGCGACGAAGTCCAAGGCGGGCACATCGGGCAAGTCCAGCGATATCACCAGCCGCGGCAGTTGCTCCTGGAACGGTCTGGACGACAACGGCGTCAAGGGTTCGCAGTACCGCTGGTTCGACGTCTCCTTCCTCCGGTACGACTCCGAGACCTCCCTGGGCGTCAGCGGCCAGAAGCGCGCGGAGAACAACTACGCCAAGGAGATCTCCAAGGCGCAGGCCACCGAGGGCGCGAAGAACGTCAAGACCTCGCCAGCGAAGGGCGTCGGCGAGGCGGGCACCGCCATCCGTTATGAGCTGAAGAAGACCGGCGAGGATTTCTCCTACGCCACGATCGTGACACGTACGGACAACGTCGTGATCACGCTCACCTACAACGGAACCGGCTACGCGGGCGCGAAGTCCCCGGACTCCGCCGACCTGATGGAAAGCGCTGTGGCGGCCGCCAAGGAGGCCGTGGCCTCGGTCGGCGTCGCCAACAGTTAAGTTCCGGCCACCGCCTCAAGTAAGTCCCGGCCACCGCCTGTTGACGGAGCCCGTAACCCGTTGGAAGCACGCCCGGAAGCACGGGCTCCGCAAGCGTGTGCCAGGCTGTGCCCGCTGGATTCGAAAACGGGAGGGGATCGCGGGTGGCAGCGATGCAGCTGACACGCACGCACCGAATACTTATCGGCGTCGTCGTTCTGGGCGCGGTGATCATCGCCGCGATCGGCTTCGCCGGGTCGTACGCCGCCGTACGCGAGCTCGCCGTGCAGAAGGGCTTCGGCGACTTCTCCCTCGTCTTCCCCATCGGCATCGACGCGGGCATCTGCGTCCTGCTCGCGCTGGATCTGCTGCTGACGTGGATGCGCATCCCGTTCCCGCTGCTGCGCCAGACGGCCTGGCTGCTGACGGTCGCCACGATCGCCTTCAACGGCGCCGCGTCCTGGCCCGACCCCCTCGGCGTCGGCATGCACGCGGTCATCCCGGTGCTGTTCGTCGTCTCGGTCGAGGCCGCGCGGCACGCGGTGGGCCGGATCGCGGACATCACCGCGGACAAGCACATGGAGGGCGTACGCCTCACCCGCTGGCTGCTGTCCCCCATCCCCACGTTCAGGCTGTGGCGCCGGATGAAGCTGTGGGAACTGCGCAGTTACGAGCAGGTCATCAGGCTGGAGCAGGACCGGCTGATCTATCAGGCACGCCTCCAGGCCCGGTTCGGGCGGGGCTGGAGACGCAAGGCCCCGATCGAGTCGCTGATGCCGCTGCGGCTGGCGAAGTACGGCGTACCCCTCTCGGAGACGGCCCCCGCGGGGCTGGCCGCGGCGGGCGTCGAGCCTGCGCTGATACCCCCGGCTCCCCAGCCCCAGCCCCAGGTCGAGTCGCAACCTCGCGTCCAGGGCCAGGTCCAGGGCCAGCCGCAGGTCCAGCCTGAGCTGCCGCGCGGGCAGGAGCGGCCGCAGGAGCACGACGAGTACCGGGAGCAGTTCGAGCAGCAGTACGAGCAGCAATTCGTCCCGCAGCAGGAGCAGTACGCGGCGCAGCAGCCGCAGTCCCAACCGCAGCAACCGCAGCAACCCGGTCAGGACGGCTCGGACGCCCACCCGAACCCCTGGTTCGCCGCGCCGCAGGTGCCGCAGGAGGCATACGAGAACGGCTTCAATCCGACGTACGTCGAGGGCCTGGAGCCCACCGCGGTACGCGTCCCCTCGGGCCCGGGCCGCACCCGCCCTCTCGGCGGCATGGTCCCCGGCCGGCGTACGGAGGCCCAGCAGCCGGAGCACCAGGCCTTCCCCGAGCGGGTTGACGAGACGCTGGAGGGGCCTGCCGTCCCCGGTCCGGCGGAGGACGAGGAGTTCGCCGAACTCGCGTACCCGGTCTTCCGGACGTACGTGCAGCAGCACGGAGACTTCCCCAGCGCCGAGCAACTCGACATACACCTCAACGACGGCCACGGCGTCCAGCACCCCCGCGGCTCCGCGCTGCTGCGCCGGCTGATCCCGGCGTTCAGGAACCGTTACCAGGCGGACCTGGAAGCCGAGCACATCGCCTAGCGGACGGCCCGCGGACAGCTCGCTGACAAACCTACCGAAACAGCCCGAACACCCTGAACACCCCGAAATCCCCGAATGCCCCGGTCAACGAGCGGAGGGCCCCCGCCCGGCCCGAACCGGACAGCGGCCCTCCACAACTCCGTACCTACGCGCCGAGCAGCTTCCGCACCCGGTCCGCGCCCACCGCCAGCAGCAGCGTCGGCAGCCGCGGCCCCGTGTCCTTGCCCACCAGCAGGTGGTACAGCACCGCGAAGAACGACCGCTGCGCGCCCTTCAGCTCCGGCGTCGGCTTGGCGTCCGGCTCCAGGCCCGCCAGCACCTTCGGCACTCCGTAGACCAGCGTCGTCAGACCGTTCAGCGACCAGTGCGTGTCCAGCCCCTCGAGCAGCAGCCGCAGCGACTCGCGCCCCTCCTCGTCCAGCGAGCCGAGCAGCTCCGTGTCCGGCTCCTCGCGCACCAGGGTGCGCTGGTCGGCCGGCACCTGGGTGGTGATCCAGTTCTCGGCGCGGTCCAGCCGGGGCCGGACCTCATCCAGCGAGGACAGCGGGTTCTCCGGATCCAGGTCGCTCAGGATGCGGATCGTCTGCTCGTCGTGGCCTGCCGTGATGTCGACGACCGAGGCGAGCGTGCGGTACGGCAGCGGGCGCGGCGTACGCGGCAGTTCACCCGCGGCGGTACGCGCCGCCCGCGAGTGCGAGGCCGCGTCCGCGGGCAGCGCCGTCCTGTCCGCGACCTTGGCGTCCAGCTTGTCCCACTCGTCGTAGAGCCGCTGGATCTCCTGGTCGAAGGCGATCTTGAAGGACTGGTTCGGCCGCCGCCGCGCGTACAGCCAGCGCAGCAGCTGCGGCTCCATGATCTTCAGCGCGTCGGCCGGCGTGGGAACGCCACCGCGCGAGGACGACATCTTCGCCATGCCGCTGATCCCCACGAACGCGTACATCGGGCCGATCGGCTGCACACCGTCGAAGATCTCCCGCACGATCTGCCCGCCGACGACGAACGACGACCCGGGCGACGAGTGGTCGACGCCGCTCGGCTCGAAGATCACGCCCTCGTACGCCCAGCGCATCGGCCAGTCGACCTTCCAGACCAGCTTGCCGCGGTTGAACTCGCTCAGCCGTACCGTCTCCCCGAAGCCGCACGCCGAGCAGGTGTACGTCAGCTCGGTCGTCTCGTCGTCGTACGACGTGACGGTCGTCAGGTCCGTCTCGCACTGCCCGCAGTAGGGCTTGTACGGGTAGTAGCCCCCGGCGCCCCCGCTGCCGTCGTCGTCGGCGGCCGCGCCGGAACCCTCCGCCGCCTCCAGCTCCGCCTCGTCCAACGGCTTCTGCGACTTCTTCGCCGGAGCCTTCTTGGTGCGGTACTGCTCGAGGATCGCGTCGATCTTCGAGCGGTTCCTCATCGCGTGCAGGATCTGCTCGCGGTACGCACCCGCCGTGTACTGCTCGGTCTGGCTGATGCCGTCGTACTCCACGCCCAGCTCTGCCAGGGACTCGATCATCGAGGCCTTGAAGTGCTCGGCCCAGTTCGGGTAGGCCGAACCCTTCGGTGCGGGCACCGAGGTCAGCGGCTTGCCGATGTGCTCGGCCCAGGAGTCGTCCACACCGGGCACCCCGGCCGGCACCTTGCGGTACCGGTCGTAGTCGTCCCAGGAGATCAGATGCCGGACCTCGTGACCACGCCGCCGGACCTCGTCGGCGACCAGGTGCGGGGTCATCACCTCACGCAGATTGCCCAGGTGGATCGGGCCGGAGGGCGACAGGCCGGACGCGACGACCACCGGTTTGCCAGGCGCACGTCGCTCCGACTCGGCGATGACCTCGTCCGCGAAACGGGAGACCCAGTCGGTCTCGGTGCTGCTCTGAGCCACGATCGGCACGTCCTCGTCCTTGATGCTCGGGTTACTCGGGTCGGTTCGGTTGCTTGGGATGTAAACCATTCTCCCAGACGGGAGGCACCCCTCCGGGGTTGCCCGCTCCCCCGCCATTCTCGCGGGAAATGGCTTGTGTCTCCATGGGATACTTGACAACCGTCCAGACACCCCCCGACACCTCGACAGGAACGGAAGCTCATGGCCTCGGTCCCTTCCCTCGCTTCGACCGTGCAGCAGCGCCTCGCGGACGCCCTCTCGGCAGCTCTGCGAGAGACCGGGCCCGCCGACCCTTCCCCTCGCCCTGCGGGCTGGGGAGACCCCATGCTGCGCCGAAGCGACCGGGCCGACTTCCAGGCCAACGGCATCCTGGCCCTCGCCAAGAAGCTGAAGGTCAATCCGCGCGAGCTGGCGGCCAAGGTCGTCGAGGGAATCGGCCTCAATGACGAGCTCAAGGAGATCGAGGTCTCGGGCCCCGGCTTCCTCAACATCACGCTCACCGACGAGGCGATCGTGAAGACCCTCGCCGCGCGCGCCGCCGACGACCGGCTCGGTGTTCCGTACGCCGAGAACGCGGGCACGACGGTCGTCGACTACGCCCAGCCGAACGTGGCCAAGGAGATGCACGTCGGCCACCTCCGCTCCGCTGTGATCGGCGACGCGATGGTGCAGATCCTGGAGTTCACGGGCGAGAAGGTGATCCGGCGCCACCACATCGGCGACTGGGGCACCCAGTACGGCATGCTCATCCAGTATCTGATCGAGCACCCGCACGAGCTGGACCACGAGGGCGTCGCGGAGGTCTCCGGCGAGGAGGCCATGTCCTCCCTGAACCGCATCTACAAGGCTTCGCGCGCGCTCTTCGACTCCGACGAGGCGTTCAAGGACCGCGCCCGTAACCGGGTTGTGGACCTGCAGGCCGGGGACCCCGAGACGCGTGCCCACTGGCAGCGGTTCGTCGACGAGTCGAAGATCTACTTCTACTCGGTCTTCGACAAGCTCGACATGGAGATCCACGACGCCGACATCGTCGGCGAGTCCGGCTACAACGACATGCTCGACGAGACCTGCCGCCTCCTGGAGGAGTCGGGCGTGGCGGTCCGCTCGGAGGGTGCGCTGTGCGTCTTCTTCGACGACGTGAAGGGACCGGACGGCAACCCGACCCCGCTCATCGTCAAGAAGAGCAACGGCGGCTACGGCTATGCGGCCACCGACCTCTCCGCCATCCGCGACCGGGTGCAGAACCTCAAGGCGAACACGCTCATCTACGTCGTGGACGCCCGGCAGTCCCTGCACTTCAAGATGGTCTTCGAGACCGCCCGCCGGGCCGGCTGGCTGAACGACGACGTCAAGGCCGTCCAGCTGGCGTTCGGCACGGTGCTCGGCAAGGACGGTAAGCCGTTCAAGACCCGTGAGGGCGCGACGGTGCGGCTGGTGGACCTGCTGGACGAGGCGGTGGAGCGGGCGACGGCGGTCGTGCGCGAGAAGGCCGAGAAGGTCGGCCTCACCGAGGAGGAGATCGTCGAGAACGGCCGGTACGTCGGCATCGGCGCGGTGAAGTACGCGGACCTGTCCACCTCCGCGGCCCGGGACTACAAGTTCGACCTGGACCAGATGGTGTCGCTCAACGGCGACACGTCCGTGTATCTCCAGTACGCCTACGCCCGTATCCAGTCGATCCTCCGCAAGGCGGGCGACGTCAAGCCGGCCGCCCACCCGGAGCTCGAACTGGCACCGGCGGAGCGGGCGTTGGGCCTGCATCTGGACCAGTTCGGCGAGGTGCTGTCCGAGGTTGCGTCCTCGCACGAGCCGCACAAGCTGGCCGCGTACCTCTACCAACTCGCCTCGCACCTCACGACGTTCTACGACCAGTGCCAGGTGCTCAGCGCCGACAACCCGCCGGAGCTCGTCGAGAACCGTCTGTTCCTGTGCGACCTGACCGGCCGAACGCTCCACCAGGGCATGGCGCTCCTCGGCATCCGCACCCCCGAGCGTCTCTGACCCCAGGGGCCCCTGGCACGCCCAGGGGCCCTCAGGAGCCCTCAGGAGCCGGACTGCTCGACCCACGCGCTCTTGTCCGGCCAGTACCCGTACTCGGTCCGCCCTTCGATCGCGCTCGTACGGAACGGTTTCCCGCCGTCGTCGACACGCACCGTGCCCCGCCGGTCCCCGCTGCTCCAGTCGAGCTCCAGGTACCAGCTGACGTCGTGTCCCTCGGTGTGGAGGTCGAGGTTGAGCACCTGCGGATCGTTGGACGCGACCTTGTACGGGAAGTCCTTGGCGGGCACGACGGTGTCGCCGTCCTGTCCCGCCACGGGCTTCACCAGTGGGTGCGCCGCGTCCAGGTCGATGTCGAAGGTCTGCGGAGTGATGCCGCCACCGCAGCCGTACGACATCGAGTACGCCTTCCAGTCGAGGGGTGCGCTGCGCGCAACGACCCGTACGTGCACGGCATTCAGCACCACCGAGTCCGCTGTCTTGCCCGTCGCGGTCAGCTGAAGAAATATGTGGCCGCCGTCCACCCCGCCCAGCGCGCGGGCCCAGCCCCGGTTGTCCTGCGGCGCGGGCGGCGGCGGGACGGCCTCCGGAGCCTGGTCCAGCAAGTAGTACTGCCCGCAGGGCTCTTCCCAGTTGTACGAGCTGACGCCCACGCGCAGCGGTACGCCGACCGTCGCCGGGGGCGCGGGCGCTCGGCTCCGTGACGGTGAGGCCGACGGACTCCCGCTCGGCGATGTGCTCGCGGAAGGGGTCCCGCCGACCGAGGCGCTCGGGTGCATGGAACGGGGCGCGGCGGTGACTGGCGGGGCGCTTGTACCCGAGACCGCGCCGGTCCTCTTCCCGTCCGCGTCCCCTGTGACCGCGTGGCCGGCGACGAACGCGGCGGGCACGGCGAAGGCGACAACGGCCCCCGCGGCAAAGCCGATCCGCAACCGCCTGGGGTCACGGGCGCGCGGCGCGGCGTCGGCCTCGGGAGCGGGCTCAGGCTCGGCCTCGGGAGCGGGCTCAGGCTCGGGGGCGGCCTCGGACGCGGGCTCGCGAGCGATCTCAGGGACGACCTCGGAGGCCGCCTCCGCCACCCCCTCCGGAGCCGCGCCCTCCAACCGCGCCCGCTTCCGCGCCCCGTCCGCCAGAATCCAGCGCCGGTGCAGCGCCACCAGCTCGTCCGGCGTCGCCGCGCAGAGCCGCGCGAGCCGCTCCACCGGGGCGTACTCGGTCGGAACGGCGTCGCCGTTGCAGTACCGGTGGAGCGTGGACGTACTGACGTGGAGCTTGCCCGCGAGCACGCCATAGCTGCGTCCGGAGCGGTCCTTGAGTTCTCTGAGCAGATCCGCGAACTCCTCGGCCTCTGGCGTCGCCACTGCCGTATTCCCCCTTGTGAACCCCGCCGACTGTCCCGGAACGCCGTTCCAGGGACGTGAAATCCGCCCAGGTCACAGTACGCGCAAGCGTTCCAGCATCCCCAATGGTTCAGGGCCTGTTGCGGCCGGAATCCGCCGCGGCCCAACCTGTGATCGATGCGAAGCCGTATCTGCGACAGCCTCATTGACGCCGTGGCGGTACTCGTACTGATCGCGGCGACCGCGATCGTCACGACCCTCATCCGCCACTACTGACCCACTACTTGACCCACTGGTGACCCAACTACTCACCAGAGACCGTCCACACGGGGAGAACCGAACACCATGCGCAACGCCGCCGTAGCCGCCACCGCTCTGCTGGCCGCCCTGTCACTGACCGCGTGCCAGAGCGCCGACGACAACGCCGACGACCGAAAGAAGCCCAGCGCGTCGGCCCCGTCCACCAGCGCCCCGGCGGCCGGCAGTACCGAGCCCGCGCCCGACGCCAAGTCCCCGGCAGCGGACAGGACCAAGCAGCCCACGGCGGACGCCAAGCCCACCCCCAAGGGCGACGGAAAGGCCGGCGGCGGCTCCGGCCCCGTCACCACCGCCTGCACCGACGCGAACACCAAGGTCACCGTCACCAAGGTGAGCCGCCCCATCAACCATCTGCTGCTCACCGTCACCAACACCGGCTCCAAGGCGTGCAACGCCTACCACGCCCCGCTCCTCCGCTTCGACGACGGCCAGGCCGCCACCCCGATCATGGACGAGAGCAAGCCGCAGGCGGTCGTCACGCTCGCCCCCAGGCAGTCCGGGTACGCGTCGATCCTCCTGGCCTCCGCGGACGGCAGCGGTCAGAACGGGGGTACGGCAAAGACCCTCGCCGTCATCTTCGCCCCGCGCGACGGCTCAGGCTCCATCGGCGACCCCCACGTGCTCACCCTCCCCGCGGACACGTACACCGACGACACCGCGGCGGTCAGCTACTGGCAGAGCGACATGTCCGACGCGCTCACGTACTGACGCACGCCACGCGACAGCCCCACCGGTTCCCCGGTGGGGCTGTCACCGCATTCCTGTCACATCAGCGGGCGCGATGTTCTGCCCGACGCTTCGTCGATCTCCGTGTGGGCCTTCTGCAGCAGTTGCGAGGCGATGTCCATGAGCGCCCGTGCGCCCGCGATCTCCTCGCCCACCCGCAGCTGCTCGGGGTCGGAATGGTGACGCTGAGCATTGCCGTGGCCGCGCATTTCCGTGCCGTCGCCGAGCCTCACCATGGCGGCCGCCCTCGTCCGGTCGCCTTCTTCCTGGAACTCCATCTCGATGTGCCATCCGACGAGTGTCTGCATGGCGGATCACCTCCAGCGGTACTTCTTCCAGAGTGCGCCGCCCGGCCGGAGATCACCACAGCACTTACCCGATCCGTTACTTACCGGATGGTGGGTATCCGACTTATTAGTCGGTACTTGTTCCCTTTTTACCGCCCGGCAAGGATCGGAAGTCATCCCGCATCTCGCATTCCCTTTCCGGAGGAGTTCCGCAATGCCCGCGAACAAGCCCCCCGTCTCCGTACTCGGCCTCGGAATGATGGGCTCCGCCCTCGCCGCCGCCTTCCTGAAAGCCAGGCACCCCGTCACCGTCTGGAACAGATCGGCCGCCAAGACCGGCCCGCTGGTCGCCCAGGGCGCGCTGCCGGCCGAGACCGCCGCCGAGGCGGTGACCGAGAGCCCGCTCGTCGTCCTGTGCCTGCTGACCAACGACAACGTCGAAAAGCTGTTCGCCACCCTCCCCGACGCCGTCGCCGGCAAGACCCTGGTCAACCTCACCAACGGCACCCCCGCCCAGGCCCGCGACCTGGCCGCCTGGGCCGCCAAGCACGGCGCCCGCTACATCGACGGCGGCATCATGGCCGTACCGCAGATGATCGCGGGCCCGCACGCGTACGTCCTCTACAGCGGTGACGAGCAGGCCTACGAGACCCACCGCCCCACCCTCGCCGCCCTCGGCGGCACCAAGTGGACCGGCACCGACCCGGGCCTCGCGGCCCTGCACGACCTGGCACTGCTGACCGGCATGTACGGCATGGTCCTCGGCGTCATGCAGGCCTTCGCCCTCGTACGTACGGAGAACATCCCGGCCACCGAATTCTCCGAACTCCTGATCCCCTGGATCAGCGCGATGCTCGGGGGCGCGCCCGAGTGGGCCGAGGCCATCGATTCGGGCGGGCACCTCACGGACGTGTCCAGCATCGCGGTCAACCACGCGGCGTTCCCCAATTTCCTTGCCGCCTTCCGCGACCAGGGCGTCAGAACTGATCTGTTCGAGCCGTTCCAGGCGATCCTGGACCGCGCGATGGCAGAGGGTTACGAGGCCGACGGCCTGTCCCGTATCGCCGACCTGCTCAAGGTCCGGGGCTGACAGCGAACTCGCACCACACGATCTTGCCCGGATCGCGCTCCCCGACCCCCCACTTGTCGGCGAGCGCGGCCACGAGCAACAACCCCCGCCCCGACTCCCCGTCCGGCTCCCGCACCCCGGGCTGCCCGTCGCCACTGTCGTGCACTTCGATACGGAGCAGCCCGTCCCCTGCCCCGCCGTACAGCCACAGCTTCAGCCGGTAGCCGCGCCCCGGTGGCACACCGTGCACAAGGGCGTTGGTGGCCAGCTCGCTCACGCAGAGCAGTACGTCGTCGATACGGGCCCCGAGGCCCCAGTCGGTCACTGCGGTCCGTGCGAACCTCCTGGCAGCGGGCACGGATCGCAGTTCACGGCGGTAGAACTGCTCGCGCAGACAGCGTTGTTGAATGACGTCATCCATGAGACGAGCGTCACTCCCCGTGACTACGGTGGTGCAGTACGCGAGCCCGTACAAGAAATCCGTACGGGCCCGCAGTGCGTGACGCACGGATACGGGTGGGGAGTTGGACGGGCATGCACCCCAGAAAGCGGCAGCGGAAGAACGCGTCGGCGATGAAGCTCGTGGGCGCGCTGGTGGGCCAGTTCCGGGAGACCGCCGGGCTTACGCAGCGCGAACTGGCCGACCGCGTCTGCGTGCACGAGGAGACGATCGCGTCTGTGGAGCAGGGCCGCCGCCCGCTGAAGCCGGATCTGGCGAGAGTGCTGGACCGGGTCCTGGAGACGAAGAAGGCGCTGCAGACGGCGGTGGACAACATGCCGGAGATCGACCTGATCCCGGCGTGGGCGGAGCAGTACATGGATATCGAGCGCGACGCCATCGCGATGTCCTTCTTCGCGAACCAGGTACTGCCGGGCCTGCTCCAGACGGAGAGTTACGCCGGAGCCGTCTTCCGCAACCGAGTCCCCACCTTCAGTGAGGAGGAAATCAACGCCCTCGTGGCCGCCCGATTGGAACGCCAGGAGATTCTGCACCGCAAGGTCCCCCCGACGGCCAGCTTCATCCTCTCGGAGGCGATCCTCCTGGCCCGCCTGGGCGGTGACAGGGTGTATCGGGAAACCCTCCGGCACCTCCGCGCCTGCGCCGACCTTCCTGGCTTCACCTTCCAGGTCATGCCACTCAACCGGCAGACCCACGCAGCGCTTGACGGTCCTTTCATCCTGCTCGAAACCCCTGACCATCAGCATCTCGCGTACACCGAAACGCAACGCGGCAGTCAGCTCATCTCGGACCCGGACGAGGTCAGCATCCTCGCGCAGAAATATGCGATGCTGCGGACGCAGGCCCTCAACCCTGAGGAAACGAAGGGCCTGCTGGACCGGCTGCTAGGAGAGCAATGAGCACCGCACTTGAGTGGTTCAAGTCCAGCTACAGCGGCAGCGAAGGCGGCGAGTGCTTGGAAGTCGCTTACGCCTGGCGCAAGTCCACGTACAGCAGCGAGCAGGGCGGCGCCTGCGTCGAGGTAGCCACCCACCCCGTCGCCGTCCACGTCCGGGACTCCAAGAATCCCGACGGCCCCATGCTCACCCTCACCCCCGCCACCTGGGCCGCGTTCACCGCCACCCTGCTCTGAGCCAATTGTCAGTGGCGACCCATAAGGTCGCTTGCATGGTGATCAACCCGAACGCACTCGGCCTGGACCTGCCGTCCGGTGCCATGCGCGTCCAGCCGTCCCTCTGGTACGCGAACGAGCCCGCTCAGCACGACACTTGGGCGCGCCTGCTCCCCGCCCGCGAGGCGTCTGGCTTGCACCCGGTCCTGCTCGTCAACGACGAGGACCGCTCCCTCCCCTGGGACCAGGGTCTCGATCTCGACCGTGTGTCGCATCCGGACGACCACGACGCCGAAGAGGTCCTGGCGTCCCTGTGGGACTACGACATGGCAGAGAACGAGGCCGAGGACGACGCGGACACCATCGCCCCGTTCACACCCGAGTGGCCGGGCCTCGCCCCCGCGGGCGAGCCGGTGGCCGACCCCGACGTCACGGCCGCACGCGTCGCCGCCGAGCTGCTGGACGCCGGTCGGCTGCCCGGCGCGCGGGCCGGGCTGATTCCCGTACGCCGTAGCGCGGACATTCTCAGCGCGCTGGGCTGGACCGCCGCCGGCAACCACTGGGACACCGGTCTGCTGTCCACCGTCCTGCGCTCCTGGGAGAACCGCTTCGGCCTGCGCGTCGTCGCGCTCCACTTCGACCGCCTGGACGTGTCCGTCGCGGCCCCGCCCAGCACGATGACGGATGCGCTCGCCGTCGCCGCCGAGCACCACGCGTTCTGCCCGGACAACGTCCGGCAGGGGTACGACACGATCCGCGAGTATGCGGCGGAGGGCCTGCTGGGGAAGCAGCACTGGACGTTCTGGTGGGACTGAGCACAGGAGCGGATTTCGGCTGACCCCGAATCGCATTGGTCTATACCTTGACTCGATCACGTCAAGCACGCTTGAGTGAGTTGCACAACCCCCCACCACGGCACGGCCGTTGCGTGCTAAGGAGTGATCGCGTGCTGAGACGACACCGCATCATCGCGTTGCTGATCGCCATCCTCGTAGGAAGCGGACTGGCGGCGGTCTTCATGCCCGCCGCCACCGCCGCCACCGCGGACGCCTGCACCTCCGCGCCCAACTGGTCCGCGGGCACTTGGTACGGCACTGGCAACGTTGTCAAATACACGGACGGCAAGTACTACATAGCCGAGCACGACAACCCGGGTTACGACCCCATCATCAGCACCTGGTACTGGGACCCGTACACCTGCAGCGGCGGCGGGAACCCGTCCCCGTCGGGCTTCGTGGTGAGCGAGGCGCAGTTCAACCAGATGTTCCCGAACCGGAATTCGTTCTACACGTACAGCGGGCTGAAGGCGGCTCTCGGTGCGTACCCGGGCTTCGCGAACACTGGCAGTGGCACGGTCAAGAAGCAGGAGGCCGCGGCCTTCCTCGCCAACGTCTCGCACGAGACGGGCGGTCTGGTCCACATCGTGGAGCAGAACCAGGCCAACTACCCGCACTACTGCGACTGGAGCCAACCGTACGGCTGCCCGGCCGGCCAGGCCGCGTACTACGGCCGCGGGCCGATCCAGCTCAGCTGGAACTTCAACTACAAGGCGGCGGGCGACGCGCTCGGCATCGATCTGCTGGGCAACCCCTGGCTTGTGCAGAACGACGCCGCGGTGGCCTGGAAGACGGGCCTTTGGTACTGGAACACGCAGAACGGCCCCGGCACGATGACCCCGCACAACGCGATGGTCAGCCAGGCCGGCTTCGGCCAGACCATCCGCTCCATCAACGGCTCGCTCGAATGCGACGGCAAGAACCCGGCGCAGGTGCAGAGCCGCGTGAACAACTACACGCGGTTCACGCAGATCCTGGGCGTGCCGACAGGTTCCAACCTGTACTGCTGACGCCACCCCCAAACAGACCGCGGGCCGGGGAGAACACTCCCCCGGCCCGCGGTCAGCCATGTGAGCCCCATTTCGCGCCACAGTCACGGTGGCCACTCTCTGTTCACGCGCCCCCAGGCAACCCACGCGATCTCCTCCCCGTCCTCCGGGGTCAAGAGGCACCCGGGCCCAACCGGGCGTCCCGGTCGGGGGGTTGAGGAGAGAGAGCGTTGATACGTGCCCGGAGAATATGGGCCACCGCGATAGCGGTGCTCACGGTGGCGGGGGTGTCGCCGGCAGTGGCTCACAGCCGGCCGCAGCCGCCTGATGTCACACCCGTCACGGCGGCGAACGACCAGGACGGCCTGCCGCCCGGCTGGCGGATCACGAACACCGATGGGGAGCACGCGCTGGAGTGGCGTTCCCCGCGCCCGGTGCCGGCGGGCGACGCGCGCGTGGAGTTCCACGCCGACGGCAAGCTGGTCGGCGTGCCCGAGCCGGAGAAGGACGGCCGGACCTTCCGGCTGCCACTCGACGACGCGCGCACAGCGGATCTGGCGGATCTTCAGGTGCTGGCGGCCGGCCGGCGGCTGGACCAGGAGGCCGGCGGCGCTCGTGACCGGCGCTCCCCGTCCGCCGCGAAACCGCCTGCCAAGCTTCCGGCCGGCTCCGTCGACCCGGGCAAGCCCGGCACGTACCGCACTCTCACCGGCGAGTACGCACTCGACCCGGTCCGCCTGCCCGGCTTCTCCGCGCCCGTCGAGATGCGCGGCGTCGTCGTCGCACCGAAGGACGCCAAGGGCAAGCGTCCGGTCGCGCTGTTCCTGCACGGCCGGCATGCCACCTGCTACGTCCCGGGCAGCGAGGAGGTGAACATCGACTGGCCCTGCGCCAAGGGCGCCAAGCCGATCCCGAGCCACCGGGGCTATCTGCGGGACCAGGAACTGCTGGCCTCCCAGGGCTATGTGACCGTGTCGATCTCCGCCAACGGCATCAACGGCCAGGACGGGAACGCCGAGGACGGCGGCGCGCAGGCGCGCTCCTCCCTGGTACGCAGCCACCTCGCCCGCTGGGCCGACTGGGCCGCCAAGCCGTCCACGGCACCCGCGGCCGTACGCAAGACGCCGAAGGCCGACCTGTCCCGCGTCCTGCTCGTCGGCCACTCGCGCGGCGGCGAGGGCGTCAACCGCGCCGCCATGGACAGCCTGTACCCGCCCCCGCCCGCCCAGGACGGCTACCGGGGCGCGGTGCGCTGGCACATCCGCGGAACCGTGCTCATCGGGCCGACGATCTTCGGCCAGAACCCGGTGCCGGACGTGCCGTCGCTGACGATCCTGCCGGGCTGCGACGGTGACGTCTCCGACCTCCAGGGCCAGGTGTACGCCGACGGCACCCGAGGGGTCAGCCGGGGCAAGGCCCTGCACAGCGCGGTCTACATGGTCGGAGCCAACCACAACTACTTCAACGGCGAGTGGACGCCGGGCCAGGCCCAGGCGCCCGCCGACGACGACTTCTGGCACGACCCCGAGCAGCCGGACCCGGTGTGCTCGCCGGGCACCGCGACCCGGCTGACCGCCGACCAGCAGCACCGGGCCGGCGCCACCTACATCGCCGCCGCGGCCCGGCTGTTCGTCGCCGGTGACGACCGGGTGCGCGAACTGCTCGACGGCTCGGGCCGCCGTGCCCCCTCCGTAGATCCCGCGCGGGTGCTGACCCACGCGGTCGGCGCGAACCGCGGCGCCGGGTTCCTGCCGGACGGCTCCGTGAAGGTGACCGGCGGACGGCTGTGCTCCGCGATAGATCCCGACCCGCGCACCGCCTGCCTGGACGCGGCGGCGGGGGGCTCCTCGCCGCACTTCGCGCACTGGGCGCCGGAACGCGAGACCGGCCGCCGCGCCGTGGCCCTGCGCTGGACCGCGCCCGGCTCGGCGGTGAAGGTCCGCCCCGAGAAGCCGCTCTCCGTCAAGGGGGCCAAGAGCCTCGCGCTGCGCGTCTTCGTGCCGCCGAACTCCACCGGCACACAGCTCGACGTGTCCGTCACCGACACCTCCGGCAAGCGGGCGAACCTCGGTCGCGTGCAGGTGGACGGCCTCCCGGGCAGCGACCGCACCGCCTCCTACTGGGCGCGCGAGGTGCGCGTACCGCTCACCGCGGCCACCCGCGCCGGCCTCGACCTGCGCCACATCGCCTCTCTGGAGCTGACCCCGCGCACCGGCTCCGGACAGGCGTGGCTGATGGACGCCTGGGCGTGGAGCCCCGGCACCCCCGCCGTGAGGGAATCCTCACTGGCCCGTCTCGACATCGGTCGCCTGAAGGTCAAGGAGGGCGACTCGGGCGTCCGTACGTACCAGGTGCCCGTCCGAGTGTCCGGGAAGGGCAGCGGCACGGTGCGGATGTACGTCCTCGACCCGGCCACCGGCAAGGCGAAGGACCAGCTGGTGACAGTGCGGCCCGGTGGTAGCAGCATCGATGTGAAGGTGCAGGTGAAGGGCAACAAGCGGTACGCCTGGGACGTGTCCCACGACGTGCTCGTGAAGGCGGTCCGCGGAACCGTCGTCGGCTCGCACGCCGGCGGGGTCATCGCCGAGAACGACGACCCGATGCCCGAGATCACCGTGAAGCCGGTCGCCGACAAGGTGACCGAGGGGCTGCCCCTCAAGTGGCAGATCTCCCTGTCCGCGCCCGCCGACGTGGAGTTGACGAAGACGCTGCGGATCGTCCCCGTCCCGGGCAGCCCCGAACTGTCCACCAAGGACGTCGACCGCCAGTGGCTGCTCGACATGCTCGGCGAGGTCCCGGACGGTGAAGTGCCGCTGTCCCAGCTGGAGTACGCCTACCTGTGGGCCGGGGTACCGGCCGGCAGGACGAGCGCCGAGGTGCCCGTGCCCACGGTCCGCGACCAGGTGGCCGAGCCGACGGAGTACGTGGGCCTCCGGGCCACCGACGACGAGGGCAAGCCAGAGGGCCCGGTCCTGACCGGCACGGTGCTCGACGCGCCGTAGACGCAGCCGCGTTGGTCACGCGGGCGTGAGCCGGGACCCCGGTTCACGCCCGCGTCTGCGTCCTTCGTCAGTGACTTGCGTCGCTCACATGCTCTCCCCCGGAGCGTCGGCGGGGCTGACCCATTCGACGAACTGGACGATCAGCCCGTTGGGGTCGGTGATCTGGAAGAGGCGTTCACCCCACGGCTCCTCGCGCAACGGCATGGTGATCTCAACGCCCTCGTCACGCAGCCGCTTCTCCTCCGCCTCCAGCCCGGTGAGGGTGAAGGCGAGGATCAGGCCTCCCGCGTGCCGGTCGCGCTGGTCCTCGGGCAGGACCTCGATGCCGCGCCGCAGCAGGACGATGTCCACCGCGGCGTCGGGCCGGGTGAGGGCGGCGAAGCCTTCGGCGACGGCCTGCTCCTGGTAGCCGAGGTGACCCGTGAAGAAGGCCTGGGAGGCGGCCACATCGTCGACGGTGAGCGAGACGGTGGAAGTGGTGATCTGCAAGGCAGGCTCCTTCAGGCAAAGGGGAGTTGACAGGGGCAGAAGTCTCGGCGGCGGTCAGTACGAGCGGCGACGCGGGAGGTTGCGTGCGCGGACGGTGCTGTCCCGGAAGCGGGCGGGCGGGATCTGCGCGGACTGCCGTCGCCCCGAACCCCGGCGAGCGGCGCGGTTGTCGGCGTCGGCCTGGTCGGCGAGGGCCTTGGCGATGTCGACATGCTGCATACGAGGCATCCCTTCGGGAGAGAAACTTACGATGGACGTAAACTTAGTTTGGACGCACCATAGATGTCAACATAAATTTGCTACCGATGTAAGATTCCCTCATGGGTAACGAGACGAGCACTGCGGTCGAGCCGATGACCGGGCTACGGGAGTCCAAGAAGCGCGAGACACGGCAACTGATCTCCGACCAGGCGACCAGGCTCTTCATCGCTCAGGGCTTCGAGGAGACGACCATCGCCGAGATCGCCGTCGCCGCGCGCGTGGCCAAGAAGACGGTGACCAACTACTTCCCGCGCAAGGAGGACATGGCTCTGGACCACCAGGAGGAGTTCGTCGGGAGCCTGGCGCACACGGTGGCGACCCGAGGTGCCGGAGAGTCCGCCCTCACGGCGCTGCGCCACGCGTTCGAGACCGCCGTCGCGGCGCAGAACCCGGTCGCTGGATTCGCCGGCCCGGACTTCGCCCGCATGATCGACGACAGCCCCACTCTGTCGGTGTGTCTGCGCAGCCTGCACGACCGGCGCGAGGAGGCCCTCGCCAACGCCCTGGCCCAGGCCACCGGTTCGGCCACCGCCGACATCACCCCGCGTACGGCCGCGGCCCTGCTCGGCGCGGTGCACCGGGTGCTGTTCCGGCGTATCCAGGAGCTCACCCTCGCGGACCGTACCAACGACGACATCGCCCAGGCCGTCGCGGACGAGGCTGCCCGTGCCTTCGACATGCTCGAACCGGCCCTCGGGGACTACGCCGTCGCGTGACCGGTACGGCGGACGGCCCGGTGCGCGTGCGCGCACCGGGCCGTCGGGAGTTCCTTCGTCAGCGACCTGCGCCGAGCCCCTGCGCGACCTCCGTCGCCCAGTAGGTGAGGATCATGCTCGCGCCCGCGCGCTTGATACCCAGCAGCGTCTCGGCGATCGCCTTGTCCCGGTCGATCCAGCCCTTCTCGGCGGCTGCCTCGACCATCGCGTACTCACCGCTGATCTGGTACGCGGCGACCGGCACGTCCACCGAGTCCGCGACCTTCGCCAGCACATCGAGATACGGACCGGCGGGCTTGACCATCACCATGTCCGCGCCCTCTTCCAGGTCCAGCGCCAACTCCCGCAGGGACTCACGGACGTTGGCCGAGTCCTGCTGGTAGGTCTTGCGGTCACCCCGGAGCGAGGAGCCGATGGCCTCGCGGAACGGCCCGTAGAAGGCAGAGGAGTATTTGGCCGTGTAGGCCAGGATCGACACGTCCTCCTTGCCGATGGCGTCGAGCGCATCGCGGATGACGCCGACCTGGCCGTCCATCATGCCGCTGGGCCCGACGACATGGGCGCCGGCGTCGGCCTGGACCTGCGCCATCTCGGCGTACCGCTCCAAGGTCGCGTCGTTGTCCACTCGGCCGTGCTCGTCCAGTACGCCGCAGTGCCCGTGGTCCGTGTACTCGTCGAGGCACACGTCCGACATGATCACGAGCTCGTCCCCGACCTCGGCCCGGACGTCCCGCAGGGCGACCTGCAAAATCCCGTCCGGGTCCAGACCCGCGGACCCGAGGGCGTCCTTCTTCTCATCCTCCGGCACGCCGAAGAGCATGATTCCGGCGACGCCCGCCTCAAGCGCCTCGACGGCGGCCTTACGGAGAGTGTCGCGGGTGTGCTGGACCACGCCGGGCATCGCGGAGATGGCGACGGGCTCGCTGATCCCTTCCCGTACGAACGCGGGAAGGATCAGATCGGCGGGATGCAGCCGGGTCTCGGCGACCATGCGCCGCATCGCGGGGGTCGTGCGCAGCCGCCGCGGCCGCGCGCCGGGAAAGGATCCGTACGCAGTCATAGCGGCAACGCTACGCCCGTCCGGGGGTCACACGTACCGACAGCCCGTCGGCGCGGGCGGGAGCGAGGGGTTGTTCCCCACACCCGCCCCTTCCCGAACTGGGGCAAGCCCCAGACCCCGAATGCGACCTTCGGCCGCATGCCCTCAATCGCCGGACGGGCTGAAGTTCAGCCCCGCCGGCGTTTGAGGCGCGGGGTCTGGGGCGGAGCCCCAGTCACGGGATGGGGGTACCTCCCACGCCCGCCAGGGCGTAGGGGGAGGGCGGGGTGGGGGAAACCCCCCAGCCGCCGCCCCGCGAAACCCGTACCCCAACGCTCCGCTACGTCGTCCGTCTGCGCCGTCCGCCAGGACGCCGCTCACTCGGCCGCGTCACATGCTCCCCCGCCTCCACCGCCGCTGCCCGGCGCTGCGCGCCGAACTCCGCCAGCGCCTCCGCCAGCTTGTGCACCGACGGCTCCGGCGACAGCACATCCACCCGCAGGCCGTGCTCCTCCGCGGTCTTGGCGGTCGCGGGCCCGATGCACGCGATGACGGTCACGTTGTGCGGCTTGCCGGCGATGCCGACCAGATTCCGCACCGTCGACGACGACGTGAACAGCACCGCGTCGAAGCCGCCGCCCTTGATCGCCTCACGCGTGTCCGCCGGCGGCGGCGACGCCCGCACCGTCCGGTACGCGGTGACGTCGTCGACCTCCCACCCGAGCTCGATCAGCCCGGCGACCAGCGTCTCCGTGGCGATGTCGGCGCGCGGCAGGAAGACCCGGTCGATCGGGTCGAAGACGGGGTCGTACGGCGGCCAGTCCTCAAGCAGCCCCGCAGCGGACTGCTCCCCGCTCGGCACCAGGTCCGGCTTGACGCCGAAGTCGACCAGCGCGGCGGCCGTCTGCTCACCCACCGCGGCGACCTTGATCCCCGCGAAGGCACGGGCGTCCAGCCCGTACTCCTCGAACTTCTCCCGCACCGCCTTCACCGCGTTCACGCTGGTGAAAGCGATCCACTCATAGCGACCCGTCACCAGGCCCTTGACCGCGCGCTCCATCTGCTGTGGCGTACGCGGCGGTTCGACCGCGATGGTCGGCACCTCGTGCGGCACGGCGCCGTACGAACGCAACTGGTCGGAGAGCGAAGCCGCCTGCTCCTTGGTCCGCGGTACGAGCACCTTCCAGCCGAACATCGGCTTGGACTCGAACCACGCGAGCTGGTCGCGCTGGGCGGCGGCACTGCGCTCACCGACCACGGCTATGACGGACTGGTGGCCCTCCGGGGACGGCAGCACCTTCGCCTGCTTGAGCGTCTGCGCGATGGTGCCCAGCGTCGCGGTCCACGTCCGCTGACGCGTCGTCGTACCGGCGATGGTGACGGTCAGCGGGGTGTCGGGCTTGCGGCCCGCGGCCACCATCTCGCCAGCCGCCGCGGCGACCGTCTCCAGCGTCGCGGAGACGACGACCGTGCCGTCGCTCGCGCCGACTTCGGTCCAGCACCGCTCGCTCGCGGTACGGGCGTCGACGAAGCGAACGTCCGTACCCTGCGGGTCGCGCAGCGGCACACCGGCGTACGCCGGCACGCCCACCGCGGTGGCGACACCCGGCACGACCTCGAAGGGAATCCCCTCCGCGGCGCACGCGAGCATCTCCTGACCTGCGTCGGTGTCGAGGCCCGGGTCGCCGGTGACCGCACGGACGACCCGCTTGCCGCCCCGCGCGGCCTCCATGACAAGATTGGCCGCATCCCTGAGTACGGGGATCCCGGCGGCTGTTGATGCCTCGTCAACAACCGTCAGTTCAGGCGTGCTTACGCCCGCTCGCGCATGGCTGCGTACGACGTCGAGCACATCCGGCTCGGCGATCAGCACGTCGGCGCGCGCGAGCGCCTCGACGGCGCGCAGTGTCAGCAGTCCGGGGTCGCCCGGTCCGGCGCCGAGGAAAGTGACGTGCCCGTGTGCCGAGAACGTCGAGGATGCATTGGCGGTGGGGCTCAAAGTCGCTCCCCCATAAGACCGGCCGCACCCTTGGCGAGCATCTCGGACGCGAGTTCGCGACCGAGCGCGATGGCGTCGCCGTGCGACGTGGGTACGGGACCGGTGGTGGACAGCTGCACCAGCGTCGAGCCGTCGGTCGTGCCGACGACGCCGCGCAGGCGCATTTCAGTGACAACCTGCCCGTCGGCCAGCAGGTCGGCCAACGCACCCACAGGTGCGGAGCAGCCGGCCTCCAGGGCGGCGAGCAGGGATCGCTCGGCGGTCACGGCGGCCCGGCTGCC
Organism: Streptomyces sp. ISL-1; assembly: GCF_018614585.1. Taxonomy (GTDB): domain Bacteria; phylum Actinomycetota; class Actinomycetes; order Streptomycetales; family Streptomycetaceae; genus Streptomyces; species Streptomyces maoxianensis. The sequence continues at coordinate 14,547 of NZ_JAGGOI010000036.1, read as the reverse complement.
CGGGTCGTCGAGCTCGGCGAGCATGGCGGCGAGGTCTGTACCTGTTCCGGCGTTGCCGGCGGCACATTCGATCGCCAGTGCCCCCTGGCCGGGGGCGGGCAGGATGAAGTCGACCGACAGGAACTCGGTGACCTCGTCGGTCCTGCCCAGGCGGTTGAGCCCGGCCGCGGCAAGCACCACGGCGTCCAGCTCTCCGCTGCGTACATATCCGATCCGGGTGTCTACGTTGCCGCGGATCGGCACGGTCTCTATGGCCATGCCATGGCTGCGGGCGTAGGCGTTGAGCTGCGCCATCCTGCGCGGCGAGCCGGTGCCGACGCGAGCGCCGGACGGCAGCTCGGCGAAGGTCAGGCCGTCGCGGGCCACCAGTGCGTCCCGCGGGTCCTCGCGCAGCGGCACGGCCGCGAGCGTCAGGTCGTCGGGCTGCCCGGTGGGCAGGTCCTTCAGCGAGTGAACGGCGAAGTCCACGTCACCCCGCAGCACGGCGTCCCGCAGTGCGGTGACGAAGACTCCCGTACCGCCGATCTGTGCGAGATGCTCACGGGTGGTGTCCCCGTACGTGGTGATCTCGACGAGCTCGACGGCACGTCCGGTCAACTGGCGCACCGCCTGAGCCACTTGCCCGGACTGGGCCATGGCCAGCGCGCTGCGCCTGGTCCCGAGCCTCAGTGGCCTTTCGGCCCTCTCGGTCATACTCGCCCTCGGTTCTTGACATCGGCGTCATTCATGTCGGCCCGGCTGACGGAGGCGACCGTCTCCGGGTCGAGGTCGAAGAGTGTCCGCAGCGCGTCCGCGTACCCGGCGCCACCGGGCTCGCCGGCGAGCTGCTTCACCCGCACGGTGGGCGCGTGCAGGAGCTTGTCGACGACGCGGCGCACCGTCTGGGTGATCTCGGCGCGCTCCTTGTCGTCCAGGTCGGGGAGACGGCCTTCGAGCCGGGCGACCTCACCGGCGACGACGTCGGCGGCCATGGTGCGCAGGGCAACGACGGTCGGCGTGATGTGCGCGGCACGCTGGGCGGCGCCGAAGGCGGCGACTTCGTCTGAGACTATGCCGCGCACCTGGTCCACGTCGGCGGCCATGGGGGCGTCGGCGGAGGCCTCGGCGAGCGACTCGATGTCGACGAGCCGCACCCCGGAGAGCCGGTGGACGGCGCCGTCGATGTCCCGCGGCATGGCGAGGTCGAGCAACGCGAGTCGCACGCCGGCAGCGCGGCTCAACCGGCCGGCCGCGGCGACGACGCTGCGGGCGGCCCGTTCCCCGTTGTCGACCCAGGCCCCGTGTTGCACAAGCGCATCATCGAGCCCAACGGGGCAGGCACCAAGAGGTTCGACGCCGGCATCCCCGACTGGGCCGTCGCTCGTGCCGCCCTCGGCGGTCCCGGCGAAGCCGGATGGCGTACCGGCGGCCGGAGTCCCGGCCTGGCCGGGCTGCGCGGCCGGGTCATCCGCGGCCGTGCCCCCGTGCGCACCCGCGTCCGCGCCGCCGGAGCCCGACGACGCCGAGCGGTCCGCGATACGTCCGTCCCTCGCCGCCGTCGCCGCGAGGCGGGCCACCAGGCTGCCGTCCGGGGCGCGCAGGTCATGCCCCGCCCGGGGCGCGGGCGGGACCGCGAGTGCCGCCGCGACCGCTTCCGCCGTCAGGACCAGCCCTGTCGCTCCCGTGCACGACACCGCCGCGTCGGCACGTGTCAGTTCGTCGGCAACGGCCGCCATCGACACCGCCCGCACGGTCATCCCGCCGAGCTCGTTCAGCACCGCGGCCAGCCGCTCCGCGCGCTCCAGCGTCCGGTTGGCGATGACAAGTTCACGTACACCCAGCCGCGCCAGCGTCGTCGCGGCGAGCGACGACATCGAGCCCGCGCCGATGACCAGCACCCGCTTGCCCGCGGCCCAGCCCTCGACGTCCGCGCCGTCCGCCAGCTGCTCCAGGCCGAACGTGACGAGCGACTGCCCCGCCCGGTCGATCCCGGTCTCGCTGTGCGCGCGCTTGCCGACGCGCAGCGCCTGCTGGAAGAGGTCGTTGATCAGCCGGCCCGCGGTGTGCAGCTCCTGCCCCAGCGCGAGCGCGTCCTTGATCTGCCCGAGGATCTGCCCCTCGCCGACGACCATGGAGTCGAGCCCGCAGGCCACCGAGAAGAGGTGGTGGACGGCCCGGTCCTCGTAGTGCACGTAGAGATACGGCGTGAGCTCCTCGAGCCCGACCCCGCTGTGCTGCGCCAGCAGCGTCGACAGCTCGGCGACACCCGCGTGGAACTTGTCCACGTCCGCGTACAGCTCGATGCGGTTACACGTGGCAAGAACCGCCGCCTCGGTCGCAGGCTCGGCGGCCAGCGTGTCCTGAAGCAGCTTGATCTGCGTGTCCGCGGCGAGCGAGGCCCGCTCCAGCACGCTCACCGGCGCACTGCGGTGGCTCAGTCCGACGACCAGAAGGCTCATGCCGGCATCACGGCGGGCATGTCCCCGTCCGGTCCCTTCCGGCCTGCCGCGGCCTCGGCCTCCTCGCCGGCCTTCCGCTGCTCGTGGAAGGCGAGGATCTGCAGCTCGATCGAGAGGTCGACCTTGCGCACATCCACGCCGTCGGGCACGGAGAGGACGGTGGGGGCGAAGTTGAGGATGGAGGTGACGCCGGCCGCGATCAGGCGCTCGCACACCTGCTGCGCCGCGCCGGCGGGCGTCGAGATGACGCCGATCGACACGCCGTTGTCGCTGATGATCTTCTCAAGCTGGTCGGCGTGCTGGACGGGAATCCCGGCCACCGGCTTTCCGGCCATCTCGGGGTCCGCGTCGATGAGCGCCGCGACCCGGAAGCCACGCGAGGCGAAGCCGCCGTAGTTGGCGAGCGCGGCGCCGAGGTTACCGATGCCGACGATGACGACCGGCCAGTCCTGCGTCAGCCCCAGCTCGCGGGAGATCTGGTAGACGAGGTACTCCACGTCGTAGCCGACGCCCCGCGTCCCGTAGGAACCGAGGTAGGAGAAGTCCTTGCGCAGCTTCGCGGAGTTGACCCCGGCCGCGACCGCGAGTTCCTCGGACGAGACAGTGGGTACGGACCGCTCGGACAGCGCGGTCAGGGCGCGCAGGTACAGCGGAAGCCGGGCGACGGTGGCCTCGGGGATTCCTCGGCTACGGGTCGCCGGTCGGTGATTTCGGCCAGTTGCCACGGTGCTCCTGCGGGATGAGCGAGGCTGCAGGCGGCCGTACGTGCAAAGGCCGCCCCGTCGAATGCAGGCTATGTCTTTGTGAACGCGTGCACAAAGACGGTGTCCGTTTTGTCCGTGCAAAGTGACCGGGGTCACGCGATTCGGACGCGTGATCCAGGAGCCACGAACCGCATCGGTCCATTGCGGACCCGAAGGTGGCAACGCCGAACCCACTCCTCACGAATACGCCCCCGAGACGGCCCACTGTGCCCTGCCCACATCGTGTCCCGATAGAGTCCGGACCCGTCGGAGAAATCCCGGCAAACAGTAACGATGGTGACGAAATTCCGATTACGCCCACGGTTACGCCTCCGGTTACGCCCCCAGCGCGCGGCGCAGCCGCCCGGCGTCGACACGCCAGAAGGTGTGCTGCTCCCCGTCAACCAGGACAACCGGAATCTGCTCCCAGTACGCCCGGTGCAACGCCTCGTCCTGAGTGATGTCCTTCTCCTCCCAGGACGCACCCGTCTCGGCGCACACCTCCTCGATCACCGACCGCGCGTCATCACAGAGGTGACACCCCGGCTTCCCGACCAGCGTCACCACGCGCTCACCGGCCTTCTTCTTCGTACGCCGCAACACAGGACTCATGCAGCCCATTCTCCGCCCGCGCCCGCGCGACACGGCCCTCATCCCGTACGTACGGAATCACCCGTTTAACAAACCGGTCGCGGAGAGTTCACGCCATGGCATCCCGGCGTGTCGGGAAGTGCCGAACGGACTGGCTATGCTCGCGACATGGCCGCACTGGGATGGCTCACCCCCCGTAGGCGCTCCGCGACCGCGCGGAGCGTGCTCGCAGGCGAGGCCGCAGCCGAGGCAGCGCGCAAGTCGTCACAGCAAGTCGAGGCGCTTGAGGCACTCGAGTCGCTGGGCGGCACTGCCCCGGCCGTACCGGAGTTCCCCGTCACCGGGGACGACCGGGCCGCAGCCTTCTTCGACCTCGACAACACCGTGATGCAGGGCGCCGCGATCTTCCACTTCGGCCGCGGCCTGTACAAGCGGAAGTTCTTCCAGCGCCGTGAACTGGCCCGGTTCGCCTGGCAGCAAACGTGGTTCCGGCTCGCCGGCGTCGAGGACCCGGAGCACATGCAGGACGTCCGCGAGTCCGCGCTGTCCATCGTCAAGGGCCATCGCGTCTCCGAGCTGATGAGCATCGGCGAGGAGATCTACGACGAGTACATGGCCGACCGCATCTGGCCCGGCACCCGCGCCCTCGCCCAGGCCCACCTCGACGCGGGACAGAAGGTCTGGCTGGTCACCGCGGCCCCGGTGGAGACCGCGACGATCATCGCCCGCCGTCTCGGCCTGACCGGCGCGCTGGGCACTGTCGCCGAATCGGTGGGCGGCGTGTACACCGGCAAACTCGTGGGCGAGCCGCTGCACGGCCCCGCCAAGGCCGAGGCCGTGCGCGCGCTGGCCGTCGCCGAGGGCCTGGACCTGACCCGCTGCGCGGCGTACAGCGACTCGCACAACGACATCCCGATGCTTTCGCTGGTGGGGCATCCGTACGCCATCAACCCGGACTCCAAGCTCCGCAAGCACGCACGTGCGCGCGAATGGCGGCTGCGTGACTACCGGACGGGCCGCAAGGCCGCCAAGGTCGGCATCCCGGCCGCGGCCGGCGTGGGTGCCATCGCCGGCGGCACGGCCGCCGCGGTCGCCCTGCACCGCCGCCGCCGCTGACCCGGCTGCCGACACCCGAGGCGGACGACGCGCCGAGAGCCAATCCGGGGCCCCCTACCCCGGCAGGCCCACAGCCAGTCCTGTTGTCGCCCGGCGGCCACAACTCACCACGCGATAAGACAGATCGTGTCGCCATTCGATCAACTATCGCTCACAAAGTGTTACTTGATGCGTCACGGAGTCGTAAGAGAAGCGACGGAAACGGCGATTTGGGCAACTGGGTGTAGCACTGCCTGTACGAAGCGTTATTCTCCTCAGACGCATGACGGATCCCACCAGTCATCACGACGGGTGAACGATCCAGCACTGAACGTGATGGAAGCTCTGCCTCTGGGAGTCCCGTGTACCCACACGTCGGGGTTGACGCCTCGGGCCTGGCTACGCTGCGCGCAACGGTCCTCGACCACTTGCGCGGCTTCGTCCCCACCGCGTACGCCGTCCCCGCATTCGCCACACCCCGCCTTGCCGTAAGCGGCCCTGCCGCCCCCTGCTACGCCCTGACCGACGGCATCGAGAAGGTGCCGGGGCGCAGTGCCGTCGTCGAGGGGCGGAGGTCGGGCGGCGGGCGGGACGTCGGCAGACGGGGCACCCGGGGCGGCTCCGGCGCCTCGACCACCGCCCGCCGGCCCAGCGCCGACAGTGACAGCGCCCGCATGATGGACCTGGTCGAGCGCGCCCAGGCGGGCGAGGCCGACGCTTTCGGCCGTCTCTACGACCAGTACAGCGACACCGTCTACCGCTACATCTACTACCGCGTGGGCGGCAAGGCGACGGCGGAGGACCTCACCAGCGAGACCTTCCTGCGCGCTCTGCGGCGTATCTCCACCTTCACCTGGCAGGGCCGCGACTTCGGCGCCTGGCTGGTCACGATCGCCCGCAATCTGGTGGCCGACCACTTCAAGTCCAGCCGCTTCCGGCTGGAAGTGACCACCGGCGAAATGCTCGACGCCAACGAGGTCGAGCGCAGCCCCGAGGACTCTGTCCTGGAGTCCCTCTCGAACGCCGCGCTGCTGGAAGCGGTCCGCAAGCTCAACCCTCAGCAGCAGGAGTGCGTGACCCTGCGCTTCCTGCAAGGCCTCTCGGTCGCCGAGACAGCCAGGGTGATGGGCAAGAACGAGGGCGCGATCAAGACCCTCCAGTACCGGGCCGTGCGTACCCTCGCCCGGCTCCTCCCCGACGACGCCCGCTGACCCTCAACTCACAATCGGTGACGCCTCGATGACGCACTGGTCCGATCATCTTTCGCGCGTAACCCAAGTGCCGCGACGCTCGTTGTGCGGGATGCAGGCCCCCTGTGGTCACGCCATGCCCGCAGCCACTCACTCGATCGAGTGGATGTACTCAAGGTGTGCAACCTTCCGGACCCTCAGGGGAGTCGATCGTCATGACGAGAGGAGGTGCCGCCAGTGATCGGACAAGTTTCGGCGCACCGGCGGGCGAACGCCTTCGCCCAGACCTTGGAAGACCAGGCGGCCGAGCAGCCCACGGAATCGGTCGAACCGATCGAGCACGTACGGCTGTTGGCCCTGGCGAACGGTCTCGGCGAGCTGCCGAAACCGGAGCTGGACCCCGAGGTCAAAGTGGTGCAGCGAGCACAGCTCGTGGCTGCCATGGAAGAGATGTTCGCCTCGGGAGGTGCGTCCGCGGGCTCTACGGTGCCCGGGCAGCGGACGACCGGCCGAGGCGCGCATCGGGCCTCCCGGCTGCGGAAAATGCGCCCACGCTCGCGCTGGTCGAAGGGGATCGCCGCGGGCGGTCTCACCGTCGGCGTCGCCGCGGGGGCTTTCAGCGGAGTGGCTGCTGCCAGTTCCGACGCCCTTCCCGGTGACTCGCTGTACGGGCTGAAGCGTGGCATGGAAGATTTCAAGCTCGGCATGGCGGACGACGACTCCGACCGCGGCGGGCTCTTCCTCGACCAGGCCTCCACCCGCCTCAGCGAGGCCCGCCGCCTCATGGAACGCGGCCGGGCGGGCGACATGGACCACGAGTCGCTGGGCGAGGTCCGCCGCGCGCTCAACGGCATGCGGCACGACGCCAGCGAGGGACACCGCCTGCTGAGCGCCGCGTACGAACGGGACGGCTCGCTCGGCCCGATGGCAACGCTGAATTCGTTCTCCCGGTCCCACCGCGACGCATGGAACGGGCTCCGCGACCGGCTGCCGGTCCAGCTGACCGACGTCGGCGACGAAGTGAATTCCGTCTTCGAAGCCATAGACCAGGAGGTCGGCCCGCTGGAGTCGCTGCTGCCCCGGCCCCCGGAGAAGGGCCTCAGCTCCCAGCAGCCCGGCGAGGCCACGCAGGACGTCGGCCGGACCTGGGGCCCTGGGAGTACGACACCGTCCGCACCCGGCACCGGCGACACCCGCCCCGGCGAGGGCGGTCCGCGCCCGTCCGGTTCGGGCAGCACGGCGGACGAGGGCCTGCTCGGCGGGAACACGGGCGGCCTGTTCGAGCCCCCGGCGGACGGCGCGTCACCGAACCCGTCCGGCAAGGACTCCACGCCGCCTCAGCCGGATGTCACCATCCCGCCGCTGCTGCCGGGGATCCTGCCGGGTCTTGGGTTCGACAGCGAGGACGATACATAGGTCGGTACATCGATCGGTACAGCGATCAGTACAGAGTGAGGGCGGCCGCTCCCAGCAGGAGCGGCCGCCCTCACCCATGTCTCAGAAGAACACCGACCGGCGCTGCACGAGCAGCTTGTACAGCGTGTGCTGGATCTGCTCCCGCACCTGATCCGTCAGGTTGAACATCAGCATCGGATCCTCCGCCGCCTCCGGCGGATACCCGTCCGTCGGGATCGGCTCGCCGAACTGGATAGTCCACTTCGTCGGCAGCGGCACCGCCCCCAGCGGACCGAGCCACGGGAACGTCGGCGTGATCGGGAAGTACGGGAAGCCCAGCACCCGTGCCAGCGTCTTCGCGTTGCCGATCATCGGGTAGATCTCCTCCGCTCCGACGATCGAGCACGGCACAATCGGCGCGCCCGCCCGCAGCGCCGTCGACACAAAGCCGCCGCGCCCGAACCGCTGAAGCTTGTAGCGGTCGCTGAAGGGCTTGCCGATGCCCTTGAAGCCCTCCGGCATCACCCCGACGACCTCGCCGCGCTGCAGCAGCCGCTCCGCGTCCTCCGAGCACGCCAGGGTGTGACCGGCCTTGCGGGCCAGCTCGTTGACCACCGGCAGCATGAAGACCAAGTCCGCGGCGAGCAGCCGCAGATGACGGTTGGCCGGATGATTGTCGTGGACGGCGACCTGCATCATCAGCCCGTCCAGCGGCACCGTCCCCGAGTGGTTGGCCACCACCAGCGCCCCGCCGTCGGAGGGGATGTTCTCGATGCCCTTCACCTCGACCCGGAAGTACTTCTCGTACAGCGGCCGGACCATCGACATCAGAACCTGGTCGGTGAGTTCCTTGTCGTAGCCGAACTCGTCGACCTCATAGTCACCGGTGACGCGTCGGCGCAGGAACGCAAGACCGCTCGCGATCCGCTTCTCCCAGCCGGCGCCCGCGCCCGCACGCTCCTGGCCCGCATCGGGCTCCTGGCCAATCGATTCAGCAGCCCGCACCACCCCCTGCGCAGGCACGGGGCCGGCCGGAACCTCGCGTACCGCCGCGGGCTCGGCCTTCCGGCGGCTGCCCCCCGCGGGGCGCCGCCGCGCCGATCGCTGCGCACTGCCGCGCGAACGGTCGTCGTCGAACGGAATGACCTTGGCGTCCGCCATCGTTGGCTGCGCTCCTTATTCGGCGTCGCTCTGAGTCGTCTGAGTCTTCCCGGTGGTCCGGGTACCGGCAGCCGTCGGCCCGGCTGCCGTCCCCGCACGGGCACCGCCCACGAAAGGCAACGCCGTCGCCACCTGATCCACCACCCTCGCGAGGGTCTCCGGCGGCAGCAGCCCCGGCCCCCGGCTGCGGGCGAAGTCCGCGAAGGTCTCCGCGGTCGTGTACTTCGGGTCGAAGCCCAGTGTCTCGCGCATCTGCGAGGTGCTCACCACCCGGCCGTGCGTGAGCAGCCGGATCTGCTCCGGCGAGAAGTCCGTGATGCCGACCGTACGCAGCGCGGAGCCGACCCAGGTGACGGCGGGCAGCAGTACCGGCATCGTCGGCCGCCCCAGCCGCCGTGAGCACTGCGAGAGCAGCAGCACGCCGTCGCCCGCCACATTGAACGTGCCGCTGTTGAGCGTCCCGCGCCGCGGCTCGTGCAGAGCGATCCGCAACACGTCGATCACATCGTCCTCGTGGACGAACTGCAGCCGCGGGTCGTAGCCGAAGACGGTCGGCATGACGGGCAGCGAGAAGAACTCGGCGAGCGGGGAGTCCGCGCACGGGCCGAGGATGTTGGCGAAGCGCAGCACGCACACCGCTACGTCGGGCCGCCGCCGGGCGAAGCCGCGTACGTACCCCTCGACCTCCACCGCGTCCTTCGCGAAGCCGCCGCTCGGCAGGGACTTGGGCGGGGTGGTCTCGGTGAAGACGGCGGGGTCGCGGGGCGCGGAGCCGTACACGCTCGTACTGGACTTGATCACCAGCCGCTTGACGGTCGGTGACTTCTGGCAGGCACCGAGCAGCTGCATGGTGCCGATGACGTTGGTCTCCTTGACCGTCGTACGGCTGCCGGCGCCGAGCGGCGTACCCGTGACGTCCATGTGCACCACGGTGTCGACGGCATACTCGGCCAGCACCCGCGCTATCGCCGGCTGGCGGATGTCCGCGCGGACGAAATCGGCCCCGCCCAGATGATGCTGGGGGCCCACCGCGTCGACGCCGACCACCCTGTCCACCTCGGGATCCCGCTGGATGCGCCGTACGAGACGGCCTCCGAGCTGCCGGGCCACTCCGGTGACGAGCACGACCTTCCCCAAGACCAGCGCCTTCCCATAGGTCCGCCTAGGTCCATCTTTATGCGTCACCGTAGCGGTTAGGTGTTGCGCTGTGATGACCGCGCGACGCACTTTTGCCGGCGTCGCAGCAATCGAGGCAAAAGTAGTGCCACAAACACCGCGGCCCTCCCACCGTGCTGGTGGAAGGGCCGCGGCGACACGTACAGCTTGTCGCTTACTTCTTGTTACGACGCTGAACGCGGGTGCGCTTGAGCAGCTTGCGGTGCTTCTTCTTCGCCATCCGCTTGCGCCGCTTCTTGATAACAGAGCCCACGACTACCCTCGCTCACTTCTCTTCACTCGGTGCGGGGCGTCTGGGCCCACACGACCTACGTCGGCCTAGCCTACCTGCCGCCGAGTGAGGGACGTAATCCGAGGGGAACCGACCGGCTCCCGTTACGCGGATTCCACCCCCACGAAGGATTCGCGGAGGTACTCGTGAACCGCTTGCTCCGGAACCCGGAAGGACCTGCCCACCCGGATCGCCGGCAGATGACCGCTGTGCACCAAGCGGTACACGGTCATCTTCGACACTCGCATCACCGAGGCGACTTCCGCCACGGTAAGGAACTTGACCTCGTTGAGAGGCCTCTCGCTGCCAGCAGCCATGACCCACCTGTACCTTCCGCACCCGACGCACACCGGCTTCCCCTCCGGTGACTCTTCGTCGCTGTGCGCTCACTCCCCAGACTAGGGGCGGGTGATGCGAGTGGGGAAGAGGAGCAGCCATCGGCCGCCTACTGTGACAGACACGCTCGATTGAGTACATAGCGAGTAATCGGTCGGTAGTAATCGGACCGCACTGCGTCATCAAGCGGAACGGCTACGGACACCTGCCCCTCGGCCTCGCCGACGAACAGCGCGGGATCGTCCGTATCTGCCAGGCCGATGGCCTCAATCCCCAGCTGACCTGCCCCGCAGACCCAGCCGTGGTCCCCGACGACCAGCTCGGGCAGCGGCCCGCCGCACTCCGCGAGGCTGTCCAGGACGGCCCGAACCGGGAGCGGTGAGTGGGTGTGTGCACCGGTCCCACTGCCGGGTCCCCGTGCGCCGGGTTCCCGCACCAGCGCGACTCTTCCTGCGTAATCAAGGTTGTACGTGCGTACGCCGAACCGGGTCGTTATGTCGACACATCGCCCCTGCGCGGGTGTGAGTACGAGGCACCCCGCCGCCGACAAAGCGTCTGCCAGCTCCCCGTAGAACCCCAGCAGCCGATGCGGATGTCCGGTCCCGAACAGCACGGCACCGCGCCGCGCGGCCACCTCGCCCAGCCGGTCGGCGAACGCGACGAGCCCGCTCAACGTCCGCTCCGGATCAATGACATCGGGCCCGACGGTGTGGCGGGGGTCGTCGGAAACTCCGCACTTGTCGGCCATCAGGGCGATCAAGTCCCGCTCGCTCCAGTCCCATTCGGGGTCGAGCCCGAGGGTGACGCGGGGATCCCTGGCGGCGAAGAGCCGATAGCTGCGCAGACTTTCCTCCCGCGACGTGGCCACGGGTCCGGCCAACCGAGCAGCCAGGAGATGCGCGCGTAACGCTCCGGTACTCAACACGCTGCTGATGCTCCCGCACGGCTGTGTGTGGCGGGCCAAAAGGCTGGATACGCCGCACAGTTGGCGTAACGGGACCGGTGCGGCACCGCCACCGCGCGGATGCCGGCACCCGCGGCCCGGGAAGGGGTACCGAGACCCCTACGCCAACAGTCCCCGCAACGGAAACACCGCCCGCCGCGTGGCCAGCACCGCCTGATCCACCCGATCAGCCGGGTCGTACCCCTCTTCCCACTCCCGCCACACGGGCTCCCGCCCATCCGTCATCCGCCCCGGCGCCACCCCCCGCGTCCGCGCGTACACCTCATCCCGCCACGACGACGGAATCACCGACTCCGGCTCCACCGGCGCGTGCCCCGCGATCCCCACCAAATGCGTCCACGACCGCGGCACCACATCCACGATCGCGTATCCGCCGCCCCCCAGGGCGACCCAGCGCCCCCCGTCCACGTACTCATGCGCCAACTCGTGGCAAGAGGCCTGAACCATCCGCTGGGCATCCAGCGACACCGCCAGATGCGCCAGTGGATCCTCGAAGTGCGTATCGGCCCCGTGCTGCGTCACCAGCACCTGCGGCCGGAACTCCGCCAGCAACTCCGGCACCACGGCGTGAAACGCCCGCAGCCAACCCGAATCCCCCGTCCCCGCCGGCAGCGGCAGATTCACCGCGCTGCCCTCAGCCGCCTCCGGCGACCCCGTCTCCTCCGGCCACCCCGTCCCCGGAAAGAGCGACCGCGGATGCTCGTGCAGCGACACCGTCAGAACCCGCGGGTCGTCCCAGAACGTCGCCTGCACCCCATCCCCGTGGTGCACATCGACATCCACATACGCGACCCGCTCCGCCCCCAGCTCCAGCAGCCGGGCAATGGCGAGCGACGCGTCGTTGTAGATGCAGAACCCTGACGCCGAACCCGGCATCGCATGATGCAGCCCGCCCGCGAAGTTCACCGCATGCGCCGCCTCACCGCGCCACACCGCCTCCGCCGCCCCCACCGACTGCCCCGCGATCAGCGCCGACGCCTCATGTATCCCCACGAACGCCGGGTCGTCCATCGTCCCCAGCCCGTACGCCTGGTCGGCGGCCCGCGGATCCACCGACGCCGCCCGCACCGCCGCCACGTAGTCCTCGCGATGTACGAGCCGGAGCGTCGAGTCCCCGGCCGGTTTCGCGGCCACCACATCCACCGCACGATCAAGCCCGTACGCCCGCACCAACCCCATGGTCAGCGCAAGCCGCACCGGATCCATCGGATGGCCGTCACCGAAGTCATACTTCGTTACCGCCTCGTCCCACATCAACAACCCGCGGCCGCTCATGCCCGACACCGTATCCGGCATGATCCGTCCCGAACGAACGGGCATACCGCAACGTCATCAGTACCAACACCATCGGAACGACCATCGCCCAGCGATAGCTCCAGGCATCCCCGAGCGCCCCCACCAAGGGCGAACCGACCAGAAACCCGACATAGTTGAAGACGTTCAGCCGCGCCACCGCCGCGTCACTCGCCCCGGGACCGCCGCTCTCCACAGCCTGCCGCCCCGCCGCCGCGAACGTCTGAGGCACGATCACACACAGCCCGAGCCCCAGCATCGTGAACCCGAGGATCCCTGCCCAGGCCCCCGGCGCCACGGCCACCACCCCGAACCCGGCCGCGGCGAGCACGGTCCCGCACCGCACAACCGCCACCGCCCCGAACCGCCGCACCCCAAGATCCCCGACGGTCCGCCCGATCAGCGTCGTGACCATATAGGCGTTGTACGGAAGGGTCGCGAGCTCCTCCGAGCTCCCCAGCACATCCTGCAGATACTTCGCGCTCCAATTCGAGACGGTCGAGTCCCCGATGTACGCGAAGGTCATGACCAGACACAGCGGCAGCAACAGCTTGAAGGCAACCCCCTGCCCCTCCGGGACCGCCCCACCCCCCGCTGATTCCCCACGCCGCTCGCCGTCCGCGTACCACCGGCTCCCGACCAGCGCCGCGGGCAACAGCACGCCGGCCACCGGCAGATACGACACGAGCAGCGACAGATCCCAGTGCGCCCCCACCCACGCGAGCGAGGCCCCGGCGATCCCACCCAGGCTGTACGCCGCGTGGAAGCCCAGCATGATGCTCCGCCCGTACGCCTGCTGCAGGCTCACCCCGAGCATGTTCATGGACGCGTCCAGCGCCCCCACCGCCAGCCCGAACACGCCCAGTGCGAGCGCCACCTGCCAGATTTCGCTCCCGGCCGCGACACCGAGCAGAGCCAGCACCACGAGCGGCTGGGCCCACCGCAGTACGACACTCGGGGCGACTCGCCTCACCAGTCGCTCGGTGACCACACTCGCCACCCCGGCGAGTACGGGCACGGCAGCCAGAAACGCGGGCAGCAGCCCGTCGGATATCCCGTACCGGTCCTGGATGGCGGGGATACGCGTCACGAGCAGCGCGAAGGCCACTCCCTGCGCGAAGAAGCTCAACGCCAAGGAGGCCCGACCATGCCGCAACCGCGCACCTGTCATGGCCGCACAGCGTAGGCCGCTCAAATACCCATGGGTAGATAGATCACGCAAGCAATGCGGGCAACTCCGCCATCGCCCCGAAGTGCCCCTTGGCCCCGTCCAGTTTCGCGGCCGAAGTCATGGCCGTGAACCCGTACACATCCATCCCGGCCGCCCTGGCCGCCGCCACCCCGAGGGGACTGTCCTCCACCACCACGCACCGCTCCGGTACGACCCCCATCCGCGCGGCGGCATGCAGAAACAGGTCGGGCGCCGGCTTCCCCCGCCCCACATCCTGCGCGCTGAAGACCGTCCCGTCGTCGAACCACCCCTCAAGACCGGTCTTCCGGTGCCCGACCCTGATCCGCGCATGACTCCCGGACGACGCGACGCAGTACGACGCCCCTTCCGCAACCAGCTTCTCCAGCACCTCCGTCACCCCGTCCACAGCGACCAACTCCCGCTCGAAGGCGGCAAAGACACGAGCATGCAGGGTGTCGTCGAAGTCCACGGGCAACGACTGACCGGTCCGCTCCTTCACCAGATCGTGCACCCGGTGCACGGCGGCGCCCATGTAGTCACGTATGGACTCCTCGTACGAGGTGGGGTGCCCGAGCTCGGTGAGGAAGCCGGCCAGGATGGTGTTGGAGATGGGTTCGCTGTCCACCAGCACACCATCGTTGTCGAAAATGACAAGGTCGTAGCGCATGGGTTCGACCCTAAACGCAGAAAGGCCCCGCACCA
>NZ_JAGGOI010000035.1 GCF_018614585.1 Streptomyces sp. ISL-1 | reverse complement strand
GGCTCGGGTCCGCCAGCATCGTCGCGGCATGGTGCGCGCCACCACCGGGCGGCGGCGTGCCACCGGGCGGGCCGGGCGGACCAGGAGGCTGCGGAGCACCGGGCGGGCCGGGGGGCCGGGGCGCACCGGGGCCGCCCAGTTGGCTCGGGTCCGCCAGCATCGTCGCGGCATGGTGCGCGCCACCACCGGGCGGCGGCGTGCCACCGGGCGGGCCGGGCGGACCAGGAGGCTGCGGAGCACCGGGCGGGCCGGGCGGCTGCGGTCCCTCCCCACCCAGCTGCGAGACGAGCTGCGTCGGCAGATAGCCGCCCGCGGGAGCACCGGGAGCACCCGGCCCCGAAGGCGGCGGCGTCGCCCCGGGCCGCGCGCCCGGAGTGCCCGGAGCGCCGGGCGGTGGCGGAGTCGTCGGACCGCTTCCGCGCGAGCCACGCGGCGGCAGGACCGCCTTGCTCGTCGCCGCGTCGGCGATGTCGGCCGCGCCGGGAGCGGCGGGTCGTCCCCCGGGCTGCTGGTTCAGCGCCGGGGCGACCGCGGTCCGCGGCAGCTGGCTGCCGCCCGACATCAGCGCGGTCGGCGCGTCCGCGCCCACCGCGGGCGGCGGGGTGTCATCGTCGTCGGTCCCCGAGATCGGCGGTGCGAACACCGTGGCCGGCAGCGGCACGGACGCGTCGTCCGACCCGGCGGCGCTGGTGTCCGTCCACGCGGCGGCCCCGGACGGCGTGTTGGGCACACCGTCGGATGCCGTCGGCTCGTAGTCGCCGCCACTGGCGCCGGCCCACAGCGCCCCGCCCTGTGAGGCGTCGCCGCCCGAGGTCCCGGCCGCGGGCCAGGCCGATCCGGCGGCGGACGAACTACTGCCCGCCTGCGACGCGTTGGGGCCGGTGGCACCCGAAGCGGCAGCGGGAGCCGCCCAGTCGGCCCCGGCCGACGGCACACCCGCGCCCGCAGGCGCACCGCCACCCGCAGGCGCGTCCGAGGAAGCCGTCCCCGAGCCCGAAGCTGTAGACGCACCCGAAGCCGTCGCGCCGGACTCCGGCGACCGCCGGTCCGGGATCCCCAGCTTGTCCGCCGCTTCCTGGAGCCACTCCGGCGGGCTCAACAGGAACGACGTCTGATTCAGGTCGATGCGCTGCGGCGGCTCGGGCGCTGCGGCGGCCTCGTCCTGAATCCCGTACTCCTCCTCGTACCGGCGGATCACCTCACCCACCGGCAGCCCCGGCCACAGCGTCGCGTCACCGCTGTCGCGGGCGATCACCAGCCGCTGCTGCCCGCCGTCGGAACGCGCACCGCCCTCGCGATCCTCCGCCCAGACCACAAAGCCGAGCTCGAACTCCCGCACCCGCACCTCACGATGCTGATACGCGGGCACATCGCCGTTGACCCACTCTTCCGCGCGCTCCTGCGCCTGCGCGAAGGTCACCATCGGACCGTCACCCCTCGTCCGAGATCGGGACGGCCTGCGCGAAGCCGCCGTCCACCATCAGATTCGCCACGGTCTCCAGCTCCGGCGGATTGCCCGCCAGGCGCTGCAGAAAACCGTCGAAGTCGTCGCCGCACGGCAGCAACAGCCGCTCCACGCGCTCCTGCACGTTCCAGCCGTCCTGATCCCGTGCGTCGTCGTACGCGCAGAACCACACCGAGCCGATCGCCGAGCCCTTGACCTTCACCGCCAGGATCCCGCCCTGGACGAACGCGACGCCCAGGTAGTCCTTGGTCAGGTGGTCCCGCAGGCATTTGTTGACGTACACCAGGTCATTGGCCCCGGCCTCGTCCCGCACGGTGAAGAACGGCTGGTCGACCAGCAGCCCCAACTCGGCGTCGAGCGCCGCCCCTACAGGTGCGCAGCCGCCCGCCGCCTTGAGGAAGGAGCGGTAGGCGCCCGGCAGCCGGTAGCCCAAGTCCTCCTCCACGCCGATCAATTGTTGCTCCGTCACCGACACGGCGCCCTTGGGCAGGCCGAAGTGCGCGGGCCGGGTCTCCTGCAGCGGCCGGGTACCCCGCTTGCTCAGGTCCACCGGCGTCGTCGCCAGGCCGCCGTGATGCCGCAGCAGCGCCTTCACCTCGACCGGGACCAGCTCGAGGCGGCGGGTGCCGGGCACGTGGTGCCAGGTCCAGCCATGCGGTGTGGCGACCGCGGGAATCGTGGCCCACAGCGCGTGGCCGTCGGCGTGCAGCGCCGCGTTCGCCGATACGTAGTCGGTGAGCCGCAGTTCGTCGACGCCGAAGCCCTCCGGGGGCTCGGCAATCTGGGCGGCGGCGCGCGCGTACGGCGAAAAGTCCGGATAGCCGTTCTCGTCCACGCGCACGCCTCTGGGGTGGCGGGAGGCCCGGACCGGGTCCGGGAAGTTCACGACCTGCCCGGCGTAGGCCGCGTTCGGTGGCGCGGTTTGTCCCACGGCCCGGGGGCCGGGAGGTGCCCCCAGCCCTTGCCGACCTGTCGTCATGGCGGTATGCCCCCTGCTGCGTTCCGGCTGGTTGAGGACAGCCTATGCGGTGGGGCAACAGGGAGAACCGACGCTCCTCTTCCGTCACGAACAGTCACAAACGCGTGACCGTTTGCCGACGGGTCGACACGTTTCAGTGCCCCAGCTTCCGCACCGCCCGGCCCATTTGGCAGTGTGTCCCGCAACTCGGGGGAGTGCAGGGGAGGGAACGACAGCACCATGCACACAGCGCAACCAAGCACGTCCGGCACCGCAGGTGATCCACGCCTCAATTGGAGCAGCACCGAGGCCCACCGCCCGCCCGCCCTGAACCACCGCCGCGACGGCATCCTGCCCACCGTCGCCGCGGCCCTCTCCGTCCGGGGCGAGACCCTCACCTGCACCGCGGGAAAAGGAGACCAGCCGCCCGCACTTCACGCGCTTGTACAGGATTTCCTCGACACCCTCACCAGCGGCCAGCGCGAACGCTTCACCGGCCGCTGCCCCGAGGCGATCCTGCTCTCACGCCATCTCACCGCCGCCGAGTCGCAGCGCTCGAAGCGGGCCCAGCGCAAACCGCTGACCCACAGCGAGGCACGGCGCACCCTGAAACAGGCGAAACTGACCGCACGCCGCATCCGCGAGGACGGCGACCCGCTGCACGGCAGCTACGCACCGCCCTGCCGTTCCTGTACGGCATTGCTCGACCACTTCGGGGTACGCCCCGTCGCCCCGACCGCACCCGAGAACGGCTGAACCCGCACCGATGCCCGACCACCTCAGCACCACCCGGTTCCCGGTCGCCGTCGACGCCGCCCTGCGCGAGGCGGGGTGGCAGCCCGGCCGCTGGGACATAAAGCTGGCCGAGCACTGGGCGGACACGCTGCGCGCGTACGCCTCGCCGGCCGGGCACCGGCACTCGGTGTTCCCGGCGGCGGTGGAGGCATGGGCGGAATTCGGCGGACTGCGTGTCGCGGCCCCCGGCCCCGGCCGGCAGACGGCCCCCACACCGGTGCACTTCGACCCGCTGGCCGGGCTCCACCTCGCCCGTACTCTCGCCGATCTGGGGCGCGCGCTGGACACCGAGATGTCCCCGCTCGGGGAGGAGGGGGACAGCCAGGCGGTGCTGGCCATCGACATGGACGGCCGGGTCTACAGCCTCGACCACACCGGCGACTGGTACCTCGGCCCGGACATCGACCGGGCGCTAGCCACGCTGGTCACGGGCGTCCAGCCGCCCCGGCTCACACTCCGCTGAGCCCCGCGCCCGATCAGCACGACTCAGAGCGGCCGAGCCCGATCCCGCGCCCGATCCCGGGCTCGATCAGCATGAGTCAGAACAGCCGACCCGGCCGAGCCCCATCCCGGGCCCGATCGGCCGGTCCCGGGCCCGATGAGCGCGAGTCCGAGCCCGCACCCACGCCCGATCGGCGCGAGTCAGAGCTGCTGCTCGCCGTACCCGTCCCGGTCCGGCAGCACCGCAGACACCCGGAAGCCGCCCACGTCGGTCGGCCCGGACACGAACACCCCGCCGAGCGCGAGCACCCGCTCCCGCATCCCCACCAGACCGTTGCCGCCGCTCGGCAGCCGCGCGGCCGCCGGCGCACCGTCGGCGTCCGGAGCGCCGTTCTCCACCTGCATGGCGACCTCGGCGTCGCGGCGCGCGAGCCGCACCATCACCTTCGCGCCGGCCGCGTGCTTGTGGACGTTCGTCAAGGCCTCCTGGACCACGCGGTACGCGGTCTGCTCGACCTCCGGCGCGTATTCGCGCGCCTCGCCCTGGACCACGAGTTCGACCACCATCCCCGCCTGCCGGGACTGGCCGACCAAACTCTCCAGGTCGGCAAGAGAGGGCCCGTCCTCGGCGGCGGCAGCGGCGGCGGCTGCCGCGGCGACCCCCACCGCCACCAACGGCACCGGCTTCGCGGCCCGCAGTTCGTCCCCGCCCGCCCGCAGCACCCCGAGCATCTCGCGCAGCTCGGTCAGCGCCTGCCGGCCCATGTCCCCCACCAGCGCGGCGTTCTTCACAGCTTTCTGCGGATCCTTGAGCGCCACCGCCTGCAGTGCGGCCGAGTGCACCACCATCAGGCTCACGCGGTGCGCCACGACATCGTGCATCTCCCGCGCGATCCGGGTCCGCTCCTCCGTACGCGCCCACTGGGCCCGCTGCTCGGCGCGGTCGGCCAGCAGCGACAGCTCCTGCTCCAGGCTGTCCGCGCGCTCCCGCAGACTCTCCATCAGCCGGCGCCTGGCCCCTATGTAGAGACCGAACAGCACCGGCGGCGCGGTCAGGGCGAGCGACATGAAACCCGCCATCGTCGGTACGTACCAGGCGCCGGGCTCCGGATCGAAGTCCGCGGACTGCACGTCCTGGCGCACCCGTACGTACGACACGATCAGCGTCGCGGTCAGCGACATCGCGGCGAGCGTCGCGGTTATCCGACGCGGAACATCGGACGCGGCGAGCGTGTAGAGCCCGACGATGCCCATCAAGAAGCCCATCTCGGCGGGCGTGGTCGCGATCGACACCAGTACCACGGCGATCGGCCACCGCCGCCGCAGCACCAGCACGGACCCGACGATCAGTCCGAACAGCACCCCGACTGGCACGGGAATCGCGGCCTTGTCCGCGAACCCCACACCCTCCAACGCGCACTCGACGGCGGAGACGATCCCGAGCCCTACATCCAACGCGGCACTGCGCCGCCGTCCCCACCACAGCCGGCCACGGGCGGTCGTGCCCGTGCCGTCCTGGTCTTCCCCCGTTGTGGTCATGCCGACCAGCCTACGGGCGGGTGCGGCTCATTTGGCGGAGAGTGCGGCAGCACGGAATGAGTCCGAACACGTGCGAAACAAGCAGTGATCGCACGATCCGATGAATCGAGCGGACTTTCGACCGGAACGTCCGCATTCCGGAAGACGCTCACCGCACGACAGAGATCCAGGGCAAGTACGCCGACTTCGAGGGCCTCCGTGAGCAGGCGATCGCGCCGCGACGGGAAGCCTCGGCCGACGCCGGATCCGCGACCGGCTCTTCGTCGACAACGCGGGGGAGACGTACCGGGGCTGCCCGGCCGTCCCAGTGACACAGAGCGCCGAGTTCTGCCTCGCGTGGAAGGCGCCTGGTACGGCATAGTGTTGGGTGCAGATTCGGCGGCCTGACTCAATGTCCGGTTTAGCCGAATTCCATCCCCCATGGTGTAATCAGGCAGCACTGCGGTTTTTGGTACCGTATGTTCAGGTTCAAATCCTGATGGGGGAGCCCAGAGACACGGGTCCTGACCTCCGCGGTCAGGACCCGCCCTTATTTCACTACTGAAACCCCCCGGTATCCTTCGGATGTCCACCACCCGAAGCCGAAGGGCATTCCAGTGAGCGCCAACCGCCCGGCAGCCGTCGTCGTCCTCGCAGCGGGTGAGGGGACCCGCATGAAGTCGAAGACCCCCAAGGTCCTGCACGAAATCTGCGGGCGTTCGCTCGTCGGACATGTCGTCTCCGCCGCGCGCGAGCTGGACCCCGAGCACCTCGTCGTCGTCGTCGGCCATGCCAGTGAGCAGGTCAAGGGGCATCTCACCGAGCAGTACGCCGGCACCCGCACCGCCTACCAGGCCGAGCAGAACGGCACCGGGCACGCCGTCCGGATGGCTCTCGAAGAGCTCGGCCGGACCCCCGAGGGAACCGTCGTCGTCGTGTGCGGCGACACCCCCCTGCTCTCCGGCGAGACGCTCACCGCGCTCGCCGCGACCCACGCCGCCGACGGCAACGCCGTCACCGTGCTGACCGCCGAGGTGCCGGACTCCACCGGCTACGGCCGGATCGTGCGCGACACCGTCACCGGCGCCGTCACCACGATCGTCGAGCACAAGGACGCCACCGAGGAGCAGCGCGCGATCCGGGAGATCAACTCCGGGGTCTTCGCCTTCGACGGGCAGCTGCTCGCGGACGCGCTGGGCAAGGTGCGTACGGACAACAGCCAGGGCGAGGAGTACCTCACCGACGTCCTCGGCATCTTGCGCGAGGCCGGTCACCGGGTCGGCGCCTCCGTCACCGGCGACCACCGGGAGATCCTGGGCATCAACAACCGCGTACAGCTGGCCGAGGCGCGCAAGCTGCTCAACGAGCGCCTGCTCGAGCGGGCGATGATGGCCGGCGTCACGGTCGTCGACCCCGCGTCGGTGCTCATGGATGTGACGGTGACGTTCGAGCGGGACGCGATCGTGCACCCCGGTACACAGCTGCTGGGCGTGACCCATCTCGCGGAGGGCGCCGAAGTCGGCCCCAACTCACGGCTGAAGAACACCACGGTCGGCCCGGGCGCGCGGGTGGACAACACCGTGGCGGAGAGCGCGGAGATCGGGGAGTCGGCCATGGTCGGCCCGTTCGCGTATCTGCGCCCCGGCACCCGGCTCGGCCTGAAGGCCAAGGCCGGTACGTACGTGGAGATGAAGAACGCCACGATCGGCGAGGGCACGAAGGTGCCGCACCTCTCCTACGTCGGCGACGCGACGATCGGCGAGTACACGAACATCGGCGCCGCGAGCGTGTTCGTGAACTACGACGGCGAGACCAAGCACCACACCACGATCGGCTCGCACTGCAAGACCGGCTCGGACAACATGTTTGTGGCTCCTGTCACGATCGGGGACGGCGCGTACACCGCGGCGGGCTCGGTCATCACCAAGGATGTGCCCGCCGGTTCGCTGGCCGTCGCCCGCGGCCAGCAGCGGAATATCGAGGGCTGGGTGGCTCGAAAGCGCCCAGGGAGCGCCGCCGCGCAGGCGGCCCAGGTCGCAACGGAACAGGTCACCGACGAGAACTGACCGGAAACAGGTGCGTCCATCTCGGCGTACCGTGATACGTGCACACAAATTCGGCTGGCTCACGCTCAGTACATCCGTGGCCAGAGAACACGTCTGAGGAGACAGTGCTGTGACCGGGATCAAGACGACCGGCGAGAAGAAGCTGATGCTCTTCTCCGGCCGCGCCCACCCCGAGCTGGCCGAGGAGGTCGCACACCAGTTGGGTGTCGGCCTGGTGCCGACGAAGGCTTTCGACTTCGCGAACGGCGAGATCTACGTCCGCTTCCAGGAGTCGGCCCGCGGTGCGGACTGCTTCCTGATGCAGAGCCACACGGCTCCCATCAATAAGTGGATCATGGAGCAGCTGATCATGATCGACGCTCTGAAGCGGGCCTCCGCCCGGAGCATCACCGTGATCATCCCGTCGTACGGCTACGCCCGCCAGGACAAGAAGCACCGTGGCCGCGAGCCGATCTCGGCCCGGCTGATCGCCGACCTGCTGAAGACCGCGGGCGCCCACCGCATCCTCACGGTCGATCTGCACACCGACCAGATCCAGGGCTTCTTCGACGGCCCGGTCGACCATCTCTCCGCGCTGCCGGTGCTAGCCGACTACGTGGGCGCGAAGGTGGACCGCAACAAGCTCACCGTCGTCTCCCCCGACGCCGGCCGGGTTCGCGTCGCCGACCGCTGGTGCGACCGGCTCGACGCCCCGCTGGCCATCGTCCACAAGCGCCGCGACAAGGACGTCGCCAACCAGGTGACCGTCCACGAGGTGGTGGGTGAGGTCAAGGGCCGCGTCTGCATCCTCGTCGACGACATGATCGACACCGGTGGCACCATCTGCGCCGCCGCGGACGCGCTGTTCGCGCACGGCGCGGAGGACGTGATCGTGACGGCGACGCACGGCATCCTGTCCGGCCCGGCCGCGGACCGTCTGAAGAACTCCAAGGTGAGCGAGTTCGTGTTCACGAACACGCTGCCCGACCCGGGCGACCTGGAGCTCGACAAGATCACGGTGTTGTCGATCGCGCCGACGATCGCGCGTGCGGTGCGTGAGGTGTTCGAGGACGGTTCGGTGACGAGCCTCTTCGAGGAACAGGGCTGAGGCCGAGGGCCGAGCACGTTCGAGAAGGGGCCGTTCCCGCCGGGAACGGCCCCTTCTCATGCCCTGCCGGAGGCCGAGTCCGGGACCTCTTGATCGAATTGGGTGGCTCGGGGGACTCCGAGTAGACTGTCCAAGTTGCTCGGCGAGGGAGGCCGCACCTTTGGTGCGGCGGTCCGTTATCGACGCGCTCTTCGTAGCAGGCCTGTCGTGGCCGGGTGACCGCCACCAGAGTCTTTTTCTGCAAATACGAGGAGTGCACATGTCCGAGGTGAAGCTCGCCGCCGAGCCCCGTACCGAGTTCGGCAAGGGCGCGGCCCGTCGTATCCGCCGCGCGAGCAAGGTTCCCGGTGTTCTGTACGGTCACGGCTCCGACCCGATCCACATCTCGCTGCCCGGCCACGAGCTGCTGCTCGCCCTGCGTACCTCCAATGTTCTGCTCTCCCTCGACATCGAGGGCAAGACCGAGCTGGCCATCCCGAAGGCCGTGCAGCGCGACGCGATCAAGGGCTTCCTGGAGCATGTCGACCTGCTCATCGTGAAGAGCGGCGAGAAGGTCAACGTCGAGATCCCCGTGCACACCGAGGGCGAGCTGGCCCCGGGTGCGTACCTGGTCGAGCACGTGCTGAACGCCCTGCCGGTCGAGGCCGAGGCCACGCACATCCCCGAGTCCGTCACGGTCTCCATCGCCGGCCTGGCTGCCGGTGACGCCATCCTCGCCAAGGACGTGCCGCTGCCGTCCGGCACGGTCCTGGCCGTCGAGGAGGACACTGTCGTCCTGCAGGTCCTGGCCGCGCAGGCCGAGGAGCCGGCCGCCGAGGGCGAGGGCGAAGGCGAAGTGGCCGCCGAGGCCTGAGCCGTAAGCTCTGCCTGAGCTTGGCTGACGGGGTGGCGGGCTGCGGCCCGCCACCCCGTTTCTCTGTCGGTTACGAATGCCCTTACGCCCTACGCGAGGAGACGCAGCGCAGATGTCCGAGGTGAACAGCCCCTGGCTCATCGTGGGCCTCGGCAATCCCGGGCCGGACTACGCCGCGAACCGGCACAACGTCGGATTCATGGTCGCCGACCTGCTCGCGGAGCGCACCGGCGGCAAGTTCAAGCGTGCGCAGAAGGCGCAGGCGCAGGTCGTGGAAGGCCGGATCGGCCCGCCCGGTCCCGCGAACCGGCGGGTGATCCTCGCCAAGCCGATGTCGTACATGAATCTGTCCGGCGGCCCCGTCAGCTCGCTGAGCGACTTCTACAAGGTGCCGGTCTCCAACATCGTCGCGATCCACGACGAGCTGGACATCGACTACGGCGCGCTGCGGCTGAAGCTGGGCGGCGGCGACAACGGGCACAACGGCCTGAAGTCCATGACCAAGGCGATGGGCGCGGACTATCACCGGGTGCGGTTCGGGATCGGCCGCCCGCCGGGCCGGATGCAGGTCGCGGACTTCGTATTGAAGGACTTCTCGTCCACGGAGCGCAAGGAACTCGGCTACCTGGTGGACCGGGCGGCGGACGCGGTGGAGTGCCTGGTCATCGAAGGCCTGGAGCGGGCGCAAAGTACGTACAACTCCTGATAAGGCCGGGCCACGGGTTGACCGAGCGCGGCCATATGGCCAAGGATCGCGCGTTGTGAACCGGACTCGCTTGCTCCTCTACAGCCGCCGGGCGGCCATGGCCTCTGTTGCCGCACTGCTGCTGGTGGCCGGTTTCTGGTCTTCGTGGGGCACGGCCCAGCACGTTCTGCTCGCGAAGGGCCGGGAACACGGCACGCTGACGGTCGCCGGCTGCGGCGCGGACACCTGCACCGGCCCTTACGACCCCGAGGGCTCGGCCGCGCCCCGCACAGGCATGATGATCGAGAAGTCGATCGCCGTGAAGAAGGGCGCGAAGCTCCCGGTCGTCGTGAAGCCGGGCACCGCGGAAGTGGTCCGCACGGACACAGCGGGCGCCCTTCACGCCTGGCTCCCGCTCGGCGGCGCACTGTTGCTCGCCGCTCTCGTCATCGGGGGCGGCCTCAGACTGACCCGGACCGCCTGGGCGACGGCGTTGGCGGGCGGGGCGCTGCTGATGGGAGCGTTCTTCGCACTCTGAGCCGCACTTCCGGAGCCCCGAACTCCGTTCCCCGAGCGGCGTATTCACCTGATCGTTATCCAGGACTTTTGGGACAAGCGATGGCTCTTGGTGCAGATGCGTCATTAAGTAGCTTGACCGGCACGCCGGTTCACAGGACGCTGAGCCGCCCCCCACGGCACCCGTCCTCTCTCAATGGATTGCCCATGCGCACCTTTACGATCACAGGCGCCCTGGTGGCGGCAGCGGCGCTCTCGCTGTCGGCCGCACCGTCCGCGCTCGCCACACCGCCCGGCGACAACGGCACCGTGAAGATCCACGACGCCAAGACCGGCGAAGAACTCCGCAAGAACGAGCCGCACGTCTGCTCCTTCTACCTCGACGCCTTCGGTTTCGACGGTGGCCAGGAAGTCGACTGGAAGATCGTCGAGATGCCGCCCACCGGCACGAAGGGCACGGTCGCGGACACCGGCTCGCTGACGCTGGACGGCGAGGGACACGGCCGTACGGACGACAAGACCCTGCCCGACGGCCACTACAAGCTCGTCTGGAACTTCGACGGCGAGCACGGCGAGGCCAAGCACAAGGTCTTCTGGACCGACTGCGAGGACGACGGCAAGCCGAGCGAGCAGCCGACCGGCAAGCCCTCGGACAAGCCTTCCGACAAGCCCTCCGAGGAGCCGACGGCGAAGCCCACCTCCTCCCCCTCCACGGCCCCGACGGCCGCCCCCTCCCCCTCCCCCTCCTCCACCGCCGGTGACCTCGCGGAGACCGGTTCGAGCGCCCCGATCGGCGCGATCTCGGCGGTCGCCGCGGCCCTGGTCGGCGCGGGCGGCTACCTGATCGCGCGCCGCCGCAAGGCCCAGCAGCACTGATCGCGTACGACGAACGGCCCTCTCCCCGCACGGGGAGAGGGCCGTTTCGCGCGCGCGTCAGCCGGTGTTGCGCAGCCCCGCCGCCACGCCGTTGACCGTCAGCAGCAGCGCCCTGGAGAGCAGCGGGTCCGGCTCCTCGCCCCGGGCAGCCGCCTCGCGCTGCCGCGCCAGCAGCGAGACCTGCAGGTAGGAGATCGGGTCCAGATACGCGTCGCGGATGGCGAACGTCTGCTGCAGCACCGGGTTCGTGCCCAGCAGCCGCTCACCGCCCGTGACCTTCAGGACTTCGCTGACCGTCAGCGCGTGCTCCGCCTCGATCGTGGCGAAGACATGCTTCAGGTCGTCGGGGACGAGCGTGTCCACGTAGTGGCGGGCGATCCGCAGGTCCGTCTTGGCCAGCGTCATCTCGACGTTCGAGACGAAGTTCCGGAAGAAGTGCCACTGCTCGTGCATCTCCTCCAGGACCGTGCCCAGACCCGCCTCGCGCAGCGCCTTCAGGCCCGAGCCGACGCCGAACCACCCCGGCACGATCTGCCGCGACTGCGTCCAGCCGAAGACCCACGGGATGGCCCGCAGACCGTCGAGCCCGGCCCCGCTGTCCGGGCGGCGCGACGGGCGCGAGCCCAGGTGGAGGTCCGCCAGCTGGTCCACGGGCGTGGCCGCGAAGAAGTACGCGGGCAGATCCGGGTCCTCGACCAGCTTCCGGTACGTGTCGTGCGCCGCGTCCGAGACCGTGTCCATCGCCGCGTCCCAGCGCGCCAGCGCCTCGTCGGACTGGCGCGGGGCGGTGTGCAGCGCCGATGCCTGCAGCGTGGCCGCCACCGTCAGCTCCAGGTTCTCCCTGGCCAGCGACGGGATCAGATACTTGTCGGAGATGACCTCGCCCTGCTCGGTCACCTTGATCTCGCCCTCCAGCGTGCCCCACGGCTGCGCGAGGATCGCGTCGTGCGAGGGGCCGCCGCCGCGGCCGACGGTGCCGCCGCGGCCGTGGAAGAGCCTCAGCCGTACGCCGTGCCGGTGCGCCACATCACGCAGCCTTCGCTGCGCCCGGTGGATCTCCCACTGCGAGGTGGTGATGCCGCCGAACTTGGACGAGTCGGAGTACCCGAGCATGACCTCCTGGACATCGCCCCGAAGGGAGACGAGCCGTCGGTACGAGGGGTCGGCGAGCATCCCCTCCAGGATGACGTCCGCGGCCTTCAGCTCGTCCGTGGTCTCGAGCAGCGGCACGATGCCGATCTTCGCCCAGCCCGCGTGCAGATCGATCAGCCCGGCCTCGCGCGCCAGCACCGCCGCGGCGAAGACGTCGTCCGCGCCCTGGCACATCGAGATGATGTACGACTCGATGACCTCGGGCCCGAAGCGCTCGAAGGCGGCCTTGACGGTGTGGAAGACGCCGAGAGTCTTGTGTCCAGCGGCGTCCAGCGGCGCGGGCGTCGGCGCCAGCGGCCGCCGCGAGCGCAGCTCCTTGGCGAGCAGCTTCTGCCGGTAGTCGCGCGGCATGTCGGCGTACCGCCAGGACTCTTCGCCGAGCCGGTCGAAGAGCTGCCCGAGCGCGTGGTGGTGCGCATCGGCGTGCTCGCGTACGTCCATCGTCGCGAGCTGCAGCCCGAAGGCCGCGAGCGTGCGGATCGTACGGTCCAGGCCGCCGTCGGCGAAGAGCCCGCCGCGGTTGGCGCGCAGCGACGTCTGGATCAGGGTGAGGTCGTGCAGCAGCTCGGCGGTGCCGAGGTAGTCGCGGCCCGCCTCGTGCAGCGTGCCCCTGGCGAGCCGCTCGCGGGTGTTGACGAGCTTCTGCCGGATGCAGGTGGCCTTGAGGCGGTAGGGCTCCTCGGCGTTGAGCCGCTTGTAGCGGGGGCTGATCTCGGGCAGCCGCTCCAGGTCCGTCTGCAGCGACGTCAGCAGCTCCTCCGTCGCGCCCGTGTAGCGGATGGAGTTCGAGAGCAGACCGCGCAGATGGTCGATGACCGCGATGGCGTCGGTGATGCCGTGCTCGTGCTGCAGGATCAGCACCTCCCAGGTCACCGCGGGGGTGACGTTGGGGTTGCCGTCGCGGTCGCCGCCGATCCAGGTGCCGAAGGTCAACGGGCGTGTCCCCGGCGGCAGTTCGACGCCGACCCGCTCCAGCTCGGCGGCCAGGTCCTCCAGCACGTCGCCGACGGCGCCCGCGTGCAGCTCGTCGAGGTAGTAGATCGCGTTGCGCGCCTCGTCGGCCGGCTCGGGCCGCACCACACGCAGCTCGTCGGTCTGCCAGATCAGGTCGATGTTCTCGGCGAGCCGCAGATCGTGCCGACGCCGGTCGGCCGGGCTGACCGGGGCATCGAGGAGTTCGGCGATGCGGCGCAGCTTGTTCAGTACGGAACGCCGCGCCGCCTCGGTCGGGTGGGCGGTGAAGACCGGCCGCACGTTCAGATTCTTGACGGTCTGGCGCAGGTGCTCGGGGTCGGCGTCCTTGAGCCAGTCGGCCGTACGGGCCAGCAGCCCGCCCTCGGCGGCCCGCCGCTCACGCATCTCATGGCCGCGGTGCACCTGCTCGGTGACGTTCGCCAGATGGAAGTACGTGGAAAAGGCACGCACCAGCTTGGTCGCGGTCTCGAGGTCCGTGTCGCCCAGCAGCTCGGCTGCGGCCTCACCGTCGCTGCGCGTCAGGGCGCGGACCCGCTCGACGAGCTCAAGGAGCTCATGGCCCTCCTGCCGGACGAGGGTCTCGCCCAGCAGATCGCCCAGGCGGCGGATGTCGGCGCGCAAATCGGCGCTGGCGGTGGGGGTCTGGTCGGCACTGCTCACAGGTGCGGCTCCTTGCAGTGTTTGAGCACGTCTGGAGGGTTCTGGAGGCTGCGGACCGCGCTGTCCGACGCCACCCAGGATAGGTGGCCTTTTCTTTGACGTTCGCCGCCGTTATCCACAGGTCTCTTGCCGTGAGGCTGTGCGCTGCCATACTTACGTTGCCGTAGGTTACGCGTCCGTAATACGGTTTCTGTATATATATCTCTCACCCCCCAGGGGACCCTCATGACAACAAGCCCTGATCTGCTGGACGATGTCCCTCAGACACCGTCGCCCGACCTCCCCTCAGCCACCCTGGGCGGGGACAGCAAGCGGTCGATCGAGCAGATCGCCCTGCTGATGTTCATCACGGTGCCCTTTCTCGCCCTGCTCGCGGCGGTGCCACTGGCCTGGGGCTGGGGCGTGAGCTGGCTCGATCTGGGCCTGCTGGTGGCGATGTACTACATCGGCTGCCACGGCATCACGATCGGCTTCCACCGCTATTTCACGCACGGCGCCTTCAAGGCGAAGCGCCCGCTGCGCATCGCGCTCGCCCTCATGGGCTCGCTGGCCGTCGAGGGCCCGCTGGTGCGCTGGGTGGCCGACCACCGAAGGCACCACAAGTTCTCCGACGCCGAGGGCGACCCCCACTCGCCGTGGCGCTTCGGCGAGACCCTCCCCGCACTGATGAAGGGCCTGTGGTGGGCACACATCGGCTGGATGTTCGACGAGGAGCGGACGCCGCAGCACAAGTACGCGCCGGATCTGATCAAGGACGGGGCGCTGCGCCGGATCTCCCGTGACTTCATCTTCTGGACGATCCTCTCGCTGGCGATCCCGCCGCTGATCGGCGGTCTGGTCACCATGTCGTGGTGGGGGGCGTTCACCGCCTTCTTCTGGGGTTCGCTGGTCCGCGTCTGCCTGCTCCACCACGTCACGTGGTCGATCAACTCCATCTGCCACGCGGTCGGCAAGCGCCCCTTCAAGTCCCGCGACCGCTCGGGCAACGTGTGGTGGCTCGCGGTGCTGTCCTGCGGCGAGTCCTGGCACAACCTGCACCACGCCGACCCGACGAGCGCGCGGCACGGCGTGCTGCGCGGCCAGATCGACTCCAGCGCCCGGATCATCCGCTGGTTCGAGAAGCTGGGCTGGGCGTACGACGTGCGCTGGCCCGACGCGGCCCGTATCGAAGCCCGGCGCAAGAGCGACGCCGTCGAAGCGGCATGATTGACGACGTGGCGATTGACGGCAGTACCAGCAAACCGGACAAGAGCCGGCCCCCCGGGGGCCGACGCGCGCGCCGGGTCCGGATGACCGGGGCGGAGCGTCGGGAGCAGCTGCTGGACATCGGCCGCACCCTGTTCGCGGAGAAGGGTTTCGAGGGCACGTCGGTCGAGGAGATCGCCGCGAAGGCAGGCGTCTCCAAGCCGGTCGTGTACGAGCACTTCGGCGGCAAGGAGGGGCTGTACGCCGTCGTGGTGGACCGCGAGATGCGCCAGCTGCTCGACATGGTGACGAGCGCGCTGACCGCGGGCCATCCGCGGGAGCTGCTGGAGCAGGCGGCGTTCGCGCTCCTCGACTACATCGAGAGGTACACGGACGGGTTCCGCATTCTCGTCCGGGACTCCCCGGTCGCCCAGTCGACCGGCACCTTCGCCTCGCTGATCAGCGATATCGCCACCCAGGTCGAGGACATCCTCGGCCTGGAGTTCAAAACCCGGGGCTTCGACCCGAAGCTCGCCCCGCTGTACGCGCAGGCCCTGGTCGGCATGGTCGCGCTGACCGGCCAGTGGTGGGTGGACGCCCGCCGGCCGAAGAAGGCGGAGGTCGCGGCGCATCTGGTGAATCTGGCGTGGCACGGCCTGGACGGGCTTGAGCAGAAGCCGCGGCTGATAGGCCGCCGCAAGAACTGACGCCTCTTCGGTCCCCCCTTCGTCTACCGGCCCGGATTTCACGGTTGTAGAATTTGAAATCATTCCGGGGAACGGTTCGCCACTCAAAGAGAGCAACTGCGAACGTCTTCAACCCGGTTCCACCATTTTCCCCAGGGGGGGACCTTGTCTTCAGTGGAACCCGGCCGTCCCGTTGGCGCGCGTTTCAGACGCGCCCGCAGGATCGCGGCCTGCACGGCACTCGCCGTCTCGGCAGGCATGCTGCTCGCCGTCCCCGCTGCGGCGGACGACACCCCGTCGCGGCCGGCGCCGGTCGACCAGACCAGGCCGAGCATGGAGCAGCCGAAGCTGACGCTTCCCAAGCACGCCGCCAAGCAGCCCTCCGCGGCGGACGCGGCCGACGTCCCGGTCGCCAAGCCCCGCAGCGACATCGACGGCGACGGCTTCACCGATCTTCTCTACCGTGCCGGCAACGGCAGCATCTATGTGGCGCCCACCAGCGGTACCACTTCGTACGAGTACCTCTTCGACACCAGTGAGAGTGCGGACGAGACGTTCAAGGACGTCTTCTCGGTCGCCGGTCTCGAGGCGGCCGGACCGGTCCACTTCACCCTGCTGTCGAGCGGCCGGCTCTCGGCCTACCGCAGCTCCCTCGACCGGGGCACGATCATCTGGTCCGGGGTGGGCTGGCAGGCGTACAACAAGGTCTTCTCGCCCGGCGACCTGACCGGTGACGGAAGCGGCGACATCCTCGCGCGTACGCCGTCGGGCGACCTGTACCTGTACCGGACGACCCCGGGGGCAGCCGCCCCCATGGCCGCCCGGGTGAAGGTCGGCTCCGGCTGGGGCGCGTACGACCAGCTCATCGGCGTGAACGACGTCAACAGCGACGCCATCGCCGACCTCTTCGCCCGTACGCCGACCGGCGAGCTGTTCTTCTACTCCGGCAACCCCAACCCCGACTCGCCCTTCAAGGGCCGCGTCAAGGTCGGCGACGGCTGGAACGGCTACAACCAGATCCTCAGCCTCGACGACCAGAGCGGCGACGGTCTGGGCGACCTCGTCGCCCGTACGCCGGCGGGCCTGCTGTACACCTACGAGTCCACGGGTACGGGTGCCTTCCTCCCCCGGGTGGCGGGCGGTTCGGGCTGGAACGCGGTGGCGCAGTTCGCCGGGGCGGGCAACAACCCGCACCTGGGCAAGGACGAAGTCCTTGGGATGGACACCAACGGCACCCTGTTCACCTACTACGCCCTGAACAACGGTCTGCTGAGCGCCCGTGACCAGGTCAGCGACATCGGCGGCTTCAAGGGGGCGAAGCTCACCTTCATCTCCTCGCTGGACGCCAACGGCTTCGCCGACCTGTTCGAGCTGTACAACGGCACGCTGTACAACCTCAGCCACGCTTCGGGCGAAGTCCAGGTCATCGGCTCCGGCTGGGGTGTCTACAACCTCCTCACCGGCCCCGGCGACCTGAACGGCGACGGCAAGGGCGACCTGCTGGCGCGTGACGGCTCCGGTGCGCTGTATCTCTACCGCGGCGACGGCACCGGTTCGAAGTTCGCCGCTCGGCTCAAGGTCGGCACCGGCTGGAACGGGTTCAACAAGCTGGTCGGAGCCGGTGACATCAACGGCGACGGCCGCAGCGACCTGATCGCCCGCGGCACCGACGGCAGGCTGTATCTGTACGCCGGTACGGGCGTCGCCTCCGCGCCGTTCAAGGCGAGGACGCTGATCGGCTCGGGCTGGAACACGTACAACAAGCTGTCGTCCCCCGGCGACCTCGACGGCGACGGACGGGCGGACCTGGTCGGCGCCAATGCCGCGGGAGAGCTGTACCGCTACACCGCCAACGGCAAGGGCGGGTTCAACACCAAGGCCAAGATCGGCAACGGCTGGAACACGTACGTCAACCTGTACTAGAGATCAACGAAGTACTGGAGATCAACGAAGCGCCCCGTCTCACCGGTCGACGACCGGGGGGCGGGGCGCTTCCGTGTGCTCAGGCCGCCCCCGTCCCCGACGGCTCCAGGAACTCCAGCCGGTTACCGACCGGGTCCTCGGAGTAGAAGCGGCGGTGGTTGGGGAGGTTGTCGTCCCAGACCACCTTCGCACCGCGCACCTCCAGGCGAGCCGCATACGCTTCGATCTCCGTGACCCGCAGGCCCGGGTGGGCCTTCTTGGACGGGCGGAAGTCCGCCTCGATGCCCAGATGGAGCTGGACGGGACCTGCCTGGAACCAGCAGCCACCACGGGCCGCGAGGACCGGAGGCTTGGGTATCTCCGTCATGCCGAGGACATCGGTGTAGTACACGCGCAGGGTCTCCTCCGACCCTGGCGGCGCGGCGAGTTGAACATGGTCGACTGCGGCGAGCATCACGACCCCCTTCGTGCGACGGCGAAGATCCGGCGGAACGGGAACACGGTGCCGTGCGGGCCCGGCGGATAGGCCTTGCGGAGCAGATCGCGGTACTGGGAGAGGAATTCGTTCGCGGCGTCGGGCTCGTCGGCGAGCTCGGTGAGGACCGGACGCAGGGCGGTGCCCTTGACCCAGTCCAGCACCGGGTCTTCCCCGGTGAGGAGTTGGTAGTACGTGGTCTCCCAGGTATCCGTCCGGCAGCCGAGGTTCACCAGGCGGGCAAGGTAGTCGTCGGGCTCCAGTATGTGGACGAAGCGGCGACCGTGGTCGCCGAGGCGGGCGCGCCACTGCGGGGTTTCACAGAGCTCGCCGAGAAGTGCGTGGCTGGGTGAGGTGAAGTTGCCGGGGACCTGGAAGGCGAGAGTGCCGCCCGGGGCCAGGTTCTCGATCCAGAGAGCAAAGGATTCGGGGTGGTTGGGCACCCATTGCAGTGCGGCGTTGGAGACGATCAGGTCGTACGGCTCGTCGGGCGTCCAGTGCGCGGCGTCGGCGAGTCTGAAGTCGAGCCAGCCGCCGCCGAATGTGGTGCCGGCGTGCTCTTTGTCGGCGATGGCGAGCATCTCGGGCGAGAGGTCGAACCCGGTGATGTGGGCGGTGGGCCAGCGGTCGGCGAGGAGTGCGGTGACGTTTCCCGGTCCGCAGCCGATGTCCGCGATACGGGCGGGTATATCGCGGTTCGGTAGCTGCGGTATCCGGGCGAGCAGATCGAGGAACGGGCGGGTGCGATGCCCTGCGTGACGCAGGTATTGATGCGGATCCCAGGTTGGTACGGAATGCATGTTCGAGCCCCCTTGCAGGAACGGTACGCCGAAACGGAACGATGTCCCGGCCCGACCATGCCCAAGCCTGAACCCGAATATATCTTGATGTCAAGAGACTCCACATCGACAGACCCTCTACACTGATCGACATGGAGGACGAGGTCGATCGACTGGTCGCAGCATGGCGCCGCGAGCGCCCGGACCTCGACGTGGAGCCACTTGAGGTGCTCAGCCGCGTCTCCAGGCTCGCCAGGCATCTGGACCGGGCCCGCCGGATCGCCTTCGCCGAGCACAATCTCGAGCCGTGGGAGTTCGACGTACTGACCTCGCTGCGGCGCGCTGGGGCTCCGTACCAGCTCTCACCCGGCCAGTTGCTCACCCAGACGCTGGTCACCTCGGGCACCATGACCAACCGAATCGACCGGCTCGCCAAGAAGGACCTGGTGGAACGGCTGCCGGACCCCTCCGACAGGCGCGGGGTGCTGGTGCGGCTCACGCCCGAGGGGCGGGACCGCGCGGACCAGGCGCTGGCCGGACTGCTCGCGCAGGAGCGCGCGATCCTGGCTGAGCTCTCAAGGGCGCAGCGGGCGGAACTGGCGGCGCTGCTACGCCAGTTGACCGCCCCGTTCGACAACATCCCCGGCTAGGTCGACCGGGCCGACGCCGGCGCGGCGGGCGAGGGCGACCGCGGCGAGCGTGGAGTGCACGCCCAGCTTCCCCAGGACGTTCTGCATATGCGTCCGGACGGTGTGCGGGGACAGGAAGAGGCGCTCGGCGACGGCTTTGCGCCCCAGCCCCGCCACCATGCAGCGCAGCACCTCGCGCTCGCGTGGCGTGAGCGACTCCACGAGCCGCTCGCTGTCGGTGCGGTGCTTGCGCGCGGCGGTCAACTCCCGCAGCACGCCGGTGAGCAGGGCGGGCGGCAGATGCGTCTCGTCCCGCAGCACGCCTCGTATCACCGCGAGCAGCCGCTGCAGGGAACAGTCCTTGGCGACCCAGCCGGAGGCGCCGGCCTGGAGCGCGAGGGCGGCGCGGCGCGGATCGTCCTTCTCGGCGAGCACGACGGTACGGACCGCGAGCCGGCCCGAACGGACGCCCGCGACCAGCGAGATGCCGTCGACGGGGCCCTCCTCGCCGCTGTCCGGCACGGCGCGGGCGACGACGGCACGGGCGCCGGGCACCACCTGCGCGCCGAGGTCGGCGTCGACGAGCATGACGTCGAACCTGCGCCCTTCGGCGGCCGCCCGCTCCAGACACCGCAGCGCGGCGGGGCCGCTGCCGGCCGCGGCGACGTCGACATCGGGCTCGGCCGCGAGGGCGGCCGCGAGCGACTCGGCGAAGATTCGGTGGTCATCCACCACCAGGACCCGGATACGAACCACAGACACTCCCCAGTGTCGGAGGAGGGACCGGCGCGGGTACGGCGCCCGGTGAAACGGGGTCATACAGCGGTCGCTCGGCCGCCGCCGTGCTGTGACTGATACCCCGCCCCGGGCGTCGTACCCGACTGTCTCGCCCCCTGATCGACACCGGCCCCCACCGGTGCTGAGCATCAGACTACGGCCGGGTGGCTGGAGCGGAAGGCTATTTGCAGAACTGATTGGCCAGGGTGTTTAGGGTGTGCCACATGTTTCGTATTGAGGCGTAAGTCGACAAAGATCGAACGCAGCCTGCTCGGTGAATGACTGGAGGCCGACAACGCCTCCAACGCCGAACGGTCACCGGCGATACGCGCGGTGCGGGGTACGCCGCACGGGGACGAAGTGCCGCTGGAGGAGTTCCCGGCGGTGCGAAGCCGCCCTGTGCGGATGCCCCCTCACGGCGCGGAGCTGCCGTCGCCCCGGGCGAGAGCCGCGGGGATCCCCCAAGGAGCCGGTGTGGGGGGGCGATCCCCCTCAGGACACCCGGCGCGCTCCCGGGGACGGGGTTGCCGGGAAGATTCTGGGCTCCGCGTAGGGCGTCGGCGCGAAGGCATCCAGGAGTGACTCCTTCAGCGTCGTCGACGTCGACGTATGCGTCAGGACGATCGCCGAGCCGCCGAAGCCGCCGCCCGTCATCCTCGCGCCCAGCGCGCCCGCCGACAGGGACGCTTCGACCACCAGGTCCAACTCCGGGCAGGAGACGCGGAAGTCGTCCCGCAGGGACACGTGGCCCTCGGTGAGGACCGGG
The DNA here is from genome assembly GCF_018614585.1 of Streptomyces sp. ISL-1. Lineage (GTDB taxonomy): Bacteria > Actinomycetota > Actinomycetes > Streptomycetales > Streptomycetaceae > Streptomyces > Streptomyces maoxianensis. The sequence goes on along the minus strand of NZ_JAGGOI010000035.1, from coordinate 29,021 downwards.
CCCATCGCGTCGACCTCGCCCGCCTCCAGCAGTGCGATCACCCGTTTCACCCGGTGAGTCTCGGTCACGACGTGGCGGACCAGGGCCCGCACCTCCGGGTCGTCCAGCCGGGACAGCGCGGCCGGAAGATCCGCGTACGGGACGTCCCGCAGCGCGGAGACCCCCAGCGCCGCCGCGCCCGCCTCGCAGCCCGCGCGGCGTTTGCCGTACTCGCCCTCGCTGTGGGCGTGTTTGACCCCGGTGTCGACCACCAGGAGTTCCAGGCCGAGCGCCGCCAGGTCGAAGGGGATCTGGCGCTGCGAGAGGTCCCGGGTGTCCAGGTGCAGCGCGTGGCCCGCGGTGCAGCACGCCGAGGCCGTCTGGTCCATGATCCCGGTGGGCGCGCCGACGTAGACGTTCTCGGCGCGCTGGCACAGCCGGGCCATCCGCCCCCGCTCCAGGCCCAGTTCGTACAGGTCGTTCAGAGCCAGGGCCGTGACCACTTCCAGCGCGGCGGAGGACGAGAGTCCGGCGCCCGCCGGAACGGTCGACTCGTAGTGGAAGTCCGCGCCGCCCACCGCGTGGCCCGCGTCCCGCAGCGCCCACACCACGCCCGCCGGATAGTCCGTCCAGCCGCCGAGCCCCCGCCCCGGCGCGAGGTCGTCGACGCGCAGTTCGACCGCGCCGCCCGGTACGTCCGCCGAGTGCAGCCGCAGGACGCCGTCGCCTCGGCGCGCAGCCGACGCGACGGTGGTGTGCGGCAGCGCGAAGGGCATCACGAAGCCGTCGTTGTAATCGGTGTGTTCACCGATCAGATTCACCCTGCCGGGTGCCGCCCACACGCCTTCGCTCATGACACGTTCTCCCTCCCCCGGGCGAAGTCCCAGGCGTCCGACACGATGCCCGCCAGGTCCGCGCGGCTCGGCCGCCAGCCCAGCCGTTCCCGCGCGGTGGCCGCGGAGGCCACCAGCACCGCCGGGTCTCCGCTGCGGCGCGCGGCCGCGACCTCCGGGACCGGGTGCCCGGTGACCTCGCGTACGGTCTCGATGACCTCGCGCACCGAGAACCCGTTGCCGTTGCCGAGGTTGCAGATCAGATGCTCCCCCGCCGTCGCCGCGTCCAGCGCCAGCAGATGCGCGTCGGCGAGGTCCGCGACATGGATGTAGTCGCGTACGCAGGTGCCGTCCGGCGTCGGATAGTCGTCGCCGAACACCGAGATCGACTCGCGCCGGCCGAGCGCCACCTGCAGCACCAGCGGGATGAGATGCGACTCGGGGTCGTGGCGCTCGCCGCAGCTGCCGTACGCGCCCGCCACGTTGAAGTACCGAAGGGACACGGCCGCAAGGCCGTGCGCCGCCGCCTCACCCGTGATCATGTGGTCGACGGCCAGCTTCGACGCGCCGTACGGGCTGGTCGGCGCGGTCGGGTCGGTCTCGGTGATCGGGGTCGAGACCGGCTCTCCGTACGTCGCCGCGGTGGAGGAGAAGACCAGTTTGCGCACCCCGGCCGAGCGCATCGCGGCGAGCAGTTCCATCGTCCCGCCGACGTTGTTCGCCCAGTACTTCTCGGGGTGCACGACGGACTCGCCGACCTGCGAGAAGGCCGCGAAGTGCAGTACCGCGTCGTACGAGGCGTCGAGCCACTTGGTGGCATCGCGGATGTCGCCCTCGATGAAGGCCGCGCCCGCGGGCACGCCCTCCCTGAAGCCGGTGGAGAGGTTGTCGAGGACGGTCACCTCGTGCCCCGCCTCCAGCAGGTGCTGTGCCACCACACTGCCGACGTATCCGGCCCCGCCCGTCACCAAGTACTTGCTCACTCGCTCGCTACCTCTCGCAGTCGCTCGGCCGCGGTCTCCGGCGGCACATCATTGATGAACACGCTCATACCGGACTCGGAACCCGCGAGGAACTTCAGCTTGCCGGAAGCACGGCGAATGGTGAAAAGCTCGAGATGCAGTCCGAAATCGCTCCGGTCGACCGCACGGAAGGGCGCCTGGTGCCAGGCCGCGACATACGGCGTCGGCGGCGCGGCCTCCCCGAAGATCCGGTCGAAGCGTCTCAACAGTTCCAGATAGATCTGTGGGAACTCTGTGCGCGCCGCGTCTTCCAGCGCCCTGAGGTCCGGCACGCGCTGCCGCGGGTAGAGGTGCACCTCGTACGGCCAGTGCGCGGCGTAGGGCACGAAAGCCACCCAGTGTTCACCCTCCAGTACCACCCGTGCACCCTCCGCGCGCTCCCGCCCGACGATGTCGTCGAAGAGATTACGGCCGGTCCGCGCCCGGTGCTCGGCGGCCGAGCGCAGCATCAGCGCTGTACGCGGCGTGACGAAGGGGTACGCGTAGATCTGGCCGTGCGGGTGCCCGAGCGTCACGCCGATCTCCGCGCCCCGGTTCTCGAAGCAGAAGACCTGCTCCACCTGCGGGAGCTCGGCGAGCTCGGCGGTGCGGTCGGTCCATACCTCCAGAACCAGCGCCGCCTGCTCCTCGCTGAGGTCGGCGAAGGAGGCGTCGTGATCGGAGGTGAAGCAGACGACCTCGCAGCGCCCACAGTCGCCCGCGAGGGAGGGAAAGCGGTTCTCGAAGACGGCGACGTCGTAGTCGGCGGCCGGGATCTCGCTGAGGCGGCCGTCCCGGGACGGGCAGAGCGGGCATTCGTCGGCCGGCGGGTGGTAGGTGCGGCCCTGACGGTGCGAGGCGATGGCGACGGAGTCGCCGAGCAGCGGGTCTCGGCGGACCTCGGAGGTGGTGGAGACGGGATCGAGCGGCCGCCGGTCGACAGCGTCCCGTACGGCGTCGTCGCGGGAGTCGTAGTAGAGCAGCTCACGACCGTCGGCAAGCCGGGTCGACGTCTTCTTCACTGTGAAGCTCCCCTCAACCACCAACAGAACCGCACATAACAAATCACGAGCCAACAGTGACGTCAATGGCTGGGTACTCACAGAGAGCGCTTGCGCGCAGATACGAACATGCCTTCAGATTTAGACGCTGAAGAGTAAAGCCGGGTTCATCTGCCGGCCGCTGGCGAGCACCGGCCCGACGGCTCCGCCGCGAGCCCGCCCGAGGACGCGTAACCCACACCCGGCCGCCTGACCGGCCCTGGACCGCGTAGCCCTTACTCCGCCGCCTGACCGGCCGGAGACGAGACGACCGCCGCCCGGTCGAGCAGCCCGGTGCGCGCGGCCAGCGCCGCCGCCTCAAGACGGGAGCCGACCCCCAGCTTCATCAGCACCCGCTGCACATGCGTACGGGCCGTGCTCGGCGCTATCCCCATACCCGCCGCGATCAGCCGGGTGTCCTCGCCCTCCGCGACCCGCACGAGCACCTCGACCTCCCGCGGGGTGAGCATCTGCAGCAGCCGCTGCCCCTCGTCGTCCGGCTGGGCGGCCGGGTTGAGCAGCTCCGCGAACGCGCCCTGCAACAGCTGCGGCGCCACCACCGCCTCGCCCGCCCGGGCCTTGACCATGGCGCGCTCGACGCCCTCGATGCGCTCGTCATGGCGTACGTAACCGGAGGCGCCGGCCGCAAAGGCCGCGGCGATCCCGCGCGGACTCGGCACCGGGCCGAGCACCACCACGGCCACCTGCGGACGCTCCCGCTTGATCTTCACGATGGGGTCGAACGCACCCGGCTCCGCGGGCGTCGCCGTCCCCAGCAGGCACACCTCGGGTGCCCTGCTGACCACCAGGTCGGCGGCGCCGGCCGCGGGGGCCGCCGCCGCGAGCACCCGGTGCCCACGCAGCTTCAAGGCCGAGGCGAGTGCCTCGGCGAGCAGTCGGTGATCATCGAGCACCATGAGCCGCACGCCCATCGAGCAACCCTCCCCGTCGGAGCTGGCCCCCCGGCCCTCCTGACCCGGCAAGCTACACGCTAGTGCGACATCGCGCGCCCCGAACTCGGCAAAAGCCCCCCAGAGTGCCGAATTCTTCGTCAAACAGGGCCACTTACGGCCGTGGCCCGGCACATCGGAGAACCGATGTGCCGGGCCACCTGCGCTGTTGTCCGTGTTATCTGGGCTGTCCGGAAATCAGTCGGCCGTGCTGAAGGCGACAGTCAGGTACTTCTTCCCGAAGGTCGAGGAGGAGGACGACGGCTTGCTCAGCAGAACCGCCCCGACATACAGCCGCCCGTTGGCATAGCGGTACTCGGCGTAGTCCGAGGAGAAGCTGGTCTCCGCGGCCCGTACCGCCTTGTCGGCCGGATTCTCCATCAGCACCGTCTGCTTGAAGGTGCCGCCGTCGATGCTGACGACCTGGCCGCCCTTGTCGTAGGGGGGCCACTTGTACGCGATGAGGTTGCCGCCGTCCATGCGCAGCGGGAACATCGTGTACCGGTCGCCCGCGTCCGACCGGTCAGCGGTCGGCTTCCCGGTGGCGAGGTCGAAGGAGACGATCTCGTTGGTGTCGCCGTACTCCCCGGTGCCCTCGTGGTCCGCGGTCGGCAGATACAACCGCCCGTTGCCGACGACGATCTTCTGGCAGGACTCGACCTCGGTGGAGCCGCAGCGCGCCTGGAACTTGTCGCCCGCGGCCGGGATCTTGGCCTTCAGGGTGCCCTTCTCGTCGAGTGAGAAGAAGTCCGAGATGCCGAAGGTGCCGGTGTCTCCCACGTCCGCGGCGACCACCAGCGGCTTGCTGGAGACGATGCTCGCGTACTCCACGCCGGCCGGCATCTTGTACGAGAACGCCGGGGTGCCGTTGTCCGGGTTCAGGCCCTGGATGATGACCTGCGGGCTGTCGTACGAACCGCACTTGCGGACCGCGACGAGCGCCGGGCCGCCGCCGTACCCCATGTCGTAGCAGCCCTCGGCGTTGGCCGTGGGCTTCCAGCGGACGGCGCCGCTGGTGAGGTCGAAGGCCGCGCCGCCGTCGGTGCCGCCCGCGGCGACCGTGTTGCCGCTCTGCGTGACCTCGGTGAACCTGATCTTCTCGTCGCCCCGGCTCGTCCCCTTGACGGACTTGCTCCACAGCAGCTTGCCGGTGCTGAGGTCGACGACGCCGACCTCGGTGCACGGCTCGAAGTTCTTCGGCGGGACCCGCTTGGTGGCCTCGAAGAGGATCGCGGCCTTGTTGTCCTCGGACAGATGGCGGGACGCCGCGCAGACCTGGCCCGACAGCGGGAGGGTCCACAGCGGGGTGCCCTTGGCCGCGTCGTAGCCGACGAGGGAGTTCATACCGGGCTTGACGTAGGCCTTGTCGGTGACCCAGGAGCCCTTGACGCTGGTGATGTCGGTGCGCGTGGGCTCCGGCAGCTGGAAGGCCACCTTGGAGTTGACGTTCGCGGGCGCCTTCTCGTTGCCGGGTCCGTCGGCGGCCTTGCCGCCGCTGTCGCCGCCCGTGGAGCCCGCGGAACTGCCGTCCGAGCTGTTCTTGCTCTCGTCGTTCTTGCCGCCGCCCCCGTCGTTGGAGGAGGCGTACCAGATGCCGCCGACGACGATCAGCACCACGGCGAGGGACGCCGCGATGATGATCTGCATCTGCGTGCTCAGCTTCTTGCCTCCGCTGCCGCCGGACTGGGGCGGCATGTACTGCGGCTGCATGGGCTGGGTCGGGTAGCCGTAACCCGGCTGGGCAGGCGGCGGACCCTGCGGGTAGCCGTAGCCGGGGGGCTGGCCGGGCGCCTGGCCCGGTGCCTGCGGGTAGCCGTAGCCGGGCTGTCCCGGCGGCGGGCCCTGCGGCGGCTGAGCGGGCGGCGGCGTCTGCGGATAGCCGTACGAGGGGGCCTGCGGGGGCGGCGTCGGGGCTCCGAAGCCTCCCGGCGGAACGTCCTGGGGTGCGCCGAACCCTCCCTGCGGGGGCTGGTTCGGCGGCGGTGGCGGCTGCGTCATGGCGTGCTTACCTCGAAGGGATGCGTGGAGAAAGGAAGTGGGCCGGATGGCTCAGGACGCGTCACTTGCCGAAGGCCATCATGGTCTTCGTCTCCTTCTCCTCCGTGTCGTTGCTTGCGCTGACGCGGCCGCTGGCGAGGAAGAACCGGCCGTCCGCGTACACCAACTTCGGGGAGTAGAAGGAGTTCTCTATCTCGGCGGTCGAGGCCGGGTGCTGAAGCAGCACCTTCGGCGCGCCACCCGTCTGCGCGATCGCGGCGACCGCACCGCCCGCGTCGTAGGAGGCGTTCAGGTAGACGAGGACGTTTCCGCCCTCGGTGCGCAGCGGCGTCATCTGGTGCTTGCCGCCCGCGGGCGAACGCCATGCGGCCTTGCCCGTGTTGAGGTTGAAGGCGACGACTTCGTTGGCGGTGCCGTAGGCGGCCTCGGTCGCCATGTAGAAGTTCGTGGCGTCGGCGGCGACACCGGTACAGCCCTCGAGGTTCTGACCGAAGATCACGAACGCGCCGCCGCAGCGCGGCTGGAACTTGTCCTTGCCGCCGTCGATCTGCGAGCGCATCGTGCCGTTGTCCTTGAGCGCGACGATCGACCACTTCTTCGGCTCACGCTGCGTCAGGGAGACGACGAGCGGGCTGGCGGAGTAGACCTTGTCGATCTCCCAGCCCGCGGGGGCGTTGTACGTCCACTTGGCCTTGCCGGTGGTGGGGTCGATCTCGGAGAGCTGATGCTTGGGCTTGTTGTAGTCCGACGTCGGGCAGCTGGCCGCGGCGAGCAGCTTGGCGCCGCCGGCGAAGGCGAACGGCTTGCAGCCCTCAGTGGGCCCCTTGAACAGCTGCCGGCCGTCGGCGATCGAGAAGCCGTATGAGTTGCCGGTACCACCCGCGGCAAGGGTGTTACCACTGATCGACAGGGTGAAGTCGGAGAGCGAGCTGAAGGCGCCGGTGGCCTTCGGGATCGGCTTCTTCCAGCCCGCCTTGCCGGTATTGAGGTCGATCATCTGCAGATCGAGGCACTTGGACTTCTCGGTGAGGCCGTCCTTGACGCCCACGACAATCTTGCCGTCGGCCGTGGTCCGGCTCGGCGCCGAGCAGATCTCGGTGCCGAGCGGCAGGGTCCACTTCTTCTTGCCGTCGGTCGCCGAGTAGCCGACGACCTCCTTGTACATGCCCTTGACGACGGTGTCGCCGACCACCCACGGGCCGAACACCTCGGCGCCGTTGCGCGGCAGGTCGACGTCGTTCTTCGTCAGGAACATGACCTTCGCCTCGCCCGGCTTGCGCCCGGCGTTGAGGTCGTCGTTGGCCTCGCGGCCGTCGCCGCTGCCGTCACCCTGGTCTATGGACTCGGAGCCGGAGGGCTTGGGGTCATCGCTCTTGCTGACGTTCTTGTCGTCCGTCTTGTCGTCATCGCCGCTGAGCGCGAACCAGGTGCCGCCGCCGATCACCAGCAGTCCGGCCACGGCCGCGGCGATGATGATGCCGGGCTTGCTCGTGAAGAAGTTGCCGCCACCGCCGCCACCGGGCGGAACGGGCGCGCCCGGGTACTGCGGCTGCGTCGGGTAGCCGGAGTAGGGGCCCGGCTGCTGGTTGTACGGGCCGGACGGCTGGCTGTACGGGCTGGACGGCTGGCTGTACGGACCGGGCTGGCCGGGGGCCTGCTGCGGGTAGCCGTAACCGGGCTGTCCCGGCGGCGTCTGCGGATATCCGTAACCGGCAGCCGGAGCCGGTGCGCCGGCCGGTGGCGTGGGCGGCATCTGCGGCGGGCCCTGCGGGGCGGGCGGCATCTGCGGCGGCTGAGCGGGCTGTTGGGGAACGCCGTTCGGAGCATCCTGAGGAGCGCCCCCGTGGCCCCCCTGCGGCGGTTGCTGGCTGGGCGGCTGAGTCATCAGCGCTTCCCCCTTCATACGGTCCGGTGCCCGGCCGGTCTCCCCCGCTATTCCGGCAGCACTCGACCCGGAAAGGAGCGTTTCGGACATGGAATCCGCTGTATCAAGTCAGTCGAGCGGGGCTTCTTTCTATCACTCGGGCGCCCATCAACAACGGGCCGGTCCGCCCCTGTTCCCAAGGGAGGACCGGCCCGTGATGCCCTCGTTACGAGACCTGCACGCCGCCGCTACGCATCCTCGGCCAGTTCGAGCCAGCGCATCTCCAACTCGTCCCGCTCGACGATCAGTTGCCGCAGTTCCGTGTCGAGCTTCGCCACCTTCTCGAAGTCGGTCGCGTCGTCGGCGATTTGGGCGTGCAGGCTGGTCTCCCGGTCGGAGATCTTGTTCAGCTGACGCTCGATCTTCTGCAGTTCCTTCTTCGCGGTGCGCACGTCAGCCGCGGACTTCTCGGTCGTCGGAGCGGCGGACGCGGCAGCCGGCGCCGGGACGGCCGCCTCGATCATCTTCTGCCTGCGCTCCAGGTACTCGTCGATGCCGCGCGGCAGCATCCGCAAAGTGGCGTCGCCCAGCAGTGCGAACGTCTTGTCCGTCGTCCGCTCGATGAAGAACCGGTCGTGGGAGATGACCACCATCGAGCCCGGCCAACTGTCGAGCACGTCCTCCAGCTGGGTCAGGGTCTCGATGTCGAGGTCGTTGGTGGGCTCGTCGAGGAAGAGGACGTTCGGCTCGTCCATCAGCAGCCGCAGGATCTGGAGCCGGCGGCGCTCACCGCCGGACAGGTCACCGACGGGCGTCCACTGCTTCTCCTTGGTGAAGCCGAACTGCTCGCACAGCTGACCCGCGGTCATCTCCCGGCCCTTGCCGAGGTCGACGCGGTCCCGTACCTGCTGTACGGCCTCCAACACCCGTAGCGCGGGGTTGAGTTCGCCGACCTCCTGCGAGAGGTAGGCCAGCTTCACCGTCTTGCCGACGGCGATCCGCCCGGCCGCGGGCTGCACATCGCCGCCACTGCGGGCGGCCTCGGTGAGCGCGCGCAGCAGCGAGGTCTTGCCCGCGCCGTTGACGCCGACCAGACCGACGCGGTCGCCGGGGCCGAGCTGCCAGGTCAGATGCTTCAGCAGCACCTTCGGCCCGGCCTGGACGGTCACGTCCTCCATGTCGAAGACGGTCTTGCCGAGACGCGCGTTGGCGAACTTCATCAGTTCGCTGGTGTCCCGGGGCGGCGGCACATCGGCGATCAGCTCGTTGGCGGCCTCGATGCGGTAGCGCGGCTTGGAGGTACGGGCGGGGGCGCCGCGCCGCAGCCAGGCCAGCTCCTTGCGCATCAGGTTCTGCCGCTTGGTCTCCTCGGTGGCGGCGATGCGCTCGCGCTCGGCGCGCGCGAAGACGTAGTCGCTGTAGCCGCCCTCGTACTCGAAGACCGAACCCCGCTGCACGTCCCACATCCGGGTGCAGACCTGGTCGAGGAACCAGCGGTCGTGGGTGACGCAGACGAGCGCCGAGCGGCGCGTGCGCAGATGCTTCGCCAGCCAGGCGATGCCCTCCACGTCGAGGTGGTTGGTGGGCTCGTCGAGGACGATCAGATCCTGCTCGGCGATGAGGAGCTTGGCGAGCGCGATCCGGCGGCGCTCGCCGCCGGAGAGCGGGCCGATGACGGTGTCGAGCCCCTGCTCGAAGCCCGGCAGGTGCAGATCGCCGAAGAGCCCGGTGAGGACGTCGCGGATCTTGGCGTTGCCGGCCCACTCGTGGTCGGCCATGTCGCCGATGACCTCGTGCCGGACGGTGGCCGCCGGGTCGAGGGAGTCGTGCTGCGTGAGCACCCCGAGCCGCAGCCCGCCGCTCTGGGTGACCCGTCCGGTGTCGGGCCCCTCCAGCTTGGCGAGCATGCGGATGAGGGTCGTCTTGCCGTCGCCGTTACGGCCGACGACGCCGATGCGGTCCCCCTCGGACACGCCGAGGGAGACCCCGTCGAGCAGGGCACGTGTTCCGTACACCTTGCTGACTGCCTCGACATTGACCAGGTTGACTGGCATTTCACTCCTGTACGGGGGGATGGATCGACGTCCCAGCGTAGTCGCCGCGGACAGGGCTCAGGAGCGGCGGCGGGGTGGACCGCTGCGCGGGGGCTCCGCCGCGTAGGGCTGGGGGCTCCGCCGTGCGGGGTTCCGCCCTGATTGTGCGGCCCAGCCGCACAATCAGGCCCGTCCGGCGATTGAGGACGCGTGCGAAGCACGTCGGCGGCCTTGGGGGCTTGTCCACCGCGCGGCGGGGCCGCGGATCGGCACAGCGGGAGGGGCGGGTGGGGGGAAGCCGACCGCCCTACACCAGCACCGTCGCACCCCGCGCCGGGGACACCGCCACCCTCGCCGTCCGGCAGGTGCCCGACGCCAGCAGGGCCTGAGCCACCGCCCCCGCCGACTCCTCGTCCTTCGTCAGGAACGCCGTCGTCGGGCCCGAGCCCGAGACCAGGGCCGCGAGCGCAGCCGCCGCCGTGCCCGCCGTCAGGGTGTCGGCCAGGGCCGGGCGCAGGGAGAGGGCCGCCGGCTGGAGGTCGTTCGCCAGGGACGCGGCAAGGGCCGTCGCGTCGCCGGTGCGCAGGGCTTCGAGCAGGGGTGGGGACGCGGCCGGGGCGGGGACTGCGACGCCCTCGTTGAGGCGGTCGAACTCGGCGTACACCGCGGGCGTCGACAGGCCGCCGTCCGCCACCGCGAACACCCAGTGGAACTCTCCGCCGACCTCGAGCTCGGTCAGCTGCTCCCCGCGGCCCGTGCCCAGTGCCGCGCCGCCCACCAGGCTGAACGGCACATCGCTGCCCAACTCGGCGCAGATGGAGAGGAGTTCGGAACGCGGCGAGTCAAGACCCCACAGCGCGTCGCAGGCCAGCAGCGCGCCCGCGCCGTCCGCGCTGCCGCCCGCCATGCCGCCCGCGACCGGAATGTCCTTCGCGATGTGGATGTGGACGGAGGGATCGATGCCGTGACGGGCGGCGAGGAGCTCCGCCGCGCGGGCCGCCAGGTTCGTACGGTCCAGCGGGACCTGCGAGGCGTCCGGCCCGGAGCATGTGATCGTCAGCGACTCGGCGGGCGTCACCGTGACCTCGTCGTGGATACCGACCGCCAGAAAGACATTGGCGAGGTCGTGGAAGCCGTCGGGGCGCGCCGCGCCGACCGCCAGCCGGACATTGACCTTGGCCGGCACTCGTACCGTGACGCTCACGCCTTGGCCTCCGCGATCCGTGCGAACTCCTCCACCGTCAGGGACTCGCCGCGCGCCTGCGGTGAGATCCCGGCCGCGACCAGCGCGGTCTCCGCGGCGACGGGCGACCCCGCCCAGCCGGCCAGCGCCGCCCGCAGCGTCTTGCGCCGCTGCGCGAACGCGGCGTCGACCACCGCGAAGACCTCCGCCTTCGTGGCCGTGGTCTTCGGCGGATCGTGGCGCACCAGCGAGACCAGACCCGAGTCGACGTTGGGGGCGGGCCAGAAGACATTGCGCCCTATCGAGCCCGCCCGCTTCACGTCCGCGTACCAGTTGGCCTTGACCGACGGGACCCCGTAGACCTTGTTCCCGGGCCGCGCCGCGAGCCGGTCCGCGACCTCCGCCTGCACCATCACCAGCGTGCGCTCGATCGTGGGGAAGCGGTCCAGCATGTGCAGCAGCACCGGCACTGCCACGTTGTACGGAAGGTTCGCGACGAGCGCCGTCGGCTCTGGGCCAGGCAGCTCCCGCACCTGCATCGCGTCTGCGTGCACCAGCGAGAAGCGCGTGACCCGCTCCGGCATGCGGGCCAGGATCGTCGAAGGCAGCGCGCCCGCCAGCACATCGTCGATCTCTACGGCGACGACCTGGTCAGCCGCCTCCAGCAGGGCGAGGGTCAGCGACCCGAGCCCGGGGCCGATCTCGACGACCACGTCGTCCTCACGCACCCCTGCGGTGCGGACGATCCTGCGGACCGTATTGGCGTCGATGACGAAGTTCTGGCCGCGCTGCTTGGTGGGACGTACGCCCAGCGCTGCGGCCAGTTCACGGATGTCGGCGGGGCCGAGGAGTGCGTCGGGCTCAGTGGTGCTCACTGATACAGCCTACGGCCGCAGTGCGGCCACGGACTCGCCCCCCTTTGCACGTAGAGCTGCTTCGCCCGGTACGTCTGTTCCTCCGGGGGCGCGTCCTGCGGCCGCCCGCTGCCGCCGAGCGAGCGCCAGGTCCCGGTGTCGAACTGGTACAGCCCGCCGTACGTCCCCGACGGGTCGACCGCGCCCGACCGTCCGCCCGACTCGCAGTGCGCGAGAGCGTCCCAGTTCAGCTTGTCCGCGCCCGCGACGGATTTCGGCAGCGGCTCGATGCCCACCTTCACCCGCTGGGCGACGGGCTCCCGCACCACCTCCTCGGCGACCTTCTGCGGTTTTTGTTTGACGCCATTGACGGTGCGCACGGTGTAGGTGACCCGGCGCGCGCCCGGTCTGCCCTGCTGTACGACGACCTCGGTGCCGGAGAACAGCGTGGGGTCCTCGGCCTTCTCCACCTCGAATTCGATGTGCTCCTCGCGCACCTCCCTGGTGCCGGTGATCCGCATGACGGTGACGGTCTGCCCGTCGCGCGGAAAGCTGCCGGGCGGCACGGACGTGGTGTCCTGGCCGCGCAGCTCGATCCCGGCCTCGTCCAGGGCCTCATGCACGCTCGCCGCGTTCGTACGGATGGTGCGCTCGCGCCCGTCGGCCATGAAGGTCACGGTCCGCTCGGTCCGCACATCGAGGGCAAGCCCGTCGCGGGAGATCGGCATGGAGCGCGAGACCGACAGATACGCGCCCTGAGCGCGCACCCCGAGCTGGCGCAGTGCGCCCTCGACCGTGCGGGCGGTCGTCCACACCCGCTGGCGCTGCCCGTCCAGGGTGAGGATGACGGGCCGTCCGTAGCGGACCACGATCTCGTCGCCGCTGGCGAGGGCCGCGGCGGGAGCGGGGGCCACGATGTCGTGCGCTCCGACGCCGACCCCCTCGTCATCGAGGAGCTCGCGCACATCGTCGGCGAAGGTGTGCATGGTGCGCGGTACGCCGTCGACGGTGAGCCGCACCGCCTTGTCGCTGGCGACGAAGGCCGAGGTGCCGCCGGCCAGGAAGGCGACGACGAGGGCGTGCGGGACGAGCCTGCGCAGGGTGTCGGGCGTCTCGCCGGTCCGGCGGCGGGCGGCCCGGCGGGCTTCGGCGCGGCCACCGGTCCCGGAGACCGCCGGGACCGGGGCCGGGTCCGGGGCCGAGCCCTGGCGCGGCAGCGCGGGCGCGGTGGGGACGTAGCTGCGCGGGAAGGCCTCATCCTCGTACGGCGTCCCGGGCTCGTCGTGTGTCGGCGCGCGGGCCTCGTCCTCGTACGAGGTCTCGGGCTCGTCGTACGCGTAGGTCGTCCCGGGCTCGTCGTACGGCTCTGCTGTCCCGACGGCGAGGAGACCGCCGCGTGCGGCATGGTGACTGCCCTGCGAATTGCTCATGACGCTCCGTAAGGTCCGGTCCGCCCTCCCCACAGCCTTCGGCGTGGGAGACCCCCAGTTGCGGCCGGGACACTAGCGGACTCCGGTCACTCTCCAAAGCAATTCGACTACACAGTGTCGCGACGTTACCCTGTCCGCCGCTGCCCCTCAGTAACCAAACGCCTCCGCCGTATTGGCCGAGATCGCCGCGGCCAGCGTCTCCTCGTCGAGCGCCTTCACCGCCGCCATGGCGCGCAGCGTGACCGGAATGAGATACGGCGCGTTGGGCCGTCCGCGGTACGGCACCGGCGTGAGGAAGGGCGCGTCCGTTTCGACGAGTACGAGTTCCCGCGGGGCGGCGACGAGCGCGTCGCGCAGCGGCTGGGCGTTCTTGAAGGTCACATTGCCGGCGAAGGACATGAAGTAGCCCGCGGCCGCGCACACTTCGGCCATTTCCGCGTCGCCCGAATAGCAGTGGAAGACGGTCCGCTCGGGCGCCCCCTCCTCGGCGAGGATCCGCAGCACGTCGGCGTGCGCATCGCGGTCGTGGATGACCAGGGCCTTGTCGTGCCGTTTGGCGATCTCGATGTGCGCACGGAAGGCGCGTTCCTGGGCGGCGATGCCCTCGGGGCCCGTACGGAAGTAGTCCAGACCCGTCTCGCCGACGGCGCGGACCTGCGGGAGGGCTGCCAGCCGGTCGATCTCCACCAGCGCGTCGTCGAGGGCGCCGTGGCCACCGGCCTCACGGGCACCCTGCCGCGACCAGCTATCAGGGTCCCCCAGCACGATGCGCGGGGCCTCATTGGGGTGCAGGGCGACCGCGGCGTGCACGCTGTCGTGGGCGGCGGCGGTCTCGGCGGCCCAGCGGGAGCCCTTGATGTCGCAGCCGACCTGGACCACGGTCGTCACCCCGACCGCGGCGGCCCGGGCGAGCGCCTCCTCGACCGTGCCCTCCTGCATGTCCAGGTGGGTGTGCGAATCGGCGACCGGCACGCTGAGCGGCTCGGGCAGCGGCGGCGGGGCGGACTTCGAACTCATGGGCGCGATCCTACGAGGCTCGCGCCCGATGCCTCACCGGCGGTGGAAGGGGTGCAGGAGGTCCGAGAGGTGCCAGTGGTGAGAGCTTTCGGCCGATCCCGGCTGTCCGGCGGCCGGCCCCTGCTGCACGGACTGCTCGGGCTGCTCGGCACGCTCGGCGATCCCCGGCCGGTCGGCGGCCTCCGCGGACTTGGCGGGCACCGGCCCGGCCTGCGGCACGGGCTTCTTCGCAGCGCTCGGGTTCAGCATGTTCATCATCGACTCATGGACCGAGGAGACCTGCCCCGCCCTCATGATCCGTACGACATGTCCGCCACAGGCGGGGCAGTTCGGGCTCGAAAGCGGGGACGGCACCCGCAGGCCCTCGGCCTTGTACACAACGTATTCCCGGCCCGAGCCCTCGATGTGGTGCTCAATCTCGTAGGACTGCTCCCAGCCGTGCCCGCAGCGCATGCAGGCGAAGGCGTACGCCTCGTGGACCTTGGCGGGGCCTGTGATCTCACTCATGCCAGCTCCTCTCCACTGATTCAGTGGACGCCGATTCCGGCGGGAGCGCATCAGCGCCTGTCGATTAATGGTGTGGACTTTGGCGTTCCCATGCCAGAAAGGCCAAGGACGCGGTCTGCGCTTTGCTTTTCACGATAGTCCTTTACCCTTCGCGGGGGCCGGTCGATCCGCATTCTTTGCCGCGACGACGGCATCGAACACCTCGCGCTTGGGAAGCCCCGCGTCCGCGGCAACCGCAGCGATGGCCTCCTTGCGCCGCTCCCCCGCCTCCTCGCGCACCCGCACCCTGCGCACCAGTTCGTCCGCGTCGAGATCGCCGGGTCCGGCCTCCGGCGCGCCCTCGACGACGACGGTGATCTCGCCGCGTACGCCTTCGGCGGCCCAGGCGGCCAGCTCGCCGAGGCCGCCGCGCTTGACCTCCTCGTACGTCTTGGTCAGCTCGCGGCAGACAGCGGCCCGGCGCTCGGCGCCGAACACCTCGGCCATCGCGGCGAGCGTGTCGTCGAGCCGGTGCGGCGCCTCGAAATACACCAGGGTCCGCCGCTCCTGCTCGACCTCGCGCAGCTTGCCGAGGCGTTCGCCCGCCTTGCGGGGCAGGAAGCCCTCGAAGCAGAAGCGGTCCACAGGCAGCCCGGACAGCGCGAGCGCGGTGAGCACGGCTGACGGTCCCGGTACCGCGGTGACCTTGATGTTCTTCTCGACGGCTGCGGCGACCAGCCGGTAGCCGGGGTCGGAGACGGACGGCATGCCCGCGTCGGTGACCAGCAGCACCCGGGCGCCGCCGGCCAGCGCCTCGACCAGCTCGGGCGTACGGGCCAACTCGTTGCCCTCGAAGTACGAAACGACCCGCCCCCGGGTGTGCACACCGAGGGCCTGGGTGAGCCGCCGCAGCCGCCGGGTGTCCTCCGCGGCCACGATGTCGGCGCTCTCCAGCTCGGCGGCGAGCCGGGGCGGCGCGTCCGCGACATCGCCGATGGGGGTCCCTGCGAGTACCAGCGTTCCGTTCACGTACGCCATCCTCGCAGGACCGGAGGTACGACTCGCACAGTCGCGTTCCCTACGATGGCGCGGTGACCAGTACCGCGCCACAGACCCTTCAGGGCCAGGACGCCGATCCGCAGCCGCCCGGCTGGCAGCAGAGGCTGCGCAGATTCGGCTACGCGCCCCGGCCCGTGACCGGGCTGCGTGAGCGCCTGGTGCCGCCCTACACGCGCCCCTCCGAGCGGGTATGGCCGGTCTTCGGCATCCCGCCGACCGTCGTGAACCCCCTGCTGCGCATCGCGGCGTGGGGCGGTCCGCTGCTGGTCGCGCTGGTCGCGGGCGTGATGCGGTTCTGGAATCTGGGCAAGCCCGATGCGGTGATATTCGACGAGACGTACTACGCGAAGGACGCGTGGGCGCTGATCAATCAGGGCTACGAGGGCAGTTGGCCGAAGGACATCGACAAGGCGATCCTGGCCAACCCGGACAACGTCACCATCCCGGCCGACCCCGGCTATGTGGTGCATCCGCCGGTCGGCAAGTGGGTCATCGGCCTCGGCGAGCACTTCTTCGGCTTCACGCCGTTCGGCTGGCGCTTCATGGTCTTCGTGCTCGGCACGCTGTCGGTGCTGATGCTGTGCCGGATCGGCCGCCGGCTGTTCCGCTCGACATTCCTGGGCTGCCTGGCGGGCGCGCTGCTCGCGGTGGACGGGCTGCACTTCGTGATGAGCCGCACAGCGCTGCTCGACCAGGTGCTGATGTTCTTCGTGCTGGCCGCGTTCGGCTGTCTGCTCATCGACCGGGACTGGGCGCGCAGACGTCTCGCCGCGGCGCTGCCGACGGACGAAGAGGGCGTGCTGCGGCCGGACACCAAGATCGCCGAGACCCTGCGGCTCGGCTGGCGTCCATGGCGCCTGGCGGCGGGCGTGATGCTGGGCCTGGCAGCGGGCACCAAGTGGAACGGCCTCTACGTGATGGTCGCGTTCGGCCTGCTGACCGTGGTGTGGGACGTGGGCGCGCGCCGGACAGCGGGTGCGGTGCAGCCGTACAAGGCGGTGCTGAAGAGAGACCTCGTACCGGCCTTCGTCTCGACGGTGCCGGTCGCGATCGCCACGTACATCGCCTCCTGGACCGGCTGGATCGTCACGGACAAGGGCTACTTCAGGAACTGGGCACAGACGGACGGCAAGGGCGGCAGCTGGACCTGGCTGCCGGACTGGCTGCGCAGCCTGTGGCACTACGAGAACGAGGTCTACGAGTTTCACGTCAACCTCACCTCGGGCCACACCTACCAGTCGAACCCGTGGAGCTGGATCGTCCTTGGCCGCCCGGTCTCGTACTTCTACGAGGACCCGAAGGCGGGCGTGGACGGCTGCCCGGCGGACACGGCGGACAAGTGCGCCCGCGAGGTCCTGGCGCTCGGCACGCCGCTGCTGTGGTGGGCGGCGTGCTTCGCGATCTGCTACGTCCTGTGGCGCTGGCTGTTCCGCCGCGACTGGCGCGCGGGCGCGATCGCCTGCGGCGTCGCTGCGGGGTGGGTGCCCTGGTTCTTCTACCAGGAGCGCACGATCTTCCTCTTCTACGCGGTCGTGTTCGTGCCGTTCCTGTGCCTGGCAGTGGCGATGATGATCGGCGCGATGCTGGGTCCACCGGGCTCGGACGAACGGCGGCGGGCGATCGGGGCGATCGGCGCGGGCGTGCTGGTGCTGCTGATCATCTGGAACTTCATCTACTTCTGGCCGATCTACACGGGCACGACGATCCCGGTGGGGGACTGGCGCAACCGGATGTGGCTGGACACCTGGGTCTAGCCGCGTGATGCTGCTCGACCTCCACCGGACCTTGTGCCCGGACCCCGATCCGGACCCGGGCCTGACCGTCGCGGTCCGATAACGACCAACTCTCCTGTCACCCCTGTCCCGTAGAGTTCACGCGATGCATGTCCTTGAACACGCTTTTCCATAGGCGCGGTCAAGGAGCTCCTGGGGAGGGGGACTGCACTGATGCGCAGTGGAGCGAAGGTCGCCGTCATCGGCGGCGTATTCCTGGTGGTCGCCGGTGGCGTGGGCTACGGCGGCTACAACCTGTACAGCGGGCTGTCCGGCGGGGGTGGCACGGACGCCACGACCACGTCCGCGTCCAAGAAGACCGGGCCGCCCGACGCCGATGAGATCGAGCAGACCGCGAAGGACTTTCTGGCCGCATGGGCGGGCGGCAACGCGCCGCAGGCCGCGCAGCTGACCAACAACGCGGCGGAGGCCGAGCCGCTGATCACCGGGTACCGCGAGCAGGCCCACGTCTCCGAGGCCGTGATCACGCCGGGGAAGGCGGTCGGCGCCAAGGTGCCGTTCACGGTCAGGGCGACGGTGACGTACGAGGGGCAGTCCAAGCCCTGGTCGTACTCCTCCGAACTGACCGTCGTACGCGGGCTGACCACCGGCAGACCGCTCGTCAGCTGGGCGCCGGCAGTCGTCCACCCGAAGCTGACGAAGGACGCCGGCCTCAAGACGGACAAGGCGTCGGCCCCGCCGATCAAGGCCGTGGACCGCAAGGATCGGGAGCTGACGAAGGAAAAGTACCCGTCACTCGGGCCCGTTCTGGACTCACTGCGCAAGAAGTACGGCGAGGACGCGGGCGGCACCGCAGGCGTCGAGCTGGCCATCACCTCCACGAACGAGTCCACGCCCGACCAGACCCTGCTGACCCTGACCGAGGGCAAGGAGGGGACGCTGAAGACCACCCTGGACGCGGATGTGCAGGCGGCCGCCGAGAAGGCGGTGAAGAAGTACAGCCAGGCCTCGGTTGTCGCCATCAAGCCCAGCACGGGCGAGATCAGGGCCGTCGCCAACAGCCCCGCGGAGGGCTACAACACGGCCATGATGGGCGCCCAGGCGCCCGGCTCCACGATGAAGATCGTGACCGCGGCGATGATGATGGACAACGGCATCGTGGGCGGCCCGGGGGCGAAGGTGGAGTGTCCGCCGACTGTCTCGTGGGAGGGGGTGACGTTCGAGAATCTCAAGAAGTTCGAGATCAAGGGCGGCACCTTCAAGGACAGCTTCCGCCGTTCGTGCAACACCGCCTTCATCAAGGCCGTCAAGCCCCTCACCGAGAAGAACATCGCCGGTACGGCGCTGGGCGACACCGCCCGTAAGTACTTCGGCATCGGCCTCGACTGGCAGACGGGCATCGTCTCCGTCGACGGCACCGTGCCCGAGTCGGCCGGCCCCGAGACCGCCGCCTCGTACATCGGGCAGGGCAAGATCACGATGAACGCCCTCAACATGGCGTCCGTCACCGCCACCGCGAAGAGCGGCGGCTTCCGCCAGCCGGTGATCGTCCCGCAGTCCCTCGACAACCGTGAGCTCGCCAAGGCACAGTCGCTGCCCGGCTCCATCGCCCAGGCGCTGCGCGAAATGATGCGCGCCACCGCGCAGTACGGCACGGGCCAGTCCGCGATGGCCGGCGTCGGCGGCGACAAGGGCGCGAAGACGGGCTCGGCGGAGGTCGACGGACAGGGCAAGTCCAACAGCTGGTTCACCGGGTACGCCGACGACCTGGCGGCGGCCGCGGTCGTGCAGTCAGGCGGGCACGGCGGCGACGCGGCAGGACCGGTGGTCGCCCAGGTGCTGCGCGTCCGCTGACACCGCACGCTGACCGCCCGCTGACCGGCCGCTAACTGACCGCCCGCCGACCGCCTGCCGTCCGCCCGCCGTGAATACCTGCTCGCATGGCCCGTACAGCTACCACTAGCGTGCGGGCCATGAGCAATCAAGACACCGACGCCCACCCCCGCTTCGCCCAGGCGCTGCGCGAGCTGGAACTCGAGGTCCCGGTCCGCCGTTTCCCCGACGCCACCCGGACCGCCGCCGAGGCCGCCGCCGCGATCGGCTGCGACGTCAGCGAGATCGTCAAGTCGCTGATTTTCGAGGCGGACGGCGCTCCGGTGCTGGTGCTGATGGACGGGTCGTCGCGGGTGGACGTCGAGCGCGTACGGCAGGAGCTGGGCGCCGAGTCCGTCAAGCGGGCGGGCGCCGATCTGGTGAGGGAGACCACCGGGTACGCGATCGGCGGTGTGCCGCCCTTCGGCCACGCCACCAGGACCCGGGTGCTGGCAGACCGCCGCCTGCTCGACCACGACGTGGTGTGGGCGGCGGCCGGGACCCCGCACACGGTCTTCCCGCTCGACCCCAAGACGCTGATCGCGCACGCGGGCGGCGCGCTGGTGGACGTACGCGAGCGCACGGCGTGACGGTACTCGTCGCCACGGCGGTCCTGATCGCCGCGGTCACGCACGCCACATGGAACGCGATCGCACACACCATCAAAGATCAACTGGTCGCCTTCACGCTGATAGCCGGTGGCGGCACGGTGATTGGGGCCGTGCTGGCCTGCTTCTCGCCGCTGCCCGAGGCCGGCGCGTGGCCGTATCTGATCGCCTCCGCCCTGCTGCACATCGGCTACCAGACACTGCTGATGCGGTCGTTCAGCCTGGGCGACTTCGGCCAGATGTACCCGATCGCGCGTGGTACGGCACCGCTGGTGGTGACCGTGCTCGCGGCGCTGTTCGTCGACGAAAGCCTGAACGGCTGGCAGTTGGCGGGCGTGGTGCTCGCCTCGGCGGGACTGGTCGGCGTGGCTCTGTGGGGCATCAAGGGCTCCGGCAAGCGGCCGCACTGGCCCGCGCTGCTGGCCGCGCTGGCGACCGGTCTGTCGATCGCCGCCTACACGGTCGTGGACGGTCTGGGCGTACGCGCGTCGGGCACGCCGCTCGGCTATATCGCCTGGCTGATGATTCTTGAAGGGGCACTGATCCCGGCGTACACGCTCTACGTCCACAGGGGCGGTCTGCTCGCCGAGCTACGCCCCTACGCGGCGCGCGGGCTGCTCGGCGCGGTGCTGTCGGTCTCGGCGTACGGGCTGGTGCTGTGGGCGCAGACCCGGGCGCCACTGGCTCCTATCGCGGCGCTACGCGAGTCGTCGATCATCGTGGGCGCGGCGATCGGGGCGCTGTTCTTCAAGGAGCGCTTCGGCGGTCCGAGGATCGCGGCGGCGGGTCTGATGGTGGTGGGCATCGGCCTGATGCTGCGCGCGGGTTGAAAGCCGCCCGGACCGCATATGGCGGGAGATCGCCGAGCGCCTGCAATTACGCATCGCGCCGGAACACGTCTACGTGGACAACAACCGTTCAGCCTGGCAGCGCAACCGCAAGCGTCCGGGCTGGGACGAGATGCTCAAGGAGCGAGGGAGCCATCAGGCACGTGATCGTTTATCACCCGGACCGGCTGATGCGTCAGCGGAAGGACCTTGAAGAGCTCTTGTCCATAGCCGACAACAAACGTGTCCTGTTGCACGGCGAGGCCAACCGCCGCGACTTGTCCGACCCGGACGACCGTTTCATCCTGCGCATCGAGGCGGGTGTCGGGCAGGGAATGCCGTCCCCCGCCTGATGGCCTCGATGACTGTGGTCCAAGGGAGTTCTCGGACTGATGGGTCTTCGCGAGGCTCGTACAGCGGCCACACGTCAGGGCCATGGACGAGCTCCACGCCGCCCCTCCGTAGGGTCTCGATGTGTCCCTCCCATGCCGGGTGCCGCACATGGGCTGCGTTGACCCGGGGGAACACCACCACGGGCACGCCGATCGTGCCAATGGCCTCGGCCACTTGTGTCAGCGCCTGATTGCCGGCGATGCCGGTCGCGAGTTTGGCGACGTAGTTCACGCTGGCCGGTGCGACGACGTAGCAAGTCGGCGACAGGATGCGGGCGAGGCTCACTGGGCAGGCGAGGGGTGTCCCGCACCCGCAGGCCGGACACTGCCTCAAGCCGCTCAAGTTCGCCGTTTGCGCGCAGCCATCGGCCGGCGTTCGGCGTCAGCGTCACGGCCACCTGCCAACCAAGGTCCAGGGCCGATTCGACCAGACCGGTACGCAGCGTCTCGATTCCGTCCGTGGCCGCACCCACGACGCCCAGCACCCCGCGACTGCCTGAGTGCGGAGATCGCTGCGCAGCCCATCGGGACAGCGTGCCCGCGAAGCCATCTCTTCGACGTACTCGCCCCACAGGGAGTCCACCGAATCAGGGAGATCCAGGATGTCCCTGAGCTGCTCGAAGTCCGCTGGGTAGGCCCGCTCACGGAGGGCGTCAACAATCAGGCGCTCTGTGTGAGATGCCAGCCCACGGGCCGCGCTGAAGTGCCCGGCCCATTCCTCCACGGCGCCTTGCCGGTCAATCAGGGTGTTGTCGAGATCGAAGAGGGCGAGTAGCTGCACTTGGTGCACGATACGCCCGAAGCCTGTCGGGACCTCGCAGGATGTGTCCCAGCCGTCCCACTGTCCTGTTACACATCTGACCTGCACAAAGTGGTGGGACAGCTCCAGTGAGCGCTGTCCCACCCGTCCGGTCCGGTTACAGACGGCTGCAACACGCCCGGATGTTGCAGCCTGTCGGCGAAGCCGACCTATGAAGGTCGCAGGCGCGCTCCGGATACGTCTCACCAGCTATGTGATCCCTCGGCACAAGATCGAGATCATAGACAGTCTAGGAATAACCGAGCGACGTTGGGCATCTCGCCAGTTCACTCATTCGGGCTGGCGCAAAGAAATGATTCAATTTTGGACAAGCCAGCCGGGCAGCTGACGGGGCGACACTCTGCACGAGTTTCGCCATGCATCCGACCGTGCTTCTCTAGTAGAGGGGTGTGCACCATCTACGGCACCGCGCGAATGCGGTCTTCGCTACATAGGTGTATCTGTCTCGGCTAGCGTTGCAAAGGCGCCGACCCATGGAGGAGTCATGAACAAGCAGTTCTCTCCAACGCTCCTAGAAGCAGCGCGCGTGGAAGCCGCTCCGACTTTTGGGCCAATGAACGTGTTCAGCGGGACCAAACGTGGGGTAGAAATAGATGACGTATTTCCGCTTCAGCCTGCCCTGCTCAATAGCTTCTTCTTCGATTTCGGGCAGAGCACTAGGGGGCGAGGCTACGATCACCATCTGAAGAGGATCGCGATCTTGCCACACTCCCCACGCATAGGCACCATGGAAGTTGCGTTCCATGACGACGAACCAGATGAGTACTACTGCAACGTAAGACATCACACTATTCGCGGTGACAATATCGAAGAACGGAGTTGGACCAACGACATCTTCTGCAGAAACGAATGCACGATAAATCTTGACGCGCCTGAAGGGGAAGGGGTGCTTCAGGATTTCGTGTTCGTCCTTCGAGGACTCGACTTCCATTTCCGTGGAGGTGACGAGCATCTCAACAAGATTGGGATGCTGGAAAACAATGGCAAGCTCACCATGACCATCGCCGACAGACACCCCGACAGCTTCGACTGGGGCGTGAAATGGGCATGGGTCCCGAAGACGCTCTTTACCGCCCTAGGCGAGTCCAGAGGGACCGGACGCGGAGGTATTCGCGGGGGTGCTAGCGACTCTATTCCCTCGGGCCCTGCGGTGATTCGAGGCTTCCGTTTCAACTTCAAGGGTGTGCGGCTTCCCATCTTCGGCACAATCCCCGACCATCACATCAGGGATATTGGAGTCTTTCTGCAGGATGACGGTAGACTATCGACGTATTTTGAAGACAGAAGCCAGAACGACGAGTTCGAATGGATAGTACGTTGGGGAATTCTGGCTACTTGAGTAGCATTCCGGCGCGGCCCGCCAATGCGTGAATGCGCAGACATGCTTGCCCTCCACGTAACAGCCGGTACGCGCGTGCACTGACTGACAAGGTCCGTGAGGCCGGAGCGCGTTGGCCGTCTGGAACTCCCTGCTTGCGGGTGTCCTCGACTCCGAGGGGAAGGGCCGCTCGTGTGAGCATCGTGTGAACCAGCCACGCGTCTGATCTTGAAGGGCTATTAAGGCAGGTCAGGCATGGTGTCTGACCTCACCTGATCATGCACTCCGGAGCCGTGTGCTCCGACCGGCATGATGTTCGCTATGACTCCCGAAGCCAACAGCACCCCGCCCGAGAGCACGCATATCACGGCTGTGACCGATGGTGTCGCACGAGTCTTCACATGGGAGGACGACACGCGTATCGAGGTCCGGAACCTCGGTGGCGAGGTCGTGATTGAAGCGAATGCCGCTGGCCTCAGAACGCTGGCCGGCCACCTGGTCACGCTCGCAGAGGACGGCGTCCCCGATGGGAGCCATCTGCACCTGGAAGGCAGCAACGGTCTGGTTGATGGGTCCGTCGCGCTGGTTCTGGAACGAAGCGACGAAGAGGAGTGAGGTAGGCCAAGGGCCGCTGCCACGAAGTCCGTTGGCACGTCGGTCGAATGGGTGTCGAAGTAGAGCAGATCAACGGCAGACTCGGCGTGATCGCGCAGGTCACCCACCTTGGCGTGCTTGAGCATCCAAGCGCCTTCTAAGCGCGCGGTCACACCTGGAAGGTTGCGGGCCTGGGGGCACAGCTCCACTCGTGCCGCAGGCGAACGCCCTGCCTCGCTGGCCCAGTAGGGATGCGTGGGGATCCGGGAGGACATCAGCTGCAGACGACGGCGCAGCAGCGCGGTTGTCCCGGATCATGGGTATTTACGTCGCGTGAGGGGTCGGGTACAGCATGTGGAACATCAAGTTCTCCTCTGAGTTTTCACAGGGGCCTTGTTCTGGCGTTGAGGTCCGCTGGAGGATCAAGGTCCTGCGAGCGGGGAGCGACCAGCCCCAACTCGCTTGACCTGAGGGGGATTTCGATATGCGCGTTTCTAAAATCGCGTCGACGCTGATTGCACCGAGCCTCGCGATAGCCGTTCTGGGGGTTGGTAGCCCGGCCTTCGCGGCGGACCCGACTCCCACCGCGACCGAGGCGCCCGCCGAGACCACACCTCCGGCTCAGCCGGAGGAATCGGACCTCGCCGAGGTGGGTGGTGGGGATACTTCGGCACCGCCGCCGGCGGAGGGGCCGGGCAAGCCGCCGACCGACGTTCCCCCCGCCCAGCCGTGCGAGCCGGGCTGGAGATGGGCGTCGACCAAGAAGTACAAGGACTACCACAAGGGCGTAGGTGCCGAGCAGGCCAACTACAACGGCACTGGACGCACGGCCAGGTCTGAGTTCATCTCTGAGGTGTCGGGCGAGGTGGGCATCGCTGTCAGCGGCAAGCTCAAGGTGGGGGGTTCCGTGGCGGTGGCGGAGATAGAGCTGGAATATGGCGTGGAGCTCTCCGTGAAGCTCACAGCCAGGCTCGGCAACAAAATCACAGTCGACACCCCGTCCAGGTACACAACTCACGCCCGGTACGGGGTTTTCCGGTTGAAGACTGCGGGCTACAACCAGTACGTCTATGCCAACTGCACCAAGGGAACCAAGGAGAACGCGACCCTCTACACGCCCCGCCGTATCGGCTGGGCCATCTGGGAGACCAAGTAGTGCCACGCCGCCCCCTCGCCAGACTGAGTCTTCTGTCAGCAGTCCTCCCTCTCGCCCTTGCCTGCTCGCCCGACAGCTCGGACGCGGGCAAAGCTCCTCAATCGCCCAAGCCCACCGAGCCGGCGTCCACCGCCTCCGCCAGCTCCGCACAGCCCTCCGTCGCGCAACCTCCCGAGCTGGACAAAACCGAGACCCTCGCTGCCAGCCAAGACGAGACACACGGCAGTCGCCGTATCGAGTTCGACAAGGGAAAGCAAGGGGATGCTCTGATCGTCGCAGTGCGATGCCAGGGCAAGGGGACGATCAAGGTCACCGTGAAACCAGTGAACATCGGTTTCCCACTGGAATGTGTCGATGGGGAAGTGACGACCACTTACAACCAGGTCGGCGTTAAGGGCGTGGAGAACAAGGGCACTGTTTCCGTCCAAGCTCCCTCAGCAGTGCGCTGGTCAATGACCATTGGCCGTGGCGAGGCAGCAGCACCGGAACCCCCTGAGTCGCCCGATGCAGAGTAAGGCCCCACGCAGCGCCGGCAACTCGATGGGTTACTGCCGTGCGTTGTCCCAGCCACGATGCTGATTCTGACGAGCCGCAGCCGGCCCGGGACATGACCGCGGAACGTCGGGAGGCCTCCGGACGTATGCCGTACAGCAGCGAAGTACAGCAACCACCGCGACCGCAGCTGACCGATATCGGCCCCAGGCAACCGGCTGACCAGCGCGGCAGACCTCAGCAACCGTCCTACCGGTAGTTCGGGACGAAGGGGTCACACCCAGCCCCCGGCCAGGCAGCGCCGCACCAGATGTGCACCAGAACGGGTGGTGAACCACGGTCAATGCAGTCACCGCATAGCTGCTGGTGCCAGTCCGAAGACCAGCGTTCTAGCAGCTCAACGCTCGAACCGTGCATCAACGATCAGTGAGCCTTTTTCATTCTGCCGCTGAGCTGGCCTGATGCAGGGTGACAACGGCCTGAATGAGGGCGGTGATGCGGGTGGTCGAGCACCGGATTTTGCGTAGGAGCCGCCAGCTCTTGAGGATGGCCATGGCTCGTTCGACCAGAGCTCGAATCTTGGCCTGCGATCGATTCACGGCCTGTTGGCCGGCGGGAAGCGTGTCCCAGCAGCCGCGGAAGGGAACACGGAGCGTTCCGCGGGCACCCTGGTAGCCCTTGTCCGCCCATCAGGTGATCCGGGCCTGGTCGAGAGCGTCGACGATGCCGTGCTCGCGGGCCGCGCGAACGTCGTGGACTGCGCCGGGCAGCGCGGGCGAGGCCCACAGGAGCTCGCCGAACGGATCGGTGATGACCTGCACGTTCATCCCGTGCTTGTGGTGTTTTCCGGAGTGGAACGGGCGGTCGGCCGCTATCCGGTCGATCGGCAGAAGCGTCCCGTCCAGCAGCACGTATGCCTTCGTCGACGCGGCACGGACTGCCTCGGCGAGGGTCGGCGCGAGTTCAGCGAGCAGGTCGACGGCCTCGATCACGTAGCGGTAGACGGTACTCGTTCCGACTCCGAAACCCGCCGCGAGCTGGGCATACGTCGTCCCGTTCCGCAGATGCGCCAGTGTCAGCAGAGCCTGCCTGTCGGCAGTCAGCCGGCGCCAACGGCTTCCGATCCGGCGGCGGTGCTCACGGAGACGGGCAGCGAGGAAACACAGGGAACGGCTGGACACATCCAGGCCGCACGGGTAGACAAGCACACGAAGCCTCTGGTGGGTCGGGCGATCTTGGTCGTGAACCCGTCTACCAGGGGCTTCACCCATCTGTCAGCCCAACAGCCATGTTCAGACAGCAAGTTGACAAAGCCTCACGGCCTAGAACCCTGCTTGTTCGACCAGCCAAGTACCTTGATCGGTATGACAACGGCTTCTCAGAAGCTTACATTCGAGGGAAAGAAGATCGACCTAGAAAGGGTGTGCCGAGTATGTCTGGTTCATTCATAAACATCGCCGGCCAGTTGAAGGTTGTGCAAAACAATCGACACACCGCTTTCGTGAACATGCAACAAGATGGCGATCAACTCTCCGGATTCGCCACGCATGCCGGGGGAAGCGTGACAAGCACAGGCATTACCGGCCAAGTGGTAGGCGAATCAGTTGACTTCACTATCATGTGGAGCAACGGCGCCAAAGGTCACTACCTCGGCAGGCTGGAAAAGGGGATTGCAACGAACCGGATGGAAGGGATACTCAAAGGCACCGCCAGGGATGAGAACAACCCGCAGAACACCGCGAACTGGGAAGTGCATGATCGGGTCTTCAGGCGGCTCGTGCCCGCGTAGCAAGCACTGAGCCATGGCCATCCTCAAGAGCTGGCGGCTCCTACGCAAAATCCGGTGCTCGACCACCCGCATTACCGCCCTCATTCAGGCCGTTGTCACCCTGCATCAGGCCAGCTCAGCGGCGGGATGAAAAAGGCTCAGTGATTCCCAAGCTCAGAGCGCGGGTTCGATTCCCGTCACCCGCTCCACGCAAAAGCCCCAGGCCAACAGCCCGGGGCTTCTTTGTTGTCTGGAACGCATCAGGCGTCGCGCACCAGATCCGCACCAGATGGTTCCTGATTGCCCTTCTTCCGGGCGGCCCGCACGAGCTGGTCGAGCCCGCTGGCAACCCCCTGCTGTCGCTCAAGATCCGAGTGCTGATAGATCAGCGCGGCCTTCTCCGACGACTGCCCGTCACAGCACCGCCGTACCCGCGCCCGATGGGGCAGACTGGACGTTTGACCGGAAGGACCCGACGAGCCTTGCGGATCGACCATCGAGTTTGCAGGCTTTGCTTGGGGGGCGTGCCTGGCGCGCGTGCGCGCCCTTGGGTGTTTGGCGGATGCAAGCATCAGGAGTGCCAATCATGATCCTTCCGAAGGTCCGGGACCCTCGCTTCGTGACGATCCGCCGCGGTGGGACCCTCACTGATTCGGATCACCATCTCCTCGCTCTTTGGGCGGCATCTTGCGCGGAGCACGTCCTTGACCTCTTCGAGTCGGCTCAGCCTGAGGACGCACGGCCGCGTCAAGCGATCGAACATGCCCGCGCCTGGGTGCGTGGCGAGGTCAAGATGACCCAGGCTCGCGCGGCGGGCGGCCATGCAATGGGTGCGGCCAGGGACCTGCGTGGGGCAGCACGGCATGCCGCGTACGCCGCCGGCCAGGCCGGGGTCGTCGCACACGTCGCCGCGCACGAGCTCGGTGCGGCCGCCTATGCGATCAAGGCCGCACGTGCTGCCGCGCCGGAAGGCGAGGGCGAGGCCGCAGGACGACTCGAGTGCCAGTGGCAGCGTGACCAGCTCCCGGAGGCGATTCGCGAGCTCGTACTTGACGACCAGCGGTTGCGGAACGACATCTGCTGGTCGGTGTTTGACTGCTGACGCGCGTCGGGGCGCCAGCACCGCCCTTTGGCCGAACAGGTGCTTGCGTGGCTTGTCACGGCCAAGGGGCGCGCCACCCCGATCACTGTCGATGCCCATGGGCACGTCGACGATGGCGAGAGTGCCGATCGGCTCACCCGCCAGGGGAGGAGCGAGAGACGGTCTGACACCACCGTCTCAGTCTCTACGGGGAAGGCGGGTTCGTTCCGAACAAGCCAGGTGAAGGCCGACCCGACGCGTACCCGTGGCACCTCGCCCTCGCCGCCGCAGAGTCAGTCGTCAGCCGGCGCGATGCGGGTGGGACACAGGCCACCGACCAGCGGTCCCCCTAGCTAGTGTCCTGCGCCAGAGATCCGTCGGCAGAAACGGGCGAGGGAGTCGAGGATCTCCTCGGCTGTTTTGGTCCAGATGAACGGCTTGGGGTCCTCGTTCCAGTCCTTGACCCACGCGCGGATGTCGGCCTCGAGTGCCTGGACGCTCTTGTGTGCGCCGCGGCGGATCTACTGGTCGGCCAGGAAGCCGAACCACCGCTCGACCTGGTTGATCCAGGAGGAGCCGGTCGGAGTGAAGTGCATATGAAAGCGTGAGTCTTTGGCCAGCCACGTCTTGATC